>BPIL01000001.1 GCA_026004095.1 Meiothermus sp.
CAGGCGGGCTGGTTCCAACACCTCCACCCGAGGCCCCCAGCTCTGCACCCAGGACAGAAGCTCCAGGGGGAAGTTGTCGTTGTCGGTGCCCACGGTAATACAAACCTCGAGGCCCCCGTCGGGGAGCCTCGAGGTAATACACAGGTTGGGGTAGCCGCCCTCCAGGATGCGGTAGGCGGCCTCAGGACGGAAGCGAAGCCGAACCTCCACCGGCACACCGCCGCTGCTGCCCACCACCCCCCAGGCATTGGAGAGGTAGTGGCGGGGGTCGAAGTCCGGCGGGATGGTGTAGGCCCCGGGCTCGCCCACCGCCCGCACCCGGCGCATCCGGCTCAGCTTGTAGGTGCGCAGGGCCTGGTGGTAGCCGCGCTCGAGCCCGATCACATACATCCCCAGGTTGGTGCGGGCCACCTCGAGGAAGTAGACCTCGAGCACATTTTTGCGCGGCCTACCCGAGCCACCGGGCTTGAGGTAGTCGAACTCGATGCGCTGGCGCTTGAACCAGGCCTCGGCCACCACGGCCATGGCCTGCCCTTCATCACGGTGCTGCAGGGTGCGGCGCTCGAGGTCTTCGGTGCTCTTGAGCGCCAGCTCCTGGGCCGGGGAGGGCAGCCGCCGGGCCAGCTTTTTGAGGGCCGAAAGATAGGTTGGCTCGTAGCCGGGGGTGTGGTGGTAGAGCATCCGCAGGGCGCTGTGGGTCACCAGCGCCTCCACCGGGCTCAGCTCGTAGCTTTGCAACAGCTGATACTGGGGAGAACGCCCCACCTTGCCCACCTCCACTGCCTGCAAGTCCTCGAGCAGGTAGCGCAGGGCCGTGCGCTTATGAACCCCCAGTACCTGGGCCAGCTCACCGGCCGTGTAGGGCCTGACCGCCAGCAGGTCGCGGGCCTCCACTAAGCGCAGCGCCTTTTTGTAATCCACACTTTCTCGGCGTGGCTGACCCATATGGCTTTACCTACCTGCAAGTCTAGGTGCTGGCGTCCAGGTCTCGTCCAGATTGTCAGAAAAGCTTCTAGTTCGCTCATAAAACTTGATCGAATCGTGCTAATCTTTACCAGATTTTTCCTCATGGGAAGCGCCGTCGCGAGGTGAGGGTTACCTGGACTACCCGCCCCCACAACATTTGGGGCCACCGTCTACAACCCAATGGCCCGGCCTATTCCCAGGGGTGCCTGTCTGTAGGGCCAAGCTCATCAGCACCAGCAGCAGGATTCCTTTCTTCAACCAACCGGATACCTTTTTATGAATGCCTCGTTTGTTTTCCACGCCCGCCAGTGTGGGCCCCGAGCGTGACAGAGCCTGTCTCGAATCTTTGACAAGCGAACAAACCCCTACCGCTTGGGCCTGAACCCAAGCCGACTTTATTGATGGCGTTACTAGGGATGTACAGCTTGCAGGGCCTCCACCCGCTTGGCCCCGCGATAAACCCGCTTATAGAAAGGGCTGTCCAGGCTTTCGATTACCACCCGGCTGCCGTAGCTGTTGGCGTGGGCGAACACGCCCCGGCCCAGGTAGATGCCCACGTGGTCAATTTGGCGGCCTCCAAAGCTGAAGAACACCAGGTCGCCCTGGCGCATCGCACCCTGCACGGTGCTGAAGGCTTCCCACTGTTCGCGGCTGGTACGGGGCAGTCTGATGCCCACTTCGGCAAAGACCTGCTGTACAAACGCCGAACAGTCCACCGCACGGTCGGAGCTGGCCCCAAACACATAAGGCAGCCCCAGGTATTTGAGCACCACCAGGATCAGGGGGTGGGTGGGGTCGTAGTCGGTGTCGGCGGGCTGGGGCTGTGGGGCGGGGTCGGGCGCAGGCGGGGTGGGGTTGGGCAGCGGGGTCGGGTTCGTCAGACTGGCCGAAGCGCCCGCGGGCGGGGTGGGGCTGGGGTTGGCTGGGGGCGGGTTGGGTGTCGAGGCAGGTGGGTTGCTAGGGGCCACCGCTCCTGCCTGGGGAATCCGGAGCACCTGGCCGGGTGAAAGATTGGTGCCCTCGAGGCCGTTTTCCCGCTGAATAGCCTGCACCGTGGAGCCGTAGCGCCGGGCGATGGAAAAAAGCGTATCCCCCCGCTGAACAGTGTGTTGTATGGTACGGGCCGGCAGCTGCAGCACCTGCCCTACGCTCAGGGTGGCCTCGCTCAGGCCGTTGAGCCGCATCAGGATTTCCACGGTGGTCTCGTGGCGTTTGGCAATGGAGTACAGGGTGTCGCCGCGTTGCACCGTGTAGGTGGGCCCATTCTGGGCCAGCACCAGCGCAACCAGCCAGGGCAACACAGCAATTGTGCGCATAACAAGGTAAGTATACGCTCAACCCCCCCGGCCTTGCGTTTATGAGCGGTTAATGCAGGCTGGCCTTTAGGCCCGGCGGAAAATCGTAAACATGAAATGGGTGATAAGGTTCGCAATTTCGTTTAAAGCCTAGCCATAAGAGTCCCTCACCCTGGCTGCGTAGCGTAGGAATCGAAGCCGAGTTAATCAGGCTTCAACAGCCCAAAAGGAGGTTTATATGCGAAAAAGCCGTGTAACCTTATTGGGGTTCATACTGGCCGTATTTTTCGGCACATTTGCCCACGCCCAGACCCAGTTCCGGGATGTTCCAGCCGGGCACTGGGCCCGCCAGGCCGTGGAGTTTGCCGTGCAGTGTGGCCTCATCGAGGGTTTCCCCGACGGCACCTTCCGTGGCGACCAGAACCTGACCCGCTACCAGGCCGCCCTGATTTTCTTCCGCCTCTACCAGACCAACCGCCTCGAGAACGCCCAGCCCGAGTGCCGTCTGGCGGTAGAGCGGGGAGCCCAGGAGGTAGCCCCCGAGCTTCAGCAGCTACAGCAGCGCTTCGAGGCCCTCGAGCGCACCACCCAGGATCAGGCCGCCCAACTGGCCGCGCTCGAGGCTGAGGTTAAGCGGGCCATCGAGACCAGCCAGCAAGCCGCGGCCCTCGAGCAGCGCCTGGTGACCCTCGAGCAACAAGTCCAGCGCCTGGCCCAGGCCCCGGCCCAACCGGCAGGCCCCACCCCGGCCGAACTCCAGGCCCGCATCGCAGCCTTGGAGGAGCAAGTCCAGCGGCTGGCCCAGGCCCCTGCCGCCCCCACTGCTCCGCAGGAAGTAGCAGCCCTCGAGCGCCGCATCGCCGCGCTGGAGGAGCAGATTCGCAACCGCCCCGACACCGCCCGCGTGGCTGCCCTGGAAGAGCAGGTGCGCGGCCTGAGCAACCAGGTCACCACGCTGCAAAACCAGGTCAACGAGCTGCGCCAGCAAACCCAGCAACCCGCACCACAACCCCAGCCTGAGGTGCGGCCCCCCGAAGCTCCCACGCTCGCTGCACCCCCGGCCCGCAATTTTTACCTCGGTGTAGGTGCGGCCCTGGGCATCGTTCCTCAGCCCAGCGGGGGCATCTTTGACAGCAGCAATATCAACCTTACCGGGATGGTAGGGGTGCGCGAGGCGTTGCTGGGATTCGGTTTGCGGGCCGGCCTGGACTACAACCTCAGCACCCAGGCCCTAGGAATCGAGGCCTACCTGATGCGTCACTTCGGCAGTGAACTTGTTAGCCCCTACCTGGGGGTGGGCGCCCGCTTCCTGCCCGCCCAGGCCAACCCCATCTACGGCTCCGCCGCCGTGGGGCTCGACCTCAACCTGTTTGGCCCCCTCGGCCTCTTCGTGGAGGGCAACCCCCGCTTCGAGAACGGCGGCAACTTTGGCCTGGGGGCGCGGGCCGGCCTCAAGCTGAACTTCTAACGCGCACCCTTGAACAAAAAGAGCCCTCACCTGGGGGCTCTTTGTTTTTTTGAACCAGCAAGGACGCGGCCAGTGCCTATAATTCCCTGGGATGCGCGCTTTTCTGGGATGGTTCACCGTCGCACTGAGCGGGTTTTTTGTGGTGGCCGCCATCAGCGACCTGGTGTCGGGCAACCTGGGAGAAGAGGGGCCTGGGGTTCTGGCGGGCATGGCGGTGTTTTTCACCATTGTGGGGGTGCTGGGCTACCGCCTGGCAACCTCCAAAACCCCCCAAAGCGTCGCGCAATCGCCCGAGCAGCGCATTCTGGCCGTAGCCAAGCAGATGCAGGGCCGGGTCACCCTGGCCGAGGTGGTGTTGCACTGCCAGCTAGAAACCGAGCAGGCCCGCGCCCACCTGCGCGAGATGATACGTAAGGGGCTGGCCGAACTCCACCTCAGCGACCAGGGGGACGAGGTCTATATGTTCGCCGGGTTTGCGCCCGAGACCAAGGAAACCGCCAAAGACCCCTTAGACTGAGTCCCCCAGCAAGGAAGGCGCACCCCAGATACCCAGGCTATTTGCCCTTGCAAAAACGTGGCCCCTGTGTTATGTAATAAGCGTAATCGCCGAAATCCATTCGGTGTGTACCATCCAACACCTCCTGGAGGTTCGCATGGGCATCCACTACCTGTTTCTGGACATGAACGCCTTCTTTGCCTCGGTGGAACAACAACTTCGGCCCGAGCTGCGCGGCAAGCCCGTGGCGGTGGTGCCCATGCTGGCCGAGACCACCTGCTGCATTGCCGTCAGCTACGAGGCCAAGCGCTACGGCATCAAGACCGGGACGCTGGTACAGGATGCCCGGCTGCTGTGCCCCAGGCTCGAGCTGGTCGAGGCCCGCCCCAGGGAGTACATCCGCGTGCACCATCAAATTCTGCAGGCGGTAGACAGCGTGCTGCCCGTTGAGGCGGTGCTCTCGATTGACGAGATGGTCTGCAAGCTAATGGGGCGGGAAAGGGAGCCCGAAAACGCCCTGCAACTGGGTAGGCAGGTCAAAGAGGCCATCTACCGGCGCGTGGGGGGCCAGCTTCGCTGCTCGGTAGGGCTGGGGCCCAACCGGTTTCTGGCCAAGGTAGCCGCCGAGATGCACAAACCCGACGGCCTGACCCTGTTGCAGCCCTCCGACCTGCCCCACCGGCTCTACACGTTGCAACTGCGCGACCTGCCGGGCATCGGCCCCGGTATGGAGCGGCGCCTGTTCAAGCACGGGGTGACCACGGTGGAGGGGCTCTACCGGCTTTCCGCCCTCCAGCTCGCCCAGGTCTGGGGCAGCCGGGTGCACGGCCTGGCCTGGTGGCACCGCCTGCGGGGCGCCGACCTGCCCGAGGCACCCACAAGGCGGCGCAGCCTGGGCCACTCGCACGTGCTGCCCCCGGTGTTCCGTAGTGAGGCCGGGGCCCGCGCGGTGCTCACCCGGCTGGTGCACCGGGCCGCCGCCCGGCTACGCCACGAGGGCTACTGGGCGGGTTCGCTGGCCCTGTTTTTGCGCTTTCTGGAGGGTGGCGAGCAGCGCAAATGGGAGGCCCATATCCGCATCCAGCCCAGCCAGGACACCCTGACCCTGTTGCGGGTGGCCCTTGGGCTCTGGCAGCAGAAGCCCGAGGGCACCCCCTTCAAGGTGGGCATCGCCCTAGGCCGCCTGACACCGGCGCTCGAGCTGAGTGAGCCGCTGTTTGAGTCCGAGCAAAAACTGGTGCGGCTGGCCCAGGCCATGGACAAGGCCAACAGCAAGTACGGCCCCCAGGCCCTCTACTTTGCCGGTATGCACCGCACCGAGCAGAGCGCCGTGACCCGCATCGCCTTTAACCGCATCCCCGACCTGGATTTGCCGGAGATCTAGCCATCACTCGCAAGACCGTGTTTTCGAAGGACTGACCGCCCCCGACGGGTCTCGAGGTTCAAATAATCAGCACCAGGCCCGAAAGCCCAACCGCCCAACTTTGCGCTTTTGGCTCCGGGCCTTAAGCTAGAACCCGTGAGCGCCCTTTACCGCCAGGCCCGCCCCACCACCTTCAACGAGTTGGTGGGGCAGGAGCATGTCAAGGAAGTGCTGCTCAACGCCCTGCGTTCGGGGCGGCTGGCCCAGGCCTACCTGTTTTCGGGGCCCCGGGGGGTGGGCAAGACCAGCAGCGCCCGGCTGATTGCCCAGGCGGTCAACTGCTCGAGCGATCCCAGGCCCTGCGGCACCTGCGAGGGCTGCCGGCTGGTGCGGGAGGGGCGGCACCCCGATGTACTGGAAATTGACGCCGCCTCCAACAACTCGGTGGAGGACGTGCGCGAGCTGCGCGAGCGCATCCTGCTAAGCCCCATCCTGGGCCAGCACAAGGTGGTGATCCTGGACGAGGCCCACATGATGTCCAAGAGCGCCTTCAACGCGCTACTGAAGACGCTGGAGGAACCCCCGCCCCACGTGATTTTCATCTTTGCCACCACCGAGCCCGAGCGCATGCCCCCCACCATCCTCTCGCGCACCCAGCACTTCCGCTTCCGGCGGCTTTCCGAGGCCGAGATTGTGGAGAAGCTCGAGCGCATCCTGGCCGGACTGGGCCGCGAGGCCGAGCCCCCGGCCCTGCAACTCGTGGCCCGGCTGGCCGACGGGGCCATGCGCGACGCGGAGAGCCTTCTGGACAGGCTGCTCACCCTCGAGGGCCCCCTCACCCTCAAGCAAACCGAGGACGCCCTGGGGCTGCCCCCCCAGGAGGCGCTGTTTGCGCTGGCCGAGGCCCTGGACAGAGGGCAGCTTCGCCCGGCTTTGGAGCAGGCCCATCACCTGTACACCCAGGGCTTCGCCGCCCGCACCCTGGCCCAGGGGCTCCTGGAAGCCCTGCGGGCCGGGCTGTATGGGCGCATGGGGCTGGGCACGGGCCCCCACCTGAACCAGCCCGACGAGCGCCTGGTGGCCGCCATGACCTTGCTGGACGAGGCCCAGGAGCGCCTCCTCAAGCGCTCCGACGCCCTCTCGCTGGAGCTGGCCCTCCTCGGCGCCTACCAGGCCCTCCACCAAACCCCTACCGCCGCAAGCGCAACAGCAGCCGTTGCACCGCCCAGCATCCCCGACTTCGACCCCAGGCCCAAAAAGCTCGAGGCCCGCAAGGAGGCCCCCGCCGCGCCAACCAGCACCCCACCCCCTTCCCCAGGCGTGGCCGACCTTGCTTCGGAGTGGCGGCGGGTTATGGGCGCGCTCAAGGTGACCATCCGCGGCTTCGTGCGCGAGGCCGAGCCGCGCTTTGAAGAGGACAGGCTGGTGCTTCTGTTCCCCGAGCGGGCCAGCTTCCACTTCCAGAGGGCGCAGAAGCACCTCGAGGACATCCAGAAGGCGGTTCGGGAGGTGCTGGGCCTCGAGCAGGTCGAACTGCGCCTGGGCGGGAAAAAAAAACTAGCGGATGAGCCTGCGGGGTTCAGTCCCAACGGCGCACGGAGTGCGCTCCGTCCCGAGGGGGATCGTCCCAATGGTGTACGGTCGCCAGACCGTCCCGAAGGGGATCGTCCACCAACCCCACCCCCAACGGAACCCCCCAGCACCCCAGATATAGCCGCTCCAGCTTCCCCCCCCACCGATGCGCCCTGGGAGGAACCCGGTCCCTCCCTGGAGGGAGGCCCGCCCGAACCGGAACCCTGGAACCCCGAAGCGACCCTCTTTGACCCCAACCCGCCCGACGCAGCCCTCGAGGAGGGCGAAGGCCAGCCCGGCCTGCTCGAGGACCCGCGTTTTCAGAAGCTCATCCAGCTATTCGGCGGAAGGCTGCGCAAGTTTTACCCCGAGGCTCCGCGCGAGGGGGCGCTCGAGGCCCCCATCCCCGAGAGCGAAGGGGAACCAGACTGAGACCGGGAACGCGCTGGATGGGCTGCGCACAGCTCAAAGCAGGGGGTGTAGACTAACATTGCCATGAATACCAGCGACCTCAACGGGGAGACTCTGGACGGCATTCTCAAGCGCTTGCGTCGCATAGAAGGACAGGTGCGGGGCTTACAAAAAATGGTCGAGGAAGGACGCCCCTGCGAGGAAGTACTCACCCAGATGACCGCCACCAAAAAAGCCATGGAGTCGGCTTCTACCCTCATCCTACAGGAGTTCCTGACCCTCTGCGCCCTTGACATCGCGAAAGGCGACGCGCAAAAACCCGCGCAAATTGCCGCGATGCTGCGCAAGTTTGCAGGATAAGGGTCAGTCTCGAGCCCGAATCTGGGCCACCACCCACCGCATGGCGTCGCTGCCCTGGGCGGTAACGCCGCTGTGATCCTCGCGGGACTGGAAGCGGAACAGGCGGGTTCTGGAGCCGTCGAGCCGGTGGTCGGGGTCGTCGTCGTGGATGAAGTTGACCGGGGCTAGGTTGAGCGGGCTGCGGCTCACCACCTCGAGGCCCACCCCCACGTTGGGCGGCACCACATCGTTGATATCCTGTTTGGCCGGCAGACCCGGCACCGTCACCACCTTGCAAGGGCCGCCGCCCTCATCTTCGTTGAGCGGGAAGGGGCGGCGCAGCCCGCGGGCATCGTAGTAATCCTGAATGATGCGGTTGTTGCGCATATTATCGGTGTCCCAGAAGCTACATATAGCGTCCAGGTAAATGAAGTAGTCGAAGCGCACCTCGGGGTGGTTCCAGGCCAGCAGGCTGGCCCAGACCGTGCCGTGGGAGTGGGCCAGCAGCACCACCCGCGTGGGGTTCTCGAAGCCCCGGATCCAGTACTCGTACACCCGCTTTAGGTACCCCTCGGCCTCGAGGTAGCCCGGCTCCTGCTGCCTGGAGATGCCGCTGGTGTGGGCGTAGAGGAAGGCCGAAACGTCGAAGTATTCCACGCTATAACCCAGTTCACGAAAAACCCCGACCACCGTCTGGGCGGTCTGGCGGGGAGCGGTGCTGCGGGGAAAGACCTCATCGTCGAGGTAGCCATAGTTGTCGAAGGGCGGGTTGCAGCCATCCCCCACCACCGGCAGCGAAGCGCAGCGCCCCGCAAAACCCAGCACCACCACATCGGGGCTGCCCGCCGGTCGCAGGTTGCGCTGCGGCGGGGCAGGCAGGCAGGCGGCCAGCAGTACTACCAGCCAGAGCAGGCGCCTCATGGGTTTTAGGTTACAATTTTGGCGTTCTTGAAGAACATAGCGAGGGGTCGTTCTGCCATAATCGAGCCAACCCCTGAGGAGCGACCACATCCCACCATGACCGCGCACGCCGACATACATCTGAAGCTGAAAGACCACCTCGAGTTCCTCTACCCCGGTCGGGGCCAGGAAGTGCTAGGGCAGCTCATGGCCCTGCTCGAGCGCTATCCGGACCTGGCCCGGCCCCACCCCACCCCCCCCTGGAGCGAGCAGGACGCCCTCCTGATCACCTACCCCGACCAGATCACCCAGGCCGGCGAAACCCCCCTGCAAACCCTGCACCGCTTCCTGTGCCAGCACCTCCAGGGGGCCTTCTCCGGGGTGCACATCCTGCCCTTTTATCCCTACACCTCCGACGATGGCTTCAGCGTGGTGGACTTCAAGCAGGTCAAGCCCGAGTGGGGCACCTGGGAGGATATCCAGGCCATCGCGGCGGATTTTCGCTTGATGGCCGATCTGGTATGTAACCACGTCTCGGCCTCGAGCCCCTGGTTCCAGGCTTTCTTGCAGGGCGACCCCAGGTACCAGAACTACTTCATCACCGTGGAGCCCGGCACCGACCTAAGGGCGGTCTTCCGGCCCCGCGCCCTGCCCCTCCTCACCCCCTTCCAGACCCAAAGCGGCGAGAAGCTGGTCTGGACGACCTTCTCCACCGACCAGATTGACCTCAATTTCGCCCACCCCGAGGTGCTGTTGGAGGTAATAGACGCCCTGCTGTACTACGTGCAAAACGGCGCGCAGCTCATCCGGCTCGATGCGGTGGGCTTTATCTGGAAGGTGATCGGGACAAGCTGCATACACCTGGAAGGGGCCCACCGCATCGTCAAGCTGATGCGCCTGGTGCTGGATATAAAAGCCCCCCAGGTGGTGCTGATTACCGAGACCAACGTACCGCACCAGGACAACATCGCGTATTTCGGCAACGGCCACGACGAGGCCCAGATGGTCTACCAGTTCCCGCTGCCCCCTTTGGTGCTGCACACCTTCCGCACCGGGGATGCCAGCAAGCTGGCCGCCTGGGCCGCCAGTCTGAAGCCGCCCTCCGAGCGCACCACCTTCTTCAACTTCCTGGCCTCGCACGATGGCCTGGGGGTGGGGCCGGCCCATGGCATTCTGGAGCCCGAAGAAATCGAGGCCCTCGTCCAGCAAGCCCTCGACCACGGGGGCCGGGTCAACCACAAGGACACCCCGCCCTACGAGCTGTGCCTGACCCTGTTCGATGCCCTCAATCATCCCCACGGCGACGAGGACGAAGACCTCAAGATCGCCCGCTTTCTGGCGGCCCATGCCGTTCTCCTGAGCTTGCAGGGTGTGCCGGGGGTCTACATCCACAGCCTCTTCGGCTCGCCCTCCGACCACGCGGGCCTGGAAGAAAGCGGGATCAACCGCCGCCTCAACCGGCACAGGTTCACCGGGCCGGAGCTGACTGGGCTGCTCTCCAATCCTCATTCGCGCGCCCACAGGGTGCTGGCCCGCCTCACCCACCTGCTCAGGGTGCGGGCTTCCCACCCGGCCTTCCACCCCAACGCGCCCCAGGTGGTGATGGAGTCCAAAGAGGTGCTGCGCATCCTCCGGGGCTACCGCGACCGGCAGGTGGGGTGCTATATCAACGTGACCAATCGGCCCCAGCGCATCCGGCGGGTGGGGCGCGACCTGATTAGCGGCAAATACTTCGCCGGTAGTCTGCCGCCCTACGGGGTGGTGTGGCTGGTTTGAGGCTCCCACATCCTTCCCACCAAACCCACCTACCCTCCTGAGCGAACCTGGTTCACACGGGTTCTTACAAAGGAGGTCAAGATGAAAAAGAGCATCTGGATTCCACTGATGGCCCTGATTGCCGGCCTGGCGCTGGCCCAGCCGAGCCCCCCCGTTCCCCCCACGCCCCCTCCTCCTCCAGGCCCAGGAACGAACGCACCCCTGTTCCCCAACCCCAGCTCCCATCGAGAGGCGGAGCGGGCCTCTAAAGAACTCTACAAGCTGCAATTTGAGCTTTCTTACACACAGGGCCCCCGCGCAGCCCTGGCCCAGCGCCTGGCCAGCGAAGCCCAGCGGGATTTCCAGGCCCAGCGCCACTTCCAAGCCGCCGAGCGGGCCAAGGCCGCCCGGAAAATTCTGCTGGCCCAGCGCTTTGAAAGTGGTATGTTCGCCGTAAGCCCCAGCGGCAGGCCCCGCCCGGTAAGCTACTCGGCCCCTTACAGAGCCCAGGAACGGATCGCCCGCCTGGAAGCAGAGCTGGCCTACTACCGCAACAACAACCCACTGGTGCGGCAGCTCCTGCAGGAGGCTCGAGGTCTCCTGAGCCAGGTAAACCCCAACGATTTCAGCTCCCTACAGCGGGCCGAAGCAGCCCATCACCTGGCCAGCGCTGCCGGGGATTTGATCAAGGCCGACCGGGGTTTCTAACAAGCCTCACACCACCCGCCCCCTGCAACGGGGCGGGTGCCCACGAAAGGAGGTAGCTGTGAAAAAGATTTGGTTGTTGCTGGTTCCTTTGCTGGCAGCCTGCGCACCCTACTATGGGCCTAGAGGCTTCTGGGGGCCCCGCGAGCGGGATTTCTTTGAGGCGCTGGTGGGTTTTCTTTTCCTGATACTATTTGTGCTGCTGATAGCCGTGGTTGTGGTGTGGGTGCTGCGGCAGGGCCTGTGGCCTCGGCTCAAGGCCGCCATTCCCCCTCCGCTGGCCCCCCGCATCCGGGCCCTCAGGGAGGCCACCGGGTCGCTGCCCCCCGACCGGCGCGAGCGACTGAATGACATGATTACAGAAGTCTGGGAGGCCCTCGAGCGCGGGGATCGCAAGAGCGCCGAGGCCGGCGTGCTGCGGGCGGAAGCCTTCCTCGAGTTCAGTCGAAAGGAATAGCGCTGCGTATGGTGGGTTTTTGGTTGGTAGCCCTCGCATCCCCCCTGCTCCACATCGAGCAGGCGGTACGGCTGGCCCAGGATCATCTAGGCCAGCCGTACGAACCCTACAAGGTCGAGTTCAAGCTGGACAAATCACCCCCGTACCTGGAGGTGCGGCTGGGGGGCTGGGAAATTTGGGTGGAGGCGCGCACCGGGCAGATTTTCCGCGTGCGTCCCAAACCCCCGCCGCCCCACACCCGCGAAGCCCACCTGCCCTTCAGCCGGGCCCTCCAGCTTGCCAGAACCCACCTGGGCGCAGTGGAGAAGCTCGAGCTCAAGCCCAAGCCCAAAGAACGTCTGCTGGTCTGGGAGGCCAAAACCGGCCGCCGGGAAGTTTGGATTGAGGCCCGCACCGGGCAGATCGTCTTGCGTAGGTGAGTATGCGACTTTTGCTGGTAGAAGATCACACCGGGCTGGGCCGGCTGCTGCAAGACACCCTCAGCGGCCAGGGGTTTGCAGTGGATCTGGCCGAGGACATCGCCAGCGCCGATGGCCTGCTGCAAAGCTTCCCTTACGATCTGGTGGTTCTGGATCTGGGTCTTCCAGACGGGGACGGCATCGAGCTGTTGCAAGCGCTCCGGGCCCGGGGCGAAAAGAGCCCCGTGCTGATTCTGACCGCCCGGGACGGCCTGGCCGATCGGGTAAAAGGCCTGGAGGCCGGGGCCGACGACTACCTGGTCAAACCCTTTCACCCCGAAGAGCTGGTCGCCCGGATCAGAGCCCTTTTGCGGCGGGCTCGAGGGGAGGCGACCAACCGTCTGAGGGTGGGTCGGCTCGAGCTCGACCTGGAGCTCAAAAGGGCCTGGTGGAACGGCCGGTCGGTGCACCTGTCCGGTCGGGAGTATGCCCTTCTGGAATTCATGGCCCTCCACGCCGAAGGTTATTTTTCCCGCGAGGCCCTCATGGAGAAGGTCTGGCCTGGAGAGGCCGCCATAGACCCCCGCACGGTGGACACCTATGTGCGCTACCTGCGGCGCAAGCTCTCGCCGGAGGCTATAGAAACCGTGCGCAATCTGGGCTACCGTTTTCTGGGATGAGCCTGCGCCTGCGCCTGACCCTGCTGGTGATGGTGGTGACCACCGCCGGCTTCCTGGCGAGTGGGGTTCTGCTCAGGTGGGGCCTCGAGGCCAGCCTGCTTCACCGGCTGGACAGCCAGCTCGAGCGCGCCACAGAGACCGCGCTCACCCTCCTGGGCCCCGACCCCGAGGACGGCAGTTCGCGCTTTGTGCCCGAACGGGGCCTGCCGGTTTTACCCCAATTGCTCCCGGGCCTGGTGCTGCTGCTGGTAAGCGAAGATGGTACCCTGCTGGACGCTTTTGGCCGCCCGCCCACCCCCAGGCTATTGCAGGAGCTGGCCCGGGGAAAATCCCCCATCTACCGGATACATACCCGTCCCCTCGCGGATGGGCTGCTGCTGCGCGCGGCCCTGCCCCTCGAGCCCGTACAAGAAAGCCTGAGCTTTCTGAGCCGCCTTCTCCTATGGGTCATTCCCCTGGTCTCCCTGGGAACCCTGGTGGGGGCTTATTTTCTTTTGGGGCGCGGCCTGCACCCACTGGATCGACTCACCCGTCAGGCCATGGCCCTGGCCGAGCAGCGCCTGTGGAGCTCCAGCCTGCTCGAGCCCAGAAGCCGCGACGAGGTGTGGCGCTTTGTACGCGCCATTAATAGCCTGCTTGCCGCGTTGGGCGAGGTCATCCAGAGCGAGCGTCGCTTCACCCAGGACGCCGCCCATGCGCTGCGCACCCCGCTGACCATCCTGGGCGGCCGCATTGAGCGGGCCCTCGCCCAGGCCCCCGCTTCGGTAAAGCCAGAACTTTTAGAAGCCCAGAAAAGCCTGCGGGATCTGCTGGACTTGGTGGAGTCTCTACTTCATCTGGCCCGCGCCGATGCCGGTATCCTGGAAAAACGCCCTGTTTCCCTGGATACCCTGGCCTTCGAAGAATCTGAGCGGATGCGGGAGGCCTTTATCCGGCTGGACTGGTTCCTGCCCGAGGAACCGGTCGTGGTATCCGGGGATGAAACCGCCTTGCGGGCGGCTATCCGGGCCCTGCTAGAAAACGCCCTGCACCACGGTGGGGGGCGGGCCAGCCTCCGGGTCTACACCCAGCAGCAGCAGGCCCACCTGGAGATCCACGACCAGGGGCCCGGCCTCGAGCCCGGGCAAATTCCCCACATTTTCCAGCGTTTTTACCGTGGGCGTCGAAGCGCCGGCAGCGGACTGGGGCTGGCTTTAGTAGAGGCCGTTGTGCGCTGGCATGGGGGCCAGGTCATGGCCGGCCGATCCCCGGAGGGCGGCGCGCTCCTGGGGTTTGCCATACCCGTTGAAAACGGGCTCGTAGGCGGGCTGGCGAGATAACCACCGCCCCAGGGCCTCGCTTAGCCCTGGGCCAGCTCGAGCATCTTCGCTATGCTGGTCACCTTGACCCGCGGGCGGCCCTGGGCCTGCCCCTGGGCGCATTCGTGCTGGTCGAGCTTGAGCCAGTGCTCGAGGGTCACATACCGCACCCCGCGCGACTGCAATAGCTGGGTGACCGCCTCGGGGCTGGGCTCGGGGGCCCGGGGCAGGCGGGGGGCATCCTCCAACAGCAGCCGGACGGTCTCGGTGGCATCGGCCTTGTTGGTGCCAATCACCCCGCTGGGGCCGCGCTTGATCCAGCCGGCAGTGTACTCGCCCTGCGCCACCTGGCCCTCGCGCAGAACCCGCCCGCCCTGGTTGGGGATGATCCCCTTGCGGCTGTCGAAGGGCACCTCGGGTAGGGGCACGCCCTTGTAGCCCACCGAGCGCAGCACCATCCCCACCTCGAGCTCCTCGAACTGGCCCGTGCCCACCGCGTTCAGGTTCTCGTCCAGGCGGTTTTTCTCCAGGCGGATTTTCTGCACCCGGCCCTCGCCCAAGATCGCCACCGGCGAGACGAAAAAGCGGATGTGAATCCGGCGGGGCTTGCCGCTAAGGGGTCGGGCCGCAAACTCCCGCAGCACCTCGAGGTTCTTGAGCAGGGCCGGATCGTGGGCGATGGAGGCTGCGCTTTTTTCGTCGAGCTCGAGTTCCTCCGGCCTGACCAGCACATCGGCGTTGAGAAGCTCGCCCAGCTCGCGCAGCTCCTTGGTGGTGAACTTGGCCTGGGCCGGCCCCCGCCGCCCCAGCATGTAGATATCGGTCACCTGGCTCTGGGCCAGCACCGGCAGGGCATGGTCGGCAATATCGGTTCGGCCCAGCTCCTCCGCCGTCTTAGCCAGGATGCGGGTCACATCCACCGCCACATTGCCCATACCCACCACCGCCACCCCCTGCCCATCCAGCCGGATGTCCAGGTTCTGGTAGTCGGGGTGGCCGTTGTACCAGGCCACAAACTCGGTGGCCGAAAGGCTTCCCGGCAGCTCCTCACCGGGAATGTTCAGGTGACGGTCGCTGGAGGCCCCCACCGTGTAGACCACCGCATCGTAGTGGCGCTTTAGGTCGGCGTAAGTCAGGTCGCGGCCATACTCGACGTTGCCCAAAAACCGCACCCGTGGGTCTTGCAGCACCTTCTGCATCACCTTGGTCACCGACTTGATGGTCTGGTGATCGGGGGCCACCCCATAGCGCACCAGGCCATAGGGGGTGGGCAGCCGGTCGAAGACATCCACCGAGACCGCCACCTCACTCTGTTTGATCAGAGCCTCGGCAGCATAGATGCCCGAGGGCCCCGCACCAATGACTGCTACCCGTAAGGGGCGGTTTGCGTCCAACTGCTCTGCCATCTATCTCCTCCGGTTTGGGTTTGGAATCGGGCCGCGGATACACCGCGCTCAGATAGCGCAAATCATATCCCATCACCCCGCCGCGAACACTACGGCCTGAGGAGTGCAACCAGTGCGGCGTATAGCCCGGCCCCCACCCCATACAACCCCAGCCAGAGCAAATCGGCCACCCGCAGCCGCCGGCGCAGCAGTTGCACAACCCCCACCCAAAACAGCCCCAGCGAAACCACCAGGCAAAACAGGCTCAGGTAGGCGATAAAAAGCGGGGCCGCTACGCTGCGGGCAAGCAGCCAGGAACCCCCCGCCATAACCAGCGGGAGCCAGAGGAGCAGGGTGGCGTAGATCAGCCAGCGGCGGCCTTGCACCCTTTCATTATCGCAGGATGCCGCCCAGCTCGAGGCCCCACCCAAGCCGTAGCTGCTCCCCGGTGGCCTGGAGGCGCCAGCTCCGGTGACAAGCCCACAAAGGCCTTCCAGGTGGCGTCTAGGGTAAGCTCGAGCGCGCCCGACAAGAGCAATCCGTGCTCCACCCGCGTAAATGCAAAAATCCCCCGTTCGGCCTCCTCCCCTAGCCCAGAGGTCTGCAAGGGGGCATAACGTAGGGCGAGACTGTAACGAAGCTGGCCCGGCCTATCCTGGGGCCGCACCAGCGAGTCTATGGGTTGGGATTGCGCCAGCGCCAGCCCGCCCAAAACAAGCAGCACACACCAGAGCCTTCTCATGGCAGCCCCCGCACCAGGCCGCGCAGACGCCCCAACCGGGCTTGCGCCCATTCCAGGGCCTGGGCCTGGCGAGCCTTAGCCAGCCCTGCCGCCGGCTCTTCCGGTAGCGGCACCAGCACCACCCCACTAAAGCCCTTTTCCGACAGCAGCTCCTCCAACGGAAGGAGCCGCCGACCCCAGCTCGGATCAGCCAGCATCACCTGCCCCTCCACCACCCCCACCGCCACCACGTAGTGGGGTTCGGGCTAGGTGGTGTGCAAAATCACCGGCAAACCGCCGCGTTCGAAATAGTCCCTGAGCTGTTCTAGGCTCAGCCGAAAACCCCGGCTCTCTATGCCTAAGGCCTGCATGGCCTGGCGCAGCGCCAGGGCGTGGATACCCATACCCACCTGCCGCACCTCCCCCTCGTTTTTCTGCATGGCCTGCAAGGCCAGTTCCAGCACCCTGGCCTCGTCCACATCCGCCCGGTCGTAGTAGTGGCGCAGCAGCGTAGCCACCGCCGCCGGGCCACAGGTAAACCAGTCGGTCTGCCCTACCACACCCTGGTATCGTGACACCCGATACGGTGTGGGCTGCGCCAGGCCATGAACACAAAACAGGAAAAACAGAAGTATCAGGAAGTTACGGTTCATGCTTTACTTTCTCCCAAAGAAGGTTTCCCCCACCCACAAAATGAGTCCATGCAAAACAGACATCAGCACAACAATGTTCCAATCGGCGGGCGTCCCGAACAAAACTTTCGAGGTGGCGTAGCCTACAAATGTTAGCCTGATGTAATTACGAAGACTCTCGACAGATGCCTTCATTTAAAAGGAGCCGATTTGAAGAAGCGATACGAACTCCCGAATGGGTCTTCTAACTGTCTCCCCCTTTTTGTCCCTCTCCCGCATAAGGCCAAGCAAGCCCTCGGAAACCACTATGGCTAGTAAAGTAGTCACTAGCATGGCGTCATATCCGCATCAACTGTCGTGAGGCCTCAAACTGGTTGAATCGCCAATCCAGAAATAGGCCTAGTAAAACCACCAATGATGTCGATATTACGTTTGTTAATATTACGTCTATGCCTAAATCATCTCCCTCCAAGCTGTTTCCCCAAAGGTATAGTAAGAATGCGGCGACCCATACCAAAATCGCTAGCAGCAACCCAGCCACCAGCCCCCGCCTCTGAGATGGTGCCGGACTCGAACCGAACAACGCCCGGTACTCAGGATATCCCTTAAACGAGCCACGGTTGATAAAGGTGAGAATGTGAGCGAAATAGTAGCCAACCAAAAGAGTACTGACTTTACCCAGCACTTCCCCAAGCGTCCAATCAAAAGTTTTGTCATCCACATACGGGTTGAATGTGGTAGATCCCCAACTGATTATCAGGAGGAACCCGATGATGTGAAATACTGGAAACAGTCTGCCGAGCTTTTTTAGCATCCGAATCAGATCCTCCAGCACCATCTGGTTGCCCTCGCTTGGGGGCAACCATTTCTTTAAGACAAAACTATCTATTTCTGGGACTCCAGGCCCCACCTACCGCTTGCGCACTCTTTTCGGTGCTCCATGCAATTCCAACACCTACACCTGCCATCGCTGCCTGGGCCACCTTGGAGCCAAGCTGCCTCGCCGCATTAAACGCTATCTCCACAAGCTCACCTTTGGCTCCACCCACCACGCCTAGCGCCGCACCGCTTACGGCTGCACCAACTGCTCGCCAACCGCTGCATTCACAAGCACTTACGGCAGAGTGAGCTCCCATTGCTGCACCTATAGCGGCCCAAAGCCACCGTCCCTCCACTTCCGCCAGCTCTTCATCGCTCAACTCCTGCCCCACCGGCAGCACCAGGGCCGGGCTGGTTGGCTTGAAGCTGGATTGGCTACTCTGGGCCAGGGCCGGGGCAAGGGCCAGCAGGGTGAGTATGGTTAGGGCTTGAACAACTCGCTGCATGGTTCCTCCTTCTGGGGTTTCGATACCAGCGCTGGCACTACTGGTATAGCAAAACAACACCCCCCACCCAGCGTGATTTGGACTACTTTGGTCGGCCAAAACTAAAGCCTTCATTAAGGCATTGTAAGCACCGCATGGACAGGCACCATCCGGGTTTTTAGCATGGTTCTTATGACTGTACGCAAAGCCCGCGTCACCTGCCCGCTGGACTGCCCCGATGCCTGCTCACTGATTGCCAGCATAGATGAGGAAAGTAACACCCTGCTCAAAATTGAGGGCGACCCGCGCCACCCCATCACCCAGGGCTTCGCCTGCGTCAAGACCTACCGCTACCCCGAGCGCAACCACCACCCCCTGCGCCCGCTCTACCCGCTGCGGCGGGTGGGCAAAAAGGGCGAGGGGCGGTTTGAGCGGGTGAGCTGGGAAACCGCGCTGGACGAGATTGCCGGGCGTCTGCGCGAGGTGATCGGGGCGCACGGGCCCGAGGCCGTTCTGCCCTACCACTACGCCGGCACCACGGGTCTCATGCAGTACGAGCATTCCCTCACCTTTTTCCGAGCGCTTGGGGCCAGTGAGCTTCAGACCACCATCTGCGCGACGGCGGGCCGGGAAGCCTGGGTGAGGAGCTACGGCGACCGCTATGGGGTAGACCCGGAAGATGTCCCCCAGGCCAGGTTTATTCTGCTGTGGGGCATCAACAGCCTGCACACCCACACCCACCTGACCCCGTTTTTGAAAAAAGCCCGTCAGAACGGGGCCCGCATCGTGCACATAGACCCCTACGAAAACCTGACCAGCCGTTTTGCCGACGAGCACATCAAGATTCGCCCAGGAAGCGATGCGGCCCTGGCCTATGGGATGGCTCGAGCCATCGTGAAGGCCGGGCTGCATGACAGGGCCTACATCGCCCGCATGACCACCGGCTTTGAGGCCTTTATGCAGGTGGCGGAAGAATGGACGCCGCAGAGGGTGGAGGCTGTCACAGGGGTAGCCGCCGAAACGGTGGAGCGGCTGGCCCTCGAGTTCGCCCAGGCCAGGGCCAGCCTGATCCGCACCAGCTACGGCCTGACCCGCCACCCCGGCGGGGCCAGCGCTTTGCGGGCGGTGATTCTGCTACCGGCCATTACCGGGGCCTGGCAGTACCCGGGGGGCGGGGCCCTGCTCACCACCTCGGGGGCCTTTGCCCTCAACCGCCGCTACCTGGGGGGCGCCCACCTGCTGGCCGCCCGGCCCACCCCGCCCCGGCAGGTCAACATGACCCAGATCGGCAGCGCCCTCACCGCCCTGGAACCGCCCATCCGGGCCCTGTTCGTCTTCAACTCCAACCCCGCGGTGGTGGCCCCGCGCTCCGACCTGGTGCAAAAGGGCCTGCAGCGCGAAGACCTTTTTACGGTGGTGCTCGAGCAGGCCCTCACCGAGACCACCCGCTACGCCGACTACGTGCTGCCCGCCACCACCTTTCTAGAACACCCCGACCTCTACACCGCCTACGGCCACTACTACCTCTCCTGGAACGAGGCGGTGATGCCACCCCAGGGCGAGGCCCGGCCCAACACCTGGGTTTTCGCCGAGCTGGGCCAGCGGCTGGGCCTGGAGGAGCCCACCCTCTACTGGGACGCCGAGACCCTGGCCCGCTCGCTTCTAGACACCGACCATCCCTGGCTAAAGGGCATCACCCTCGAGCGCCTCAAGGCCGAGGGCTTCCTGCGGCTCAACATCCCCCGCGGCTTCCAGCCCTTTACCGAGCGGGCCTGCACCCCTTCGGGCAAGGTGCAGTTCGACCCCCCGCCGCAGGTGATTCTGACCGAGCCCACCCCGGAGTTCCCGCTCATTTTGCTGACCCCCCCGGCCAAGCACTTTCTGAACAGCACCTACGGGCACATCGAGCGCCTGGTGCAGGGCGAAGGGGGGGAGCCCACCCTGCTGGTACACCCCGAGGACGCACGGGCTTTTGGCGCGCTGGACGGCGCGCAGATGCGGGTGCGCTCCCAGCACGGCTCGGTGGTGCGGCGGGTGCGGGTGAGCGAGGCCCCCATCCGGGGCACGGTGGTGCTGGAGGGCACCTGGTGGGAAAAGCCCGCGCCGGACGGCAAGGGCATCAACTGGCTCACCGGCGAACACCTGACCGACATGGGCGAGGGTTCCACCTTCCACTCCAACCCGGTGCGGCTCGAGGCCCTGGACTGAATCCTCAAGCGGCGGGCGTAGGCTCCAGAGCAACCCGCCACAGCGCTTCGTCCTGCATGGCCCAGGCCGGGTATTCTTCCTGGGCCAAAAACCGCCGGGCGTATAGGGCCGCCAGCCTGGCGTGGCGCTCGCTGCCCAGCTCGTAAAGCAGGGCCACGGCGGCCGCATCGGCCAGGGTGCGCAGGGCTTCTTTGGCGTGCCACTGGGCTTCTTCGGGGGACAGGGTTTGTAGGTAATCCAGGGTATGGCGCAGGCGGGCCAGGGCCTGTCGGGCCTCCTCGCTTGGTATGGCCTCGAGCTTGGCGCCAAACTCGGCCAGGAAGGGCTCGGCGGCACCTTTGCGGAAGAGCACCTCGAGGGTGTCCAGGGCCTGCACGTTGGCGGGGCCTTCCCAGATGGGCGTGATCAGGGCCTCGCGGGCCAGGCGGGCAATGGCGAAGTCCTCCACGAAGCCCACCCCGCCGAAAAGCTCCATGCCCAACTGGGTGCAGTAGGTGCCGTGCTCGGCGGTGCGGGCCTTGGCCAGGTGGGCCAGCAGCCGGGCGTAGTGGTAGCGGGGGCTGTAGGGTGGGGTCTCCTGCCAGGCCTCGTCCCAGGCCGCCACCGCGCGGAAGGTCAGGGCCAGGCCACCGGCGATGCGCACCGCCAGGTCGGTCAGGTCGCGGCGCACCAGGGGGTGTTCCTCCAGTTTTTTGCCGAAGGCCCGGCGGGCCTGCACCCGGAAGAGGGCCTCGAGCTGGGCCTTTCGCGCCAGCCCCATGGCTCCACAGGCATTGGCTAGGCGCGAGAGGGTCAGGGTCTCCAGGATGTAGTAGATGCCCTCCTCGGCCCGCCCGATCAGGTGGGCCTCGGCCCCTGCAAACTCCACCTCGCCCGAGGGCACCGCACGGGTGGCGAGTTTGTCCTTGAGCCGTCGCACCCGGTAGTTGAGCCGGCCCTGGCTGTCCAGCCGTGGCACCAGGAACAGCGCGACGCCCTTGGGCCCTGCCGGTGCGCCTTCGGGCCGGGCCGAGACGATGGCGTAGTCGGTGAGGCCGGCCCCACTGGAGAAGTATTTGTCGCCCCACAGCCGCCAGACCGCCCCCTCGGGCACCGCCCGCACCTGGTTGGCCCCCAGGTCCGAGCCGCCCTGCACCTCGGTCATCCAGGTCGCGCCAAAGGCCCGGCCCGCTAAGAGTTCCTCCTTCCAGCGGGCGAACTGGGGGGCGTATTTGTGTATGGCGTAGAGGGTGGCGTTGGTGATGGTCTGGATGCAGTAGAGGCCGGGGTCGGCCAGCAGGTAGCCCTGGGCAAAATGCAGGTGCCAGCTTCCCCCCTGGTAGGGGGCCCGGTTCATGGCGGCCAGTTCGCGGTTGAGGGCCTCCTGGGCCGGGGATAGCCGCACCCGGTCAATGCGCTGGCCATTCAGGTCGTGCATCACCAGCACCGGACGGGCTTCTTTGTCCACGTGGTCGGCGATGCGGTAGGCCGCGCCTCCGGCCAGCGCCCCGAAGCGCTCGAGCTCGGACTGGTGCACGCTCCAGCCCTTCCAGTAGCAGCTCAGAATGCCGGGGAGGTCGGGCTCCAAAGCCCAGTGGTTCTTGCCATAGGCATAGGACTGGTGTTCCATAACTACCCCGCTTTCAGCAGTAGTATAGGGCCTATGCGCACCATTGACCTCCGCTCCGACACCGTAACCCAGCCCACCCCGGCCATGCGCAAGGCCATGGCCGAGGCCGAGGTCGGCGACGACGTGTACAGCGAAGACCCCACCGTGAACCGCCTCGAGGCCCTGGCCGCCGAGATGCTGGGCTTTGAGGCCGGCCTCTTCATGCCCAGCGGCACCATGACCAACCAGGTGGCCCTGATGCTGCACCTGAAGCGCGGGCAGGAGGTGATCGCCCCCAAAGGGGCCCACATCTACGAGTACGAGCCGGGCTCGCTGGCGGTGCTCTCGGGCGGAATCATCCGGCTGGTAGAGGCCCCCTACGGCATACCCGACCCCGAGGCCGTGCGGGCCGCCATCCACACCTCGGTGCACCAGGCCCCCACCGGCCTGATTGCCCTGGAAAACACCCACAACACCGCGGGCGGCACGGTGGTGCCCATCGCCGTGCAGCGGGCCATTCAGCAGGTGGCGGAACAGGCCGGGCTGCCCACCCACCTGGACGGGGCGCGCTTCTTCAACGCGGTTGTGGCGCTCCACACCACCCCGCTCGAGCTGGCTAAAGGCTTCCGCACCGTCTCCATCTGCCTGTCCAAAGGACTGGGGGCGCCGGTAGGCTCCATCCTGCTGATGCCCAAGGAATACCGCGCCGAGGCCTGGCGCTACCGCAAGCTGCTGGGCGGCGGTATGCGGCAGGCGGGGGTGCTGGCCGCGGCGGGCATCCTGGCCCTGACCGAAGGCCCCCAACACCTGGCCCGCGACCACCAGATGGCCCGGGCCCTGGCCGAGGGGTTGCTGCGGCTTCACCTCGAGGTAGACCTGCAAACCGTGCAGACCAACATGGTGTACGTGCAGATACCCCAGGCCCCGGCCTTCGTCCAGCGCCTGCGCGGGCTGGGCGTACTGGCCAACGCCATGGGGCCCAGCCGGGTGCGCTTCGTCACCCACCGCGACCTGCAAGACGAAGACATTCCCCTGGCCCTACAACGCATCGAGCAGGCCTTGCAGGTGGCCTAGGCCTCCCCTACTCCTTCCACTCCTCAACCGACTTGTACTGCACCAGGGCGGCGTAGGTGGTTTGCGACCCACTATGGGAGGTGGAAAATTTGACATCTATCAGAAGAGCCTCCAGCGGAAGGCTCTCCACAAAGCGGTTGAGGCGCTCCTGGAATATATCGGGATCGGTGGCCGAAATTAGCTTAAACTGCACTCCTTGCATACCAAAAGACTAGCGCAAGAACCGGCCAGGCTGGGTGCAAAACCCAATCGGATCAAGCCCGGCCGGCCAGCAGTTGCTCCGGCTGGTCGCCGATCACGCCGTCCACACCCCATCCCAGCAGCTCCCGCACCGCCGCGGCCTGGTTGACCGTCCAGGTGACCACAAATAGCCCTCGAGCCTTGAAGTCTTCCACCTTCTCCCGGCTCAGAAGCTTATGCAGCGGATGCACCCCCTGTACCGGTAGACAGGGCACCAGCTCTTCCATCTCGGGCTCGGCATAGAGCAGGGCCAGCGGTACACCCACCCCTAAGCGGTGCAGCCGGATCAGGGCGAGGGGGTCGAAGCTGCTAATCCAGGCCCGCGCACAGCCCGACCAGCCCTGCAAGGCCTGCACCAGCAGGGCTTCGCGCCCGTCCGAAGGGCCGGGCTGGCTTTTGAGCTCGAGGTTGAGCCAGGCCTGCGGAAACTCCTCGGCCAGCGCAAAGACCTGCTCGAGCCGGGGAAGCCAGGGCGCTTGTTGCTGCAAGGTCGGCCAGTCCAGCGCAGCAATGGGCTGGCCCTGTAGCTCAAAGTCGTGGTGCACCACCAGCACCCCGTCGCGGGTGCGGTGCAGGTCAAGCTCGAGGCCGTCCAGGCCAGCCTCCAGGGCCTTGCGAAAGGAATCGACGGTATTTTCCTTGGCCTGCAGTGGGGCGCCGCGATGCCCTAAAAGCAAGGGTTTACCCGATAACATGCCTTTTCTCCTTGCCAGAGGTGCTCTCTTCCCAAACCGCTTTTGTGTCTGGGAGTCGAGATTATACCGCTTGTGCGTGATGGATGAAAGCGAGCCGGTCTGCGCATGTTGTAGACTGCTAAATATGGGCAAATACGATGCGCGTCTTTCGCAATTGACCCAGTCTCCTATCATTGCTCGGCTCGAAGGCCCCGGCGGTCTCCTGGCCTTAAGCAGCCGAGAATTGTTCTACCTGGACGATAACACCTCGCAAAGCTCACGCCTTTCCATAATCAAACGCATTAGCGTAAATAGGCAAACCGGCACTATAGACGTGATGAGCGAACAGGGCATCCTCATGAGCATTGCCCCGGCCGCTTTCCAGAAAGACGAATTAAAGCTTTTTCTGGAATCGCTCAAAGGGCATGTGCTCAGGGCCAAGTCCGAGGTCACCCAGACCGATGAGCCCCCCCGGGTGGTCGAGTCGGTGGAAACACCCCCACCCACACCGGATGCTGCCCGCGAAAGCGGTGTTCCACCCTCCAGCCCTCCCACGCCCCAACCCACCTACCCGACACCCCCGGAAACACCACCGGCCGCACCAGCTTTTTCCAACCAACTCAACATCACAGAACCAGCCAAAACCCTTCCCGACGAACCCAGCGATTCCATCTGGGCCTATGAAGGTTCGCCTAAGCCCAGCCCCGCTGCACCCGCACCTACAGCTACAGACGTGCGCAGCGAGGCCAGCCCAGCGCCCCAGGTTTCTGCTCAAGTCAAAGGCTCTTCTCCAACGCAACGTATCATTTCGGTGCTACTAAAGGTTTCAGCGCTGATTACAGCGGGCGTCACAGGAGGATATCTAGCAGTAAACATGGGGAGCACCAGCGATATTTGGGTTCCGCTTGGGGTAATTGCAGTGGGCCTCTCCCTTGCGCTCATTCAGTGGCGCCTGTCGGAACCCTCCTGAGCAGATTTTCTTAGGGTCAATAGCCGGATTCGCTACCCCATACGGCCAATTCAATGAAGCTTTGGCTGAACATAGCCTATATCCTGGTGGTGCTCGGTCTAGGGCTGGTGAGCCTATGGCCCAATCTAACCGTTCGATTCGCACCAACCCAGTTCTACACCCCACCCACCCCAGGCCTGGAAGCCGCGCATACCCTAAGACCCGGCCCTGCTCTACCCGAGGTTCAAAAGGTCAACCTTAACACAGCCAGCCAGGCCGAGATCGAGAGTCTGCCCGGAATTGGCCCAGCACTAGCCCAACGCATCATTGAAGGACGCCCCTACCGCACGCTTGAAGACCTCGAGCGCGTTAAAGGAATCGGGCCCAAACTGCTTGAGCGGCTGCGTCCCCTAGTAACCCTATGATTCCTTTTGCACTGGGTGCTGGGGCCCTGCTGGGGGCTCTCAGCCAGCTAACCCCCTGGGCCTTTCTGGGCTTGCTAGCAGGGCTTGGACTCCCGCAATCTGCACGTTGGCTTGGTCTGGGAGCTTACATTCTGATCACCCTGCACCTGGGTTTAGCCCAGGATCCCTGGGCTTCCCAGATAGGGCAGTGGCTGCGGATCGAAGGCACCCTTCGAGGAGGTTTTCTACACACACCGCAAGGGCGCTTATATGTGCACTACTTTCCAAAGTTGCAGGATGGCCGCTATGTTTTGGAGGGCCACCTACTGCGCCCTTCGAATAAGCGCAACCCGGGGGGCTTTGATCAGCAAACCTGGTTACGCGGCCTGGGGGTTACAGCGGTGCTACGAGCCCAACGGGTTGTGCATTATGAACCCCTACCACCAGATCCCCGCCAGCGGCTTCAAAAGCAGCTTGTAGCTGGCCTCTCCCCCTCCGTGGCCGCCCTGCTCGCCGCCTTGACCCTCGGCGAACGTCGCGATCTGGGCGAGGCCTATACGGAGTTTCAGCAGGCCGGTCTGGCCCACACCCTGGCCCTATCTGGCTTACATGTGGCGATCCTAACCGGCTTTTTTGTGCTCTTGCTCTATCCGCTGGGCAGGTGGCGCTACCCTGCAGCCTTGCTTTTATTGCTGCTGTATCTGTGGCTTGTAGGGCCCCAGCCTTCGCTGGTACGGGCAGTGATTATGGCGGGCTTTGTGTTGATGGGCCTGTTCATTGGAAGCGGCCGGGTAGCAGTCTTGCCCGCCTTGTCGCTGGCTTTATTTATTCAATTGCTGCTCGAGCCGCGTACCCTGTTCAGCCTTTCGGCACAGCTTTCCTATCTGGCCGTGCTGGGCATGGCCCTGGTGCTGCCGCACCTGCCCAGGCTCGAGGGCTGGAAACAGTGGGTCTGGTCATCCGTTAGCGTCACCCTTGCCGCGCAAATTCTGATCCTTCCCCTCTTGCTCCATCATTTCCATCAACTGCCCCTGATCTCCCCCGTTGCAAACTTGCTCGTGTTACCCTTGCTGAGCCTCCTGGTTCCCCTAGGCTTTCTCAAACTACTAGTAGGTGGTCTACTGGCCGGGCCCATCGAGATTCTCGGTTCGTTGGTTTTGGGACTGGTTGGGTGGCTGTCCGAGGGCCCCTTGCTGCGCTGGGGTGAGATAACTCCTGTAGGGTTCATCCTGTACTACCTTGGCCTTCTACCATTGCTGCTGGGCCTTTACGGCCGTCTTCGCTGGACACATGCGGCGGGGCTTACCGCCACAGCCGCGCTGACCTCCATCCTGTCCAGCTACATACCCCGCGCCGAGCTTTGGCAGCTCGATGTGGGCCAGGGCGATGCGATCCTGCTGCGCCTTCCCGGCAGGGTAGAAATCCTTGTGGATGGAGGGCGCGACTGGGCTTATCCTCGGCTAGAACAAGCCTTGCGAGCCCTGGGTGTGGACGACCTTGATCTGCTCATCGCCACCCACCCCGATGGAGACCATGTGGGGGCCCTGTTGAAAGTTATTGGGAATTTTCCAGTCGGTGCATTGGTCACCGGGCCCAGGGTACAGGGCGTCGCCTTGGACGATGCCTTGCACCGGGCCGCCCGTCAGCGCGGAATCCCAATTTTTTCTGCTCGCAGAGGAAGCCAGCTAACCCTGGCCGGGGCCCGCCTGCGCTTCTTAGGGCCACAAGGTGACGAGGTCGAGGACAACGAGCGCAGTTTGGTTTTCGTGCTGGAATACAAGAATCACAAGATACTTTTTACCGGCGACGCTCCCACCTCAGCCGAGGTGCGCTGGCCCACCGAGAAGGTAGATATCCTAAAGGTGGGCCATCATGGCTCTGAGACCAGCACCAGTGATCACCTATTGCAGCACTTCCGCCCCAAGCTGGCCTTAATTGGCGTGGGCAGTAACCCGTACGGCCACCCGTCGAGGGCCGTACTAGAACGCCTAAATCAGTACGGTGTGCAGATTCGACGTACCGATATCGAAGGGGCTATACGAATTCTATTGCCTTGATTTACCCTTCATAGCCCAGGGCCTGCAAAATTGCGGTGAGTTCCTCTTCAGAGTGGTAACTAATCTCTATCTTCCCTTTCTTGAGGCTCGTAAAACGAACCTTTGTACCCAGTCGGCGCGAGAGGTTGCGCGCGATCTCGGCGTAGGCCTCCTCACCTTTTGGGCGGCCGCTCGAGGCCGCAGGCTTATCCTTGAGCCTCTCGGTTTCACGCACGCTCAGTTGTTTTGATAACACCTCCGATAAGCCCCAGCTACGCTTGGACTCCGGCAACATCAGAAGAGCTCTGGCATGCCCTGCGCTGATTTTATTTTCTTCCAGGGCTTTTCTAATCTCTGGGCTTAATTGAAGCAGTCTGAGGGCGTTGGTAACCGTTACCCTGGCCTTGCCCACAGCCCTGGCTACCTCTTCCTGGGTCATGCCCATATCTACCAGCCGTTTGTACCCCTCAGCCTCTTCCATGGGATTTAGGTCTTCACGCTGCAGGTTTTCGATAAGGGCAATTTCCAGGGCCTCACGCTCCCCTATGTCCTTGATAATGACCGGAACCTCGCGCAACCCCGCCATCTGAGAGGCTCTAAAACGCCGCTCACCCGCCACCAGCTCGTACATATCCCCCTTCGGCCTCACCAGCAACGGCTGCAACAAACCCTTCTCCTTGATAGAGGCGGCCAGCTCTTCCAGGGCTTCGGGGTCAAACAGGCGCCGGGGTTGTCCAGGATTGGTTTTGATCAAGGCTAGAGGAAGTCTGGTCTGGGAAGCCGGGGTTTTAGGCAGTAAGGCTTCCAATCCTTTTCCCAGACCGCTAGGCTTCTTTGACACGACGCATCACCTCCTCCGCCAGGCGCCGGTAGGCGTGGGCACCGCTGCTGGTTGGTGCATACTGACTAATATCCTGACCATAGCTGGGTGCCTCGGCCAGCCGGACATTGCGTGGAATTACCGTCCAGAACACCTTCTCTCCTAGGTTGGCTCGGATGTTGCTCTCCACCTGCTGTGATAACAAGGTGCGAGGGTCGTACATGGTGATCAGAACCCCAAGAAGCCGCAAGGCCGGGTTCAGGCTTGTACGCACTTGTTCAATGGTCTCCATCAGGCCAGCAATTCCCTCGAGGGCATAATATTCAGCCTGCACCGGAACAACCAAGCCCTCCGCAGCCGCCAGAACGTTGATGGTAATAGGGCCCAAACTGGGGGGGGCATCCAGCAGGATAAGGTCGTAGGCTGGCTCCAGCGAACGTAAAACCTCAGCCAACCGGGTGGGTTTTTCTATAAGTTCCGCAGAAGCCCCGACCAAATCGGGGCTTGAGGGAAGCAGATCCAGCCCTTCAGCCACCTTCACCAGTGCGTCTCGAGCGTCATGATTACCGACCAAGACAGTATAGATGTTACGCTCAGACACGGCCTGCCCCACCCCCGAGGTTGCATTGACCTGGGGATCGAGATCCACTAGCAAAACCTTTTGACCAGCTTTGGCTAGGTAGGCCGATAAATTTACTGCGGTCGTGGTCTTCCCCACCCCCCCTTTTTGATTCACTATGCCGATGCGCTTCACCTTACCCACTAGGATAACGGATTTTTAGCGGGAACCCCAGGTTTGCGGGGGTACTGGGGCGGTGTGGGCTCCATCTTACGTAGGATGATTAGATGACGTGTATCGCCGGTGCCTGGCAGCTTTAGGTGTATTACTTCCTCCAACACGCCCCCTAGCTTTCGTATTGCACCTTGGGCCTCAGCCACCTCGCGCACCACTTCAGCACCTTTCTGCACCAGCACAAACCCACCTACCCGCACCAGGGGTAGGGTCAACTCAGCGGTGGTAGCCAGTGCGGCCACTGCACGGGTCAGAGCAGCCCCGTATGTTTCACGTTTTACAATCTGTTGACCGAGGTCTTCAGCGCGCCCCCAGAGAGCCTGTGCGTTCGGTAACGCCAGGTTTTGTATAGCCTTGGTCACAAAACCTATTTTCTTCTGGGTAGCATCCAGCAAATCGAACCGGACATCGGAGCGTACAATTGCCAAAGGCAGCCCAGGAAAACCCGCTCCAGTACCAACGTCTATCACCGACATCCCGTTTGTAAAGCCAGAGTAACGCAGACAAGACAGGGAATCTACAAAATGCTTATGTACTATGCCTCTTTCATCCCGGATGGCGGTCAAGTTAAGGTTCTGATTTGCGGTTGTAAGCAGGTCATAGAGTAAAACAAAACGGGCCAGGTGGGGTTCTAGTTCCAGACCCAGTTCCGCACCTGCTTGCAACAGCATCTGTTTTCCAGCCGCGCTCATCTGCATACATTGGCCGCTCCAATCGGCAGCGTGCGATATGTAAAACGTGAAACATTACCAGCCCGATCAGTTAACGGGAACCGGCATTTTAGCGATGTACACCAGAAGCGCCGTAATGTCTGAGTCTCGAATTCCTGGTACCCTCGAGGCTTCCGCTACCGAGTGGGGACGAACCCGACCGAGTTTTTCGATCGCCTCTTTAGAGAGGCTGGGAACACGGGCATAGTCAAGATTCACTGGTAGGCGGTAGGCCTCGAGTTCTTTCAGCCTCTCACGCAGCTTGGCCTGCCGCTCCATATAACCCGCGTACTTGGCCCGCACTTCAACCTGGTAGGCCTCGGCTTTGCTGAGGGGTATCTCCGGTGGCCCGATTAACCGCAGCACCTGTTCATAACTGACCTCAGGCCGTCGCAGGTATTGCAATGCCGAGACCCCCTCTATACGGCTGCGCTGAAGGCGGTTCAACTCGTTCTGAATTCGCGTATATTTGGCCTGCACAGCCTCTAGATCTTCAGCCGATCGCAGCCCCCAACCAACCGCCAACGGCACCATGCGTTCATCCGCGTTATCCGACCTGCACAACAAGCGCAGCTCCACCCTCGAGGTCATCATGCGATAGGGCTCGTCCACCCCACGGTGAACCAGATCGTCTATCATCACCCCGATATAGCCAGAGGCTCGCGGCAGATGAACCTCCTCCAGCCCCATTGCATACCGCGCCGCATTCAGACCGGCCAGCAAACCCTGGGCCGCTGCCTCTTCATAGCCCGAGGTTCCATTGAGCTGACCAGCAGTAAACAACCCCGGCAGCATACGGGACTGCAGGCCTGGTGTTAGTTCCAGAGGATCCACGGCATCATATTCCACTGCGTAGGCATAGCGTTGAATCACCGCCCGCTCAAAACCTGGGAGGCTATGCACCATCTGAACCTGCAGTTCAGGGGGTAGGGAAGAGCTAAAACCTTGCAGGTATAGCTCCGTGGTGTGCAGTCCATCGGGCTCCACAAAAAGCAGGTGCGTTTCCTTGTCGAAAAAGCGAACCACCTTGTCTTCGATAGAAGGGCAGTACCGGGGCCCGATCCCTTCTATATCCCCTCCGTATAGAGGCGATAAGTGTAGATTTTCTTGGATCAGCCGGTGGGTGGTTGCAGTTGTGCGGGTCTGCCAGGTGGGACGGGCTGTGGCATAAGGGCCGGGCACCCCAGCAAAGGTTTCTGGAGGATCGTCCGCCGGAACGACCTCGAGCTTGTGGTAATCCACCGAGTCGGCCTGGATGCGGGGGGGCGTCCCAGTCTTAAAGCGCAACAAGCGATGCCCCGCGGCCCGCAAACTTTCGGAGAGAAAACGGGCAGGGGGCTCTCCCTGTCGTCCTGCAGGCCGGGACTGCCTTCCGTACCAGACCACCCCTTGTAAAAAGGTACCACTGGCCACCACCACAGCCCGGGCCGGCAGTCTGCGTCCGTCCACAGTCTGCACGCCACACAGCACCCCCTGCTCTACCCACAGCGCCGCCACTTCAGCCCGCACACTTTCAATCTGAGGATGCCCCAGCAGCACCCGCTGGGCCTCGAGCGCATAAAGATCGCGGTCGACCTGTACGCGCAAGCTCTGAACCGCAGGGCCTTTAGAACGATTTAGCACACGGGTGTGAATAGCAGTGGCATCCGCTAGCTTGCCCATCAGGCCACCCAGGGCCTCTATTTCAGCCACGAGTTGGCTTTTACCGGGCCCACCCACAGCGGGGTTGCAGGGCATCAAGCCAATGCGCTCAGGGTTCGACGTGACCAGGCCCACCCGAGCCCCCAGCCTGGCTGCTGCCCAGGCCGCCTCGATCCCCGCATGACCACCGCCCACCACTATAACGTCATAGGCCCCCATCCCCATCAACTCCTAACCTCGCATTTTAGCAGAGGCCTCTTAGAATCCACGAGTTCAACGGGCGCGTCTCTCAGATTTCACACGGTTTTGTTTTTGCTGTTCCAGATGCGAATTCCAGGCTCCAGTAAGGTTTTGCTCACATCCACACAACATTATCCACAGGGGGTTCTCCACCTGTGGATAACTCGGTAAAATGTACAAACTTGTATAGGGGAGGAGTGGCCTTGACCCAAAACACTGTCTGGCAAAATGTACTCGAGTACGTACGCCAAAGTATCACAGAGGTGGAGTACCACACCTGGTTTGAGAAGATTCAACCGCTGGGGGTGGTCAACGGCTCGCTCGAGCTGGGCGTTCCTACCAGCTTCTTCAAAGGCTGGATTGAGGATCACTACGCCGAGCTGCTCACCGAAGCCCTGGCCCGCCTGGGAGCCCAGGCACCTCGCTTCGAACTCAAAGTAATTCCAGGAAAACCCGTCCAGGAAGATATTTTTTCCGCTTCCACTCCCAGCAAGCCCCAAGAGGCACGCGCCCGGCTTAACCCCAAGTACATCTTCGAGAACTTTGTGGTGGGGCAGAACAACAACCTCGCCCACGCCGCGGCTGTCGCCGTCGCAGAGTCCCCCGGCAACGCATACAACCCTTTATTTATCTATGGCGGGGTAGGGTTGGGCAAAACCCACCTCATGCATGCCGTTGGGCACTCGGTGGCCCAGCGTTTTCCCGACAAAAAGATTGAGTACGTTTCTACCGAAACCTTTACCAACGAACTTATCAACGCCATCCGCGAAGATCGCATGACCGAGTTCCGCGACCGCTACCGCTCGGTGGATCTGCTGTTGGTAGACGATATTCAGTTCATCGCTGGTAAGGAGCGAACCCAGGAAGAGTTCTTCCATACCTTTAACGCCCTCTACGAGGCCCGCAAGCAGATCATTCTTTCCTCAGACCGCCCCCCCAAAGATATCCTTACCCTCGAGGCCCGTCTGCGCAGCCGCTTTGAGTGGGGTTTGATTACCGATATCCAGCCTCCCGACCTCGAGACCCGGGTGGCCATCCTCAAGATGAACTCCGAGTACCGCAACATGCGTGTTCCCGAGGAGGTGCTGGAATACATCGCCAAACAAATTACCTCCAACATCCGCGAGCTCGAGGGTGCTCTCATGCGGGTAATCGCCTATGCCTCCCTCAATGGTGTACAACTCAGCAAAGCGGTAGCTGTCAAGGCCTTATCCGACGTATTTGCGGCTTCTGAGACCGGGCTGGCCCCGGAAGAAATCCTCAAAGCTGTGGCCGAACACTACAACCTTAGACCAGAGGAGATACGCGGCGCGGGTCGGCGTAAGGAGGTTGTGATTCCCCGCCAGATTGCCATGTACTTGATTCGCGAAATGACCCACGCCTCCCTGCCAGAAATCGGGCAGTTCTTCGATGGGCGTGACCACACCACGGTGCTATACGCCATCCAGAAGATTCAGGAGAGCCTGGATACCGAACCCGGCCTCCAACAGGCCCTCAAAAGCATCCGGGAACGTCTGCGTTGAGGTTGTTCATACTCAAACCAGATTATTTTAGCAACATAATCGCCCAACTCAAGGCTGTGGACAAATTAATTTCGCCTGTGGATAACCCTGTGGATAACCTGTGGATAACCCTGTGGATACACCTGTGGATAAATGCGTCTGTACCGAGCTTGTGGATAAGTGCCCCCTTTTTCCACAGCTTATCCACAGCTTATTCACAATTTTCCACACCTTTTATCCACAGGCTCAATTCGATATCAATGGGCCTTAATTAGGCCTTATCCACATATCCACAGCCCCTACTACTACTAGTACTAATCTTAAAAAATTTTTAAAACGAGAAGGAGTAGTTTTTTTAAAGATAGCCCCCACTTGTTGACCCACTGCCCAGTCCAACCCCCAAAGAGCGGTATGAACAGCGTAAAAACAGGCACCTCGCAAACCTGCTTCAATCGTTTAGATTGACTGTTAGAATATCTGGGCTGACTAGGGCTGCTGCCCCGACCAGATAGCCCAGCATGGAGGCCAGCGTGGAAGTTCGCATCCCCAAACGTACCCTTGTTGAAGGACTATCCATTCTAGAGCGGATTGTTCCCAGCCGCAGCTCCAACCCCATCCTGACCTACTTACCGATTGAACTTTCCGAGCAAGGCCTGATTCTGCGGGGTACCAACGGCGAGGTGGACATCGAGGTTAAGCTACCTGCTGAGATACGGGGCGCAGGTCAGGTGCTGGTACTGGCCCAGACCTTCATACAGATTGTGCGCAGCGCCCCAGGAGAGCTGGTGGAATTAATCTTTGGGAATGGAGAGCGCTTAGAACTGCACTCGGGGGCCTTCAATACCCAGCTTTCCACCACCAGCCCAGATGGTTATCCCGAGCTATCATTCAGCCCGCCGGGCGTTGAAAAGATCGCCGCTGCCCGTCTAGCCCAGGCCATTACCCGTGTGCGCTATGCTGCCAGCACCGAGGAGTATCGGGCCATCTTCCGTGGGGTGCAGCTCGAGATGTCCCCTGCCAGCCTGCGCGCGGTGGCCTCCGACGGCTACCGCCTGGCCTGCTACGACCTGCCCATGCAGCTTCAAAACCGCAAGCTGGTTATCCCGGCCCGGAGCGCCGACGAGATCGTGCGGGTTTTCAGGGATGCCCAAGGCGAGGTGGCCCTGGCAGTGGCCGAAGGCACCCTAACGCTGGTAGGCGAGGCGGTTCGAATGTCGGTGAAGTTGATGGAGGGCGAGTTCCCCGACTATGGGCGGGTTATTCCGCAAAGTTTTGTGTTGGAGGCCACCTTGCAGGCCGAGGCCTTGCGTGAGAGCTTGAAGCGGGTGGCGGTGCTATCGGATCGACACAACCACCGTGTCAATCTTCTGTTTAACAACAACAAGCTTGACATTGATGCCGAGAGCGATTATGGCCGGGGCAGGGAAGAGCTTAGCATAGAGGCTTCAGGTGAGCCCCAGCTAATGGTAGCTTACAACGCCCAGTTCCTAATCGATGCCCTGGCCCCCATCGAGGGAGCGGTGCGGATCAAGCTGTCCGGCCCGACCAGCCCCAGCTTGGTGCAGGCGGTGGAGGATAGCGGCTACCTGGCGGTGGTGGTACCGTTGCGGGTTTGAGGCTGTGTGGGGTTATGACTGCATTCCGGGCCTCGAGGTGTAGACTCTTAAGCGGTTGCGGGAAATAGAAGCGTTTCCAGCAAGGAGGCACAAACCAATGACCACAATCGTTGAGATCAAAGGACGCGAAGTACTGGACTCACGCGGCAATCCCACCGTCGAGGCCGAGGTGGTGCTGGAGTCGGGGGCCCGCGGGCGGGCCATGGTACCTTCGGGTGCCTCTACCGGGGCCCATGAAGCGGTGGAGCTACGGGATGGCGGGCCCCGCTTCGGGGGCAAGGGGGTGCTGCGGGCGGTGGCGGCCATCAACGAGCGCATCGCCGACGAGGTGATCGGGCTGGACGCGCTCAATCAGGAGGCCGTGGATAAAACCATGCTCGAGCTCGACGGCACCCCCAACAAAGGCAACCTGGGAGCCAATGCCATTCTGGCGGTCTCGCTGGCTACGGCCCATGCGGCGGCCAGCGGGCTGGGCTTGCCGCTCTACCGCTACCTGGGGGGGGTGCAGGGGGTGACCCTGCCGGTGCCCTTGATGAACGTGATCAACGGGGGCAAGCACGCCGATAACAACGTAGACTTCCAGGAGTTTATGCTGGTGCCCGGTGGGCTGCCCACCTTCTCGGAGGCCCTGCGGGCGGGGGTCGAGACCTTCCACGCCCTCAAGTCGGTCTTGAAAGCCAAGGGCTACAATACCAATGTGGGGGACGAGGGGGGGTTCGCCCCCGATCTCAAGTCCAACGAGGAGGCGGTGGAGGTGCTGCTTACGGCCATTGAGAAGGCCGGCTACAAGCCCGGCCAGGAGATCGCCATCGCCCTCGACCCGGCCAGCTCGGAGTTTTACCAGGAGGGTCGCTACGTGCTCGAGGCCGACGGTAAGTCGCTCTCCGGCCCGGAGATGGTGGCCTACTGGGAGAACTGGGTCAACCAGTACCCCATCGTCTCCATCGAGGACGGGCTGGCCGAGGACGACTGGGAGACCTGGAAACTCCTGACCGAACGGCTGGGCCGGCGCATCCAGCTTGTGGGCGACGACCTGTTTGTGACCAACCCGGCCATCCTGAAGCGCGGTATCGAGATGGGGGTGGGGAACTCCATCCTGGTCAAGGTTAACCAGATCGGCACCCTCTCCGAAACCCTGGAGGCCATCCGGCTGGCCCACCGCTCCGGCTACACCACCATCCTCTCGCACCGCTCGGGTGAAACAGAAGATAACACCATTGCCGACATTGCCGTGGCGGTTAACGCCGGCCAGATCAAGACCGGCTCGGCCAGCCGCTCGGATCGCCTGGCCAAGTACAACCAGCTTTTGCGCATCGAGGAGGAGCTGGGTACGGGGGCGCGCTTCCTGGGGTTTGAGGCCTTCAAAAAGTGAGGCTGCAGGCCAGCCCGAGACGAGACTATGGGACTTTTGAAACGAACCAAAATTGTGGCCACCTTGGGGCCGGCCTCGCGTTCACCTGAGGTGATCCGGGCCCTGATCGAGGCTGGCGTCGATGTTTTTCGCCTCAACTTTTCGCATGGCGTGCCCGAGGACCACCGAGCCTCGGTGCAGATGATCCGGGAGGCCTCGAGCGCCCTTGGCCGTACCGTAGCCATCCTGCAAGACCTGCAGGGCCCCAAGATTCGCTGTGGGCGCTTTCGCGAGGGGGCGGTGGAGCTGCAGGCCGGGCAGAAGTTCATCATCACCTCTGAGCCCGTTGAGGGGGATGAAACCCGGGTTTCGACCACCTACCGGGGTCTGCCCAACGACGTAACCCCAGGACAGATTCTGCTCCTGGATGATGGGAACATCCGGTTGCGGGTCGATGAGGTGCGCATCAACGACATCCACACCACGGTGCTGGTGGGGGGGCGGCTTTCCAACAACAAGGGCATCAACATCCCCGGCGCCGACCTCTCGATCCCGGCCCTGACCGATAAAGACATCGACGACATCGCCCTGGGGGCCGAGCTCGAGGTGGACTGGGTGGCGATTAGCTTTGTGCGCAGCCGCGACGATCTGCTGCTGGCCCGCCACTACCTGACCCGCCACAACTCCCGCGCCCGGCTGATGGCCAAGATCGAGAAGCCCAGCGCGGTGGCCCGCTTTGACGAGATCCTCGAGGAGGCCGACGGCATCATGGTGGCCCGCGGCGACCTGGGGGTGGAGATGCCGCTGGAGGAGGTGCCGGCGGTGCAGAAGCGCATCATCCTCAAGTCGGTGCAGGCTGGCAAGGCCGTAATTACCGCCACCCAGATGCTGGAGTCCATGATCAAAAACCCCAGCCCCACCCGGGCCGAGGCCTCGGACGTGGCCAACGCCATCTTCGACGGCACCGATGCGGTGATGCTTTCGGCTGAGACGGCCGCCGGTCAGTACCCGGTCGAGGCGGTCTCGTTTATGACCCGGGTAGCCAAAACCATCGAGGCCACCCAGGAGTACAAAGACCGCCTTAACGCCCTGCGCCCGCCGGCCACCCGCACCGTGCAGGACGCCATCGCTCGAGCTGTGGATGACGTGGTGGAGTCCACCGGGGCCAAGGCCGTGGTGGTGTTTACCTCCAGCGGCGGGGCGGCCCGCCGGGTGGCCCGCACCCGGCCCCCGGTGCCGATTCTGGCCCTGACCCCCAACCCCCACGTGCGCAACCAACTGGCCCTGGTCTCGGATGTGCTGCCCCTGCTGGCCCCCGATCCCAAAGACACCGATGACATGGTGCAGATTGCGGTGGCTAAGGCCAAAGAGACCGGCCTGGCCGAGGTGGGCGAGTATGTGGTGATTGCTGCCGGGGTGCCCTTTGGGGTGCGGGGTACCACCAACATGATCCGGGTGGAGCGGGTAAGCTGAAGGCGGAAGGAGTCTGTGCAAGGGATGCTAAAGCGCCTGGCAATGGTGCTGCTTTTGAGCGGCTTAGCGATGGCCCAAGGAGTGAATGTGGAACGCCCGGATGCCCCGCCCCTGGCGGCTCGAGGCAGTGCGGTGGTGGGGGTCAGAACCCTGCAACTCACCGATCCAGGCCGTCAAAACCGAAGTATTACGGTTGAGGTCTGGTACCCTGCCAGCGGAATCCAACAAAACACGGTTTACCCGAGCGTGATCGGGCAGACCCCGGTTCGGATTGCCGGACGCGCCAACCGGGACGCCGTGCCTGCCAGCGGCAGGTTCCCGCTGATTGTGGCCTCGCACGGCCAGCCCGGCACCCGCTTCCAGTTTGCTTACCTGAATGAGCACCTGGCCAGCCGGGGTTTTGTGGTGGCCGCGCTCGACCACCCCGGCTCGACCTACCAGACCCTGACCCAGCCAAACTACATCAGCAGCATTGTGGATAGGCCGCTGGATATCCTGTTTGCCATCGGTGCGGTGGCCCGGCAGATTCCGAGCGCAGACGCCGGCAACGTGGGCCTGCTGGGCTACAGCTACGGCGGTTACAGCGTGATCAACGCGGCCGGTGCGGGGCTGGATGGTGCGGCCCTGGGCGAATACTGCCGGGCCAGCAACAACGAGGGGCCCTGCTTTGCCCTGCCCTTTTTTGCGCAGCTCGAGGCCCAGCGCGGCGCCCAGGTTGTCCAGCCTGATCCCCGCATCAAAGCGGTGTTTGCCATGGCCCCCTACGGCCAGCCCTGGATTGGGGCCCGCTCGCTGGCAAACCTCAGGGTTCCTTTGTTTGTAGCGGCAGGCGAGGCCGACGATGTGGCCACCTACCGGCGCGACGCGCTGGAGTACTTCCGCCAGGCGGGTTCGCAGGATAAGTACCTCCTGAGCCTGGCCGCCGCCCAGCACAACCCCTTTGTGGAGTGCCCCCTCGAGGTGCGGGGTAGGGAAGAGGACTACTGGCGCTGCTTTGAGCCGGTGTGGGACATGGAGCGCGCCCACGACCTGGTCAAGCACTTTGCCACCGCTTTTTTCAGGCGCTTTTTGCTGAACGATGGCGAGGCAGGGCGCTTTTTGAACCCCAGTTTGCCCGGATTCAAACCGCGCACCACCGTGGGGGTCAGGCTGGAAACTGCGAGGTGATGTGCGTTCGTTCACTCGGCACCTCTAGGTGATACTTCCGAAATGCCTTTCTACTCCCCTCGGTTGGCTTGAATCCTTCACCTCGGGCTGCACATAGCATGGAAGGATTCCATATGAGAGGCTGCCAATGCCCTGCTGCCCACTGGGATGCGGAGGATTTTACGTCTGGCTGCAAACCGTGATACAACAGCTTCTAGAGGTCGGAGGGCCTCGAGTCGGGAGCCCAAGCCATGCCACACCGCCTGCAAATCGAACGCGTCCTCGAGGCCGGCCACCGCGGGATGTCCTGCTTTGAAGACCAGATGTGTGGCTCCAACCTGAATCCAGGGCAGAAGGGGGCGAGGTGGTGAGTCCTCCCCCAAGCAGCCCGAGAGATGCCTTCTGGCGGGGTTTTTGGGAAGTAATGCCGATGACCATCGGGGTGATCCCCTTCGGGCTGGTCACCGGCCTCGCCGGGCTCAAGGCGGGGCTGAATGTCCTCGAGATCACCCTTATGTCGGCCCTGGTGTTCGCAGGGGCCTCGCAGTTGGTGGCGCTGCAGCTCATGCACTCGGGGGCGGCGATTCCTCTGGTGCTGCTGGCCGGTCTGGTGGTGAACCTGCGCTACGTAATGTATTCTTCGGCCATCGCCCGGCACCTGGAGCCCTTGCGGGGCTGGCTCAAACCCCTGGCGGCCTTCCTGATGGTGGATCAGAACTTCGCCCTCGCCATGGAGCGCCACCGAGAGTTGGGTTCCCGGTGTACACCATGGTACTTTCTGGGCGGGGGGGTGCCGCAGTATATCGCCTGGGTGGGCAGCACCTGCATTGGTGCGCTGCTGGGGGCGCGGGTTCCCGAGCGCTGGGGCCTCGAGTTCGCCATTCCACTGAGTTTTATGGTGCTCCTGATCCCCGCCCTGCGCGACCGCCCCAGCCTGGCCGCCGCCCTGGTGGGCGGTCTGGTGGCTACCGCCCTGGTGGGCCTGCCCTACCGCTTGGGGCTGTTTATTGGCGCGCTCGCGGGCATTGCGGCGGGGGTGTGGCTGGAAAACCGCCAGAGGGGCCGGGCATGGGAAGATGCCCCAAGGGAGATGAAAGAAGGGCCATGACAGGCCAAGACCCCCACCGCTTCGGAGTAAGACCGCTTTTCCCTGGAGAACATGACCTCGCTCGATATCTGGCTTAACATCCTGGGGCTTGCCCTGATCGCCTTTGCGGTGCGCTACTACCCCATGACGCTCCTCGAGCGCTTCAGGCTGCCCCCGCTGGTGCGGCAAGGCCTGCGCTACGTGCCTGCTGCAACCCTGGCGGGGCTGGTTTTCCCGGCCTTGCTTACGCACAACAGCCGGTGGGCCGGGCTGGCGCACCCCGAGCTGTGGGCCGGGCTGCTCGCTGCCTTGGTGGCCTGGCGCTTCAAAAACGCGCTGCTTACCATTGGGGTGGGGTTGCTGGCCCTGTGGCTGCTGCGCTCGGTGGGGTTATGAGGCTTGCGTTTTGGGCCCCGATTATCTTTGTGCTGCTGTGGAGCACCGGCTTTGTGGGGGCCAAGTTTGGGCTGCCCTACGCCGAGCCCTTCACCTTTTTGTGGGTGCGGATGCTGATTGTGGCGGGGCTGCTTTCGGCGCTGGCCGGGGTGCTGCGCTCGGCCTGGCCCAGCGGCTGGGCCCTGAACCTGCACATCGGGGTCTCGGGGCTGCTGCTGCACGCGGGCTATCTGGGCGGGGTGTTTTTTGCCATCTCGAGGGGGATGCCCGCCGGGCTGGCGGCCCTGATTGTGGGCTTGCAGCCCATCCTGACCGCCCTCCTGGCCCAGCCGTTGCTGCGCGAGCGGGTGAGCGCGGTGCAGTGGGCCGGCCTGCTGCTGGGCTTTGGGGGGGTGGGGCTGGTAGTGGGGGAGAAAGCCCTGGGCGCTCGAGTCCTGCACATCGAGCCCTCGGCGTTTGTGGCCATCGTCCTGGCCCTGCTCTCCACCACCCTGGGCACGCTGTATCAGAAGCGCTTTGCCGTACAGATGCCCCTGATCGGCGGGACGGTGGTGCAGTACCTGGCGGCGGCAGCGGGGTTATTTGTCCTGTCCCTGCTCTTTCGCGAGACCATGCAGATCCAGTGGACGCCGCAGTTCATCCTGGCCATGGCCTGGCTGGTGCTGGTGCTCTCGGTGGGGGCCATTCTGCTCCTGATGTACCTGATCCGGCACAACTCGGCCAGCAGCGTGGCCAGCCTGTTTTACCTGGTGCCCCCGGCCACCGCGCTGGAAGCCTACGTTCTGTTCGGCGAGCGGCTCGGGGTACTGGCCCTGCTTGGGATGGGCCTGGCCGCGCTGGGGGTGGCCCTGGTGGTGCGGCGCTGAAGCGTTCAGGTCGTGGCAACGCTGGGGTTGCCTCTGGAGGCGATCTCCTTGCGCACCACCGGCGCTACCTCGGTGCCGAGCAGCTCGATGGCCCGCAGAACCTTGCGGTGCGGGAGGGTGCCCACGGTGAGCTGGAGCAGGAAGCGCTGGTGACCGAAAATTTTGTGCTGGAACAGGATTTTCTCGACAATCTGCTCGGGGTGGCCCACAAAGTTGGCCCCGCGCAGGCCGGTGGAGGCCTCGTACTGGGCGCGGCTTTGGGGGGGCCAGCCGCGCTCCTGTCCGATGCGGTTCATGATGTAGCTGCTGCTGGTGTAGGCCAGCTCGAGGGCCTCCCGGGGGTCGTCGGCGATAAAGCCGTGCGAGTTGACGGAAAGGGGCTGGGGGGCGTGGCCCAGCCGCCGGGCGGTCTGGCGGTAGAGGTCGAAGAGGGGGGCAAAGCGTTCGGGCATCCCGCCGATAATGGCTAAGGCCATGGGCAAACCCAGCGTGGCGGCCCGTACCACCGACTGGGGCGTGCCGCCCACCGCCACCCAGACCGGCAGGGGGTTCTGTACCGGACGGGGATAAACCGGCTGGTCGTGCAGGGCGGGGCGGAAGCGGCCGCTCCAGGTGACGCGCTCCTGCTCGCGGATTTTTAGCAAAAGCTCGAGCTTCTCTTCAAACAGCGCGCTGTAATCGTCCAGGTCGTAGCCAAACAGCGGAAACGACTCGATAAAAGAACCCCGCCCGGCCATAATCTCGGCCCGGCCCCCCGAGAGCAGATCCAGGGTGGCGAACTGCTGGAAGACCCGCACCGGGTCGTCGGAGCTGAGCACGGTGACGGCGCTGGTGAGCCGGATGCGCCGGGTGCGCGCGGCAATGGCGGCCAGAACAACCGCCGGGGCCGAGGCCAGGTATTCCTCGCGGTGGTGCTCGCCCACGGCAAACACGTCCAGCCCTACCTGATCGGCCAGATGGGCCTGCTCGAGCAAGTCCCGCATGCGCTGGGCGGGGTCTTGAAGCTGACCGGTGTAGGGGTCGGGGGTGTTTTCTACAAAGGTGTAGAGGCCAATTTCAAAGGGCTTGGGTTCCATGCCAGTAGTTTACTTTTTATAGTGCATTGAATGCTGAACCAGGTTACGTTGCGCCAATTGGGCTAGTCGAGGGCGTCGCCCGGCAAGCCTGCAAAGACAAAGGACACCAAAATGACCTCATCGGCTTCCATGTCCACCAGGTACAGCAACCGGTAATCGCCCACCAACACAACCCGCATATCCTCCCGGTGGCGGTTATGCTTTCGGCCCGACTCGGGAAACAGCTCGATCTGTCGAAAGGCGCTGTCCAACAACCGCCGTAACCTGTGGCTGGCATCCGCGGAGGGCTGACTGAGAATTGCGGATTCAATCTGCTGACGAACGCCCGGAGGAATTCGGATACGCACGCTCGACCTCTTGGTCAATTTGTTGCAGGGCCTCTTCTTTATCCATCAACTGCCCTTTCCGGGCCTCGATGAGCGAGCGAACCGCGTTCTCGAGCTCCATCAGGCGCAGTTCCATTTCCTTGTAGTCGCGTACGCTCAGGAGCACGCCCGCCGCCCGGCCGTTCTGGGTCAGGACGATCCGGCTGCCCTCCTGTACGCGCCTGAGGAGCGCGGCGGCGTGGGAACGAAACTCCGATACGGGAACCAGGTCGCGCTCGAGGTCCAGGGCTTTCATACGAAATACTGTATCAGATTTTGTACCTTATGCTTCCCGCCGCACCAGACTTTGCAGGATTTCCAGCACCAGCGCCCCATACGCGCCCCGCGGGGCCCCGCGCAGCACCGGCTCGAGCGCCTCCAGCCCCTCGGCCAGCAGCCGCTCGGCCACCTGCTGGGCCTGGGCCACCGCCCCCGACTGCAACAGCCGCTGGTGCAGCCACTGCACCTCCGGGGCCGGCTTTTGCTCCCTGGGAATGCGCAGCAGGGCCTCGGCCCGGCGGCGTTCCTCGGGGCTGGCCTGCTGCAAAAAGCGCAGCAGAATAAGGGTGCGCTTGCCCTCCCACAGGTCGCCGGCAATTTCCTTGCCGTACTTGGCGGGGTCGCCCATCAGGTTGAGCACGTCGTCCACAATCTGAAACCCGATGCCGAGCTTCATCCCGGCCTCGCTGAAGGCGGCGGGCGGCTCTGCCCCGGCGGCCAGCGCCCCCAGCCGCAGCGGGGCCACCGCGGTGTAGTAGGCGGCCTTCTGGCCCACCATCTCCAGGTAGTCCGGCTCGCCCAGGTCGAAGCGCTGCCCCTCCATCCAGCTCATCTCCAGGTGCTGCCCCTGGGCGGTTTGTTCCACCATGTGCACAAACTCGAGCAGCACCGCCCGGGAAGCCCCCGCCTCCACCAGCAAGGCCCACTGCCGGGCGTGCAGCGCGTCACCGGCATTGAGGGCCAGCGGCACCCCATACAGCTTGTGCAAAGCCGGTTTGCCGCGCCGTTCGTCGGAGGCGTCCTCGATGTCGTCGTGAATCAGGGCCCAGTTCTGGAAAAGCTCGAGCGCCGCCGCAACCGGCAGCACCCCCTCCAGCGAAGCCCCGTAGGCCAGCCCGGTATACACCAGCAGCGTACCCCGCAGCATCTTGCCGCCGCGCTCGGGGTAGTCGCGCAGCATCCGGGCAAACTGGGCCAGCTCGAGGCGGGTAGCCGCCTCGGGCTTGGGTAGCGCGTCCAGCAGGTACTGCTGGATGGCCGCCCGCACCTGGGCCGGAGAAAGATCGGCAACCATGCCCAAATACTACCCCCACCCGCCCCCGCCCGACACCCGTTACAACGAGCGTAAACCCCGCCCAACCCGCCAAAAATACCTGCGCAATCGCACCCCACCCCACACAAAACCCAACCTAAAGCCAGTCCAGCACAGCGCGGAAACCCTTTCACCAAATAACCCATTATGTTTTGCGCAAAATGCTATGATGCTGTTGTCGAGCAATTCAATAGAGCACTTTGAAAGCCAGGTTTTGCTATGAAAAAGGTAAACCCACGCCACAAAAAATCTAAAAGCGTGAGAAAGTAAGCCCTCATCGCAAAAAACGCACTTTTTACCCCAGTTATCCACAGGGAGGCTGTGGATAACTCTAGTTTCTCATAAATACCCCCTCCAGCACCCCTGTACAGCACGGTGTTTAGCGGGGTATGCTGTTGCAAACAAAAAGCCCCGTAAGGGGATTGAAACTATCCTCATCCCCCTCTTGGGGGTACTGGCGCTTGGCGGTAGTAAAAGCCCTGCAAGGGGATTAGAGTCGTCCCCAAATGGCTGCCCTGAAAAGCTCGGTGGCTGTTTGGGGGTTTGGCTTTATTACCAAAAAGCTTCTAAAAAATGAAGTACGCTTTTAAAAATGGCAAAGTTGGTTCAGAAGTACAACCCCTACACGAATAAATTCGAGATGGTTCCAGAAGACTGGGTTTTGCGGTACAACCCCTTCCAAAACCGCTACGAGTTTGCCCCAGCGGGCAACAGGTTCTCGTATCTGCCAACCAACGGCGAGTTTTCGGCCATTCCTGCGCCGCCGAAATACAACCCGCACCAGGAGACCTTTTCTCCCGGTAAGAGGGACTGGGAGCCGGTGTACAACCCGCTCGAGGGCGAGTTTGAAATACGGCCAACAAAAAAGGACGACCCCGAGTGGTGAAGTGCCGTTTGGGGCGTTTGTCCAGCAAAACCCGGCTTTGTGCGCGGCGGAGGTTGTGAGGGGGGTGGGGGTGCGCTACACTGGGTTGCAGGAGGAACCAACATGGGCATTCTCGACCGCCTTTCCCGCCTGATTCGGGCCAATATCAACGATCTGATTAAACGGGCTGAAGACCCGGAAAAAATCGTCGAGCAGGCCCTGGAGGATATGCGCTCCACGCTGCGCGAGGCCCGGATGGAGGTGGCCGAGGCCATGGCCGAGCTGAAGAAGCTCGAGCGCGAGCAGCAAAGCTACGCCGAGCAGGCGCGGGCCTGGGAGCAAAAAGCCGCCGAGGCCCTCAAGGGCGGGCGCGAAGACCTGGCCCGCGAGGCCCTCAAGCGCAAACAGCAGGCCCAGGCCCTGGCCGATGGCTTTGCCCAGCAGGTGGCCCAGCAACAGACCCTGGTTAATCAGCTCACCACCCAGCTCAAGGCCCTGGAAGGCAAAATTCAGGAGTCCGAGGCCAAAAAAGCCCTGCTCATTGCCCGCAAGAAGGGTGTGGAGGCCGCCGAGACGGTGCGCCGGTTCGAGTCCAAGGTAGACGCCCACAGCGCGGTGGAGGCCTTCGAGGACATGGAGCGCCGCATCGAGGCCATGGAGGACAAGCACGCGGCCCTTTCGGAGCTGGACAAAAGCGACGTGGAGAAGGAGCTGGAAAGCCTGGGCAGCAACAAGGCTGTTGAAGACGACCTGGCCCGCCTCAAGCGCGAGCTAGGGATGGTCTGAGGGCTTTTACTGGAAAAGTCGGCTGAGCTCGTTGAAGCCGAACTGCACACCGAGAAAGCGTGGGCCTACCCCAAAGCCTGGGCAGTTTTGCACTTTGGGAAGGTGGCTGCGTATCCTTGAGGCAACATGGCCGGTATTGCCCTGTTGGAGCTGATGCTCTTGTTGCTGGCGGTGGGGCTTTTGGTCTGGGTGTTTGGGGCCAGCCGGAGCCTGCCGCCCGCACAAGAAGAGCAGGCCCACCGGCTCGAGGCGGCCCTGGCCGAGATTGGGCGGCTGGGGGGGCGGCTGTCCCATCTGCACGATGCGCTCCAACCGGCCCAGCAGTACGGGCGAGACCTGCGTAAGCTGCTGCCGCAACTGGCCGAGCTCGAGCGCTTCCTAGCCAAGCCCAGCACCCAAGGCCCCACCCGCGACCGCCTGCTGGTGCGCCACCACGAGCTTTTGCAGGGCTTTGAGCGGGGTGTGGAGTACCTCGAGCGCCTGGGGGCCGAGCTGTTGCTGGTCTCGGGTTCCGAAGAACCCCCGGCCCTGGCCGAGCTGCCGCAGCTCTTAATCGAATTGCGCGAGGTTTTACACCCATCTCCTCTCACCCGGGGGTAAATTGGGGCGATGCAACGAATGGCGCTGCTGCTACTGCTGCTCCTGGGGGCCTGTGCGCCCCGTGCCACCGAACCCCAGACCAACACCGCCCTTATTCAGGGCCCGGTGGGCTTCTACCCTTCCCAGCCAGGGCTGGACTGGGTTTACCTGCCGCCCCGGGCCTCCATCGGCGACCCGCCGGTGCGCATCTCGGTGCTGGGCCCCACCACCTTTGAGGGCCAGCCAGCCATCCGCTACCGCCTGAGCGGGCGGGGCCTCGAGCGCTCCTACTACCGCCAGGTGGACGCCAGTGGGGTGCGGCTTCTGGGCATGGAAGACTTCGGCCGGCTTCAGGTGACCCGTTACACCCCCCCCATCCAGGAATACCCCCCCCAGGCCAGCCTGGTGGTGGGGGCCCGCTGGGGTGGTCAGACCCGCGAAGTCATCGAGCTGCGCGCGGGTAACAACGTCACCCGGGTGAGCGACCGGGTGCTGGACTACACCTACACGGTGCTGGGTAAGTCCAACGTGACCGTACCGGCGGGCAGCTTCGAGGTGTTCCGCATCGCCTGGGAGGTGCGCGATCCCCGGAATCCCAACCTGCGCGAGGGCTTCGAGATCTGGTTTTACCCTGGGGTGGGCGAGATCTACAGCTCGGTGAACTTTGGCGACCAGGGCGGGCTCTCGCTGATTGACCGCAACTTCAAATAGGCCCCTTTGTTCCCTGGGGTACTGCAACCGACCCACGAACCCCTAGAGTTTAGAACAATGCACGCGGCGGTCGGGTCATCGCCGGGTCGTTTTGGGAGGCGCCTGTGATATTGCAAAAGGTCAACCAGCCACAAGACCTCAAAACCCTCACGCAAGAAGAGCTGCTGCAACTGGCCGAGGAACTGCGCAGTGAGATTATCCGGGTGTGCGCCCAGAACGGCGGCCACCTGGCCTCCTCGCTGGGGGCGGTAGAACTGATTGTGGCCCTGCACCGGGTCTTCGACTCGCCCAGGGATCGCTTGTTGTTTGATGTGGGCCACCAGGCTTATGCCCACAAAATCCTGACCGGACGCAAGGAGGTTTTCCACACCATCCGCCAGGAAGGGGGCATCTCGGGCTTTACCAAGGTTTCGGAGAGCGAGCACGACGCCATTACGGTGGGCCACGCCTCCACCTCGCTGGCCAACGCCCTGGGCATGGTTATTGCCCGCGATACCCTGGGCGAAAACTACCATGTGGTGGCCGTTATCGGCGACGGGGCCCTGACCGGCGGCATGGCCCTGGCCGCGCTCAACGTAATCGGCGAGCGCAAGCCCAGGCTGCTGATGATTTTGAACGACAACGAGATGTCCATCTCGGAGAACGTGGGGGCCCTGAACCGCTACTTCAGGGAGTACCAGACCAAAAAATGGGTACAGGACACCCAGAAGTGGGGTAAGCAGGTCTTGGAGGGCATCTCGCCCCGGCTCTTCAACCTGGTAGACCGGGCCAAGGAGGCCGCCAAGCTGATGCTGCACCAGGAGAACCCCTTCTACGCCTGGGGCATCCGCTACGTGGGGCCGGTGGACGGGCACGACCTGCCGGGCCTGATTCACATCCTCGAGCAGATCAAAGAACTCGACGGCCCCACCCTGCTGCACATCGTGACCCAGAAAGGCAAGGGCTACGGGGTGGCCGAGGAAGACCCCATCTACTGGCACGGGCCGCCCGGCTTCAACCCCCAGAAACCCGAGAAGGTGAGCAAGGGTTACTCCTGGTCGGCGGCCTTTGGCGACGCGGTGACCGAGCTGGCCCATAAGGAGCCCCGGCTTTTCGTCATCACCCCGGCCATGCGCGAGGGTTCGGGCCTGGTGAAGTACTCCCAGACCCACCCCGAGCGCTACCTGGACACCGGCATCTGCGAGGATGTGGCGGCCACGGTGGCGGCGGGCATGGCCCTGCGGGGCCTCAAGCCGGTGCTGGCTATTTACTCAACCTTTATGCAGCGGGCCTACGACCAGATCATCCACGACATCGCCATCGAGAACCTGCCGGTGGTGTTTGCGGTGGATCGGGCCGGGATTGTGGGGGGCGACGGGGCCACCCACAACGGGGTTTTTGATATCGCCTACCTGCGCACCGTGCCCAACGTGCAGATTGCCGCCCCCAAGGATGCCCTAGAGCTTCGGGCCATGCTCAAGAAGGCCCTGGAGCTGGGCGGGCCCATCGCCATCCGCTACGCCCGCGACAACGTGGAAAAAGCCCCCGAGGGGGTCTGGCCCGAGATCGAGTGGGGCCGCTGGGAGGTGCTGAAGGAGGGCTCCAGGGCCTATATCCTGGCCTTTGGCAAGACCCTCAAGTACGCCCTCGAGGCCGCCCAGGATCACCCCGAGATTGGCGTCATCAACGCCCGCTTCCTCAAGCCGCTGGACAAGGGGATGCTGGAAGCGCTGGCCCTGGAGGGCTACAAGCTGGTGACCACCGAAGACCACCAGAAGATGGGGGGGTTTGGCAGCGCGGTGCTGGAAGCCCTTAATGAACTGGGCCTGAAACCCGATATCCGCGTGCTGGGCCTGCCGGATGTCTTCTTTGACCACGGCTCCATTCCCCGCATGCACCGCGAGGCCGGCATTGACGCCGAGGCCATCCGGGCGGCCCTGGCCGGGATGGGCCTCGAGGTCAAGACGGCCACCCGCCGGGTGTGAGCCCCCTCATCCAGGCTTGCCCTGGCTTTGCTATCCTGGACTTGGTTGGGGAGTAGCTGACCGCAAACGCGGGTGTCGGGGCCGTCAGTACAGGGCTAACAACCCTCGGTCAAGACAAGTCGAAAAACTTCAGCGAGACCACCACGGCAAAAACCCGTGGTGGTTTTTGCATGGTGAAAGGAGCGGACCAGACGCGATGAAAAAAATCTTTTTCAAACTGCTGGCTCTGCTGGTTGGGAGACTGTTAGCCAGGCGCTTTGGTTATGGCCGGCCCTACTACCCGGCCCATTACGACCCCCACTACCGGGGCGGGTTTTTCAAGCCCTACAAGTACAAGAGGAAAAAGAGCTGGCGCAAGAAGCTATTGGACTGGCTGGACTAGCCCATGGCTTTATGCACCGGGTGGTAGGCTGGGCTGGATGAAAGTCTTTGCGCTGGCGGCCAACACCTACCTGCTGGACACACCGCAAGGCCCGCTGCTGGTGGACTCGGGGCTGCCGGGCCAGCGGCGCAGGCTCGAGCGCTATCTGGGCAGTGTGAAGCCTGCTGCCCTGCTGCTCACCCACCACCACCTCGACCACGTGGGCGGGGCCCAGATGCTCTGGGAGCGCTACGGGCTGCCCATCTACGCCCACCCGCTGGACATCCCCTTCATCAGCGGGGAAGCGCGCCGCCCACCTTTTCCGCCCATTCCCGGGCTGGGTGACTGGATTGCCAACAGCCCCCGGCCGGTACCCAAAGAGGCCCTGAGGCCCGTTGAAGAAGGCGCGGAAGTGATGGGCTGGCAGGTGGTGCACCTGCCCGGCCATACCCCCGGTCAGATTGGCCTGCTGCGCGAAGGGGTTTTGCTGGCCGCCGACGCGCTGCGGGTGGGTGTGAAAGGCCCCTGGGTTCCCCCGGCCATGGTCAACCACGACACCCAACAGGCCCGGCGCACGGTGGGGAAGATCGCCCGCCTCGAGGCCCAGAAGATCTACGTGGGGCACGGGCCGCCCACCACTGCCCTGGCGGTGCGCGCCCTGGCCGAAAAGCTGGGGGTCTGAGCGCTGCAAACTAGCGCTGCAAATCCCCCTTCTTCACCGGCAACCCCGCGGCCTGCCAGGCCGAAATTCCCCCGGCCAGGTTGTAGACCTCGAGGCCCTTCTCGGCCAGAAACTCGGCGGCCTGCTGGCTGCGGCTGCCGCTCTCGCAAAAGCAGATGATGGGCCGGTCTTTGGGCAGGCTTTCCCAGCGCCTGGCCAGCTCGGCCAGCGGCAGGCCCTGGGAGCCCGGTATTTTGCTTAGTTTGCGCTCGAGGGGGGTGCGCACGTCAATCAGGAGTGCCCCGGCCCTGAGCTTTTCCTGGGCTTCCAGCGCACTAATCCGGGGCACCCTTGGCCCCAGCCCCAGCAGATTTTTGAACCAACCCCACATACTTTTCAGTCTAGAGGTCAACCACCCTTGCGAAATATATCCCCTGGGGGTATACTGAACATACCGGTGGGGGTATATGTGGCCCCTCGCCAAAGGAGAAACCATGTTTTTAGACGAGAAAATTCAAGCCCAGGTGCGCGAGATGCTGGCCCCCATCCAAACCCCTGTGGAGGTGGTGGTCTTTACCACCGCGGGCCTCGAGCTGCCCGGCCAGGAAGTGGGGCTGCAGGACGAAACCCTGGGCCTGCTCAAGGAAGTGGTGGCCCTGAACCCCCTCCTGAGCCTGGAGCAGCGCTCCATCCACTCCGACCCCGAGGCCCAGGCCTTGGGCCTGCGCTATGCGCCCACCATCCTGCTACGGGAAAAAGGCTCGAACCGCAACAACATCCGCTTTTTGGGGCTGCCGGCCGGCTACGAGTTCAGCACCCTGATCGAAACCTTGCTGATGCTGGGCACCGGCGAGAGCAAGCTGGGTGAAAAGTCGCAGGCCGATCTGCAAAAAGTTGCCTCGCCGGTACGTATGCAGGCCTTTGTAACCCCCACCTGCCCCTACTGCCCGCAGGCCGTGCTGGCAACCTACAAGCTGGCCTACCACAACCCCAACATCATCGCCGAAGGGGTAGAAGCCAGCGAGTTTCCCCAGCTCTCGAGGCGCTACAACATCTCGGGGGTGCCCGATACCATCATCAGCGGCACGACCCAACAGCGCATCCTGGGCGGGCAGCCCGACCGGGTCTTCGTGGAGGCGGCCATCAAGGCCAGCGCTGGGGTGGTGGTATGAAGGCCATAGCCAGCCTGGTGGTTTTTCTGGTGGCCTCCGCGGGGCTGGCCCAGGGCTTCAAGGTCGTAACCGTGGACGACCTCTACCGCGCGCTGCCCGATCCCAAAACCTTTGTTATTGATGTGCGCACCCCGCAGGAGTATGCCCGGGGGCACGTTCCCGGAGCGGTTAACTGGCCCCTGCAACAGATCGAGCAATGGTGGAGCAAAGTCCCCAAGGATCGGGTGGTCTACGTCAAGTGTAACACCCAGAACCGCAGCAGGGTTGCCGTGCAGTACCTGCTCTCCAGGGGGTATCGGAATCTGAACCTGGTTACCGGGGGCATTCAGGCCTGGATGGCCCGCGGGTATCCCACCACCCGGTAAAGGAGCGTTTGCCATGACCACCGCCCCTGAAGCACCCCCGAACCTTCGCTTTGACGTGCAGGATAAAACCCGGATCATCCACCGGTTGCGCCGCCTGGAAGGGCAGGTGCGGGGTTTGCAGAAGATGGTAGAGGAAGACCGCGAATGCCGGGAAATCCTCACCCTCCTGAGCGGGGTGCGGCGTGCGCTGGACTCGGTGGGGGAGGAGATCCTGGAGGCCTACCTGGCCCGCTGCCAGGCCAGCCCAGGGCAGCCCCAGCCGGCCCAGGTGGTTGAGGTGGTGCGGCTGTTGCGGAAGTAAGACCACCAACCGGCTAATCTTCTGCAAGCCGACTGGAGATCAGGGCGGGGTGAATTCGGTCGCGGCCCGCCTGTTTTGCTTTGTAAAGGGCCTGGTCGGCTTGCTCGAGCCAGCGCTGCACGGTGGCCATCGAAGGGGGGATTTCACCACCGGCCAGCCCCGCCGAGATGCTCAGCCGCCAGGTGATGGGGCTGATCTGCAGGGCCCGCACCTCGCTCTGGATGCGCTCCAGCACCCGGTAGGCGTCCTCGAGGTCGGCCCCGAACAGCACCAGCGCAAACTCCTCTCCCCCCAATCGCACCGCCAGGTCGTCGCTCCGGCTGGCCTTGCGCAGCACCTCGGCCAACTGTTTAAGCAGCTTGTCGCCGACCGGGTGGCCGTAGGTGTCGTTGACCTGTTTGAAGCGGTCGAGATCCAGCAGGGCCAGGGTGATGGGTTTGTTGCGCTCACCCGCCAGGCGAATCAGGCGCTGCAACTGGCGCTCAAAACCCCGGCGGTTCAAAAGCCCGGTGAGCGGGTCGGTATAGGCCTTGCTTCGCCATTCGTTGAGGGTCAGGGAGAGCCGCAGCCGCTCGGTGAGCAGAGGGGCCAGGGCTTCCAGCCTGCGGGTGTCTTTGGGTGCGCTGGAGAAGTAAAGCCGTCCCTCGGTAGGGGTGTCCAGGGCCAGCTCGAAGGTATAGACGTAAGGGCCGTTCTGCCCTGCCCGGATGGTTACGTCGGAGCGCACCTCGATCCCCACCAGGTTGCCGTACAGAGGTTGGAGCCCCTCCATCACGCTGTTCAGCACCCCTTGGGGCGTGAGGTTCTGGGTGGACTGGGCTTTGCTGGAGAGGCTCTCGAGCAGGTTGATCCAGAGCTCGAGCTGCCGCTCGGCTTTGATAATCCGCTGATAGACCCCCCAGCCCATGCCGCCCAGGGTGACCAGCACCACATAGCCCCACCCCACCAAAACCATGCTGTGGAGCGGGTGTGCAACCTGGGAGGGCCATCCCAGCAGCACCAGACTGCCCAACAAGCTAGCCAGCACGAACCCCAGCAAACCTTTGTTCAAGCGGGCCTCGGTGGCCTCGAGGTAGCCGCCCCAGCCGATCAGAACGAAGCCCAGGGCCCAGACCAGGTACACAAACCCGCCGGGGGGCCAGCCCAGCGCCAGGGCCCAGCTACCCCCGGCTTTGAAGATCAGGCCCAGGCCCCAGATCAGGCGGCTTTCACCAGCCTGTCCGTGCAAAGCTGCCTCTAGAAGGGGCAGGGCCAGCAGCACCGGTAGCAGGTCGGTTAGCCAGACCATCTGAGAAGAGTGGTTTGGAAGAACAGACAGGGCAGTTACCAGGGCGGCCAGCACAAAAGGTAGCAGGGCCAGGCTTAGGCGGGGGGGTTCGTACAGGGGCAGTTGGCGCAGGGTGGCGGCCCAGGTCAGCGTGGCGGCGAACAGCAGGACACCGGAGGGGGTTAGCGGGGCCTCGAGGCCTTCCTGGCGCTCGAGGAACCAGACCGCGGCCTGCACACCCCAGAGCAGCGTTCCCAGACTGGCCCAGCGCCAGACCGGCTCAGCCCGGGCCGGCCACCAAAGCGCTAGACCAGAGGCCGCGGCCAGCAACAAGAGCCCAACTTCCGGGTGTACTCCCATCACCCTCATGAAAGTAGCATTGACATGGAAGGAAGTATCCGAAAAATGCACATTACTACGTTAATTTTGTTCGAATTTCCCGTTAACTGAAGCGGACTTTCTTAATCTCGTGGGTTCACGGGCCAACCCAACCCGATAAATTCGGGCTATGTTCAAGGTGGTGCTTTACCAACCTGAAATCCCTCAGAACGCTGGCAACATCGCCCGTACCTGCGCGGCCACCGGGGCCGAGCTGCACCTGATTCGTCCGCTGGGCTTCCAGTGGAATAGCGCCAAACTGCGGCGGGCCGGGCTGGATTACTGGCCCGAGGTAGATTACGTTCTGCACGACTCCTGGAGGGCTTTCCTGGAAACCCTGCCCCCGGATGGCCGGATCTGGGCCTTTAGCAGCAAGGTGTCGCGGCTGTACACCGAGGTGCGCTACCAACCCGGCGATTACCTTTTGTTCGGGCCGGAAAGCCGCGGGCTCCCCAGCGAGGTATTGGAGCGCTTTCCCGGCGTGACCATTCCCATGCCGGGCAGGGGCGGGCGCTCGCTTAACCTGGCGGTGGCAGTGGGGGTGGGGCTGTACGAGGCGCTGAGGCAGGTGGGATGGGGCTTCCGGGCCGCCCGAAACCTTGGCGCTACTTAGCCAGCCGGGTGAGCGCGAAGCGCAGCGCCTCGATGGCTTTCAGGAACTCGGGGATTTCCAGGTGTTCGTTGGGGGTGTGGTCGAGGGTGGAGTCCCCCGGCCCGTAGGCCACCATCGGCACCTTCCAGTGCGGGGCCACGATGTTCATGTCGGAGGTGCCGGTTTTGTATTTGAACACCGGCTCGCCCCCGGCCTGGCGGATGCCGATGCGCAGGGCGCGGGTGAGGGGGGTGTCCTTGGGGCCCACATAGGGCACCTCGCGCCCGGAGAAGTCGAGATCCAGAACCGGCGGGGCATAGGCCGAAAGGTGGCGGATGGCCTCCTCGACCGAGAGGCGGGGCGGGAGGCGCAGGTCGAACTTCATCTCGGCGAACTGGCGGGTGTCGGGATGCTCGATGCGGAAGTCGCGCAGGTTGTACTGTACCTGGTTAAAGGGCCCCTGGCCGCTGTTCATGGCCTCGGCCCAGGCCTTGATGCTCACGAAGTAGCTGATGAGCTCCTCGGCGGCGTTGGGCTCGTGGTGGGCCGAGTGGAAGTTGTCCTTCTCGCGCCGCACCCGCACCAGCAGGCGGCCCTTGTAGCCCAGGGTGATGCCCTGCCAGCTCGAGGGCTCCCCAATCACCACATAGTCGGGCTTGAGCTTGTCCACCACGTAGCGGGCCCCTTTGGAACTGGGCACCTCTTCCTCGGTGGCCCCCACCAGGTGCAGGGTGAGCTTTTGCAGAACCTCCGGCGGGAGGCTGGCGGCGGCCAGAATAAAGGTTACAAAGGGCCCTTTGGCATCCACCGAGCCGCGGCCAAACAGCTTCTGGCCCTCGATGCGCACCGGTACCTCACCGGGCACGGTGTCGATGTGGCCCAGGAGCACCACCTGCACCGGCCCCGTGCCGATCTGACCGCGGGCGTTGTCGGCCTCGTCCACCCAGGCTTTGGCAAAGCCCAGCCTTCGCATACCCTCGGCCAGGTACTGGGCCACCGCGCGCTCCTGCCCCGAGACCGAGGGAATCTCCAGGGCGCCTTTCAAAAACTCGACGGGGTCTGTATCCATAACGGCGTTGCTGGCCTTTTGCAAGCCAAACGCTTTTAGAATAGCACTTGTGGGTGGTGTGGGGCCTCTTGACTTCCTGCAAAATTCTTTAGAATAAAGACCAGTTTGGCGGCTCTGCCCATCAGTCCAGGCCCAACCAACGGAGGAGAACCATGCCCCATGTGATTGTTGAACCCTGCATCGGCACCAAGGACAAGTCCTGTGTCGAAGTCTGCCCGGTGGAGTGCATCTACGACGGCGGCGACCAGTTTTACATCCACCCCGACGAGTGCATTGACTGCGGGGCCTGCGTGCCGGCCTGCCCGGTCTCGGCCATCTACCCCGAGGAAGATGTGCCCGAGCAGTGGCACGACTACATCGCCAAAAACCGCAAACTGGCAGGGCTCGAGTAAACCCCTTGCGTTTTGACGGGCCGGGACGGTTCCCGGCCCTGGTTTTTTTCAAGATTCAGACGCTTTGTTTTCGGCAGGCATGGAAGGCGCTGCTTTTGACTCCAGTAAGGTCCTTTTTCTATCGCGCCGGATGCGCCACCCCAGGTAGTAGACTGCCACCACCCGTAGCCCCATCGAGACCAGGATGGGCAGGTGGTAGGCGCTGGGAAAGACCTGGAGATTTTTGTGCAGGTTGCCCAGCGCCCCGCCCAGCAAAGAGCCCAGCATGCCCCCCACCGCGTAGGCCGTCCAGTACCAGGCCAGGTAGAGGTTGCGTTTTTGCGGTGGCGCGCTTTGCAAGGCCACGTTGGTCAGGGCGGTGCCGATTCCACCCCAGGCCACCGCATCAAAGACCGCAGCCAGCCAGATGGTCTCGAGGCGGCCTGGCCCACCGGCCAGCCACAAAGGGGGCAGCACCAGGGCGGCCACGCTGCTGCTGAACAACAACACCTGCCAGTGCCCAATCCGGTCGGCCAGCCGACCCCACAAGGGGCTCAGCACCAGCCCACAGCTTGCGGCAATCACCGTCCAGAGGCCCACCTGGGTAAAGCTCATGCGGGCGTACTCGAGGAAGAGCGGAAACACGAAGGGCCCTCCCACGCTCACCGCGCCCAAAAACAGCACCACAAACCCCAAAAAGCCCCGGAAGCGCCGGTCGGAGAGAGGCTGGATGTACTCGGCCAGGCGGGGCGGGCTGCTGGTCATGGGCGGTTCAAACTGCCGTCGCAGGATGAAGGTGGCCCCCACCCCGGCCCCCACCGCCAGGCCCAGCACCAGCAGGAACCCCCAGGGTTTGCCCAGGGCGTCAATCAGGGCGCCAGCGGCCAGGTTGCCCAGGGTGCCCACCAGGCCCAGCAGCCCGTTGCGCAGCCCAAAGTAGCGGCCCCGTAGTTGATCTGGCACCAGGTCGGCCATCCAGCTTGTCCACAGCACGCTAACTGGAGCCAGGATGAGCTGTGAGAGGGCGGCAATGGTCAAAAGGCCTGGTATGCGCCAGGCTTCGGGCATCAACGGCACGAACAAAGCCAGCACGAACAGCCCGCGTCCGAACACCGAGAGGTTGGCGCTCAGATCCTTCCGGCTGCCCCGAAAAAACAGGGCCAGCGGCGCGGCCATCTGTCCGACCATGGGCAGCGCCCCCAGGATGGCCAGGGCCACCGGGGGCGCCCCCAGCCACAGCGCATAGCCGGTCATGACCATGCCGGTGCTCCAGTTGATGAATAGAATCGCGAGCACGCCCTCCCAGATGGCTAGGATTTGCGAGCGACGCGGTTCACCAGGGGGCGGTGTCACGAGAGTCCATTATTGACCTGGGGGTCAGTTTTGCAAAGGGCGTCCTTATCGCACCAACCCGGGGGAGGGGCTCGGCTGGGTAGCCAGAAGAAGGGGGTGAGAACTGCCCGAATGGTCTGGATATGTATTTTGCGTGAAGCCATGGGTTGGTTTATTGCTCCAGAACGGCAAATTTTTTGATGGCCGACTTAATGCTGTCTACACACGAGCCACCCGGTTCTTACACACCCCTCGCGCATACTTCCTTTCAGGAACGGGCCCAGGCCCTTCCGAGATCGAAAGGAGAACAGTATGAAGAAGTCCATCCTGATTGCTAGCCTCACTGCTCTGGCCCTTAGCTTTGCTACTGCACAAGATGTGCGCATTGACCAGGGCGATCCCTCGGCGGTTCTGGTGCAATGGGTCAGCTTGCTGCCCCAGGAGGTGCAGTTGGACGCCTTGAGCCAGGGCCAGGCCCGGCTGCTCTACGATGCCCTGAGCGGCCTGTCCTATGCTTTTACGCCGGCCCAGGCGCAGGAGGTGGTGCAGGCCATACGCCAGGCTTTGCCCCAGGATGAGGTGCAGGCCCTCGAGCGCGCCGCGGCTCAGACCGCCAGCCTCAGCGACTCGGACAAGGAAGCGCTGGTCTATTTCTCCGGAGCCCAGTTTGAGGACAGCCTGCGGACAGCCCTGGCCCAACTCTCGGTGGCGGTTACCCCAGACTACTCAGGCGAATAACCGGGTTTATACGCCTTTCGGTAGTATCGTTTAGGCTTGTCAAAGTGAACGATACTACCGTAATGCTTTTCTACTCCCTTCGGTCGGCTTGAACCCTTCACCCCTGACTGCGTCCAAAGCTGAAGGATTCAAGCGGAAACGGTATTATTCAGACCGAAGACCCTCAGTTTTGGGGGTCTTTTTCAAATCTACATAAAGGCCACCCGAATCCTTCACAGGGCTCTGCCAGGCTATACCCATGTCGTCCACAGCCGATACACTGGATTCGATGGCGCTGGTACTGGTGGTGGAAGACGAGCCGGAGATCGCTGAGATTCTGGAAGGTTACCTGCGCCGGGAGGGGTTCCGCACCGAGCGGGCCTCCGATGGCCGGCAGGCTTTGAACCTGGTTCGAGCGGCCCGGCCCGACCTGGTGCTGCTGGACATCATGCTGCCGGAGGTGGACGGCCTCGAGGTGCTGCGCCGCATCCGCAGCAGCAGCCACACCCCGGTGATCCTGGTGACGGCCCGCGCCGAGGATCTGGACAAGCTGCTGGGCTTAGAGCTGGGGGCCGACGACTACGTGACCAAGCCCTTCAGCCCCCGCGAGGTGGTGGCCCGGGTCAAGGCGGTGCTGCGCCGGGTGGTGCTGGCCGAGGCCCCCAAAGAGGTTCTGCGGGTGGGGCCGTTGGAGATAGATAGTGAGAAGGTGGTGGCCCGGCTGGGCGGGGTGCGCCTCGAGCTCACCCCCACCGAGTTCCGCCTGCTGGAAACCCTGGCCCGCACCCCTGGCAAAGCCTTCAGCCGGGCCGAGCTGCTGGAGGCTGCCCTGCCCGACTCGGACGCGCTGGAGCGGGTGGTGGACGTGCACCTCAAGAACCTGCGCAGGAAGCTCGAGGCCGCCGGGGGCGCGGGGCTTCTGGAGACCGTGCGGGGGGTGGGGTACCGGCTCTGGACGGAGTAGGCGGGGCCATCCAACAATATATGCGTTTCTTCAACCGCATCGAGGTTCGACTAAGCCTGCTGATGGCGCTGGTGGTGGTGGCGACCAGCCTGCTCACGGTGGGCCTCAACACCTACCAGCGCGAGCGCACCTTCCGGGAGTTGCCGGCCGAGGTGCGCGATATCTTGCGGCGCAACGATGGCCGCCTGCCGGCGCTGGGTTTCCCTTCGGAGCTGCGCGATGTGTTGCTTTCCGGTCAGGAGATTCGCGTGCGGCTCGAGCCCAACCCCGACCCCGAGAACCCCAACCCGGTCTTTGTGCTGAGCCTGCCCGACGGTTCGGGCACCGAGATTCGGGTGCAGCCGCCGCCCCGCCTGCGGCGGCCCAACCTGGAAACCCGGCTGCAACAGAACCTGCTGATTGCGAGCCTGGCCGCGACCGGCCTGGGGGTGCTGCTGGCGCTGGTCTTTGCCCGGCGGATTGCGCGGCCCATCGAGGCCATATCCGATGCCGCAGGCCGCCTGGCCCAGGGCGACCTTAAGGCCCGGGTGGGCCCCCAGCCGGGCGAGGACGAGGTGGCCCGGCTGGCCCGCAACTTCGACCAGATGGCCGAGGCTTTGGAGCGGCTCGAGGCCGAGCGCCGGGCCATGATTGCCGACATCGCCCACGAGCTGCGCACCCCCCTCACGGTGATGCAGGGCCGCCTCGAGGCCATCCAGGATGGGGTCATGCCCCTGGAGATGGGCGAGATAGACCGCCTGCACCAGCAGGCCCGGCTGCTCTCGCGCCTGGTCGAAGACCTGCGCACCCTTTCGCTGGCCGATGCCGGGCGGCTCAACCTAACCTTGCAGCCCCTCAACCTGGCCGAGCTGGCCGACCGGATGGCCGCTACCTTCCAGCCGGCTCTGGAGGCCAAGCAGATCACGCTCGAGCGGCGGCTGCCCAAGGAGCCCGTCCTGGTGCGGGCCGATCCCGACCGGCTGGCCCAGGTGATCGGAAACCTGCTCTCCAACGCCCTGGGCCACACCCCCGCCGGGGGGTGGATTGGGCTCGAGGTGGCCGTTGAGGCCGCGCAGGCCCGCTTGCGGGTGCTGGACAGCGGCCCCGGCATCCCCGCAGAAGCCCTGCATAAGGTTTTCGACCGCTTCTACCGGGCCGAGGCCTCGCGTTCGAGGGCCACCGGCGGCAGCGGGCTGGGGCTCTCCATCGTCAAGGCCCTGGTGGAGCTGCACAAAGGAACTGTGACCGCCCACAACCGCCCCGAGGGCGGGGCCGTCTTCGAGGTGCGCCTGCCGCTCCATCAGACGGCTTGAACCCGGATCCACAGCTCGGCTGCAAGCCCGTGGGGCTCGAGGTTTCTGAGTTCCAGCCGGCCCCCGTGTACCTGGGCTACCTGGGCCGCCACGCTCAGGCCCAGGCCGTTGCCCGGCACCCGGGTACCAGGGGCGCGGTAGAAGGGCTCGGCGGCCCGTTTGAGCACCTCGGGCGGCATGCCCGGCCCTTCGTCCTGCACCCGCAGAATGGCGAACTGCCGGTCGTTGGAGTGGGCCAGCTCGAGCCGCACCGGGGCCCCCGGGGCGTACTTCTGGGCGTTGGAGAGCAGGTTTTCCAGGGCCTGGCGCAGCAGAAAGGGGTCGCCGGAGGTTTCCAGGTGAAGGGGCCCCTGGTAGGGCACGCCCGCTTTTTGTGCGACCTCCTGGGCTAGCTGGGCCACGTCCAGCCCCACCCGCTGCCCCCGGCCCTCCCGCGCCAGGGTCAGGAGCGACTCGCTCAGGTGGGTCATGCGCTCCACCTCCTCCCGCACCACCGATAGGGTTTCCTCGGGCGAGGCCAGCCCCTGCTGCAGCGCGTCGAGCTGCAAGCGCAAAGAGGTCAGGGGGGTGCGCAGCTCGTGGGCGGCGTTGCGGGTGAACTCGGTCTCGCGCTGGCGGAAGGCCGAGAGCCGCTCGAGCATCTGGTTGAAGGTCTGGCTCAGGTGTAAAAGCTCCCCGCTGCCCTCGGCGGGCACCCGCAGGCTCAGGTCGCCCGAGTCGGCCACCCGGCGGGCGGCCTGCTGGAGGTGGCGCAGGGGCTTCAGGGCCGGCCCGCTCACCAGCCAGGCCACCCCGGCCCCCAGGAGCGCCACCACCAGGGCGGTAAACAGCACGGTCTGCTGGTAGCCGGCCAGGCTGGCCCGCACCTGGCTGGCCTCGAGCGCCCCCTGCAGGTAGAGCCCGGGGCCCAGGCGCACGCTTTTATACAGCCAGTTCTGCTCGAGCCGGGCCGCGGGGTGGTTGTCCAGCGGTATTTCGTCGGGGAAACTCCCCCACTCCCGCAGCACCACCTGCCCCTGCACCAGCCGGGCGTGGGCGATGGTGCCCACCGGTGCGGGGTTTGGAAGGGGAAGCAGGGGCGTGTTGTCCCGCAGGCGCTCCATCCACTCGGTGCCGGAATCGCCGTCCCGATCACGCCTGAAGAGCCGTGGGGGGCCCCGGCGGCCCTCGAGCTGGTCGGCGATGCGGGCGAGGTAGGCGTTCAGGTCGCGCTCGAGGTTGCCCATCTGCAAGCGTTCGAAGCTGGCGTACCCTAAAAACCCCTGCACCAGCAGGGCCAGGGCAATGGCCAGGGCGATAAACAGAGCCAGGCGCAGCCGCAGGCTCATGGCTCTACCCCCAGCCGGTAGCCCCCCGGTACCGTGCGCACCACGCTGCTATCCAGCTTGTTGCGCAGGTGGTGCACACACACCTTGACCACCCCGGTATCGGAGGCTTCCTCCCCCCAGATCAGATCGAGCAGCTCCTCGGGGCTGTAGACCCGGCCCGGAAACAGGGCCAGTCGTTCCAGCAGGGCGTACTCGCGGGGGGAGAGTTCCACCAGCCGCCCCTCCCAGCGCACGCTGCGCTGGGCGAGATCGAGCTCGAGGGGGCCTCGCTGCACCCGGCTCTGCTTAACCTCGCTCACCCGGCGCAGCAAAGCCCGCACCCGCGCCAGAAGCTCGGGCAGGTCGAAGGGTTTGACCACGTAGTCGTCACCGCCTTCGTCCAGACCCATCACCCGGTCGGCCAGGGCGTCGCGGGCGGTCATGAAGAGAATGGGGCCTTTGTAGCCGGCGGCGCGGGCTTCACGGGCCAGAATAAACCCCCCGTCCTCCGACTCGGGCAGGCGCACGTCCAGAATCATCAGGTCGGGCTCGGCCTCGGCCAGCAGCGCACGGGCCGTGGTCAGGTCGGGCGCATGGCGCACCTGGTGCCCCTGGGCCTCCAGCGCCCGCAGAACCGGGCGGGCGATGTTGGGCTCGTCTTCGACCAGCAAGAGCCGCATGCCTATAGCTTGCATTGTAGGGGTTATGGGTGGGTTATAGGTCAAAACTGCTTAGGCACGGGCTTCTTGTAGATGAGAGAGCCTCTCAGCGAGCCGTAACTGCTCCGTAACCGCCCTGCCCCAGACTTCTTCTCGGGAAAGCCAGAGGGCTTTCCGCAAGGAGGAGAGTATGAACAAAACGCTAAAAACCCTGTTGGTGGTCTCGAGCCTGGCGGTAGCGGGCGCCTTTGCCCAGCAAACCCCGGCGCCCCAGCCCACCCCGATGCAGCCCAGGGCCATGCAGCGCATGGCCGCGCCCAAGGGCCTGATTGGCAACCTGTACTGGAGCGCGGCCCAGTTCCTGGGGGTCACCCCCGCCGAGCTGGCGGTGCTGAGCGGTGGTACCAAGACCCTGGCCCAGGTGGCCACCGACCTCGGCAAGACCCCAGCGGCCCTCGAGGCGGCCCTGGTCACCGCCCGCAACCAGGCCATTGACCAGGCCGTGCAGGCCGGGCGGCTTACTGCCGAGCAGGCCAATACCCTCAAGGCCAGCAGCCAGGCTGTGGCCAAGGCCTTTGTGGCCCAGCCGGTGCAACTGCGCATGGGCCTGGGGGGCCGGGGTGACTGGGACGGCCCCCGGGGGCGGGGGCGCTAGGCCCTGTCCGGTGGTAGAAGTCGGGCGTGTGGTTGAAGCTTCGGCCACACGCCCTTACTACAAAAGCAGAGGCTTACCCGAAACCACTTTTTTGCGGTGGGAGGCGCAGTATGTGGATGATGGATTACCGTGGACGTTGGGATGGCTTTGGCTACTACGGCTTTGGCTGGATGGACGATGTGCTGTGGGCCCTGCTGTTGCTCGGACTGATTGCGCTGGTGGCGGTGCTGATTGTGCGACTGTTGCGCAGCCCCACCAATGGCAGCAAAGCGGCCCCCGACCGGGCCCTGGAGATCGCCCGCGAGCGCTATGCCAAAGGCGAGATCAGCCAGGCCGAGTTCGAGACCCTCAAGAAGAACCTGAGCGGATAGCAGCGGGCGGGATTCGCTGTGCAAAGGTGAACCCCGCCTTCCTAACCCGTTTGCCACCGTTTATCTAGAAAATGTTGGAAAAAAGGAGGGCCAAAATGGATAACGACGATAAACCGATTGGAACGATTCTGAACCGCCGTAAGGTGCTGGCCGCCCTGGGCCTGGGCGGGCTGGCCGGGGTGGGTGGGCTAATGAATGGACAGAGGGCCGCAGCCCAGAACAACGCCCTGCCTTCCTGCATTGTGCGCCCGGCCCTGACCGAGGGGCCCTACTTTGTGGATGTCCAGCTCAACCGCTCCGATATCCGCTCCGACCCCACCACGGGGGTGGTGAAGCCAGGGGTGCCCCTGAGCCTGCGCTTTGTGGTCTCGAGGGTCTCGGCCAGCGGATGCACCCCACTGCCGGGGGCCATGGTGGACATCTGGCAGTGCGACGCCCAGGGCCTCTACTCCGGGGTACAGGATCGCTTCGCCGACACCCGCGGGCAGAAGTGGCTGCGCGGCTACCAGATTACCGATGCCCAGGGGGTGGCCCAGTTCACCACCATCTACCCCGGCTGGTATCCGGGCCGCACCGTGCACATCCACTTCAAAATTCGCTACCAGAACCGCGACTTCACCTCGCAGCTCTTCTTCGACGATGCCCTGAGCGACCGCATTTTTGCCAACCCGCCCTATGTGAAAACGGGCACCCGCACCCGCAACGCCAACGACAGCATCTACCGCAACGGGGGGAGCCAGCTTTTGCTCAACCTGACCCAGAGCGGGCAGGGCTATGCCGCTACCTTTGATATTGGACTGAACCTCTAGCCTTCACCAAAACTCCATCCTTTTTTTACGCAAACCTTATGCCGCACGGGGATACTTCCCCGCGGAAAGGAGAACCCGTGATGCCGCTGGCCCTGTTCAAACCGCGCCCGTACCGGCACCAGGCCCACTACGAGGGGGTGCTGGGCACGACCCTGACCCTTCAGGTGCGCGCCCGGGGTTCGCAGCAAGCCCGCGCCGCCGAGGCCGCCGTTCTGGCTGAGATCGATCGCCTCGAGCGCATCTTCAGTAGCTTTTCGCCCGAATCCGAGTTCGCGCGCTGGCAGGCCCAGGGCGTAGCCCAGCTTTCGCCCGAGCTCCAGGCCTTGCTGCGCGCCGCCGAGGGCTGGATGGCCCACACCCACGGGGCCTTTAACCCGGCGGCTGCGGCCATCCAGGCTTTATACAGGCAAAACCCCGAGCCCGCCGAGGGCGAACTCGAGGCCCTGCGCCGGGCCCTCCAGGGCCCCTTGTGGCGGCTGGAGGGCCGCACGGCCCACAAGCTCACCGCGCTGCCCCTCACCCTCAACGCCCTGGCCAAAGGGCATATCGCCGACCGCGCGGCCCAGGCCGCGGTGGCCCAGGGGGCCGAAGAGGTGCTGCTCAACCTGGGCGGGGAGATCCGGCATATCGGGTCGCAGCCGGTGCGGGTTGCGGTGGCCAACCCCTGGGCTGGGGCCGACAACGCCCTGCCGCTGGCCCGCCTCACGATCTGCAGCCAGGGGGTGGCCACCAGCGGGCGCTCGCAGCGGGGAGCGCATCTGTTCGACCCCCGCACGGCCCGGCCTGCCACCCAGGTGGTGCAGGCCACGGTGGTGGCCCCAGACGCGGCCACCGCCGATGTGCTGGCCACGGCTTTCTGTGTGCTCGAGCCCATGCTCAGCCTGGCCCTGGCCGAGGTATTTGGGGTGGGCTGCTTATTGGTGGAGGCCAACGGGCGCACCCACACCAACCCCCGCTTTGCACAAGAAGAAACCGAGGTGACCCGATGAAGCGTTCCTTGATCAGCCGTCGAAACTTTATACACCGCAGCATTGGCCTGGTGCTTACCCTGTGGGCCGGCCAAAGCCTGGCCCAGACTCGCTGGGCCGGCATGAAGCTGGACATTACCTTCGAGTTTGTGGGGAACGGTTTTCGCTACCGCCCGCCCTATGTGGCGGTCTGGCTCGAGGACGCCCAGGGCCTGCCGGTGCGCACCCTGGCGGTCTGGTTTGAGCAGTCCCGCAAGGGCCCGCGCTGGCTCAACGAACTCCGGCGCTGGTACCGCAGCAATGAGCCCACCGAGGCCGTCTCGGGCCCCACCCGGATGCCGGGGCGCTACACCCTGAGCTGGGACGGCAAGGACGACAAGGGCAACCTGGTTAATCAGGGTGACTATTACGTGTGCGTTGAGCTGGTGCGCGAGCATGGCCCCTACGAGCTGTTCCGCGAAAAAGTCATCCTGGCCCAGACCCCCTTCAAGCGCAGCTACAACGTGGCCGGCGAGCTTAAGGAGGTGAGCCTTTCCTATGACCGGCAGGGTTAGGATGCCAGTGGAAAAAGCGCAGAAACCACTGCGCTCGAGGGTTTATGCCCTGGCCCGCTGGCTGCACCTCTACGCTTCTATGTTGAGCCTGCTGGTGGTGCTGTTTTTTGCCGCTACCGGCATCACCCTCAACCACCCCGAGTGGGTATTTGGCAATACCCAGACCATCCACACCTACCAGGGCACCCTGCCCCAGGGCTGGCAGCAAGGGGGCGAGATCAACTGGCTCAAAGCCGCCGAGGCCTTGCGGGCTGCCCACGGCCTGAGGGGTCGGGTGAACGATACCCGCGCCGACGACCAGGAGGCTTCCATCAGCTTCCGCGCCCCCGGCTATGCCGCCGATGCCTTCATTAGCCGGGCCGACGGCAGCTATACCCTCAAGGTGGTGGCCCAGGGGCCGGTAGCCGTCCTGAACGATCTGCACCGCGGGCGCGATGCTGGCCCGGCCTGGGCCTGGCTGATTGACCTCTCGGGCGGGTTTTTGTTGCTGGTGGCGCTTACGGGCTTCGTGCTCTCGCTGTACTTCCGCAAAACCCGCAGCGCGGCCTTGACCGTGGCGTTGACGGGCCTTGGTGTTCTGTTGCTTCTGACCTGGCTGGCTATACGGTAGCCCCTTTGGGGTCTTTGCCCGCGGCCAGCGCGTAGGCAATAAAACCGGCCAGCGCAGCAAACCCCACCCCGGTGCGGGCCTGGCCGGTCTCGGGGTCGAAGGACTCGCAGGCGTAGCCCTGATCGAGGGGGGCCTGCTCGAGGATCATGAGCGCGTCCCCTGCCGGCCGCATCAGCCCCGAGAGAATCCGGTTGGCCAGGCCAAAGCCCGAGGGAAAGGGAAAATGGGCCGAGCCCTCGCCGGGGAAGCGCCCTTTGTAGTGGTGGGGGTTGTCGCTTCCCAGAATCCACAGCGCAGTGGCCTGCCAGATGGGGTCCTGGCGGCTGCAAAAGCCCAGGTGCGGGAGCAGCAGCAGGCTGCCCGCGGGTTCGTCGGCGAAGGTGTGGGGGCCCCCCGGCTCAAAGCTGAAAACGAAGCGTCCGTTGCGCTCGGCCTGGCGGTAGAGGGTCTCGCGGATGGCCCGGGCCTCGAGCCTGAGCGCCTCGGCCTCCGGCCAGAAGGGGGCCAGCCGTTCCAGCGCCACGCACCACAGCGCGTTGTCGTAGGTCAGGTAGGGTTCCCTGACCGGGTCGTCGGTGGGGGAGAGAAAGGTGCGGTAGAGGGTGAGGGAAGGGTGTTTTTCCTCGGCCACCCGCGCCAACACCCAGGCCAGGGGCTCGCGCAGCTCGGCCACCAGCTCGGGGTTGGGGCCGGTGGCCTCGAGGTAACGGGCCAGGGCCAGGGGGTAGGCCGCGGCCTGGTCGAGTTCGAAGCCGGGATACAGGGGCGGCCCGCCCAGGTACTGGGCGTGCTCCCCCGGCCAGCGGGCGTAGCGCTGGAAAACCGCTTTCAGCACCGCCCTTGCCCGTTTGCGGTCGGCCTTGAGCAGGGCCGGAAAAAACCACAAAAGCGCGTCGCGGGCCCAGTAGGCCCCCGAGACGTAGTAGTGGGGGCTCCTCGAGGTGAGCACCACGGGCTCGCCCTCCAGGGTGTCGGCCTGGGCGTAGAAATAACTGAAAATCAGATGCCGCCGGTAGACCTCGTAAAGAGGGCCAGCGTAATTGGTGCTCAGCAGGGCCAGTTTGTGCAGGGTTTTGCGCAGCAGGTTTTCCCAGCCCACCCGCCGCAGGTGCAGGGCGGTGGTGCGGGCCCCGTCAGCCTCGGGGGCCAGGCCCAGGTAGAGCGTGACCGGGCCGGCGTCCCACTCGAGCACGAACTGCAGGCCCCAATCTATGTGGCGCGGCGGGGGGTCGGCCTGCAGGCCCAGGGCCAGCAACGTACGCTCGGCGCGGGCTTCCAGCACATGGCTCCCCGTCCAGGTATCGTGCCCGCTGCGAAAAAGGCAGTCGAGCGGCTCCTCCCGGAAGCGCCGCAGGCCCAGGTACTCCAAATTGCCGGCCACTTGAATGGGCCCCGGCAGGCGGGGTTCGATGTGCAGGGCCACCCCCCGTTCACCGTAGGGGGCCAGCAGCGTGACCGTGAGGTGCTCGTTCTCCCAACAGGGAATCCAGTCCGCGAGGCGCGAGAGCTGCCAGCCCTGCCCGGATACTTCCAGAAGCGGCGCCCCCACCCAGTCCAGCAGGCCATTGAGCCCCAGGGAGGCCACCCCAATGCGCGCAATCGAGGGGGCTTTGGGGCTGGCTTCTAGGTGCACCTCGAGGTTCCCGGTGGGCAGGTGCTCGGGGGGTGCGTCCAGGATGGGGGCGGGCGTCATCAGCTCCATAAGGCGGCTCACTGCTTCTTGAGGTTATCGAAGTAGACCCAGATAAAGTACAGCGCTAGCAACACCAAGAGCACAAACAACGCCGTCACGATGCCCCGCAGCCAGTCGGCGAACATCACGCCCACCAGCACCCCTGCAGCAAAGCTGACCAGATGCGTGCGGTACTGCCGCTGTATCCTGCGGCCCAGGCTTTCCTTCATCCAGTCCAGATTACCAGGAAACCCATCCTATCGCGCTTCCCTCTGTTTTTGTCGCCCGCCCTGGAGGGCCCTAGCCCTTGACCCCGGTCAGTACCACGCCCTCGATAATCTGCCGCTGGAAGAATAGGAAGACCAGCAACACCGGCAGCACCGCCAGGCTGCTGGCCGCCATAATCAGGTTCCAGGCGGTGCCGGCCTCGCTTGAAAACAGCGCCACCCCCACCGGTACGGTGCGCATATCGGCGGTCTGTACCACGATCAGGGGCCACAAAAAGGCGTTCCAGTTGCCCAGAAAGGTAAAGATGCCCAGAGCCGCCAGGGCCGGACGCACCAGCGGGAAGGCGATGCGCCAGAACACCCCAAACTCGCTCAGCCCGTCTATCCGCCCGGCGTCCAGCAGGTCGGTGGGCAGGGTCTGGAAAAACTGTCGCATCAGAAACACCCCAAAAGCGCTGATCAGGCCCGGAAAGAGCAGACCCCAGTAGGTGTTGCTCCAGCCGTACTCGGTGCTCATCACGTACCAGGGGATGATCAGCATCTCGGTGGGCACCATCAGGGTCGAAAGGATCAGCACGAAGATAAACCCCTTGCCGGGAAAGCGCAGCTTGGCCAGGGTGTAGCCCACCAGCGCGTCGAAGAACAGCACCGAGGCCGTGGTGATGAGCGCCACAATCAGGCTGTTGAGGAACCAGCGGGGAAACTGGGTTTTGAAGAGCACCTCGCGGTAGTTGTCCAGGGTGGGGGCCTGGGGCAGCACCCTGAGCTCGAAAATCTCGGCGAAGGGCTTGAGGGAGGTCAGGAACATCCACACAAACGGAAAAAACATCACCAGGCTGCCCAGGATGAGCAGCAGGTAGATCAGGAGCGTAGACAGGCGCTTCATCAGTACTCCACCCGCCGGGACAATAGCCGCAGTTGCACCAGGGTGATGGCCAGAATGATCACGAACAGCAGCACCGTGATGGCGGCAGCATAACCCAGGTCAAACCGGGCAAAGGCTTGCTGGTAGATGTAGAGGGCCAGGGTGAGCGTGGAGCCCAGCGGCCCCCCCTGGTCGGTGAAGTTGAGGTTGACCACCTGGGTGAACAGTTGCAAGAAGCCGATGGTGCCAATCACCGCCGAGAAGACCATCACCGGGTTCAAAAGCGGGAGGGTGATGTGGCGGAAGAGCTGCCAGTTGCTGGCCCCATCTATGCGGGCGGCCTCGTAGTAGTCGCGGGGGATGTTTTGCAGGCCCGCCAAAAACAACACCACCTGAAAACCCAGGTTCTGCCATACCACCACCATGGTCACGGTGACCAGGGCCTGGGAGGGGCTGGTCAGGAAGGGCTGGGGTGGGATACCGAACACCCCCAGAATTTCGTTGACGATGCCAAAATTGGGCGAGAGCATCCAGCTAAACACCCAGGCCACGGCGGCCGCAGGGGTCACGTAGGGCGCAAAGTAGATGGCCCGGAACACCTCCCGGAAGCGCGTTACCGCGTTCAGCAAGAGGGCGATGCAAAGCCCCAACAATAGCTGCAACGGAACGCCCAGCAGGGTGTAGGCCAGCGTGTTTTGCAGGGCTTTGAGCAGGAGCCGGTCGCCCAGCATCTGCTGGTAGTGCTCGAGGCCCACAAAAGGCCGTTGGCTGGGGTCGGCGTGCCAGTCGAAGAGCGAGAGCCACAGGGCCTGGAAGGCCGGCCAGATGCGGATAAACAGGAAAAAGGCCAGCGGGACGATTAAGAAGGCCAGGGCCCAGAGCGCCTCACGGTGGGCCAGCGAGACGCCGCGTCGGGCGGGTTCAGACGGTCTCATAAGAGAATGCCATTTCGGACTCAAAGGGGCTGCTTTGAATCCTGAGATCCCTTACGGGCGTTCGGTCTTGGGAGGGCCGGGGTTCCTCACCGCTGGGCGAGGAATCCCCGGCTCGGGTATTGCAGGGTTTCAGTCCTGCTACTTCCAGAAGGCATCCAGCAGCTTCTGCTCCTCGGCGGCGGCTATGCGCCAGGACTCTGCGGGGTCTCTGTTCTCCAGGAGCACCCGGTTGATGGCATCGGTCATGACCTTGCGCTGTCCGATTTCATCCACAAAAGGCGTGGCTTTGGCGTAGGCCAGCGAGAGCACGAAGGGGCCTAAGACCCTGTCCAGGGTGAGCTTGGGATCTTTGATCAGGCTTTTGCGGGCCGGCAGCTCGCCCACCTTCTCGAGCCAGTAGCGTTGGGTTTCTTCAGAGACTAAAAACTCCAGAAACTTGAGCGAGGCTGCCTGCTTGGGCCCGGTGGCCAGGGGGGTCAGGCCGTGCATCCAGAAGGAGCCGTAGTTTACCTTGCGACCGCCAACTTTTTCTACGGGCAGCTCGGCCACCCCCCAGTTGAACCTGGCCCCGCTGCGGATGGTGCCGATGGCGAACGAGCCATCAATAATCATGCCCACCCGGCCGGCGATAAAGGCGTCGCGGTAGGCGTTGTTGCCGGGGAAGAACTGGTTGCCTAGGGCGCCCACGTTGTATTTCTTAAGCCAGTCGGTGTAGAAGGTGAAGGCCCGGAGGCCGGCGGCATCGCCGTAAAGCACCCGGCGTCCATCGTCGGAGTAGGGCCGCCCACCAAACTGTCGGATTAGCACCTCGCGCACCAGGTGGTGATCCTGCCCGTCGGGGGCCATGGCGTAGCCCAGTTGGGTGAACCGGTTGCCGTCTTTGACGGTCATCTTGGCTGCCATGCTCAGGAACTCATCCCAGGTTTTGGGCGGGTTCTTGAAGCCAGCGGCGTTCAAGAGGTCGCGGTTGTAGAACAGGGCCAGCGAGCGCACCGCGGTGGGTATGCCGTAGAGCCTGCCCCCTACCTTGGCGGCCTGGGCCAGGCCCAGGAACTCGCTATCCAGCACCCGGGTGTACTCGGGGGGCAGGGGTTGCAGATACCCGGCCTTGACCCAGGTGGGCAGCCAGCCATAAAACAGGTTGACCACATCCGGCCCCTGGCCCGCGGGAATCGAGGAAGCCACTTTTTGCTGGTAGGCATCGTAGGGGAAGGTCTGGTGCTGCACCTTGATGCCGGGGTTGGCGGCCTCGAATTTTTTGATCAGCTCATTCACCGCCTCGACCTTGCTCCTGAAGTCGTACTGCCAGTAGGTGATGGTGACCTGACCCTGGGCCAGCGCCGCGCCCAACAAAGCGATTAGGGTGAATAGGGCTTTTCGCATGGACTGCCTCCTTTAACCTCGAGGGGTCGTACCCATTATATGACCAACCGGTCACCCCTCCAAAAAGAGCCCCGTGCCCCACAGTTGGGATGCTCAGGCCAGCCTCGGGAGTGGTGCGCGGCCGTGGGGGATGAGCTCGAGCCTCCGCCCGTGCTCGGTAGGGGTCAGGCGGATCTCCAGGCTGTCCGGAAACACCTCGGGCTTCCCCCACTCGATCAACACCAGGCGGGCCTCGGGCAGGTAGTCCTCGAGGCCCAGATTAAAAAGCTCCTCCTGGTCGGCCATGCGGTAGGCATCAATGTGCACGATCAGGCCCTGCGGGCTGGGGTATTCGTGAATCAGGGTGTAGGTGGGGCTGGTCACCTCGCCCCGAAACCCCAGGGCCTGGGCGATGAACTGCACCAGGGTGGTTTTGCCCGCGCCCATAGGCCCCGTAAGCAGCACCAGCGCCCCTTCGGGCAGGCTGTGTGCGAGCCGGTGGGCAACCGAACGGGTGTCTTCCAGATGCTTCAGCAGCACGCTTACTAGCTTATCGCCTAGATGAGCCTGTGCTTCCAATCCGCCCAGGCCGCGGGTGTCATAATGGCGCGGTCATGTCGAAGAGCGCCTCTATTCCCTTCATCCTGATTTCGGTACTTATCAACGTGATGGGCCTGGGTCTGGTCATTCCGGTCTTGCCCAAGCTCATCGAGACCCTGGCCGGCGGCGTGGAGGCCGGGGCCCGGCTCAATGGCCTGTTTTTTGCGGTGTACGCCGTAATGCAATTCGCCTTTGGCCCCATCCTGGGCATGCTCTCCGACCGCTACGGGCGCCGCCCGGTGCTGCTGGCCTCGCTGGTGGGCACCGCCGTGGATTACTTGATTGCCGCCCTCACCCAGTCCATCTGGGTGCTGTTTGCGGCGCGGGTGATTGCCGGGGCATTGGGGGCCAGCCTCTCGACCGCCAACGCCTACATTGCCGATATTTCCAAACCCGAAGAGCGGGCCCGCAACTTTGGCCTGATTGGGGCTACCTTTGGGATGGGTTTCGTGCTGGGGCCGGTGCTGGGCGGGCTACTGGGCAACATTGACCTGCGCCTGCCTTTCTACTTTGCGGCGGGACTGGCCTTCCTCAACTTTTTGTATGGCTACTTTGTGCTGCCCGAGTCGCTCAAGCCGGAAAACCGCAACACCCAGGCCCGCTCGCTCAACCCGTTTGTGGCCCTGGGGATCTTGCGCAAGACCCCCATCCTGCGGGGGTTATCCCTGAGCCTCGCGCTCATCTTTCTGGCCTTCGGGTCTTTGCAGAGTGTGTGGGTGCTGTACACCGCCTACAAGTTTGGCTGGGAGCCGCTCGAGGTGGGCTTCTCGCTGTTTCTGGTGGGCTTGGGCGGGGTGATTGTCCAGGCCGGGCTGGTTCGGCCCGTGGTGGCCCACCTGGGGGAGCGCCGGGCCCTGACCCTGGCCCAGAGCATGGGGCTGTTCTCCTTCACCTTGTACGGCCTGGCCACCCAGGGCTGGATGATGTACGCCATCATCGCCCTGGCCGCCCTGAGCAACCTGGGCCAGCCCCTCATTCAGTCCTTCCTGACCCGCGAGGTCTCGCCGCAGGAGCAGGGCACCCTGCAAGGGGCGCTGGCCGGGCTGCAAAGCCTGACGGTGGCAGTGGGCGGTCTTTTGGGTGGCTTCCTCTTTTCGGTGGTGGCGAGGCCTGAGGTGGCCCCCGGGCTGGTGGGGCTGCCTTTTTTTGTGGGGGCCCTGCTCTACGCCACGGCAGCGGCCAACACCGCCCGGCTGTTTCGCGGCCTGCAAGAGGGTTAGCGGCGCCGGGCCAGGGCCTGCCGGATGGCCTCGGCGTCGGCCGGGCTGTAGCCGTACAGGGTGATCTCCAGCGGGTCGGGGGCGGCCTCGAGCTCATCCAGCATAACTTCCACCACCTGGGGTACGTCCAGCCCGCCCACCCCGGTGCCCAGCAGGGGAAAGGCCAGCCTGTGGAGCCGGTGCTCCAGGGCCAGCCGCAGGGCGGCCTGGGTGGCGCTGCGGACGGTGTCCAGGGTGGCGGGCTGGTCGCCCAGCACCGCGGCGTGAATCACCTTGCGCACGGGTAGCTGGCCGGCCCCGGTGAGGGCCGCCTCGCCCACCCGGATGGGCCCGTGGCGGTCGCACTCCTCCTGAATGCTGGGGCCGCCCCTGCGCCGGATGGCCCCGGCCACCCCACTTCCCAGAATGAGGTGGTTGTTGGCTGCGTTGACGATGGCGTCGCCGGCAAACTCGGTGATGTCGCCCTGGGCCACCTGGATGCGGGCCATACCGTTATTTTAGAGGCCTACCCATCAAACACCATGTGATGTATGTAATGTATAATCGAGTCATGGTGCGTAAGCAGCTCTACCTGCGGCCCGAGCACGAGCGGCTTCTCAAGCAAAAGGCCCGGGAGACCGGCCTTTCCGAGGCCGAGCTGATGCGCCAGGCCCTCGACCAATTTTTTCGAGATGTGGATGCGCCCCTACCAGGTCATGTGGAGGCCCTGGGGGCTTTTCTGAGGGAGGCCCAGCAGATTTCCAAACAGCATCGCCTGCCGGCAGAATGGCGCTTCAGGCGTGAGGAGGCCTACACCCGCGAGGCTCGCTGGGAGCGGGAGAAAACGTGAAATATCGCTATCTGGTGGATACCAACCTCCTGATCTACCCCCTGGATGCTCGAGACCCCCGTAAACAGCAGCAGGCTGCCAATGTGCTCCTCGAGCTAGTCCAGGAGGGTCGGGCAGCCCTACCGGTGCAGGCCCTGAGCGAGTTTGCCAGCGTAGCCCTGCGCCGCCTCGAGCCGCCCCTGAGCCCGCAACAGGTGGGGCTCGAGGTCGAGCGGCTGATGCAGGCCTTTCCGGTGCTTCCCCTCACCGCGCCGGTGGTGCTGGAGGCCCTGCGGGGCGTAACCCAGCACCGGCTCAGCTACTACGACGCCCAGGTCTGGGCCACGGCCCGACTCTACCAGGTGCCCCTGGTGCTTTCGGAGGACTTTCCCACGGGGGCGGTGCTGGAGGGGGTGCGGTTTCTTAATCCGCTGGAGGATGCGCTTGGCTAAACCTGGTAGTGCACGTAGGGGTTCTCGTGCGGGGGCCCGTCGGATATCCAGAGCTCCTTTGTTCCCAGGTTCATAATCACCGAAACGATGGTGCGGTAGGGCTCGCCCAGCGCGTATTCCTCCGGGCTGGCGGTGCGGCAGACCGCATAAGGGGCGCCATCCCGGTCGGATAGGGCCGCTTTGAGGTCTTCCAGGCCGGGTTTTTCCACCTCGCCCAGCCGCAGGGCCAGGCGCTCGGCCCGGTGGTGCGAGCGGTCGAGCCACTCGATGGGCGGCACCTCGATGCCGTAGCGCTCGGGGGCCAGGTAGTGGTTGGCGTGCACCAGCTGGCGCTCGTCCTGCCAGCGGCAGACGCCCTGGGGGGAGACCTCGATATCCACGGCCTGGGCCCCCTGCCCCAGCAGGAAATTGCCCGAGGCGGTGCGGGGTTCTTCCAACACCACGGCCTGGGCGGCCTCCAGGGTTTTTTGCCGCAACGCCTCGTAGGTGCGCAGGTGGAAGGGTTTGCCCAGCCCGGCCCAGTTGTCGCCCACCGAGACCAGCCCGTTGATGCACAGGCCCAGACCGTGGGAGTTGAGCCCGATCTTGCCACCAAAAATACCGGCCTCGGTAAAGGCCAGGATGCGGGTTCCGTCGGGCTCGGTGATGTGCTGCAAGGCCCCCTGTACCCCTTCCATCCAGTCCCAGTTCTGGCCCAGCCACAGGTGGCCGTCGGCGCTGTGGGCGGGCATCAGGGCAAAGGCGGTGCAGCCGTTGGGGGCCTCGCGGGCCGGGTAGACCGGGGGGGTGTCCTGGGCGAACTGATGATAGACGATCTCGTAGCGCACGTTGAGGGTGGCGATATCGACCAGGGGTTGCCCCGACCCCGCGGCGATGCCCTCGAGGCCCTGGGCGTAGGCTGGGTTTTGCTCCCGGATGGCCTGGAAGTAGCGGGCCCCCCGTTCGCGGGCCTCGCTGGGGGAGAGCTTGCACTCCACCTCGAAGCGGTGAAAGTAGAGCTCGAGGTTGTGGGCGATTTGCCCGGCCCAGGCGGTTCCTTGCTGATGGCCTTGCTCGTAGGGCGGGCCGGAGAGTTGCAGATAAGGTAGCATACCCTCTGCCATTATGGGCCTAGGGGCCCAGGTGGAATGTAAACCCCGGCCCACCGCGCCACAGGGCGTGATCCACGTTGAAGCACAGGCCATCGTTGTACTCCAGCGGGTAGAACACCCTCTGGGGCGGGTAGCCAATCAGGCTGTAGATAGGGGTGTGGCCGTGTACCAGCCGGTGGCCGCCCAGTTGCCCCAGAAATTCCTCGGTCAGGGCGGTGCCCCCCTCGAGGAAAGCAAACCGGCTGGAAAACTGCTCGGCCAGAAGATCCCATGTTTCAACCCTGTCCGAGTGCAGGATGTCGTACAGGTTGCGGTTGATCTGCGCCAGGCTCTCACCCCATTCCAGGTAAAACAAACTGTCGGCGTGCATCAGCAGGGTGTTTTCGACCAGGGCCAGGGCGGGGCGGTTGGAGAGCCACTCAATATGGGCCTCGTTCAGGCGCTCGAGATCCCGGGCCTGGCCGCCGACCTGTTTCCAGATCTCGCGAAAAGTCACGCTTTGGCCCTGGCGCTTGAAGCTGGGAATCTCGGTATCGGTAAAGTGGTGCGCGGCCAGCAGCATCAGGTCGTGATTGCCCAGAAGGGCGTGCACGGCACCGCCGGCAGCGGTAGCCTCGAGCTCCAGGCGCATCAAAAGCTCAATCACCCCCACCCCATCGGGGCCGCGGTCGGTGTAGTCCCCCAGGAACCAGAGCTGATTGGAACCCCCGATCCACTCAAGCCCCTCGCCAATGAAGCCCTCGCGTTGCAGGAGCCGGATGAGGGGCTGAAGGCAGCCGTGGATGTCGCCGACGACGTAGTGCACCGCCCGACAGTGTATCATCCAAAGGGTGAAGGTGCCGCGCAGCCGACTGTTTCTGGCTTTTTTGCAGGTGGGTTTGGTGGCTTTTGGCGGGGGTGGACAGGCCCAGATTTATCAGAGCATCGTGCTCAAGCACCGCTGGATGGAGGAGCGGGAGTTTCTGGAAACCACCGCGCTGTGCCGCATCCTGCCGGGGCCGGTGTTCGCCAACACCGCGGCCCACATCGGAACGCGCCTGGGTGGGGTGCTGGGGGGGGTGCTGGCCCTGCTGGGGGTCTTGACCCCGGGGGCCTCCCTGATGCTGCTGTTGAGCTTTGCCTATTTTCGCTTTGGGGCGGTGCCCGGCTCGCTGGCCGAACACGCCCTCAACGGGGTGGCGGCGGCGGCCATCGGGCTGATTCTGGCTACCATGCTGCGCCAGGCCCCCATCGCGCTGGACTCCCTCAAGGCCATCGGGCTGGCCCTGGTGGTGTTTGTGACCTATGGCCTGCTGCACTGGCCGCTGCTGCTGGTGCTGCTGCTCACGGTGCCGGTGGGGATGGGCCTGTACTGGTCGGAGGCCGCAGAAAATCCGGCCCACCATCGGGCAGGCCAGGGGATGGAGGCCGATGGCCGTGGGTGAAACCCTCGAGGTCTTCCTGGCCTTCCTGCGCTTTGGGGTGCTCAGCTTTGGCGGGGGCATGGCCAACCTGCCTGAGATGGCCCGCGTCATCATCGGCAACGGCTGGGTAACCCGGCAGGAGTTTGCCGATGGTTTCGCCCTGGGGCAGTTTGTACCGGGGCCCAATATGCTGGCGGTGCTGTTCTACGGCCTCAGCGCTGCGGGGCTGGGCGGGGCCCTGGCCGCGGCCCTGGGTATGTTTTTGCCCGGCGCGGTGGGGGCCATGTGGCTGGTGTGGGGCTGGGCCTGGATGTCCAGAGCCCGGTGGAGCCGGGCCCTGCGCAAGGCGCTGGTGCCCATCAGCATGGGCCTGAGCGCCAGCATGGTTCTGGTGCTGGTTCAGCTCAGCGTGGACTCGTTCTTCTGGGGCCTGGGGGTGCTCCTGGCCTGTTACCTGATTTACCGCGGCCTGGGGGTGGTCTGGGTGATCGCCGGCGGGGGGCTGCTGGGGCTTTTGCTGGGGCTCACGACGGGCTAGGGGCCTCTTCCCGCAGGGTCAGCAGGTAGTCTATCCAGATGGGCTGCTTCACAAAGCCCAGGGCCTCGTTGATGGCGAGCATGGCCCGGTTGTTCGACTCGTTGCCGGTGCGAATCTCCCGGATGCCCATGGTCTGAGCGAACTGGATGGCCTTGAGCTTGAGGGCCAGGGCCAGACCCTTGCGGCGGTAGGCCCGGCGGGTGCCGGTCAGACCGGTTTGCAGATAGTCGCCGTCGGTTTTCCAGAGGGTGCTCAGGGCCACGTACTGCCCGGTGTGGGGGTCGACGGCCACAAAATGGCCCTCGGGCAGGTAGTAGCTGCTCTCGAAGACCCACTTGCAGTAGTCTTCGAAGCGCACCTCGCTTAATTCCCCAGGGCGGGGAACATCCTGGCGAACCTCGAGCCAAAGGTCGTAGAGCTTCTGCCGGTGCTGGGGGTCGGCCTCCAGCTCCTTCAGGCTTCGGAGCTGGAAACCGGTGGCCTCCACCGCCTCGATTTTGCCGGCCCACCGGGCAAAGTCGAAGTCCCGCACATCAAGGCGCGACTCCCAGTACTTCATCTTCTCCACGAAACCCAGCTTTTTGAGCCAGGCCATGGCCTGGGGCTGGTCTTCGCGGGTGGTGCTCAGAATCGAGATGGGGTCGTGGGGTTGCAGCGCCCCCAGTACCTGCCGGTACAGCGCTTTCCCGATTCCCAGGCTACGAAACCGCGGGTGTACCGTCACCCAGACCGCAAACTTTTGGGGGTGGTACATGCCCTCAAACTGGGTGTAATGGGCCACCCCCACCACCTGTTCGTCCAGCTCGGCCACAAAGCGCCCCCACCTGATTTCCGGGGCGTGGCGGTCGCCCTCGCGCAGCCGGTCTACGCTCTGGGGCTCATCGGGCCAGGCCGCCTGCAGCACCTCGGCGATGGCCGGGTAGTCGCGTTCTTCAAAGGGTCGAATCGTAAGGTTGGTTTGCATAGGTTCCTCGGAGGCTGTGCCAGGTTAGGGTACGGGGCTGAGGCGCAGCAGCACCCTGGCCGGCTCCTTCACAAAGCCCAGGGCCTCGTTGATGGCCAGCATGGGACGGTTGATCTGATGGTTGGAGGTGCGGATGTACCGGGCCCCATAAGACCGGGCGAATTCCGCTGCCCGCAGCTTGAGGGCCAGCGCCAGGCCCCGCCGGCGGTGGCTTCTGCGCACCCCGGTGAGGCCGGTTTGCAGGGTCTGGGGGCGGTGGGACTTGAAGAGCATGCTCACCCCCACCAGATGCGCACCCTCGAGGGCCACGAAGAACCCCTCGGGCAGCAGGTTGGGGTTTTTGAGGCTGCGCTCCTGCCAGACCTCAAAAGGCCAGGGGGTGATGGGCTCGGCGGTGGGTACATCGCCCAGTAACTCGATTTCTAGCGCATACAGGTCACGCTGAAAAGCCTCTTCCTGCCAGGGCAGGGCGCTCAGGGGCTGGATGGTGATGCCCGGCGGCAGGGGGCGTGCAAGGGGGGTGGGGTCGAAATGGGCCAGGTCGAGCAGCGAGTCCCAGCGGCGCTCCACCTCGACAAAGCCCTGGGTGGTTAGAAACTGGTACTGCGGCCAGTCTTCCCGCACGCCGGCCTGCAACGCCTGGGGTTGGTGAGCGGCGATGCGCCCCCGTAAAAACTGCCACAGGGGTTCTTCCAGGGCCTGGTAACGGGGGTGCAGGTAGTACTGCACCTCGAGCAACCCCGGCTTGGGGTCGTAGTAGGGGGTGGCGTACTCCAGCACCCCCACGGCTTCCCCCGTCACTTCAACCACAAAGCGCGCCAGCACATCGCCCTGGGCTCGAGTGCGGTCGAGGTGCTGCAGCCCGGCCAGGTCGAGCGGGCTTTCGGGGTGGGCGGCCTGCCGCACCGCTGCGTAGGCCTGATAATCGGCCGCCGAGAACAAAAAAGGCCGAACCTGCATTGAACAATTCCTCCTTTAGCTACAAGCCCTGGAACAGCCAATAACCCTGCGGCCCCGACTGCGCCCACCCGACACTGTAGCAGAGAAAGGCCCCTGCCGCACGTAACGCCGCGGGGCCTCTTTTGGTGCAAATGTCCTGCACGGGTGGGGGCTGGGTGGATATGCTGGGCGCGCTGTGTGGATGTGGGGGGTGGTCATCTCAAGCCTCTTAACCACCGTGTTGGTGGTCGCTTTTAGCCATCGGGGGCGCTTGGGGCATGCGCCTTTTTACGCGCTTCTTGGGGCGGCGGGCCTGCTGGTCTGCTCGAGCGCCTGGTTTCCAGGGCTTTACTTTAGCCTTTTTACCTTGCAGGTAGGGCTGCTGCTGATGGCGCTCGACCAGCCAGCGCGCTGGCACAGAACCTGGCGGGGCCTGCTTTTGCTGGGCGGGCTGCTCCTGGGTGTGGATTTTTTGCTGCGCCTGCTGGGTAGTGGTACCGTGGCCGGCCACCTGGGGCTGGCGTTGCTGCTGGGCGGGGGGGTGGTGCGCTGGCTTTACCCCAGGCCCCCCATCCGGGCCCTGGCTGTGGCGCTCCCGCTGCTGGTGCTGATCGACAGCGGGCTGCTTTTTGCAGCAACCCGAGAGGGGCTGGACAGGCTGCTGCTGGGTTTTTTGCTGCAGGCCCTATTGGCCGGGCCCCTGCTGGCTTTTTACCTCGAGGCGCTGCAACACCAGCGGCGCAGCGCCTCGATTGAGTCGGTGTACGCGGCCCTGCTCGATACCGTGGCGGCGCTGCCCCACCGCTCGGAGGCAGAGCTATGGTCGCGGCTCCTGGCCTCGGCCGTGCAGGTGGTGCCCGGTGCCCAGGCCGGTAGCATCCGCCTGCGGCAGGGGGCCGATTTCGTCTTTGTGGCGCAGCAAGGCTTCGACGAAGGTGTTTTGGGGCTGCGCAGCAGCGTGCACGAAGCGATGGCCTGGCATGGAGACCCTTTACAGTGGCGCCGGGGGCAGCCCCGCATTGCCAACCACGCCGACCTACAGCGCATCTGGGCCACCCAGGCGGCCAATTATCGGCTCTACGAGCGCCTGAACCAGGCCAGCCGCCAGCGCATCCAGCAGATCCGCTCGACCCTCTGTGTGCCCATACTGCTGGGCGACGAGGTGGTGGCGGAGATCAACCTCGACGCCTTTCACGACCATGCCTTCGATTACCGGTCGGTTGAGGTAGCCCGGCAGTATGCCCAGCAGGTTCGGGCGCTTTTGGCCGTGCATCGCCAGCAAAGCGAGCTCGAGGCCCGGGTACGCGAGCTCGAGGTCATCGAGGCCCTGAGCGGGGCCCTGCGGGGACTCAAGGGCACCGGCGAGATCACCCGGCGGCTGGTGTACGAGACCATCCGCTTGATGAACTCCGAGCATGCCGCGCTGCTGCTGCTAGATCCCGATGGTGAACAGCAGCGCTGCTATGCAGCCGCCGGTATGTTTCTGGAGATCAAGGACACCCCTGTGCCCAGGGGATGGGGCCTGGGCTGGGCGGCCATCGAGACCCGCGCGCCCATCTGGCTGGATCAGGCCCACCTCGATCAGCGGGCCTACGGACAGTTCAGGCACCCCCCAGAGGCTTACTCGGAGATTGTAATCCCCCTGCTCAACTCCCAGGGCCAGCCCCTGGGGGTGCTGATCTCTGCGCGCAGCGGCGAGCGGGCCTACCACGAGCGGGACGTGCGCTTGCTGCAAATTATCGGCAACATCGCCGCCAGCGCCCTGGAACGCGTGCGGGCCGCCGAGAGCCTCGAGGCCGAAATCGCAGAAAAAACCGCCCTGCTCGAACTTTCGCAGATGCTGGGGGATAACGATGCGGCCTTGTTGCCTGCGGCGATGGAGAAAATTCGCCAGATGGGCCACGCCGACGCCATCGCCTTGGGGGTGCAGGAGCCGGATGGATACCACCTGCGCTGGCTGACGGGCCATCTGGGGGCCGAGGCCAAGGAGTTTTTGCAGAAGCCCCTGCCCCTCGAGCACCCTCTGGTCGGCCTAATCCCGACAGAAAAGGCATTTTGGGTTGGCGATACCGCCGCACACCCTTTGCTGAAGCCGTATGCCAGGGTGGGTATACGCAGCCTGTACCTGCGCACGGTGGTTCATGAACCCGAGCTGAAGGTGGCCCTGGCCCTGATGCGGCTGGAACCTGGCCCGGGCTGGGGCCCGGCGGAGGATCGGTTGCTGGAGGGGGCTGCCCAGATTCTGGGGGCTTTGCTTCTGCGCCTGGAACGCACCCGGCAGCTCGAGGCTGCCTACGAAGGGGCTTTGCGGGCCATTGGTCTGGCCCTGGAGGCGCGAGACCGCGAGACTGCCGGACACACCGACCGGGTCGCGGCCCTGGTCGAGCAGCTAGGCCGGGCCCTGGGCCTGAGCGAAACCGAGCTGCGCGACCTGCGCTGGGGGGCCTATTTGCACGACGTGGGCAAGCTTGCCCTTCCCGATGCCATCCTGCTCAAACCCGACAAGCTGACCCTCGAGGAGTTCTGCACCATGCGAACCCATACCCATCTGGGGGACGACCTGGTGCGCAACCTGCCCTTTGTGCCCCTGGTCGCGCGCCAGATTGTGCGACACCACCACGAGCGCTGGGATGGGCGGGGCTACCCCGATGGCCTGGCTGGAGAAAACATCCCCTTGGCGGCTCGCATTTTTGCTGTCTGTGATGTTTTCGATGCCCTTTGCTCCCACCGGCCTTACAAAACCGCCCTATCGCCGGAGCAAGCCGCCCAGGAGCTTTGGCGCAGCGCCCAGAGCGGGCACCTCGACCAAAATTTGGTGAAGGTATTCCTCGAAACCCAGGGCCTCGAGGCTGCCACCTCGCAGGCTGCCGACTGAGACATGGGTAGGTTCGTTACGCGCCACACGGCTTTTTGCGCTATGATGAAAACCAATGGTCGAATTTTCACGAGATTTACTAGGCTTGGAGCAGCGCATCGTCATGGTCACCGGAGCGGGGCGGGGCTTCGGGCGCTCAATTGCCCGTTCCTATGCCCGCAACGGGGCCACGGTTATCACGGTAGATCCCGACGTGGAGATGGCAACCGCCATCGCCTCCGAGGTTGAGCAGCTTGGCGCCCCGGCCATTCCCATCCGGGGGGATATGTCGGTGGTGCTGGATGTGATCAACACCTTCGAGAAAATCGAGGAACTCTTTGGGATGCTGGATGGGATTGTTCACGTGACCAGCGCCGAGAGCAAAACCCCCTTTGTCGAACTATTAGAGGCTGAGTGGTACGATCTGCTCAACGCCGATGTAAAGTCGAGCCTGTACGTGTTGCAGCAGGGCCTGCGCTACTTGAGCGGGGGGGGGTTCGTCACCCTGGTACTCCCCCCCTTGCAGCGCGAACAGCCCCACGTGGCCGCCATTCGCGGTGCGGTGGCTGGCCTGATAGAAGGGGCCACCCGGGTCTTCCCCACCAACGTGCGGGTCAACGGGGTCATCCCCAGCCGCGACCCGGTGGGTGAGGAGCACGACCGATCCCTGGTGCGGGTGGCTGTTGCGCTGGGCTCGATGGTTTCAGAAGGGGTGCGGGGCCAGCTCCTGGAGGTTCTGCTGCCCGATCCCCCCCACCAACCAGAGATCTACGATCTGCTGAGGGAGCTGCCATGAGGCCACCAACACCCTCACTGCCCGGATTGCAAGGTTTATGAACTGTCCTTTTTGTGGGAACCCCGATAGCCGCGTGCTGGACTCGCGTCCTTCCGACGAGGGCTCGGTGATTCGCCGCCGCCGGGAGTGCCCGGCCTGCAAGCGTCGCTTCACCACCTATGAGCGGGCCCAGGTGGAGCCGTTGCTGGTCATCAAGCGCTCGGGGCGTAAAGAGACCTTCGATCCCAACAAACTTTTGCGTGGCCTGAGCCTGGCTGCTCGAAAACGGCCCATCGATCCGGAGGTGCTGCAGGAATTTGCCTTTGGTTTCGAAGATACCGTCAAGGAGATGGAAATTACCTCCGAGGAGATCGGGCTGCGTTCGCTGGCCTTTCTGAAGGAACTCGATCCGGTGGCCTACATTCGCTTCGCCTCGGTTTACCGCGAGTTCGACAGCCTGGAGAACTTTATTGAAGAGGTGCGCAAGCTGGATTGCAAGCCGGGCAAGGGTAAAAAAGCCCAAAAGACAGAAGAAGAAACGCCCGACCTGGCCGATGAGGCCAAGCTAGGAACGGTCTGAGCGCAATGGGGCTACTGGCCCATGGCCCGCTGGACGGTGTTAGACTATAGGTGTGAGTGACCCGCTGGCCGAGTTGAACCGTTTGCAGGAACGCGACCTCGAGCTTGACCAGATTCGCGAAGATCAATCCCGCGTTCCCGATGAGCTGGCCCAGGCCCGTGAGCACTTCAGGAAACTGGAAATTTCTCTGGGCGATCTGCAGGAGCAGTTGCGCGAGGTGCGTCTGGTTTACAACAAACTTGACCTCGAGCTGCAAGACCTCAAAAGCAAGCGCGAAAAAGCCAAGGCAGCCCAGGCCCAGGCCACCGGGGCTAAAGAGCAGACCCAGTACGGCGAGCAGATTCGCCAGTTGTCGGGCCTGATTGAGGATCTCGAAGGCAATAACAAAGACGTTGTGGGCCAGATTATGCCGCTGCTCGAGCAGATCGAGAAGCTGGAGGCGGAACTGGCCCAGGTCAAGGCCCAGATGGAAGAGGCCCGGCCCAAGCTCGAGGCTTTGGAGACAGCCAACCAGGCGCGGGTGGATGCCCTCGAGGCCGAATACCAGTCCAAAAAGGTCAGCCGCGACCAGCTAGCCGCCACCATTCCCACTGCCATTGTCAAGGAGTACGAGTCCATCCGCCGGGCCCGCAAGGGCACCGGTCTGACCAAAATGGCTAAAGCTGGTAGTGGCTACCGCTGCACCGCCTGCAATGTGCAGCTCCCCATGCACGTGGCCCAGCAGGTTCACCAGGCCAGCAAGGTGGTGCGCTGCCCCTCCTGTGGACGCATTCTCTGGAAAGGCGAGTAGCCGCGGTTGTATGCCTTATACCCCTATCCTGGCTACCCTGGGTTTTGTGCTGTCGCCAGACAGGCAGGAGGTGCTGCTGGTGCACCGCAACGCCCGGCCTCAGGATCCGGCCTATGGCAAATACAACGGTCTGGGCGGCAAGCTCGAGCCCCACGAAGACGTGGCGGCGGGCATGCGGCGGGAAATCCAGGAAGAATCCGGCCTCACCGCACTGCAACTCCACCTGCGCGGTACCATCTCCTGGCCGGGGTTTGGCCGGCAGGGCGAGGACTGGTTCGGCTTCATTTTTCTGATTACGGAGTGGACAGGCAGCCCCCATACAGCCAACGGCGAAGGCGAGCTGCACTGGGTGCCCATCCAAAAAATTCTGCGCCAGGAGCTGCCCATGTGGCCGGGCGACCGGTACTTCTTGCCGCTGGTCTTCGATGCCGATCCACGGCCTTTTCATGGAGTGATGCCCTACCGCGGGGGCCAGGTGCTCTCCTGGTCGTTTAGCCGCTAGTCGGCCTGTCCTCTGCACTGAGGCGGCCCGAAGCCGTTCCGTTTACCCCGGAAGCAACAGGCCCCGACGGAGATTAACACCATCTCATACCGGCGGGGTTGCTTTCTGTTACCATGGCGTTACGTCGTCCTTGCTATTTACGGTTATTTGTCACATTAAAGGAGGAGCCAGGCCTGTATGATAACCATTCACCGTTCAGGACAGTATCGCTTTTATGTCAACTCGGGCTACAACCTCGAGCCCCCCTACATCTGCGTCAAGCACGAGGGACACGTCGCCAAGTTCTCGCTGCAGCCGCTGGCCTTACAGTCCAACAACGGCTTTTCCCGCGCCGAGCTGAGCCGTATCCAGCAGGCCATTCTGGACGCCCGCGACCAACTGCTTAAACACTGGGCCAACGTCCGGGGTACCGAGGGCGAAAAGCCCGGCGGGGAGCTGCTCCTGCACCAGGACTGAGGCTCTAGACAGGCCGGCCCGCCATCATAAAGCTGGCGGTCATGCCACCGTCCACCGGTAGAATCGCGCCGGTGATAAAGCTGGCCTTCTCGGAGGCCAGGAACACCACCGCTTGGGCGACCTCCTGGGGCCTGCCTAAGCGGCGCAGGGCGTGCAGGTCTTCCCAGTCCTGCCGGGTGAGCTCGGGGTGTGGGGACATCTGGATGGCCTCCAGCACGTTTTCGGTAGCGATGGCCCCGGGGGCCACCGCATTGACCCGGATGTTCATGGGGGCCAGGTCGAGTGCAAGGGAGCGGGTCAGGTTGACCAGGCCCCCTTTGGAGGCGTTGTAGGCTGCGTTGTTCTGTTCGGCGAACAGGCCCTGCACGCTGGCTACGTTCACAATCGCACCCCCGCCGTGTTTGACCATCTCCCGCGCGGCCAGCGCCGAGAGGTGCATGGGGGCGGTCAGGTTGACCTCCAGGGCCTGCTGCCAGTCGGCCAGCCCCACCTTGAGCGCCGAGCCGGGCGGCGCGATCGCTGCATTGTTGACCAGGACGTGCACCCCGCCCCACTGCTTGACCGCCTGCTCAACAAAACGCTCGCGGTGCTCGGGCTGGGCCAGGTCGGCGTAGACGAACAGGCCCCCTAGGCGCTTGGCAACCTCGAGGCCCTCGGGCCGCACGTCGCACAGCACCAGAAGGGCCCGCTCCTCTGCAAAAGCCTCGGCGATGGCCCGTCCAATGCCCCGGGCTGCGCCGGTGACCAGTACCACTTTGCCGTGAAACATGTCCAAAGTTTATCCAACGCCGGCCTGTGTGGGGGAAGAGGATCCGTCCCTCGATTGCTGCCATGCCATACAACTTCACTTTCTGTTACAGTAAGTTTATGGCGCAAGGATTGGTAAGTGGAAAGTATCAACTTACTTTACCGGTAGAAGTCCGCAAGGCGCTGGGCATCAAGCCGGGCGACCGCGTGGAGTATGTGGTCAAGGAGGGGCGTCTCGAGATCCGGGTGATCCGCCCCGACCTGTCCAAGGTGCTTGACGAGGTGCTCGCCGAGCACGACTTCGCCGCGCTACGTGCCGAGACCCACGATGATGCCGTGCGGTACGTGCGGGAGATGCGGAGCCTGGATGATTAGCCTGGACACCAACGTGATATTTTCGGCGCTCAACAAGGCGGATGTCCACCACGACCGCGCCCGGCAGCTCCTGAAGAAGTATGGGGCGCTGGAGGCACTGGTTCTCTCGCCGGTGGTACACGCCGAGCTGATGGCCTCGAGCGATGCGCCGGGCATCCAGCTTTTCCTGCAGAAAGCCCAGATATCTACCCTTTGGGAGATGCCGCCCACGGTTTGGGAAGCGGCGGGTAGGGGCTTTGGACAGTACGCGCAGCTACGGCGCAAGGGCGGGCTCCCGCGAAGAATCCTGGCCGATTTCCTGATTGCCGCCCATGCCGAGCATCACGGGCTCGGGGTGATGAGCTTCGACGACACGGTTTTCACCGCGGTCTTCCCCGGCCTGCGGTTAATCCGTTAGGTGCCAGGTGTCAAGACCGGGGGGGACGGGTTTTGCCGTCCAGGGTCAGGAGGGGGCCGTACAGCTCGGGCCGGCGGTCGCGGAAGAAGCCAAAACCGGCCCGGAAAGCGCGGGCTTCCTCCAGGTTGAGCTCGGCCAGCAGGATGGTCTCTTCGCTGCGGCCGGCCTCGGCCAGCTTGTTGCCCATGTAGTCGGCGATGAAGGAGGAGCCGTAGTAGGTCTGGGTGTGGCCCTCCACCACCTCGGTGCCCACCCGGTTGGCCGCCGCCAGGTAGCAGAGGTTTGCGACCGCATGGCCGATCATGGCCCGCTGCCACATGTCTTTGGTATCCACCCCACCGGCCTCGGCCGGCTCGGAGCCGATGGCCGTGGGGTAGAGCAGAATCTCGGCCCCCAGCAGGGCCATGCTGCGGGCGCACTCGGGGAACCACTGATCCCAGCAGATGCCGGCCCCCACGTGGCCGAAGCGGGTAGGGAAGGCCTTGAAGCCGGTATCGCCGGGGTTGAAGTAGTATTTCTCCTCGTAACCGGGGCCGTCGGGGATGTGCGACTTGCGGTAAACCCCCAGCACCTCCCCCGAGGCGTCAATCAGGGCCAGGCTGTTGAAGTAAGCCTGCCCCGCTTTTTCGAAAAACGAGATGGGGAGCACCACCTGTAGCTCCCGGGCTAGCTGCTGGAAGTGCGGCAGAAAAGGGTGATGCTCGACCGGGTGGGCCAGGGCAAAGAACCTTTCCCGCTCGACCTGGCAGAAGTAGAGGCTCTCGAAAAGCTCGGGCAGCAGCACGATCTGCGCGCCCTGGGCGGCGGCTTGACGCACCATCTGGGTGGCCTTGGCCACGTTCTGCTCGCGGTCGGCGGTCATGGACATCTGAACAACGGCTAGCTTGGTCATGGCGGCTCCTCTAGCGTGTTTGGCCCGGCCATATGGTGCCGGCGGGCTGCTGCTGGGTGACGCAGTGGAAGCTGCCCCCGCCGGTGATCAGGTAGCGGCTTTGGAGGCCGATCACCTCGCGGCCGGGGAAGAGCGGGCGCAGGATTTCCAGGGCCTGTTCGTCGTGGGGGTCGCCGTAGATGGGCACCAGCACGGCGCCGTTGGCGATGTAGAAGTTGGCGTAGGTGAGGGGGAGGCGGGTCTCGCTATCCAGCCAGAGCGGGTTTTTGGGGAGGGGCAGCTCCACGATGCGAAAACCCCCCAGGCTTCGCAGGATTTCCAGGTTCTCCTGCAGGGGGCGGTGGTTGGGGTCGTCGGGGTCTGGGCAGACCGCCGTCACGATGGTATAGGGCGAGGTGAAGCGGGTCAGGGTGTCGATATGCCCGTCGGTGTGGTCGCCCTCGAGGCCGTTGCCCAGCCAGATCAGGTGCTCGATGCCCAGAAACTGTTGCAGGTAGCCCTCGAGCGCCTCCTCGTCGAGGCCGGGGTTGCGCGCCGGCGAGAGCAGGCACTGCCGGGTGGTGAGGCCCACCCCCTGGCCGTTGACCTCGAGGCTCCCCCCCTCCATCACGATGCCCGCCTCGAACAGCCCCATGCCCAGGATGCGGGCCATCTGCAAGGGCATCTGGTTGTCCTGCTGGGCTGGGTACTTCCCGCCCCAGCCGTTGAACTCCCAGTTGACGGCGGCCACCTCAACCGGCCCCGACTGGGGGGTACGGGTTACAAAAATCGCCCCGGAGTCGCGCAGCCACAGGTCGTCGTGGGGGATGCGGTGAAAGGTGATGGGGCCCGCCAGCCTTTGCCGGGCGTCCCGCTCGGATTCTTCGTCGTGCAGCACCAGGTGCACCGGCTCGAAGCGGGCCAGGGTGTTCACGAAGGCCGCGAACTCCTGCCGCACGGGCTCCAGGTAGCCCAGCCATTTTTCCTCGTCGTAGGGCCAGGCCGTCCAGGTGGCGGCGTGCGGGGCCCATTCGGCGGGCATGCGAAAGCCCAGGGCGCGGGGGGTGAGGTTCTCCACAAAGCCAAAAGTATAGCAGGTTGACCGGGTTATTGCAGGGCGGCCTCGAGGTCGGCCCAGAGATCCTCGACATCCTCGATGCCCACGCTCAGCCGCAGTAGCGAAGGGGGGAGGTGCTCCTGCCCCGGAATGGCCGCCCGGCGCTCCATGGTGCTTTCCACCGCCCCCAGGCTGGTGGCGTGGCGGATCAGCCGGACGCGCCGACAGACCGCGTCGGCCTCGGCGGCCCCGCCGTGCAGCTCGAAGGAGATGATGCTGCCAAAGCCCTTCAGCACGCGCCTGGCGGTGGCGTGGGTGGGGTGGGAGGGCAGGCCTGGGTAGCGCACGCGGGCCACCCGGGGGTGCTGCTCCAGGCGCTCGGCCAGCACCTGGGCGTTCTCCTGGGCTTTTTGCAGGCGGAGGGCCAGGGTGCGCGCCCCCCGCACGGCCAGGAAGGCCTCGAGGGTGCCGGGGGTGGCGCCGCTGAGTTCCCTGGACTTTCGCAGGGCCTGCCACAAAGCCTCGTCGCGGGTGGTGGCCACCCCCCCGAGCAGGTCGGAGTGGCCCCCGATAAACTTGGTGGCCGACTGCACCGAGACCGTGGCCCCCAAGGCCAGGGGCTGCTGGTTGAGGGGGGTGGCAAAGGTGTTGTCCACCGCCAGAATGGCGCCGGGCTTGCGCGGGGCCTGTCCGATGGCGGCCAGATCCACCACCGTGAGCAGCGGGTTGGAGGGGGACTCGAGCCAGATCAGATCGGCCTCGCCACAGGCCCGCACCCAGCCCTCGGTGTCCTCCAGGGCCAGCCGCCGCACCGACCAGCGCTTCTTCTCGGCCCCGGCCAGGGCCAGCCCCACCACCCCCTGGTAGCAGTCGTCCGGCAGCACCACCACCGCCCCTACCGGAAGCTGATCAAAAACCGCCGCCACCGCGGCCATGCCCGAGGCAAAGGCCACGGCCTTCCCATCCTCGAGCCCCCCCACCAGGGCCTCGAGGGCCTCCCAGGTGGGCGTACCGTCGTCGCGGGCGTAGGCCCGCTCCTCCCCCAGGATGAAGTTGGAGGCCGGAACCAGCGGGGTATTGAGGGGTTCGCCGGGCGCGGAGGGGCGGCCGGCGGCCACCAGCCAGGAGGCCGGTCTGATAAGAAATCTTCAAGACTCTTTCCACTAAAATGGAGCCATGCAACTGGCCCAACATCAGCGCCGCCCCCGGTTGGAACTCCAACTGCGACACCATCCGGATAACCTCCACGCCCTCTACCGGGAGTCCCAAGACCACACCGAACGCGCCCGCTGGCACGCTCTCTGGCTGCTGGCCAGGGGTCAGAGCATCCCCGAGGTAGCCAGGAATCTGGGCTATACCGATCGCTGGGTGCGTCAGGTAATCCACCGCTACAATCAGGGCCTGCCCATGAAGAATCTGCGGCACGAGAACAAAGGCCGGGCCCCCCTCGTACCGCCCGAACTCCAGGAGGGCTTCCGCCAGGCCCTCCTCCAGCCCCATCCCAGGGACGGGCTTTGGAGCATTCGCAACGCTGCGGAGTGGCTGGCTGAAAGGCTGGGACGTCCGGTGGATGGGCGGCGGGCCTGGTACTGGATGCGTCGCCTGGGCCTGGCCCCGCTGCGCCCCCGGCCGCGCCACCGGGAGGCGGATGCGAAGCGGCAGGAGGCTTTCAAAAAAAGCTCTTTCTGATGGTTTTCCTGTTCAGGTTGCTCTTTCCTGAACTGGAGTTGGAGGTGTGGGGCTTTGATGAGCACCGAATAGGGCTGAAGCCCATCCGCCGACGGGTATGGGCCTTGCGAGGGAGGACGCCGCTAGCGCAGGAGCGGCCCCGCTATCGCTGGCTGTATGTGTACGCCTTCATAAGACCGGGTACGGGGGAAAGCGAGTACTGGCTGCTGCCCTCGGTCTCGGTGGAGGGGTTCCAGTTGGTGTTGGAGGCCTTTGCCCGGCTACGGGGGGCGGGGGCGGGCAAGCTGGTACTGGTGGTGCTGGATCAGGCTGGCTGGCACACCTCGGGGCGGGTGGAGCCAGCCAAGGGCCTGGGGCTGTGTTATCTGCCACCCTACTCGCCCGAGTTGCAGCCGGTAGAACGAGTCTGGGGGCTCATTGACGCGGTCGTGGCCAATGGGCAGGTGCAGGATGAAGAGGAGCTGTGGGCCAAGGTGGAAGCCCGGTGCGCTTACCTACAAACCCAGCCCGCGCTTATCCAGAGCTACACCCTATTTCACTGGTGGCCGGGGGGATGTTAGGGGAATGAATCAAAAGGATTTCATATGAGTCGAGAGGGCTTATCCATGCCCGCAGTATACCCACCTGCTACACTATGGGCATGGTGCAACTGTTCAACGCCGAGACGGGCGCGCCCATCGGCCAGATTAGCGAAGCCCAGCTTTCGTTCCTGGTCGCCCGGATGGAAGAGGAACACGCCCAGGATCAGGACTACTACCTGAATGCGGATTTACTGGAGGCCTGGCGTGAGCAGGGCGCCGACCCCGCCCTCATCGAGCTGCTGGCTAAAGCCATGGGGGATGGGGAGGAGCTGAGCATCCGCTGGTCGAGGTAGCTAGGAGAGCGTGGCCTCGTCCATCAGCCCCTCGGCCCAGGCCTCGAGGTGGCCCACATCCCCAATCGAGAGGGCGGTGCCTTCGGGGTAGAGCAGGCGGGTGATGGAGGTGTTCTGGATTTGAAACTTGCGCCAGGAACCATTCTCCAGCTCGAGCACAATCTTAAGCGCGGCCCGGATCACCCCCCCGTGGGTCACCACGATAAACCGGCCTTCCGGTAGCTCCTCGATAAAGGCCTGTACACGCGCGGCCAGGTCGGCCATGCTCTCGCCGCCGGGGCGCTTGGTGTTCCAGGGGTCGCGCTGGATGGCCTCGTGGAACTCCGGGTAGAGCCGCTCCATCTCGCTGCGCAGCAGCCCCTGCAACTCGCCGGCGTAAATCTCGCGCAGGCGGGGGTCGAAGGTGGGTGTGAGGCGCAGGGCCTCGGCGATGGGCTTGGCGGTGAGGGCCGCCCTTTGCAGGTCGGAGCTGTACAGGCCATCGAAGCCCTGGCGGCAGGCGGCCAGGCGCTCGGCCACCCGGAAGGCCTGGTGCAGGCCCTGCGGGGAGAGATTGATGTCGTAATGCCCCTGAAAACGCCCCTCGGCATTCCAGGGGGTCTCGCCATGGCGTACCAGCCAGAGTTCTTTCATAGGAGGGTGTCGGGCTTAGACAACTCTAATCCCTGACCCTTCCATGATATACCCTACGGGGTAACTTTGCGGTAGCAGTTGCCGGGCTACGGGGGCAGTGTCTGGACTTAAGACCAAAATGTAACCAAGCCCCATGTTGAAGACCCGGTACATTTCCTGCTCAGCGATGTGCCCAGCCTGCTGGATCAGCTCAAAAATGGGGGGGATAGGGAAACTGCCCCGCCGAATCTCGGCCCCCAGCCCCTCCGGCAGCACCCGGGGCAGGTTCTCGAACACCCCCCCACCGGTGATGTGGGCCATGGCGCGGATCTCGAGGCCCTCGCGCTGGAGCAGTTCTACTTCGCTCAGGTAGCAGCGGTGGGGTTCCAGCAGGGCCTCGGCCAGCGACTGCCCGCCCAGCTCGAGCCGGGGTTCCTCGAGGTTCCACCCCGCAAACACCTTGCGGGCCAGGCTGTAGCCGTTGGTGTGCAGCCCCGAGGAGGGCAGGGCCAGCAGCACATCGCCGGGCTGTACCCTGGAGCCGTCCACCACCTGGGCCTTATCCACCACCCCCACGATGGTGCCCACCAGATCCAGGCCGCCCTCCTGGTAGACCCCCGGCATCTCGGCGGTCTCGCCCCCCAGCAGGGGGATCCCCACCGCCTTGCAGGCCTCGGCCAGCGATGCCAGGATCTGGGCCAGTACCTCGGCTTCCAGCCGGGCGCTGGCGATGTAGTCCATGAAGAAGAGGGGCCGGGCCCCCTGCACCAAAAGATCGTTGACCGAGTGGTTCACGATGTCGAAACCCAGCCCGCTGTAGCGTCCGGTCTGGGCGGCCAGCAGGGTCTTGGTGCCCACCCCGTCGGTGGAGGCCACCAGCACCGGCTCGGCCATCGCTTTAAGCCGGGCGACCTCGAGCATCCCCCCAAAGGCCCCCAGGCCCCGCAGCACCTCGGGGGTGTAGGTTTCCTTGATTTTGCTGGCGGCGGCCTTCAGAGCGCCCGCCTTGCGGTCAATATCCACCCCCGCGTCCCGGTAGTTCATAGCTCGACCCCCAGCATCTCGCCCAGCATCTTTTTGACCACGTCGGCCTTGGCGGTGCCCCGGGTCTCCTTCATGATGGGGCCCAGCAGGGCGTTGGCGGCCTTGAGGTTGCCCATCTTGACCTGCTCCACCACCTTGGGGTTGGCGGCCACCACCCGCTCCACCAGGGGCCGCAGCGCGCCCTCGTCCGCGACCGCCCGCAGGCCGCGTTCCTCCACCAGCTTCAAGGGGTCGGCCCCTTCCATCACCTCGGGGAGTAGCTGGCTCAGAACCCGGTTGGTGATCTCGCGCCGCTCGAACAGGCCCGCCAGCGCAGCCAGGTGCTGGGGGGTGAGGGCGGTCTCCTGCACTTCCACCAGCCGCTCGTTCAGATAACCGGCCACCTCGGCGTTGAGCAGGTTGGCGACGGTCTGGGGGTTGCCCTGGTGGTGGGCCAGGGTTTGGTCGAAGAAGCGGGCCAGCGAGGGGTTGTAGGCCAGGATTTCGGCGTCGTAGGGGCGCACCCCGGCCTCCACGTAGCGGGCGTATTTCTGGGCGGGCAGCTCGGGCATGGCCGCGCGGAGCCGCTCAAGCCAGGCCTCGTCCACCACGATGGGGGGCAGGTCGGGGTCGGGGAAGTAGCGGTAGTCGGCCTCGCCTTCCTTCAGGCGCATAACGTAGGTCTTGCCGGCGGCCTCGTCGAAGCCTAAAGTGGCCTGCTCGACCCTGCGCCCGCTGCGCAAAATCTCCTGCTGGCGGCGTATCTCGTACTCGAGGGCCCGCGCCACGCTGCGGAAGGAGTTCAGGTTCTTGATCTCGACCTTGGTTCCGAGCGGCTCCCCCACCCGCCGCACCGAGACGTTCACATCGGCCCGCATCTTACCCTCCTCGGGGTTGGCGTCGGATACCCCCAGGGTCTGGGCGATCGAGCGAATGTGGGAGAGAAAAACCCGGGCCTGCTCGGGGGTGCGGATGTCTGGCTCGGTGACCATCTCGATCAGGGGGGAGCCGGCCCGGTTGAGGTCAATCAGGGAATAGGGGGCCCCCTCGGGGTGGGTGGACTTGGCCGCGTCCTCCTCGAGGTGCACCCGCTTGATGCGCACCCGCTGCCCCTCCACCTCCAGGTAGCCGTGGGCCGCGATGGGCAGGTCGTACTGGGAGATCTGGTAGTTTTTGGGCATGTCGGGGTAGTAGTAGCTCTTGCGGTGGAACTGTGTCCAGGGGGCAATCTGGCAGTTCAGGGCCAGCCCGAACAGGATGCCGTACTCCACGGCCTGGGCGTTGACCACCGGCAGCACCCCCGGCAGGCCCAGGCAGACCGGGCAGGTGTGGGTGTTGGGCGGGTCGCCAAAATAGCTGGCGTCGCAGCCGCAGAACATCTTGCTTTTGGTTTTGAGGTGCAGGTGGACTTCCAGCCCTACCACGGCTTCGAAATCGGGCATACGCGGATATTATAGGGCGGCAAATATCCCTGGGCCCATTTTGATACGGAGTTTTCTGGCTAACATGCGCTTGGAGGCGGGCGAATGTCCAGGCAGTTGCGACAAACCAGGCCCGGGGTGGCGGAGCGAAAAATCTGGCCGGCGGCCCTCCTCGGCGGGGTGCTCTCGGTGGTGGGAAACCTGCTGGTGTTCGTGGTGGCCGGGGGGTTGGGGGTGAATCTACAGGTCACGGCGGCGCCGGGCTCGAGCACCCTGGTACCGCTGCAGGTGGGGCCGGTGGTGCTGGCCAGCCTGCTTCCGGCCTTCCCCGCGGCGGCCTTGCTGAAGGTGTTGGCCCGGTTCTTGCCAAACCCCTGGCCGGTGTTTTTGGGGCTGTCGGCGGTGCTTTTACTGGTTTCCTTGCGGGGGCCCCTCAACCTTCCAACCGACCCTGCCAACGAGTGGACGCTGAACCTGATGCACCTGGTCTCGGCGGTGGCGATTGTGGGCGCTTTGTGGGGGTGGGCGCGTCGGTAGATGTGGTTTGGCCTGTGCGTGGAAGTCTGCACGGTCAGGTGTTAGAATCTTGGTTGCTTGCCTGGGCAAGCCCCATGCGCTCGTAGCTCAGTATGGATAGAGCAAAGGTTTCCTAAACCTTAGGTCGCAGGTTCGAGTCCTGCCGGGCGCACCAGTCCAGGACGCAAAAAACCGAGGGATGCTCGCCCTCGGTTTTATCCTTTTACGGTGTTTTTACGGTTTATGGACTCAGGCCTTCGCTCGTGGTCGGGAGAGTAAGTCCTCCACATCCACCAGCCATCCCTGCCGTTCGTGCTCGAGGACGTGCCGGTAAATCGACAGCGTGATGCTGGCGTTCGCATGGCTCATGCGCTCAGCTACAAGCTCCAGCGGCGACCAAGTTGAAAGCTACCGGGTCTTTACGCCGGAGGGCGATGAAAAAGTTTGTATCAAGCAGGATTTTTCTTGGTAAGGCCATTGCTGGGCATTGTTTGTAAGGGGTGCTTCCGCCCTGTGACGCGTTCAATGGCTTCTACCATTTTGCGAGCTTCTTCGTCGGTTAAGGCGGGCATACGCACAAAGCGTTTGTAGATTTTTTCAGCTTTCTTAGATTTGAACGCGGGCTTGACATTAGCCATGGTAGGTAGCCACCGGGAGGGTCTCTGCGCCAAGATAGTACAGGGGGTGCTTACGGTGAGGTTCCATAGCAACCCCTCTTTTTTTACATCCCCTAGGGTAGGTCAAGTAGCACACGAAGGAATCCCAATGTACTTGGTTTTTTGGCAAAGCGATAGAGCCAAATGACTGAAGCGTTCTTGAGGGTGTATTTGGATTAGCGCACCTGTATCGAAAACAGCCAGCTCAGCGTCGCTGTTCTTTGACATATTCAAGCGAGCTTTTTTTGCCTTTTAGTTTGATTTGTGGGGGTAGGGGCCTTTTTTGTGGGTTAGCAGGTTCAATGACAACAAAATCATCTGCCCAAGAATCTGGGTTAGGGTTAATGGTTTTTGGTTTGGGCGTTTTGAGGGTTGAACGCTTCATATTTCTGCCGGCGTTTCGGGTGTTTTTTGAAGATAGCTACGTGCGCAAAAAACGGTCTTGATGCTTTAAAAGCATCACCTCAGGTTGAGCACCGGGCAGTCGTCGAGCTGCACGGCGGTGGCCGGGCCCGGGGTGCGGATGCGGTACTCGCCGGCGCTGCCAGTTTCTGAAGTGGAAGCGGTGATGTTGCCCTGGTCGGTGTAGATCAGGATGCGTTCTGCCGAGCCGGTGATGGTCAGGCGAATCTCGTTGGCGCCCTGCACCACCTGGGTGATCTGGCCCTGGCAGTTGGCAGGGGCGGGGGTGGTGGCGGTGGGTGCTGGGGCGGGCACCTGGGTTACCAGGGGTTCTTCGGGCTGGGGCCGGGTGAAGAGGAAGGCGAAGTAGCCGACCAGGGCGGCCAGCAGCACCAGGCGCAGCGGGTTGAGTTTCTTCTCGTTCATGCTTCTAGTCTAGGGTAGCAAATTTTTGAGGCGGCCCACCTTCGGGACAAAAGTCCAGACAACCCATGGCATCTTAGGGGCATGGAGAGGCTGCAGCGAACACCCCGCCTATTCGACCGCCTTGACCGCAGAGTTACGTGCTTTTTAGCTCGCAACAGCCTGGGTGTGCTGCGGGTGAGCCTGGGGTTGGTTTTCTTTTGGTTTGGCCTGCTGAAATTTTTCCCGGGGCTCAGCCCGGCTCAAGATCTTGCGGGGCGCACCATCGAGGTGCTCTCTTTCGGGTTGGTTCCATCTGCCTGGGGGCTTCTGATACTGGCTGCGTGGGAAAGCCTGATCGGTCTTGGATTGATCTTTGCGCAACCGCACAGTTTTGTGATGCGGGCTACCCTGCTGCTTATGGCTTTGCAGATGCTAGGCACACTCTTGCCGGTTTTCTTCTTTCCGGCGGAAGTGTTTACCCGTTTTCCCTACGCACCCACTTTAGAGGGGCAGTACATCATCAAAAACCTGGTGCTGGTGGCGGCCGGCATGGTGGTGGGTGCGACGGTGCGTGGGGGGTATTTGAAGCCAGAGCCTGCTGAGTCGTAGGCGTTTTTACCGTGGCTTGGTTTTCCGGGTGGGCTCGGCATTCCAGGGGTCTTCGGGCCAGGGGTGCTTGCTGTAGCGCCCGCGCAGCTCCTTGCGCACCTCGGGGTAGGTGTTGTTCCAGAAGCTCTTGAGATCCTGGGTCACCTGGATGGGCCGCCCGGCGGGGGAGAGCAGGTGCAGCAGTACCTTTGTGCGGCCCTCGTTGACGGTGGGGGTATCGGCCAGTCCGAATAGCTCCTGTAGCTTGACGGCCAGCACCGGCGGGCTGCCGTCGGGGCTGTAGGTGAGCTTGATTTTGGAGCCGCTGGGCACCTCGAGCCTCGTGGGAGCCAGGGCCTCCAGGCGGGCTGGGAGCGGCCAGGGTAAAAGCCCGCCCAGCAGGCTTTGGAGCTCGAGCCGGCCGAAGTCCTCGCGGCGCGAGACCCCGTCCAGCCAGGGGGCCAGCCAGTCCTCGAGGGTCTCCAGCAGGCGGGCATCGGAGACGTCGGGCCAGCCTTCCTGGGGCCGCCAACTGCGCAGGCTCAGCACGCGGGCCTGCCACTGGCGCAGCGCCTCCGTCCAGGGCAGAAGCCCCAAACCCTCGCTGCGAACAGCCCGGCACAGCACCTCGCGGCGCCTGGCGGGCTCGAGGCGGGCCAGGGGCTCTTTGGATAGCACCACCTCCCCAATCCGCAACTCCCGCTGGGCCAGCAGAACCCCGTTGCGGGCATCCCAGGCGATATGCTCCACGGGACGGGCCAGGGGGGCCAGGTGCTCGGGATCAACTGGCGCGGCCAGAAAGATGCGCCCTTCCTCCTGGCCGGCATCCAGATGGGCCACCGCCAGCCAGGGGGTGCCGGCCAGGGGGTCGTCCTCGCCCAGCCGCACCCCGCGCCCCCCCGAGAGCCGGTAGCGCAGGCGGTCGCCTTCGCGCAGGTGGGCCAGGCGGTCGGGGTAGGCCTGGGCCACCAGCAGGCCCACCGTGTGCGGCTCGGGGGGGCGGTTGTCGGCCGTCACCCCCAGCCGGTTGCGCCACTCCTGGCTGAGGCGCTCCACCCGGGACAGCACGCCGGTCTCGGCGCCGTGCAAAGCCTGCCGGGTCTGGCGCCAGTGCCGCAGGGCTTCGATGCGCAGGCCCAGGTCGGCCCCGGTTTCACGGGGCAGGGGGTCGCGCTCCTCCAGCAGCGCCGCCAGGTCGGCGGCGAGGGCGCCTTGCCCCAAAGCCAGACCCTCCAGCAGCAAATGGGCCAGCCGGGGGTGGGTGGGCCACTCGAGCAGGGCCTTGCCCCGCTCGGTCAGGGTCGGGCCCTCCAGCGCCCCCAGGGCCTCGAGCAGATCGCGGGCCTGCCGGAGGGCCCCGGCGGGGGGTGGTGTGACCCAGTCCAGGGCGGAGGGATCCTGCACCCCCCAGCGGGCCAGCTCGAGCACCAGCGAGGCCAGGTCGGCTTCCAGAATCTCCGGCCGGCGCTGGGGCAGGAGCTGTGCATCGGTGGCCGGGCTCCACAGGCGGTAGCAGACCCCCGGCCCCAGGCGCCCGGCCCGCCCGGCCCGCTGCTGGGCGGCGTCGCGGGTGACCCGCACGGTGACCAGGCGGGTGAGGCCGCTTCGGGCCTCGAAACGGGGAAGCCTCGAGTACCCCGAGTCCACCACCACCCGGATGCCCTCGATGGTCAGGCTGGTCTCGGCAATGGAGGTCGCCAGCACCACCTTGCGGCGCGCTGGGTCGGGCAGGATGGCGGCCTGCTGGGCGGCCAGCGGCAGGTCGCCGTAGAGCGGGGTGATTTTTATCTCGGGGTGCCGCTCCGTCAGCAGCCGCTCTACCCGGGCAATCTCGCCCACCCCCGGCAGAAAGACCAGCACATCGCCCGCGTGCTCGGCCAGGGCCCGCGAGACCGCACCGGCCACCACCCCCGGCAGGGGGCCCTCGGGGTCTTTGGGCAGGTAGCGGATCTCTACCGGGTACTGCCGCCCTTCCGCCGTCAGGACGGGGGCCTGCAAAAACGCACCCAGCCCCTCCGCGTCCAGGGTGGCCGACATCAGCAAGAGGCGCAGATCCGGGCGCAGGGCCTGCTGCACCTCGCGGCACAGCACCAGCCCCAGATCGGCCTGGAGGCTGCGCTCGTGGAACTCGTCGAAGAGGATCAGCCCCACCCCCTCCAGGCTGGGATCCTGTTGCAGACGGCGGGTCAGGATACCCTCGGTGAGCACCTCGATGCGGGTGGCGGGCCCCACCCGGCGCTCGAAGCGCACCTGGTAGCCCACGGTCTGGCCCACCGGCTCCCCCAGCAGGTCGGCCATGCGGGCCGCCACGTTGCGGGCGGCCAGGCGGCGGGGTTGCAGCATCCAGATCTTCTGGCTCTCGAGCCAGGGCTCCTTCAGCAGTTCCAGCGGCAGCACCGTGCTCTTGCCCGCACCGGGCGGGGCTTGCAGGACGACCGTGCGGTGCGTGTCCAGGGCCTTTTGTAGCGCAGGTAAAACAGAATAGATGGGCAGACGGGTATCGGACATGGCCCCAACTTCCCCTGGTATTTTTGCACAGGCCCGGGCTGGCCGGGGTGCTAACCTGGGCGTAATATGTTCGGTTTTATTTGGTTCCTATTCACGGTATTTGCGGCTTTTGTGGCCGCTCAACTGGTACGAAATCCCCGCTTCTGGCGTACCGAATCGCCGGCTCTGGGTGAGGTGGTATCGGTCTGGCTGATTCTGACCCTGGTGATGGCGGGCGCTCTGATGGGGCTGCGGGAGCTGTTGGTGCAGCTCTGGCCGCAGAGCCCCCTCTGGCTGAGTGCCCGGTAACGTTCAACGCGCTATAAAGCGTGTGTGGTGTTTCTAGACTGAGAAGTCTAAGAAACGCTCGAGGCCATTTTGCTGTCGAATTTCGACATGGCCTTTGGTTTTTCTCCGCTATTTTTGTCTGAGTATGAGCAGAATCGAAGAATACCTGCCCTGGGCCGAGATTTACATCCAGACCCGGCGGGTGGTGGCGGTGCGGGTGGATGCCGAGCGTGGTGAGTACGAAGCCCTGAGTGAGACCGGTTCGAGCTACTTCATCGAGCGGCTCGAGCAGGCCCAGGCCCTGCTACAGGTGTTGCAGGCGGCCGAGCGGCGCATCGAAAAGGTTTGAACGGGCCTTCCCGCCCCCTTGCAGCTTGCCCCCAGCGCCCAGGCCTATGAGAAAATCGGATGGGGGTTTGGGTGAACGCGCTGGAGTTGCTCGCCTATCTGGTGCTGGGCCTGACCTACCTGGGCCTGGGCCTGGGCTACTGGCCCGGCTACCGCATGAACCGGGCGGCCATCGCCCTTACCGGGGCCGCTTTTCTGATTGTGCTGGGCGTGCTCAACTTCGAGGAGGCCTGGCGGGCCCTCGAGCCCCACACCCTGGGGTTTTTGTTTGGGGTGATGGTGCTCAACACCCACCTGGCCTATGCGGGGTTTTTTCAGCTTACGCTGAATGGGCTGGTGCGCCTGGCCCGCTCGCCGCTGGGCCTTTTGGTCTGGCTCACGTTTGGTACCGGCCTGCTGTCGGCGCTGTTCCTCAACGACACCATCGCCATCCTCTTTACCCCGCTGGTGCTGGCCCTCACCCGCACCCTGGGGCTGCCGCCCGTACCCTACCTGCTGGCCCTGGCCGGGGCCACCAACCTGGGCAGCGTGGCCACCCTGACCGGCAACCCCCAGAACATCGTGGTGGGAAGCCTGTCCAGGATTACCTACCTGGACTTTGCCGCGGCCCTGACCCCGGTGGCCCTGGTGGGCCTGGCGGTGCAGGTGGGGCTTTTGTACGCGCTGTATCCGGCGGTGCGCTCGAGGGCCCCCCTGCCGCCTTTGCCGCCCCTGCGCTTCCGCTTCAACCGGGCGCTTTTGTTCAAAGGGGCCTGGATTACCCTGGCCCTGCTGGCCGCCTTTGTGCTGGGCTACCCGCTGGCCCAGGCCGCCCTGATTGCCGCAGGGCTGTTGCTGTGGAGCCGCCGCATCCGCTCGGAGCGCTTTTTTATGCGGGTGGACTGGGAGCTTTTGGTGATGTTCTCAGGGCTTTTCATGGTCACGGCGGCGGTCAAGAAGCTGGGCATCCTTGCCTTGCTGGAGCCCCTGGCCGCCACCGCCCCCGGCCTGGCGGGGGTGACGGTGCTGCTTTCCAACCTGATCTCCAACGTGCCGGCGGTGCTGCTGCTGTACCCCTTGATTCCGGCGGGGGATACCCAGGGCTGGCTGCTGCTGGCGGCGGCCTCCACCCTGGCGGGCAACCTGACCCTGTTGGGTTCGGTGGCCAACCTGATTGTGGCCGAGGCGGCCCGGCGCGAGGGCTACCACCTGAGCTTTGGGGAGCACCTGCGCTTTGGCCTGCCGCTCACGCTGGTAACGCTGCTGGTGGCCTATGCCTGGATTTACCGCTAAACTCGAGGCCCGCCTGGAAGCTGTCGCCCAGGAAATAAGCGCCCCCACCCACGTCGATATCGGGGCCGACCACGCCCTGCTGCCGCGCTACCTGCTCCTGAGCGGGCGGGTGCAGCGGGTGATAGTGGTGGAGAAGCACAGGGGGCCCTGGGAGAACTCGAGGCGGGCGCTGGAGGGCCTCTGCGCGGAGGTACGGCTGGGCGATGGGCTGGGGCCTCTGGAACCGGGCGAGGCCGACTCGCTGAGCCTGTGCGGGATGGGGGCCCGGCTGATGGTCAAAATCCTCTCGGCCCACCCCGAGCGGCTACCGCCCCGCCTGGTGCTCCAGCCCAACGACAGCGCCCTGCCCCTGCGCCGCTGGGCGCTGGAGGCCGGCTACGCCCTGGTCAAGGAGCAGATGGTGCAGGGCTTCTGGCGCTACAGCATCCTGACCCTGGTGCGGGGGCCCTGTACGGCCTATAGTGGGCTGCCGCTCGAGGCCGCCCTGCGCTATGGGCCGCTGCTGCTCAAGGCCCGGCATCCTTTGCTATGGGCCGAACTCCAGGAAAAGCAACAGCACCTGGCCGGGCTGCCCCCGGTAAAGCAGGTGCAGCAGGAACGGGTCTACCTCGAGCAAGCCCTGGTGCTTTGGGAGCAGCGCCCTTAGTGCGGGAGGTGGCGCTGCACCAGGCCATACACATAGGTGCCCAGCAGCGCCCCCAGCAGAATTACCAGCGCCCCGGCATAGCCGCTGCCCAACAGCGCGTAGATGGGGCCGGGGCAGGCCCCCACCAGCCCCCAGCCCAGCCCAAACACCACCCCACCCAGCAGGTAGCGGTAGCGCCCCGGATCGGCGGGCCGCACGCGCAGGGGCTCGCCGTCCGGGGCTTTAACCCCCAGCTTCCGCAGGAGCCAGAGCGAGAGGGCCGCGGTAGCCACCGCGCTGCCGATCACCCCGTACATGTGAAACGACTCGAAGCGGAACATCTCGTAGATGCGGTACCACGAGGCAATCTCGCTCCGGATCGCCACAACGCCAAAAAAAGCCCCGGCCAGCAGGTAGGGCAGATACGCCAGCAGGCCCACCGCGCCGGGGGTGCGGGCTTTGGTTTGCAGCTCGAACTCGTCACGAATCGGGAGTGCCATGCTTCACCTCAGGAGGCCCAGGGCCCAGGGCAGGATGAAGTGGGCCGCAACCAGGCCACCGGCAAAAAAGCCCAGGGTTGCCAGCAGCGAGGGCAGTTGCAGCGCGGCCAGGCCCGTAATGGAGTGGCCCGAGGTGCACCCCGCCGCCCAGCGGGCCCCAAAGCCAATCAAAAAGCCGCCCAGGAGCAAAAACAGAAATCCCGCCGGGCTCAACACCGCCTGCCAGGAGAACAATTCTTTGGGCAGAAAACCCGAATCCGCCGAGACCCCCATCTGCTGGAGCGCCCCCGCGGTCTGGGGATTAAGCTGCACCGGGTTGGGGTTGGTCAGGAGCACCCCTGCCACAAACCCCCCCAGCACGATGCCCAGCACGAAGGCCAGGTTCCAGCTTTCGGCCCGCCAGTCGTACCGGAAGAAGGGCAGCCGGCTGCCCAGCGCCGCGCACACGTGCCGCAGCGAGGAGGAAATGCCAAAGCGCCGGTTTCCGATGAGGAGCAGCAGGGGCACGGTCAGGCCAATTAGGGGGCCGGCCACGTACCAGGGCCAGGGTTGTGTGAGCCAGTCCATAGGTTTTTATCATGGGATAAAAGCTGATAAAGATTGTAAACTAACCCGCAAAGAAGAAAGCCTCGAGCCCTTTGGCGGCTCGAGGCGCCGAAAAACTAGATTCGGCAGTTGGAGAGCACCACCTGCCCCCGCACGATCAGGCGGCCCACCTGCCCAATCTCCCAGGTGTAGACGTTGTTGGAATAGACCAGCTCCGCGCCGCTGCGCACCAGGGGCAGGGTCTGGAAGGCCCCGTCGTAGAACAGGCGCACCTGGTTGCTGCTGATGTAGTTGACCACCAGCGTACCGCCCTGGCAGGTGTAGGTGAAGGAGCCCGAGGGTGGGCGCACCGGCTGCACCGGCTGGACGGGCGGAGGGGGCGGCGCAATGCTGATCAAGTTGACGGTCAGGCGCGTGGTGCGGCCCGCCTGAATGGTAACCAGTGTGCGGAAGGGGCTGAACCCGCCGCGCCGCAGCTCCACCGTGTAGCTACCGGGGTTGAGGGTGAGGTTGAGGGGGGTGTTGCCCACCACCCGGCCGTTCACCAGCACCTGGGCCCCCCTGGGGTTGCTGTCCACCGCCAGTACGCCGGTGGGCGGTGGGGTGGCTACCAGCGTCAGGTTGAGCCGGGTGACCTGGCCAGCCTGGATGGTAAAGGCCGTGCGTAAGGGGTTGTAGCCGCTGCGACGGAGCTCGAGGTTGTAGGTACCCGGCAGCAGCTCGAGGTTGAGGGGGGTGTTGCCCACCAGGCGCCCGTTGATGAGCGCCTGAGCCCCGCTGGGGCTGCTGTTCAGCGACAGGGTGCCGGTGCTGGGTGGGGGCGGGGGCAGTTGCCCGGCGATGTAATAGGCCTCATCGGTCACCCAGTCGTTGGCGGGGATGGGCGTAACCACAATCGAGAGGGCCCGGGCTAGGTTGCCCTCGCCCTGGATGCGGGCCCGCCCGGTCTGGATGTCCACAATCTCCGAAACATCCAGCGGGCGGCGGCTGGCCACCGCCAGCACCCTGTCCTGCCCCGCCGGGCCTTCCACCGTAAAGGTGTAGGGGGCCCCAAGGCCGGGGAAGGTGCGCACCTCGCCAGCCTGCAAGAAGTTCTCCTGCTCGAAGGCGTTGGGCAGAATCCCGCTAATCTCGCCGGTGGCCCGCACACTAAAGAGGTATACATAGGCCGGCTGGGTCACCTGCACCGAGATCTGGATGTTTTCGCCAAACTGATAAACCGGGTTGCCGGTTTTGTTGGGGTCTTTGTCTACCCAGACCCGCACCTGTAGGTCGGGGGGCGGGGCAGGGTTCACAATGATGCTCTTGGGTGTAAGGGCCTGGCCCAGCGCCAGCCCCAATAAAGCTAGAATTCCAAGCAAGTATCGCATATTTGACCCCCTACAGGGCGCAGTTGCTCAGCACCACCTGGCCCCGCACCGTAAGGGTGCCACGGCTGCCCGTCCACTCCCAGGTGTAGGCCCCACCGGCCCCGCCGCTAAACAGCAGGGTCGGGCTGCGCCGCACCAGGCTCAGGCTCTGGAAAGCGCCGTCGTAGAAAAGCCGCAGGTTGTTGCTGTCGAGGTAGTTCACCACCAGCGTGCCCCCACTGCAACGGTAGGTAAAGCTGCCGGGGCCGGGCGTCACGATGCTGGGCTGTACCGGGGTGACCGGCGTAACAGGCTGCACCGGCTGGACGGGTCGCCGGGGCTCGTCCTCTTCTACCAGAAGGATGCAAGAAGAAAGGGCAAAAGCTAGCAAAAGAAGCAGAAGCGGGCGAAGCATGGTCAAAATTCCTTTCTAGGGGCAGTTGGAGTAGACCTCGTAAGTGTAGGTTCCAGAGAATCTGTTATTACTGCTTGTGGTCACAATCACAGTAACTGTGGTTGCACCAACACTGGATGGGGTTGGTTCAGGGATCGGGGTAACTGCTATAGATTGTTGACTTACGTCTGAAGGAAGATTTTGTGGTGTAGCGCCTTCACCGAAAGTCAAGTTGCTGGTGATAACCAGATAGCTCCCATCAGCAACAAGCTGGGAGGTTGGGCGATCGAAGGTTCGAATGCCTCCCGTTGCAGTGCCGTAGTAAATCTCTTTTATTTCCCGAATGGACGCTACACTAGGCGCCCGGAATTTATAGCGCATTTGGGTGGTTCTGTTAGTACAGAAAACGTAAGCTCCATCCGAAGTGCGCTGCCAGTTGCTGTCGAAGCGAAAATCAGAGGGAGATGGGCTTACACTAACAACGCAGCTCGAGAGCACCAGCGGCAGCAAAAGCAGAAGCCAGGGTGTTTTCCTCATGCCTCGAGCCTAGCACAAGCCCCCCCCTGTGCCTAGTTATGGACGGGTTATCTTAAGCGAAGTTAATCTAAACTTCCCGCAGGACGGTTTGATTGCAAAATTTACACATTCGCTGGCTAAACTAAAGGGCTACGCCAGCAGGATGGGGCGCTCGAGGTAGTAGGCGATGCGCTCCAGGAGCTTTCCGGCCTGGTCGGCTTGCATATCACCGGAAAGCGAGAGCAAAGCATGGCCGCCGCTGGCCCGGCCCAGGGTGAGGGTGGAGAGGCCAGGAAAGATGACCTGGTCGAAGGCGCTGTCCGCCAGCGAGAGCACCACCAGCCCTTCGGCGGGTTCAGAGGCCATGCGCAGCGAGTCCAGGGTGCCCCGCAACGACTGGGCGGGTGCCACCCGCAAGCTTTTGAGTTCGTTACCCTCGAGGTGGCCTTTGGTGGGGCGCAGGGGTGTTTGAGTGTCGGACAGGGCTTTGTCAACCGCCCGGTACAGCAGAGCGTCCAGCCCCACCTCCATGTGCCAGGCCTCGCTCAGGGTTTGGGCGGCCTCTTGGGCAGGAGCAATCGACACCAGGCGCTGCCAGGCCTGAACCCGCAGCATCTGGGTGCTGGGGGTAGTCCCTATGCCAGGAGCGGCCCCCAGGCCGGCGCTGGCGAAAGGGGTGGGTATGGCGGCCGCGGGGGGTGTCGGGGGCGCCTCGACCGGGGGCTGATACCCAGGGACGGGTGGAAGCTCCGCTTCGGCTGGGCGGGGTTCGGGGTTGTTGGTAAAGCTCATGCCGGGCGCTAAGGGTTCGAATGCTGGGGCGGGAACCTCGGGGGCAGTCAGAACCTCCTGGGTTTCCCAGACCAGCTTGTTGGCGCTGCTGGGGGGCTCGAGGTCGGGCTCGCTGGGCAGGGGGGGCAGGCTGGCTAGCTCGGGGTTGACCTCGGGGGTCGGGCTCAGGGGCTCGGGCTCCTCCCACTGGAGGGTGGGAAGAGGCCCGGTGTTCACGAGCGGCTTGGGCTCTTCGAAATTGGGTACGATCTCGGGCTCGGGGGCCAGCGTGGGGGCTTCCTCGAAGGCCGCGCTGGCCGGGGGTACCGGGGGGGGAGGGGTGGGCTCGAGGTCGATGTCAAACTCGATGTCTTCCAGGGTGGGCAGGGCCGATTCCGGGGGTGGGGGAGTGCTGGGGCTCGAGGGCACCAGATCGCCAAGCTGCACCCCTTCCTTTTGCAGAACCGCCTGGGCCTGGGTCATATCGGGGACGACGCTGGCCGGAGGGGCTGCCTCCTCGGGGGTGGGTGGCAGGTTGACCTCGCCGGCCATGACCTTTGCCAGGAAGGCTAGGATATCCCGCTCTACCACCGTGCCGTCGGGGCCGGTGCCCTTGATTTGACGCCAGTCTATGCCGTTTTCTTCCGCCAGACGACGGGCCAGCGGTGTGATTTTGACTTCGCTCATGCTTTTTACATCATAGCGCAGAAGTGGTGATTTTCACGTGCATATGCGCCCGAGGATGTCGACAGGGTAATTTACTCGATGTGCTGGGCAAAATTGCAGCGGTCTCCGGTATAACTTGGAGGATATGGAAGACCGCTTTGCCTGGTTGCTGGCGCGCTACTGTCTGGACTTAAAGCCGGGTCAGACCGTGCTGATTGAAGCTGAACCCGCCGCCCTCCCCCTGCTCGAGGCCCTCTATGAGGTGGTTTTACAGTGTGGTGCCTATCCCATTGTGCAGCTATTTCCCGCGGCGGTCTCGAGGCCCTTCTTTATGTGGGGTGGGGACTGGCTGGATCGGCCCCCAAAACCCCAGATGCAGCTTATGGAGCAGGTAGATGCCAGTCTGCGTATCGAGAGCGCCCAGAACCCGCTCGAGCTCAGCGAGGTGCCCCCAGCCCACATAGCCCGGTTTGAAGCGGGCTGGCGGCCCTACAAGCAGACGCGGGCTCGTAAGCGCTGGTGTCTGACCCTATACCCCACCGCTGGCTACGCCCAGCAAGCCGGCATGTCCACCGCGGGTTTCCGGGCCTTGGTGAAACGGGCCCTGTACCTCGACCGACCCGATCCCATCGCAGCCTGGCACGAACTTTCGGCATTCCAGGCCGCCCTCATCGAGCGGCTGCGTAAGGTAAAGGAACTCCGCATCCAGGCCGACGAAACCGACCTGCGCTTATCGGTGGCAGGGCGCACCTGGATTAACTCCGACGGCAAGCGCAACATGCCCAGCGGGGAGGTGTTTACCAGCCCGCTCGAGGCCTCGGTTGAGGGCCAGGTGCGCTTCAACCTGCCGCTGGTGGTATCGGGGCAGCGGGTGGAGGGGGTGCGCCTGGTTTTTCGGGAAGGGCGGGTGGTAGAGGCCAGCGCCCAGACCGGCGAGCAATACCTGCTGAAGATGCTCGAGGCCGATCCAGGAGCCCGCTGCTTGGGTGAGTTGGGCATCGGTACCAACTTCGGTATCACCCACCCCACCGGCCTCATCCTCTACGACGAAAAAATCGGTGGCACGGTGCACCTGGCTTTGGGCCAGAGCTACCCCGAAACCGGCGGAACCAACACCTCCTCGATCCACTGGGATCTGATCCTGGACTTGCGCCAGGGGGGGCGTCTTCTAGCTGACGGGGAGGTTTTACAGGAAAATGGACGGTTTTTGGGGTTTTAATCAAACCCCGATCTTCAAGAAAATAGCCGCCCACCCGGGCGGCTACTGGCTGGCAGAGCAAGATCAAGCCTTTTCTTTGTTTTTGTCCTCTTCCAGCGCAATCTGGCTGAGGAGATCGCCGAACACATCGCCGAGCTTCACGTTGGTGTTGGAGGTGGCTACCACGCTGGGGTCGTAGTTGGTATAGGAGGCGGCCCCACCACCCATGCCGTAGTCGTAGTCGTGCTCCCGGCCACGACCCTCGCGAGCCCCGCCCTTGCCCTTCGAACGCTTGGGGCGCTCGCCCTCTTTGCCCTCGCGGCGGTTCTTGCGGCCCTCGCCTTCCTCGCCGCCGGGAATGCTAACTGCATGAGCCGGGGGAGGTAGCAGGCGTTTGCGCGAGAGGCTGATGCGCTGCTCTACCGGGTCAATCTGGAGGATGGCCGCCTCCACCTCGTCACCCTTCTTGAAGATCTCGGAGGGCTTCTCGACGCGCTCGTAGGCCAGCTCGGAGACGTGAATCAGGCCTTCGATGCCCGGCTCGATCTCCACAAACACCCCGAAGTCGGTGAGGCCGGTGACCTTGCCCTTGACCGGCGTACCCGGGGGGTAGCGGTCGGGCAGGCTCTTCCAGGGGTCGGGCTGGGTCTGCTTTAAGCCCAGCGAGAGCCGGCGCTCCTCCGGGTCGATGCGCAGAACCTGGGCCTCTACTTCCTGGCCCTCCTTCAGGATCTCGCCAGGGTGCTTGGGGCGCTTGGTCCAGGACAGCTCGGAGATGTGAATGAGACCCTCGAGGCCAGGTTCCACCTCCACAAAGGCCCCGAACTGGGTTAGGCCGACCACCTTGCCGGTGAGCCTGGAGCCCACAGGGTATTTTTCGGAGACGGTCAGCCAGGGATCCTGGGTGAGGGCTTTCATCGACAGGTTGACCCGTTCGCGCTCGGTGTCCACTGAGAGCACCTTGGCTTTGACGGTCTGGCCCTTCTGCACCACATCCTTGGGGTGATTGAAGCGGCCCCAGGTAATTTCGCTGCGGTGCACCAGGCCATCCACGCCGCCTAAAGCCACAAACACGCCAAAATCGGTGACCTCAACCACCTGGCCCTCGACAACCTCGCCTTCTTTCAGGCTGGCGAGTATCCGGCTCCGGGCTGCTTTTTGCTCAGCTTCCAGCACCGTACGGCGCGACAGGATAATCCGGCCTTTTTTGCGATTGAGTTCGATGATTTTGACCAGGAAGCTCTGGCCTACATACTCGTCGAGATCGGGGGTGCGTTTCAGATCCACCTGGCTGGCAGGCAGGAAGGCGCGAAGGCCCTCGATGGTCGCTACCAGACCCCCTTTGACCTTTTCCTTAACCTGCACCATTACCGGTTCGCCCTGCTCGTAGAGAGCCTGAATCTTGACCCAGCTCTGGTCGGCCTCGGCCCGCTTTTTGGAGAGCACCACCTGGCCGTTCTCGAGGTCGGCCCGAACCACATAAGCAGTCACGGTATCGCCTGGCTTGAGGAGATTCTTGAGCTCCTCTTCCGACAGGTTCTCCTCGGTGAGCTGGTTGAACGGAATAACGGCTTCGGTGCGCGCCCCGATGTCTACCATCACACCGTCGTTGGTGACGAGCACCACGGTGCCGGTGACAATCTGGCCGCGCTGGACGGTCTTCTCGAGCCTTGCCTCTGCATCTTGCAGGGCCTGCTCCATGCTAAAAGCTTGGGGTTCTTTTCCAGTTTCCACTGGAGTCTGGGTAGCTTGGTCTTCCATTCGCCTGTTTCCTCTCTGCCTTTACCGTTCGTCGCGCTAAAACCCCGCCCAGATTGCTCTGGGACTGGGCTGTTGATGGTCTGCGCGACGGGTTGTCTCCCCAGGGACTCTAGACCCTATGCTGAGACATACCTGTCATTTATAGCATAGGCGCTCGCGTTTGTCCAACACGACAGGGCAATTTGGGGGGCTGTAGATACCCAGTCCAGGGCGGGTTTTCCCATGCTTTGCTTCGAAGCTGCCAGATCGAGGGTCGTAAAGGGTGTTAAAGGCGGTGTTCCTCCGGTGCATGCCCCTCTACCCAGTGGGAGCCGTCGGGCAGGAATTCCTTTTTCCAAACCGGAAGGATTTGTTTGACCCGCTCAATGGCATAGCGGCAGGCTTCGAAAGCCTCGGGGCGGTGGGGTGCCGAGACCACTATCAAGATCGAGCCCTCACCCGGCAGCACCCGGCCCAGGCGGTGCCACAAGGCCACCCGGCCCAGCACCCAGCGCGCGCGCATCTCGGCGATAATCTGCTGCATTACCTTCTCGGCCATGCCGGGGTAGGCTTCGTACTCCAGATAGCTCACCACCAGGCCTTTGTTGGGGCTACGGGTGGTACCCAGAAAGCTGACCACCGCGCCGCAGGCTTCATCGGAAGCCCAGTCTATCCAGGGTTGTAGGGCCAGGGCTTCGTAGGTCAGGCCAAAGCTTTCGTTTCCGGTTGCCAGGGCTGGATCGGGGGTGGGTGTAGTGGATCCGCCCGATACCGGCGGTAAGAAGGCCAGCTCGTCACCGTCCTTAAGCGGCTGGTGGAGTTGGGCGAGCTGTTCGTTGATGGCGGCCAGCCCGCCGCTGAGCTGCAGGGGATACTGGGCTTCCAGCAGGGCTTTGACATCGGCCACGGTGGAACCTTCTGGCAGCTCGAGCTGCAGCCGGGCCTGGCCGGCCTGCTCGCGGAAAAGGGCAAACAACAACACCTGTACGCGCATATTTATAAGAATAGTCCAGGATTACGGCTTGGATGCATAGGCTTGAGGGCGCCTCCAATGTTACCTGGTCACTTTCCCATATACACCTGGCTCATAGTAAAAGCTACCGATAAAGCCCTTTCGTAGCGCATGCGAACCGGGCCTAGAAGGGTCAGCTCGCCGATCTGGTCGTTGATCTTAATGCCGGCTTGCACCAGCGAAAGCCCTTCATTTTCGCCGACCCGGACATTCACACCACCGGGCGGGGTGAAGGTGGAGTCGCTGGGGGCTTCGAACACCGCAATGGCCTGGCGCAAAAACATAGGGTTTTGGGCTTCGGGCTCGCTGAGCAAGAGGCCCATTCCCTCACGGTACTCTTCCTGGCTGCCCTGGGCGAAGGCCCTTCCGATGGACTCGTACAGTTCCATCATGGCGGGTGTGCTGGCCTTAACTGGCTCGCTGGCTTTGTACAGGCGTTGTTCAGCCTCATTGAGTTGGGCTTCGGTGGGTGTGAAGGATAGCTCGATACGGGCTTCGCGAACCCGCCCACCTTCCAGTACCGCCACCGCCAGAACTTTGCCAGATGTCAGGTTGGAAAGGTGCACCTGCAACAGTTTGGGCGCACGCTGGGGCCGTAGCCGCAGGGTAGCGGGGTAACCGGCCAACTTGGAGGCTACCTGCACCAGCAGCGCCTCTCGCCTGGGGCCGGCATCCTCCAGCACCTGGGCTAGCTTCTCTAGCATGGCCTGAGGTAAGGGGTTGGGGGGTAGTTTGGAGAGCGCGTAGTGATGGAATCCGGCGCGGGTGGGTACGCGACCCGCCGACGTATGGGGTTTGCCGATTAAGCCTTGCTGCTCGAGCTCAATCAGCTCATACCGCACGGTGGCCGGCGAAAGCGACAACTGCTGGGCCAGCGCCCCCGAAGGCACGGGGGTTTGGGTCTGGATGTAGATATCTACCAGAAGGTGCAGTATGCGCCGCTGCCGCTCGGTCATGCTGGAATTCTAGTTTAGAGCCAAATGACTTGTGGGGGGTATGGTGGGTTGCATTGTAGGACAGCTTGCGGTTGCCCGGCGCACAGGTCTGGTCACGCATCAAATTTTACTGAACATCTGGCATATATTGGCCTAAATAAAGCGATATATATCACGTAAGTGTGCAAAGTGTGAGCAAAAATATTAACAAACGTCATAAAAACCATTGACAATTTGCACAATCCATCGGTAGCCTAATGCACAGGAGGTGAAGGGTTGATGAAAAACCTTCGACTACCGTTTGGCCTGACGGCGTTGCTGGGTGGCCTGGCTTTCGCCCAAGACCCTGAGTTCAGCGCTGCCGACACCGCCTGGATGCTGGTAGCCACCGGCCTGGTTCTGCTAATGACCCCGGCGCTGGCTTTCTTTTACGGGGGGATGGTTCGCTCCAAAAACGCCCTTAACACCATGATGATGAGCTTCTCGGCGCTGGGCTTTGTGGCCGTGGCCTGGGCTTTGCTGGGCTACACCCTGGCCCTCTCCGGGGATGGCAATTTCATAGGTGACCTGCGCTACCTGTTCTTGAACAACGTGGGCATGGAGAACAAGGGTGCGATTGTTTCCATCACCATTCCCCACATGCTCTGGATGATCTTCCAGGGAACCTTCGCCATCATTACCGCTGCTCTAATCTCAGGGGCGGTGGTCGAGCGGATGCGTTTCCCGGCCTTTTTGCTGTTCATCACCCTCTGGAGCCTTTTAGTTTATGCGCCCATCGCCAAGTGGGTCTGGGGGGGTGGCTTCCTGGCCGATCTGGGGGCCTGGGACTTCGCTGGCGGTACGGTGGTGCACATCAACTCTGGGATTGCCGCGGTGGTAGCGGCCCTGGTGCTGGGGGCTCGTAAAGATTTCGGACGGCAGGCTATCCTGCCGCATAACGTGCCTTTTGTCTTGCTAGGAGCTGCGCTGCTTTGGTTTGGCTGGTTCGGCTTCAATGCCGGCAGCGCCTGGGCAGCCAGTGCTACGGCTGGGCTGGCCCTTACCAACACCATCCTGGCCCCTGCTGCGACCATTGTGGTGTGGTCGCTTATTGATCTGTTGCGCACGGGGCGGGTGACCGCTGTGGGGCTGGCTACTGCGATTGTGGTGGGCCTGGTGGTAATCACCCCTGCGGCTGCTTTTGTCTCTCCTTTCTACGCGCTGGTGATGGGGGCGATTGGAGCCTTCCCCAGCTATTTTGTGCTCTTATGGCGGGCAAAGAGCGGGATGGATGACTCGCTGGATGTGTTCGCTGCGCACGGGATTGGCGGAATTACAGGCGCGATCCTGACCGGGGTGTTTGCTCAAAAGTCGGTCAACGGTTTGTTTGATGGCCTGATTGCGGGTAATCCAGCCCAGGTGCTGATCCAGGCCTTCGCCGTGCTTATAGCGGTGGTGTACAGCGGGGCTATTACCTTTGTGTTGCTTAAGCTGGTAGGGGCCATCACCCCCCTCAAGGCGAGCGCCAAGGAAGAAGGGGTGGGCATGGATGTCAGCCAGCATGGTGAAGAGGCCTACACCAGCGGTGAAGGAGCCATCCTGGTCAAGAGTGAGACCACTATGCCGATGGCCCGGCCTAAGCCAGCGGGTGGCACCGACTAAGGGGGGTGTGATGAAGCTGATCGTTGCCATTATCCGGAGCGAAAAGCTCAACGATGTGCTGGAAGCCCTCTTCAAGGCTGAGGTGCGGGGTTTATCAATCAGCCGCATACAGGGGCACGGCGGTGAGACCGAGCGGGTGGAGACCTACCGGGGCACCACCGTAAAGATGGAGCTTTCGGAGAAGGTGCGGCTGGAAATCGGCGTTTCGGATCATTTTGTTGAACCAACGGTGCGGGCTATTCTGACTGCGGCCCGCACCGGTGAGGTGGGGGATGGCAAAATTTTTGTGCTCCCGGTAGAGAAGGTTTACCGCATTCGCACTGGCGAGCAGGATACCGCTGCGGTGACGCCGGTTTCGTAGCTCGAGCAGCGCCGGGGCCGTCAGGACTGATCCAGTCGTGGCGGCCCGGGCTTTGTCTTTGGGTACTACAGCACAGCTTTATTTTGGCCTACGATTGATTCCTGCCTGGTACAGCACCACCCCCAGCGCCACCGCCGCGTTCAGGCTTTCAGCCCCTTCAGATAGAGGGATTCGGGCCAGTTCGTCGCAGTGCTCTGCTACCAGCCGGCGCATACCCTCGCCTTCGGAGCCGATTACAAGGGCCAGGGGGCGCTGGTAGTCGAGTTCGGCAATGGTTTTGCCAGCTTTGCCGCTGGTGCCATAGACCCAGACCCCTTGCTGTTTGAGCTGCTCGAGGTAGCGAGGAATGTTTTTGACCTGCAACAAAGGGATTTTACTGGCTGTGCCTGCCGAGGCTTTCATCACCAGGGCAGACAGCGGTGCACTTCTACGCTCTTCCGTTACAACCCCATGCGCCCCCAGGGCAAAAGCGCTGCGGATGATGGCCCCATAGTTGCGTGGGTCGGTGATGCCGTCCAGCACCACCAGCAAGGGCTGCTCGCCGCGCTTTTTTGCCAGCCGAAAAGGGGCCTCGAGGTCGGCGTAGGCGAGCTCTGCAATCTCGGCTACCAGCCCTTGGTGCTGGGTGGTTCGCACCATCTGATCGAGTTGGATGCGCGGTACCGTTTGGTACGAAGCCCCCAGTTTGTCCAGCTCTTTCAAAAGCCAGGCTTCTACGCCTTTAGCTACCCAGACCTGTTCCACCCGGCCTTCGCGCAAGGCCTCCAAGACCGGGTTGCGCCCATAGATCAACATGGGAACAGTCTAAACTGACCCGTAGCGGATGGAGGCCAGGAATTTTCAGAATCGCTGGGCTCTTTACGAGCACCGCTTTAGTTGCTCTGTTGTACCACCGACTCGTCAATAAGGGTCTGGCGGGCTGCGTTGATCTGCAGGGCTTTGACCTTGACGTACTGGGCGCTGGTGGCGTGGGCCAGGGCGGTCTCCAGGTCGATTTGGTCGCGGGCGTAGAGCTCAGCCAGGTGGTCGTCGAAGGTCTGCATCCCATCCAGCGAGGAGTCCTTGAGGGCCTCGTAGATTTCGTTGGTGCGATCGGGGTCTCGGATGAGGTCGCGAATGCGCAGGTTGCCTTTGAGGATTTCCATGGCGCACACCCGCCCCCCTTGTTTGCCAGGCAAAAGCCGCTGAGAGACAATCCCCACCAGCGACTCGGCAAAGAGAATGCGGGCCACCTCCCGCTCGTGGGGGGGGAAGAGGTCGAGCACCCGGTTAACGGTGCGCACGGTGTCGAGGGTGTGCAGGGTGGAGAAGACCAGGTGGCCGGTCTGGGCCGCTTCCAAAGCGGCGGCGGCGGTGGCGTGATCCCGAATCTCGCCGATCATGATGACATCGGGATCCTGGCGCATGGCTGCAACCAGCCCGTCCTTAAAGCTGGGGGCATCCTGTCCAATCTCCCGCTGCACAACAATAGACTTCTTGCTGCGGTGCAGGTACTCGATGGGATCCTCCAGGGTGACGATCATCTTGGAGTGGTGCTGGTTGATCTCATCGATGATGCGGGCCAGGGTGGTGGATTTTCCCGATCCGGTGGGGCCGGTGACCAGCACCAGGCCCTTTTCTTTGTCGCGGAAGTAGTTGATGGTGTCCTGGGGCAGTGAGACGATTTTGAGCTTGCTCTCGTCGGAGTTGACCACCCGCATCACGCAGCTTACCGAGCCGCGCTGCTTGAACAGGTTAACCCTGAAGCGGGCCACGCCCGGCACGCCATAGGCCAGGTCTACCTGGCTGCGTTCGGCGAAGAGGGCTTTCTGCCGTTCGTTGCACATCAAGTCTACCAGCGCCTCGGTGTACTGAGGGGTGAGCGGGCTTTGGGTAATGGGGATAAGCCGGCCGTGCAGGCGGGCCATGATGGGCAGGCCCACGTGCAGGTGGATATCAGAAACGCCTTTAGCAACCAGGCTGGCGAGCAGTTCAGGAAAGGTCATAAGCAATTGCGATTGTAGGCAGGTTTTGCAAAACAACCGGGCCCCTTGCACACCCGGCTGTTACGTTAATTTTGTTTATTTGCGCTTGACAGGTGCGCGCTAAGAATTGCCCATTTAAATCGATTTTTCTGTGCGGTGAGGGGCGTTACGTGATCGGGTGGGGGGCGTTACGGGCCTCGAGCGCAGGGGGCTTTCGTCCTGGGTGCGGGGTATTAGACTAGAGACAGCCACGACAGGGAGAGCGCCATGTATAAACGAATCCTAATGCCCACCGACGGCAGCAACTGCAGCCAGCAGGCCATTCGCGAAGGCCTGGAAGTCGCTAAAAACATGGGGGCCCGGGTGACGTTCCTGTACGCCCTGGAGAACATCAGCTCGAGTCTCTGGATTAGCCCCGAGAGCGTGCCCTATGGCCTCGAGCTGCTCGAAGACCTTAAGCGGGTAGGGAGCGAAGCCCTAAGCAAAGCCAGCGAACTGGCCCAGGCGTTTGGGGTAGAGGCCGAAACCAGGTTGGTGGAGGCCAGACCGGTGGAGGCCATCCTGAACGAGGCCAAAAACCACGATCTGATCGTGATGGGCACCCATGGGCGCAGCGGGCTGGATCGCTTTATGCTGGGTTCGGTGACCGAGGCGGTGCTACACCGCTCGGACAGGCCGGTGCTGGTGCTGCGCTGCAAGTGAGGGCCCAGCGCGGTGGAGGGGGGTGGCCTAAACTAAGGGGGTGCTACGCAAACTCCGCGCTCTTCTAACCACCTGGTATGCCTTCTTCCTGGAATACCGCGCCGAGGTGCTCTTGTGGGCCCTTTCGGCCATGCTGCCCCTTATTCTGATGGGGGTCTGGACCCAGGCTGCCGAAGGGGGCGGCTTTGCGCTTTCGGCCCCGGAGTTTGCCCGCTACTTTCTGTGCGTCTTTCTGGTGCGCCAGCTCACCATCATCTGGGTGATCTGGGAGTTTCAGGACGACGTGGTGCAGGGGCGCTTGTCGTTCAAGCTCTTGAAGCCCATTGACCCCGGTTGGGATCACCTGATGCAGCACCTGGCCGAGCGCCTGACCCGGCTGCCCTTTGGTCTGTTGATTGTGGCAGTTTTTCTGCTGGTGTATCCGCAGGCCCGCTTTGTGCCTGATGTGGAGGGGGTGCTGCTGGGCCTGGCGGCCTCGGTGGCGGCTTTTTTGCTGCGCTTCCTGATGCAGTACACCTTCGCCATGCTGTGCTTCTGGACCGAGCGCGGGGCCGCGGTGGAGGAGCTATGGTTTGTGGCCTACCTGTTTTTGTCGGGCCTGATTGCCCCCCTTTCGGTGTTTCCCGAAGTGGTGCGCAACCTTGCCCTCTTCACGCCCTTCCCCTACCTGGTCTACTTCCCGGCGGCGCTGTTTGCCGGGCTGCCGGTGCCCGGTGGGGTGGGGCAGGGCTTCTTGGTGCTGGGGGGTTGGTTTGCGATCTTCTGGGTGATCAACCGCTGGCTATGGCGCAAAGGGCTCCGGCAGTTCTCCGGTATGGGGGCCTAGGCTTCTGACGACAACGGCCTCCAAGGGAAGCCGCTGGTGCTGCCCCAATAAGGTTCTAAGCGCAGGCCGTCCGAAGCAGTTTATCGGCGAACACAACGGCCTGCTCTTTCGACATGGCGTAACCGCGGTACCACATCTCTTGCCACTCGAGGTCGGTGAGGCGTTGTTGCACACTTTCACGCCGCTTTTCCTGCAAGGCGCGATACAGCGCCGACAAAGGCGCGCCGGTTCGCTTGGTCAACCCGGCCACCACACCCAGCGATACCGCAGCGCACCGGGCATCTTCCAGGAGTACGCGCTCGCGGGTGGTGCACCAGCCGGCCAGGGTGGTGAAAAAGCAGAGCACCCGCCGAACATGGCTGTGAATATGGGGCAAAGCAAGCTGGAGGTGTTCTTGTGCAGTCGCGCCGTCGCCGCGTAGCAGGGCTATTTCGGCCAGGTTGGTGTGGGCCAGGGCCAAAAACCGTAGGACGCGCTTATCCAGGTGCTCGAGCCCCTGAAGGGATCGCTTTTGCGCCTCATCGAGCTTTCCGATGGCCAAGGCCAGTTCCCCAAGCTGGGTGAGCGCAAGCCCCAGGGCGTGTTCATCATGCGTCTTTTTTGCGGTTTGCAGGCATTCGCGCAGGGTTTGTTCTGCACGCCCATAGTCCCCTTGTTCGATAAAAATTCGCCCGCGCGTGTTGAGCGCCCAGGCCAGGCCTAACCGGTGGGCTTTAGCCAGTGCAATACTCTGATCGGAGAACTCCAGCGCCGCTGCGAAGTCGTGACGGTTCCAGGCCAGATGGCAGGCGCCGTTCAAAAAACTCAGGCGCAACCCAGGCTCGGCATTCTCCGAGACCCGCAGCACCGCACGCGCCTTTTCCAGGCCCTCGAGCAAATATCCCCGCGTCTCCCAAAAATCGGCCAGCGGTCTACCCATGGCCAGGGCCAGCGCGGCATCGCCTTGGCGACAGACCCATTCCAGGGCTGCAAGAAAATTGGCATGGTCGGGTTCGATAAATGAAGCCTCGAGCGGTGCGGGTGCGTTCAAACGCGCAGCAAAATAGCGTGCGTGGCGCTCTTCTGCCAGGGCGAGTTCAGCCGGGGCTATCTGTTCCAGGGCAAATTCGCGGATCATCGCCAGCATGTGCCAGCGTGTGCCGTCGTGCGCGAGCAAGTGCTGGTCGGTCAGCTCTGCCAGGGCGTTGCCAACCAGGTGTTCATCCAACCCGCAAACCGCGCTCGCCGCCGCTAAATCGAAACCCCCTCGCAATACCCCGAGCTGGCGAAACACCTGTTGCGTACCTGCATCAAGCAGGCCATAACTCCATGCCAGTGCGTTATGCAGGGACTGCTGGCGTGGCGGCAGATCGCGCGCTGCTGTGCGCAAAGCCGAGAGCCAGTGGGGTTCGCCGCTCAACGCTCCCACGAGCTGCTCGAGGGTCATACGGCGCAAAGAGGCGGCGGCCAGTTCCAGTGCAAGCGGTATACCCTCGAGCCGCACGCACACCTCGGCAATCAGCGGTGCGTTGGCCGCAGTAATTGCGAACCGGGGCTGGTGTTCTTTCACCCGTGCCAGAAAAAGCTGTGCGGACTCGGCCTGAACAAGCTGGCTGGGCGTTTGCTCACGCTCTGGCAACGACATGGGCGGCAAAATATACGCATGCTCGCCGTAAAGGTGTAGAGGTACGCGGCTCGTAGCCAAAACTTTCAATCCTCTACAGGTTTTCAGCAACTCGGCCACCTCAGTGGCGGCATCCAGCACCTGCTCGAAGTTGTCGAGCACCAGCAACACGCGCTTGCCTTGTAATGCCGAGGTCAGTTGCCTGAGCGGGGTTCGTGGGCCCGACTCGGCGATGTCGAGTACCCGCATGATCGCAGGCAAGACAAGGGCTGGCTCGGTAACCGCGGCCAGCTCGACAAACCACACGCCATCCTGAAAATGCTCGAGCAGGTTTTCGGCAGCGGAGATGCCCAAACGCGTTTTGCCGATGCCCGGCAGGCCGGTCAGGGTGAGCAAGCGCACATCCTCGCGCGTCACCAGGGCAACAACTGCGGCGTTATCCTGCACCCGGTTGATGAAGGAGGTAAGGGGAGCGGGCAAATTGTTGGGCACCGGTCGAACGATTTGCGCGAAATTGCCACGCAGCAGTCGCTCAACCGCGCGCACATCGTGCACGGCCTGGAAAAAAGTACTGCGTTCCTGCGGTGAAATTTCTAGTGCATCGGCCAGCAAGCCAGCCAGCTCGGGGGACGGCTTGCGTTCATCGGCTTCAATCTTGCGTATGGTGGCGGTGGCACATTTGGCACGCCGCGCCAGCTCGGTCTGGGTCAAATCCAGCGCCTTGCGGCGGCGCTTCAGCCAGTAGCCAAAGGAACCCGTTTCCAGACAACTCACCCTGTCACGGTAATTGTAGCACTTTGCGTTACCCAAAGCCGCAGCCCGTTGGCTAGGTTCTAGGTGTATCTCTCCGCAGAGAAGGATACGAAAAAGGAGGAGGGTAGAGATGAAAACCAGTTCTATTCAAAACAGTATTCTCGGCCTGCTCGTCATTGGAATGATCGGTTGTGTGCCCACCCAAACCACCGCACAGCAGCCCGCCACGCCCGATCCCATCGCCGTGGCCCAACAGTATATCCAGGTGTTGAACGCTGGCAATCTGGATCGGGCCCTGGCTTTTTACGCCGACGACGCAATTGTGCACACCCCGGTGGGGCTTTTCATCGGCAAAGCGCAGATCGCCCAGTGGCTGGCCTCCGAAAACCAATCCACCCGCGTGACCCCGCGCGACTGGAAGATGCAAGGTGCGTTGGTGGTCAGCACCGGCACGGTGTTGCTCGAGCGGTTCGTCAAAGCCGGGGTGGGGGCGGTGGAGTTTCGCAGCGAGTATCTGGTGGACAGGAGCGGCAAGATTCGCTTCTTTGGGCCGGTGCTGACCCTAACCCCCGAGCAACAACAAAAAATGCGCGAGGCCCAGGCCGGTGCACCGCCCGCCCCCACCCCCAGCGTAAACCCAATCGAGGTCGTGAAGGCCTACCACGAGACGGCCAACACCGGCGACTTCGAAAAAACCTTCGCCTTTTTTGCCGACGACAGCGGGGCCTTCGTGATGAATGGAACCCTGCTGCTCTCCGGCAAGAAGCAGATTGCCGACCTGTGGTTGCGCGAGGATGTCAAGACCACGCGGGTCATGCCCAGGGAGTACCAGGCCAACGGCAACCTGGTGATTTCTATTGGAATGGTCTCGCTCGAGCGCTTCCGCAGAATTGGGGTGGATCCCATCGCCTATCGCGCGCAGTTTGTGGTCGAGAACGGCAAGATTCGCTTTTTCTATCCCACCCTGCAGTTCACACCCGAACAGCTCGAGAAGATACAGGCCGCGCAACAAGCTCCCACGGGCCGTTGAGGGGTTTGGGAGCCGCGCTCTTAGGAAGGTACTGGATGAAGAAGTTTACTTGGCTCTTTCTGCTGGTCGGGCTGGCCTTGGCCCAGAAAGACCCCCACCCCTGCTACCTGCTGGGCGTCTTTAACCCCAGCGGCACCCCCAACGCCTTGGGCTCGGTGGGAATGGTGCTGCACAACAACGGGGTTCTGCAGGACGGCAAGCCCGCCCCCAGCGCCTTTGCCCAGAGCCTGGCCCTGGCCGTGGGCGGGGCGCAGCCCATGTCCTACTGCATTCATGCCCTCACGAGCGGTGGATTTGCCCAGTTGCAGTACTTCAAAAGCAGTGCTCAAGGGGCCAAGCACTGGCTCGAGATGATCCGTGACAAAGCCCCGAGCTGGACAGGCCTTCCGGTTGGGGACGAAGGGGGTCTGATGCGGCCCGACCAAAGCGCGTCCTACAACCTGATTTTCCGCTACCGCGAGTATGCCTTCCTGCTCTCCAACCACCCCGACGACAGCCCGGCGTTCTATCGCAAATGGGCCCAGGCCATCATCCAGCGGATACAGCGGTTCAAATAGGAGGAACCCATGAAGTTTTGGCAAGTTGTGATGGCTGTTGGGCTGGGCCTGGGGCTTCTGGCCCTGGCCCAGAGTACCCAGCGCCTAATTCTGAACGGGCAGGTGGCCTCCACGCGGGTTATCACCGTGCAGGGCACCGCCTACGTGCCGGTGGCCGACGTGGCCAAGGCCCTGGGTCAGAGCGTGGTGAAGGTACAGGGCGGCTACGAGATTCGCGCGGCGGGTGGGGCCAATCAACTCATGGGCCAGTTTCAGGGCAAGGTGGGGGATCAGATTTTAACCGGGCTCTTCCGGGTGCAGGTGCAAAAGGTGGAGCGGATGGAAAGCTACACCACCCGCTTCGACAAAAACAGCTTCACAGTGCAACCCCGCAACCCCGACGAGGAGCTGGTGGTGGTTACGGGTAGCCTGCGCAACGCCAAGCAGTCGGGCGCGGTGGCTCCCTCGCTGGGCATCAACAACCCCGGCAACACCGCCCTGGCTGGGGCCGACGGGCGCTCCTTTCCGCCCATCGCCTACGATAGCCCCTCTGGCACCAATACCGGTGGCGGCTTCACCCTGCTGCCCGGCGCAGCCATGAAATTTGCGGTGGTCTTCTCGGTGCCCAAAGGAACCGAGGTCAAGGCCCTGGTGCTGCGGGTGGGCGAGTACGGCGATACCGGCAGCAAGGATGTGCGGGTGGGCCTCTAAGTACCCCACAGAACTCCGTCCCTGGGCCCGTCGCTGCAAACAGTGGAGGGAAAATTAGGGGTTGGCACTTAGATAAGGACGACTCAGAGATAACACTCCCATGTGCTCGTAGAGGAGTGTTGTGGATGGGTAACGCGGATATAACGCTGTTTTGGCTAGCCTGGAATCCGGGCCATGGTAAGACTGGATTCTACGGATGGCCGGATGGGGCTCACAACCCTAATACATCCCCGCCTCAAAAGCGTGGCGCTCGAGCGGGTCGGGCTGGCGCTAGCCTTTTGGGACGAGCCGGGGGTGGGCAAGCTCGAGCTACTGGATGCTCTCTACTCTAGCGAGGACGAGGGGAAAGCGACGGCTGCCCTTAAGGAGCTGAAAAGCTCGTTCACACGGTGCGCTCGAGCCTGGGGGCCTGGGCTGTGGAAGACCGTCCGGGGATTTTTTATCGCATCTGTCCATGCTGCGCCATCGCAGGAGTACTTTTGCCTCAACGGTGGTAAACGGCTGAGGCCTGCTCCTGCTTCGCCTCGCCTTATGCGCGGTTTTGCGGAACCTGTGGCCTCGAGCTGGCCGAGATTTTGGAAGAAAGTAAGAAATAGCGAAAACCAAGAGCTGTTTTGGTGGACGGAAACGAGATCTTACCAGGAGGTAATATGGGCTGGCAGAATTTCGCAAGTACCCTGTGGCTTCGGTGGATAATCGTCGTTTCAATCTTAGGCTTACCAGCCTGCAGCGGCACCCCACCAGATCCCCGCGCACGCGAAGCGATTATTCCAGCAACCACCAAAGTTTCTGATCCTTCCACGCGAGACGCGCTCACGCTGTATGACCCCGAGACCGGAATCCTGCGTTTTTCAACCTCCACACCACTGCTCGATAGCTTAAGGATAGACGACGTACTGGTCAGCGAACCTTCTTCCGCCGCTCCCTATGGTTATCTGCGAAAGATCAAGGCGATTCGGCGCGAAGGTGCTCAGGTGGTGCTCGAGACCGTTCAAGCCAATCTCACCGACGCAATTCACCAGGGCTGGCTCGAGGCTGCGGACGACCTCGAGGCTTCCGATCTGGCCTCCGCGATGGCTTTGGTGGAAGGGCTTTCGGTAGGGGTTGTTCAACCCACCGCTAACGTAGGCGATGGTTTCCGCTTTGAAGCCAGGTTTGACGAAACTGTACTCGATATCAACGAAGGGGACGTCAGGGTCAAAGTGCGCGTTAATGGCGTGTTCTACTTTAATGCGGGCTACAACATCGCCGTCGGCATCAAGCCCCGTTTTGGTATTCCACCCGCGTACGTTGACCACTTCGAGGCCTGGATAGGCTTCGAGCAGCGGGCGCAGCTCCAGGTCTCGGGGGAAGCGAATGCCCAAGTCAACAAGGAAAAGAAAGTGGCGGAATACCGCTTCAAACCCTTGTGCTTTGCGATTGGGCCGGTGCCGGTGTGCGTTGTCCCGACCGCCTACATTTTTGTGGGCGCAACCGGTGAGGTTAACCTAAGATTTAGCTACAATGCCGTGCAAACCGCTCAGGCGAGAATCGGCGCGAAGTGGACAGATAGCAGGGGATGGGAAGAAATTGAGCCCACACCGGCATTCAACACCTCGTTTGACCAAAACTTTGATATCAACGCCGGGCTCAAGGCAAGGGCGTACACCAAAGCCGAAGGAGCCCTCATGCTCTACGGCATTGCAGGGCCGACCATTGGCGCCCAAATGTCCATTGAACTCGACGCCGCCGTGCCGCGTGATCCGTTCTGGATTTTGCGCGGGAGCCTCAGGGCCTACTATGGTTTTATCGTTGATATACCCGTTATCGGAAGGGTAGCAGAACATAGCGGCACCCTTTATGAAATTAGCAGGGAGTTTGGGCGCTCCCCGGCCCCCCCACCCACAATCACCATCAGAACCAGCCCCGCTAGCGTACAGCTCCGGGTGGAGACCGACCTGGCTCAGTTCTTCAGGGTTGCCCACCCCCTCGGGAACGTCGACCTGACCGTAACCTCCAATCTGGACGGCACCCTCTACAGCGGGAACTGGAGCACCGATCCCAATAGCCTGTTTGGCCCCGAACTCAAGCGCACCTTCAACACGGTGGGCAGCCGAACGCTGACACTCATTGCCAGGTATGTCAACAGCCAGGCCAGCAGCAGCCTGGTGCTCGACGTGGTGAACACCCCGCCCACCCTGAACCTGCAGTACGGGGGAGACCCCCGCCAGGGCGAGGTATATCCCATCACCGTGCTTATCACCGACCCCAACGAACCCGACACCACCCGGCTATGCGGCAGTACTCAGTGGTCGGTGGAGGCACCCGACACGCTATCGGCCACTACCGGTTGCTCGGTCTCGGTTACCTTTGGCACTACCGGTGCCCGCCAGATCCGGGTGACCGCCCGAGATAGCGAGGGAGCTACCACCACCAGAACCCTCACCCTGGATGTGCTGCCCCCACCTGCGAACCCCTATCCCAGGATCACCGATTATGGGGTGTACTCGGCTGAATACACCGGAGGGCCGATCCACTGTGGGTCGGTGAGGGTGGCGTCTGGCAGTACTATCAACTTGAGCGATAGAGGTTGCCCCACCCCCCACCGCTACTACGGCCGGATCACTGTGGAAAACCCAAACAACGAGGCCCTGACCTACGACTGGAAGCTACACGTGAGCCCTCCAGGGTTTGATAACCTTCTCCTCTCCGAAACCGCCTCCACTAGCTACATCTTCGAGCTCTATAACGTCCACAACAGCGGGCTCAGAACGGATGATTGCCGCGTGACTGTGAAAGTCAACGCCCCCGATCCCAGCCGCAGCAAGGGGCCCATCACGGTCTGGACTGGCAGGTGTACCTATTACTCATTTACGCTACGCTAGAAAAGATTCCTTTGTGCCAAACCATAAAACGATGCACTGCGCGCCGTATTTTTTGAAGTACCATACGCCCATGCGAAAGATTACCGGTGCTGTGTTTGTCTCACAGGACGGTGTGATGCAAGCCCCGGGTGGGCCGGAGGAAGACCCCCAGTGGGGGATTTGCGCTGGACGGCTGGATATGGGTGTATTCAGACGAAATTACCCGCGAGGCCGTGCAGGATTATCTTCTGAGCGCACCCTATACGCTCCTGTTGGGGCGCAAAGCCTACGAGATTTTCGTCCCATACTGGCCTAGATGCTCCCCGAACACCCCTTTGCGGCCCGGTTCAATCCTGCAGCCAAGTACGTGCTCTCGAGCCACGACCTTACCCCTCAGTGGCACAACAGCCACCGTCTGCCCGGCCTCGAGGCGGTGCGGGAGCTCAAGGCCGCCCAAGGCCCCGACCTGCTGGTGCTGGGAAGCTCGACGCTTTACCCCCAACTGCTGCAAGCGGGCCTTCTGGATAAACTCACTGTGTAGACCTATCCGGTGATACCAGGCCGGGGCAAGCGGCTTTTGGGTGAGGGTACGGCGCCCGTTGGTCTGAAGCTGGTGAGTAGCGTGGTTTCGACCATGGGTGTAGTTATTGCCACCTATGAGCCGCGCTAGTCGGCGCCAAACAGATCAAGAGTTTCATTAGCGCCAAAGGGGATAAGGGGTGGGGCCTTAAGAGCCAATCATCTTCTGTTCCAAAATACTGGGTGTAATGTTATGGAGCGGAGCTACTTATGGATGTTGATCACAGAGCCCCACTAAAAGCGCGCAAGGAAATTGTCATTAATGCACCCATTGAAACGGTGTGGGCTCTGCTCACTGGCATCGAGCGTTGGCCAGGGTGGCAACCCGATATCTCCTTTGCTAAGCTCGAGGGCCCGCTTGCGGTCGGAACCGTTTTTAGATGGAAGGCTAAAGGTTTGAGTATCACGTCAACTATTCAAGTCCTGGAGCCTGGAAGGTGCATTGGATGGACGGGCCACTCTCTGGGGATGCGGGCAGTTCACGTTTGGACTCTCGAGCCTCTGGGGAATGGTGTGCGTGTTGCTTCAGAGGAGTCCCTTGCAGGTTGGCTGGCGCGAACCATGAAATTGTTCGACTCGAGTTTTCTGGATAAATCCCTGGAGAGTTCTTTACGGGTGCTCAAAGCTCAATCTGAGCAACAATAAAGGTGGTTTTATGGGCTCGCATCCGATTAATCTTGCGCTGCGTTTTTTACTCGAGATAGGGGCTTTGCTAGCCTTGGGGGTGTGGGGCTGGCAAAAGAGTGAAGGTTGGATGCGATTCGTTTTGGTGTTTGGCCTCCCGGGGCTTGCAGCCGCTTTATGGGCTACCTTTCGTGTACCAGGTGATCCCGGAGCGGCCCCAGTTGCGGTGCCCGGCTTACTTCGACTGGCGCTTGAGCTGGGCTTGTTCGCTATAGCCACATGGGCGCTGTATAGCAATCAAGCAGTGACACTCGCTTGGATTTTCGCTACTCTGGTAGTTTTACACTACATCGCTTCCTATGACCGTGTTCTATGGTTGTTGAAGCAGTAGTCTGATCAAACAAGAGAAGGCTATGAACACCATTGCAGCAGACCTCGAGGGCACCCTTACCACCGGCGAGACCTGGCGGGGTATGGCCGCCTGGATGCAGGCCCACGGGCGGGCCGCGCAATACCAGTGGTTTTTCTACCGGAACCTGCCGGGCGCTGTGGCCGCACGGCTGGGCCTGCAAGACAAGCGGACTTTTCAGGATCGCTTTATGGAAGGAGCAGCGGGCTTGCTGGCGGGGTTGGGGCAGGCCGAGCTGGCCGCGGTGAGCGAGTGGGTGGTGACCAACGAGCTCTGGCCCAAGCGGCGCCAGGACGTGCTGGACGAACTCCTCAGGCTGCGGCAGGACGGGCGGCGGCTGGTGCTGTGTTCGGCCACCTACCAGCCCATTCTGGAGGCGTTTGCACGGCGGATGGGGGAGGGGGTGGTGGCCCTGGGTACACCCCTCGAGGTCGAGGGCGGGGTTTTTACCGGTCGGCTGCGGGGGCCGGTGCGCTCGGGGGCGCATAAAGCCGAGCACCTGCGTAAGCTCCTGGATGGCGAGGTGCTTTATAGAGCCTATGGCGACAGCCTGCCCGACGTACCGATGCTCGAGCTGGCCGAGGAGCCGGTGGCGGTATACCCCGAACCGAAGCTGCGAGAGCTGGCCTTACAGCGCAACTGGAGGGTAATCGGATGAGCTACTTTCCTTTGGGACGGCCGGCCCGTATGGCGGTGATGGCCTCGGGGCGCGGGAGCAACCTCGAGGCCCTGCTCAAGGCCTTTCCCCACGACAACCCCCTGGGCCGCATTGTGCTGGTGATCTCCGACAGACGCGAGGCCCTGGCCTTGCAAAAAGCCGTCGAGGCGCAGGTAGAAGCCGAGTATGTGCCCTGGCCCAAAGAACGTGGGCGCGAACAGTTTGAACGGGTAGCAGGCCAGCTTTTGCGCGATCACCGCATCGACCTGGTGTTGCTGGCGGGCTTTATGCGCTTGCTATCGCCGGGGTTTGTGCAGGCCTGGGAGGGGCGCATCCTCAACATTCACCCCTCGCTTTTGCCGCAGTTTCCGGGCCTACACGCCCAGCGCCAGGCCCTTGAGGCCGGGGTAAGCGAGACGGGCTGCACGGTGCACTTTGTGGATGCCGGGATGGACACCGGCCCCATCGTGCTGCAACGCCGGGTACCGGTTTTACCGGGCGATACCGAAGAAACCCTGGCCGCTCGTATTTTGGAACAGGAACACCTGGCCTACCCCGAGGCTGTGCGGCGGGTGTTGAAGGGGGAGATTTAAGGAGCGGGAAGCTCTATTGCTCCTTTACCCCCTATCCCTTTAGACCCCGCCCCCCTGTTATTCTTAGCTCCGTGAAAGTTTTGGTTGTGGGTTCGGGTGGGCGGGAACACGCGATCTGCTGGAAGGTGGTACAGTCGCCGCTGGTGCGTGAGCTATACGCTGCGCCGGGCAACCCCGGCATGGCTGAGCTGGCCGAGTGTGTTCCCTGGGATGGCAACGTGCAGTGGTTGGCCGACTGGGCCCTTCGAGAGGGCTTCGAGCTGACCCTGGTGGGGCCGGAGGGGCCGCTGGTGGAGGGGATTGCCGATGCCTTTATGTCCAGGGGGCTCAAAATTTTTGGGCCGACCCAGCGAGCCGCCATGATTGAAGGCTCCAAGGCCTTTGCCAAGGGGCTGATGGGGCGTTTCGGTATCCCCACCGCCAAATACCGCAGTTTTAGCGATGTCATAGATGCCCTGTCCTACCTCGAGGCCGTAGGAGCGCCCATCGTGGTCAAGGACTCGGGCCTGGCAGCCGGTAAGGGGGTGACGGTGGCAACCAGCCTGCAGCAGGCCAAGCAGGCCGTGACCAACATCCTCTCGGGGCCCGAGCGGGCCGAGATTGTCATCGAGGAGTTTTTGAGCGGCTCCGAGGTCACCGTGCTGGCCGTGACCGACGGCGTGACCATCAAGCCCCTGCTGCCCTCCCAGGATCACAAGCGCCTGCTGGACGGCGATACCGGCCCCATGACCGGGGGTATGGGGGCCATCTGCCCCTACCCCCTGGCGCCGGGCCTGATGACCGAGATCGTCGAACGGGTGCTCAAGCCCCTGGTAGACGGTCTGCGGGCCGAAGGGATTGTCTACAAAGGGGTCATCTATGCCGGCCTGATGCTCACCGACGACGGGCCCAAGGTGCTGGAGTTCAACGCCCGCTTTGGCGATCCGGAGTGCCAGGCCATCCTGCCGCTTTTGGAGACCGACCTGGTGGAGCTGGCCCTGGCCGTGGTGGAGGGCCGCCTGCACGAGCTGGAAATCCACTGGCGGGCCCAGGCCTCGGCCTGTGTGGTGATGGCCGCGCCCGGTTACCCCGACGACCCCCACAAGGGCCTGCCGCTGTCGCTGCCCCAGCTACCCCCGGAGCAGGTGCTGTACTTCCAGGCCGGAACCCGTCGGGGCCCGCAGGGGCTGGTCACCAACGGGGGCCGGGTGTTGAGCGTGGTGGGTTTGGGGCGCGATTTGCGCGAGGCCCTCGAGCGGGCCTACGCCGGGGTGGGGGCGGTCAGGTTCGAGCACGCCATTTACCGGCGGGATATCGGTCGGAAGGTAATCTGAATGGCTTGCCGGTATCAATCCGCGCAGTCGCCCATCGGGTATTTGTGTGCACAGTAAGAGCAGCGCCGCGGTAAACCACAAGCGGCCACAAAATCCCTGGGCAGCTCCATTCCGCAGGCCAGGCAGACCCGCCGGTTGGGGTCGAGGAACACCTCTGCATCGGCAGCGGGTACTGTGTGCCCTCCAGGGGATTTCTCCAAAATACCCCCTATTTATCGCCCGTGGATTGTATCCAGGAGCGACTCGTGGATCAGGCCGTTGGAGGCCACCAGGTAGCGGTTGCCCAGCCGGTAATCCTCCCCTTGAAGGCCGGTTATCCGCCCTCCGGCCTCGCTGACGATGAGCCAGCCCGCGGCCACATCCCAGGGGTTGAGCTTCACTTCCCAGAAGCCGTCCAGGCGCCCAGCGGCCACATAAGCCAGGTCGAGGGCGGCTGCGCCCGGTCGCCGCACCATGAGCCCCTTGGTCAGGGCCCGCTGAAAGTAGACCAGGTTTTCGGTGTCCTTGCTCACATCGTAGGGGAATCCGGTGGCTAGAAGGCTGCCCACCAGGGTTGAACGGGTAGAGACCCGAATAGGGCGACCATTCAGGTAAGCCCCGCCCCCCTTGATAGCGGTAAACAGCTCGCCCCGGGCGGTATCCAGAACCACCCCCAGCACCACCTCGCCGTGGGCTTCCAGGCCGATGCTCACTGCATAAAAAGGGAAGCCGTGGGCGTAGTTCACGGTGCCGTCCAGGGGGTCTACAATCCAGCGGAAGGCCCCCTCTTTGTCCTGGCCCTGCTCCTCGCCCAGCACCACGTGGTCGGGGTGGCGCGAAGCAATGAGTTCTCGGATGGCCGCCTCCGACTCGTGGTCGGCCTGGGTGACCAGATCGGTGGGGGTGGACTTGGTGCTCTGGGTAAAGCCTTTTTCCTGGTAGTACTGGTGGATGCCTTTGGCTAAATAGGCGGCGTCGAGGGCGGTTTGCAGATAGGCACGCAAGTCCATGGGTCAGATTCTATCGCGGTTTTTGTTGGTGCTGCTGATCTCCCAGACCGGGCTTCTGAGCGCCCAGGTAGCGGGGTCGCTGGGCCAGATCGCGGAACACCCTGGCTTCGCGCCAGCCCTGCGCGATGGCCTCCTCGAGCAGCGTGTAAACGTTCTCGGGGGCCAGCTCCAGCCACAACCAGCCGCCGGGTTGGAGGGCCTCCCAGGCCTGGGGCAGGAGCGCTCGAGCCACGTCGAGCCCCTCCGGGCCGGCATAGAGGGCACGCTCATCCTCGTAGGCCAGCTCGGGCGGGGCCTCCTCGCGGTAGCTTTCGGGTAGGTAGGGCGGGTTGGAGATTACCAGGTCGAGCCCCGTCAGGTTGGCGGTAAAGGGGGCCTCGAGGAAGCTGACCTCGAGGCCCAGGTGCAGGGCATTTTCCTTGGCGAGCTCGAGGGCCTTGGGGTTAATATCGGTGGCCCAGACTGTGGCCTGGGGCCGCATGGCCTTGATGGCCAGCGCGATGGCCCCACTGCCCGTGCCAACATCCAGAACCCGCGCCGGCGCATCCAGTGGCAGATGAGTCAGGGCCCGCTCGACCAGCCCTTCGGTCTCGGGTCTGGGGATCAGAACCCCCCGCGCCACTTTGAGCCGGAGCCCATAAAACTCGCTCTCGCCCAGCAGCAGTTGCAGGGGGTGGCCGCTCAGGCGCAAATCAAGCATGGCCCAGGCCGCCTCTTCTACGTCCGGTGGAACCGGCTGTGTCAGACGGGCAGCCAATTGCGCATCGTTCAGCCGGGCAGCATGGGTTAGAATCCAGCGAGACTCGACAGCGGGCTTTCCGGCGGCCACCAGCTTTTGCTGCAAGGCTTGTAAAAGCGCCAGGTGGCTTTTACTCGAGGTCATTCTCAGGGGAGGCAGGAGGGGTGGCTGTGCGGGGCAGAACCACCACGTGGCGTGCCTCTCCCTCGCCTACCGAGGTGGTGGTCACTTTGGGGTGCTGCTTGAGCATCACGTGAATCAAGCGCCGTTCGCTGGGGCGCATGGGGGGGAGTTCGATGGGCTGGCCGCTCACCTCCACCTGCAACACCGCGTCCGCGGCCATCCGCCGGATGCGCTCCTCGTTGCGGCGGCGGTAACCGGCGGCATCCAGCACCACCCGGTAGGCCGGGCCAAAGTGCTTGGCCATGGCCACGTTGGCGATAAACTCGAGGCTTTGCAGGGTTTTGCCCTCGCGCCCGATCACCCGCCCCGAGTCGCCGCCCAGAATCTCGACGCGAAACAGGTTCTCCTCCTGAACAATATCCACCGAGTAGGCCGGATCGAGGCGCAACAAGAGCCCCACCATGAAGTGCTCGAGGACACTCTTGGGGTCTTGTGCCGGGGTGGGCTGGGTCACGATGGGGGCTGCCTCCTCCTCCTTAAGCACGACCTCAGGGGCGGTTTCGTTTTCCCCAATCCCCAGGTCGGATAACAGATCGTCGAGTCCGCGCTTTTTGTCATCCATAACTAATCGTCCGATTATAGCTTACCAGGCATAAGAAGACCGTAACCGCGGGTGTCAATTCCAAAAAACACCGGTACAGCGATTTGCCGTACCGGTGCAGTGAACAGACCGCTAGCTTTTGGCTGGGTACATGGGCAGGCCCAGTTGCCTGTTTATAATCCACTGCTGCCCCACGCTGATTATTGTTGAGAGCAGCCAGTACAGGGTGACCCCTGCCGGGAAGCTAAAGAGCAAGAAGGCAAAAATCAGGTTAATGAGAATGCCTTGTCGCAACGCGTCTTTGTTGCCCGCTGCTGAAAGCCAGGTGGAGGCTAGCAGAACCACCACATACAAAAAGGGCAGGATGTATAAGGGATCGGGCAGTGCAAGGTCTCTGATCCACAAAAAGCCCTGCCCGAACTCGTAGCCCACCATAATCTTGTACATCAGGAACAAAATGGGCATCTGGAGCAGCAAGGGAAAGCAGCCGCCCAGGGGGTTTATCTTGTGCTCCTGGTAGAGCTTCATCATCTCTTCCTGCTGCTTTTCTTTGTTGTCTTTGTACTTTTCCTGAATTTTCTTGAGCAGGGGCTGGATTTTTTGCATTTCGGCCATGCTCTTGTACTGCTGGTGCATCAGGGGCCACATCAAGAGCCGGATCAGGATGGTCACCAGCACAATGGCCAGCACCCAGCTACCCCCTACCAGGCGGTGGGCTTCCTCCAGCAGCCACAGCAGGCCCAGCGAAATTTGGCCCCAGATGTTGGGCTGGAAAACCCCCGGCAGCTCGTAGAAGTTCTCCACGCTCAGGCGCACCAGCTCGTTGGCCCCGCCGTACACCTTAAGGTTGAGGCTGCCTGCTGGAACGCTAATTTCGGCAATCCCAGCCCCGTTGAGTTGGGTGAGGGTGATGGGGGTGGGGGTTTGCGGGCGAATAAACATGGCGAAGCCCGAAGCCTTATGGGTCTGCCAGCCCACATACACCGCCGGGCCCTGCCCCGCATTGAGGGGCTGGTTGTTGCCCTGCCCCAGCCACTTGGTGATGGGGGTGTCGGTGCCGCCGATGCCCGTCCAGACCAGCTTGCGCGGGGTGGGGCTTTGCACGTCTACGTCTATGGTCAGGAAGCGGGGGTGGATGGTGTAGGTCAGGGTGGTGCTGCCGTCGCTGAAGCGGGCGATGAAGTCGGCGTCGGGGTTGCCCTGCTCCCGGCGGGTAAACTCGCGGCTGGTGGGGGTGAAGCCCTCGAGGGTTCCGGGCGGGGTCTGTCCGGCCCGTACCAGGTTGGGGGCGCGGTCGTAGTTGCCCTTGAAGTCGGTGGCGCGCACGGTTTTGATGTACCAGCCCACAATCTGCCCCTGTTCGTTGAAGGCGATGTCGGCCAGGTTGGTGACGGCCACCTTTTCGGGCTTGCCGTCTTTGTTTACGTCCACATCGCGCCATTCGGGGGATAGGGCCAGGGCGGGGGCCAGGGCAAACACAGCCAAACTTATCCAGAACCAACGTTTCATCCAGTTGCTCCTTCTATTTCAGCGAGTCCAGGGGGTTCCAGCGGACTCGAGGCCTTTCTGTGGGTACATAGTCCAGCCCACCCGGATGCAGGGGGTGGCACTTGAGGATGCGCTTGACGCTCAGGTACAGGCCCCAAAAAGGCCCGTGACGCTCGAGCGCTTCCAGCGCGTAATGGCTACAGGTTGGGTAAAAGCGGCAGGTGGGTGGTTTTAAGGGGGATATGAAGCGCTGGTAGAAGCGCACGCTTCCTTTTAGGAACAGATTGATCATCACCCGATGCTCCAAGCTCCTACGATAGAGCAAACCAACCTGTGTCATTGTACCAGCCCGCTCTTTTTTAGGGCATGGGTTAAATCCTTGAGCAAGTCCCAGTACGACGCCTCTACTGCCTCGGGCTGGGCCACGACCACCATCTCACACGGCGGAAGGTGCATTTTTCGCAGAATCTCCCGCAGGCGACGCCGAATTTTGTTCCGTACGGTGGCCTTTTTAGAGACCTTATTCGAGACCACAATGCCCACCCGCACCGGGTTGAAGGCGGTGGGCCGCAGCGGAAACCAGCGCACGGTCAGATACCTGCCACGCCCCACACGCCCCCCCCGAAGGCGCTGGAAGGCTTTTTCACCCTTGAGGGAAGAGAACGGCATGGGGAAATTAGACAGGAAAAAAACTCCCCGGCAGAGGGGAGCTGGGCCAATGGGCTGGGCCTAGCGGCGGAGCTGGGGCTCGCTGCTGACGGTAAGCTTCACACGGCCTTTGGCACGCCGGCGGGCCAGCACCTTGCGGCCATTGGCGGTCTTCATGCGGGCGCGAAAACCGTGGGTTTTAGCCCGTTTGCGCTTGTTGGGTTGCCAAGTGCGTTTCATCGCTTCCTCCAGAGAACTGGCCTGGGGGGCCAGACAAATATCCTGCCGGGTCGAGCCAGGCAACCCTAAAAGTTTAGCACATTCACCCGAAGGCGGGAAGCGGGGGTGAATCGAAGCCGTTTCCGAAAATAACCTGCACCCCCTCTCGAAACCGTTCTCTGCGCCGGAAGCGGGATGTGGGATGCTGCCAGGCGGGGTTCTCATGACAAAAATCTGTATTTTTTGCAATGCCTGCAATATAACGTTTTTTTGCATAAAGGATCGTAAAACGTTGACATACCATAGGGGCCATCGGTATACTCAGCCCCAACCAAACGCTTGTTTGTTAGTCGTCAGCAAAGCGCCTTTGAGGTGTTCACAGAAAGTTTTGGGAGGCTTGGTGCAGCTCAAGGTAGAACAAGTTTCACTTAATTTTGGCGGTGTCAGGGCGCTGAGTGAGGTTTCCCTCGAGGTCGCTCAGGGTGAGCTGGTCTCGGTGATTGGCCCCAACGGCGCGGGCAAGACCAGCCTGCTCAACTGCATATCCGGCTTCTACCACCCCAGCGCAGGCAAGATTACCTTCGAGGGCCACGACCTGACCCGCGCCTCGCCCCACCAGGTCACCAAATTTGGCATCGCCCGGGCTTTCCAAAATATCGAATTGTTCACCGGTATGTCGGTGCTGGAGAACCTCCTGATGGCCCGCCATACCTTTGGTCATTACAACCTGCTGGACAACATTCTGATCTATGGCCGGGCCATGCGGGTGGGGGTGGAGAACCGCCGCTTCTGCGAAGAGATCATAGATTTCATGGAGCTCGAGCCCTATCGCAAAGCCCTGGTGGGCGACCTGCCCTACGGGGTGCGCAAGCGGGTCGAGGTGGCCCGCGCCCTGGCCCTCTCGCCCAAACTCTTGCTGCTGGACGAGCCCATGGCCGGCATGACCCTGGAGGAAAAAGAAGACATGGTGCGCTTCATCCTGGATATCCGGGCCGAACGGGGTACCACCATCGTCCTCATCGAGCACGACCTGGGGGTGGTGATGGACATCTCCGACCGGGTCTATGTGCTGGATTTCGGCCAGGTGATCGCCTCAGGACTGCCCGAGGAGGTTAGCCAGAACCCGCGGGTGCAGGAGGCCTATGTGGGGGTGGATCATGGGGTGTGAGCTGTCGAATGCAGGCGATCCACACCTTCGGCTTATAAACCACAAATCTGCAGGGGGCCGCTCATGATGCCTTCGGGCTACGAACTCAAGAAATACACCCTTCCGCAGGTGCTGCAGATGCGGGCCAAAGCGACGCCCAAACAGGTGGCCATCCGCGAGAAGGACCTGGGCATCTGGAACGAGATCACCTTTGCCGACTACTACCACCACGTGACCCGCTTTGCCGCAGGGCTTCTGGCCTTGGGCTTCGAAAAAGGGGAGCGCCTGGCGGTAATTGCCGACAACATTCCCGAGTGGCTCTACGCCGAACTGGGTACGCAGGCTCTAGGGGGCATCTCGGTAGGGGTATACCAGTCTTCGCTGCCGCCCGAGATCGCCTATGTGCTTTCCTACACCGGGGCGGCCTTCGTGCTGGCCGAGGATCAGGAGCAGGTAGACAAACTCCTGGAAATCCGCAGCGAAATTCCCAGCGTGCGCAAGGTCATTTACGAAGACCCCAAGGGGATGCGGGCCTACCGCAACGACCCCTGGATTATCAGCTTCGACGAAGTGGAGCGGCTGGGCGAGGAGTACCTGCAGAAGCACCCCCAGGCCGTTGAGGAGCGCATCGCCCAGGGCCATCCCGAGGACGTCTGCCACCTCTCGCTCACCTCCGGCACCACAGGCCGCCCCAAGGCCGCCATGCTGCGGCACCGCAACCTGCTGCACATGGGGGTGGCCCTGCAGGAGATCGACCCACTAAAGCCCACCGACGACTACCTGTCGTTCCTGCCCTTTGCCTGGATTGGCGAGCAGATGATGTCGGTGGGGATGGCCCTGGCCGGTGGGTTTGCCGTCAACATGCCCGAGTCGGTGGAGACCGCCATGAGCGACCTCAAGGAGATCGGGCCGCACGTGATGTTCAGCCCGCCCAGGGTCTGGGAGGGCACGCAGAGCCAGATCTGGGTGCGCATCTCCGAGACCTACGCCTTCAACCGCTGGGTCTACCAGCAGATGCTCAAGATTGGCTACCGCGCCGCCGATTATCGCATGCGCGGTAGACCCATGCCTTTAGGGCTGCGCCTGGCCTACTGGTTCGCCGACCAGATTATGTTCAAGCCCTTGCGCGACCAGCTCGGCTTTTTGCGGCTGCGCCGGGCCTATACCGGGGGGGCGGCGCTGGGCCCGGATGTCTTCCGTTTTTATCACGCCATTGGGGTCAACCTCAAGCAAATCTACGGCCAGACCGAGATTATCGGGATTGCCTTCGTGCACCGCGACGGCGATGTGCGGGCCGACACGGTGGGGCTTCCGATCCCCGGCGGTGAGGTTAAAATCAGCGAGCGCGGCGAAATTCTGTGCCGGTCGGACGCGGTGGTGGCAGGCTACTGGCAGAACCCCGAGGCCACCGCCGAGACCTTTGCCGATGGCTGGTTGCACACCGGCGACGCCGGCTATCTCACGCCTGAGGGGCACCTGGTGGTGATCGACCGGGTATCGGATGTGATGCATACCAGCGCCCAGCAGATGTTCAGCCCGCAGTTTATCGAGAACAAACTCAAGTTTAGCCCCTACATCAAAGAAGCGGTGGTCTTTGGCGACCAGAAGCCCTTCCTGACCGCCTTCATCAACGTAGACCCCCAGACTGTGGGCAAATGGGCCGAGGATCGCCGGATTGCCTACACCACCTACATTGACCTCTCGCAAAAACCGCAGGTGGCCGAACTCATTCGCAAGGAAGTCCAGCGTGTCAATGAGGGGCTGCCCGAGCACCTGCGCATACAGCGCTTCGTGCTGCTCTACAAGCTGCTCGACGCCGACGATGACGAGCTAACCCGCACCGGCAAGGTGCGCCGGAAATTTATCATGCAGCGTTACCAGCCCATTGTGGAGGCTTTGTATAGCGGCACCGACAAGGTACAGGTAGATACCGAGTTCAAATACCAGGACGGCACGGTGCAAAAAGTCTCGGTGGAGGTACGGGTGCTCGAGGCCGACGGAAAGCCTGAGATAGTGGGGGTGTAGTGTGGTTGACTTCGTGCAAAACCTCATTTCCGGAGTGGCCGTGGGCTGCATCTACGCCCTGGCGGGGCTGGGATTTGTGCTGATTTATAAGTCCAGCCGGGTGATCAACTTTGCCAATGGTCAGTTTATCGCCATTGGGGCTTTTGTAGCCTATGCCCTGGCAGTGTGGGGCAAGCTGCCGGTTCTGCTGGCTGCGCTGCTGGCCATGCTACTTACCGCGGGGCTGGGCTTTTTGCTCGAGCGGGTCTTTCTGCGCAGGCTGGTAGGCCAGCCGATCATCTCGGTCATCATGGTGACCATTGGGCTGGCTAGCGTGCTGGACGGACTGATGTACCTGACCCCCTTTGGCTCGGGCAACTTCACCTTTCCGCAGTTCCTACCGCAGGGCGGTCTTAGCCTGGGTGGTATTAACGTTTCGTACCCGCAGCTTTTAGCGATTGGCTTTACCGCTGTTTTCCTGGTGCTGTTTAGCTGGTTCTTTCAGCGCTCGGTGCTGGGGGTCTCCATGCGGGCTGTGGCCGACGATCAGATGGCCGCGATGAGTGTGGGGGTCTCGGTGCAGCGGGTGTTTGCGCTGGCCTGGGCGGTGGCCGGACTTACTGCTGCTGCCGCGGGCATCGTGGTGGGGGCGGTCTCGGGTCTGAACCAGGATGGTCTGATCGCCATTGGACTGGCCGTGTTCCCGGCGGTGATTTTGGGTGGACTGGACTCGGTGCCGGGGGCGGTGGTAGGAGGAATTATCATCGGCGTTCTGCAGTCTTTTTCCACCGCCTACCTGGACGGGCTTTTTAGCCAGATTGGCCTGGTAGGGGGTGGTTCGCAGTACGTGATGCCCTTTGTGGTGCTGCTGGTGATGCTGTGGTTCAAGCCGCACGGGCTGTTTGGTACCGAGGAGATCGAGCGGGTATGAGCACACTCAAGCACGACGTTTGCAGGGGGGGTATCGATGCGTAACCCCTGGGCCCAGACCGGCAACTACCGCACCTCCTATGTGCAGGACACCACCATCTTTGCCAATTACCGCGAGATTGTCTCGGTGGTGTTGCTGCTGGTGGCCCTTTGTGTCCTGCCCATGTTTCTAGAGCGCTCACAGGTGCTGGTGCTCAACTTCATCCTGATTTACGCCATTGCGGTGCTGGGGCTCAACATCACCACCGGCTACGCGGGCCTGATCAGTGTGGGGCAGGCAGCGTTCATGGGGGTGGGGGCCTACACGGTAGCCCTGAGCGCACCCAGCCTGCCTTTCTGGCTGACCATTCCCCTGGGAGGTTTTACAGCGGCCATCATCGGCTTGATCGTGGGCATCCCCAGCCTTCGGGTTAAGCACCTCTACCTGGCGCTGGCTACGCTGGCTTTTCAGGAGATTTTCGTCTGGGTGGTGGGGCGCAGCCCAGCCCTGGCGCAGGGGGCGGCCATTCCAGTGGAGATGCGCAACTTTTTGGGCCTGGAAATCGGTTTCCGCAACCACAACTACTTCTGGTATTACGTCATCCTGTTTGTGCTGGTGCTGATGGTGATAGCCTGGCGCAACCTGCTAAGGGGCAAGTATGGCCGGGCGCTTATCGCTGTGCGGGACAACGACCGTGCAGCCGACGCCATGGGCATGGATCCGGGCCGCACCAAGCTCATGGCCTTTGCCCTGGGGGCCTTTTATGGCGGGGTGGCCGGGGGCTTGCTGGCCTATATGCAGCGGGCGGTGGTGGTGGAGGAGTTTACCCTAAGCCGCTCGGTGGCGCTCCTGGCTATGGCTATTGTGGGCGGCCTGGGCACGGTGGTGGGCAGCCTGCTGGGCCCGGCCTTTATCGAGTTCCTGCGGCTTTACGTGGAGCGCCTCTCCGAATGGATGAAGTCCAACGCCTTTATTCAGAGCATCACCCCGGCCGGTGTGGATGTGGCCTCGGCCCTGCTGCCCCTTTCCTTCGGTTTGGTGATTGTGCTGTTTTTGATCTTTGAGCCGAGGGGCCTCTACAACTGGTGGCGGCTTTTACGAAGCTATTTTCGAACCTGGCCGTTCAGGTACTAGCAGGGCCGGGAAGTGGGGGTGCAAACCGGGCAACACCGCGGCAAGCGCGTTGCAATAGAGGAGGCAGCATGAAGCGAGCGATGATTCTAGTGGCAATGGCCTTCCTGGGGCTGGTTGTAGCCCAGGGGCGCACGGTGAACCTGCTGTGGTCGGGGGCTGTGACCGGCCCGACCTCGGATGTGGGAGGGCCTTACGGAGCGGGCGTGGAAGACTACTGCAGGTACGCCAACGAGCAAAAGCTGATTCCTAACTTTACCCTGAACTGCACGGTGCGCGACGATCAATACCAGAACCCCAACACCCAGCGCATCTTTGAGGAAGCCCTGGATCGGGCCAAGCCGGCTATCTACCTGGGCTACTCCACCGGGGCCATGCTGCAACTCAAGCCCCTCATCAACGAGGTGAAGATGCCCACCATTCCGGCCTCGGCCCACATCGGGCTGATTGACCCACCCAACAACCAGTACATGTTCTTGCCGGTGAGCAGCTATTCCGAGCAGGTGGTGGCTTTGATGGAGTACATCAACCGCACCACCAAGAACGCCAGGATTGCCCTGGTGATCAACCCCAGCCCCTTTGGGCGGGCGGTGGTGGATCATGCCCGCCGGGCGGCGCAGCGGCTAGGGCAGACCATCGTGGATGTGCGGGAAGTGGGGAGTGGCAACCTGGATAACACCGCGCTGTTGCGGGCCCTGGATGCAGCAGGGGCGCAGTTTATCATCCACCAGAACGTGGCCGGGCCGGTGGCCAATATCCTCAAGGACGCCCAGCGCCTGGGTCTGAACCGCAAGATCCGTCAGATGGGGGCTGTGTACACCGGCGGCTCGGATCTGATTCGTTTGGCAGGGGATGCTGCGGAGGGGTTCTTGTGGGCCAGCAGCTACTACACCCTGGACGAGAACGCACCGGGCATTAACCTGCAAAAGCAACTGGCGCAGAAATACAACCGCAGCGCCGACATCCTCAACTCCACCAACTACACCGCTGGGATGCTGGCAGCGGCTATAGCGGTGGAGGCCATGAAGAGGGCGGCCCAGCGCTTCAATGGGCGCATTGACAACGAAACTGTCTACCAGGCCCTGATTGGTATGAACGGCCCCAACGCTTTCAAGCCGGGCTTTGCGGTTTCGACCAAGGCTGGCATCGAGATCGACTTCACCCGTAGCGAACAGACCGGCGCCGAGGGCCTGCGGGTGCTGGAAGCCAGGGGTGGTAAGTTTGTGCCGGTCACCGAACCCTTTACCTCGACGCTGTTCCGGCAGGTGCGGAACCCCTAAAGGAAGCTAAGAGTTGAAGGCCAAAAGCCATCCTCGCTTTGCGCTTTTGGCCTTCAATTTCCCGTGAGGTGATATGCGCCCGGAAGACCTTGGGAACATCCTGCTAGAAGTCAACAACATTGAGGTGGTGTACAAGGACATCATCCAGGTGCTGCGCGGGGTATCGCTGAAAGTACCCGAGGGGCAGATTACTGCTCTGCTGGGCCCCAATGGAGCGGGCAAAACCACCACCCTGCGGGCCATCTCGGGGTTGCTGGTGCCCGAGGACGGCAAGGTGGTCTCGGGTTCCATTCTGTACCGGGGTGAAAACATCGCCAACAAGCCACCCGAGCAGATTGTGTTGAAGGGCATTGTGCAGGTGCCGGAAGGGCGGCGGGTGTTCAAGCATCTGACGGTAGAGGAGAACCTGCGGGTGGGTGCGGTGACCCGGCGGGATGGGGCCAGGGTGAAGGAGGATCTCGAGCGCATCTACCACTACTTCCCCAAGCTGGCCCTGATCAAGACCCGTCTGGCAGGCTACTGCTCGGGGGGTGAGCAGCAGATGCTGGCTATCGGGCGGGCCCTGCTGGCGAACCCCAAGCTTCTACTGCTGGACGAACCGAGTTTGGGTCTGGCCCCCCTGCTGGTGCGGGAAATTTTCGACATTGTGGCCCAGATCAACGCTGAGGAAGGCGTGACCGTGCTGGTGGTGGAACAGAACGCTCGAGTGGCCCTCTCGGTGGCCCACTACGGCTACATCATGGAGTCGGGCCGGATTGCCCTCGAGGGCACCAGGGAATACCTGGAAACCAACCCTGACGTGAAGGAGTTCTATCTGGGCGTGGCCAAGTCGGGCGGTCGCAAGAGCTATAAGGACGTCAAAAGCTACCGACGGCGCAAGCGCTTTATGTGAGGATTTTTTTGGAATGCAGCTCAGCTTGTATAGCGCGGGTCTAAAGTACCATGGGGCCATGAGCGAGACCACGCTGCCCACCAAAGAACAGGTTCTGGAGGCCCTCAAGGTAGTGCGCGACCCGGAGATTCCGGTGAACGTGGTGGATCTGGGGCTGGTCTACGAGGCCGAAGTCAAGGAAGGGGGCATTGTAGACATCACCATGACCCTCACCTCCATCGGCTGTCCCGCGCAGGATATCGTCAAAGCCGACGCTGAGATAGCGGTTATGCGCCTGGCGGGGGTTAATGCTGTGAATGTGGAGTTTGTCTGGACACCGCCCTGGACGCCGGCCCGTATGACTGAAGACGGCAAGCGTCAGATGCGGATGTTTGGCTTTAACGTTTGATAACGGCTCTGGGTGGGCGATTGCTCACCCAACCGAGGCGCATTCCTACTGCCTTGGGATCAACGACCCGGCCCCGTGCACCTGTGGGGTGGCCGGGCGGTGATTACATCCGGCTGGTGAATTCCCGTTTGATGTAGAGCATGGGGTCGGTGGGATTGGCGCTGGCCATAATCAGCTTCTGGGCTTCTTCCGCCTCGAGCTCAAACAACGCCGCGAACTCCGAGGGGGCTACCACGGCTTCTTTGAAATCGGTCACGCCCCGTTCGATCAGCCAGAGGGTGAGGTCTTTGAGCGCTGCGTCGCCCTCGAGGCCAAACCGCGGGCCGAAGGCGTCTCGGCTCAAGACGCGGTGCTTGCCCTGCCGCACAAAGAGGGCGAAGCGGGCCTGGGCTCGCTGATCCTGCCAGTCGGTGATATAGATCGCCACAGCCTCGGGGAAGTCAACGCCCTTCAGGGCTTCCTTGAGGGCTCGGAGGGTCTCATGGGGCGCACCGCGAAGGCCTACAATTTCCATAACCCCCATTTTATAGCCGTGTTTGTAGCCTTGGCGTTTTGCGCGTGAAAAGTGTATTCACAAATATTTCATTTGACAATACTTCATTTTGAAAGTATATTGACAAAAGTATGACCTGGGGCTTACTTACCAACCTATGGCGGCTGTCCCGTGGTTTGCGGGAGGAGGTGGTGCCCCACCTCGAGCACCTTGGCCTGGCCCCAACCGACCCCTGGCTCCTGGCTGAAATCGAACGGCACCACTACCCGACTGAAGCGGTGCGGGCTATGCAGATACCGGCTCCGACTGTGAGTCAGATGCTGAAGCGGCTCGAGCAGGCCGGTCTGGTGGTGCGCTCACTCGACCCTACCGACTTGCGCCGCTACCGTTTTGCGCTGACCCAGGCCGGTCAGGCGGTGCTGGAAGAAAGCCGTCGGCACATGCTGGAGGCCCTGGAACGCAGACTGGAGCGGTTGAGCCCCACCCAGCGTCAGCAATTTGCCGAATGGCTGGAAATTCTAGCCCAGGACGAGATTTCCGCCCCAAAGGATAAGCATCCATCATGAACAACCCCTCGAGCGAACCCAACACTCAAGTCTCTTCTAATGGCATCTCCCGTGAAGCCCGGCTAACCCTAATCGGTATTTTGCTCGGACTTTTTCTGGCTGCACTGGATCAGACCATCGTTTCAACAGCATTACCAAAAATCATCGCCGATCTCAACGGTGCAGAGCTTTATGCCTGGGTGACCACCGCTTATTTGCTGGCCTCCACCGTCTCGGCCCCCATCTTTGGCCGCCTGACCGAGCTTTTCAGCCGTAAGGCTATTTTGCTGGTGGCGATTGCCATCTTCCTCCTGGGCTCGGCGCTTGCAGGTTTGTCGCAGAACATGCCCGAGTTAATCCTGTTCCGGGGCGTTCAGGGGATAGGTGGTGGGGCTTTATTCGCCCTCGCCCTGACCACCATCGCGGTGCTGTTCCCCCCACGCGAGCGTGGACGGGTGGGGGGGCTGTTTGGGGCCATCTTTGGGGTGAGCAGTGCGGTGGGGCCGTGGCTGGGGGGTCTCCTAACCGACCACTTCTCCTGGCACTGGGTTTTTTACATCAATATGCCCGTAGGGGCGGTGGCGCTGTGGTTCATTCTGCGCTATATGCCCCGCCTTAGCCCGGAGTACCGCGAACGCTTCGACTACCTGGGGGCTGCCTTGCTGGTGGTCTGGACGGTGCCGCTGATGCTGGCTTTTTCCTGGGGGGGCAGTACCTACCCCTGGTTAAGCGCTCAGATTCTGGGCCTTCTGGGGTTGAGCGCGCTGGCCCTGGTGTTGTGGGTCTGGTCGCAGAACCGTGTACAACACCCGCTTTTTGACCTCTCGATTCTGCGCGTGCGCAGCTTTAGCCTGGCCTCGGCGGCGACCTTTTTCTATGGCCCTGCTTTCCTGGGGGCGGTGGCTTTCTTGCCCCTGTACTTGCAGGTGGTCAAGGGGGTCTCGGCCTCGGCTTCGGGGGTGACGGTGCTGCCCCTTACGCTGGGGGTGGTCTTGGGGGCCACCGGCAGTGGGGTGCTCTCGGGGCGGCTGGGCCGCTTCAAGCCCCTATTGCTGCTGGGAACCGGCTGGCTGCTGGCAATTTTTCTCACCCTGCACTTCCTGATTAAAGTAGATACCCCCCTCTGGCTGGCGGTGCTGTTCTTCTTCCTGCTGGGGCTGGGGCTGGGGCCTGCCCAGTCGCTTCTGCAGATTGCTGCCCAGAACAAGGTACCGCCCCAGCGGTTGGGCTCGGCCACGGCCTTTACCCAGTTGATGCGGCAGATTGGCTCGACTGTGGGCATCGCTTTGATGGGCACGCTCTTAGCCAAGAGCCTTAGCGCCGAAACCTGCAAGGTATTCCCCGACGACGCGGCTTGCCGCCCGGGTGCGCTGGTGCAGCGGAGTAACGAGGCGGGGGTTGGTCTTAACCTCGATGAGCAGTTTGCCAGGCTCGAGGCCCAGATTGTAGCCGCCCTCAAGGGGGATACCCAGGCTTACAGCGCCCTACTACAGGATGCCCAGGTGCCCACCCAGGTTAAGGAAGGCCTGATCAAAGGCGGCATCCCGGCGCAGTTTGAGCGGCTCGAGGGCCAGGTGGTGGCGGCCCTCAGGGGCGATATCCAGGCCTATGAGGCCCTGATGCGCGACCCCAACCTGCCGGCGGAGTTCAAATCGAAGCTGACCAGAGGGGGTATTCCAGCGCAGTTTGAGCGGATGGAACGCCTGATGGTGTCGGCGCTCGAGGGGGATATCAAAGCCTACGAGGCCCTGATGCGCGACCCCAACCTGCCGGCGGAGTTCAAATCGAAGCTGACCAGAGGGGGTATTCCGGCGCAGTTTGAGCAGATGGAACGCCTGGTGGTGTCGGCGCTCGAGGGGGATGTGGCCGCCTACAACCAGCTCATCAACGACCCTCAGATCCCGGCTGATCTGAAGGCCCGGCTGGTGAAGGGTGGTATACCTGCCCAGTTTGCGCAGCTAGAAAAGCTGCTTTTAGACGCCCTAAATGGGGATGCTCGAGCCTATCAGGCGGTGCAGCAGAACCCGTTGATTCCCCCTGCCTTCAAAAGCCAGATTCCACAGGGCGGCCTGGCTGCCCAGGTTGAGGCCCAGCTACAAGCAACCGTGCGCTTGCTCGAGGCAGCCTGGCAGGGGGACGAAAGCGCACAACAAGCCCTGCGTCAGAACCCCAGACTCGACCCCCGTCTGCGGAGCCTGCTCGACAACCCGCCGCCCGTGGAGGCCCGGCCAGGGGTGCTGGCCCAGGTACAGGCCCAGGCTCCCCAGCTTGTCGAGGCCGCTTTGCAACAGGCCACAGCCCAAATTAAGGCGGGTCTGGAACAGGCTAAGGCCCAGGCGCTTGCTCAGGCTATTGCCGGGGTCAAGACGGGTTTGAGCCGGGCCCAAGCCCAGGCCCAGGCGGCAGCCATTGCAGCAGTCCGGGAAAACCTGCAAAAAGCCCAGGCCCAGGCCCTGGAGCAGGCCGTACAGGCCGCCCACGAGAACCTGGTCAAAGCCGAGCGGCAGGCCCTCGAGGAGGTGCCCCGCAAGGTAGTAGCACAGCTCGAGGAAACCAAACACAAGCTGCAAGAAGCCCTCAACAACGGTATTACCAAGGCGGAGCAAGAAATCTTCCTTTATGCGGCCCTGTTTGTTCTTATCTCGTTGATTTTTATTTTACCGCTACCCAACGAAGAGCTGCGTGGCGGCTGGGGGGCTCGAGCCTGAACCAGGCTTGAATTGGCGTAATACGCATTTCGGTAGTATCGTTCACTTTGACAAGCCTAAACGATACTACCGAAATGCTTTTCTACTCCCTTCGGTCGGCTTGAATCCTTCTCCTCTGCCTCCGCAGGACGGTGAAGGATTCAAGCAAAAACGGTATAACAACAACGCAACCCAGTACAGCCAAAGCCGCTGTACTGGGTTTTTATCGCCACCGCGCTAGGGCAACAGGAACGAGATGAGCTTGGTCTCGAGGAACTCCTCCATGCCCCAGTGCCCGCCCTCGCGGCCCAGGCCTGAGTTTTTGTAACCGCCAAAGGGCAGGTTGGAGCCCATGGCGCTGGGAACCGGGTCGTTCACGCCCACAATGCCATACTCCAGGGCCTCGGCCACCCGGAAGGCGCGGGAGAGGTCTTTGGTCCAGATGTAGGCGGCCAGCCCGTAGTCGGTGTTGTTGGCCCAGGCGATGGCCTGTTCCTCGTCCTCGAAGGGCATCAGGGGGGCGACCGGCCCAAAGGTCTCCTCCTCCAGGATGCGCATCCCGGGCTGGATGCCGGTGAGCACCGTGGGGGCGTACAACAGCCCGCCCAGGGCCTTGCCGCCGGTGACCACCTTGGCCCCTTTGGCGAGCGCATCCTCCACGTGCGAGGCCACCTTATCCAGGCCCTGCTGCTCCACCAGGGGCCCCACGTTGGTGCTGGGATCCAGGGGGTCGCCCACCTTTAGCTTGCTAACGGCCTCGGCCAAAGCCCCGGCGTAGTCGGCCTCGAGCTTCCTGTGCACATAGATGCGGTTGGTGGTCACGCAGGTCTGGCCGGCGTTGCGGTACTTGGAGAGCAGGGTAAACTGCACGGCCTTTTCGATGTCGGCGTCCTCGAAGACGATAAACGGAGCGTTTCCGCCGAGCTCGAGCGAGACCCGCTTGAGGGTATCGGCCCCCTGGCGGTAGAGGATTTTGCCCACCGGGGTGGAGCCGGTGAAGGTGATTTTGCGGATACGCATATCGTCCATCAAGACCCTGGAGACCGGCACCGGGTCGGAGGCCGGTAGCACCTGCAGGGTTCCGGCAGGCCCCCCGGCCTCTTCCCAGAGCTTGGCCAGATAAAGCGCACACAAGGGGGTCTGTTCGGCCGGCTTGATGATGATGGTGCAGCCCGCAGCCAGCGCCGGGGCGGCCTTGCGGGTGATCATGCTGGTGGGGAAGTTCCAGGGGGTAACGGCGTACACCGGCCCCACCGGCTCGTACACGGCCATCTGGCGCTTGTTGGGGAAGCGCGAGTGGATGAGTTCCCCGGTTACTCGAGGGGCTTCCTCGGCGCACCACTCCACAAAGCTGGCGGCATACAGCACCTCCCCTTTGGCCTCGGTGATGGGCTTTCCCATCTCCAGCGCGGTCAGCCGCCCCAGCTCTTCCTGATGGGCGATGAGCAGGTCGTTCCACTTACGTAAAATCTTGCCCCGCTCAAAGCCGGTCAGCTTTTTCCACTCCTTGAAGGCTGCCACCGCAGCGTCGGCGGCCAGGCGGGCCTCGGCCTCGCCGCAGTCGGCCACCTCGGCTACCAGTTCGCCGCTGTAGGGGCTCTTGACCGCAAAGGTTTTGGAGGTGGGCTGCCACCGGCCGCCCACATAGGCGAGGCTTGGAAAATCGAAGTCTTTGACCATAGCAAGGCCTAGCATACGCCCGGCCTGCGCGCGGTTGGTAGGGGGGCGGCTTGCAATTGCACCCCGCGGGAAAGGGTTCCAGAAAACCAGCGTGGCCCTCAGGCCTGCTAGCGGTTGCGCGCTGGATTGAGCATGTTGCGCCAGTCGCGATCTACCAGCAGGGGCAAGGGGTCAATTACCTGATAGTCGCAGGTGCGCCGGCTGCCGGCATACACCCCAAAGTGCAGATGGGGTGGGGTGGTGCGGGCGTTGCCGGTGTTGCCCACGTACCCCAGCAGGGTCTGGGGGGTTACCCGCTGGCCCTCCCGGAGGCCTGGGGCGTAGCGGTCGAGATGGGCGTAGTAGTAGCGCCGCCCACCCGGCCCAACCACGAACACGTACAGCCCACCCAACTGCCCCTGACCAATGCGCCAGACAAATCCGCTGGTAGCTGAGTAGACAGGGGTTCCCCTGGGGGCGAAAATGTCCTGCCCTTCGTGGGTGCGCCAGCCGCCGCGGGGGGCGCCGAAGGTGTTGGCTACCTGGCGCACCCGTACCCCCTGTACTGGCATGGCCAGTCGGCGGTCGGGCTCTTTGGGCAGCAGGGCCAGATAGCTCTGTAGCTTTTCCCGGTAGGCCGCCCAGCGTTCCCGTTCGCGCCGCTCGGCCTCGGTGCGAGGCTCGGGACGGCTCGAGCTGGCCGGGGTGCACACCCGCCCGGGCTCGGGGTCGGGTTCGCCCCGCTGGGCCAGGCCCTCACCGCCCCACAGGAGCACACATAGCAGTGCAGAAAAACCTACTTGTCGAGCCACCATGAGTTTAGTTTGCGGCTGCAAGATTAGTTTTACAAAAGAGCTGGTCAGGGCGGCTAGGCCCCGGGGCTTTGCAGTCCGACGAAATTGTGCGGCACGGGGTGTTGCTGCACAAGTGCCAGTACCGCAAGGGCACCGAGATCCCCTGTCTCTCCCACCTGTTGGCGGTGAGCGCCTGGTGACGGAATATGGGCCGCGAGGACGAGGCCATTGCGGCGCTGCTGCACGATGCGGTGGAGGACGCCGGTAAAGGTGGTGCAGGGTGATTGGCGCCGAGCTCGAGCGGCTTTTGTCCGTTTTGACGGCATGTAAAGGGCTTTAGGTCAAAGCTGGCCGGTATCGCCCCAGCCCTTCAGCCGTTGCTGGTAGGCCGGGTCTTGGTAGCGCGACAGCAAAAAGGCCGGGGCATAGCTGGGCAGGGCCGCGCCGGTCAGATGGGCGGCCAGCAGTTCCCCCGCCGCGCAGGCGGCCATGACCCCAAAGCCCGACAAAGCCCCCACCAGATAGGCCCCCTTGACCGGTAGCGGGCCAATCAGGGGGCGGTTTTCCTGGGTCTTGAGGTAGTAGCCGCCGTCTATCCAGGGCCGGGGGGCCTTGTCGAAGTACTGTCGCAGGCCGGGTAGCATCACCGAGAAGCCGCGCAGGGCCACATCGGCGTAGTGGGGCTCCGGGGGGATGGGGAAGGTGGGTGTAAGGGGCTCGGTGTGGTAGTTGTACAGCACGATTAAGGTGGTGCTTTCCCCGTGGCCGTCGGGCCGGCCATGCACCCCCGAAGGCAGCCGCTCCAGCAGCCACCGGGTGGAGGCGTCCTCGGCCAGCAGGGCGCGCTCCTGGGGGCTCCAGGGCAGTTCCACTTCGTCCAGCCAGATCAGCATGGGGGCCTCGCGGGGCACCACGCCCAGGTGCTCGCTGAAGCTCATCTTGCGGTGTAGCTCGGCAAACACCGGCAGCTCGAGCCCCAGCAAGGCCGCCACTTCCCGCTGCATGGGCCCGGCGGCATTGACGAAGACCGAAGCCTGGATGAACAGCAGCGCGCCGTCCTTCTGCCGCACCTGCACGCCCTGCACCGCGCCCCCCGCCGTCTCGACCCCCACCACCTGGCCCTGCACCAGCCGCACCCCGTGGCCTCGAGCCTCCTCTAGCAGGTACATCCCCAACTGCTGGGCCGAGAGCCACCCTGCCCGCCGCACGTGCAGCACGGCCTGGGTGTCGGGGGACAGGTAGGGGAAGTGCAGGCGAATCAGGCTTTGCGAGGTGAGCAGGTCGGCCCCGTCCTGGGGGCCACCGGGGTAGGCCGCAGAAGGGCGGCTGTGCACCCGCAGGGCCCCCGCGCCCTGCTGGGCGGCCTGTTCGGCGGCCTGGGCCAGCCGCTCAATTTTGCTGGCCTCGGCGGTGGCGTACAGATAGCCGCGCCGGTTGAGCCGGATGCGGTTGGCCGACCGCTGGGCAATCTCCTCCAGCAGCTCGATGCTGCGGTTCATAAAGGCCACCATGGCCCCATCGGGGCCGGGCCACCAGTTGCGGTAGGCCTCGGTGGACTTGTCCGAGGTGAGCGAGAGTGGGTCGCCCTGCTCAACGATCACCACCTCCTTCAAGCCCCGCTTCACCGCCAGGTGGTAGGCCGCCGCCACCCCGGCAATGCCGGCCCCACAGATCACGACCTCGGCTGTTTGCTCTGGCATAAAGTGTATACAGTATACATCTAGAAACCAGAGAACAGCGCAGCTATCTAAAACCGGGTCTGCCATTCATGTTTGGATTGAAAAGGAAAAACCAAATTGCACCAAGTTTATATAGTGATTATCCGATTGACCATACCTGCGCACCCAACCTAAACTGAGCCAGGCTGCCCAAAATGTAGCCTGGACTATGGAGGTGCATTCAGCTATGCGTGTTTCATCTTTTGGTCGTTGGTCGTTGGTCGTTGGTCGTTGGTCGTTGGTCGTTGGTCGTTGGGCTAGTTCTGTTGCTGGCGGCGTGCGGAAGAAATGATTTTGCACCTGATTCCAATCACGAAGATAGCAGGATAGTGGTTGATGAAGGCGCCGGCTCTCTTATTGGAGAGGAGATTCTGCTCAATGTTGAAGACCGGGTGGAAACCCAACAAGTTGTTCGCGCTAGAACGGATTGTTCTGAGTTGAAATTGGATCGTCCTCACATAACAAAAATTGACTCGAATACCGTTATCAAAGCCAAGGCTGGGGGTTCGTGTGTAACCACACCGCCAGTGCCGGGGATGCAGTATTTTTTAGTTTTGCAGTTGTATAGGATTGATAATTCGCCCAGAATCTTCAACCAATGGGTAAAGGTTGCTGAGACGGAACATATACGACCGGGTAACATCTCAGGAGGAAGACAGATTGCTACTTGGAGTCGCTCAACGGCCTATGTTTTTGCGACTTGCATACCCCGTTCTAGATACCTTGTTGTCGGATATGTATACCGAAAGGCACCAAAAATATTCAATTGGCCCATACCTATTTATCCGGAAAACTTTACGACACTCAAAGTTGACAGCTGCGAGAAGGTGTCTGAACCGCCAAGCCCCCCGCCTGTAGATCCACCACCAGATGATCCGATTTCTACCCTAGGCAATCAGTCCAGATAAATACGATGACCAAGTTCACGCTTCAGGACGTGCTCCTCCGGATGATCACCCCTCCGCTCAACAGGGCCAGCGGCGTGTACTACAAGATTCGCTGGGAGCAGGATGCGGGCCTGTGGGCGGTTACCAAGGCCCGGCTGCCCAGGGATCACGACAAGATCACGCCGTACCGGGCAGAAGAGGGGGTTGGAAAGCTCGAGTTTTTTCTTAAGCCACAAGGTAATCTCGTGATAGAGAGCCAGTTCTGGTGGAAGCCAAAGGTGGGCTACCGGACAAAATCCTGGTCGTATGCAAGCTATGACCCAGGTTTACAACGCGATACAGACGAGGCATTCTACAAAGATATGCAAAGGTATTTTGATGAGCAGGGCTATCCGAGGAAGAAGGAAGTTCATAAACGCAGGGAAGAGCTTATTCTAGAAGCAAAATTATCTGAAATAGAGAAGCTACTGGCGGCGATTAGGTCAGGGGGAACGCGACCGGGCACTGGAGAAGAAACAGCCGCATGGGATGAGCGTGCTCGAGAGGCAGTGGATCGCACACTCCAACCTGTTCTTGGTGTGGTACATACGTTGCGTCAGAGTGCTGTAAATCTCAAGAGTCTTAGCCGCTGTGAGAGCCCGGACGAGGTGGATGCCTTCTACTGTGACCCGGTAAATGTGCGGGCCCGACACCCCAACCTGACCATTGTCAACGAGCACCACTATCTGAGGCCCTTGGTTCTGGATTTGAAGCTCGAGGTGCTTGGAGAGTGTAGTCACCTGGGTCGGCCTGCGGTGCTGGTTCGGGGTGTGCCCCGCACCATTGAGGAACAAGATGAGATGCTCTGGGTGGACTGGTGGGGTGCGCCGGACGACTGGTGGCTGGTGTGCGATTACTACGAGCTGGCAATAGATATGAAATCGGGGCTGCTGCTCTACTACCGGGGGGTGGTGGGAAGCAAAACCATGGTTCGGTCGGAGATGCTCGAGCTTGTTTTCGACCCCCCAGAAGTGATGGATGAATCTATTTTCAGGGGCGGGAAAGCTACCCGATAAGCGCCCCAACCGCCTCCTCGAACATCTCGGTATGCCGCCGCACCTGGGCCGCGGTGGTCTCGAGCGAGATCAGGGTCATGTGGTGGAAGGGGGTGAGCAGGATGCCGCGGTGCAGCATGAAGAGGTGAATGAAGGGGTCGAGGCCGGGGGTGTAAGGGGCGGATGGTTATGGGGCCACCTTTCCGCCCACCACCGTCTGGGCAATGCTCAGGCTGTAGGGGTCGCGCAGGTCGCCCTCGAGCACCACCAGGTCGGCCCACTGGCCCACCTCTAAAGTCCCCCGGTTGGCCCCGTCGCCCTGGGCTACGGCCCCGCCCGCGGTGTAGGCCCAGAGGGCTTGCTCGAGGGTCACCTGGTTGCCCTCCACCAAAGGCTCCCGCAGGGCGGCCTGCAGGCCCTTAAGCGGCTCCACCTGCTGTACCACCGGCCCATCCGAACTGAAGGCCACCGTCAGGCCCGCCTCGAACATGGCCCGCAGATTGAAGCAGCACGCCAGCCAGGCGTCGGGTACGTAGCGCAGGTAGTTGGCCCGCAGCTCGCGCAGGAAGATGGGCTGGGGCACGGCGATAACCCCCAGTTGGCGGGCTTTTTGCAGGTGCTCGGGCCCGGCCAGCCCGAAGTGCTCGATGCGGTGGCGCGGGCCGGGCGCTTCCTGGTACAGCCGCTCGTAGACCCGCAAAACCTGATCCAGCGCCCGGTCGCCAATGGCATGGGTGCCAATGCGAAAACCCGCGCGGTGGGCCTCCAGGGCCAGCTCGAGCAGTTCTTCTTCCGCAAAGCGCAGGATGCCGTACTGGGGGGGCTCGAGGGTTTTATACGGCTGTGAGATGGCCGCCGTGGCCCCCGAGAGGCCCCCATCGGCAAAAAACTTGACCGAGTCGCAGCGCAGCCAGTCCGAACGGTGCTTCTCGGGCAGCGGGAAGGTCTCGCTTCCCCCGTCCGGGCGGCGGATGTAGAGCAGATTAACCCGGATGGGCAGCTCGCCGCGGGCCTCCAGGGCCCGGTAGGCCGCGTAGAGCGGGGGGTCTACGGCCGGGTCGGTGGCGCTGGTGATGCCCAGGCTCTGCAGGTATTCCAGGCCCGCCCGGATCCAGTGCTCGTACTGGGCCTGGCTGGGCTCGCCCATGGCCCTGAACACCAGCCCGTAGGCGGTCTCGTACAGGATGCCCTGCTCGAAATTAATCTCGCCGCCTGGCACCTGGGTCTCGGGGGTGATGCCCGCGAGCTGTAGGGCTTGCGAGTTAACCGCGTGGATGTGGGCGCAGGTGCGGGTGAGCAGCACCGGGTTGTGGGGGGCCCGCCGATCCAGCGCGGCCTTATCGGGCATGGCCTTCTCGGCCAGCAGGGCCTCGTTCCAGCCGCGCCCCCACAGCCACTCGCCGGGCTTTAGCGCTTTGGCCCGCGCCTCCACAAGGCGGTAGAGTTCCTCCAGGCTTTTGACCCCCCGCAGGTCGAGCAGGGTGGTGCGGAGCTGCCCTACCTTCCAGACGTGAATATGCGCGTCGTTGAAGCCCGGCAGCACGGTGCGGCCTTCCAGGTGGATGCGCTGGGTATCGGGGGTGGCCAGGGGCTCCACCTCCGAGAGCCTGCCCGCCGCGGCGATTTTGCCGCCCTGGATGAGGAGGGCCTCGAGGGGCTTTAGGGCGTAGCCTGACCCTTCGAGGGTAGGGGAGAGGATGTTGCCGCCAAACAGGAGGTGCTGGGGCATGGGGTTATTGTATGGCTCGAGCACCTTCTCCTCGAGCCAAGGGGGCGGCCCGCCGTGCTTGCGAACCGCCCCGGTGTAGGGTTGGCTTTGGGCCTACTGCAGCCAGGTGTAGCGGAAGGCCAGGTAGCTGGTGTTGGGGAAGTGCAGGAAGCCCTGCACGCGGCGGTTCATAGCCTCGTACTGCGCCGAGTGGAACAGGAAGACCATGGGGCTGTCCTGCAACACCAGCTCCTGCACCTGGGTGTAGATGCGCTGGCGCTCACTCTGGCTCGAGACCCGCCGCCCCTGCTCCAGCAACTGGGTGACCCGGTCGTTCCTGTACTTGGAGAGGTTCAGCGCCGAGGAGGGGTGGAAGGTGTTGAAGAGGTAGTCGTCGGGGTCGGCCTGGCCCGAGGTGCCCAGCAGGGTCACGTCGAACTCGCTCCGGAGGGCCTTGGGTAGGTACACGTTCCAGTCCTCGGCCTGGATGTTCACCCGGATGCCCACCTCGGCCAGGTTGTCGCGGATTACGTCGGCGGGGGTGCGCAGGAAGTCGTAGGTGGAGGTGACGTAGAGGTTCATGGTGAAGCCGTTGGGCAGGCCGGCCTCAGCCAGGAGCTGCTTGGCTTTGGCTACATCGCGGGTGTTGTAGGGGCTGTTGGTGTAGGCATAGGCCCCCGAGGGGATGGTGGTGCCACGGGCCACAATGCCGCCGGTGCCGAAGAGGGCCAGATCCACAATGGCTTTTTTATCAATGGCGTAGGCGATGGCCTGGCGCACCTTGGGGTTGTTGTAGGGCTCACGGGTGGTGTTGAAGTACAGCGCCCGGAAGTTGGCCGAGGGCCCGCCCACCACCACCAGGTTGCGGTCGGCTTTGAGCGGCCGTACATCGGCGGCGGTAACGTACTCGATCCAGTCCACGGCCCCGGCCCGGAGCGCCGTGGAACGGGCGGCGGGGTCGGGGTAGAAGGTGTAGATGATGCCGTCCAGGTAGGGCAGGGGGCGGCCCTGGTTGTCTTTTTGCCAGTACTTATCCCACTTGCGCACCACCAGGCGGGTCTGGGGGATGTACTCCACAAAGCGGAAAGGCCCGGTGCCAATCACGGCCTTGTTGAGGTCGTTGTTGTTTTCTCTGGTTACCTTCTCCGAAACGATGGCGTTGGTGCTGAAGGCCAGCTTGGCCAGCAGCGGGGAGAAGGGCTGGGAAAGGGTGATGACCACGGTGTTGTTGTTGGGGGCTGTGACCGAGCGTACCAGGGCGAAGTCGTTGGCACGGGGGCTCTTGGTGGCCGGGTCTTTGATGCGGTTGATGGAGAAGGCCACGTCGGAGGCCTTGAGGGGGTCGCCGTTGTGGAAGGTGACCCCCGGGCGCAGGCGGAAGGTCCAGGTCAGACCGTCCGCCGAGACGCTCCAGGACTGGGCCAGCCCCGGCACAATGCGGCCTTTGCTATCCAGCATGACCAGGGTGTCGTAGATGTTTTCCAGCACGTTGCGGCTGGCGGTGGCGTTGGTGGTGTGGGGGTCGAGGCCCACCGGGTCGGTCTGCATCCCGGCCCGCAGGATGCCCCCCGCCTTTTGCGCCAGCGATACCGCAGCCAAAACCAGCACGAGCAGAACCAACAGTCTTTTCATTGCGCCTCCTTGCCGGTGATTATACCGGTATACAACCAAAACTAAGCCTTTTGCAGCCGGGGGTCGAGGGCGTCGCGCAGGCCATCGCCCAGCAGGTTGAAGCCCAGCACCATCAGCACGATGGCGCACCCCGGCACCAGTGAGCCCCAGGGCGAAAGCGAGAGGAAGGCCCGCCCCTCCGAGACCATGGAGCCCAGGGCCGGGAAGGGGGGCTGGATGCCCAGGCCCAGGAACGACAAAGCCGCCTCGGCCAGCACCGCATAGGCAAAGCGCAGCGTGACCTCCACGATGAGCGGGGCGGCCGCGTTGGGCAGGATGGTGCGGAAGATCATGCGGGCATCCGAAGCGCCCATGGCCCGCCCGGCCTCCACGTAGAGTTCCTCGCGCACGGTTAGAACGGCGGCCCGGGCTACCCGGATGAAGGGCCCCACAAACACCACCGAGATGGCCAGCACCAGGTTGATGAAGCCGCCCCCTAAAAAAGCCAGAAAAGCGATGGCCAGCAGGATGGCCGGGTAGGCGATCAGGATGTCGGCCAGGCGGGAGATGGTCAGGTCGAGCCAGCCCCTGAAGTAGCCGGCCAGCAGGCCCAGGGTGCCGCCCACCAGCAACCCCGCCAGCACCGAGACCGCCGCCACCGAGAGCGAAAAGCGCGCGCCATAGAGCACCCTCGAGAGTAGGTCGCGCCCGTACTGGTCGGTGCCCAGCCAGTGCTCGGGGGAGGGGCCGCTGAGGCGGTTGGGGGGGTCGAACTTGAGGGGATCCCAGGGGGCAATGATGGGGGCCAGGAGCGCGCCCAGCAGCACCACCAGGGTGATGAGGCCGCCAATGACGGCAGAGCGGTTGCGTAGCAGAGCCCGGACGACCAGGGCCAGATGGGAGTTGGGGGAAGTAGTGGTCATGATGGTAGGGAAAAGGGTGGGCTCGAGCGCCCGGTTTCAGCGCTTCTGAGGGGTGCCCGGAGTGGGTTACTCATACCGAATCCTAGGGTCTATGAGCGAGTAGAGCAAGTCCACCAAAAGGTTGACCAGCACCGCTGCGCTGGCTACAAACAGCACCGTGCCCTGCACCACCGGGTAGTCGCGCAGGTTGATGCCCTCGAGGGCAAAGCGTCCCACGCCGGGCAGGCTGAAGACCTGCTCGATGATCACGGCCCCGCCCAGCAACGAGCCAAACTGGATGCCAATTACCGTGACCACCGGAATCAGGGCGTTGCGCAGGGCATGGCGGAAGATCACCACCCGCTCGGCCAGCCCTTTGGCCCGCGCGGTGCGGATGTAATCGCGCGAGAGCACCTCGAGCATCGAGCTACGCAGAATCCGGGTCACCGCTCCGGCCAGGATCAGGCCCAGCGAGAGGGCCGGCAGCAGCATGTGCCGGAGGTTTTCCAGGGGGTTTTCGGCTAGGGGCACAAACCCGGCGGGGGGCAGCCAGCCCAGGGCCAGGGCAAAGAGCAAAATAAGCAGCAAAGCCAGAAAGAACCCCGGCACCGAAAGGCCCAGAATGGCAAAGAGCGAGGCGAAATAATCCACAAACCCGCCCCGCCGGATGGCCGCCAGCACCCCCAGCGGCACGGCAATCAGCAGGGCGGTGAAAAGGCCCATCAGGGTGAGCTGGAGGGTGACCGGAAAGCGCAGGGCCAGATCCTGGGCCACCTCGCGCCCGGTGCGCAGGCTGCTGCCAAGATCGCCCTGGAGCACGGCCCCCAGCCACTGCCCAAACTGCACGTGCAGCGGCAGGTCGAGCCCGAACAGGCGGCGCAGCTCGGCCATGCGCTCGGGGCTGACGTTGGCCTCGAGGCCCACCAGGCTGGTGACCACATCGCCCGGCACGGCCCGCATGAGCAAAAAGGTGATGACCGCCACGCCCAGCAGGGTGGGGATGGCGGCAAGCAGACGGTTCACGACGTAGCCAAGCATAACGAGTAGCCAGAGTATATCGCTACCATCGCAGTCTGGGGCCAAAGACGTAAGAATATAGCCTCGGTTCAAGATTTGGGGAAAAGATTGGCTGACACTGCTTTTCGTGCTTGAAATTATCGGTCACAGGCCTGTATATTGCTCACCTGAGCCCGATTTGGCATGCCATTGGCTATTTTTCAGAGCAACGCGCGACCCATTATGGAAGACACCGAACGCGTACCCATCGAACTAAAGATAGTTGCCGCCCTCTTCATTGTGAGCGGCGTTTTTAGCGCTCTGGATATTGTGTTCTCTTTATTCAGGGGCTCCCTCAACCTCGACCTTGGCGTGTTGTTTATCTTCGTTGGCCTGGGCCTTCTTCGCTTGCAACCCCTTTGGCACACCCTTGCCCTGCTTTTCACCGGCCTAACGCTCGTTGGGATCTTGGTGTTTTTGATATGGGTTATCCTGGATTCGAGACCACCCAGCCTGGAGGTGTTCGGCCAGACCGTTAATCACTCCGCCCGAGAAGTGGCGCTTGTGCTGGGCGCGCTGTATTTTGCGCTCGAGGCCTGGAAGTTGTATGTGCTGACCCGTCGCGACGTGAAGCAGCTTTTCGATGGCTGAGTGAGTGGGTGATTCTTGATGAACCTAAAGGATCGCTTCCGGGGCTGCCTCCTGGGTCTTGCGGTTGGCGATGCGGTGGGGGCGGCGGTGGAGTTTCGCCCTCGAGGTAGCTTCGAGCCGCTCACCGATATGGTGGGTGGAGGCCCCTTCCATCTCCTTCCCGGCCAGTGGACCGACGATACCTCAATGGCGCTGTGCCTGGCTACCAGCCTGCTCGAGTGCGGCGGGTTCGATGCCCTCGACCAGATGAACCGGTACTGCCTGTGGCAGGAAACCGGCTACCTGAGCAGCACGGGAAGCTGCTTTGATATCGGTACAACTGTTCGTACCGCCCTGGACAGGTTTCGACAAACCAAAGACCCCTATGCGGGCTCGAGCCACCCACGTACCGCGGGCAACGGCTGCATCATGCGGCTGGCCCCGGTGCCCATGTTCTATTTCCCGAACCTACAGGCAGCAGAGCACTACGCGGCCGAGAGCGCCCGAACCACCCACGGGGCCGCCGAGTGCCTCGATGCCTGCCGGCTGCTGGCCCGCATCATCTGCCGGGCGCTTTTGGGCAGGCCCAAGGACGAAGTGGTGCTGGCCGACAGCAACACCTTTACCGGGGCGGAGAAGATTGTGGCCATCGCCCAGGGGGCCTACCTCGAGAAACCCAGGGAGGCGCTTCGCGGCACCGGGTATGTGGTCGAGAGCCTCGAGGCGGCCTTGTGGTGCTTTGTGCATACCAACAGCTTTGCCGAGGCAGTCTTGGCGGCGGCCAACCTGGGCGAGGATGCCGACACCACCGCTGCGGTATGCGGGCAGGTAGCAGGGGCCTACTACGGCGCTCAAGGAATCCCAACTGCATGGCTGGAACGCCTGGCGCTGGGCTCGGAAATCACCGCGCTGGCCGATAGGCTGTACGGCTCGAGCCAGGAAAAAGCGGGCTGAACTTGATTCAGCCCTACTTGCCAAGGCACTCGCGAAAAACCAAAAGCGAACAAAAACAAGCCAGACTATTCGATGTTGTCGCCTAGAAGACGAATCCGAATGGCTTCTCATACCGGTTCCGATTGAACCCTTCACCTTTGGGTGTCATCAAAGGCGAAGGGTTCGAGCCGACCGAAGGGAGTAGGAGTGTATTCCGGCAGTATCGTTTGGGCTTTCAAAAGTGAAGGATACTGCCGGAATGCGTATCACACTAAGCTCAGAAATGGGAAAGCTAAATTGTTCCTTGACTGTCAACGTCCGCCGTTGCGGTATAACCACGCGCCAGGCGCTAAGATAAATATGTGCCTACGGTTTTGCGTATCGGCCCGTATCGTTTTTTCTTCTATGCCAACGAGAATGAGGAGCCTGCACATATCCATGTTCAGCGAGACCGCGCTTTGGCAAAGTTTTGGCTTAAACCCGTGGCATATGCGAGCAGTAGCGGCTTTTCTGCGCAGGAGCTATCGAAGTTGCTCAAGCTTGTAGAAGAAAACAAGGAAGTGTTTGAGGAGGCATGGAATGAGTTCTTTAGCCGCTAAACCTATTCTTGCCAGTGCAGTCGAGTGCACCGAGGACGAACTTATCGTCACACTATCGGACGGCCGACGTTTGGCTGTGCCCATCGTCTGGTTTCCCCGCCTGGCAAAAGCCGATCCGCAGGAGCGTGCCGAGTATGAGTTGCTCGGTAATGGGGAGGGCATTCACTGGCCCAGAATCGACGAAGATATCTCCGTTGCAGGGCTTCTTGAGGGTAGGCCTTCGGTTGAGTTTCGGCGCAGCGGATGACACGTGTGGCAAAGGACGTAACCAGGCTGCTCCTGAGCGCCTTGGGCAAACCCTAAAGCCTGGCTGTCCTACCCCTTCACCGACCCCGCCAAAAGCCCCCGGATGAAGTAGCGGCCCAGGAAGATATACACCAATAGCGTTGGTAGCGCTGCTAGCAAGGCGCCGGCCATGGGGAGGTTCCACTTGACCGCCTCGCCCCCCGCAAGCTGGGCCAGCGCCACCGTAATGGGCTGGTTGGCGGGGCTGCTCACCAGGGTTACGGCGAACAAAAACTCGTTCCAGATTTGCGTAAACTGCCAGATGATCACCACCACAAACCCCGGCACCGACAGCGGAAACACGATGCGGCTGTAGATGCCGAAGAAGCCCGCGCCGTCTATGCGACCGGCCTCGATCATCTCGTCGGGGATTTCGGCGTAGTAGTTGCGGAAGATCAGGGTGGTGATAGGCAGGCCGTACACCACGTGCACCAGAATCAGGCCCCACAGGCTGCCGCCCAACCCAATCTCGCGTACAAACTGGAACAGGGGAATCAGCACCGCTTGATAGGGAATAAACATCCCAAAGAGCATCAGCGGGAAGACGATGTTGGCCCCAGGGAACTTCCATTTGGCCAGCACGTAGCCGTTCAGGGAGCCCAGCAGGGCCGAGAGGATGGTGGCGGTGATGGTGAGGAAGAAGCTGTTTTGCAGCTTGGGTGCAAAGGCCGTCCAGGCCTGGGTGAAGCTCTCCCAGTACCAGACCTGGGGTAGTTGCCAGGTGCTGCTCAGGGTGATGGCCGAGGGTTCCTTGAACGCGGTGACGATAACCAGGTACACCGGCAGCAGGAAAAACAGCGTAGCGATAAACAGAACTGTGTATTGCAGGACGCGCCCGATCATCGCCGCACCTCGCTTTTGAGCTGGCTGTACAGGTAGGGCACAATCACGGCAGCTACCAGCAATAGCAGAATCATGCCGATGGCCGCGCCTTTGGCAATCTGATTGGCCCGGAAGGTGGTCAGGTACATGAGCAGGGCCGGCACGTCGGTGGGGGCGTTGTCGGCCCCGGCCATGGCAAAAATCAGGTCGAAGATTTTGAGGGAGATGTGGCCCAGGATAATCATGGCCGAGAGGGTTATGGGGGCCAGCAGCGGGAAGATCACACGCTGGTAGAGCTGCCACTCCGAGGCCCCGTCTACCCGCGCAGCCTCGCGCAGCTCCTCGGGGATGCCGCGCAGCCCGGCCAGGTAGAGGGCCATGGTGTAGCCCGACATCTGCCAGACCGCGGCCAGAATGATACCGATAAAGGCCAGGTTGAAGCCGTGGGGTTCGTCGTAGGGGAGGGGTTGCAGGCTGCGGCCCAGGGTGAAGGCCCACAGGAGCAGCAGGGCTGCCGAGCCGGAGGCGATGTAACCCCGCCGCCGCTCACCTCCTCTAAAGGCTGAAACAGCGATAAATATCAGCACGGCACTCACCACCAGGGCGGTGATGAAGGGCAGGTCGTTCCAGCTCACCTGCCAGATTTGCTCGCGGCTGGTCAGCCAGGCAAACTCGCCCTTGGGCAGCCCCACCAGGGTGGGGAGCTGGTTGACACCGCCCTCTGGTTGAAGCATCCAGCGCCAGATGGTGCCGGTGACGATGAACGAGAGCGACATGGGGAACAAAAAGACGGTGCGGAAAAACCCCTCACCCCGGGGGCTTCGGTCGAGCACGATGGCCAGCCCCAAGCCCACGACCAGGCAGCCCAGGATAAAAAACACCGTGAAGAAAAAGGTGTTGACCAGATCCTGACGGAAGCGGGAATCTACCAGGCCGGTAAAGAGTTCGCGGTAGTTTTCAAAGCCGATGAAGCGAATTTGCGGGTTGGCCGAGAGGGCCTGGGCCGGGTCTTTGCCCCAGTCGGTGAGGGAGGTATAAAAAGTTTGAAAGATAAAGCCGTATACGAAAATGCCCAGCAGCACCAGCGAGGGCAGGATGACCAGGAAGCCGTACAGGGTATCTTTGTTGTTGAACCAGCGCATCTTCACCTCTGGGGCAGGTGGTGTAAAGTTCACAGTCTTGATTTGTTCGCCTAAAAAGGGCTCCGTTAGCCCACTTGAGGAGGGATTATACAGACGGAAAAGAAGGGGCAGGCCTCGAGGCCTGCCCCGGTGAAGCTTACTGACCCAGACGCACCTGGGTGGCGATGGCCTGGGCGGCGTTGGCCGCGGCCTGGGCGTTGCGGCTCGAGAGGTAGATTTCCATCACGGTGCCAAACTGGCTCATGAAGGACTCGGGGGCCACCGCGCCGTGCACCAGCGAGCCTACGATGCGGTTGGACTTCCAGTCGCGCATGGCCGACTGCAGGTAGGCGTTGTACTTGCTGGGGTCGGAATCGGTGCGGGCGGCAATGGAGCCCTTGAGCGGGTTGAAGGTATCCTGGCCCTCTTTAGAGCCCAAAAGCCGCAGCCAGTTAAGCACGTTGGTGCGGTTCTTCACACCTTTGGGCAGGCCGAAGGAGTCGGAGAGCATCATAAACACGCCGGCGGTGCCGGGGGCGGGGGCCCAGCCGAAGCCTTCGCCGGGTTTGAGGCCCTTGGTGGTGGTCATGTAGCCGGCGGCCCAGTCGCCCATGATGTTGAAGGCGGCCCGGCCCTCGAGCACCCGGTCTATAGCCTGCTGCCAGCTCAGGCCCGAGGCGTCCTTGTTGGCGCAGTCCAGCACCCGGCCAAAGGTGTTCCACACCGCGACTGCTTTGGGGTCGTTGAAGCGCAGCTTGCCGGTCCAGAGGTTGGCGTAGTCGGCGGCGCCCAGCACGCCCAGGGCCACCGACTCCCACAGGTGCTGTTGTGTCCAGTTCTCGCCCAGGGCCAGGGGGGCCTCGAGGCCCTTGCTCTTCAGGGTCTGGCAGACGGTCAGGAACTCGGCCCAGGTTTTGGGCGGCTGCACCCCCCATTCGCGCAGCTTGGCCGGAACGTACCACATCACGTTGGAGCGGTGGATGTTGACCGGTACGCTGTAAATCTTGCCCTTGTAGGAGAGCAGGTCTATGAGCCCTTTGGGGAACTTGGTCATCCAGCCTTCCTGATTGAACAGGGGGGTCAGGTCTTCCATGCGGTCGGCCACCACCCAGGTGCCGATTAGCTCCTGCCCGGCGTGCACCTGGAAGCTATCGGGGGGGTCGCCGCCCAGCATACGGGTCTTGAGCACGGCCCGGGCGTTCACGCCAGAGCCGCCCGTGACGGTGGCGTTGATGACCTCTACGTTGGGGTAGCGCTTCTTGTACAGGTCAATCAGGGCTTGCAGGGCGGGGCCTTCGTCGCCGGCCCACCAGGAAAAGATCTCCAGTTTCCCCGACTGGGCCAGCCCCGCAGTGCCGAGGGCCAGGGCTGCCAGAGTTAGGAACAGCTTCTTCATGTATGTCCTCCTATCAGGTGCTATACGCCAATGGTTGACCAGGTTGCCAGGGGGGAGATTGGCGGGCTCCACGCCCTGGTACCACCATTTGCTAAAAAGCGCTGCAACACCAGGGCTGCAGCGCCCATAGCCGGAGCCAGATAGCCAAAGATGCTGGGCTTGACGGGTATTTCGGCGTGTTCGGGGATAAAAGCCAGGTTGCGGATGGTCTGGCGCAGGGGGGCCTCGAGCCACTTCCAGGCCTCGGCCCCGGCCCCGCCCAGCACCACCACCGCCGGGTCGAAGGCGACGCACAGGTTGACCACAAAGCGCCCCAGCTCGTAGGCCAGGTTTTGCAGGGCCTGCAGGGCGTAGGGGTCTTGGTGCTCGGCCCGCTGCAGGATACCCCAGAAGCCTTCTTTGCGGTTGCTGGCGGCCTGGTAGCGCTCCACCATGGCCCGCAGCGATAGGGTTCCCTCTACGTCCCCAGCCCGGCTGCGGCTATGGGGCTGGCCGGTGAGCCAGTGGCCCAGCTCACCGGCGGCCCCCAGCCGGCCCCGGTAGACCTGGCCGTCCACCACCAGGCCGGTGCCCAGGCCGGTGGTCATGAGCACGTAGACCAGGGGGCTTTGCTGCTCGCCCCAGAAGGTTTCGCCCAGGGCGGCGGCGTTGGCGTCGTTGTCTACCAGGGTGGGCACTTTGAGCAGGGCCTCGAGCATCTCTGCGGGCTGCTCGTTGTGCCAGCCGGGGCCTGGTGCATAAAGCAGTCTGCGACCGTTAACCACCCCGGGGACGGCCAGTCCGATCCCCAGCAGCCGGGTGGGGTCGGAAAGCCGGCTCTGCACCTGTTCGGCCAGCTTGGTTAGCCGCTCGGCCAGCGGGGTGTGGGGGCTTTCAACCCAGTCCCATTTGTCGTGGATGGTGTTGTTCAGGTCAAGCAGCACAAGCTGCGTGTTCTCCACGCCCAGCTCGACCCCCAGGGCCAGGGTGTGCCGGGAGGAGAACTCGAGCGCGGTGCCTGGGCGGCCCAGGCCCGGCTTGTGGCGGCTGCCTTCGTCCAGCAAGCCCTCCTCCAGCATCTCCTGCACCAGCGTGGAGACCGTGCTCTTGGTAAGACCCACCGCCCGGGCCAGCGCGGCCCGGCTTTGCGGGCCATGGCGGCGCAGGGCCTCCAGGATCAGGCGGCGGTTGAGCCGCTTGATGGCTTGCTGGTCAAGGGGGGTGGTGCGGGCCATGGCACGTCTTCAACAAACTGGGTTACTTAGTAAGTTTAGCGAACGAACTATATCCCAGCCGCCCGGCACTGTCAATCGTTGGTCAAGTCCGCCGGGGTGAAAGCCGCTCGGCAGAGTCGAGCCACAGGGTGACCGGGCCGTCGTTGATCAGGTGCACCTGCATATGGGCCTGGAAGACCCCGGTTTCAACTGGCAGGCCCTGCCCAGCCAGTAAATCGCAAAACTGCTCGTACAGGCGCCGGCCCACCGCTGGCGGTGCTGCTTCTACAAAGCTGGGCCGGTTGCCCCTGCGGGTATCGCCGTAGAGGGTGAACTGCGAGACCACCAGCACCCCGCCCCCCACATCGGCCAGCGCCAGGTTCATCTTGCCTTCGGCATCGGCAAAGACCCGCAAACCAGCAATTTTGCGGGCCAGGTAGGCGGCATCCTCGAGGGTGTCGTGCTGACCGACCCCCAGCAGCACCAACAGCCCCCGCCCAATCTGCCCCACGGTCTGACCGTCTACCTCTACACTGGCCTGGGAAACCCGCTGAACCACCGCACGCACGGCTCAACAATAACAAGGGGGCAGGGAAAAGGCGAGGGGCTTTACCCTTGCAACAAACCGCGTGCTAGGGCTTAGCGGGGGGCTGCAAACAACGCCACCGTGCCGGGGCCGGTATGAGCCGCCACCGCCGGGCCGCACGCGCGTACGTCCTCGACGATCACGCCCTCCTGGCTGATTAGCCTGCGCAACTCCTCGGCCCCCTGGGGGTTGTAGGCGTGGGCCAGCACCACCCGGGCCCCTTCGGGGAAGGCTTTGTGGAAGGCCTCGGCAAGCTGCTGCAAACCCCTGTGCCAGCCCCGGGCCCGCTCGAGGGGCCGCACCAGCCCGTCCCGAACCTCCAGCACCGGCAGCAGCTTCAAAAGCGAGCCGATGAAGTGCTGCAGTCCGCCGATGCGCCCGCCCCGGTGCAGGTACTCCAGGGTGGCCGGCAGCACGAAGCCGCGTATGCGCTGCACCAGCGGCGCGATGGCCTCTTCCAGGCGATCCCAGGGCACCCCCGCGGCCAGCTTGCGCCGGGCCTCCTCGATCACAAACGAGAGCCCGCCGTTCAGGGTCAGGCCGTCAATCACCTTGACGCGGTGGCCGAATTGCTCGGCCACCTTGCGGGCGGTTGCGTAGGTGCCCGAGAGCTTGCTGGAGACGTGCACCGAGACGATGCGGTCGAATTGCTGGAGCAGCTCCTTGTACAAAGCCTCCAGATCCACCGCCGAAACCTGGCTGGTGCTGACCTTTTTGCCCGCGAGCTGGGCCTGGATCACCTGATCGGGGGTCATCTCGAGGTAGTCGCGGTAGCTCTGGCCCTCGAGGATCACCTGCTGGGGGACGAGGTAGATATCCTGCTCGAGGGCTTCTTGTGGGGAGAGGCCCAGGGTCGAGTCGGCCACAAAGGCGGTGCGTTCCATGTTTACCTCCAGGCTGGCGGATTCAATCCAGCATACCAGCAGCCTTCCCCCCGCTGCACTGGCGGTGAGTGGGGGCGGGCCTAGAGGCTGTAGGCGTAGAACCCGTACACCCCTGGCCCGGTGTGGGTCGAGATCACCCCACCGATGCTGGTAGTGAGCCGCTCCTCCAGGGGCAGTCCGGCGGCCTGCACGGCGGCCTTGAAGGCGGCCACATCGTCGGCGCTGGTGTTGTAGAGGTAGTAGATGCGGATTTTCTGGCGGCCTGCAGCCCAGCTTTTGAGGGCTTCGACCATCTCAGCCAGGGCTTTCTTCTCACCCCGGGCCCGGCCCGCGGCCTCTACCCGGCCCTCCTTGAGGGTCAGGATGGGCTTGATGCCCAATAGGCTACCCAGCAGGGCCTGGGCCCCGCCGATGCGCCCGTTTTTCTTGAGGTAGTCCAGGGTGGCCAGGGTAAAGCGCACCGTGTGGTCGGCGCGGATGCGCTCGAGCTCCACCAGAACCTGTCCCAGGTCGGCCCCCTGGTCGAGCAGCTCCTTGGCCCGCTCGACCATCATCCCAATGCCCATGCTGGCCGCCTGGGTATCGAAGATGGTCACCTTGCCTGGAAACTCCTGGCTGGCGAGCTGGGCCGACTGTACGGTGCCGGAAAGCTTGGAAGAGATGTGAATCGAGAGCACGTGGTCGGCTTTTTGCAAGGCCCGTTCGTAGGCCAGCTTGAAGTCGGTGGGGGAGGGCTGGCTGGTGCTGGGCATTCCGGCCCCGGCCTTAACCCCTTCGAAGATATCGCTGGGGGTAATCTCAACCCAGTCCTTGTGGATTTTGCCCTTGAAGTTGACGTATAGAGGCACTATTTCGACGCCCATCTCGGCGGCGCGGGTCTGTAGGTCGGAGGTTGAGTCGGTTACGATGGCTATTTTCATCTTGGCTCCTGTTTCTGATCGTGCGCCCATCCGGGCCACCAGCGCCCTTGCGGGTCTGGTTGGGGAATGGGCCAAGCGGGAAAGGCACTTCTTCGTGGTGTAAGTCTAGCACAGGCTTTTATCATTGCAAAAGCAAGGCTTTGGCCTGGCCTGGCGCTTTTGTATTGTGCCAAGCCACACAAAATGATAAGGTTGGAGGCGTGCTGCTTGGGGGCCGGCGTCCCCAACCCATCCCAAATACAACCGAGGGCCAGAGCTATGTGGAAAGTGCTAGTGACCGACGAGATGCGGCTGGGGGAGGTTAAGCACCCCCAGGTACGCCTGGACTACAAGCCCGGCATGGCGCGGGAGGAGCTGCTACGGGTGATTGGCGCCTACGACGCCCTGATTACCCGCAGCCGCACCCAGGTGGATGCCAGGGTGCTGGAGGCTGGGGTGAACCTGAAGGTGGTGGGCCGGGGTGGGGTGGGGGTGGACAACGTAGACCTGGAAGCCGCCTCCCGCCGGGGCATCCTGGTGGTCAATGTGCCCGAGGCCAACACCCGCTCCGCCGCCGAGCTGGCCTGGGCCTTGCTGCTGGCTACAGCGCGGGGCCTGGTGGAGTCCGATCAGAAAATCCGGCAGGGCCAGTGGGATCGCAAGTACCTGGGCCTCGAGCTCAACCACAAAACCCTGGGCATCGTGGGCCTGGGGCGCATTGGGGGGCAGGTGGCCAAGTTCGCCAAGGGCTTCGATATGCGGGTGCTGGCCTACGACCCCTACATCCCGCGCAGCCGTGCCCAGACCCTCGGGGTCGAGCTTTTCGACGACCTGGCCGATATGCTGCGCCAGTGCCACTTCCTGACCGTACACACCCCCCTCACCGAGGAGACCCGCGGCCTGATTGGCCGCCGCGAGCTTTACCTGCTGCCCAAAGGGGCGGTGGTGGTGAATGCGGCGCGGGGCGGTATTGTGGACGAAAAAGCCCTGGTGGAGGTGCTGAACGACGGACACCTGTGGGGGGCCGGGCTGGACGTGTTTGTGGAGGAGCCCCCCAACGCCGAGCACCCCCTGGTACACCACCCCAAGGTGGTGCACACCGCCCACCTGGGAGCCAACACCCTAGAGGCCCAGGAGCGGGTGGGCGAGGCGGTGCTCGAGCGGGTCATCGAGACCCTGCAGGGCAACCTGGCCCATGCCCTCAACACCGGCTTCGACGCCGAGGGCCTGCAACTCTTCTCGGCCTGGCTGCCGCTGGGCGAGGCCCTGGGCAAGCTGCTGGCCCAGATTACCCAGGGCCGCCCCCAGGCGGTGGAGGTCTCGTACTACGGCGATTTTGAGAAAAACCCCGACCCCATCGCCTCGGCAGTAGCCAAGGGCCTGCTGGAGCAGGTGCTGGAGGCCGGGGCCATCAACCTGGTCTCGGCCCGGCCGCTGCTGCGCGACCGGGGTATCGCGCTGGTGACCCGGCAGGTGCAGGAGCCGCTCGACTACCGCCAGGTGCTGGAGGTGCGCCTCGAGACCGACAAAGAGACCCGCAAGGTGCGGGGCGCGGTGCTGGGCGGCAAGCCCCGCATCGTGGGCATCGACGACCATATGGTGGAGGCGGTGCCCAGGGGCTACATGCTGGTCTGCATCAACCGCGACCGGCCTGGGGTGGTGGGCAAGGTGGGCACCCTGCTGGGCGAGAACAACATCAACATCGCCGGTATGCAGCTCGGCCGCGACAACCCCGGCGGCAAAGCCCTGTTTGTGCTGGCTATAGATGAGCGGCCGGGCGAGGCGGTGCTCTCGGCCCTGCGCGGGCTGGACGTGCTCGAGCGGGTGGATCTGGCGGAGCTGTAGGGTGCAGCCAAACGATAAAATACCTGCCATGTACCGCCCCCGCCTCCTCACCCCCGGCCCTGTTGAACTCCACCCCAGGGCCCTCGAGGCCCTATCCCGCCCCCAGCTTCACCACCGCAGCGACGCGGCCCGGCAGATTTTCCTCCAGGCCAAGGCCGGGCTCGAGGCCGCCTTCAAAACCCAGGGCCAGGTCTTGCTGCTCACCGGCTCCGGCACCGCCGCCATGGACGCCCTGGTGCAGAACCTCTTTGCGCCGGGGGCGCGGGTGCTGGTGCCGGTGCACGGCAACTTCTCCGAGCGCTGGGCCAAAATTGCCCAGCAGGCCGGGCTAGAGGTAGTGCGCCTGGAGCTCGAGTGGGGCCGGGTGGTGCGCCCGGAACACCTGGAAAGCGCCCAGGGCCCCTTCGACGGCCTGCTCCTGACCCACTCCGAGTCCTCGACCGGGGCCCTCAACGACGTGCGCACCCTGGCCCAGGCCTTCAAGGCCCGCTTCCCCGAGGGGCTGGTGGTGGTGGACGCCATCACCAGCCTGTTTGTGAGCGAGTTCGAGCTGGAGGGCTGGGGCCTGGACGCCGCCGCCTGCGGCTCGCAAAAAGGCATCATGTGCCCCCCAGGGCTGGGCTATGCGGCCCTCTCGCCCCGTGCGATCGAGCACCTCAAGCCTCGAGGCTTCTACCTGAACCTGGCCTCCGAGCTTAAGGTGCAGAGCGCGGGCGAGTCGGCCTGGACGCCGGCCATCAACCTGGTGGCTGCCACCGCCGCGGTGCTGGCGGAACTGCTGCCCCGGCTGCCCGAGCACATCGCCCTCAAACAGCGGCAGAACGAGATCCTCTACGCCACCGGCCAGGAGCTGGGCCTGAAGCCCGTGCCCGAGGTAAAAAGCCCCGCCACCACCTGCTTTTACCTGCCTGAGGGGGTAAGCTACGCCCAGATCAAGGAGGCCTTCGCCGCGCGGGGTGCCACCATCATCGGCGGGCAGGGCCAGCTCAAGGGTAGGGTCTTTCGCCTCTCGCTGATGGGCTACTCCGACCTGTACGATGCGTATGCGGTGGCCCAGATGATGCGCGAGGCCCTGCGCTTCGATTAGCGCGCTGGAAGAAGCTCGAGGCCCGAAAGGGGGTAAAGCATGAAGGTTCAGGGCAAGGTGGTGGTGGTCACGGGCGGTGGCAGCGGCATGGGGCGGGCGCTGGTCTTGCGGCTGCTTAGCAAAGGGGCCCGGGTGGCGGCGGTGGATCTCAACGCGGCGAGCCTGCAAGAGACCGCCCAACTGGCCCAGGCCGCCGAACGGCTCTCAACCCACGTGCTCAACATCACCCAGCGCGAGGCGGTGGAGGCCCTGCCGGCCGAGGTGATGGCCCGGCATGGGGTGGTGGACGGCCTGATCAACAACGCCGGCATCATCCAGCCCTTCGTGCAGGTCAACGACCTGGACTACAGCGCCATCGAGCGGGTCATGAACGTCAACTTTTACGGCACCCTGTACATGACCAAGGCCTTTTTGCCGCACCTTTTGCAGCGCCCTGAGGCGCATATCGTGAACATCTCGAGCATGGGCGGCTTCTTGCCGGTGCCAGGCCAGAGCGTGTACGGGGCCTCCAAGGCGGCGGTCAAGCTCCTGAGCGAGGGCCTGTTCGCCGAGCTGCTCGACACCCCGGTGCGGGTGACGGTGGTCTTTCCGGGGGCGGTGGCCACCAACATCACCGCCAACTCGGGGGTGGAAATCCGGGCTGCCGGGGGCCGTCGGCCGGCGGCCAGGCCCCTCGAGCCCGAGCGGGCCGCCCAGATCATTGTGGAGGGCATGGAGCAGAACCGCTTCCGGGTGCTGGTGGGCTCGGATGCCCGGCTGATGGACCTTCTCTACCGCCTATCCCCGGAGCGGGCCGCCCGTTTTATCTACCGGCAGATGCGTTCGCTGCTGGGCGAGTCCTAAATCCAGGTATCCAGCAGAATCACCGCTAGCATCCCCAGGCTCACCACCACATTGGCCTGGAAGAAGGCCTGGTCTACCCTGCTCAGGTCATGGGGCTTTACCAGTTGATGCTCGTACCACAGCACCGCACCCACCGCCAGCACCCCCACAAAGTACGGCCAGCCCGCGCCGCAGAGCAGGCCGGTTAGCAGAAAAAACCCGAAGGTGAGGGCGTGGCAGGCCTGGGCGATGCGCAGGGCGGTGGGGAGGCCAAAGCGGGCCGGCACGCTGTGGATACCGTTCTCGCGGTCGAACTGGTAGTCCTGGGTGGCGTAGAGGATGTCGAAGCCGGCCAGCCAGAAGGCCGTACCGGCCCACAGAGCGAACAAAGCGGGTTCAAAAGCCCCGGTAACGGCAATCCAGCCCCCGGCGGCGGCGGCCCCGATGGTCAGGCCCAGCCAGAAGTGGCACAGCCAGGTGAAGCGCTTGGTGTAGCTGTAGCCCACCAGAAAAAACACCGCCACCGGCAGCAGTTGCGCGGTGAGGGGGTTCAGGTTGAAGGCAGCCAGGGCCAGGAGCAGCAGGCCCACCACGGCCAGGGCCAGCACCTCGGCGGGTTTGACCAGCCCCCGGGGGAGGTGGCGTCCGGCGGTGCGGGGGTTGGCGGCGTCAATGGCGCGGTCAATCAGGCGGTTGAGGGCCATGGCCCCGGTGCGAGCGCCCACCATCGCCACCGTAACCCAGGCGAACACCTCCCAGCCCGGCCAGCCCCGGGCGGCCAGCAGCATACCGCCGTAGGCAAAGGGGAGGGCAAACAGGGTGTGCTCGAAGCGGACGAGCTCGAGGTAGGTTTTGAAGCGATGCGAGATAACCTGCATATCCTGAGGGCCAGTTTACCCTGGGCCGGGGGTTTATTCTGGGCCTCTGGCTACCGGACGGCTGGGGTCGGAGACCCAGTCGCTCCAGGAACCGGCGTAAAGCCGGGCCTGTTTGCCTGCTAGCTCCAGCGCCAGCACGTTGGTCGCGGCCGAGACGCCCGAGCCGCAGTAGACGATAATCTCGCCCTCGAGGCCCTCGAAACGTTTTCGCTGTTCTTCGGCGGGTTTGAACCTGCCCGAGGCCTCCAGGCCGTCCAGCCAGTTGCGGTTGATGGCCCCCGGAATGTGGCCGGCCACCGGGTCTATGGGCTCCACCTCCCCCCGGTAGCGCTCGGGGGCCCTGGAATCTATCAGCACCGTACCTGCCGGGCGATGGGCTACAAAATCGGCGTCCACCACCATCTCGGGCCGGGGGTGGGGCTTGAAGGTGGTGGGGGCATACTCAACCGCCGCGGTAGAAACCTCGTACCCCGCCGCTTGCCAGGCTCCGATGCCGCCGTCCAGCACGGCCACCTGCTCGTGGCCCAGCCAGCGCAGGAGCCACCACAGGCGCGGAGCATACATGCCGCCCGCGGGGGGGTCGTCGTAGGCCACCACAAAATGCTCGTTGCCGATACCGGCCCTGCCCAGGGTCTGGGCCAGGGCCTCTGGGGTGGGCAGGGGATGGCGGCCCCCCCGGCGGTCGGGCCGCACCGGCGCCGAGAGGTCTTGTTCCAGGTCGAGGAACAGGGCGCCGGGGAGGTGCCCGGCTGCATAGGCCTGCCGACCGGCCAGGGGGTCTTGTAAGGAAAAGCGACAGTCCACAATCCGGAGCCGCTCGTCGCCTAGGTGATCGTGCAGCCATTGGGCGCTGACCAGGGGAGAACGCATGCCAACAGCCTAACACTGCCAGCAGAGACGGATTGTGCTGGCCCAGCGCCCATCGGGTAATCTAGGGCCATGCAAACCTTCAAGGCACTGGTGGTGGAATCGGGCGACCCCTACACCGCCCAGATCCGGCAGGCCCGCCTGGACGAGCTGCCGCCGGGTGAGGTGCTGGTGCGGGTGGCCTACAGCAGCCTCAATTACAAGGACGGCCTGGCCATTACCGGCGCGGGCAAGGTGATCCGCAATTTCCCCATGGTTCCGGGCATTGACCTGGCCGGCACGGTGCTGGAGTCGGCCTCGCCGGAGTACAAACCCGGCGACCCGGTGATCCTGACCGGCTGGGGGGTGGGGGAGCGGCACTGGGGCGGGCTCTCGGAGCTGGCTCGAGTACGCGCGGAGTGGTTGGTGCCCCTGCCCGAAGGGCTCACCTTGCAGCAGGCCATGGGCATCGGTACGGCGGGTTTTACCGCCATGCTGGCGGTGATGGCCCTCGAGGCCCATTCCATAGACCCCGCCAGAGAAGTGCTGGTCACCGGTGCAGCCGGGGGGGTGGGCAGCCTGGCCGTGGCGTTGCTGGCCCAGCGGGGTTACCGGGTGGTGGCCTCCACAGGCCGCCTGAGCGAAGAAGCCTATCTGAAGTCGTTGGGCGCCAGCGAGATTCTGGATCGCGCGGTGCTCAGCGCGCCTGGCAAACCCCTCGAGTCCGAACGCTTTGGCGGGGCGGTGGACACCGTGGGCGGGGCGGTGCTGGCCGGGGTGCTGCCGCGCATGGCCTACGGCGGCAGTGTGGCGGCCTGCGGCAACGCCGGTGGGGCGAAGCTCGAGACCACCGTCTTCCCCTTTATTCTGCGCGGGGTTAACCTGCTGGGCATTGACTCGGTGATGTGCCCCAAAGAAAAGCGCCTCCTGGCCTGGCAGCGCCTGGCCCGCGAACTGCCCAAGCCCTTGCTGGAAGCCACCCTGCAAACCGTAGGCCTGGAGGAAGTACCGGTGCTGGCCCAGGCCATCCTGCAGGGTCGGGTGCGGGGGCGGGTGGTGGTAAAGCTGGACTGAACTCCCTGCTCTCGTGTTTGCGCGGTGCTCAAACCGGGCTTTGTGCTTATGATGGTTGGGCCATGTACGAGTACGGCTTGGGCGTGTACAAGGTCTGTAAGGTGATTGCGCGCTTCTTGCTTCAGGTCTTGTTTGGCCTGAAGGTGGAAGGGGCCGAGAAAATTCCCAAGGAAGGCCCGGTGATTCTAGCTTCTAACCACATGTCCTTCCTCGATCCGGTGGTGATGGGGGTGGCCTGCCCTCGGGTGGTGAGCTACATGTCGCGCGACGATGTGTTCAACTACCCCATCCTGCGCTGGCTTTTACCGCGCCTGTACGTGATTCCGGTCTCGAGGGGCTCGGGGGACTTGGGAGCGATTAAGGCCGCCATTCGCGTGCTCAAAAACGGTATGGCCTTTGGCATCTTTCCCGAGGGACGCCGCAGCCGTACCGGTTTTATCGAACCCTTCAAAACCGGCGCGGCGGCCATTGCCCTGCGCACGGGCGCGGTGATTGTTCCAGCCGCCATCATCGGCAGCGATAAAGCCTGGCCGGTGGGTAAGGGGCCGCGCCTGCGCCGCGCGGTTCGGGTGGTGTTCGGGGATCCCATCGTGCTACCTCCCGGCAAGCCCGACCACCAGACCCTGGAAGAGGTCACACACCGCCTCGAGGCCGCTGTGACCGCACTTTTACCCCCCGAGTACCACAGAAAACCCACGGTTTAGGCATTCTGTTTGAAACGAAATTGCCTCGAACACTGCTCTGGTGGTTGCAATTTGTAGATTGGCTGTGATACACTCCGTGCTGAAGGGAAAATAAAGGAGGTAACAGTATGGCACGAGCTGCAGCAAAGAAAACCAAAACCAAAGCCGACCTGATTGACCAGGTAGCCGCTACTGCCGGTTTGAAGAAGAAGGACGCCAAAGCCGCTGTGGACGCTTTCCTGAGCAAAGTCGAAGAAGCCCTCAAGGCCGGTAATAAAGTGCAGTTGACCGGCTTCGGCACCTTCGAAGTGCGCAGCCGCAAAGCCCGCACCGGCGTGAAGCCCGGCACCACCCAAAAAATCAAGATTCCCGCTTCCAAGTACCCTGCCTTCAAACCCGGCAAAGCCCTGAAGGAAACCGTCAAGAAATAAACAGGCAGTCCCTTCCAATAGAGGAGGCTTTAGCCTCCTCTATTGATTTCTGTGCTGATATGCATCAATGCTTTTTTCGATCGGCTTGAGTCCTTTACTTCTGACTGCGCGTAGCGGCGAAGGATTCAAGCGGAGACGGTCGATCGAGCGGCCTTTGGTTTTTCTACCCGTAGAAAGCTCACCCCAGGCGCAGCAATGGCCGCCACCAGGGGATGGCCAGCAACACCAGGGCTACGCTCAGCCCGTACCAGATCAGGGCTTGGCGGTGCTTGAGTAGGGCATCGGTGGCCTTTTTGACGCGAACGTTGCCCAGATGCGCCAGTACCACGGCGGCGATCATCAGCACCCAGTGTTCGGCGATAAAAAAGCGGGTTTGGCTGTTTTGCATGGCCGCGCCTGGGTTGTTCAGTGCGCTTTGCACGAAGGGACTCAGCAGCATCAACAAAACGCCCAGAAGCAGTTGGAGATCCATCAGACCGGTATACATCTGGCCGGCGCGGCGATCCGTGGCTGTATAGCCTTGGTTTTTGAGCCCCATGACGCTTCGGTAGATCAGGTACGTTGCAGCGAGCAGCACCAGCCAGCGGGCGATGTTGTGGAAAGAGAGCAGAAACTCGTACATACGTCTATCCTACAGCCCAATGGGTGTGGCCTGGCCTGGGTAACGAAGGCCGGGTAGGCAGCATGCAAGACGACGATGTAGGCTCGAGGCCTGCTTTATTGCAAAATACCTGCGTTATGCGTGCTGGCTACTGCCAGCGCACCACCCGCTGTAGGTCGTGGCGGTGGTGTTCGAAGCCGGTTTCATCGGCGATGCCAATGGGTAGCAGGGCGGTGATGGCAACATGTGGAGGCAAGTTCAGGATTTCTTTGACCTTGCTCGCATTGAACCCGCCCATTGGCACGGTGTCGTAGCCATAGGAGCGAGCGATCAACATCAAGAAGGCCAGCAGAATGAATCCCTGGGCCTTACCCCAGTTTTCGCGCTCCTCGTCGCTTTTGTTTTCCCAGGCTTTGCGCAGATTAGCGGCCCGAATGTGTTTTTGCTCCTCGGGAAAGCCAGGATGGAGGGTTTCTTCCACGTGCTCGAGGGTATCCTTCATATCGCTATATATCACCAACACCGCAGGGGCCGAGCTGACTTGGGCCTGGTTGTTGGCGGCTTCGCGCAGCCGCTCCTTGAGTTCGGGATTCTGCACCACTACCACCCGCCAGGGCTGGAGGTTGTTGGAGCTGGGTGCTTTGAGCGCTAGCGACAAGATTTCCTCCAGCACTTCTTTGGGAATGGGCTGGGCTTTGAACTTGCGGATGCTACGACGGGTAAGCACCGCGTCTTTGACCGAGAGGATGCGCTGGCCTACTGCTTCCATACAGGGGCTCACTCTAACGGATGGCTCTTAACCAACCATGCTTCACTTTACAATTTATAGTTTGGCGGCAGGGGGATTTCTTGTATATCGCTTTTCATTTTTGAATAGTCTGTTATAATTGTCTTTAGCGCGGGAGATACCCCGCCTATTTTATTTTTGACTGGGCAGGCCAACCGCCTCGTAGAGGGCACTGATCTCATCTGGGGTAAGTTGGCGGCTGGCCCCAGGGGGCAGGTTGGGCGGAAGCTGGAGCGGCCCAAAGGCCAGGCGTTTGAGGTAGGTTACCTGGTTGCCGCGAGCAGCGAACATTCGCTTGACCTGGTGAAACCGACCCTCGCGAATAACGAGTTCAACCTTACGAGGGTCGGAGCCCAGGTACAGCTCTGCGGGCTGGAGCGGCTCGCCGTCGAGCTCGAGCGTACCCGCTGCAAAGACCGCGACATCCTCGGGGGTTGCGGGGCTGGCTAACTCCACATAGTAGCGCTTGGTTACCTTCCAGCGCGGATGGGTGAGCCGGTGCAATAGCTCACCGTCGGTGGTGAGCAGCAAAAGGCCCTCGGTGTCTTTGTCCAGGCGCCCCACGGGCATCCAGTCGTTGCGCCAGAACTCTTCGGGCAGGAGGGCCGTGATGGGGGTGCCGCTGGGGTCTTTGGTGGAGGTGATGTAGCCGGCGGGTTTGTTGAGCAGAAGGTAAAAGAATTTTTGATATGCCAGTGGCTTCCCAGCCACCTCGATGCGGGCCTGGTCGGGGTCAAACTTGAGGCCTGCATCGGTGATGATCTCGCCATTAATGGTAATCAGACCTGCTCGAGCCAGCCGGTGTATCTCTTTGCGGCTGCCCACGCCCAGGTGCCCTAACACTTTGTCTAAACGCTCGCGGGCCATGTTAAATGAAAAACCCCCGATTGCCGGGGCTTATAAAAACAAGATACACCCATATGCGCTATACGTCAAGGTTATGCAGGGCTGTGGGGGTAAGCTAACGCAAACCCCCGGACAGACCTGTCCTGAGGCCATAACTTTGCGCGTCAGGTCTCGAGGGTCGGTGCCAGGCCCAGATGGAGCACATATTTTTCTGTACCATTCCGGTGGGCATAGCGTTCATAGAGTTCCCAAAGGTCGCGCTGCAGGGCTTTGGCATCGTGTCTATCCAGCATCAGACCCCCGTTCCAGAGATTGAGAACGGCTGGGTGTTGGGGGTTTAGGTGTTCGGGTGGGCTTGATTCATCCTCGAGGTCGGAGCCCCAGACCAGCAGCCCATCGGCGTTGCGGTAGACCACGATTTCCGATCCGTACTCGTGCGCTCTAAGGGCTTTTTGCAGGCTGCGCTCGAGGCGGGCTTTCCAGAAAGCATGGCCGGTTAAGTTTTCTAGGAGGCGCTGGGGTATCAGTTCCAGAGGAACGCGGAAAGAGCTAGAGGTGGCCTGGTAGTGCTTGACGGGCCGCCCCCGTCTTTTGGAGACTGCCGCTACTTCCAATAAGCCGGCCTTGAGCATCTGCAGAACCCGGTAATGCATGGTCTGAATGGGTAGTTTGAACTCCTCGGCAGCGGCTTTGACCGGGGTGGGGCCGCGCATAAAGGGCTTGAGGAATACGGCGGCCTCGGGATCGGCCAGAATACGGGCGGCCAGCGCGTTATCGACCAAATGTGCCCTGGGCGTTGTTTGGAGCATATTTTTATGCTACTCCAGGTTTTGTATTTTTTGTGGAGTAGACTTTGCCTACACTTGAACCAGGAAAGGAATTCGGAGGTTAACGTACCTTTTGACAGCGCTATGCAGCCACACCTAACCGGACTTAAGGGATTTACGCTGGTGGCTTTTGGGCAACTGGTCTCGCTGGTGGGCAGCGGCATGAGCCAGTTTGCCCTTACCATCTGGGCCTTTGAAAAAACCGGGCTGGCAACCTCGCTGGCTCTGATGGGCTTTTTCTATATGGTTCCGCTCATCCTGATCTCGCCCCTGGCGGGGGCCTGGGTCGATCGGGGCAACCGCAAGCTCATGATGATGGTCTCTGACCTGGGCGCTGCGGGGGGTACGCTGGCGGTATTTTTGCTGTATTTGAGCGGAAACCTTGAGATATGGCATCTGTACGTGGTGGGCGTGCTCAACGGCCTGACCAGTGCCTTTCAGTGGCCTGCCTACTCAGCGGCCATCTCCACCATGGTAGACAAGAAAGATTACGCCCGGGCCAATGGACTGCTCTCGCTAGCAGAATCGGCTTCGGGCATTGGGGCTCCCATTCTGGCGGGCATCCTGCTGGGGCTGGTGGGGCTGAGGGGCATTCTTCTGCTAGATCTGCTCACCTTTGCGGCGGCCTTCACCACCCTTATGCTGGTGCATGTACCGCAGCCCCGGCAAAGCGCGGCGGGCAGGGAAAGCCGGGGCAGCCTGCTGAGTGAGGCCCTGTATGGTTTCCGGTTCATCTTTGCCCGGCCCAGCCTGCTGGGCTTGCAGATGGTGTTCTTGCTGGGCAATTTGGTGGCCAACCTGGGTTCGGCCATCATGGCCGCGATGATTCTGGCCCGTACGGCCTCGAGCGAAACCGCGCTCGCGACCGTGCAGAGTGCCGCGGGCCTTGGGGGCGTGCTGGGTGGGGTGCTGCTCTCCACCTGGGGCGGCCCCCGCCGCAAGGTGCACGGGGTGCTTGTGGGCTGGGTGCTCTCGAGCTTGTTTGGCAGCGTGTTGCTGGGCCTGGGACAGAGCGTGTGGGTCTGGGCTACCTGCGCCTTTATATTTGCCCTGATTGTGCCCATCCTGAACGGCTCCAATCAGGCCATCTGGCAGGCCAAAGTACCCCCTGATGTGCAGGGCAAGGTGTTCGCGGCCCGGCGCATGATCGCCTGGGTGGCTGGGCCTTTGGCGATGCTGGTGGCCGGCCCCCTGGCCGACCGGGTGCTGACCCCAGCCATGATGCCCGGTGGGGCCCTGGCGGGTGTTTTTGGAGGTCTGGTGGGGGTGGGGCCCGGGGCCGGGATGGCGCTTTTGTTGGTGATTAGCGGTCTGCTGGGGATGGTGGTGGGCCTGGGGGGGTACTTGTTCCGGGTGGTGCGGGAGGCCGAGGCCCTGATCCCCGACCACGACCACACCCCTGAGGTTCGTCCAGAACCGGTGGCATCGTAGCTGCATTTAGAGAGGGCCGAATGAAGCGCCTGGCTTTGGTGTGATATAAGGAAGCTCGGATGATTCGAGGACGTTTCACGCTGGTGGTGGCTTTGCCCAAGGGGCGCAACTTTGCAGATGGCTACAGGGCCCTGACGCAGGCCGGGCTGGAACTGCCCCCCCTCGAGGGCGAACGGGCCTTGCTGCATGGGCAGGAGGGGGGGGTGGCGGTGCTCGAGCTGCGCAACCACGACGTGCCCACCTATGTCGACCTGGGGATTGCCGATGTGGGGGTGGTGGGCAACGACGTGCTGCTGGAGTCGGGGCGCGATGTGTACGAGCCGGTGGATCTGGGCACGGGGGCCTGCCGCCTCTCGCTGATCCGCCACCCGGCTGCGACCGGGCCCATCCGGCGGATTGCCACCAAATACCCCCGCTTTACCGCGCAGGTGCTGCGCGAACGGGGGATGGTGGCTGATATCATCGAGCTGGCCGGTAATGTTGAGCTGGCTGCCCTCACCGGGCTGGCCGATGCGGTGGTGGACGTGGTGCAGACCGGGGCTACCCTCAAAGCAGCGGGCTTGCTCGAGGTCGAGGTGCTGGCCCACTCCACCGCCCGCTTTATCGTGAACCGCCAGTCGCTCAAGCTCAAGCGCGACCTGTTGCGCCCCCTCATCGAGCGCCTGCGGGCCAACGCCCACAACCTGCCCACGTCCTAAGCCCAGAGCCGCCAAGGGCAAAGATGAAAAACCTTGCAATGCTCGAAGGCCGATGGCCGTAGAATCAGGCGCTATGCGCTACCGCAAACTAGGAAAATCCGGACTGTTTGTTCATCCCATCGCCCTCGGCACCATGCAGTTTGGCTGGACGGCCGACGAACCCACGGCTTTTGCCATCATGGACGCGTTCGTGGAGGCGGGCGGTAACCTGATCGATACCGCCGACATCTACAGCACCTGGGCACCAGGCAACCCCGGCGGGGTCTCGGAGGAGATTATCGGGCGCTGGCTCAAAAGCCGGGGGCTGCGCGACCGCGTGATTGTAGCTACCAAGGTGCGCGGCCCGATGGGGCCGGGGGGCTCGGAAGGGCGCAACCACCCCCTGCAGCGCGAGGGGCTCTCGCGGGCCTGGATTATGCGGGCGGTGGAGGACAGCCTGCGCCGCCTGCAGATCGATCACATCGACCTGTACCAGGTGCACTGGGTGGATAACCAGGTGCCCATCGAAGAGACCCTCTCGGCCCTGACCGACCTGGTGCGCAAAGGCTACGTGCGCTATATTGGCTGCTCCAACTTCTCGGCCTGGCGCTTAATGCAGGCTTTGTGGGCCTCGGATAAACATGGTTTTGAGAGCTTTGTCTCGATCCAGCCCGAGTACAGCCTGACCATGCCCACCCGCATGAACTTCGAGCGTGAGCTGGCTCGAGTCTGCGAGACTTATGGCCTGGGTGTCATTCCCTACAGCCCCCTGGCCGGTGGCTTTCTGACCGGCAAGTACCGGCGCGACCAGCCCCTGCCCGAGAGCGTGCGGGCCCAGGGCATCGCCGGCGGACGCTTTAGCGAGCAGAACTGGAAGATACTGGATAAGGTTCTGGAAATTGCCCAGCAGCGCGGGGCGCATCCGGCCCAGGTGGCCCTGGCCTGGCAGCTATCGCGCCCCTTCATCACCGCCCCGATCGTGGGGGCCAATACCGTGCAGCAGCTACAGGATCTGCTGCCGGCCGCGCAGCTACAACTGAGCGCGGAAGAGGTGGCGGCACTCAACGAAGTGTCGAGCTGGCCGCTCTCGCGCACCGAGCGGGAAGTTTAGGGATAGAGCAAGATTTTGCCGGTGCTCTGCCGGCTTTCCATTAGGGCGTGGGCTTGGGCGGCCTGCTCGAGCTTATAGCGCGCTCCAATGTGAAGCCGGATTCTACCCGACCGGAGCAGGGCAAAGACGGCCTCCACGGTGGGCCGCAGCAGCTCGGGCCGATTGCGCCGGTAATGCCCGCTGCTGTAGCCGATGACGGCTTTGGTCTGGCGGTGCAGCGGGCGGGTCTCGAAGCTGCCGGCCTGCCCGCTGGCATGCCCGTACACCACCAGGCGGCCGAAGGGGGCCAGGCAGCGCATGCCCTGGCTAAAAACCTCCCCCGCCACCGAGTCGAGGATCAGATCGGCGCCTTTTTGCTGGGTTCGCTCGAGCACCTGCTCAGCAAAGCCCTCGTACCCCACCACGGCATCGGCCCCCAGACTGCGGACGAACCCGGCCTTGGCCGGATGCCCCACGGTTCCGATGACCAGCCCCGCGCCCAGGGCTTTCGCCATCTGCACCGCCAGGCTGCCCACGCCACCCGCAGCGGCGTGCACCAGCACGGTCTCGTTTGGCTGCAAGCGCCCGGCCCAGGTCAGGGTGTTGTAGGCGGTGACCAAGGCGGTCAGGCCCGCGACCGCTTCGTCGGGCAGGTCGTCGGGAACCGGGTAGGTTAGCACCCTTTTAGCCAGTACTTTTTCGGCGTACGAGCCCCCACTCGCAAAGACTGCCACCCGCTGCCCCAGCGCCAGGCCCCTGACCTCTGCGCCCAGGGCTTCCACCACCCCCACTGCATCCAGCCCCGGTATAAAAGGGGGCGGTGCACCGGCCTCGTAGCCGCCCCGCCGGGCCTGTACGTCGGCGTAGTTGAGGCTGGTTAGGGTGGTGCGCACCAGCACCTCGTCGGGCCCGGGGCTGGGCTCGGGCACCTCCCGGTAGCGCAGGTGTTCGGGCGGGCCGTTCTGTTCAACCACGATGGCTTTCATGCCGTCATTTTGGCACAGTACAATAAACCTCCGTGACGCCAGAACGCCTTGCCAGGATTCGCGCCGTATTGGACAAGCGCCAGCCCGACCTGACGGTGCTGATGGAGCGGGTGCATAAGCCCCACAACTTTTCCGCCATTCTGCGCTCGTGCGATGCGGTGGGGGTGCTCGAGGCCCACGCCATCCCGGCCAAGCACGGTATTCCAAACCTGGAGGAAGCCGAGGATCTGAGCCTCAAAGGCAAAACCTTCAACGAGACCTCCGGCTCGGCGGCCAAATGGGTGGGGCTGCAACTGCACGCCGATACCGCCTCGGCTTTTGCCCACCTCAAGGCGCGGGGATTTCAGGTGCTGGCTGCGCATTTTTCCGAGCGGGCCGTGGATTACCGTCAGGCCGATTACACCCGCCCAACCTGCATCCTGCTGGGTACTGAGAAGTGGGGGGTCTCGCCGGAGGCGGCCGAGCTGGCCGATGCCCACATTCTGATTCCCATGGTGGGCATGGTGCAGAGCCTGAATGTTTCGGTGGCGGCGGCGGTGATTCTGTTCGAGGCCCAGCGCCAGCGCTTGCAGGCAGGTTTTTACGAACGGGTTCGTCTTGCCCCCGAGCAGTATGAGGCTGTGCTGCAAAGCTGGATGGCCCGGCATGCGCAGGGCCAGGGTTAGTTTGCACACTTTTTGTGTATTTGGGGCCTTAGAGTGGGGGTATGCGTACTACCATATTGGCTATTTTTTGCTGGATTTCGCTAGCTTTAGCAGGGCCGGACGGCCTTTACTACGCTTTAGAAAACCGCATTGAAAAAGGCCAGATTGTGACCGTGGGGGTGCCCCAGCGCATCAAGATTGGGGGGGTGGGGCAGCTTCCGACCTTGCTCAGTGGGGCCGCCCGGCCTGCGCTCGAGGCCCGCTGGCGCTACGACGCGGCTTTGAAGGACTGGGTGCTGCAAGACCAGATGGGCCATACCTTCGATCTGGCCGAGGCCAAGAAGCGCTATCTCGAGGCCCTGCAATCCGGCCAGACCGAGTTTTTGCTACCGGTGCGCCACACCCTGCACCCTCGAGGCACGCCGTATTTCTACAACCTGGGCATCCGTGAGCTTTTAGCCGAGGCCACCACCTCCTTTGCCGGCTCCTCCTACGAACGCCGCTACAACATTCAGCTTGGGGCCAGCCGTCTCGATGGCGCGCTGATTCCTCCAGGCGAAATTTTTTCGTTTGCCAGGGCCATGGGCGAGGTCTCCGAACGCACCGGCTTCAAAAAAGCCTTTGTGATCTCCGGCGAACAAACGGTAGAAGGGGTGGGTGGGGGGATGTGCCAGGTCTCGACCACCCTTTTTCGCGCGGCCTACTTTGCGGGGCTGCCCATCGTGCAACGCCGGCCCCACAGCTATCAGGTGCGCTACTACCAGCCCACCGGCCTGGATGCCGCGGTGTTTCTGCCCTCCCTCGACCTCAGGTTCAAAAACGATACCCCTGGTCACCTGCAGATCCAGGGTAGTGTGCGCGGCCACCAGATCACCTTCCGCATTTTCGGCACCAGGGATCGCCGGGTTACCTGGAGCAACCCCGTCGTGCTAAACCGCACCCCGGCCCTGCCCACCCGCTACATCGCCACGCTCGAGCTGCCTGCCCAGCGCTTTGTGCAGGTAGACTGGGCCGCCGAAGGCGCCACGGTGCAGGTTCACCGCACCATTCGATTCTCCAATGGCAGGGTGCAGAAAGACATCCTCACCAGCACCTACCGGCCCTGGGGGGCGGTGTACCTGGTGGGGGAGGGCACCCAGCTTAAATCGGGCCGGGTTATTACTGCTGCCACCGACGACGCCCCCGATAACCACGGTTACCGCCTGCCCACCCAGAGCATCATGCGTCCCACCCGCAGCCCCTAGACGGGGCAAAAGAACACCGGTTGTGAATGGGGGTTGCGGGGGAGCAGCCCAGCCTACAGCACCTTGACCTGAACCAGCACGTTCAGGCGCTCCCGGCCTCCCCCACGGCGAAGCCCCTTGAGCGGTGGGCAGTCGTCGTAGTCGCGCCCATGGGCTTTTTTGATGTACTGCTCGGTAATGGTGGAGTTGTTGGTGGGATCGTAACCATACCAGCCTGAGCCGGGCACGAAGGCCTCAACCCAGGCATGGCTGCCCTGTGAGCCAACCCCTGTGGCCAGATACCCCGAGACGTACCGGGCCGGAATGCCCACGCTGCGCAGAACCGCCAGCATGGCCTGGGCGTAGTCCTGGCAGACCCCAGCCCGGCCTTCCACAAATTGCAGCAGTGGGGTGTTGAGCTCGGTGGCGGCGGCGTCGTAGCGAAAACTCCGGTGGAGGTGCTCCGTCACTTCCAGCAGGTAGCTGTGCAGGTTTTCGTGGGGAAGAGGGCGGCGCACACCCAGCAGCTCGAGCCAGTTGTGGTGCAGGGGTATTCTGGCCGTGGGGGCCAGAAACTCAAAGAACCTGGGCTGCAGGCTTCTTAAGGCCTGAACGGGTACCGGCCGGGGCTCGGGTATGGCAAAGGTCAGGACTTTGGCCTGGGTTTCTACCCGCAGGGTGGTGTGGGGATGATGCAGGTGAAAGCTGTACACCCGGTTATGAAAGTAATCCTGCCGGCTGCGGGCTGGGGCATGGGGCGTAATCTGAAGGCGAAACTCCAGAAGCCCCTGGCGGTGATCGTCGACTGGATAGAGCCACAGCTCGTTGAAGGAGTCCCGCGCCGCGTCGGGGTAGAAGTACTCGGTTAGGTGGTAGACCGCAAGCAGCACCGCTGGCAACCTTCAAAACTCGAGCCGCGCGCACACCTCCTCGCGCCAGGGCAGCGAGGATTGAGCGCCGATTTTGGTGGTAGCCAGGGCCCCGGCCACACAGCCGTGGGCCACCGCCTGGGCCAGGGGCCTTCCCTCACAGAGGGCTGCGGCCAGGGCTCCGATGAAAGCGTCGCCTGCCCCGGTGGTGTCGATGGCCTGCACTTCGGGAACCGGCTGGTGTCCCCGGCCCTGGGGGGATACCCATACCGCCCCCTGTTCGCCCAGGGTGATGATGACGGTGGGCACTTTCTCGGCCAGTAGCTGGGCTACCTCGAGGGCCATCTCGGGTGAGTCGGGCTTGACCCCGCTCAGGCCCAGGGCTTCGATTTCGTTGACCACCAGGATGTCGATATGGTGCAGGAGTTTATCGGGCAGTTTTTGCGCAGGTGCAGCGTTCAGGATGACCTGGGCGCCGGCCTGGCGGCCCAGCTCGGCCGCCCGTCGCACGGTCTCGAGGGGAATCTCAAGCTGCAAGACCACCACCCGGGCCTCCTCGAACTCGGCGGGGGAGAGGTGCTCGGGCCGCAGGCGGTGGTTGGCCCCCGGCGAGACGATGATGGTGTTCTGCCCTTCCTCGTCAATCGCAATGAAAGCCACGCCGGTGGGGGCCGCGATGGGAAGGGTGGCGCTCACATTGATCCCCTCGCGCTTGAGGGCGTTGCGCAGTTGCTGGCCGAACTCATCCTGCCCCACCCTACCAATCATGCGCACCCCGGGGGCCGGGCCGGGGCTGGCGCTTTTGGTGGGCATGGGGCGGGCCAGCATGCGCGCGGCGGCCACGGCCTGGTTGGCCCCTTTGCCGCCGTGATGGGTCTCGTAATCCGAGCCCAGGAGGGTTTCGCCGGGAACCGGATGTCGCTTAACTCGCACCACCAGATCCATGTTGATGCTTCCCACCACCACAATGCTCATGGCCTATAGCTTATATCTTTACGGCCGCCAGAACCCCCCGCGCTACGCGTAGCGCGCAACGCGCTCCAGCAGCAGCTCGTAGAAGCCGTCTACGTCAACCTCGAGGCCCACCTCGCAGTTGGGTTGCCTGCCGGTCACCCGCCAGTAGTCGCAGACCGTGCGCCCAAAGGCCAGCCCCTCATTGGCCTCGATCTCCACGTTGAACATCGCGGTTTTGAACAGCTCGGGGCGCAGCAAATAAGCCACCGCGCAGGCATCGTGGATGGGGGCCCCGTCCCATTTGTAGCGCTGAACGTGGTGTTCGCGGAAGAACTCGAGCAGCTCGGCCACGAAATTGCCAACCCGTGTTCCCAGGGCCCGGAAGCGCGCCACCCGGGTGGGGTGGGCGATGGTTTGATGGGTCAGGTTGAGGCCCATCATCACCAGCGGAACCCCGGCCCCAAAGACAATTTTGGCGGCATGGGGGTCACACAGGATGTTGAACTCGGCGCTTGGCGTCCAGTTGCCAATGTCAATTGAGCCGCCCATCAGCACGATTTCTCTAATCTGGGGGATGATGCGGGGCTCGAGCCGCATAGCCAGGGCGATGTTGGTGAGAGGGCCCACCGGCACCAGCGTGACCTCGCCGGGATGCTGGAGCACCTGCTCAATCATGAAGTGCACAGCGTGTTCCGGCTCTGCCTGGCCGCTCGGGGTGGGCAGGTGGGGGCCTTCCAGCCCCGAGACCCCATGCACGGCCTCGGCGCTGATGCGGTCGCGCACCAGGGGCCGGTCGGCTCCGGCATAGATGGGCACGCTCCTGCCCAGCACCTCCCGCACCACCAGGGCGTTGCGGGTGGTGCGCTCGAGGCTCACGTTGCCATGCACGGTGGTGATGCCCAAGACCTCGAGCTCCTCGCTGGCCAGGGCCAGCATGATGGCGATGGCGTCGTCGTGTCCGGGGTCGCAGTCGAGGATGATTTTGCGCGGCACGCCAGATAGCTTACACCAGCGGCGGTGTTGCTTGGGGTACAATCGCTTTATCTATGCTCGAGGTCAAGGAAGCGGTCAGGATCGCCACCGAGTATATCCAGACCCTCTTCAACGAAAAGCAGATTCCCGAGCTGCGGCTCGAGGAGGTCGAGCTCACCCCCGACAACCAGTTCTGGGAGGTCACGCTGTCCTTCGTGGTGCGCGAACCCACCGCCTACCTGAGCCTGGGCGATGCGGCCCGCACCCGTGAGTACAAGATCTTCCGCATTAACGCCGAAACCGGCCAGGTGCAGAGCATGAAGATTCGCAAAGTATAAACTAGCAGTCATGCGGCCTGCCTGGCTGGAAATCAACCTCGATGCTTTGGCCCACAACTACAACCTGCTGCGCTCCAGGGCCGGAAATACCCAGGTGATTGGCGTGGTCAAGGCCAACGCCTACGGGCATGGGGCGGTGGAGGTGGGCAAGGAACTGCTGCGCCTAGGGGCCTGGGGCCTGGCGGTAGCCACCACCGACGAAGCCCGCGAGCTGCGCAAGGCCGGCATTGTGGCCCGCATCTTGCTGATGGGGAGTCTGCACCCCCAGCAGGCCCGGGAGGTGGTTGAGCTGGATCTGATCCCTTCCATCTCGACCCTCGAGAGCGCCGAGGCCCTCAACGCCCTGGGTAAACCGGTGACGGTGCACCTCGAGTTCGACACCGGTATGGGCCGGGTGGGCTTCCAGCCCGAGGAAGCCCCACAGGTCAAAGAACACTTTGCCCGCTATGACAACCTGCTCATCCAGGGCATCTACTCCCACTTCGCCGATGCGGAGGAGGATGTGCTCTGGACCAAAGAGCAAATTGCCAGTTTCAAGCAGGTGCAGCAGGTGTTTGGGCCGGGCTACTTTTACCACCTGTGCAACACCGCCGGAACTTTTAATTTTGGCGAATACGGTCTGAGCGCGGTGCGTCCGGGTATCGGCCTGTATGGCCTGCTGCCCCACCTGGGCCTGAAGCCCATCGCCCGCCTGCTGGCCAAACCCACCCAGGTCAAAGAGCTGCCACCTGGGCGCAGAATCGGCTACAGCGGCCTCTACACCACCCAGGGCCGGGAATGGATCGCCACCCTGCCGGTGGGCTACGCCGATGGCATCCCCCGCCTCGTCTTCAACCGGGCGACGGTTCGCTATTACCCGGATGACCAGCCCTGCACCTGCCCGGTGGTGGGCCGGGTCTCGATGGATCAGATCACCGTGAAGCTTCCGGGGCCGGTGGGCCTGGAGCAGGTCTTTGAGGTGGTCACCCCCGACTTCGACCCCACCAGCAGCCTGTGGGGCTGGGCCGAGCTGACCGGAACCGTCAGCTACGAGCCGGCGGTGCGGCTTGCGGCCCGCCTGCCCAGGGTATACCTGCGGGATGGGGTCGAGGTGGCGCGGGTGGGATAGAGGGCCAAAGCCACTTTTGCTTTTGCTTCCAGCAGCGAAAATCGAACCTGTGACTGCGATGAAGGCCATCAAGCTGTTTCAGGGGTATCTGTGGCACCCCAGAGAACTTTCCTTTGACCCCCGCGAGGCGATTCCCCGCCAACTGGGAGAGGTGCACGTGCTGATTGACAAAGTGCGGGCCCCCATGACCTTTTTCGAGGACGGCACCCCCACCGAGACCCAGCAGTTCTATCAGGTGACCCTGCTGGTGCGCACCGAGCAGGAGCCACAAGACCTGAAGCCGCTGGCGCTGTGGGTAAGCCAGGCGCTAAAGCCCTACCTCGAGGCCACCCCCAAGGAGGTGGGCTGGCAACTGCTGGAAGACCTGCGGCAGGTCTGAGCTGGCTAGCGATACAGCCGGGCCTCGAGCGCTTTTTTCACCTGGGGCCACTCGTCGTCGATAATCGAGTACACCGCGGTGCTGCGAATGGTGCCATTGGGATAAATCTGATCCTTACGCAAAATACCCTCAAAGGTAGCCCCTAGCTTCTCGATGGCCTTGCAGCTACGGGTGTTGCGCGCGTCGGCCCGAAACTGCACCCGGATGGCCTTCAGATCCTCGAAAGCCCTGCACAAAAGCAGGTACTTGCTCTCCGGGTTGGCATAGCCGCCCTGAAAAGGGGTAAAAATCCAGGTGGTGGTCTCTAAGCTGCGGTACTCCGGGTTGACCCGCACATAACCGGTGCGCCCGGCCACCTGGCCGCTGGCCTTGTCGACGATGGCCCAGTTAACCCGATCTCTGGCTGCAAGTAAGGTGCGGATGTAGTTTTGCATGGCTTCCAGGGAGGGCTCCCTGGGTGCGTTGCTCAGGTACTGTACCATCTCGGCGTCGAAGTGCTCGAGCAAAGCCGGTGCGTGCTCCAGGCCCAAAGGCTCCAGCCGGATATAACGACCCTCCAGGGTTGGGCTATCGTGCCACATATAACCCAAAGCTAACACTTTTTTGCTCTAAACTTTGCACTAAATGATTCGAGTCGGCATCCTAACCATTTCCGACCGCGAAGCCCGCGGGGAGATCGAAGACCACGCCTATGCGGCGTTGCGCGAGAGCCTGGCCTTGGGCCCCTACGAGATTGCCAATTACGAGATTATCCCCGATGAGCCGGCCCAGATTAAGCGGGTGCTGCGGCTATGGGCCGATCGCGACGGTTTGGACGTAATCTTGACGCTGGGCAGCATCCGCCTTAGCAACCGCGACCACGCCCCGGAGGCCACCCGGGAGATGCTGGAGAAAGAGGCGCCCGGAATTGCGGAGCTTATCCGCATGGAAACCTACAAGAAAAACCCTCTAGCAGCGCTATCCCGCGGGGTGGCGGGTGTGCGGGGCAAAACCCTGATTATCAACCTGCCGGGTGGGCCGCAGGGCAGCAAGGACTCCCTCGAGGTCATCCTGCCCCTCATTCCCGAGGCGGTGCAGCGCATCACAGGCCGCCCGGTGGCCCATCTAGCCAATGGCTTTTCCTTCGATTGATCTTACCCCTGGGTTGACTGGGTATGTGCAAAGCCCGGATGAGCCACAAGAAGGCTGGGCCGCCCGGGCGCGGTCTGCGGGCGTGCGATGGATGCAGTTCCCGTCTTTGTTTTCCTGGCCCAACGGGATAAAGTACAGGCATGACGCCTCATATCTCTGCTGCACCTGGTGCTATTGCTGAAGCCATCCTGCTCCCCGGCGACCCCCTGCGAGCCAAGTACATCGCCGAAAACTTTCTGGAAAACCCGGTTTTATACAACCAGGTTCGCAACATGTTCGGTTACACCGGCACCTACAAGGGGAAGCGGGTGAGCGTGCAGGGCACCGGGATGGGCATCCCCTCGGCCAGCATCTACATCCACGAGCTGGTTCAGTTTTACGGCTGCAAGACCCTGATTCGGGTGGGCACCGCCGGGGCCATCACCGAGCGCCTCAAGCTGCGCGATCTGGTGATTGCCCAGGCCGCCTGCACCGATTCTTCCATCAACAACCTGCGCTTTGCCGGCCAGAACTATGCGCCCATCGCCACCTTCGACCTGCTGCGCCGGGCCTACGAGCAGGCCCAGTCCAGGGGCATGCCGGTACACGTGGGCAACGTGCTTTCCACCGACACCTTCTACCACGACCAGCCCAACCCCTACCAGCTATGGGCCCAGTTTGGGGTGCTGGCGGTTGAGATGGAGGCCGCCGGGCTCTACACGCTGGCGGCCAAGTTTGGGGTGCAGGCTTTGTGCATTCTTACCATCAGCGACCACCTGATTACCGGCGAGAAAACCACCCCCCAGGAGCGGCAGGAGACCTTCGACCAGATGATTGAGGTGGCGCTCGAGACCATCTGAGTAGCGTCTGGCCTGTAGATTTGTATAATCAAACCCTATGACTGGGTTTTTATACACACAGGGGCGGAGGTGCTTGTGGTTGAGGTGATTAAGCCGCTTGCCAGCCTCAAAGGCCGCGACTTCCTTTCCAACCTCGACCTGTCGCCCGCCGAGTACCGCGCGGTGCTGGATACCGCCCACGCCATGAAGCGGGGGGCTTACAGGGGGCTGCGGCCCCTCGAGGGCCAGACCCTGGCCATGATCTTCGAGAAGCCCTCCCTGCGCACCCGCACCACCTTCGAAGTAGCCATGAACCAGCTTGGCGGGCATGCGGTGAACCTCACCAACGCCGAGATTGGCCTGGGCACCCGTGAGCCGGTGCGCGACATCGCCCTGAACCTCGAGCGCTGGGTGGAGGCTATTATGGCCCGGGTCTACCTGCACTCGACCCTCGAGGAGCTGGCCCGCTACTCTTCCAAGCCGGTCATCAACGGCCTTTCCGACCTGCTGCACCCGGTGCAACTGCTGGCCGACTACCAGACCATCGAGGAGACCTTCCCCGATACCAGGGGTATCAAGGTGGCCTATATTGGCGACGGCAACAACATGGCCAACGCCCATATCCAGTGCGCGGTGCTCTCCGGGGTCAAGCTCACCATCGCCACCCCGCGCGGCTATGAGCCCAACGCCATCATCTACATGGAAGCCCTCAAGCTAGGGGCCGATATCACCCTGACCCACGACCCCCTCGAGGCCGCTAAAGGGGCCCAGGTGCTCTATACCGACGTCTGGGTCTCGATGGGCCAGGAGGCCGAGGCCAGCCAGAGGCGCAAGATCAAAGACTTCACCGGTTTTCAGGTAACCCCGGCCATGCTGGATTTGATTGACCCCGACGGCATCTTTTTACACTGCCTGCCGGCCCACTACGGCGAGGAGGTGGTCGAGGAGGCCACCCTGCACAAAAAGTCCAGGGTCTTCGACCAGGCCGAGAACCGGCTGCACGCGCAAAAAGCCCTGCTCTACCATTTGCTAAGCTAACAGGATGGGACAGGGCGAGCACATACGCAAGCAGGTGGGCCGGCCACAGATAAAGTCACCCCTGGCCCAGGTGTTTCTTCTTCGACAGATGCTCCTAGAGCTGGGCCTGGAACCAAAGCATGCGCACACACACGTTCGAAAGTCTGTTGGCCGCCCTGGGCCGGGGCGGGGTTGGGTGGAGCCATGAGTAAACCCAAGGTGTTCATTGACGGCGAGGCGGGCACCACCGGCCTGCAGATCCGGGCCCGCTTGCAGCACAGAAACGATATCGAGATCATTTCAATTGACCCGGCTAAGCGCAAGGACGAGCTCGAGCGCAAGCGCCTGCTGAACATGGCGGATGTGGCCATCCTCTGCCTGCACGACGACCTGGCCAAAGGGGCGGTGGCGATGCTGGAGAACCCCGAGACCCGCATCCTGGACGCCAGCTCGGCCCACCGGGTGGCCGAGGGCTGGGTGTACGGCTTCCCGGAGCTCACCCCGGCCCAGCCCGAAGCGATTCGCCGGGCGCGCCTGGTTTCCAACCCCGGCTGCTACCCCACCGGGGTGATCGCCCTCCTGCGGCCCCTGGTGGAGGCCGGGCTTTTGCCGGCGGACTTTGCGGCCTCGGTGAACGCCATCTCGGGCTACTCGGGCGGGGGGCGGCAGCTCATAGACGCCATGGAAGGCCGGGGGGAGCACCGCCTGGCCGGGGACTACCGGGCCTATGGCCTCGAGCTCACCCACAAGCACATCCCCGAGATGACCGTCTACTCGGGCCTGCGGCACCCCCCCATCTTCACCCCGGCGGTGGGGCGCTTCCGCCAGGGGATGCTGGACTTTATCCCGGTGCACCTGTGGGCCCTGCCGCAAAAGGTTACCGCTGCCGAACTGCACGAAGCCCTTGCGGAGCGCTACCAGGGGCAGCGCTTCGTGCGGGTAATGCCCCTGGAGACCTACGGCCAGCACCACCCGGTGCTCGACCCCCAGGCCCTGAACGGCACCAACCTGCTCGAGCTCTTCGTCTACGAAAACCCCGCGCGCGAGCAGGCCCTGCTGGTGGCGCGTTTCGACAACCTGGGCAAGGGGGCTTCGGGCGCGGCGGTGCAGAACCTCGACATCATGCTGGGCCTGGAAGGGCCCCATACCTACGAGTACTTTGGCGACTGATTCAAAGGCCGCTTTGTTGGGCCTATGCAGACTGTGGTTATCTACCTCGATTACCTGTGCCCTTTTGCCTGGCGGGGCCTCGAGCTGGCCTATGTGGCGGCCCCCCAACTGGCGCCTGGAGCTTGACACTCCGGCACTACAGCCTGGAGCAGGGCAACCACCCCGAAAACGCAGGCCGGCCGCGCCATACCCCGGCCTGGAAGCTGGCCGAGCAGCCGCTGGAAAGCTCCCCCTCGCTCCGGGCTTTTCTGGCCTCCCACGCCGCAAGGCAGCAGGGGAAGGCCGCCCACCTGCGCTTTGCCCTCGAGCTCTTTCGCCTGCGCCACCAGGACAGGCGCGCCGCTGGACGACGACCAGACCCTGGTGGATGCGGTGGGGCGGGCCGGGCTGGACTCTGGAGCGCTTCATGGCCGACCTGGAAGACGAGGAAAGCCGGCGGCTCGAGCTGGCCGCCGACCTCGAGGCCGCCGGTGAACTGGGGGTTTTTGGCACGCCCACCTTCGTGCTGCCCTCGGGCGATGCGGCCTATCTCCGTTTCACCCAGCTCACCACCGAGCCGGAGCTGGCCGTGAACCTGTGGGAGCTATTCACCGCTGTGCTGGAAAACGGGGCCCATATCGAGACCATCCGGAGGCCCCACCGATCAACAAAACCCTAGGGAAGAGAGGGGGTGGCGGGCCTTTCAGATGTGGCGTTGAGTACGGCCTGCAGTTCCTCCAGGTCGGCCACGATGTGGTCGGGCTGGGGTGGGGTCTGAGGGTGGGCCGAACCCACCCGGCCGTGCTCTTCCAGTTCTTTTTGCAGCCTGGCGGTGATGATGCTGCTGAGGTCGGGCCGCCGGGTGCGCTCGAGCACCGGGGTTTCGCGCCAGTCCTGGGGCATGTCGCGCCAGATCCAGACCGCTTTCAGGCCGGCGGCGTTGGCCCCCCAGATATCCTGGCTGAGCAGATCGCCGACGTGCACAATCTGTTCTACCGGCTCCTCAAAGAGCGGCCTCCAGAAAGCAGGATCGGGCTTGAGGGCCTGCGAGATATCCGGGGCCAGCAGTCGGTCGTAGGCGATGTTAAGCCTATCTATCAGCACCTGCTGGTACCTAGCCAGGCCATTGGTGGCTACGGCAATTTGATAGCCCTGCTGGCGCAAGGCAGCCAGGCTGGCCGGTACCTCGGGATAAAGCACCTCCGGCTCGAGCGCCGCCTCGGCGAGCACCTGGGCAATGTTGGGGAAGACCGGCGGAAGCCCCAGTTGCTCCCGCACAGCCCGGTGAATATCGCCCCAGTCGTACACCTTGGTGGGGTCGCCCTGGGCCAGGCGGCGCAGGTACTCCCTCCGCAGGGCCTGGCGGATGGTGGGCTCTGCCAGCAAAGCCTCCATGTGGGGCCGCAGCAGGCGGCGGAAAGGCCAGTCTGCCAGGGTGCCGTCAAAATCGAAGGTAAGCCAGCGCATCGGCTTTAGCCTATCGTTTTGTGGGGCCGGCGTACAGAACCCCTTGCATTCTGGCCGCCCATAGCGCAGACTGGAGGCCAGATGGTATCGATCGCGCTCGTCAAGGGTTGGTGGTGGCCCGGATAGCCCTGGGACGGTAGCGCTCGTTACCCCTGGGGCTTTCCTCAGGGAATTTTTTTATTGCTAAAGGAGAACAGATGCCCATCGCACACCTAACCCGACCCACCATCCCGGTCAAAAAAACCCTGCTGGCCGACCTCGAGACCCCCGTCACGGCCTACCTGAAGCTCTCGGAGAAGGCCAGCCCCAGCTTTTTGCTGGAGTCGGTGGAGGGGGGCAAGGCCTGGGCCCGCTGGAGCTTTGTGGGGGTGGGGGCCCGGCAGACCTGGCGGCTCAAGGACGGGGTGCTGACCCTGAACGGCCAGGCGGTGCCCACCCGGGATCCCTTGCGCACCCTCTACCAGGCCATCCACCGGCCCATCCAGCCCGACCCCGACCTGCCCCTGTTCTGGGGCGGCGCGGTGGGCTATGCGGCCTACGACCTCATCCGCTACTACGAGCGGCTGCCCAGCCAGAAGCCCGACCTGCTGGGCATTCCCGACCTGCTGTTTATCGAGCCGGAAGTGCTGATTGTATTTGACCAGTTCAAGCAGCAGCTTCACATCGTGGCCCCGGCCCTGGAGGACGAGCGGGCCCAGGCCCTGGAACGCATCGCCTGGGCCGAGAAGCGGCTCAGCGGGCCGCTGCCGGGGGTGCCGGGCGAGCGGGCCGGGCGGCGGGTGGAGTTCAGCCAGAACCTGAGCCAGGCCGAGTACGAGCAGATGGTGGAGAAAGCGCTCGAGTACATCCGGGCCGGCGACATCTTCCAGGTGGTGCCCTCGCTGCGCATCTCGGCCCCCCTGCAGGTGCACCCCTTTGCCGTCTACCGCGCGCTGCGCTCGGTGAACCCCAGCCCTTACATGGGCTACCTGGAGCTGGGCGAGGTGACGCTGGTCTCGAGCAGCCCCGAGAGCCTGCTGCGCTCCGATGGGCAGCGGGTGGTGACCCGCCCCATCGCCGGAACCCGCCGGCGGGGCCGGGACGCCGCCGAGGATCAGGCCCTGGCCGAAGAGCTGCTGTCCGACGAAAAGGAGCGGGCCGAGCACGTGATGCTGGTGGATCTCTCGCGCAACGACCTGGGCCGGGTCTGCCGCTATGGCAGCGTGCGGCCCCGCGAGCTTATGAAGGTGGAGAACTACTCGCACGTGATGCACATCGTCTCCACCGTGGAGGGCGAGCTCTGCGAGGACAAAACCCCGCTCGACGCCCTGGCCGCGGTCTTGCCGATGGGCACCGTCTCGGGGGCCCCCAAGATCCGGGCCATGGAGATTATCGAGGAGCTCGAGCCCGCCCGCCGGGGCGCGTACGGGGGGGCTTTTGGCTATGTGGCCTACGACGGGCACATGGACATGGCCCTGACCCTGCGAACCATCGTGGTGGCGAACGGGCAGATGCACATCCAGGCCGGGGCGGGTGTGGTCTACGACTCCAACCCCACGGCCGAGTACCAGGAGTGCTTGAACAAGGCCCAGGCCATGGTCAAGGCCGTGCGCCTGGCGGAGGAGGGTTTGTGAGCCTCGAGGACCTTCGCCTGCAGATCAACGCCATTGACGCCCGGATTGTGGTGCTGCTGGCCCAGCGGGCGCGGCTGGCTAAAGAAGCGGCCCGGCTTGTGCAAAGCCAGGTGCCCATTGAGTCAAAAGACCGGCAGGAGCAGATCATCCACCACGTGCGCTACATGGCCGAGCACCAGGGCTTATCGCCCAACGTGGCCGAGCGCATCTACCGCACCATCCTCAGCGAGTTTGCGGCCATGGAAAAGCGGGAGGCAGGACTGTGAAGCGAATCCTGATGATTGACAACTACGACTCCTTCACCTACAACCTGGTGCAGTACCTGGGCGAGCTGGGGGCCCAGGTGACCGTCTGGCGCAACGATCAGTTTGGCCTCGAGGACGTCGCCCTGTTCGACCCCGACGGCATCGTGGTGAGCCCGGGCCCCTGCACGCCCCGGGAGGCCGGGCTTTCGGTAGCGCTCATCCAGCGCTACGCGCCCCGATACCCCATCCTGGGGGTCTGCCTGGGCCACCAGAGCATCGGCGAGGCCTTTGGGGCTGCGGTGCGGCGGCACCGGGTGATTGTGCACGGCAAAACCAGCCCCATCCTGCACGACGGCAGCGGGGTGTTTGCCGGCCTGCCCACCCCCCTGACGGCCACCCGCTACCACTCGTTGGTGGTGGAAGACCTGCCCGACGAACTGGAGGTCAACGCCTGGTGCGACGAGGCCGGGGGCCGCACGGTGATGGGGCTGCGCCACCGCCGCTACCCTACCCACGGGGTGCAGTTTCACCCGGAATCGGTTTTGACCGAGGGGGGCAAGCAGATGCTGGCGAATTTCCTGGCGATGGCTTGAGTTATATGGTAAATATATATACACTATTTACATGCCGCAGGTGCAGACCTATCTAAAAGAAGCGACCTACCGCATCCTCGAGCAGAGGGCCAAGGCCCGGGGCATGAAGCTCTCCGAGCTGTTGCGCGAGATGATCGAGTCGCAGGTTGTACCGCGACGCTCGGCGGCTTTCCTGGCCCTGGCGGGAAGCTGGGAGGGCGACCTCGAGCGCCCCCCGCAGGGGCCGCTCGAGGAACGGGAAGGGCTGTGATGTATCTGCTGGACACCAACGTCTGGATCGGCTACCTGAAGGGGGTGCCGCCTTTGGTCGCGCGCATACAGGCCGAGCCCCAAATTTTCATCAGCAGCATCAGCCTGGGGGAGCTGTACTACGGGGCCCGCAAGAGCCAGCGGGTGGAGGCCAACCTCAGGCGGGTGGAGATCATCCGCAACGAAATACCCTGCTTCGGAGTGGATGCGCTGGTGGCAGGGGTGTACGGGATGATTCGGGCCGACCTCGAGCGCCAGGGTGCGCTGATTGGCCCCAACGACCTGTGGATTGCGGCCATTGCCAAAGCCCACGACCTGGTGCTGGTCACGCGCAACCAGCGTGAGTTTGCCCGTATAGCGGGATTACGGCTGGACGACTGGGAGCAGGCATGATCTCGGTAATTGTACCCACCCACAACCGCCGCGAAGTGCTGGCGAAGAAGCTGCGCGCTCTGGAAAACCAACCGGGCGCGTTTGAGGTGATCGTGGTGGCCGATGGCTGCACCGACGATACCCTGGAATTCCTACAGCAGTACAAACCGCCCTTTGCGTTCCACTTTCTTGAGATCACGCCGGGCCTCGGCGCGGCCAACGCCCGCAACCGGGGGGCTGGGATGGCCCGGGGCGATATCCTGCTCTTTTCCGACGACGACGTGATACCCCAGCCGGGCTGGATCGAGGCTCATCAGAAAGCGCACACCCGGCCCCGCACGGTGGCGGTGGGGCGGCTCGAGCTGCCCCCCGCGCTGCGGGGTACGGGGGCGGCGGAGCTGAAGGGCCCCCGGGCCTTCTGGTGGAACATCACCGGCAACAACACCTCGCTGCCCAGGGCCCTGTTTGAGGAGGTGGGCGGCTACGACCCCGCCTTCAGCGGCTACGGCGGCGAAGACCCCGACCTGGGCTACCGCCTGATGCGGGCTGGGGCGCGGCTGGTGTTCGTGCGGGACGCGCTGGCCGTGCACGAGGCCTTCGACTACCGGGGCAGGGCCCTCGAGAAAGCCCGGCAGGCGGGGGCGGCCCATGTACGGGTTTGCAGGAAACACCACGACCCCCGCATCGCCTGGGCCCTGGGGGTGCACCCGGTGCTGGTGAGCCTGAAGCTGGCCCTGCTCCCCTCCTTCAAGGGCCTGCTGGGGGCGCGGGGCGACTACGAGCTGGCGTATGCCTGGGGGGCTTCGGAGGCATGGAACCTACCTTCAGCGTCGTGATCCCCACCTACAACCGGGCCGAACTGCTGGCCCGCACAGTGCAGGCTTTTTTAGCCCAGGAAGGGGTTGCGCTCGAGCTGATCGTGGTGGACGACGGCTCGAGCGATGCAACGCCGGAGGTGCTGGCCGGGTTCCATGACCCCCGCCTGCGGGTTTTGCGCCAACCCAACGCAGGGATGGCCTATGCACGCAATGCAGGGCTGCTTCAGGCCCGGGGCCAGTATGTGCTGTTCAACGATGACGATGTGGTGCCCGAGGCGGGTTTTTTACAGGCTCATCTTGCTTTGCATCGGCGCTATCCCTCGAGCGGCGGGGGTGAGTTATACCTATATACCGGAATCGCTGGGACAGGATTCTTTTATCGCTTCTGGCGTGCGAGGGCCGAGTCGGGGGTGCGGGGCCGGGCCGATGGCGCGTCGCTGGGCTGGGGCGGCTTCTGGTTCGCCAGTCTTTCTTTGCCGCTCGAGCTAGGCCGAGGCTTTTGCACCCATGCGGGGCTACGGCTGGGAAGATCACGAGCTGGGCTGGCGGCTCTGGCGCAAGGGGGTGCGGCCCCGCCTGGCCCTGGGGGCCCGCGCGGCGCACGAGGATCGGGTCAGCCTGGACGTTATGGTAGCCAAGTCGCGGAGCCTGGGGCGGATGGCCTGGCAGTTTTACCGGTTGCACCCGCACCCCCTGGTGGCCTTCTGGACGGGTGTACACCCCCTGTCGCGGGCCTACAAGCGCTGGGCCTACCCCTGGGCCAGGGCCGAGCGGCTGTTGCAGGTGCGCGACTGGGAGGCGGGGGCGGGGGCCTTTGCAGCCTACCGGTTTGTGCTCGAGGCCGCCTACACCCAGGGGCTGCTGGAAGGGGCCACGGCATGAGCGCGCCCCTGGTGTACATCCTGATCGTCAACTACAACGCCTGGCCCGACACCCTGGCCTGTTTGCGGGCGCTGGAGCAACTCCGTTACCCCAACCACCGGGTGCTGGTGCTGGACAACGCCTCCAACAACGATGCGGTGGCCCGGCTGCGTGCAGCTTTTCCGCACCTCGAGCTGCTCGAGCTAAAGCGCAACCTGGGCTTTGCCGGGGGTAACAACGTGGGCATCCGCCGGGCCCTGGCCGCGGGGGCCGACTACGTCTGGCTGCTCAACCCCGACACCCTGCCCGAGGCGGGCGCGCTCGCCGCCATGGTGGAGCGGGCCGAGCAGGACACCCGGATTGGGGCGGTGGGCGCGGTGCTCTACGAGATGGACAACCCCCAGCAAGTACAGGCCTGGGGTGGGGGCCAGGTGGTGCTTCCCTGGGGCCTGATCCGCCTGCTAACCCATCCGCGCCAGGCCGGGCGTTTGAACTACATCAGCGGGGCCAGCCTGCTCATCCGCCGGGCCGCCCTGGAACGGGTGGGCCTGCTGGACGAGGGGTTTTTCATGTACGGCGAGGACTGCGACTACGGCCTGCGCCTGACCCGCGCGGGGTTCCGGCTGGCGGTGGCCGAGGGGGCGCGGGTGCTGCACAAAGGGGGCAGCTCCTGGTCGGGCAGCCTGCGTTCCGACGAAACCTTTGCTGCCTACAACGTCCGGCTCTTTCGCAAGCACGCCCGCTGGCCCCTGCTGGCGGTGGCCGGGTATGGCCTGTTCTGGCTGCTGGAGTACAGCCTGCGGGGCCGTTTCGACAAGGTGGGGGCCCTCGGGCGGGGCCTCCGGCAGGGTTGGCGCCTGCCGCTTGATGTGTAAACTTTTGGGGAGGAACCGTGGACGAACTCAAGAAAGCCCTTCTAGCCGAGCCTTTATCCAGGGCCGAGGCCCATGCCCTGATGCGCCGGATCATGGCCGGCGACCTGACCCCGGTGCAGACCGCCGGGGTGCTGATGGCCCTGCGCACCCGGGGCGAGACCCCCGAGGAGATCGCCGGTTTTGCAGCCGGTATGCGCGAGGCCGCGGTGCGGGTGGAGACCCGCCGCCAGCCCCTGCTGGACATCGTGGGCACCGGGGGGGTGGCCCCGGAGGCCTTCAACATCTCCACCACCACCTGCTTTGTGGTGGCCGCGGGCGGGGTGGCGGTAGCCAAGCACGGCAACCGGGCGGCCTCCTCCAAGTCGGGCTCCTTCGACCTGATCGAGGCGCTGGGGATCCGGATCGACATTCCCGCCGAAAAAGTGGCCGAGGCCATCGAGACGGTGGGCCTGGGCTTTCTGTTTGCCCGCAACCACCACCCGGCCATGCGCTATGTGGCCCCGGTGCGGGCCGAGCTGGGGGTGCGCACCGTCTTCAACCTGCTGGGCCCCCTCACCAACCCCGCTTTTGCCAGCCTGAACCTGGTGGGGGTGAGCAGCCCGGCCCTGGTGGAGCCGTTCGCCCGGGTGTTGCGCGACCTGGGCAGCAGCCGGGCGCTGGTGGTGCACGGCCAGATGGCGCGCGGGGAGGGCCTCGAGGCCATCGACGAACTGGCCCTGGGCGACAACCTGGTGGCCGAACTGAAGGACGGCCAGATCCACACCTACCGCCTCCGGCCTGAAGAGGTGGGCCTGGAGCCCGCCCCCTACCCAGCGATTGGCGGGGGAACCGCCGCCGAGAACGCGGCGGAGGCGCGGGCCATTCTGAGCGGCCAGCAGCGGGGCCCCAAGCGCGATGCGGTGGCGCTGAACGCCGGGGCGGCCTTTTACCTGGCGGGCCGGGTGGAGGGTGTGGCCGCAGGGGTGCGGCTGGCCCAGCAACTCCTGGACGAAGGGGCCGGGCTGGCGGTGCTCGAGCGCCTGGTTCGCTTTACCCAGGCATGAAGCGGATACTGCTCATCTCCAACGGGCACGGCGAGGACATCATCGGGGCTGCCCTGGGCGGGGCCTTGCAGGCGCTGGGCTACGCGGTGCAGGCGGTGCCGCTGGTGGGCCAGGGCCAGGCCTACCGGCGGGCCGGTATCCCGAGGCTGGGGCCCTGCCAAGAGCTGCCCTCGGGGGGGTTTGCCCTGCAGAGTGCGGCGGCGCTCTGGGCCGATCTCCGGGCCGGCTGGTTTTCCATGAGCCGGGCCCAGTACCGGGCGGTGCGGGCGGCGGCCCCGGGGGCCCTGGCCACGCTGGTGGTGGGGGATGTGTACGCCCTGGGGGTGGGGGTGGTGTTTGGCGGGCGCCCGCTTTTTTTGATGCAGTGCCGCTCCTCGCTGCGGGTGGGGGGGCGCCCTTACAGCGTGACCGAGCGCCTGCTGATGCGCCGGGCGATTCGGGTGTATCCCCGCGAGCCGGAAGGGGCGGTCTGGCTGCGGGCTCGAGGCCTTCCCCAGGCCTGCTACCTGGGCAACCCCATGCTGGATGCCCTGGACGAGGGGTCGCTCGAGCTTCCCCCACCGTATCTGCTGCTGCTGCCGGGCTCGCGCCAGGACGCCTACCAGAGCCTGCCGGTCATGCTCGAGGCCTGCCGCCGGCTGCGCGATACCGCCCTAACGCCCGTGGTGGCCTGGGCGGGCCTGCCCCTGGACAGGCTGGAGCTGAAAGACTACCGGCTCGAGGCCACCGGTCGGAGCGAGGGCGTCACCCACCGGCTCAGCCACCCCGATGGAACCGTGGTGTACCTGGCGCAGCGGGCCTTCGGTGCAGCCTTGCGGGGCTCGAGGCTGGCCCTCTCCACCAGCGGAACGGCGGCCGAGCAGGCCGCGGGCTATGGGGTGCCGCTGGTGGGCTTTCCCACCCACGGGCCGCAGTACACCCCAGGGTTTGCCCAGACGCAAAAACGTTTGCTGGGGGATGCCTTAATGCTCACCGAGCCCAGCCCCGAGGCCGTTGTGCGGGGTGTGCGGGCCTTCCTCTCCTCCGAAACCCTGTTGCAGCGGGCCCGAGCGGCCGGGAAAGCCGCCATGGGCGAGCCCGGCGCCGCCGCGCGGATAGCCCTGGATATTCACCAGCACCTCCCGGCTACTGGGCGGGAACCCGCGCAATCCCGGTCTCGATAAAGCGCCACCACAGCAGCAAACAGACCAGGCTGGCCCAGAAGAAGTACGGCCCCACCTGCTCCGGGGGCTTTTCCAGGCTTTTGCGGAACCAGCCCCCAGGCTCCAGGCCGCTCACAAACCACAGAATGCTGGCAGCCAGCAGGCCATAGACGGCGTGCAGCCAGCTCACGCCGCCCATAAACAGCGTGCGCACCAACAGCTCGACCACCACCGCCGCCACCGCAAAGCCCGCCACGAACCTGAAAAAGCGCAACTGCCGGGCATGGGGCTCGCGCACCAGCAGCGGCAGGTTCCACAGAAGCGAAACCCCGATCAGGAGCAACGCGATCAGGTTGAGCAGGCCGCGCAGCCCGATGATGTAGACCGGAAGGGGGGTGTCCATGCCAGGCAAAGTTTACCGAAGGATGGGGGGCCGGTGGATGCCCAGCCGCTCTGCAACCGCCTGGGCCAGGCCGATCAGCAGGGGGTCTTGCAGGGTCGGGCCCACCAGCGAGGCCCCCACCGGCTCGCCGCTCTCGCGGTAGCCCGCCGGAAAATTCACCACCGGGAAGCCCGAGGTGGAGGTGAGCAGGCTCAGGCTGTTGCTGATAGCCAGCAGCACATCCACCCGGTGGGCCTGCATCAGCTCGAGCAGCCTCTCGCGGCCCTGCTGGCGGTTTTTCTGTACCAGGGCCTCGTACTCGGCGTCGGATAGGGGGTGCGAAAGCGAGACCTCGAGCAAGTCCTGCCCGTAGCGCATGGCCTCGGGGTGCTGGCGGTTGTATTCGATCACCTCCTGCAAGCCCCTAATTGCAGCCCCGGTGGTCTTTAGGTAGTGGGCCAGGTCGCGTCGCATACCGGCGTGCAGCACCGGCATCATCTCGATGGAACCCTCGGGAAAGGGCACCGGCACCACCTCGGCCCCCAGGTTTTGCAGGGCCTGCGCGACCCGCTCCAGGGCTTCCTGGTCGCCCCTGCGCTGGATGTGCTGTACCCAGCCCACCCGCAGCGCGGCCGGCGGGGATGGGGGTGCGGCGGGGAAGGTGAAACCCTGGGCCATCTGGGTCTGGGGGTCGCCGGGGTCGTACCCGGTGAGCACCGACATCAAGACCGCCAGGTCGGGGGCCTTTTTGGTCATGGGGCCGGCGGTGTCCTGGGCGGCGGTGATGGGGATGATGCGGTCGCGGCTGACCAGGCCCAGGGTGGGCTTGAGGGTGAAAAGGCTGTTCTGGGCGGCGGGGTAGACGAGCGAGCCCGAGGTCTCGGTGCCGATGCCGGCCACGGCCAGGTTGGCCGCTACGGCCACCGCTGTGCCGCTGCTGCTGCCCCCCACATCGAACGGCCCGTAGGGGTTGCGGGTATGGCCGCCCAGCGTGCTGTAGCCGTTGACCGACTGGCTGGTCATGAAGTTGGCCCACTCCGAGAGGTTGTTCTTGCCCAGAATAACTACCCCGGCGGCCCGCAGCTTTTGCACGATAAATGCGTCCTGGTCGGCGATGTGCTGGGCCAGCACCGCGGCCCCGGCGGTGGTGTGCAAAGGGCCTCGGGTAGAGATGTTGTCCTTCAGGCTGATGGGGATGCCGTGCAGCAGGCCGCGCACTATGCCTTGCTTTCGCTCCTGGTCGCGGGCTCGAGCCTCCTCGAGCGCCTCGGGGTTCAGCTCCAGATAGGCGCGGAGCTGGTCATTATAGCGGCGGATGCGCCACAGATAGAAAAGCGTTAGCTCTTCGGAAGTGAGCTGCCCGGCCTGCATCAGGGCCTGTAGCTCGGCGATGGTGGCCCGCTGGGTAAGGGTTTGCAGGCGCTCGAGGGTTTCCGCCTCGAGCCGGTTCAAAGCCGCTTCAAAGGGGGTAAAGTCCAGCTTGCGCTGCAACGGGTAGCTGGAGGGGGCGGTCTGCTCGGCCACCTGGCGGGCCACAAAGCTCTCCCAGTCGCGCTTGTTGGGGTTCAGACGTTTTTCGGCAGCCTGGCTCATCACCCACCACACTACCAGCCCTGCAACCAGCCAGACCAGGGCCGCACACACTCGAACCCCTCTGGGCATGGCTTTTATTGTGCAACCAGCCCACGGGCGTCGACTGCGATGCTCCTTACCCAAGGGGTTTTTTCGGCACCAGCGCGGCTCTCTAAATATCACAGGGCTTGAGCGGGAGGGGGGCTAAACTTTAGCTTAGGTTAGGGGGTGCTTTTTCCTGGTTGTGATCATGCACGAGCTTTATACCAATGCACCAGCCCACTGGCCCAGGGTTCGCCTCGAGGGCCTGATCAATAGCAATGCCCCTGAGGTCAGGGCAGCCAACCGCCTGATCTTTGCCACCACCATCGAGACCCTGTTCCGTAAATCGGGTATCCAGGTGCTGGAAGCCGATGTACTGCGCCTAACCCGGGAAGGGGTGCTGGAAATTCCCCTGCGGGTGCGGGCCGAAGACGGCGAATACGACCTCTTTTTTTATCCTGTAGCCGACGAAAAAGCCGCGGCCCACTACGTGGCGGTGCAGGAGCTGGCCCAGCGCTGGGGGCGCATCCGCCCCATCTACTACAGCACCGACGACCTGCTGTCCATCTACCCCGAAACCCTGGAACCCGTGACCTGCCGCGACCGGCTTTTTATCCAGGCTTCCCTGAGCGCTCCCAAGGGCCAGTACGCCATGTGGTGGGCCGAGCAGGAGGGCGAACAGTTCCACTACAGCTCGACCTACGACCTTATCGATCGCATCTACCGCGAGATTAATGGCCTCGAGATGCGGGCGTTTGCTCTAATTTTGCTCGAGCTTGGCATGATTCAGGAAGAGTACGAGTTCACCGCCTCCACCCTGCCCGACAGCACCGTGGAAATCCCGGTAGAAGGCCCCGAGGGCGTGCCCATCATCATCTCTTTCTCGCAACACCGTGGGGTGCGCTTTCACTTTCACATGGAGCGGGCCAGCGCTGAGTACCGCGACCTGTTCCTCAACCTGTTTTTGCTGCGCCTGAAGACCTGGCGCAAGGAGGCCGCCCTCGAGCACATCAAACGCCTGGACAGCCCCGCCTACATCTGGTGGCGCGAGCTGGGCAAACGCCTGCGCCTGAGCACAGGCTCGAGCGAGCACGCCATCAGCGCGGTGGGTTCGGTTAGGCGCTAGGGTGGGCCGGGTGTTTTTTGTCTTTATCGGAATTGACCCGGATCGCTGGCCTGGAGAGCAAAACATATAAACCCTTCATACGCGCTCAAAAGCCCTTCGCGCCCGAGATGATAGGATAGATGGCGGCTTGGGCCTCCACAGGAAACCCATCTGCAGGCGTCCAGGACGAACTATTCGACAACAGGCCGCCCCGCCCTTTTTGTTACGCAAATAACAAAATATGGTATACTGTTCAAGTGAGCGCTGACCTTACCACCAGCTACGATGCATCCGCAATCAAGGTTCTAAAGGGCCTGGAAGGGGTTCGCCACCGTCCGGCCATGTACATTGGCGGTACCCAGGCCGATGGCTACCATCATCTGTTCAAAGAAATTCTCGACAACGCGGTGGACGAGGCCCTGGCTGGGTTTGCCACCGAGATTATTACCATCCTGCACCCCGATGGCTCCATCACCGTGGAAGACAATGGGCGCGGAATTCCGGTGGATATCATGCCTGAGGAGCAAAAGCCCGCGGTGGAGGTCATCTACACCGTGCTGCACGCGGGGGGTAAGTTTGAAGAGGGAGCCTACAAGGTCTCGGGTGGTCTGCACGGGGTGGGGGCCAGCGTGGTGAACGCCCTGTCCGAATTTACCCGTGTGGAGGTCTTCCGCGATGGCAGGCACCACCTGATCGAGTTCAGCCGGGGGGAGGTCACCAAGCCCCTGCAGGTGGTGGGGGAGGCCCCCAAGGGCAAGCGCGGCACCCGTGTGACCTTTCTGCCCGATCCCCAGATTTTCGGCAGCGAACAGAGGTTTGAGGCCAGCCGCCTGCGGGTGCGCCTGCGCGAGGTGTCCTTTTTGGTGGCGGGTCTCAGGCTGGTCTTCAAGGACGAGGTTCACCAAAAAGAAGAGGTCTTTTACGACAAAGGCGGGGTGGCTTCCTTCGCCAAATTTCGCGCCGACGGCGAGGAGCTGCTCTACGACAAGCCGGTGCTCTTGCAGGGCCAGGTGGAAGCGGTGGGGGTGGAGGTGGGCCTGGTGCACACCAAAGGCTACAGCGCCGACCTGGTGAGCTTTGCCAACATGATTCCAACCGTGGATGGGGGCACCCACGTTTCGGGTTTCAAAACCGCCTACACCCGTGCCATCAACACCTACGCTAAAAAAGCCGGTCTGGTCAAGGACCTGGAGCCCACTGGCGACGACCTGCTGGAGGGTCTGTCCTGCGTGATCTCGGTCAAGATTCCCCAGCCGCAGTTTGAGGGCCAGACCAAGGGCAAGCTCCTGAACCCCGAGGCCGGTACTGCCGTAAGCAAGGTGGTGTACGAGAAGTTTTCCGAATACCTCGAGGAAAACCCCCGCATCGCCAAGATGATCTACGAAAAGGCCCAGCGCGCGGCCCAGGCCCGTGAGGCGGCCCGCAAGGCCCGCGAGCTGGTGCGCCGGGCCAACCCCCTGGAGTCCGACGACCTACCCGGTAAGCTGGCCGACTGCCAGTCGGAAGACCCCGCCGAGGCCGAGCTGTTCATCGTGGAGGGGGATAGCGCGGGCGGCAGCGCCAAGAGCGGGCGCGACCGCCGCTTCCAGGCCATCCTGCCTTTGCGCGGCAAAATTCTCAACGTCGAGAAGGCCGGCCTGAACAAAGCCCTCAAAAACGCTGAGGTGCGGGCCATGGTGGCGGCCATTGGAGCGGGCATTGGCGGCAAGGACAACGAAGAAGCCCACTTCAACATCGAAGACCTGCGCTACCACAAGATCATCATCATGACCGACGCCGACGTGGACGGCTCGCACATCCGCACCCTGCTGCTCACCTTCTTCTACCGCTACATGCGCCCTATCATCGAGCGGGGCTACCTGTACGTGGCCCAGCCCCCCCTGTACGGGCTGCGGGTGGGCAAGAGCAAGCAGATGGAGTACATCTTCGACGACGAAGCCCTCAAGAAAGCCCTGGCTAACATTGGCGACAAACCCTACGAGATCCAGCGCTTCAAGGGCCTGGGCGAGATGAACGCCGAGCAGCTCTGGGAGACCACCATGGACCCCGCAAGGCGGGTTTTGAAAAAGGTGGATATGAAAGACGCCTCCTACGCCGCCCAGATTTTTGACGATCTGATGGGCTCCGACGTGCAGCCCCGCCGCGAGTTTATCGAGGAGAACGCCCGCTTCGCGCGGATTGAAATTTAGCCCCAACCGCGTGGGAACCTGAAAGGGCCCTTAAAGCGAGCGCTCTGGATTCCGCCACACGATAAACACCCCGTAGTTACCACAACTGGGGTCGTTGAGGTAATCGGGCATAATGCCCCACACACAGTAGCCCCGCTTGAGCTGTACCGAGAGCACCGGGTCGAACATCTCGCCGCGCACCACTTTTTGCACGTACTGTTCGATAGCCAGGTCGCGCTGGAAGGTGGCGTAGCCCTTGGGCATGGCCCCGGCCACGTGGCCCTTCAGGCCCAGGCGGCGCACCAGGTTTTGCCGGGCGGTGTAGAGCAGGGTGGAGAGGCCCAGGCCGCGGTACTCGGGGTGCACGCCGATGTCGGCGCCGTAGAGCCAGTCGCCGGTGGGGTTGTGGGTGGTGAGCCAGTTGCCGCCCACCGCTTCGATGTAGCGGTGCTGGAAGTGGCCCAGGTCTACCTGGGTGCGTAGGTCGGTGGAGCAGGCCACCACCCTGCCGCTCGAGCGCTCGATCACGGCGTGCTGGCCTTCGGGGAAGACCTGCATGTGGGCCCGGTAATGCCCGGCAGTAATGAGTTCGTCTTTGGCCAGCGATGGGAAGGAGGCCTGCTGGATGGCCTCGAGGGCCTCGGCCATCCAGGGCTCGGACTGCACCACAGCAAAGCGTTGGTCGGGGCTTTGAAGGAGTTCGGTCATCGGCGATTTACCTGCGGCTTTTTCGTCAAAATACAGTCTCTGCTGCTCCGGCGCAACTAACACAGCACCGTTTGCAGGGCCGATAGCCCGATGTTGGCCCCGCAGATCACCACCACCACCCGCTGCCCCCGGTAGCGCGCGGCCTTTTTGAGCAAAGCGGCCAGGGCCACACCGGCGGCCCCTTCCAGAAGCTGGTGCTGGGTCTCGATGAAAAGCCGCATGGCGGCCCTGATCTCCTCCTCGCTCACCGTAACCCAGTCGTCCACCAGGGTGCGGCACAGCTCGAAGGTGATGGTACCGGCCTCGAGGCCCCCCGCGCTGCCGTCCGAGAGGGTGGGCTGGGCCTCGATGGACACGATCCGCCCCGCCTGCACCGAGGCCCACATGGCCGCGTCGTTTGCTGGCTGGCAGCCGATGATCTGGGTTGCTGGGGTGAGCGACTTAAGGTACGCGGCGATGCCGGAGATCATCCCTCCGCCCCCCACCGTCACGAAGACGGCCTGGGGGGGCTGGGGTAGCTGCTGGGCGATCTCCAGCCCGATGCTGCCCTGCCCGGCGATCACCTGGGGGTCGTTGTAGGGCGGGATGTAGGTCAGGCCGTGCTGGGCGGCGTAGCCCCGGGCGTAGGCTTCGGTGTCGTCGCCGCTCTGCCCGTAGACCCGCACCGCTGCGCCATAGCGCCGGATGGCCTCGAGCTTGGTGGGGCTGGCCCCCTGCGGTACGAAGACCAGGCCCCGCGCGCCCAGCTTGGCCAGGCCAAAGGCCACCCCCGCCCCGTGGTTGCCGCTGCTGGCCGTCACCACGCCCTGTTGCAGTTGCTGGGGGGATAGCGAGAGCAGCTTGTTCAGGGCCCCCCGCACCTTGAAGCTTCCGGTGTGCTGGAGGTTTTCCAGCTTCAAGTAGACCTCGGCCCCGGTGGCCTGGGAAAGGCCCAGCGAAAGCTCCAGCGGCGTCTCGCGCACGTGGGGCCGCAGGCGGGTGTGGGCCTGCCGGATGGCCTCGGGCCAGTTCATGCGGGGCGCAGGCCCCCACCCCCAGGGCCTGGCTTCGGGGATGTTGGGGGGTCAACTTTGCGGCGTTTTCCACCGCCCTGGCTACAACGCTGCACAGCCATTTGCCTCTAGCTTAGCAGAGCGTACAGCGCGCTTAGAACCTGCTCCTCCCAGCGGGTGTAGGCCGAGTAGCAGCCCCTGTGCTGGGCGGGGTCACAGCCCTGGCCCCCCAGGATGTACACCAGCGCGTGAGCGGCCTCCGGGTCGAACAGCAGGCCGCTCAGAAGGCCATAGGCATCGCCCAAGTGGCCGAACCAGGGCCGGGGGTGGCCCGGCACCGGGCAGTCCTGGCCCGGCTGGTTGGTAAAACGCCAGACCCCCAGCCCCCAGCTTAGGGCCTGGCCTTCCAGGGTGTCGCCGTTGTGGCCGTTGTAGTTCCACTGGGGTGCGCACATCTGCTCGAGCGTCTCTGGCTCGAGCCACTGGACGCCCCCCACCCGGCCTTGGTGCAAAAAAAGCTGGGCTATCCGGGCCAGCTCGAGGGCCGAGGCCCGCAAGCCCCCTTGCGGCGAGAAAAAGGTGGCGTTGGTGCCGGGCCGGTAGGTGCGCAGATCCACGGTGACAAACCCCCCGTCGGGCCGGTTGGGGTCGGGGACGAGGGGGCCGGGCGGAACCACCCCGCGGTGGTCGTCCACCTGGGCCACCCAGGGGCCGGCCGGGTTCCATACCCCGCCGGTTTGCTTGCGGTAGAGCACCGCTAGGTTGCCCATGGCCTCCGGGGTGAAGCGGCTCAGGTTGAACCCACCCCCCAGGCCCAGCGGGCGCAGCACCTCGTGCTCCATAAACAGGTCGAAGCGCTGGCCCGACACGCGCTCCAGCAGAGTGCCCAGCACGCCGGTATTGAGGTTGGCGTAGCAGGCGTAACTGCCGGGCGGGTGGGCCGGGTCGAAGTGGGCCCCGGCCTCAAAAAAACGCCCCTGGGGGTGAAAAAAGTCCTGAAGCGTGTAGGGGCTGGGAACGGCGTAGCACGAGCCGTCGCGCAACGAGGAGGTGTGCGAGAGCAGGTGCCGAACCCGGATGGGCGCCTGGGGAAACGCCGGGTTGCGCAGGGGAAAGCCCAGGTACTGGCTTACATCGGCCTCGAGGTCGAGCTTCCCCTGCTCCACCAGCCGCATGGCCCCCAGCGCCACCACCAGCTTGGAGAGGGAGGCCACCCGGAAGCGGGTCTGGTTGTTGACGGGCAGGCACCGGCCGGGGTCGGGGTCAAGGTAGCGATGCCCAAACGACCGGGCATAGACCACCTCCCCGGCCCGGATCACCGCTACCTGCAAGCTGGGCAGGGCGTGTAGAGGGTCTTCGAGCAGCAGTTGCAGGTGCTGGTGGGCGTCTTTGGGCCTCATTCGCCCAGATTGTATGCCAGCCTGGGCTATCTGGCTTCGTGCAGGGCTTGCTCGAGGCTGGCCTCCAGAATCTCCAGGCCCTTGCGGGCCTCGGCCTCGCTCACCACCAGGGGCACCAGGCAGCGGATCACGTTGGCGTGCATCCCGGCCTTGAACAAGAGCAGGCCCTTCTCGCGGGCGACCTCGAGCAGCCGGTTGGTGAGCTGCGGGTCGGGGCTCTTGCTGCCGGGATCCTTGACCAGCTCCATGGCGATCATGGGCCCCAGGCCGCGCACATCGCCCACTGCCTGGGGGAAGCGGGCCTGAATTTTGCGGAAGCCCTCGTGCAGAAGCTCGCCCAGCTTCTGGGCTTTTTCCAGCAGGTTTTCCTGCTCGAAGATGTCCAGCACGGCCAGCGCGGCGGCACAGGCCAGGGGGTTGCCCCCAAAGGTGCTGCCCAGCCCGCCCACCGCGGGCGCGTCCATAATCTCGGCCTTGCCCAGCACCCCCCCGATGGGCAGCCCGCCGCCGATGCTCTTGGCGAAGCAGATCAGGTCGGGCTCCACCTCGGCGTGCTCGATGGCCCAGAATTTGCCGGTACGGCCGATGCCGGTCTGTACTTCGTCGTCAATGAAGACGATGCCGTGCTTCTGGGTCAGGCTCCGCAGGGCCTTGAGGAAGGGCTTGGGGGCTGGTACAAAGCCGCCTTCGCCCAGTTGCGGCTCGATGATGACCGCGGCCACCCGCTCGGGCTGAATCTGGGTATCGAAGACCTCGTGCAGGCCCTCCAGGGCTTTGCGGGTGTCGATCCCGTGGTACTCGTTGGGGTAGGGGGCGTGGTAGACCTCGGGGGCGAAGGGGCCAAAGTTCTGGCGGTAGGGGTTGGATTTGCCGGTCAGGGTCATGCCCATCAGGGTGCGCCCGTGGAAGCTACCACGGAAAGCGATCACACCGGGCCGGTTGGTGAAGGAGCGGGCAATCTTTATGGCGTTCTCGGTGGCCTCCACGCCGGTATTCAGGAAGAAGGCTTTCTTGTCGCCGGAGATGGGCGCGGTGGCCGCCAGCCGCTCGGCCAGCTCGATGTAGGGCTCGTAGGCTGCTCCAGGAAAGCAGGTATGCATGTAGCGGCGCAGTTGCTTTTCCACCGCCTCCACCACCCTGGGGTGGTTGTGCCCCACGTTCAGCACACCGATGCCGCCAAACCAGTCCAGGTACTCGTTGCCGTCCACATCCCAGATTTTGCCGCCCTCGGCGCGGGCCACCACGATGGGGTGCACCTGCGAGACGCCGCGGGGGACAATTTTGTGCCGCCGCTCGATGAGGGCTTGGTTTTTGGATGGGGTTTGGGTCATAGGCTTCCTCCAGACGCTTCCTAAAGTCTAAACCCCCAGATAGACCTTGTGTACCCCGTGTAGAATCACGTCATGCTCACCAAAGCCCTGCAAACCCTGGGCCTGCTCTTTTGGACGGGTTTCCTGGTCTACTTTACCGCCTACCTCTTCTCGCTCGGTTACCGGGTGCAGAACCTGGCCCAGTGGGCCCTGATCGCGCTGATGCTCCTGGCCTGGGTGGCGGTATGGGTGGGGCATGGCCGCTGGCTGGGTTTGCTGGTGGGGCTGCAGCTTGGGCTGGTGGTGCTTTTGTACCTGCTGAGCCTCAGGCCTTAGATTGGGGTGAGGTGTCTTTATGAACACATCCCCGGTGCAGATGCTCTGGCCCACGCCCATCCTGGTTCGTAGGTTTGAGGAGGCCGCAGCGGTGAACCCGGAGCTCCTCCGCCTCTTCTACCGCGAACTGGGTACGCAGGGCTTGCAGGGAACCGTCTACAGCAGCTCGGATGACATCCTGGTGCGCTACAACCACCCGGCCTTGCAGGCGTTGTTCGGCTTTATCTCCGATGCGGTCTTCGAAATTGCCCGTACCCTGAACGGGGCCATCTGGCAGCGGGCCGGGGTCAAAAACCTGCGTATGGAGATCGTGGGGGCCTGGTTCCAGATTCAAAACCGCTACGGCTTCCACGACATCCACAACCACGGCAACTGCTCGTGGTCGGGGGTTTACTACGTGCAGCTCGACCCTGTCCAGCAGCGGCGGCAGCACCCGGTGTTGGGGGCGCTCAACGGCATTACCCGTTTTTATGCCCAGCACCTCAACCTGCTGGGCGGGGCCCACATGGACATGGGCAACGCCTACCTCCAGCAGTCCACCTTCGATGTAACCCCCGAGGAAGGGGTGCTGGTGGTGTTCCCAAGCTGGCTACTGCACAAGGCCATGCCCTACGACGGTGAGCGCGACCGGGTGATTATCTCCTTCAACGCCCAGGTACACGGCGAGCAGGGCAACAAGGCCTTCGAGTACGGCTTCCACTAGGGCAGGGGGAACTGCGAGGCGAAGGCCCTGACCTCGGCCCTGAGCCTTTCGGGGTCTTCGCCCTTCAGGGCCCGGTCGATCAGGTCGGCGATGATGGGCATGTGCTCTTCGGTCATGCCGCGGGTGGTGATGGCCGGGGTGCCGATGCGGATACCGCCGCCGTGGATGATTTTCTCGGTGTCGTAGGGCAGGGTGCTCTTGGAGATGGTGATGTGCACGGCGTCGAGCAGCCGGGTGGCCTTGCTGCCGTTGAGGCCCTGGGGGCGCAGATCCACTACGAAGAGGTGGTTGTCGGTGCCGCCCGAGACAATGCGGTAGCCGCGCTTTTGTAGCTCGGCGGCCAGGGTCTGGGCGTTTTTGATGATCTGGGCCGCGTAGGCTTTGAAGGAGGGCTGCAGGGCCTCCCAGAAGGCCACCGCCTTACCGGCAATCACGTGCTCCAGAGGGCCCCCCTGGGTGCCGGGGAAGATGGAGCGATCGAGGATGGCGGCGACCTCGAGGTCGTTGCTCAGAAGCAGGCCGGAACGCGGCCCACGCAGGGTTTTGTGGGTGGTGGAGGTCACGACGTGGGCATAGGGCAGGGGGGAGGGGTGCAGGCCCGCTGCCACCAGCCCCGCGATGTGGGCGATGTCGGCCATCAGGTAGGCTCCCACCTCGTCGGCGATCTCCCGGAAGGCCTTGAAGTCGAGGATGCGGCTGTAGGCGCTGGCCCCGCAGATTATCAGTTTGGGTTTGTGCTCCAGGGCCAGGGCCCGCACGTCCTCCATGTGCAGAAGCTCATCCTCCGGGCGCACCTTGTACCCGATCACCTTGTAGTTAAGGCCGGAGAAGTTGACCGGGGAGCCGTGGGTGAGGTGGCCGCCGTGCGACAGATCCATGCCCAGCACGGTATCGCCGGGCTTGAGCAAGGCGGTGTAAACCGCGATGTTGGCGCTGGAGCCGGAATGGGGCTGCACGTTGGCCCAGGCCGCCCCAAAAAGCTGCTTGGCCCGCTCGATGGCCAGAGCTTCCACCTGATCCACCACCTCGCAGCCGCCGTACCAGCGCTTGCCGGGGTAGCCCTCGGCGTACTTGTTGGTGAGCACGCTGCCCACGGCTTCGCGCACCTGGGCCGAGGTGAAGTTTTCCGAGGCGATGAGCTCGAGGCCGTTGCGCTGGCGCGCTTCTTCCTGGTGGATCAGGTCGAAGATCAGTTCGTCGCGCGGGGGGGTTTCGGGAGCCTTGATCACGCTTCAAGTATAGCAATATCAAAATGCCCGCCAAATCCGGTACACTGGGGCTATGAGCGTTTTGGGGCGCATCTCTTTGATACTGGGGCTTATCCTTCTGATCGTTGCGATTGTTTTAGCCACCATGAATTTCATCATCATCCGCGACTACCTGGTGGCCCTTACGGCCCAGCGCAGCCGCGACTTTTATAACGTGAACCCCCGCCTCTGGATTACCTATCTGGTGGTGTTTGGCTCAGGCCTGTTCCTGGGTCTGGGGCTGGTCTGGAGCTGGATGGCCCGTCGCCGCAACCACGCGGTTGAATAAGCCGTGATTGGCTATCTCTACGTGCTGGCCGCCGCCTGTTTGTGGGGGCTGCTGGGGGTGGTCTCGCGCTGGGCCTTCGCGCAGGGGGTGAGCCCCCTCGAGGTGGCCTTCTGGCGGGCTGCCCTGGGGGCGGTGCTGTTTGGGGCACAGGCGGTGCTGATGCAAAAAGTGCGCCTCGAGCGCGCCGATGCCTGGGCGGTGCTGGGCTTTGGGCTGGTGGGCATCTCGCTTTTCTATGGGTCTTACCAGCTCGCCATCGGAAGCGGCGGGGCGGCCCTGGCCGCGGTGCTGCTCTATACCGCCCCGGCCATTGTGGCCCTGCTCTCCTGGCTGTTTTTGCGCGAGCCCATGGACGCCCACAAGGTGGGGGCGGTGGGCCTGACCCTCTTGGGGGTGGCCCTGGTCAGCCTGCAAGGGGGCGGGGTCAGGGTTACGCCGGCGGCGGTGTTCTGGGGCCTGCTCTCGGCCCTGACCTATGCCACCTACTACCTGTTTGGCAAGCTTTATCTGAACAAATACAGCACCCCCACGGTGTTTTTGTACGCGCTGCCGGTGGGGGCGCTGGGGTTGCTGCCGTTTGTGCATTTTGTGCCCAAAAACGCCGAAGCCTGGGCGGCCATCGCCTTCCTGACCGTGGCCTCCACTTTTTTCGCGGTCACGCTCTATTTTGCCGGCCTTCGGCACCTGGAGGCCACCCGGGCCTCGGTGGTGGCGACCATCGAGCCGGTGGTGGCGGCCCTGGTGGCCTGGCTGTGGTGGGGCGAGCGCTTCAGCCTGCTGGGCTACCTGGGGGCCGGGCTGGTGCTGGCGGGGGTGGTGTGGATGGTGCTGAGGCCGCAGACCAGACCTGTGAACCTCGAGGCTTCGCGCTTGAGCTGAACCCCGGATCACTTCCCTCGGAATGTCGGGTTGTAGTCTGAGAGTGGCTTTTAGCGTTATGCGAGCAGAGCGGAGGTAGAGGTGCGAGGACACAGGCATTGGATATGGTTGTGGCTGCTGCTTCTGGGCTCCTCCTGGGCCCAGCAGAGAGTTCCCGTCACCTTCACCTACGACCCCCCCTACGGCCTCGAGGTGCGCTCGGTGAGCCTGCGCGGTAGCTTCAACAACTGGGCCGAGCTGCCTATGCAGAAAACCGAGGACGGGGTCTGGCAGGTCACGGTGGAGCTGCCGCCGGGCCCCATCCAGTACAAGTTCTTCATCAACGGGCAGTGGCCCAAAGACATGTGCGAGGACGAGACCTTCGGCACCCCGCAGGTGGACGCCGAGGCCGAAGGCTGCACCGACGACGGCCAGGGCGGGAAAAACGCGCTGCGGGAGGTGGGCCGGGTGGCCGATGCGCCCACCGAAGACGGCGGGCTGGCGCTGGAGCACGACCCCAGCCAGCCGCGCTTTGTCTCGCAGGCGGCGGGCCGCCTGTCGGTGCGCTTCCAGGTGCCAGCGGGTAGCATCCGCTCGGCGGTGCTGCGGGCCGACCGCGACCACCCCTTTACCCTGCAACTGTCCACGCTCGAGGGAGAAACCTGGCGGGTGGCCTTGCCGCCCGCGCTCCGGCAGTACCGCATTGAGGTAGTGGACAAAGATGGCCAGGAACACACCTTTGGCCCCTTCGAGGTGCCGGCCCAGGTCTTCCGGGCGGTGGACTGGGTGGCGGGGCGGGTGGGGTATCAGATCTTCCCCGAGCGCTTCTGGAACGGCGACCCCCGCAACGACCGCCGGGCCCTGGAGGCCACCCAGGCCCACTTCGACCAGACCTGGAGCGGCCGGCCCCCCTACCTCTCGCGCTGGAGCGACCCGCCCGGCGACTACCACTGCTGCCAGCAGTACTACGGCGGCGACCTGGCCGGGGTGCTCGAGCGCCTGCCGCACCTGCGCGCGCTGGGGGTGAACCTGATCTACTTCAACCCCCTTTTCGATTCGGGCTCGGCCCACGGCTACGACACCCACGACTACGTGCGGGTCTCGCCCAAGTTTGGCGACAACGCCCTGCTCAAGCGCCTGCTGACCGAGGCCCGGCGCCAGGGCATCCGGGTTATCTTCGACTTTGTGCCCAACCACACCGGCCTGGGCCACTGGGCCTTTCAGGATGTGGTGAAGAAGGGGCGTGAATCGCGCTACTGGGACTGGTACTTCATCCGCCGGTGGCCCTTCACCCCCGGCGATGGCCGGGCCTATGTGGGCTGGGCCGACCTGGGCAGCCTGCCCAAGCTCAACACCGCCAACCCCGAGGTGCAGGACTACCTGATCCGGGTCTCCAGGTTCTGGCTCAACTTCGGTTTCGACGGGATCCGGGTGGATGTGGCCAACGAGATCTCCACCGAGTTTGTGCAGAGATGGCGGGCCGAACTCAAGGCCCTGAAGCCCGAGGCGTACCTGGTGGGCGAGGTCTGGGATCTGCGCCCACAGTATCTGCAGGGCGACCAGTTCGACTCGCTGATGAACTACACCCTGGGGCGCGGGGGCTCGCCCCCGGCCATGGGGGGTATCCTGGGGTTTGCGAAGGGGGGCCCTCTGCAGAGCGGGGCGCGCGTGCTGGGCGAGCTGGCCCGGGTCTACGCAGTCTACCCCGAGGCGGTGGCCGCCATGGGCTTCAACCTGATCGGCTCCCACGACACCCCCCGCGTCCTGACCGACCTGGGCGGGGGGGGCCTGCGCGACACCCCCAGCCCGGAAGCCCTGGCCCGGCTGCGGCTGGCCTCGGCCATGCTCTATGCCCTGCCGGGGGCCTCGGTGATCTTCCAGGGTGAGGAGTGCGGTTTTACCGGCGAGCGCGGGGTGTGGCCCGTCAACGAGCTGTACCGCTACCCGTTGCAGTGGGAGAGGTGCCGCGCCGACGTCCTCGAGCACTACCGCTTGCTGGGCCGCCTCAAGGGCCAGCTCAAAGCCTTCCAGAGCCCGCTTTTCCGCACCTACCTGGGCGAGGGTACGCGCCTGGCCTTTCTGCGGGGGGAGCCGGGGGTGGGCGAGGTGCTGGCGGCCTTCAACAACGGCCTCGAGGCCGCTCCCCTGCCCCTCCCCCCCGGCCAGTGGCGCGATGCAGTGGAGGGGCGGGTCTACCAGGGGCAGGTGCTTTTAGCCGGGCTGGGGTGGCGCTACCTCGAGCGGGTTCGCTAGGGAATTAAAGCCCATCTCGAACCTGTCTAAATGCCAGGTGTGCCGGTCTGGCCGGTACTCCAGCACCGCATAGCCCAGGTCGGCGAAGGAGAACCTGAGGCTGGGCGTACCGTTGCCGGGGGAGAGGCCAAAAATGGCCCACAGCGCACAGTTGAGGATTTTCCCGTGGGCCACCACCAGGTACGAGCCCGCGCCCCGGTTCACCAGGTTCTGAACCGCTCTGGCGGCGCGGGTATAGGTTTCCCACTCGCTTTCCCCGCTGCCATCGTATGGCTTTTCGTAAGGGCTGCGAAAAAGGGGCCTGGGGAAGCGCTGCTCGGCTTCCTCGTAGGGGAGGCCGGCAATTTTGCCGTTGTCCTGCTCCATCCAGTCAGGGTTCAGCTCCAGCGGCACCCCCAGCCCTTCGCTCATCAGCTCTGCTACGGCGCGGGCCCGCTGGAGGGGGCTGGAGATGATGCGATCGAAGTGGAACTGCTTGGCGCGAAACTCCGCCAGGCGCTGCTGGGCCTGGGCCCGGCCCACCTCGGTAAGGGGGGCGTCGTAGCGGCCTTCGTGCACCCGCAGATCGTCGCCCAGGGAGCGGCCATGACGCAGGAATGTGATCAGAACCCGACGCATGGGAGACAGCTTACCAGAGCTGGGGAAAAGCCCGCGGCCACAGGTAAGGAAGGGAGGCAGCACTGCACCGGGAAGGGCCATCGAAAAGCGCGGGAAGCCGGTAAACTTTTCTTCGTGCGCCGCGATCTGCTGTTGGGACTCCTTTACCTGAACCTGGCTACGCTGTTCTGGGGTAGCACCTTCGTGCTGGTGAAAGACAGCCTGCAAACCCTGGGGCCGGGGCAGGTCAATTTTGTGCGTTTCGCCATTGCCACCCTGGTTTTTGTTCCATTTTTATTCCGGCGCGACCCCCGGCTGTGGGGAGCGGGCTTCGAGCTGGGCGTGGTGCTTTTTTTGGCCTACCTGACCCAGACTGTGGGCCTGCAGTACACCACGGCCAGCCGCAGCGCCTTTATCACCACGCTGTATGTGGTGGCCCTGCCCATGCTGCTGGGGCTGTTGGGGCAGCGCCTGGGCTGGCCCATCTGGCTGGCGGCCGGGCTGGCGATTGGGGGGGTGGGGCTTCTGTCCTACGATGGCTCACCGCCCAACCTGGGCGACCTCTGGACGCTGGGAACCGCCCTGGCCTACGCCGTGTACATCTGGCGCTTAGAACACTTTGCACGCCAGCACGCAACCCTGCCGCTGACGGGCATACAGATGCTCACCGTTGCGCTTTTGTCGCTGGTTTGGATGCTCTGGGAAAAGCCGGTATGGAGCGCGGATGGCTTCCCCTACTTTTCGCTGCTGTACCTGGGCCTGGTGGCCTCGGCGCTTTGCATCTGGTTGCAGGCCCTGGGGCAGCGGCGGGTTCCAGCCCCCCAGGCTGCGGTGATCTTTACCCTCGAGCCCGTTTATGCGGCGGCTTTTGCCTATATTTTGCTGGGGGAGCGGCTGGGCTTGCAGGGCTTGATTGGGGCAGGCCTGATTATCACGGCCACCCTGATCAGCCAGCTCAGAAGCCCCAAACCCCATCCCGAGCAGATAACCCCGGAGATGTGATACGCATTCCGGCAGTATCGTTCACTTTGACAAGCCTAAACGATACTGCCGAAATGCTTTTCTACTCCCTTCGGTCGGCTTGAATCCTTCACCTCTGACTGCGTCCAGCGGTGAAGGATTCAAGCGGAAACGGTATGACCCGGCCCAGGTTTTTGTCTGGCGACAGGGCCGCCTCGAGGCTTGTATATTGTGCAGGATGAAACTTTCGTATCCCCCTGCCCCCACCGCAAAGGTGGTCGAGGAGCTGCACGGGGTGCAGATTCCCGACCCCTACCGCCCCCTCGAGGATCCCCAGGCCCCCGAGACCCGGGCCTGGATCGAGGCCCAGAACCGCCTCACCTTTGGCTACCTCGAGCAGATTCCCTTGCGGGAGACCCTCCGGCGGCGGCTCGAGGAACTCTGGAACTACCCCCGCGTGCTCAGTTTCTTTAAGCGTGGGGGCCGCTACTTTAGCCTGCGCAACGACGGCCTGCAGAACCAGAACGTGCTGTATGTGCAGGAACACCTGGAGGCCACCCCCCGGGTTCTGCTCGACCCCAACACCCTCTCCGAGGACGGCACGGTGGCCCTGAGCAACTATGCCGTCAGCCGGGATGGGCGCTACCTGGCCTACGCCCTGAGCAAAAGCGGCTCGGACTGGCTCACCTGGCGGGTGCGTGAGGTGGCGACGGCCCAGGATCTGCCCGACGAGATCCGCTGGAGCAAGTTCAGCAGCGCGGCCTGGCTGCCTGATGGCAGCGGGTTCTTCTACAGCCGCTACGACGAACCCGCCGAGGGCACCGACTACACCGGGGCCAACTACTTCCAGAAGGTCTATCTGCACCGCTTGGGCACCTCCCAGCAGCAGGACGTGCTGGTCTACGAGCGGCCCGACCAGAAGGAGTGGGGTTTTCAGGCCTTCGTGACCCACGACGGGCGCTACGAGTGCCTGCACGTGTGGCGGGGCACCCACCGCGAGAACCTGTTTTTCTACCGGCCCCATGGCTCGGAGGAGCCCTTTGTTGAGCTGGTGGGCGAGTTTGTGGCCTCGTTCGAGTTTATCCGCAACCAGGGCTCCCGCTTCTACTTCAAAACCAACCTGGAGGCCCCCCGGGGCCGGGTGGTGGTGGTGGATGTGGCCCGAGGGGGGCTGGAAACCCTGGAGACCCTGGTGCCCGAGGGCGAGGACACCCTGAGCTTTGCGGAGCCCGCTGGGGACGGGCTGGTGCTGGGCTACCTGCACCACGCCAGCCACCGGCTGGAGCTGGTGGATCTCGAGGGGCGCCCCCGGGGCCGCCTGCCCCTACCCACGCTGGGTATGGTGCCGCTGGTGGCGGGCGAGGAAGACGACCCCGAACTCTTCTACGGCTTCACCTCTTTTTTGTACCCCCTCACCCTCTACCACCACCACCTGACCACCGGCCAGACCCGGCCCCTGTTCACACCGCCCCTGCAGTTCGACCCCAGCCTTTACGAGACCCACCAGGTGTTTGTGCCCAGCCGGGATGGTACGCGCGTACCCCTGTTTTTGGTGCACAAAAAAGGGCTTCAGCTCGACGGGCAGAACCCCACCTTGCTGTATGGCTACGGGGGCTTCAACATCCCCATGACCCCCGCCTTCAACCCAGGGCGGCTGGTCTGGCTCGAGCAGGGCGGGGTGTTTGCCCAGGCCTGCCTGCGCGGGGGCGGCGAGTACGGCGAGGACTGGTACCGGGCCGGCACTTTGGAGCGTAAGCAGAACGTCTTCGACGACTTTATCGCCTGCGCCGAGTGGCTCATCGCCCAGGGCTACACAAAACCCCAGCGGCTGGCTATTCAGGGGGGCTCCAACGGGGGGCTGCTGGTGGGGGCCGCCCTCACCCAGCGCCCGGAGCTGTTTGGGGTGGCGCTGCCGGCGGTGGGGGTGCTGGATATGCTGCGCTTCCACAAGTTCACCATCGGCTGGGCCTGGGTCTCGGATTACGGCTCGCCCGACAACCCCGAGCACTTCCAGTACCTGCGGGCCTACTCGCCCCTGCACAACCTAAAGCCCGGCACCCACTACCCGGCCACCCTGATCACCACCGCCGACCACGACGACCGGGTGGTGCCCGCGCACTCCTTCAAGTTCGCGGCAGCCCTGCAGGCCGCCCAGGGCGGCCCGGCCCCCATCCTTATTCGCATCCAGACCAAGGCCGGGCATGGGCTGGGTAAGCCCACCCGCATGCTGATCGAAGAACAGGCCGATATCTACGCCTTTACCCTGCGCCAGATGGGCCTGGCCTAGCCGAAGCGGCCTGCAGCAGGGCCAGCACCTCTTCGTCCGAGGTCTGGGGGAAATGTTCGTACCACAGGCCGACCGCTTGAAAGAAGGCTGGGGTTTCCAGGCAGACCACCTCGTCTACCAGCGCCTGGATTTCCGCCACCGTATCGGGCGGGGCCACCGGTACGGCCACCACCAGCCGGCCGGGGTGGTGTTGTCGGGCTGCGGCGATGGCGGCCTTCATGGTGGCCCCGGTGGCCAGCCCATCGTCCACCAGCAAAACGGTTTTGCCCTTCAGGTCGGGGAAAGGCCGGTTGCCGCGGTACAGCCGCTCGCGGCGCTGTAGCTCGGCCCGCTGCTGTTGTTCAACGGTGGCCAGGGTGTCGGCCGAAACCTGCAAACTGTCCACGATCTCTTGGTTGAGCACCCGCCCCCCGCCCGAGGCGATGGCCCCCAGGGCCAGCTCCTCGTGGCCGGGGGTGCCCAGCTTGCGTACCACCCAGACATCCAGGGGTGCGCCGAGCCGCCGGGCCACCTGAAAGGCCACCGGCACCCCCCCTCGAGGTAAACCGAACACCAGCAGGTTGGGCTGCCGGTCGTAGCCCAGCGCCACCAGCCGCTCGGCCAGCAGCGCACCGGCCTGGTTGCGGTCTTTGAAGGGTTTCATTGCGGCCTCCTTGGGATACCTTGTTCATTCATAACCTTACACCCGGCCATTACCAAAGGATTACACCCCCATTCGTACTGCCCTGACGGGCTATACTTCTTCAGGTGAGCCAGATCCGGGCCGAACACCTCTCCAAGTTCTATCCGGTGGCCCTCAAAGAGCCTGGTTTTGTGGGCACCATCCGGCACTTCCTCAAGCGCAAATACCGGCAGGTCGAAGCCGTCAAAGACGTCTCCTTCCAGATTGAACCGGGGGAGATGGTGGGCTTTTTGGGGCCCAACGGGGCCGGCAAAACCACCACCCTCAAGCTTTTGTCGGGCCTGATCCACCCCAGCGCGGGGCGGCTCGAGGTCGCCGGACACCAGCCCTTCAAACGGGAGTACGCTTTCTTGCGCAAGATTACCCTGGTGATGGGCAACAAGCAGCAGCTCATCTGGGATCTGCCGGCGGCCGACAGTTTCCGGGTCAACGCCGCGGTGTACGAGATTCCCGAGGGCGAGTTTAAGAAGCGGGTGGCCGAGCTAAGCGAGATGCTCGCGCTCGAGGGTAAGCTGAACCAGCCGGTGCGCAAGCTCAGCCTGGGGGAGCGCATGAAGGCCGAGCTGCTGGCCGCGCTCTTGCACCGGCCCCAGGTGCTGTTTCTGGACGAGCCCACGCTGGGGCTGGACGTGAACGCCCAGGTGGCGGTGCGGGAGTTTTTGCTCGAGTACAACCGGCGCTACCGGGCCACCATACTGCTCACCAGCCACTACATGGCCGACATCACCGCGCTGTGCGAGCGGGTGCTGATGATCCACCAGGGCCGGCTCATCTACGACGGGGGGTTGGAGGGTTTGCTCGAGCGCTTTGCCCCCTACCGCGAGGTGCACATTCAGCTCGGCAAGCCCATCGAGAAAGACCGCCTGGAACAGTTCGGCGAGGTGCGGGCCTGGGAGGGGCTCGAGGCCCGGCTGCTGGTGCGGCGGGAAGACCTGGTCAACCGGGTGAGCCGGATGCTGCACGAACTCCCCATAGACGACCTGGAAGTGCGGGAGCCAGCCATCGAAGAGGTGATCGGGCGGGTTTTTGCCGATACCCGACTGGTGACCGATAGTTAGGGGGTGCCCCTTCGAGCATTGGCCCAGCCTTCGGGGTCTGGGTTAGTCTGGTGGTGCTATGGAGCGCACCCAACTGCTGGAGAGACTCGCCTCGGAAACCTTCGACCTGCTGGTGATTGGGGGTGGGGCCACCGGGGCCGGGGTGGCCCTGGAAGCGGCCAGCCGGGGCCTCAAAACCGCCCTGGTCGAACGCTACGACTTTGCCGAGGGCACCTCGAGCCGAAGTACCAAGCTGATTCACGGGGGGGTGCGCTACCTCGAGCTTGCCATCAAAACCTTTGACAAAGTACAGCTCAACCTGGTGCGCGACGCCCTGCGGGAACGGGCCATCATGCTCAGGAACGCCCCCCACCTGGCCCGGCCCCTCTGGCTCCTGACCCCTCTGTACCGGGTGTGGGAGGTGCCCTACTACTACACCGGGCTGAAGCTCTACGACCTGCTGGCCGGCCGGGCGCGCCTGCAGCCCGCGCAGTACATCGGCGCCAAAGGAACCCTGGAGCGCTTCCCCGCGGTCAACCCCGACGGCCTTAAGGGTTCGGTGGCCTACCAGGATGGGCAGTTCGACGATGCCCGCTTCAATGTGGAGCTGGCCCTGACCGCCGTGCAGCAGGGTGCGGTGGTGCTCAACCACCTGGAAGTAACCGGGTTGCTCAAGCAAAACGGCAGACTAGCGGGCGCTGTCGTCAAAGACCGCCTGTCTGCAAAGGAAATCGAGGTTTCTGCTCGGGTGATCGTCAACGCCACCGGCCCCTTTTCGGATCATATCCGGCGCCTGGACGACCCCGGGGCCCCCCCTTTGCTCAAAGCCAGTTCGGGGATTCACATCGTGCTGGACAAAAAATACAGCCCCTCCGATACCGGCTTGCTGATCCCCAAAACCGAGGACGGACGGGTGGTGTTTGTGCTGCCCTGGCTGGGGGGCACCCTGGTGGGCACCACCGACGACCCGGCCCCGATTGTGGATCACCCCAGGGTGAGCGAAGCGGAGATTGAGTACGTGCTCAGACAGGTAAGGCCCTACCTGGGGGCGATCCCCAGGGAGGCGGTGCGCGCGAGCTGGTCGGGCCTGCGCCCGCTGATTGCCCGCCCCGAAGCCGACACCGCAAAGCTGGCCCGCGACCACCTGATTCAGGAGAGCGCCTCGGGCCTTTTAACCCTAACCGGTGGCAAGTGGACCACCTACCGCAAGATGGCGCTGGATCTGGTGGACTACGCCGCTAAGAAATTTGGCTTGCCAGCAGGTGAATCGCGCACCGGGCAGCTCCCGCTGATAGGCGGACAGGGCTTTGAACCCGCGGGGGCCCGGAAGCTCGAAGAGATGGGAGTTTCCCCAGATGTGGCGCAGCACCTGCACCAGGCTTATGGCGCCCGCGCCCAGGTGGTGGCCCAGCTTGCAGCCGAAGGCTACGGGAACCGGCTGGCCCAGGCCTGGCCCTACCTCGAGGCCGAGGTCATCCATGCCGTCCGCCACGAGATGGCCCGAACCCCCCTCGACGTGCTGGCCCGCCGCACCCGGCTGGCCTTCCTTGACACCTCGGCGGCCCTGATAGCGGTCTCCCGGGTGGCCGAGCTGATGGGCCGCGAACTGGGCTGGGACGCAGATAAGGTGACGCTCGAGCAGGAGAAGGCCAGGTCGCAGATACTCGAGGCGATATAAGGGGCTTGCTGGGCTGGGTGTGGGATATCAAAGGCCTGAGTATGTCTGTTAGGAAAAATGCGCTGTAAACGTACAAGCCTGTATCTCACCATTTGATTTGTTCGTTCTGGATACCATTAAGCCCGGATGTCAGCAACAGAAAAGGCCACCCTGCACTACCAAAACAGCGCGATTCGCTATACCATCCGCCGCAGCGCCCGCCGCCGGATGGTGGGAATTACCATCGATATGCAAGGGGTGCGGGTGGCTGCCCCTGAGCGGATGCCCCTGGAACAGGTTGTGGCCCTGGTCAACACCAGAGCCCGCTGGATCGCCGAGAAATACGCGGAATTCAAGAACCGCCTGGGGCCAAGAAAGCGTTTCGTGAGCGGGGAGGAGTTTTTATACCTGGGTCGTCGGGTTAGCTTATATGAAATCCTTTTGATTCATTCCCCTAACATCCCCCCGGCCACCAGTGAAATAGGGTGTAGCTCTGGATAAGCGCGGGCTGGGTTTGTAGGTAAGCGCACCGGGCTTCCACCTTGGCCCACAGCTCCTCTTCATCCTGCACCTGCCCATTGGCCACGACCGCGTCAATGAGCCCCCAGGTTCGTTCTACCGGCTGCAACTCGGGCGAGTAGGGTGGCAGATAACACAGCCCCAGGCCCTTGGCTGGCTCCACCCGCCCCGAGGTGTGCCAGCCAGCCTGATCCAGCACCACCAGTACCAGCTTGCCCGCCCCCGCCCCCCGTAGCCGGGCAAAGGCCTCCAACACCAACTGGAACCCCTCCACCGAGACCGAGGGCAGCAGCCAGTACTCGCTTTCCCCCGTACCCGGTCTTATGAAGGCGTACACATACAGCCAGCGATAGCGGGGCCGCTCCTGCGCTAGCGGCGTCCTCCCTCGCAAGGCCCATACCCGTCGGCGGATGGGCTTCAGCCCTATTCGGTGCTCATCAAAGCCCCACACCTCCAACTCCAGTTCAGGAAAGAGCAACCTGAACAGGAAAACCATCAGAAAGAGCTTTTTTTGAAAGCCTCCTGCCGCTTCGCATCCGCCTCCCGGTGGCGCGGCCGGGGGCGCAGCGGGGCCAGGCCCAGGCGACGCATCCAGTACCAGGCCCGCCGCCCATCCACCGGACGTCCCAGCCTTTCAGCCAGCCACTCCGCAGCGTTGCGAATGCTCCAAAGCCCGTCCCTGGGATGGGGCTGGAGGAGGGCCTGGCGGAAGCCCTCCTGGAGTTCGGGCGGTACGAGGGGGGCCCGGCCTTTGTTCTCGTGCCGCAGATTCTTCATGGGCAGGCCCTGATTGTAGCGGTGGATTACCTGACGCACCCAGCGATCGGTATAGCCCAGATTCCTGGCTACCTCGGGGATGCTCTGACCCCTGGCCAGCAGCCAGAGAGCGTGCCAGCGGGCGCGTTCGGTGTGGTCTTGGGACTCCCGGTAGAGGGCGTGGAGGTTATCCGGATGGTGTCGCAGTTGGAGTTCCAACCGGGGGCGGCGCTGATGTTGGGCCAGTTGCATGGCTCCATTTTAGTGGAAAGAGTCTTGAAGATTTCTTATTACAGGTGCAAACCGGGCCTTCTGCCTCAGGTGGATGCGGGCGCGATGCGCAGGGCTTCCCCCTCCAGCCCGGGCCGTGCGACTTTGACTTTTCCTCCTCGAGCAGACAAAAGACCGCGGTAGCCCTCAAAGGCAATGTGCTGCTGGTGCAGGCCGGAGCCTCCAGCGTGCACAGCAAAGAGGTGCGCGAGATGCTGGAAAACTGGTACAGGTCACGCGCCGAGGAAGTCATTACCCGCCGGGTTCAGCACTACGCGCTTCAGCTTGGCTGGCCCATGCCCAAGGTGCTGATCCGCAACCAGAAAAAGCGCTGGGGAAGCTGCAACGCCAGGGGGGAGCTGCGCTTCAACTGGCGACTGGTAATGCTGCCCTTGCGGGTGCTGGATTATGTGGTGGTGCACGAGATGGCCCACCTTAAGGTGCTCAACCACAGCCCTCGCTTCTGGTCTTTGGTCGAGCGGATCATGCCCGATTACAAAGCCCGCCACCAGGCCCTACACGAACTGGGGCCGGGTTTGTACTGGTGAAAGCCGGCTCATGGGGCCAGCCGCTCTATTCTCCAGCTTCCATCCGGCTGCAGGCGGTAGACCAGCCGGTCGTGCAGGCGGCTGGGGCGGCCCTGCCAGAACTCGAAGGTATCGGGTTTCAGACGATAACCGCCCCAGTGGGCCGGGCGGGGCACGGTCGTGGGGTAGCGGGCCCTGAGCTCTGCGACGCGTTGCTCGAGCACCTCCCGGCTGGCAATCACCTGGCTTTGCGGGCTGGCCGCCGACCCAATCTGGCTGTCGTAGGGGCGGCTGGCAAAGTAGGCATCGGATAACTCGGGCTCGACCTTCTCGACCCGACCCTCGACGCGCACCTGGCGCTCCAGGGGCGGCCACCAGAAATTAACACAGGCCCAGGGGTTGGCCTCGAGCTCCCGTCCCTTACGGCTTTGGTAGTTGCTAAAGAACACCAACCCCCTTTCGTCCAGCCCCCGCAGCAAGACCACCCGGCTGCTGGGGCGGCCATCCGGGCCTACCGTGGAAAGGGTCATGCCGTGGGGTTCGTAAAGCTGGGCCTCGAGGGCCTCGGTCAGCCAGCGCTCGAGCTGCCGGAAGGGGTTGGGAAGGGCCTCCTGCTCGCTGAGGGTGCCGTAGGTGTACTCGCTACGAAGGTCGCGCAGCATGGCTGTATTATGCGCTTTTGCTCTGCGCCAAAAGGGATCTTCTACCAGATTGGAAGGGACTGATAACCCTAGCCAGGCCTTCTTTTGCACGGTATGGTAAGGGCGTCGGCAGGTGGTTGGTTGTTACAGGCAAACCCAGGAGGTGAGGATGTACAAATGCATGCTGCTCCCAGTAGATGGCTCTCCTCCCAGCGAGCGCGCCGCGGCCTTGGGGCTGGCCCTGGCTAAGCGTCTTTCGGCCTCGGTGGTGTTTGTGCACGTTGTGGAGCCGCACCGCTACCGCGAGCTGCGCGACAACCAGGAAGCCCTCGAGCGCGCCCGCACCGTAGGGAAAGCCCTCCTGGAGCAGTGGGCGCGCAAAGCCGGCCAGGCCCAGGTGCCCTGCTTTACCCAGCTCACCAGTACCGAGCCGGAAAGCCGTCCGGGGGTGGCCGAAGCCCTGATAGACGCAGGGGTGGCCCATGGCTGCGACCTGGTGGTGATGGGCACCCACGGGCGCACCGGTCTGCCTCGAGTGTTGCTGGGCAGCGTGGCCGAACGGATGGCCCGCCTGGCCCCCACCCCGCTCCTGTTGGTGCGGGGGGACGGGCTCGAGCCCACCTTATTCAGGCACATCCTGGTCGCCTTCGATGGCAGCGCTTTTAGCGAACTGGCCCTGCAACACGCCGATGCCCTGGCTGGGGCCCTCGAGGCCGGGCTCTCGGTGGTGTACGTGGTGCCCGATCTGACCCAGCTATACCGCAGCGCAGGCCGGGCCTGGATGTTTGCCGATCAAGCCCAGCTCCAGGCCCAGCTTGCCCAGGAGCAGGCCCGCCTGCGCGAGCAGGGCGAGCGCATCCTGCGTGAAGCGGCCAGGCAGTGCACCCACGCCCCAGCAGTACACACCGTGCTGAAGGAAGCCGGGCGGAGCCTGATTGGCGAGCGCATCCGCGAGGTGGCCGAGGAGGAGCAGGCCGATCTGATCGTGCTGGGTACCCACGGGCATACCGGGTTGCGCAGGCTTCTGCTGGGCAGCGTGGCCGAGGATGTGGCCCAGCAGGCCCGCCAGCCCATTTTGCTGGTACGCAACCCTGCCGCCCTGACCCACCCCGATGAGTCGCACCTCCCCCCACCGGGGGAACGCTAGTGCAACACGAGGAGGAACCATGTACAAACGCATTCTGATTCCCACCGATGGCAGCGCCCCCAGCGAGACCGCGGTTAAAGCAGGCCTCGAGCTAGCCAAAAGCCTGGGGGCCGAGGCCACCTTGCTGTATGTGGTGGAACCTGTGGTGCCGCGCATCCTGATCGGCCCCGAGACCATCCCCTACTACCCCGACCTGACCCGCGACCTCGAGGTGGCCGGCAAGCAGGCCCTCGAGCGGGCCGAGGGCTTCGCCCAGTACCTGGGGGTTCCGGCCAGGGCCGAACTCAAGCAGGGCAGCGCGGCCCAGGTAATTGTGGAGGAGGCCGCCGCACACGACCTGGTGGTGATGGGTACCCACGGGCGCAGCGGGCTGGATCGGCTCCTGCTGGGCTCGGTGACGCAGAAGGTGCTGCAGCGCAGCAGCAAGCCGGTGCTGGTGGTGCGTCACCCTGGAGAGGGAGCCTGATGAACCGCACGGGGCTCTCCCAACGGGAGGCGGCGGATCGCCTGGCCCGTTACGGCCCCAACACCCTGCCCGAGCAGCCGCCAGAGCCCCTCTGGCGGCGCTTTCTTCGCCAGTTTAGAAGCCCCCTGATCTATATCCTGCTCTTCGCTTTGCTGGTGGAGCTGGCCCTGTGGTTCTACGAGGGCCGCCAGGGAGCCCCTTTTGAAGCGCTGGCGATCCTGGTAATCCTGCTCTTCAACGCGGGGCTGGGGGTCTGGCAGGAGCGCCGGGCCGAAAACGCCCTGGCCCGCCTCAGGGCCCTGGCCGCTCCGCAGGTCTGGGTGCTGCGCGAGGGGGTGCTGGCCCGCGTCCCCAGCCAGCAGTTGGTGCCGGGCGATCTGGTGCGGCTCGAGGCCGGGGAGCGCATCCCCGCCGATGGCCTGCTGGTGGAGGGCCAGGGCCTCATGGTAGACGAATCGGTGCTGACCGGTGAAAGCCTACCAGTGGACAAGGGCCTGGGGGAAGAGGTGTTTTCTGGAACCCTGGCGCTGCGGGGCACCGGCTGGATTGAGCTGACCCGCACCGGCCCCCACAGCGCCATGGGCCGCCTGGCCGAGATGCTGGGCAGTATCCGGATGGAAAAGACCCCGCTCGAGCGGCGCCTGGATGCCTTCGGTCATCAGGTTGCTCTGTGGGTGGGTCTGCTGGCCCTGGCCTTGCTGATCGGCATCCTTCTGGTGGAAGGCACCGCCCATTTTTCGAAGGCCTTCCTGTTCACCGTGGCCCTGGCGGTGGCGGCTGTGCCGGAGGGCCTGCCCGCCGTTCTGACCCTGGCCCTGGCCCTGGGGGTGGAGCGCATGGCGGGACGCAAGGCTGTGGTAAGGCGGCTTTCGGCGGTGGAAGCCCTGGGCTCGGTCACGGTGATCGCCACCGACAAAACCGGTACCCTAACCCAGAACCAGATGGAGGTGCGGGCCACCGATCTGCCGGATCCGTGGCGGGGTCATCGGGCCATGGCGCTGGCCTCCGACGCCGAGCCGGGCAGCCCGGTGGGAGACCCTCTCGAGCTGGCCCTGCTCGAGCACCTCCGCAAAGCCGGAATGGATGTGCAGGCCCTGCGCCAGGCGCACCCCCGCCTGTCCAGCCGCCCGTTCGATAGCGCCTGGAAGTACATGCGGGTCACGGTGAAAGAGGCCGATCAGGCGGTGAGCTATCTCAAGGGCGCGCCCGAGGTGCTGCTGGCCCGCTGCCAGCTCGAGCCCCGCGAGCGGGCCTTGTGGCAGGAGAAGATTGAGGCTTACGCCCGCCAAGGCCACCGCTTGCTGGCCTTTGCCTGGGGGCCAGGGGAAGGGGAAGATCATCTGACCTGGCTCGGACTGGCCCTGCTCTGGGATCCGCCCCGCCCCGAAGTACCAGAGGCCATCCGCCGCGCCCAGGCTGCGGGCATTCGGGTGCTGATGATCACCGGCGATCACCCGGCCACCGCCCTCGCAGTGGCACAGCAGGTCGGCATTCCGGGCCAGCGGGTGCTGACCGGTGAAGATATCGAAGGTCACACCCCGGAGGAGCTGCAACAGGCCCTGCGGGAGGTCAACGTGTTTGCTCGAGTCTCCCCCGAGCACAAGCTGCGCCTGGTTAATCTGCTCAAGGCCCAGGGTGAGATCGTGGCCATGACCGGGGATGGCATCAACGATGCCCCAGCCCTCAAACGGGCCGATGTGGGGGTGGCGATGGGACAGCGCGGCTCCGATGTGAGCCGCGAGGTGGCCGACCTGGTGCTCCTAGACGACAACTTCGCCACCATCGTGAACGCCGTCGAAGAGGGGCGTAACATCTACGAGAACATCCGCTCTTTCATCCGCTTCCTCTTTTCCACCAACGTGGCCCTGGTGTTGCTGGTGGCTGGGGGCGTGATTGGGGCGGCTTTGTTGGGGCTGCGCGATGCCACCGGCGCGCTGCTGGTGCCGCTCACAGCGGTGCAACTGCTATGGATCAACATCATCGCCGATGGGCCGCCGGCCCTGGCGCTGAGCCTGGATCGGCATCCCGAGGTTATGCGTCGTCCACCCTACGACCCCCGCCAGCCCCTGCTGGATCGGTTCTCTTTGGCCTTTATCCTGGGGACTGGGGTGGTCAAGGCTGGGCTGGGGCTGGCCTTGCTGGCCCTGCTCCCGCTCTACCAGTTAGCTCCGGTGGCGGTGCGCTCGGCGCTTTTTCTCTACGAGTCGCTGGCCCAGTTGCTGTTTGCCCAGCCCTCGCGCCTGACCACCAGCCAGCCCTCAAGCAACCCTATTTTGCTGCTGATTCTCCTGGCAAGTGCCGGGGTGCAGATCCTAACGGTGACGCTGGAGCCCCTGCGGGCTGCGCTGGGACTCGCCCCCCTACCCGGGCCGGCCTGGGGTCTGGTGGGGGCTGCCCTCTTGCTGAGCTGGGCTTTTGCCATGCTTTTTGTGGTCTGGCTGCGCCGGCACAACAGCGCTCAAATGCAGGCCCATCCGCTGCGATAGCCGCCGGCCTCGCTCTGTCCCGTTTAGCCGCGCAGCAGGCGCACGGCCTCCACGATGGCCTTGGTGTCCCCCTGGCCTCTGGCCAGGTCGGCCCGGCACTCTTCCAAGTAGGTTTCAAAGATGAGGTCGCCGGTGGCTTCCAGGGCGCTTCGGATGCCAGCCAGCAGCGTTAAGATCTCGCGGCAGTCGCGGTCTTCTTCCACCATCTTTTGCAGGCCCCGAACCTGTCCCTCCAGCCGCTTGAGCCGGTTCAGGACGCGGGTACGGGCCTCGAGGTCGTGTTTCTTGACAGTGCGCATGGCGTATCCCCAGGGGGTATCGTACCCCAAGGTGCCCGCTCTTTCCAACAGCGGGGTTTTTACTCCAGCCTTCGTAAGAGTTGCTCGAGCTGGGCCCGGTTCACCGGCCCCAGGTGGCGGGCCTGCACCTTTCCATCGGCGCCAATCAGCAAGGTGGTGGGCAGCCCGCTTACCTGGAAGGCCCGCTGCAAGCCGGCGCTGTCCAGGAAAACCCGCGCCGAAAGCCCGGTCTGGGCCAGGAAGCCCTGGATGGCCCCCACGTCCTCGCCGGTGTTGAGCAGCACGATGGGGTAGCCCTTCTGCTGGTACTCCACCAAAAGGGGCATCTCGGCCCGGCAGGGGGGGCACCAGGTGGCCCAGAAGTTGAGCAGCATGGGCTTGGGGAGTTCGGCAAAGCGCACTTCCAGGGGGCGGGTTTGGGCGGGCTCGAGGTACTGCAGCACGCGGCTGGCATACTCGGGCGGGGTAGGGGTCTGGGCCGGCCGGGTCAGGCTAAACTGCACCCCTAGGGGCAGCAAGGCCAGCGCCAGCGCCGCGCCGCCCGGCACCAAGAGCCGTGGGCTTTCTTGGCGCAAAAGCCAGACCGCGACCAGGGCCCCCACCGGAAGCCCCGCCCACCAGTTCCAGCCCCCGCTGCGGATGTCCACAATGCCCAGAAAGGCGGCCCCCAGGCTGGGCCAGGTGGAGAGGTGGGCCACCGCATAGCCCATCCGGGCGGCCAGGAGCGTTGCCAGCAGTACCCACCAGGCTTTGCTTTCCAGGCCCTGCCGGGCGGCCAGCCAGGTAAAGGCCAGAATCCCCACCAGCAGGGCCAGGTTGGGCCAGCTCAGGGCCAAAGGGCCCAGCAAAAGGGCGTCCGGGGTGAGTTTCATCGGCTATACACCACCCATCCCAGCGCCAGCAGCGCGACCCAGGGGGCTATCCGGCATAGTGAAATTCCACGCAGACGGCAGGCCAGCCCGCTGCGCAGGCGCTCCACCCCAACCCTTATAAAGCGCGTCATATCCAGGGCCATTATACCCCAGGGGGATATAATGTGCAAAAGTCGATGAAATTCCCATGCACGAAATACAAAGGTGGCGTGCGCCGCAGAATTACCGCGCTTTGACGGGGGCTTCCACTACCAGCGCGCCGCCCCCCTCGAGCCGCAGGGTAATCCGAACGATCTTGCCTTCCTGCAGGGGTTCCTTAAGCATCATCAGCATGATGTGATACCCCCCTGGTTTGAGCTCGACCTTGCCCCTAGCCGGGATTTCCAGAAACTGAACGGGGCGCATCTGCATAACGTCGGTGCCCCCTGCACCCTTAACGATGGTGGTTTGGTGGATTTCTACCTTACCGGCGATGGGGCTTTCGGCGGCAATCACCCGAATGGCCCTGTCGCTGGGGTTGGAAAGGGTCATGAAGGCCCCGCTCACCGGGCCAGGTACCAGGCGAACCCAGGGATTTTCGGCTTTCAGAGAGGTCTGGGCAAAGGCCATCAGGCCTGCCATGCCCAACAAAACCAACAGCGTGCGTCTCATACGTTGCTCCAGCTCGAGGCCGCTATGGCCTCCAAAGAAAGACAGCTTGGGGTCGTGGATGTTTATGCCCATCCTCAGGGGTTTTGTTCGCTACCCAGCTAGGCCCACAACGGCGGCCCCCGATAAGGGGTGTGTTCCCAGAAGCCATGTCGGATGTACACCGCTTCCGGTGGTGTGGCTTGTAGCAGCCCTATCTGTATACAGGGCCGCACCTCTGTTGCAAAAGCGGTTAATGCTATGGCAAACGCAGCGTTCAGGCAGAGGGGGCAGTGGGGCTGGTGGGTGTGGGTGGGGGAGGGCTGGGGATGGGTTGAGCCCGCGCTGCAGATGTCCGCGCCCGCTAGAAAGCTAACCGGCAGGGCCTGGCTGCGCGGGTCGCGCAGCGCGTACTGGCTCGAGACCAGGAACACCAGCCCCGCCAGGAAGAAAACCCAGAGGGTGCGGTGGACTCGAGCCGGAGCCGCCCACATACTTGGAACCAGTATATCCGGGCCCCCGAAGGGCAAACGTCCTGCGACACATATCCCCCAGGGGTATGTTATACTACCCCATGAAGGGCCGGCCTTAGGCTGGCGCGAGGAGACCAATCATGAGCCAACTCTACGACGTGGTGATTATCGGGGGCGGCCCCGCCGGGCTGACCGCAGGCATCTACACCGGACGGGCCAACCTCAAAACCCTCATCCTGGAAAAGGGTCTGCCGGGGGGCCAGATCGCCCAGACCGAGGAGGTGGAGAACTACCCCGGCTTCCCCGAGCCCATCAGCGGGGCCGAGCTATCCGAACGCATGGTGCAGCAGGCCAAACGCTTTGGGGCCGAGATTGTGATGGACGAGGCCCAGGCCGTGGAAAAAACCCCGGAGGGTTTCGTGGTGCGGGGTTACGAGCAGGACTACCGCGCCCGCAGCGTGATTCTCGCCACCGGGGCCAACCCCAAGAAACTGGGCGTACCCGGCGAAGAGAAGTTTTATGGCCGGGGTGTGAGCACCTGCGCCACCTGTGACGGCTTCTTTTACCGGGGCAAGGAAGTGGTGGTGGTGGGTGGGGGCGACGCCGCGGTGGAGGAGGGTCTGTTCCTCACCAAGTTTGCCTCCAAGGTCACCCTGGTGCACCGCCGCGACACCCTGCGGGCCAACAAGACCGCCCAGGCCCGGGCCCTGGCCCACCCCAAGATGCAGTTCATCTGGGATACCGTGGTGGAGGAGGTGCTGGGCGAGGAGACCGTGACCGGGGTGCGCCTCCGAAACCTGAAGAGCGGCGAGGTCTACGACCACCCTACCGACGGGGTCTTTGTTTTCATCGGGCATGAGCCCAACACCGGCTTTTTGCAGGGGGTGGTGGAACTCCGGCCCGACGGCTACGTGGCGGTGCGGGACGAGATTTTCACCTCGGTTCCGGGGCTGTTTGCAGCGGGGGATGTGGCCGACCCCATCTACCGCCAGCTTTCCACCAGCGTGGGGGCCGGCACCCGGGCGGCCATGATGGCCGAGCGCTACCTGGCCGAGCAGGAACACGCCGCCGTGCACTAGGGGGCCCTTGTGGAGGCGGCCATCCCAGCAGCGCCCAGCGTGCGCTACCTGAACCCGGCCTGGTTTGCCTCGGTGATGGGCACGGGGGTGCTGGCCCTGGCCCTGGCCCAGTTTGGCCTGGTGGGGCTGGCCTTGCCGGTTTATGGGCTGGCCCTCTTGTTCATGGCAGGCTTGCTGGGGCTCTACCTGGCCAAACTCCTGCGCTATCCCCAGGCCGCCCTGGCCGATTTACAGCATCCCCTGTTGTCCCAGATGCTCCCCACGCTACCTATTGCCCTTCTGGTGCTGAGCCTGGCGACCCGGGCCCTGCCCCTGGGGCCCTGGGCGCAGCCGTTGGGCCAGGGGCTTTTTCTGCTGGGGACGCCGCTGATTTTCCTGGTGGGCCTGCTGGTGGTCTACTGGGTGAGCACCCGGCTTAAGCTGCCCATCGAGGCCGCCAGTGGGGCCTGGTTTATCCCGCCGGTCTCGGCCCTGCTGGTGCCCATGGCCGGGGGGCTCTGGCTTTCCAGTTTTCCCAAAGCCTGGCAAAAGGAGCTTTGGGTGGTGAGCGGCCTGTTCCTGGGGATTGGGCTTTTTCTGTTCTTGTTCGTGCTGCCGAGCTTTTTGCAGCGGTTGTACGGGTACGGCCGCCTCGAGCCCCACTTCCTGCCCTCGGTCTTCATCGGGCTGGCCCCGGTGAGCCTGCTGGCGCTGGCCCCCTGGCGCTGGCTCGAGGGTGGGGTGCGGGCCGGGCTCATCCCGGAGGGCCTGGTGGCGGCCTGGCCGGTGATCGGGCTGGCAGTCTGGGGGCTGGGCCTGTGGTGGCTGGCCTTTAGCCTGCTGCTGCTGCTGGATACCCTGCTGGCGCCGTGCCGCCGGGCGCAGTTTTACTTTGCCCCCGGCTGGTGGGGGTTTGTCTTCCCCCTGGGGGCTTTTACCCTGGCCACGCTGGCGCTGGCTCGAGCCCTGGACTCGGCCTTCCTGGGCGGGCTGGCCTGGGGGTTGCTCGGGCTGTTGGGGGTGTTCTGGCTGTGGGTGATGCTCTACTCCTTTAGGGCCTGGGCCGGCCTGGGGGCCTTGCGACCGCCCAAGGGATCGTAGCAGGAGCAAAAGCCAGGGTAAATCACCGTTAAGGTGGCGGATGCCCCGATCCCCGAAGCTGAGCGCAGATATAAGTTTTTATTATCAAAACAACAAAAGACGAGGTTGATGGTTCTGGCTCGCCGTGTCTAAACTGGCCTCGAGGCCCGTCTTGTGAAAGGAGACACATGGCCAGCACCCTCCAAGCGATAGCGATCCAGACCGCCACAGCCAGCCGGCTGTGGATTGCCGTACAGGCCAGGCTTTTTGAGGTGCAGGCGCGCCAGGCCCCCCACCGCCGCGCCCCGCCAATGGAGGGGGTTTTGTATGGGGCAGGATGAGGTGATGGTGCGTGAGGCGGGCCTGCTGCCGCCCGACGACCCTTTACGCCACGAGCTCCACAACGAATTGCATGCCCGGCCAACCCCCCGCATCCGCCTTCCGGCCCTGGTGGTGCAGGTGGCGGTGCGGCACGAAGGGGTCTCGCGTGAAGAGGAGTACGAGCACCTGCGCCGGCTTTCGGGGTTGGGGGAGCTCGAGCTCGACCGGCTCGCCGGCATTTACCTACGCCTGCATCTGCCCGGGGGCTCGCTGCGCTGGGAGCGGCACACCGAGTTCAGCACCTATACCCTGATCCAGCCCTTGCCTGCGCTCGAGGCCAGCCCCGAGGCCGATCTGCTGGGCCACCTGATTGTGGATGCAGGCTGGCTGCGCAGCATTCCTGGCCGCACCCTCTCGGCGGTCAAGCTGATCATGTTGCATGGGGCAGTGGAGGAGGCCCTGGCCCTGGCCTGCCCCTGGCTGGGTGTGCACAGCGTGGTGGCCTCGATGATGGGCCGGAATAGCCATAGCTGTGCCGTGACCGATTTCCTTCTGCGGCCGGATGGTTTTGAGCATATGGTGGTGGTGGCCCCACCGGGCACCAGCGAGACCCGGGCGGGCCGCATTGCAGCCCGGCTTCTGGAGATGGAGGCTTACCGCATGATGGCGCTGCTAGGTTATCCGCTGGCCCGGGCTTTGCGTCCCATGTTGCTGGAGTCGGAGCGGGCCCTGGCCCGGATGACAGCCCGCATCCGCGACACCAACCAGGCCGACGCCGGTTTATTAGACGAGCTCGAGGCCCTGGCCGCCCGGGTGGAGCACGCCATCGCCGAGCACAGCTACCGCTTTAGCGCCAGCGCGGCCTACCACGCCCTGGTCAAGGCCCGTCTGGCCGAGCTGCGCGAGACCCCCATCCCCGGCATTCAGACCATCGGCGAGTTCTTGCAGCGCCGCTTCAGTCCGGCCATGGCTACGGTGGAGTCCACCGCCCAGCGCCTGGCCGCCCTTTCCCAGCGCATCGAGCGGGCCGGGGCCTTGCTGCGCACCCGTGTGGACATCGCCCTCGAGACCCAGAACCAGGAGCTGTTGCACAAACTCAAGCGCGGCCAGGAGATGCAGTACCAGCTCCAGCGCACCGTGGAGGGCCTCTCGATTGCGGCCATCTCCTACTATGTGGTGGGCTTGCTGTACTACCTTTTCAAAGCTGGAAAGGAGGCCGGCCTGCCCTTTTCCCCTGAGCTGGCGGCGGGGCTGTCCATCCCTGGGGTGATTGCCGCGGTCTGGTGGCTTACCCGCCAGATTCACCGGCGGCTGGCCTCCCAGCAAGACCGCGAAGGCTAGGGCCGGCGTGTTCAGGAGAGCAGCGTGTTCTTTAGCGCCTCGGCAGCAGGGTTGCCCAGCTCTTTGGGATAGAACAGCCAGAAGAGCCGGCGCAGTTCCATTCCCTTCAGGCGCAAGGCCCGCAGGTTGCCCACCCGCACATTGGGCCGCACCACCACGCTCGACACAATGCCCACCCCGGCCCCCTCGAGCACCAGCCGCTTGGTGACCTCGTGGTTGTCGGTGTAGAAGATGGGGTTGACCTCGAGGCCGGCCTGCTCCAGCGCCGAGCCCAGCACCCGGAAGGTCATGGCCCCCGGCTCCCGCACAATCAGCGGAACCTCGGCCAGTTGTTCCGGGGCGATCTCTTCCTTTCGGGCCCAGGGGTGCTCGGGGGGTACGATCACCACCAGCTCGTCCTCGTAGAAAAGCTGCCGCTCAAAGCCCTCGAGGTGCTCCACGGCCTCCACCACGGCCAGCTCGATCTCACCCTGCAACAGCCGCTGGGTTAGGCGCTCAGAACTGCCGCTCTCCAGTTTGATGCGGATTTCCGGGTAGAGTCGTTTGAACTCAGTCAGGTAGCGGGGCAGCACGTACACCGCCATGGTGGTCGAGGCCCCAATCTCCACCCGCCCCCGCTCGAGGCGCTCCAGGGCCTGGGCGGCCTGCATAAACTCCTCCAGGGCCTGCACTGCCCGGCGGGCCTCGGGTAGCAGATCCTGCCCCGTTTTAGTAAGCACCAGCCGGCGACCCTGGCGATGGAACAGGGCCCGGCCGATCTGGTTTTCCAGCGCCTGCAGGTGCTGGCTCACCCCTGGCTGGGTCATGCCCAGGCTCAGGGCCGCACGGCCTACGCTGCCCTCCTGCGCTACGCACAAAAACACCCGCAGGGCCTGGGGGTTGGGGAAGGGACGGCGTCCATTCATAAGCGGATGTTATCAAAGTGCTAGAATCCTGTTAGCTACTATAGCGTACAAAGACCAGGCTGGTGCAGGTTGGCAATTGCTGGGACGGAGCCGCCCGCCGGGTCATCGCGTATGATTGGGTAGTTATGCCTAAACTCCTGGTAGCCCCCTCCATCCTCACCGCCGATTTTGCCCGCCTGGGCGAGCAGATCCGCGAGGCCGAGGCCGCGGGGGTGGACTGGATTCACCTGGACGTGATGGACGGGCGCTTCGTGCCCAATCTGACCTTTGGCCCGCTGGTGGTGGAGGCCATCCGCAAGGTCACCGCCTTGCCCCTGGATGTGCACCTGATGATCGTGGAGCCCGAGCGCTACATAGCCGACTTTGCCCGGGCCGGGGCCGACTGGATCACCGTGCACCACGAGGCCACCCCCCACGCCCACCGGGCGGTGCAGCAGATCAAAGAACTGGGCAAGAAAGCCGGTCTGGCCATCAACCCCGGCACGCCCCTGGAGGCTTTGCTACCCCTGCTGCCCGAACTCGACCTGGCCCTCCTGATGAGCGTGAACCCCGGCTTTGGCGGGCAAAAGTACATCCCCGCCAGCACCGAGCGCATCCGCCGGCTGGCCGCCCTGCGCGGGCAGATGAACCCGGCCTGTCTGATTCAGGTGGACGGGGGCATCAAACCCGAGAACGTGGCCGAGGTCTACCGGGCCGGGGCCGATGTGGTGGTGGTGGGCAGCGCCTTGTTTAATAACCGGCCGGTGGCCGAAAATATGGAAAAGCTGCTAGGAGAAGTGTATGCCGCTGGCTCTAGGTAAAGACGTCCTCGACAAAGCACGGCGTGAAGGCTATGCTGTGCCCAGCTTTAACACCAACAACCTCGAGATCACCCAGGCCATCCTCGAGACCGCCGAGGTCCTCCGGGCCCCGGTCTTCATCCAGGTCTCGGATGGAGCCCGCAAGTACGCCGGGCTGGAGAACCTCTCTAATCTGGTGCACGATATGGCCAGCCGGGTCAGCGTTCCGGTGGTGCTGCACCTCGACCACGGGGCCGATTACCAGATGGTCTTGCAGGCCCTCCGGGCTGGGTTTACCAGCGTGATGATTGACGCCTCGCACCACCCCTTCGAGGAAAACGTACGCGAGACCAAAAAGTGCGTGGAGGCAGCCCATGCCGTGGGGGTGAGCGTGGAGGCCGAGCTGGGGCGCCTGCAGGGCATCGAGGACAACATCGTGGTAGATGCCAAAGAGGCCTTCCTCACCGACCCCGACGAGGCCGCGCGCTTTGTGGAGGCCACCGGGATCGACTACCTAGCCGTCGCCATCGGCACCTCCCACGGGGCCTACAAGGGCAAGGGGCGGCCCTACATTGACCACGCCCGCCTCGAGCAGATTGCCGCCAAAGTCTCCCTGCCGCTGGTGCTGCACGGCTCCTCGGGCGTGCCGCAGTGGCTCAAGGACAAGATGGCCGCCAGCGGGGCCGACCTGGGCGACCCCACCGGCATCCACGACGAAGACGTGAAAAAAGCCATTCCCAACGGCATCGCCAAGATCAACATCGACACCGACCTGCGTCTGGCCCTCACCGCTGGCATCCGCGAGGTGGTGGTGGGCAACCCCAGGGAGTTCGACCCCCGCAAAATCCTGGGCAGGGGGCGGGACTATCTCAAGCAGGTTATTCGGGAGAAATTTGAGCTGATGGGCACGGTGGGCCGTGCGTGAACTACCTCGAGCAGATTCGAAAAAAAGCCTTCCAGACCTGGGGCTGCCTGTATTTTGTTGGGCGCGGCCTTGTGGATAACCTCTGGTTATTCACAAAATAACTAGAAGTAGCTTGCAAATCGATTTTTTGCGCACATACTATGAACTCAGAGGTGATGCAACTTGATCAAGCGTAACATCTCGCTCTTTCTTTCCTCGGTGGTGGTGCTGCTAGGCCTGGGTGCTTATCTGTTCAGCGCACAGACAGCCATGGCCCAGGCCAGCCCTCTTTACGCCCAGTGCCAGGGCTGCCACCAGCCCACCGGGGCCGGTATTCCAGGGGTCTTCCCCCCGTTGGCGGGTCACGTACCCGAAATTCTGGCGGCCAAAGGGGGCCGCGAGTACCTGATCCAGGTGCTGCTCTATGGCCTGCAAGGGCAGTTTGCGGTGAAAGGCACCAGGTACCAGGGGGTCATGCCGGCTTACGCCCAGCTCAAGGATGAAGACATTGCTGGCCTGCTCAACCATATCTCCACCCAGTGGGGCAACAAGTTCCCTGCCGGTCAGCGGCCCTTTACCGCAGCAGAGGTCAGGGCTCAGCGCGCCAAAACCCTCACTGCGGCGCAGGTGCTCGAGGCCCGCAACAAGCTGGGCTTGAAGTAAACCCAACCAGCCAAACACCCAGGCCCACTGGCCTGGGTGTTTTTCTATCGAGATTTCAGATTATCTTGCGCAGAATCATGGCAATATGGCCTTTGCTCATCTCCGTGTCGTCTGCGGCAGCCTGGGCCTCCCAGGCATTCAGGTACTCCTCCAGCACCACGCTGGCGACCGCGTCCATGGCTTTGCGGGTTGCGTTGATCTGATCCAGCAGTTCGCTGAAGGGTCGCCCTTCCTCGGCCATCCGCTGCAAGCCCCGCACCTGGCCCTCAATGCGCTTGAGGCGACGGAGGAGGCCTTCCAGGGCCTCGAGGTCGCTAAAGGTGCCCTCCAGCTTGGGCCGGCTTGGCTTCATCTGTTCCTCCGCTCACAACAGTTTTTGCAGCCACTCGGGGGTGATTCTGAGGAAGAAGCTGTTGAGCTGGGTAAAGCTGCCGGTGATCAGGAGAACGCCCACAACGATCAGCACCACACCGGCCACAATCTCCACCGCATGGGAAACCCGGGCGGCGCGCCTTAGGAAGGCTCGAGCCCGCTCGGCAAAGAGCGCCACCAGCATGAAGGGTACGGCCAGCCCCAGAATGTAGGCCACCAGCAGATGAATGCCCCCGCCGGTGGCGGTGAGGGTGAGGATGCCCCCCAGAATGGGGCCGATGCAGGGCGTCCAGCCCAGCCCCAGCACGATGCCCAGCACGAAGGCCCCCCAGGGGCGGTCGGTGGGGCCCTGGTAGCGCAGGTTCACCCCCCACCTGGGTTTGAGGCCCAGCATATACAGCCCCAGCAGGATGAGCACCCCGCCCCCGATGCGCGAAAGCAGGTCGCGGTGCTCGAAGAGCAAGCCCCCCAGCAGGGTAAAGGGCAGGCCCAGCAAAAAGAAGATGGCCGAAAAGCCCAGCACAAAGAAGAGGGCGTTGCGGATGGGGCGGCCCCGCTGTCCCCCCAGGTACAGCAGGTAGGTGGGTACCAGGGGGAGCACACAGGGCGACAGGAACGAGAGGATTCCTGCCAGGAAAGCGATGGGGAGGCTCAGGGTCATGGTCTGGGCTCGAGGACTACCCTAAAACCGGGCAGGTGGTGGGCACTTTGGTGTGCTCGGCGTAGGGGATGACGGTGGCTTTGCTCACCTCTTCACGGGCCCGGGCGGTGGTGCGGAACAGGTTGCGCAGGGCCTGGTTCTGGGCCCGGAAGAACTCGTCGAACTGGGGGTTGCCTAAAAAGCCCACGGCGTAGGCTTCGTCCTTGGCGGCGTCGTACTCGAGCGCCACCGCGGCCAGGGCGTGGGGGGCCGGCCCCCCTCTGACCTCACCGCCCCGGGTCACGTCGAACGACGAAAGGTGGGCGCAGCAGACCATCCGGGGCCCGCGGTTCCCTTCGGGCTTGTAGTAGCCCATGGCCCCCAGGTTGGGGGCGGCGTAGCTGTAGGCGTGGGGGCAGATGCTGGTATAAGCCACGATGTTCCTGCCCTTGCCCACCCCGCCGGGCCAGCGGTAGTTCTTGCCGTCCGGCATCTTCACCTCCACCGGGGAGAGCTCGGCGTCCACATTAACCAGGATATTGGGGGTGGCGGCAAAGGGGTAGGCAAAAACAAAGGGCTCGTGGGGCTTGAGGGTGCTCAGCTTGAAGGGGTTGCCAGCCTTGTCCACCAGGAGCGCTTTTTGGAAGCTGGTGGCGCTGGACTGGGCCCGCACGAACTCGAGCATCCCCAAAGGCGAAAGCTTGAGCAGCAGGCCCAGCGAGGTGCCTTTGGCCAGTAGGTCGAGAAAATCGCGTCGATCCATGCTTGACCTCTAGGGGAGCCTGATCCAGGGGAAGCGTTTCTGGGTGTTGGGGTCGAGCTCCAACAGGGCGCGGGCGGGCATCTGTACTTTGGGTAGGGTCTGGGCGTTCATGGGTTCGCTGCCGTCAATGATCCCGTTTTGATAAAGGATATAGGCCACCACCGCGTACACCTCGTCGTTGCTGAGGATGCCCGGCGTGGCAAAGGGCATGGCCCGGCGGGTGTAGTCGAAGAGGGTGGTGGCGTACTGCCAGTAGTTGCCGATGGCAAAGTCCACCGAGTCCACCTCTTTGGTGATGGGGAAGGGCTCGGAGACCAGCCGGGTAAAGGCCCCCCCTTCGCCGGTGGCGCCGTGGCAGCTCGCACAGTGGGTGGCATAGACCTGGGCCCCCTCATCTACCGTGCCCTGGCCGGGGGGCAGACCCACCCCATTGGCCAGGATGGAGGGCCGGATGTTCCACTCCTGCACCTCCTGCTCGCTCAGCGGGGTGCCAATCTGGTAGCGCCCCTGGGCCAGCACCAGGGCCGGGAGGGCCAGGGCCAGAAGGGCCACATAGAACCGCTTGCGCCGCATCACGACTCACCTCCACAGCCGCCCCGGCCCACCGCGCCGAGCCGGGCGGGGGCCCCGGCCAGGGTCTTGTCGCCGTTGACCACCTTGCCATCGGCCCCAATCCGCCAGGCCTGGATGGCGTTGTAGTGGTAGCGGTTGTTGCGGGCCCACTTGGCGAAAAACTCCTCCTGGGTGGGCTGGGTGTTGCCTTTTTCATCCCAGGCCCGGCTCATGATAACCGTCTCGCGGCCATCCCAGACCCAGTTGTACTTGAAGCGCACCACCGAGAGCGCATCGGGGGCGGGCTCGAGGCTGGCCTGTTTCCAGGTTTTGCCCCCGTCCAGCGAGATCTCCACCCGGCGGATGCGCCCGTGGCCGCTCCAGGCCAGGCCGCGAATCTCGTGGAAGCCCCGCGAAATCTGCTGCAACCCCGAAGGATAGGTGATGATGGACTCCGGATCCATCACCCAGGTGAAGGCATAAATCTTACCGTCGGCCATCACGTCGGTGTATTCCGAGGTCTCGTCCTTGCTCATCACCGGGGTGTCGGTCACCTGGATGCGCCGCAGCCACTTGACCTGGATGCTCCCCTCCCAGCCCGGCACCACCAGGCGCACCGGGTAGCCCTGCTCGGGCCGGATGGCCTCACCGTTCTGGGCGTAGGCCACCAGCACATCGTCCAGGGCCTTTTCCAGCGGCAGGCTGCGGGTGTAGGCGGCAGCGTCCTGCCCCTCGGGAATCAGCCAGCGGGCGCCTTCCTTGAGGCCCGCTTCCTTGAGCAGAATCGAGAGGGGCACCCCCGTCCAGGAAGAGTTGGAGACCAGACCCCGGCTGCGGGTGGCGGTCAGGGTCATGTCGGGGGGGTTGCGGTAGCCGTTCTGCCCGTTGCCGGCACACTCAATGAAGTAGGTGCGGGTGACCGAAGGCAGGCGCTTGAGGTCTTGCAGGGTGAACATCAGGGGCCGCTCAACCATCCCGTGAATCACCAGCCGGTAGTCGGCCGGGTTTACGTTGGGCACCCCGGCATGGTGCCGCTCGAAGTGCAGCGAGTTGGGGGTGACGATGCCCTCGAGCTTCTCCAGCGGGGAAAAGCTGGCCCCGGTGTGGCGGCTGCGCAGGTTGGGCGAGATGTAGCGAATCACGTCCTTTTCAAACTCGCTGCGCTCGCCGTATTCGCGCAGGGTGGTTCCCAACACCTTCATGGTGTCGGTAGCGCCTTGGGGAATCTTGCCCTGGGCCAGGCCCCCGGAGAGTTTTACAAAGGCCCCGGCAGCGGCTCCTTTGCTCAGGAGTTGCAGCAGTTTTCGACGGTTCATCCGATGAGTTCTCCTTGGAAGGGGTGGGGTATGCGCAACCCCACCCCGTGCCGCGGGTTCAGGCGTCCGGGCCAAACATATCGCTCCACAGGCCCCGGGCCCATTCCAGCGCCAGGGCTCCGTTGGGCTTGGAGCGGTTGTTGTCTACGGTGGCTTGCTGCCGAATCTGCCGGGCGGCCTCGTCCCAGTTGTGTTTGTGCGATACCCAGATGGACTCCTCGTTGCTCACGAAGCTGTAGCAGATGTTGTCGGGCAGCGGGTTGGCAATCTCATCCAGGCGCTTACCAGCGATACGCTGGGCGATGTGCTCGGCGATGATCTTGCCGTCGTTGTAGGCCACCTGCCCGCTCTTGGGGTAGGGTACGTTGCCGATCACGTCGCCGATGATGTAAACCCGATCGTCCCGCTCGGAGAGGAACGAAGGTAGCCGCACGTTGGCCCAGCGGTCGCCCAGCCCTGCGGTGCGTACAATTTCGCCGGCCTTCATGGGCGGGATGATGTTGGCCAGGTCGAACTTGAACTCGCCTAGGGGGGTCTTGACCTCCTTCCTGGCGTAGTCAATGGCCGTGACCTCGGCCTGAGGAATGTACTGGATGTAGTCTTTGTAGAGATCGTTGTACGCCGCGGTAAAGCCGGGGCCTTTGGAGATGGGGCCGGGGTTGGCGTCCAGCACGATCACCTTGCCCTTGATCTGGTTGGTCTTGAGGTAGTAGGCCAGCATGGCCGCCCGCTCATAGGGGCCTGGGGGGCAGCGGTAGGGGGGCTTGGGGATGGCCAACACCAGGTCACCCCCTTCGAAGTTGTCAAGCTGGCGTTTGAGGGCGATGTGCTCCCAGGGCTTGAAGCCTACCGGCAGGAACTGCTTGACCTCCTCATACCCCTGGATGGCCTCGTACATATAGTCGATGCCGGGCGAGACCACCAGGTAGTTGTAGAAGACCAGGCCGCTGGTGGTGCGCACATAGCGGCCCGCCCGGTTGACCTCAATAGCCCGCTCGTTGATGATGGTGACCCCAGCCCGGGCCACGTTGGCGTAGTCGAAGACGATAAAGTCGAGATCCTTGACCCCGCCTAGGTACAGGTTGCTCATGGGGCAGGACATGAAGGCGGGGTTCTTCTCGATCAGCACCACCTCGATGTTGGGGTTTTTGCGCCGCAGATGCCGGGCGGTGCTCACACCGCCCCAGCCCCCACCGATAATCACCACGCGGTTGCCCCTGGCCGGCCCCAGCACGCTGCTGGGCTTGCTGAAGAACTCCTGGGCAAAAGCGCTGCTGGCTGCCGCTGCACCCGCTACCGCACCTGCTTTGAGAAGCTTACGACGTGTTACCTTGCTCATGCTTCCTCCCATAACCCGAGCCACTTCGGGGGCTTCCCCTCGATAACCTCCGTGAGCTTGGGTTTAAAGGCAAGTTTATCAGATTCTATCCAAGCCCACGAAAGCCATAACAACGGGTTATAACACCTATTGCCCAGGGCGATAGGGCTGGCCGCCCACCCCCTCCAGAATCTGGCTCATCACCCGCCGGGCCTCCTGGAGCATGCCCATGGTGGCCTGGTTCTGGGCCACACCTGGCATGATGCTCATCAGCATGGGTTCGATGGCCCCGACCAGTACACCGCCAGGTATGGGTGCTACAAAGAAGCGGCACGGCGCGGCAAAACCGCCCGCGGGCTGGGTCATGAACATCTGGTAGGCCCACTCGCTCTTGCAGGGCTGGATGCCCACCACCTCACCCATCCTGACCGAGGGCAGCACGTTGAGGCCATTGTTGCCCAGCTCGCTTTCGATCAGAAGGGTGAGTTCATCCACGTTGCCCCCTTCAACCCGGTACATCATGGCTGGCATCATCCCGGAGCTGGGATCAGGCATCATGGCCGGCGCCACTTTACGGGGTAGTCCCAGGCTGGCGATTACCGCTTTGAGTTTGGCTCCCAAGAGGCGGCTCTTGGTGTTTTTGACCCCCAGCATCCCGAACATCAGGTCGGGGTCGAAGGTGCCCACCGTGACCATCCCGGGCCGGGCAGCGTGCAGGTAGATGGTGGGGGGCAGGATAATGGCGGTCATAACGTTTTCCTGCACCGCCGCCAGCACCCCGGCCTCGGGCTCGAGCACCATCAGCAGGTAGTCGGGGAAGTCGGCCTTGAAGTTTTTGACCTGTCCACCCAGGTTCAGGGTGCGGGCCACCTTGAGCCCCTGGGCCTGGACAGCGGCCTCGACCCGGGCCTGGGCCTCGGCCACGCTAACCCCGCGCAGGGTGGTTTCCAGCGACTGGGCTAGAACCGACAGCGAAAGAACAAAACCCAACCACAGCGTCCACTTGATCTTCATAGCTCTCCTTTAGGGTCTCTGTACCGGCAGGCCCAGCTCGAGCCAGGCCCGAAAACCCCCATTCAGGTTCTTAACTTCGCGGTAGCCCAGGGCCCGCAAATAGGCCGCCGCCACCGCACTGACGTGCCCGGTGCCGCAATAGACCAGGATGGGCTTGTCTTTGTCTTTGGGCAGCTCGCCCAGGCGGTCGGGTAGCTGGCTGATGTGGATGTGCACCGAGCCGGGCAAGAAGCCCCTCGAGCGCTCCTCGGCGGTGCGAACGTCCAGGATAAAAGGCTCGAAGACCTCCACAAAGTCCTTGGCCTCGGCGGCGTAGAGCAGGTAGCTGGCGGGGTTTGTTTTCTTGATAAAGTTGCCCATCTCCTGCAGTGAGGCCGGGCTCATCTCCTGGGCCAGGCCCAGACCACCCAGCAGCACCAGCAGTATCCAACCCTTCCGCATAGATGCCTCCTTCAGCGGGTGAACCCCGGTAGCTCGGTGAACTTGTGCTTGCCCTTGGTGGCCTCGGCCAGCATGTAGATGGAAAGCGCGATGTAGGGCTCGGAGTAGAACTCGGGTGGGGCGATCCCGATGGATTCGTAGCAGAAGGCGATGCGGTCTTGCAGGGTGTAGAGTTTGTCGGCCTCGAAGCGGTAGGCCGGCCACTCGTTGGATAGGCCCTGGCGCGGGCTGCGCACCGGTGAGAGCCGCACCTTGCCCCCAGCGTAGGCATCGTGGCAGATGGCGCAGTTCATGTCGCGGTTACCGGCCCGGTGGTACCACAGCTCGCGGCCCAGGTTGTACATAGCGATCTCCTGGGAGGTTTTGGGCACCACATTGATGGGCATCTCGCTGGATTTGGAGGCCACGTAGGCGGTGAGGGCCTTCACCTCATCGCGCTTGATCTCTTCGGGTTTGAAGCCCTGGAGCCGCACCATGCAGCTCACGATGCGGGTCTCGAGGTCCTCCACCCGCCGGGTATCGGCAAAGTAGCGGGGAAGCTGGGTCAGGGCGCCCTCGAGCTTCCCCGGCCCCAGGCCGAAGTCGCAGGCCTCGAGGCTGGCGTTCTTGGAGCCGCGTTTCTGGGTAAAGAGTTCTTCGCCCTGGGCGGCGTACAGCTCGCCGGGCAGGATGCCGGCGGTCTGGCGGAACAGCTCCCGCTGCCGCTCGGCTTCCTTGTAGGGGTCTACTTCTTGTGGCTGGGTGAGGGCGATGCTCAGGCCCAGGCCCAGCGCCAACAAAAATCCGATCCACAGGCTGCGGTTGCGCATGGCATCACCTCTTGGCATTGACCGGCGAGGCCGGATCGAGCAGGAAGGCGGTCACGTGGGCGGTTTCCTCCGGGGTCAGGATGCCGTGGTAGCCGGCCCGGTACATCAGCGAGCAGGGCATGGTGGCCCAGGCGTTGTAAATCTTGTCGTAGGTGTACTTGATCACCGCCTCGCTGGTGCCGCGCTGGCCGTAGTTCACCAGCCCTGGCCCCATCCGCCCGGCCCCTGCCTCCCTGGGGTCGCCGGTGTGGCAGGCGTAGCAGTTGCCTTTGCGGGGGTTGGTGAAAAGGGCCTCGCCCTGCTTCCAGTCCCCCATCAGCTTGCCGTCGGCGGGGTACTTAATCAGGGCCCGCTGGCGCTCGAGGAAGGCCCCTACCAGCTCTGGGGGCAGTTTGTCGCGGTACTGCGAGCACAGGGCCTGGTCGGGGTCTTGCTTCATGGTCTCAGCAAACTTACTGCCGCCGTTCTGGATGGCCTGCTGCACCCGCTGTTGAAAGGGGCTGGGTTGCGACAGGGTGAGACCGGCCAGCAGCACGGCTAAAAGTCCTAGTGTGTATCTTTTTTTCACAACTGCTCCTCCTGGTTATCCGGGTAATACATAGCGCTGATCCAGCACCCGCATGCTGGGGCGCGGGGGGATGTTAACGGTCTTGACCTGCTTGAGGTACTCGGCAATCAGGTCGTAGATGGGGCGGGGGGTGTATTTTTCCACCAGGGTGCCGCTGCGCTGGAGGCGCCCCCCAAAGGAGGCCAGGGTGTACTCCCGGTTGGGGTCGAGTCGGCGGCCCTGGATGGCTACGTTGCGGATGCGCTGGCCGGTGGGGGCGTTTACCACCAGCTCGTAGGTAAGCCCAAAGACCCGGCTCATGTCGCCGCCCTGCTGGTAGAAGGGGTCGGGGTTGAAGGTGTTGGCTGCTACGTCCTCCAGTACGGCCTGCAGGCGCTCGCCCTTGAGTTTGAACACGTAGACCTCGGGGTAGGTAAAGCCGGTGAAGGCCAGGATTTTATCCATGGTGATGGGCTGGCCCGGCAGGATGGCCGTACCCCAGCGGGTGCCGGTGCTGAAAGCTACCTCCACCTCGGGGTAGGCGGCCCGAACCGCCCGTCCGGCCAGCTCGTCCAGGGTGGAGTAGGTGGAGTCGCGCTTGTACAGCAGGGTTTCGGTGGTGCCCAGCACCTGGTCGAGGTAGTCCAGGTGGGGGGCGTAGGCCTCGCGGATGAAGGCCTCGAGCCCGGGGTCGGGCTTGATCAGGTGGGTAGCGACCGGCAGGGTTTTGGCCCGTATATCGGCAATCCCTCCTTTTTTCATCTGCAGGTCTACCCGCACCACAGCCTTGCCCGCCGAGCCCCCGGCCACCAGCCAGGTGTTGCCCACCCGGATGGGCCTGGGGGTAAAGTCGTGGGTGTGGCCGGTCAGAATCAGATCCAGGCCCTTGATGCGCCCGGCCAGGGCCAGATCCAGCGGTACGCCGTTGTGGGAAAGCATCACCACCGCGTCCACACCCTTGCCCCGCAGCTCGTCCACATACTTCTGCAGCTCGTTTTCCCGGATGCCAAAGGAGAGCCCCTCGGAGAACTCCTCGGGGTGCGAGACCTTCACATAGGGGAAGGTTGAACCAATCAGGCCCAGGGTGTAGCCGCCGATCTCGTGGATGGCGTAGGGCTCGTAGATGGGGTCGCCAAACAGGTCGTCCACGATGTTGAAGCTGATGATTTTAGCCTTCAGGGCCTGCACCAGCTCCTCTACGCGCGCACGCCCCAGGGTGTACTCCCAGTGGAAGACCATGTGGTCGAAGCCCACCCGGTTCATCCAGTCCACCATGACCTGCCCCCTGGTCAGAAGCGAGATACCGGAGTTGGTCCAGGTATCCCCACCATCCAGTACCAGGGTGCGTTTTTCACCCGCCAGCGCTTTTTGCTGCTGGATCAGGGCCCCGATATAGGCCCCACCCCCCATCGGCCCGAAGCGTTGGGCCAGGGCGGTAAAGTCCACCGAGGCGAAGGTGTAGGCCTCGAGGCTGCCCCGCCGGATGCCGTAGTAGCGTAAAAAGGCCTCGCCGGTAAGGTAACCAGGCCTGCCTTCCAGGGGTTTGGCCGCCAGCAGGTTGGGCGGCTCCATGAAGTAATGGGGCCGTAGCTGCCCGTGCAGATCGGTATTGAAAAGCAGCGTGACGTTGCCAAAAGGTGGTAGATCGTAAAGGGCCTCGGGGCGATCCATGGCCTGGGCGAAGGCTTTGGGGGAGGTGATACCCAGGGCCAGCATGAGTTGTACCAGTTCGCGTCGGGTCACAAAACCTCCTTTCCCCAGGCCCAGGCCCGCTGGGGAACGTGTTGAAGTTTGAAAAACGTTAGCGCTTCAGCGCCGGTTTGGTGTTGAAGTCCGAAGCCGGGTCGAGCAGGTAGGCCACCACATGGGCGATCTCCTCCGGCTTGAGCAGGCCGCCGTGCCCGAAGCGGTACATCACCGTGCAGGGGAAGTAGGCCCAGACGTTGTAGATCACCTCGTAGGTGTACTTCTGCACTGCCTCCGAGGTGCCGCGCTGGCCGTACTTCTCCAGGCTGGGCCCCACGTTGCCCCCGATGTTGCGGGGAGAGCCCACGTGGCAGGAGAAACAGTTGCCGCGGGCCAGGGTGTTGAAGATGGCATCGCCCTGCCTCCAGTCCCCCATCAGCTTGCCGTCGGCGGGGTATTTGATAGTTTGGCGCTGGGCCTCAATAAAGGGGCCCAGCACCTCGGCGGGCAGCTTGTTGCGGTGGATGGAGCACAGGGCCTGGTCGGGGGCCTGTTTGAGCAGGATGTTGGAGTAGTTCTGACCCCCTGCCTGAATCAACCGCTGAAGTTCGGCGTCGATGTAAGACGGGCCGGTCTGCCCGAGCGCCAGACCCAGGAGCACCAGGGGTATAAGCAGATAGATTCGCCGCACAGAACCCTCCTAGCGTATGAAACCGGGCAAGTCCATCCGGGCCCCGTTGGCCTGCACATTCATAAACAGGGTCAGGGCGATGATGGGCTCGGAGTAGAAGTCGGGCGCAGGCATGCCCAGGTTGGCGTAGCAAGCCCGGATGCGGTCGGCCATGGTCCAGGCCTGGTCGTTGGAGTAGCGGAAGGCAGGCCAGTGGCTGGCGGCGCGCTTATCCTTCAGGATATCGGAGTAGGGGAGCACCCCGGCCCGCCGGCCCACGTAGGTCACATGGCAGGTCGCACAGCCCATATCGCGTGGGCCAGCCCGCAGGTAAAAGAGACGCTCGCCCAGCTCGTAAAGTTTTTTCTCCTGAGGCAGCAAGGGGCGCACCACGACCGGCTGCTCGTTGGAGAGCGAGGCCAGGTAAAACGCGATCGCCACCACATCGCTGCGCTTGATCTCCTCCGGTTTGAAGCCCTGCAAGCGAATCATGCAGGTGCGGATGCGCGAGTCGAGGTCTTCCACCCGCCGGGTATCGAAGAAGTAGCGGGGCAGTCGCCCCACCACCCCCTCGAGCCTGCCCGGCCCCCGGCCAAAGTCGCAGGCCTCGAGGGAGGCGTTTTTGGGGCCGCGCTTGGCTTTGAAGAGCTGCTCACCCTGCTCCACATACAGGTCGCTGGGAAGAATCCCCCCGCTCTGCTCCAGAAGCTGCTGCTTCTGCTTCTCGGCCTCCTTGGCCGGATCGTCTTCTTCCTGGGCCAGCACCATCAGGCTAAAAAGGGCTAGAACAACCGCCCCTACCAAGCGCCAGAAGCGACCCATCCGAACCTCCTAGGCCAGGGTGAGGTCCGCGGTTTTTTCGCCGGTCTGGCCGTTCAGGTCTTTACAGGTGACCTTGAGCTGGCCGGCTTTGCTAGCCTTCATCTTGAAGGCGAACAGGGGGTTGGCGCTGGTGCCAGGGCCTGGCTTGACCTGGGCGATGAGCTGCCCGTCCATGGTCACGTTCACCTCGTTGATGTGGTCGGCGGGGATCAGCTTCCCGCTGGCGTCCCGGCGGGTACCGGGCTCCATGGGGTGCTGTACGACAATCTGTACACGAACGTCTTCGCCCGCTTTGGGTTTGGCTGGATTGAAGCGAACCAGAATGTTAATCGGCATGACCTGACCTCCTTAACCGCAACCGCCTACCGTGACCCGTACCGACTGCGAGGCCATCAGCAACCTGCCATCTTTGGTCTCAACCACGGCCCGCACCGGGGCGGTCTCGGCGACCCGTACGCGGGTGGCGTAGTAGGGCAGTACCCCGTTGAGAACAACCGTGAAGAGCAGGGGGTTGGCGTTTTTGTCGCTGAAACAGTGAATGGCCTTGACCTGATCGGCGGGCAGGCTGGCCTCGATCTCCACCGGTACGTTGGCGCCCGACTCGGCGATGGTGGGGGCTACGAGCTTGACCTGCTGCGAAGGGGTCAGGTCTTTGAAGCTTTTACCCAGAACCTGTTGCAAGCCCTTCTCGAGGTTGGCGATGTCCTCGCCCTCGAGGCCCCCCTGGGCCAGCGCCGAGGTGAGCTGGTTAGCCAGCACGGTTCCGGCCACAGCCCCCGCCGATGCTTTTAGGAATGTTCTTCTATCCACAACCTTCACCTCCAACTTTTGTACAGATCTGCTGCAGTTCACTCAGAAACTGCGCACGGGTGCGGCTACCAAATAGCCGGCCCGCCTCTTTCAACGTACCCCCCTGGGGTACGAAGAAGACAAAACTGGGGGTGCCAAACGCCCGCATCTGCGCGCTCAGGGCCCGGCCCTCGGGGCTATGGCTGTCCACGCTGGCGACCACAAAGCGGTGCTCGAGGATGCTCGAGACCCGCGGGTCAGACAACACATGGGTGTTCATCTGGTCACAGTACGGGCAGGCCTCACCCCAGAAATAAACCATCAAAATGCGCCCATGCGATTGGGCATACTGGCTGGCCTGGGTGTAGGGATACCAGCGGTTGAAGTCCACCCCCTGGGCGTGCACCGCCATGAAAATCCCTATTGCTGTGAACAGTATGTACCGCATAGCGTACCGAAGGTTTTCGATTACCTATTAATACTACCTGGGGGTATCACCGTCAACACATCCACGCGGCTGGATCTGGATATCTAATGTGGTTGGTACGCATTATTGTACAGGCTATAGCTTGGAGATATGGCTTTCATTACTTTTTGGGTAGGGGTTGTGGCTGCGATTCGAAAGTGTGTGAACAGGCCCCTTGTGCCAGGCTGGATGGTTGCTGTTTAATATACCCTCTGCAGGTATCGGGACGGGAGGAAGCATGAAACGCTGGCTGGCAGTTCTAACTTTGTTTGCGGTAGGTTTGGCCGTATCGCCGGGACAGAGCGCGCCCGACTTCCGGCTGCGCGATTTATCCGGCAAGGTCTATACCCTGGGCAGCTTCAAGGGTAAGCCGATGGTGATTACCTTCTGGGCCAGCTGGTGCCCCATCTGCCGGGCTGAGTTCCCCAAGCTGCACCAGCTTGCACAGGAATACCAGGTGCCTTTTGTGGTGATTAGTCGTGAGCCCCGCGACACCGAACAGGTGGTGCGGGACTATATGAAAAACTACCCCCGGTTCCTCCCGCTTTTAGCCCAGCCGGGGGGCGATAACCCGGTGGCTGTAGCCAACCGCTACAAAGTACTGGGCCATCCCTGGACCTTTGTGCTCGACGGCGAGGGCAAGGTGGTGAACCTTTATGCGGGCCGGGTGGATGTGGAGTCCCTCAAGGACGACCTGGCCCTGGCCGGTTATCCAGAGTAAGCTCGAGCGCCGGCGCCTACCCATGCAGCACCCGGGGCAGGTTCTGCCACAGGATCAAAACCCCCATCACCACCAAAAACCCGGCAAAGCCGCGCCGCAGGGTGAGCTGGGGGATCGAGGCGGCCAGACGGCCCCCAAACAGGCTGCCCACAATGCCCAGCGCCGCGAAGATCAGCACGATATCCCAGTGCACGGTGTAGCCCTGCTCGGGCAGCAGGTGCAGGTATTTATAGAACCCACTGCCCGATTTCATGGCTACAATCAGCAGACTGGTGCCCACGGCCAGGTGCATGGGCAGCCCGCCCAGCAAGACCAAAGCCGGGACAATTAGAAACCCTCCACCCACCCCCACCAGGCCGGTGAGGATGCCCACTACCAGGCCATCCAGGACGATTTTTGGGTAAGAGCGTTTTTGTGTGGGGGCCTCGAGCCGCGGGGGGCGGAACATCATGTAGGCGGCCAGCAGCATTACCACCGCAAACAGCCCCAGTTGCCAGACCCCCGGCACCCATCTGGAAAAGTAGGCCCCCAGGTAGGTGCCGGCCATGCCCGGCAGGCCAAAAAAGAGCACGTTGCGCCAGTCTATCTGGGCCTTGAGGGCGTAGGGTATGGCCCCCACCAGGGCGATCAGGCCCACGATGGCCAGCGACTCGGCAATGGCCAGTTTGTCGGGTTCCCCCACCAGGTAGACCAGGATGGGCACCGTGAGGATGGAGCCGCCCGAGCCCAGCATGCCCAGGGCCAGGCCAATCAGAATGGCGCCCATCCAGGCTAGGAGCATGGGGCCTCCTCGGGCGGGGTCGCCTGCCTTGGTGCGCGCTCGAGCGGGTAGCCCTGGGCCGCGTAGCCCTGGATACCCCCCACCAGCTTCCCCACCTCGAGGCCCTCGTACCCCAGCACTTCGGCGGCCAGTCCGGCCCGGCTGCCCGTAGCACAGATGGTCACGACGGGGCTTTTCAGGGTATCCAGCGCCTCCAGAAGCTGCTCCAGGGGAAGGTTGCGCGAACCCGGAATGTGCCCGCTGGCGAACTCTTCCGGCGACCGCACGTCCAGGAGCACAGCCCCGCGCTTTTGCCAGAGGGAAAGCTCGTTGGGAAAGACGTCTTGCATCACTTCACCGGGAGTTTGTGCCGCTTCCAGGCTTCTATGCCGCCTACCAGGTTGTAAGCTTTGTAGCCTTTGGCGGCCAGAAACCGCGCGGCCTGGGCGCTGCGTGCGCCGCTTCGGCACTGGCAGATGATCTCTTTGTCCCTGGGCAGCTTCTCCCATTCGAGAGCCAGCCGATCGAGCGGCAGGGCCTGCGAGCCGGGGATTTTGCCCTCCTGGCGCTCCAGTGGGGTGCGGACATCCAGAATAATGGCGCCGGCCCTGGCTTTTTCGTGGGCCTCGAGCGGGCTGAGGCGGCCCACTGCCGCCCCGCCACCCAATAGGTTTTTAAGCCAGCCGATCAACGCTCCACCTCAAAGCCTGCGCTCATCCAGCCGTAGGTGCCGCCCTCGAGGTTGCCCACGTGTTCCTTGGCAAAGCCGTGGGCCACCAGGTACTCCGAGGCCTGCGCCGAACGGCCCCCGGAGGCGCAGACCACCACCAGCTTGCGGTCTTTGGGCAGCTTGCCCACCTCGCTCACAAAGCGCCCCAGCGGGATATTGACCGCGCCGGGTACGTGGCCCATGGCGTACTCGTAGGGTTCGCGCACGTCCACCACATAGGCCCCTTCCCGGATCCACTGCTGGGCCTCGTGGGGGGTGAGTTCGGTAAAGGCGGTGTCCTGGTAGGTGACCTCGAGGGGCGCTGTGTCCAGCGGCAGCCCGGCCTGGTACCAGGCCATGAGGCCCCCATCGAGGTTAAGCAGGTTCGAGTAGCCCTTGGCCGAGAGCCAGGCCGCGGCCTGGGCGCTGCGGTTGCCGCTGCGGCAGTACAGCACCACCGGCTGGTTCTTGGGAATCTCGCTAAAGCGCCCGCCGAACTCGGAGAGCGGAATCAGTTGGGCCCCCTCGATGCGCACCTGGGCAAACTCCTCGGGTTCGCGCACGTCTACAAACAGGGCCTTTTCTTCTTGCAGTTTACGGGCTTCTTGCGGGCTGATGTCTTTGTATGGAACGGTGAGCATGGGTTCCTCCTGTTATACAGGGCTTGTGCAGGGGAGGCCGGCCTTTGAGGCCGCCCTCGAGGTGGCCCAGGTTTTTCAGGGTTTGGAGGGCTTCTTGTGAGCGGTTGCCGCTGCGGCAGTACAGGAGCACGGGCCGTTCGCGCTCGAGGTACAGAGGGGCCAGGGCCTGAAGCCTGGACAAAGGCAGGCGCAAAGCCCCCGGCAGCACTCCTCGGGCTCGCGGACATCTACCACCTGAAAGCGTTCTAGCATATGGTAAGCGGCTTGGACGGAAAGGTTCATGGTGCTTGTGGTATACAGGGTCAGACTCGACTAGGCATTTACCAACTCACGGGAAGGGCCTTTCTCAATGGGGAAGCCCTCCTGCTGCCAGGCCCGGATGCCGCCGGTGAGGTTGATCAGGTTGCTAAAGCCCGCGCCCATCAGTGCGCTAATGGCGGTGGACGAACGGTCGCCGCCCAGGCAGTGCACCACCACCGGCCTGTCCTTGGGGATGCGGTTCAGGTGGTTCATCACCCGCCCGGCGTGGATGTTCAGGGCCCCGGGGATGTGGCCGGCCCGGTACTCGTCGGCCCCGCGCACGTCCAGAATGGTGGCCTCGCCCTTTTCCCACAGGGCTTTGGCCTGGGCTGCGGTGACCTGAGGAACGGTTCTTAGCTCCCCCTGTGCGTAGCCCTCGAGGCCCGGAATATACCCCACCACCCGATCCAGCCCGATGCGGATGAGCTGCTTAACCAGCTCGCCCACCCGTTCGGGGCTGGCCAGCAGCACCAGGTCGCGGTCGTAGGGCAGCAGCCAGCCGGCCCAGGTGCTGAAGTTCTTGCCCGCCGGGATGTTGATGGCCCCCTGTAGGTGCCCTCCGGCAAAGGCCAGCTTGTCGCGGGTATCCACCAGCAAGGCCCCTTCGCTCAGCTTCTGCTGGAACTGCTCGGGGGTGAGCTGGTGGGGTATGGGCAGCTCGCCCAGGATGGGCATTCCGTCGCGGTTGAGCTGCTTCATCCGGGCGAAGTAGTAGGGGGCTTCGGGCTGGCCCGAGAGCAGGGCCTTCACAAAGCCCTCTTCGTCGCCCGTGCGCAGGTAGTCGGCCCACCAGGCAAAGCGGCGCTCGTATCCCACCGTGGTGCTGGCCACAGCCCCCAGACCCTTCCCGCAGGCGCTACCCGCGCCGTGGCCCGGCCAGACCTGCACATAATCGGGTAGGGTGAGGAATTTTTCCTTCAGGCTTCTGAACATGCGCCGGGCGCCGGGTTCGGCGGTGCCCAGGAGGCCGGCGGCCTCTTCCAGCAGGTCGGGACGGCCAATATCCCCCACAAACACAAAGTCGCCGGTCAGGAAGAAGCCGGGCTCGCTGGCGGCGGCTCCGTCCAGTACCAGAAAGCTGATGTGCTCGGGGGTGTGGCCGGGGGTGTGCACCACCGTGAGGGTGATGTTGCCCAGCCGGATCTGGTCGCCATCCCGCACGAGCTGGTAGTCGAAGCCCTCGAGGCCCCTGTACTTCCAGTTTTCGTCGCCCTCATCGCTCAGGTAGAGCTTGGCCCCGGTGGCTTTGGCCAGCTCGCGGGCGCCCGAGAGGTAGTCGGCGTGGATGTGGGTCTCGGCCACGGCCACAATCTTCATGCCGTTTTTCTGGGCCTCGTCCAGGTAGACCTGGATGTCGCGCCGGGGGTCTACCACGATAGCGGTGCCCTGCGATTGACAGCCGATAAAGTAGCTGCCCTGTGCGAGTCCTTCCTCGTAGATGTGCTTGAAGAGCATTCGCCAACCTCCTGACCGCCAGGATATATCCCCAGGGGGTATTTTGTCAAATACCGGTAGGGGATATGCATGGCCGGGATAACCGGAAGCTGTGTGATGCATCGACAAGGGGATGGGTCAACCCCCCTTGCAGTTTGGGTTGTGGGCGGACTTTGCGGGAGTGCCAAGGCTGTATACTGCATTGATTTGTCCTTATGCGCCTAAACCCCCGGTACTTGGTGGTATTTTGCGTGGTGGCCGAGCTGCGCAGCCTGAGCCGTGCCGCCGAGGTTTTGCACCTGAGCCAGCCTGCGGTGAGCAAAACCCTCAAGGCCCTCGAGGACGCCGTCCGTCAACCCCTCTACGAACGTACCCCCCAGGGTATCACCCTGACCGAGGCCGGCAAAGCCCTGCTGCCCTACGCCTGTGCGGTCAGCCGCAGCCTGGCCCAGGCCACCCGCTTTATCGAGGAAAGGCGGCACCAGCGCATTCCCAGCCTCGAGGTGGGCCTGGCCTGGAGCCTGATTCCGCGGTATCTGGCCGCGCTGATTGGCTGGGCCGAGACCCAGCAGGGCCGTTGCGAGCTGCAACTGAAAAACGGCACCACGCTCGAGCTTATCGAGCAGGTGTACCAGCGCGACCTGGACGCGGCGCTGGTCTTGGGGGGAACCGACGCCCTGCCCGAGCCGCTGCTGGCCCGCCGGCTGACCAGCGACGAGATGGTGCTGGTGGTGGCTCCTTCCCACCCCTGGGCGCGGCTGGGGGGGGTGGCGCTGGGCCAGCTCGAGGGGATGACCCTGCTGGTTCCTCAGCGCAATTCACGCCTGCGCCTGCGGCTCGAGCAGTTCCTGGAACGCCACGGCATTGTGCCAGCGCGTCTTCTGGAGTGCGGCAGCCTGTATGGGGTCAAGGCGGCCGCCGCCGCCGGGCTGGGGGTGGGGCTGGCCAGCCGCTCGTTTGTGGAACCCGAGCAAAAGGCTGGTTTGCTACGGCTTTTATTCATCGAAGATGCGGGTTTTTCCCTGGGGGTGCACTGGGTCTCCTACCCCGATTCCTCGGTGGACTTTGCCACCCGCGAACTGCTGGGGCTGCTGTGGCGCTCTCTGGGCACAGCCCGTGATCTGGTGGGTGCCTAGTGCTCCAGGCCCTGTTGTAGGGGAACGCAAAGCCGGCCCACCGGCGTCCGGTATGCTGGTGGACATGAAGATTACCACCATCGTGCTGGATTCGGTGGGCCTGGGCTACCTGCCCGACGCCGCGCAGTTCGGCGACGAAGGGGCCGACACCCTCGACCACACCGTGCTCAAAACCGGGGTAGAGCTGCCCCACCTGGCCGCGCTGGGGCTGGGCCACGTACCGGGGGTGCACACCCTGCCCAGGGTTGCGAAGCCACAGGGGGCCTTTGGCCGGATGCGGGAGGTCAACCCCGGCAAAGATACCTCCACCGGCCACTGGGAGTTTGTGGGGATTCAACTCGAGCACCCCTTCCAGGTTTTTCCACAGGGTTTTCCACAGGACTTTCTGGCCGAATACTGCCGGCGCATCGGCGTGGAGGGGTACCTGCTCAACCAGCCCTACTCGGGCACCGAGGCCATCCGCGACTACGGCGACGAGCACCTGCGCACCGGCTTTCCCATCGTGTACACCTCGGCCGACTCGGTCTTTCAGGTGGCGGCCCACATCGGCAAGGTTCCCCTCGAGACCCTCTACCAATGGTGCCGGGTTGCGCGGGAGATGCTGGTGGGGCCGCTGGCCTGTGCCCGGGTGATCGCCCGCCCCTTCGAAGGGGAGCCCGGCCAGTACTACCGGCGCGAGGATCTGCGCAAAGACTTTGCCCTCGAGCCCCCCCACAACGTGCTGGACGAGATAAAAGCCGCAGGGCTGGAGGTGGTGGGGGTGGGCAAGATTCCCGATATCTACGCCCACCGGGGCTTTACCCGCGAGGTCAAGTCGGGCAGCAACCTCGAGGGCCTCGAGCGCACCCTGGAACTCATGCGCCAGGGCTTCTCCGGCCTTATCTTCACCAACCTGGTCGACTTCGACGCCAAGTACGGCCACCGGCGGAACCCCCAGGGCTACGCCCAGGCGCTCGTAGAATTCGATGCCCGGTTGCCCGAACTGCTGGCCGTCCTCGGCCCGGACGACTATCTCTTTATCGTCTCCGACCACGGCAACGACCCCACCTACCGCGGCACCGACCATACCCGCGAGTATGGGATGCTGCTGGTGGCGGGGCCGGGGATGGCCGGGCGGGATCTGGGCACCCGCGCCACCTTTGCCGACCTGGCGGCGAGTTGGGCCCAGGCTTTCGCTCTGAGCTGGCCGGGGCCCGGAACCAGCGTGTTCTAAGCGTTGTTGCGCACCTCTTCCCAGGTGTAGCGCCGGGTAATTACCCCGTTCTCGAATACGGTTTGCAGGATGCTCTGGGGGTGGGGCTGGGTGGCCTCCAGCGGCAGCTCCACGGTGCGGATGCCGCGCTCGTCCTGGATAACGTCCAGACGGCCCTTCTTAGAGAGCTTGCCGGGGTCGTCCACCGGACTCTTGCCTACCCCGTAGGTCTCGCCGTCTACCGTGACCAGGTGCAGCTTCTGGGCGAACTTCTGGGTGTCGCGGTGGGGGTGCTGCAAGAGGGCCCCGCCCATGCCGAAGGCTACGTTGGAGGCGCTGTAGCCCCACTGCTCGAGCAAAAACAGCACCTTGCGGATGGTGTCGGCGTTCACCCCGTCGCCCTGGATGACCCGCACCCCGTTCAGCACCTTGTAGCCCTTGCGGTTGAGGGTGGCGCCAAATTTGGCCTCGAGGGTCTGCACGGTGCGCAGCACCACGAAGGGCGGGTCGCCCGAGTCGGGCCGGATGACCACGGTGGCCCCCGACTGCTGGATGAGCTCGCGCAATTCCTCGCCGATAATCTGGCCCACGGCGTGCTCGCGGTTGTACGAATCAATCACCATCGCCAGCAGGGCCCCCGGTTTGGCAAAGGCCTCGAGCATCTGGCGGTAAGCCTGGGCCTCGCCGGTGCGGCCAAAGCTGGTCACGGTGCTGTGCTCCATGGCCGGGATGCTGTAGCCGGCCATCTCGGCCCCGTAGTAGTTGCGGGCGTAGACCAGGGCGCTAACGGTATCGGTGCCCATAAAGTTCACCAGGTGGGCCATCCCGCCCAGCCCGGCGCTCTCGAGGCTGCTCACCCCCCGCGCGCCAAAGTCGTGCAGCTTGAAGGGCAGCTCGGCCTCGGGGTCGTCGGCGGTTTTCTCCAGGTACTCCTTGATGGTGTTGCGGATGCCCCAGGAAACCGTGCAGACCGTGGTGGGGTACCAGACCGCCCGCAACAGCGCGGTCTCGAGCCAGCCCGGCAGCCAGGGCACTTTGGGGTCGGTGCTCTCGATGATAACCAGGGGGTTGTGTACGGGAACCACCTTACCCTCGGGCACGGCCCGGATGCGCACCGGCAGCCGCCCCCCTAAGTCCTGGGCGATGTAGCGCCAGCCCTCTGTGGGGAAGGGCAGGCCGTGGGCCTGGAAGACCGCCTGGGCTTCCTCCACGTCGGCCAGGCTGACCCCCTTGCTCAGGTACTCGATTAAGAAGGCCTGCAGGCCAAAGAAGCGCACGAAGTTGGAGTCGCCCCCGCGGCTTTCGATGTACCAACTGGCATAGGTCATGCCCTTGGGGAACTGGGCGTAGTGGCTGGCCTTGTAGCTGTCGGTGTTGAGGATGAGGTTGTGGGGGTTGAGGGGTTTCACTTGGGCTCCTTTCCTTGGGACAGCGCGGGTTGGTGCGGTGCGCGCCCCAAAAACCAACAAATCTGCTGATAGTGATCCTCAAAGAAGCGGGCCTGGTGGCGCTCGAGTTCGGCCAGGGGCAGCCAGAAGGCGTCCTGCCCCTGAACTGCTGGGGGAGGGGTGTTGCCCAGGTCGAAGAAGTGGCCCAGGCTGATCACCCTTCCGCGCAGGCTGCGGCCCGGATAGTCGAAGGCCTGGGTGGCCTTGAGGTGCTGGGCTTGCAGCGCCAGGCCGGTTTCCTCGCGCAGCGCGCGCAGGGCCGAAGCCAGCAGGGTTTCCCTGGGCTCCACATAGCCCCCCGGCAGGGCCCAAGCCCCCTGGCCGAGGGTGCCCTTGCGCTCGACGAGCAGCACCTGTTCTTGCGCCAGCACAAAAGCGTCCGTGGCGACGTGCAGGATGGGGTAAGGGTAGCTTCGCTCGAGCGCGCGGTAGTGTTGAATGGTTCTCCACTCGTCTTGCAGGCGTTTGAACTCTGCCGTGGCGGCGAACTGCTCCATATGCTGCCGCACCGCCTCCGGAACCATGGCCTTCCAATCGGCGCTGCCGCCAAAGTAGCTGTTGCGCACGTCGGTGGCGTTGAGCGGGCTCACCACCCCGCTGGGCTCGAAGGGCCAGTCGCCAAAGCCGTGCAGGTAGTAGCTGCTCTCGTCCTTGTCGTAGCCGGTGATAGCAATGCGGGCACCGGGGCCGGCGAGGGCCTCCACCGCCGTCCGCACACTGCGGAACCAGCGGGGGTCGTTGTAGTAGTCGTCGGCGATGGCTACAAACTGCAACCGGGCCGCGTCCGCACCCAGGCTGGCCCGGATCATGGCCTCGCGCACCTCGGCGCTGAAGGGGTTTTTGGGGGTGGGGTAGCCGTAGGCGCTGCCCAGCACCACGATCAGCCGGTCGAAGCGCTCCAGGGCGTGGATGATGGTCTCGAGGTGGGCTAGGTGCGGCGGCTGGAAGCGCCCGATAAAGACGGCGGTCTTCATACCTCCCTCCGGAAGCGGTAGAGTTCGGCGGGCCGGCCCAGGCCGCGCTCGAGCGCGCCGGTGGCCTCGAGCATCCCCGAGGCCAGCATCTTGCGCCGAAAAGAGTCCTTGTTGAGCTTTTTTTGCAGGATGGTCTCGTGCACGGCCTGCAGTTGGCGCAGCGTAAAGCGCTCCGGTAGCAGCTCAAAGCCGATGGGGGTGTACGAGAGCTTGCCCCGGATGCGCCGCAGGGCCACCCCCAGTATCTCGGCGTGGTCGAAGGCCAGGGAGTACTTTTTGTTTTTACTATCAAAAATTTCTACGCTGCTGGCCCCTTCCGGTGTGCGCAACTTGAACAGCGCGATCTCCTCGCCCGCTTCACGGATGTGGCTGGCCTCGACCAGGGCGTAATAGGCCACGCTAATCACGCGCATGCGGGGGTCGCGCTTGGGGTCGCCGAAAGTGTAGAGCTGCTCGAGGTAGACCGGGTGCTTGTGGGGGCTTTCCCGCTCCATGCCCACCATGCCCTCGAGCCCGGCTTTTTGCCGCAGCACCCGCGCGGCGGCCTCGTCGAGCGACTCATGGGGTTGCACAAAACCGCCTGGCAGGCTCCAGTAGTTGAGGTATGGATGCTCCTTGCGCTTGACCAGCAGGGCCTCCAGGTGCCCTTCCCGCAGGGTCAGGATGACCACATCAACCGTGACCGATGGCCGATCAAAAGCGCTGGGCTCGTAGCTGCTCAGGTATTGCTGTTCTTCTGGGCTGCGGTGGATCAGATGAATCACCTACTTATATGCGAGGAGTATATATCCAAAGTGCATATAAATCAAGCGCCATCAAGAAAGCAGAATTAAGGGCCTTCTATTTTGCATAATGTCAGCCTATTTTGCGACACAATGCAAATTTTTGGAGAACATAGTGTTGATTTTTTCCGGTTTATGGTATTGTGTTGTTTCAAGTGGTGTCGGCTTGATGAGTTTTTAGATACAAAAAGCATCTAAAAGCGCAGGCAAACCGGCACCGCCTCCCAGGAGACCCTATGAACCACGACTTTGATGTTGTCTCGGCAGCCCGTAACTGGCGGTTTAAGGATGTGCGGCAGGTTTCCAGCGACATTGCCGGCAAGGTATTTGCCAGCGATGTGCTGGATATGGATGAGCTGCGGGAGCTGGTTTCCAAGCCGGTGTGGAAGTCGCTCCAGGCCACCATTGAGAAAGGCGCTCCCCTCGATCCCAGCATCGCCGATACCATTGCCCTGGCTATGAAAAAATGGGCCCTGGAAAAAGGGGCCACCCATTACACCCACTGGTTCCACCCCCTCACCGGCTATACCGCCGAAAAGCACGATAGCTTTTTCGTCCCGATTTCCGAGGGCAAGGTGATTGCCTCGTTTAGCGGGAAAGAGCTTATTCAGGCCGAGCCGGATGCCTCATCGTTCCCTTCGGGGGGCTTGCGTGCGACCTTCGAGGCCCGGGGCTATACGGCCTGGGACCCCACCTCGCCGGCCTTCATCATGCGCCACTCCAACGGCGCCACCCTGTGCATCCCCACCGCTTTTGCTAGCTGGACGGGGGAGGCCCTCGACCTCAAAACCCCCCTGCTGCGCTCCATCGAGGCCCTCAACAAAAGCGCCCAGCGGGCCCTCAAGTACTTTGGGGTGGAGGCCAATAAGGTTTCTTCCACCCTGGGGGCGGAGCAGGAGTACTTCCTGATTGACGAGGAGTTTTACTTCCGCCGCCCCGATCTGGTCATGACCGGGCGCACCCTGTTTGGGGCCAAGCCCCCGCGCGGACAGGAGTTGGAAGACCACTACTTCGGCTCCATCCCCGACCGGGTGCTCTCCTTCATGACCGACGTGGAAAACCAGCTCTACGCCCTGGGTATTCCGGTCAAGACCCGTCACAACGAGGTGGCCCCCGGCCAGTACGAGATTGCCCCCATCTTCGAGCCCTCCAACATTGCCGCCGATCACCAGCAGCTCATCATGCAGGTGCTTAAGAACACCGCCCGCCGTTACGGTTTGGTGGCCCTGCTGCACGAAAAGCCCTTCGCCGGCATCAACGGCTCGGGCAAGCACTGCAACTGGAGCATGAGCACCGACACCGGCATCAACCTGCTGGAGCCCGGCGACACCCCGCACGAAAACCTGCAATTCCTGTTTTTCTGTGCGGCGGTGATCAAGGCGGTGGATCTGCACCAGGATCTGCTGCGCATTAGTGTGGCCTCGGCCTCCAACGACCACCGCTCTGGGCGCCAACGAAGCCCCCCCAGCCATCATGTCCATCTTCCTGGGCGACCAGCTCACCGATATCTTTGAGCGCCTGGCCAACGGCAAGGGTGGCTCCGAGCAAGAAAGCTGGGGTGCTCGAGCTCGGCACGCCCGTGCTGCCCCCCCTGCCCAAGCACGCCGGCGACCGCAACCGCACCTCGCCCTTCGCCTTTACCGGCAACAAGTTTGAGTTCCGCGCGGTGGGTTCTTCGCAGAGCATCTCCTTCCCCATCACGGTGCTCAACACCATCGTGGCCGACGCCATTGATGCCCTGGTGGACTCGCTCGAGGCCAAGATGAAGAAGAAGATGCGCTTCGAGCAGGCCGCTGCTGGAGACCATCAAGGAGGCCTACGCCCAGCACAAGCGCATCATGTGTTCAACGGCGACGGCTACTCGGCGGCCTGGCACAAGGAGGCCGCCAAGCGGGGGCTGTTGAACCTGCGCACGGCCGTTGACGCCATCGAGCGCTTTACCGACGAGAAGAACATCAAGCTGTTTACCCGCCTGGGGGTGCTCAACGAGCGCGAGATTCACGCCCGCCAGGAGATCATGTACGACATCTACTTCAAGCAGGTCAACATCGAAGGGGAAACCACCGAGTGGGTGGCCCAGACCCAGATTCTGCCCGGGGCCCTGAGCTACCTGGCCGAACTCTCGGAGATTGAGGTCAAGTCGCGGGCGGTTGAGCGCACCATCAAGCAGGTGGTGGAGGCCACCGACGCGCTGTCGGATGCCCTGGAGAAGCTCAAGGCCCAGAACGCCGAGCTGGGTGGTGACGAGGTGCACGAGAAAGCCCACCACATGCGCGACAACGTGCTGCCCGCTATGGCCGAGGTGCGCAAGGCCGCCGACGCCCTCGAGCGCATCCTGGCCGACAAATACTGGCCCCTGCCCAGCTACCGCGAGATGCTGTTCGTGAAGTAGGCATCGGCTTCTTCTGCCTCCAAACACCCCCGGGCCTGGGGGTGTTTTTGTGCTCCGACGAGGGTTCGGGGCCGATATGTTATTATCGTATTTGCTAATCGTGTTACGAAAGAGGTATATCCATGCGCAATTCGGTTTCGGAAGCCCTGCTGGACTCCTTTCAGCGCAACAACACCATCCTGCTCAACCTGCTGCGGGCTCTGCCAGAAGGGGGCCTGGAGGCCAGGGCCATGGAAGGGAGCCCGTCGGTGGGGGAGCAGTTTGCGCATATCCAGAACACCCGGCTGTTCTGGTTGCAGCAGGTCGCCCCTGAGTTTGCAGAGGGCTTGCTTCCGCTCTTTTATCAAGACCCTGACGACAGGTCGGCCGAAGGCATCGAGCCAGCGTTTGAGGAGAGCGCTCGAGCTATTTGCAAGGCGGTGAAGCATCGCCTCGAGGCCGGTCAGCCGATGGAGGGGGCGCACGCCCGCTACGACCACCCGGTGCTGTTCCTTCAGCACATGCTCTGGCACGAGGGCTACCACGTCGGGCAGATCAAGCTGGCCCTGAAGCGGACGGGCTATGTGATGCCGGAGGTGCTGGAAGAGCAGGCCATCTGGAGCCTGTGGCGCACGGAGGTCTGGTAGCCATGGGCTTCGAGTTCAGCGGTGAAATCTGGGAGTGGCGCGGCCCGGCGCCCTTTTACTTCGTGACCGTGCCCGAGGTAGAGAGCCGGGCCATCAAAAGCGCCGAGCGGCTCCTGACCTACGGCTGGGGCATGATTCCGGCAAAGGTTCGCATCGGCCGGACGGTCTGGAAGACGGCGCTCTGGCCTAAGGAGGGCCGGTATGTTCTCCCGCTCAAAGATGCGGTGCGCCGGGCCGAGGGCCTCGAGGTGGGCCAGGCCGTGCAGGTGTGGCTCGAGGTGGGTCTGGGCCCGGCAGATAAGCAATAAAGGCTCTCGTGTGGAGCAGAACGGATTCCTTGATGAATGGTGTCTTTGCTATAGCATCCTGGGGCAAAATGCCCTACACTCTGTTCTGGACAGCGCACGGTGAATGCCCCCAGACATTCCGTCCGTAGCCTGTGCGAGGAGACCCGGATTCAAGTTGGAGAAGCTCAAACGCTACACTGCCAAGGATGCCGAAGAAACCTACCTCGTCCCCCATTGGGCGGCGGGGTTTTTTCGGGTAGGGGAGGATGGCGAGCTCGAGGTCACGCCCGAGGGGGCGGAGGGCCCCAGCGCTTCGCTTTTTGAGATCGTGCAAGACCTGCGCGACGAAGGACGCCCGCTGCCGGTGATGCTGCGCTTCCCACAGATTTTAGAAGCGCGGGTGGTGGCGCTCAACGAGGCCTTCCGGCGGGCCATCAAAAAGTACCACTACAACGCCAGCTACCAGGGGCTGTTCCCGGTCAAGGTCAACCAGCGGCGCATGGTGGTGGAGACGGTGGCCAGAGCGGGGAAGCCCTTTGCTTACGGCCTCGAGGCTGGCTCCAAAGCCGAGCTGGCCCTGATTCTGGCCCAGGATCTGCACCCCGAGTCCATCATCGCCTGCAACGGCTTCAAAGACGACGACTTTATCCGGCTGGCCTTGATGGGCAAAAAGCTGGGCAGGAACGTGGTGGTGACCCTCGAGAAGTTTGCCGAGCTGGGGCGGGTGATCCGCATCGCCAAAGAAATCGGGGTGGAGCCACAGATTGGCATCCGCTACAAGCTCAAGACCAAAGGCTCGGGGGCCTGGGAGGAGTCGGGGGGCGAGGCGGCCAAGTTTGGCTTCACCACCCCTGAGATCATCAAAGCGGTGGATATGCTAGCCGAGGCCGGCCTGCTGGGCACCATCGCCATGCTGCACTCGCACATCGGCAGCCAGGTGACCGATATCCGCCGCATCAAGCAGGCCGTGCGGGAGATTGCCCAGACCTACGTGCAGCTTCGCAAGCTGGGGGCCCCGGTGCGCTACCTCAACCTGGGTGGGGGGCTGGCGGTGGACTACGACGGCTCCAAGACCGCCTTCTACGCCTCGGCCAACTACACCCTGGAAGAGTACGCCGAGGATCTGGTCTACGTGACCAAGGAAATTTGCGATGGTCACGGGGAGCCTCATCCCATCCTGGTCACCGAGTCGGGCCGGGCCGTGACCGCCTACCACAGCGTGCTGGTGCTCGAGGTGGTGGACACCATCCGCCCCCCCGGCGAGGAGAAGCTCGAGCAGCCCAAGGACGCCCACCCGGTGGTGAAGGATATGTTCGAGCTGGCCCGAAGCATCTCGGCCAAGAACTACCGCGAGGTTTACCACGACGCCTTCGCCAACAAGGACACCATCCAGAACCTCTACGACCTGGGCCTCATCTCCCTGCGCGACCGGGCCGCGGCCGAGGCCCTGTTCTACCAGATTGCCCGCAAGACCCTCAAGCTGGCCCTCGAGCTTGACTACCCCGCCGACGAACTCGAAGACCTGCAAAGGATGCTGGCCGACAAACTGGTCTGCAACTTCAGCCTCTTCCAGAGCCTTCCCGATACCTGGGCTATCAAGCAGATGTTCCCCATCGTGCCGCTCACCCGCCTGAACGAGCGCCCCACCCGCGAGGCCACCCTGGTGGACATCACCTGCGACTCCGACGGCAAGATCGACCGCTTCATCGACACCCACGACGTGCGCAACACCCTGCCGGTGCACGAAATTCGCCCCGGCGAACCCTATTACCTGGGGGTCTTCCTGACCGGGGCCTACCAGGACGTGCTGGGCATGAACCACAACCTGTTTGGCCGCATCGGCGAGGCCCATGTGGTGGTGGACGAAGGCGGCTACGAGATCGAGCGCTTCATCCTGGGTGAAAAGGCCCGGCGGGTGATTGAAAAAATGGGCTACGAGGACGACGAGCTGGCCGAGGCCGTGGAGAAGCTGGTGCGCTCCTCCAAAAAACTCACCCCGGCCGAAAAGGGCGCTTTTATGGAGCTGTACGCGCGGGAGCTGGTGGGGTACACCTACCTGGAAGACTAGGCTTTCCAGATGCACGCATTGAGGCGATCCTCGAGCGCCCGTCGCTGCTTCAGTATGCCCTGGCCGATAAAGACGATCTCGGTGGGTTCTTGGTTAAGGGCCTCGAGCGTTCGGTGGTAGTGGGTTTGCTCCTCGGGCGGCAGGGCCTCGAGCTGGTGCTGTTGCAATGGCTCCATGCGGGGCTCGAGCACGATCTGCCGCCCAGCTTGCGAAAGCGTGACCGGTACATGGTTGCTGAACTTGACCCAGCCCTTGGCGCGCACGATATTCCTGGGCCAGTTGTGCAAGAACTGCTCGAAGGCATGCACATCAAAGCCCACCTCGCTGCGATAGACAAAGCTCTCGAAGCCGTACTCCTCGACCTCCGAGCTGGGCTTGTTCCACTCGGTCTCCCAGTCGGGGTGGGCCAGGCCCAGCTCGTAGTTATAGAGGCCGGTGTGCATAAGTTTCTCGGGTGCAATCTGGCACCGCACCGTGCGGTAGATCTGCGCGTAAGGGTTTAGCTCGCGGATGAAGCTTTCGAGTTTGAGCAAAGCTGCTTCGTCCACCCGGTCGGCTTTGTTGAGCAGCACGATAGAGGTGAACTCGAGCTGATCGGCCAGCAGGGGTGCCAGGGGTTGCTCCACCGGGTTGCCTTCCTCGTCCTCAACCGTGTCTTTGCGGTTCCAGTCGTCCCAGAAAGCCTCGGCATCCACCACGGTGATGATGGCGTCGAGGCGCACCCGACCTGGCAGGTCTTCCATATGGAAGGTCTGGGCGATGGGCAGGGGTTCGCCGATGCCGGTGGACTCGATCAGGATGTAGTCGAGCTCCATCTCCGAGAGTTCGCGCAGCTCCAGGAGCAGATCTTCTCGCAAGGTGCAGCAGATGCAGCCGTTGGACATCTCGACCATGCGCGGGGTGGTGTGGCGCACCAGCCTGGCGTCTACGTTGATCTCGCCGAACTCGTTCACCACCACCGCTATTTTTTTGCCATGGTTGCTTGAGAGCAGGTGGTTGATCAGGGTGGTTTTGCCAGCGCCCAGGAAACCGACCAGGACGCCAACCGGAATCGGACGGGTTCTCACAGTGCATCTCCTCAGAAACTCAATGCGGGGCCGCTCAGCCCCGCAGGTGGTAAAGCCTGTTTTACGTCAGTGCCGTTCGCCCTCCACCCACAGCCAGGCCAGGCTGCCCGGGGTGCCGTCCACCTGGAAGCGGCGCCTGATCTCCAGGCTGGAAAGCTCGACCTCGAGCACCTCGCCCTTGTCGGGCAGGGCAACAAAAGCTTTGCCGTCGCCCAGGGCCAGACCGGGCCGAACCACCCCCTCGCCGGAGAGGATAAAGGGTTCGGAGACCTTGAGGCTCTTGAGCACCCGGCCGGTAGGAGCCTCGAGGGTGTGCAGGCTGCCGTCGGCGGTGAGCACCACCAGCACCCCTTCTTTGTCGAAGCCGAAGCGCACCGGGCTGGCAGATAGGGGGTACACGCTGAGCTGGCTGTCCACACGCACCAGCCCCTGCCCAAAGTTGCCGATGAAGAAGGGGTATTTGGCGTGGCTGACCAGGGTGCCAACCCGCGCGTTTGATGGGGCCCCGGCGGGGTTGGGCAGTTTGCGGCTCACAAAACCGTTGCCCTGGCGCTCCAGCAACAAGACCCCGTCGCTGCACCCATAGGCGATCCGGTTCCCCAGCACGGCCTGACCGTGCAGGCGCGGGCAGCCGCTAAAGCTGGTGATCTTCTGCCCGCCCCGGCTGAACACCTCCACCACCCCCCGGTTCAGGCTACCGGCCAGCACCACGTTTCCCAGCGCCAGCGGTGCGCCGTGGTCGGGTGCGCCGGTGGCGATCTCGAAGATGCGCGGGCCCAGGCCCAGGCTCTTTTCATCTATCACCGCCACCGTGCCGTCGCCATCGTTGAAAATAGCGGCCATCCCGTTGTGGCTGCTGAAGTGGGTGGGTTTGGGGCCGGTGGTGAGGGTCTGGAGGATGTAGGGGGCCTCCACCACCAGGTCTTTGTGATCGCCGTGGTCTTCCTGCCTCAGTCCGCCGTACACCACGCTCACCCGGTTCTGCTCGCGGTGCATGGCGAAGGCATACATTCCGTTGCCAGCGGCATACACGTTGGCCGGGCCAGGGGCCGAGAAAGAGCCCACCACCGCGCCTTTCTCGAGGTCAATCACCCGCAGCACCCCTACCTTGCCATCGGCCACCACCAGCCGCCCGGGGTGCTTTGCGTCATCCGGCCCCGCCCAAACGGGCAGGCCCAGCAAGCAGCCTGCTACCATCCAGCCTGTCCATCGGTTCATCGTCTACCTCCGAAGTAATATTGATATATCATTATCAAAAACTTTGCAAGATGCAGGGCTTGCCCTCCCATCCCTAGCGGAAGGCCTGGCACAGGGTCTGTCCGTTGTGCCGGATGAGGGCCAGGTAACTGTCCACCTGGGGGGTGAGCGCGTCGGAGTACAGCGTGAAAACCCGGGCGCCGGTGGCCTCGGCCAGGGCCCGGGCTTCGGTCTGGGCAAACTGTGGCTCGGTGAAAATGACCCGCACCCCGCGCTCGCGCATGGCGAGGGCCAGGCTGGCGAAGGCGCGTGCACCCTGCTGCTGGCCTGAGAAGTTGGCGATGGAGCCCACAAACTCGATGCCGTAGTGGCGCCCGGCGTAGCGGTAGGCGTCGTGCTGCACCACCGCTTTGCGGCGGGCGGGGGGGGTGTGCGAGATGCAGGCTTTCACCTCGGCGTCGGCAGCCCGGACTCGAGCCCCGAAGTCGGCCAGCCGGGCCTCGTACAGGCTGCGGCCGGCGGGGTCGAGGCGGGCCAGTGCATCGCGGATGCGCTCGGCGTAGGCGAGGCCGTAGCTGGGGTCGAGCCAGAGGTGGGGGTCGCAGGGGCCGTGCAGGTGGGCGCCGGGGGCCTGGCGGTCGGCCTGGGTGTAGCAGATGGGGTTGGGCAGCCCCTCCGCCAGCCGAACCACCGGGGCGTTGCGGGGAAGCTGGGCGGCGATGCGATCCAGGAAGACCTCGAGGTTCATCCCGTTGGCGAAGAGCGCCCGGGCCTGGGCGAGGGCCTGCACCGTGGAGGGCCGGGGCTCGAAGCTGTGGGGGTCAGCCCCCATCGGTACCACCGCGACCACCCGCACCCGGGAGCCTCCCACCTCGCGCACCAGATCGGCTATCACGGTGGTGGTCGCGGCCACCTGTAGCGGCTGGCCCAGGGCCAGGCCGCTGAGGACAATCAGGGCAAACCAGCGCTGCATATGTATATGATAATGCATTATCAAAAATCCGGTGGCCCTTCTGGCGTGCGCCTGTGCGGAAAGGTGCGTATGATGTGGCCCGTGGACTACGACGTGCTGATTGTGGGCGCGGGCTTCGCCGGCTCCGAAGCAGCCTACGCGCTGGCTAACAAGGGCCACAGGGTGGGCCTGGTCACCACCAGCCTGGACTCGGTCTACCTGCCTTTTACCCCGATTCGGGCCCCTTTCCCCCCGGGCTCGCTGCTGGCTTTGGTGGGTGAGGCCGGCTTGAAAGGCTGGGAACTGCACAGCCGGGCCAAGTACCGGCTCGAGAACCATCCGCGGATTCACCTCTTGCAACTTTCGGTTACGCGGCTGATGCTGGAGGGCCCGGCGGTGGTGGGTATCGAGAGCTGGGAAGGGCCGCGAAAAACGGCCCACAAGGTGGTGCTGGCGGTGGGTAGCTTCCTGAACCCCCGGCTGCACATCGGTCAGGTGATTGAGGAGGCCGGGCGCCTCTCGGAGGTGGCCTACCCCGATCTGTATCAGCACCTGCAGCAGCTTGGCTTCACCTTTTCTACCCGCCATGCCGAGGTGCCCGAGCAGGATGGAACCCCCGGTTACCGGGTGGAGTACGCGGTGTTTGCCGAAGGGGAGTGGGAGCCCAGCAGCATGCGCCTGGGCCGCCTCGAGGGGCTGTATGGGGTGGGCCTGTGCGTGCTGGGGGAGGGCACGTACGCCCAGATGGCTACAGAGGGTATGCGGCTGGCCTCGTTGCTGTAAGAGGAAAACCGGTTCTGGCGCTACTGGATGGCCTCGAGCCTCCCCTCCACCGCCAGCCAGCCGATGCCTTTTTCTAAGGCGTATTCCTTCAGCTCGCGCAGATTATCGGTCCAGGCCAGCTCTACCCGCTTTCCCTCGGCCCGTAGCTGGCGGGCCAGGGCCCGATCCAGCGCCAGGACTTCCGGGGGGGGCTCGGATACGGGCAGGCGCAGCGCCTCCATCACCCGCTCCAGGCCCAGGGCAAAGCCCGCCGCGTAGGGCAGAAGGGCCCCATCGTAGCGGCCCCCGCCCAGCAGGGGCAGGCCAAAGTCGGGGGTGTAGGCCTGGAAGTTGAGGCCGGTGTAGAAGTTCAGCAGCCGGGCCCGGCCCAGGTCGAGCAGCAAGGGCACCTCGGGCAGCAAAGCCAGCACGGCCTCGAGCCAGTCCAGGTCGGCCTGGGCCTTATCCGATAGGGGCAGCCGGCGGGCTTCGGCCAGCACCTCGCGCCCGCCGTACAGGTCGGGCAGGGCCAGCAGGGCGGTTTGCAGGCCGGGATGCACCCGATACTCCTTCAGCAAGGCCTCGAGCTCCGGGCTATTTTTGCGGTGGATGGCCTGGCGCAGGCGCTCCTTTTGCTCGCTGGGCAGGCCGGTGGCATCCAGCAGATCCCGCACCAGGGCGGGGAGCCCCACCTCGATCTTGGCTTCGGCAAAGCCCACCAACTGCAAACACGCCCAGGCCAGCTCGAGCACCTCGGCGTCGGCGCGGGGGCTCGAGACCCCCACCAGCTCGGCCCCCACCTGGCTGAACTCGCGGCTGCGCCCCAGCTCGGCGTTGGCCTCGCGCAGCCAGAGGTTCCCAGCGTACTGCAAGCGCACCGGCTGGCCGGTTACCAGCCGCCCGTTGCTCCGCAGGAGCCCCGCCACCGCGGTGGTGAACTCCGAGCGCAGCGCCAGTACCTCGCCGGTCTTGTCCACCAGCTTGAAGGCCCGCTCGGCCAGGGCGTGCTGGGGGTCGTAAAGTTCCAGCGCCGGCAGCTCCACCGGCTCGTAGCCCCAGCTATACAGCAGGTTGATCAGGCGCTCTTGCAGCTCGCGGCGCAGGCGGGCTTCCGGGGGCAAAAAGTAGCGGGTACCTTCGGGGATCATTTACTTTTGGCAAAAATCTTCACCGAGAGGATTTTGTCGCGTTCCCGGCTGGCCTGGGGGCCCTCGGTGGGGGCGATGCGCTCGACCACCTCCATCCCCTCCACCACCTGCCCGAAAATGGTGTACTGCTGATTGAGGTTGGGCGTGGGGCCGTAGGTGATGAAGAACTGGCTGCCGTTGGAGTTGGGGTCCATGGTGCGGGCCATGCCCAGCAGGCCTTTTTTGTCGTAGTTGAGCTTGGGGGTGACCTCGAGGCCAAACTGGTAGCCGGGGCCGCCCATGCCGGTGCCGGTGGGGTCGCCGGTCTGGGCCACAAACCCCGGAATCACCCGGTGGAACACAACCCCCTCGAAGTAGCGGTGGAGGGCTAGAAACACGAAGGAGTTAACGGTGATGGGGGCCTCGTTCTCGAACAAATCGATGCCGATTTTTCCTTTGCTGGTCTCGATCTCGGCGTAGTAGTCGAACTTGGTCGGGTCAATCACCTGTTCGGGCCTGGCAAACCGGGTCACCGGCTGGTCGGACTTGTAGGGCAGGGCTTCCATGTTTCCTCCTAGGCTACTCTTTGCTCCGCCGTTGCCTTGCCAGAGGAAGAAAGCGGCGATGGCCAGGGCCAGCAGAGCGGCGATTAGCAGAGCAGCGCGCATCCCACCCAGTCTACCGGCCCGGATGAGAACACGCCAGGTTTTCATACCGTTTCCGCTTGAATCCTTCACCGCCCTGCGCAGTCAGAGGTGAAGGATTCAAGCCGACCGAAGGGAGTAGAAAAGCATTTCGGCAGTATCGTTTAGGCTTGTCAAAGTGAACGATACTGCCGGAATGCGTATCAGATTCGAGGCAGGGTAATGCCGGTCTGACCCTGGTACTTGCCCTTGCGGTCGCGGTAGGTCACCTCGGGGCGCTCGCCCTCGAAGAACACCAGCTGTACCACCCCTTCGCCGGCGTACATCTTGGCCGGCAGGGGGGTGGTGTTGGAGAACTCGAGCGTGACGTGCCCCTCCCAGCCCGGTTCCAGGGGGGTGATGTTGGCTACGATGCCCACCCGGGCGTAGGTGCTTTTGCCAATGGCGATGGCCAGCACGTTATCGGGCATGCGGATGTACTCCATGCTGCGGGCCAGCACGAAGGAGTTGGGCGGGATGATCACCTCATCGCCCTCGTAGTCCACGAAGCTCTTGGGGTCGAGGCCCTTGGGGTCGGCGATGGTGTGGAATACGTTGGCAAAAATTTTCCACTCCCGCGCCGCCCGCAGGTCGTAGCCGAAGCTCGAGAGCCCATAGCTGATCACCCCTTCGCGCACCAGCCGCTCCTCGAACGGCTCAATCATGCCTTGCTTGGCCTTTTCGCGAATCCACCAGTCGGGCTTAACACTCATGCCCCACACTATACAAGGGCAGCGGCCCGGCCATTTTCACAACCAGTGTTCATCTGGAGGTCTAAACTTAAAGCATGCGCAAGCGACCGGTATTGGGCAGGGTCTTATTGCTGGGAGGGCTGGTCTTCCTGGGTATTCTGCTCGCAGCCTGCGGTTCGGACAGCCAGAACAACCAGAGCCGCCAGCCCTTGCGTCTCATCCTCCGATTCGACACCGGCTATGTGGACGAACCCTACAACACCACCCTTACCGCCGACGGGGGGGTGCGGCCCTACCGGTTCACCCTCGAGGGCAACCTGCCCCGGGGGCTGGTCTACAGCAACGGTCGCATCAGCGGCACGCCGCAGGAAAAAGGCAGCTTCGAGCTTATAGTGAGCGTGGAGGACGCCAACCTTTCCAACCGCACCCAGAAGGTCACCCTGGTGATCGGCGAGACCCCACCGCCCCGGCTCGATCAGGTCTTCCCGCTGGCCGAGGTGGCCGACCCCTTCCCCTACCTGTTCCGGGTGCGCGACCGCGAGGCCCGGGGCTTTCAGGCCCAGATTCCGCTCAAAGACCTCAAGCTGGCCCTGGACAGCTTCAAGGCCGATGCCAGCCTGCTGTACGTGCTGCGCTACAACGAAGAAAGGGGCGTGGTGGACATTGATGCGGTCTTTACCAGCCCGCGCAAGGACCTCGAGGCCTTCCGCTTTACCGCAACCCCCCTGCCCGACAAAAAAGTCCGGCCCGAGGCCAGCTTCCGCGAGACCCGGGTGGCCTTTTACGACAAGAACGGCAAGCTAGCCGGTAACGCCCAGGCCATCGAGCGGGCGGCCAGCGAGGGGAAGTACCGCTACAGCGACCTCGAGGCCATCGCCCGCAACTGGGGCCGCCGCCTCACCCCGGCCACCCCCCGCCCCAGCGCGCCGCAAACCCCTGAGAACAACCCGCCCCAAAGCCAGGGAAGCCCCGCCCAGGCCGCTGGTACGGCCCAGGAAACTCCTCCGGCAGCGCCCACCGATCAAACAGCCTCGGAGCCGGCGCAGCCACCTCAACCTGAAGAAGCACCGCCAACCCAACCCGGACAAGCGCAGCCTCCTCAACCCGGACAAGCGCAACCCGCTCAGCCCGAACCCGCGCCACAGGGCCAGCCAGCGCCTGCACCCTCACCCCAAACCCCGAAGCTCGAGGGCGACCTCAACGGCGATGGGGTGGTAGACCTGAAAGACCTGGAACTGCTGCGTTCCTCCTACGCCTGGGCCAGCGTGGGCGCAGGGCAAGCGGCCCCGCCCAGTAGCCGCACCCCTCCGCCGGGCGAAGCCGCCCCGGGGAACAGCACGCCGGGTGGGGGCTCGAGCAACACCAACCCCGAGAATCCACAAAACCCCGAGCAGTCGGAAGGCAAGTAATTCCAAACTTGGCCCGGGGATGGAGAGCCCCCTTCTATTTGCAGCGGAGCTTCGCTGCTATCCTGGATAAGCTGTGGGTAGGGCGCTGGTAGTTCTGGCGTTTTTGTGGGTCGTGGCCCTGGCGGGCTTTCTGGCCCTGCGCCAGACTCCCAGAACCTCGCCGCTGTGGGGGCTGCGCGACTTTTTCTGGCTGCTTTTGCAGGCCCTCAGCGTGGTCAGCCTGCTGGCTCTAGTGGCTCTGGTCACCGGCATTATCACCATCCAGAAGAATCCCTTTACACCGGCCAACTAACCATGCGCGTTGCGGTTCTCTCGGATATCCACGGCAATCTTCCGGCCCTCGAGGCTGTTCTGGCCGATCTGAAGGAGGTGCAGGCGCATCTGGTCATCGTCAACGGCGACCTGGTGAACCGGGGGCCCTCCAACCGCGAGGTGCTGGAGCGTTTGCTCAACCTTTCCTCCTCCAAAGAGGGCCGGGCCCTGGCCCCTGAGGGGTTCTGGTTTACCCTGGGCAACCACGACGACCTGCTGGTCAAGTGGGCCCAGCGCGATCCCTCGCTCAACGACCTCTACACCGACCCCCTGTTCGAGCCCACCGCCTGGTCGGTGGCCCAGCTATCCCAGGATCACCTGGACTGGCTGGGCAACCTACCCTTCCAGGTGGTTATTGGAGAAGCGCCCCGGCGAGCCTTTGGGCTGGAGAAGGCCGAGGGCATGGGCGAGCGGGTGCTGGTGCGGGCCACCCACGGCTCGCCCCGCCACTACCGCGAAGGCTACGACGAACACCAGACCCTCGGCACCCTCACCGAGATTAGCGAGGACTTCCCGGCCCGGCTTTTGGTGGGCTCGCATACCCACCGTCCTTTTATGTACCAACTGGGCGAGGCCCTGGTGCTCAACAGCGGGGCGGTGGGGGCTCCCTTCAACGGCGATGTGCGGGCCCAGTATATGGTGGTGGAAATAGGGGAGAACCACGTGCAGGTGGATTTCCGCCAGATTCCCTATAACCTGCAGGCCGCTTTGCAGGCCTACTACGACTCCGGCCTGATGGAAGCAGGCGGCCTGGGCGCCGATATCTTCTACCACGAGACCCGCACCGCGCGCTCGCTGCTGATGCCTTTCTGGTACTGGGCCGAGTCGCAGGCCCTCCCCCGCGACTGGGAGGCCTGGCGGCTGTACATGGAAGCCCATCCCGAGCGCTTCGCCTAGCCTGCGGTAGGCTATGACCATGCACCCTACGCCTGAACGCATCCGTGAGTTTGTACTGGCTGCCCACGGCGACCTAGCCAGGGTACAGGCCATGCTGGCAGAAACCCCGGAGCTGCTCAATCGGGCGCACGAGTGGAAGCCCGGCGACACCGAGACGGCCATCCAGGCAGCGGCCCATGTGGGGAACCGGGAGATTGCCCTGTATTTGCTGGCTCGAGGCGCCCCCCTGGAAATCTCCACGGCGGCCATGCTGGGCGAGGTGGAAACCGTTCGGGAGATGTTACAGCGCGAGCCTGCGCTGGCCCAGTACAGAAGCGCCCACGGGATTCCGCTCTTGCCCCATGCGGCCCTCTCCAGCCAGCCCGGGATGCTCGAGCTGGTCTTTTCCCATGGCGCGCGGGAGGGCAGCGGCATGGCCCTCAGCCTGGCGGTGGGCCGGGGTGATACGGCGGTGGCGCGCTGGCTGCTGGAACACGCCCGCCCCGACCTGGGCTGGAAGAACTTCCAGGGCAAAACGGCGATGGATATGGCCCTGGAGACGGGCCATGACGAGATGGTGGCGCTGTTGCGGGCCTTTGGGGGTCGGCCGTAGCCCCATCGGGAGGTAAGCCGGTATGGAAAACCTGCGTGAGTTTTTGCTCCAGGCCCGCACCATAGCGGTGCTGGGCGCTCACCCCAACCCCGCCAAAGCCGCCTTTTACGTGCCCGACTACCTGGCCCGAAAGGGCTACGCAGTACTACCGGTCAACCCGGCCTACACCGGACAAACGCTCTGGGGCCAGACGGTGGTTGGCCAGCTAACCGATCTGGAACAGCCCATAGACATCGTGGACGTGTTTCGCCGCAGCGAGGCCCTGATGGGACATCTGGACGATATTCTGGCGGCCAGGCCCAGGCTGGTCTGGCTGCAATCGGGCATTGTGAACGAGGCCTTTGCTGAAACCCTTCGACAGGCCGGGATTCGGGTGGTGCAGGATCGGTGCTTGATGGTGGTACACCGGCAACTGCTGGGCTAGCCCTCGCTACCAAGCCTTGGTGCTCGACCTGCTTATGTCCAGCGATCTACCCAGCGCCCTGCTTACCTGGTATCAACGCCACCAGCGCAGGCTGCCCTGGCGGGGCGAGCCAGACCCCTACAGGGTTCTCCTGTCGGAGGTGCTCCTGCAACAGACCCGGGTCGAGCAGGCCATTCCCTACTACCATCGCTTCTTACAGCGCTTCCCCACCCTCGAGGCCCTGGCCCAGGCCGATCAGGAAGCGGTGCTACAGGTCTGGCAGGGGTGTGGCTACTACACCAGAGCCCGCAACCTGCACCGCCTGGCCCAGCAGGTGGTGGCCGCGGGGGGTGTGCTACCCCAATCGGCCCGGGGGCTACGGGCCCTACCGGGCATTGGCCCCTACACCGCAGCGGCGGTAGCCTCCATTGCCTTTGGCGAGCCGGTGGCGGCGGTGGATGGCAATGTGCGGCGGGTGTTATCGCGCCTTTTGGCCTGGGAAAATCCCACCCCAAAGCAGGTGCAGGCGACCGCCGATGCACTTTTATCTGCTCTGGTGCGGCAAACGAAGGCCCGCCCTGGCGACTGGAACCAGGCCCTGATGGAGCTGGGGGCTACGGTCTGTACACCCCAGAACCCAGGCTGCGGGGGCTGTCCGGTGGCCGCGTTCTGCCAGGGGAAGGCCAGCCCTGCGCGCTACCCGGCCTCCAGGGTACGCAAGCAGAAAAGCCTCGAGCTGGTTGCGCTGGTACTGCAAGGGCCCGGAGGGGTTTATCTGGAACAGCGGCAGGGGCCGGTTTTAGGCGGGCTGTGGGGGGTTCCGATGGAGGAAGGGCCGGGGGCCCTGGAGCGCCTGCTGGCCCGATTTGGACTGGATTCAGCCGAGCTGGTGGGCCCTGTGCGCCACGAGTTTACCCACCGAAAGCTGCATATTCGGGTCTACAGGGCCCCTTGGATGGCTGGAGAGAATCCGTTGCGCCGGCCCCTGTCGAGGCTGGATCAGAAAATCCTGGGCCTGGCGGGGGCTGGCCCTGCCCGGTCGGTGTAGGGGGCGGCTTGTGTGGGCTCGAGTTGAGCCGGTATACCAAAGCGGATAGCATATCCTGCATACGCTATGCTTGCTCCGCAAACCGAAGAAGCCTATCGTCGTCTGCGCCGGATGATTCTGTCGCTGGAGTTGAAGCCCGGCGAGCCCCTGGTTGAGCGCAAACTGGAAGAAATCTTGGCGGTCTCCCGCACGCCCATCCGGGCGGCCATCCAGCAGCTATTCCGCGAAGGGCTGGCGCAGCGCACCGGGCGGGTCTACACAGTGGCCCCCCTCGACCTGGCCGAGCTGGAGGAGGCCTTCGAGTTTCGCCACTGGCTCGAGGGCCAGATTATCCGGGTGGCGGCAGCCCGGCGGCCCAATGCCCGCCAGCTTCGGGAGTTGCTGGCCTCGGTGGAGGCCGACCTCGACCCCGAGGTGGAACTGGAGAAAGCCACCGACTTCCACCTGGCCCTGGCTAAGCTCACCGGTAACCGCTTTGTGGTGGCCTCGCTGGCCCAGGTTCTGCAGCGCATCTACCGGGCCCGCTACCTCGAGATCACCCGTCCACAGGGGGCCGACCAGGCCCTGAGCGATCACCTGCACCTGATTGAGCTGGTGCAGCAGGGACGGGCCGAAGAGGCCGCGAGCTTCTTACAGAAGCACCTCGAGCGCTCGAGGGAGGCCCTGCTCAAAAGCCTCGAGGGTTCTATTCTGCTGGGCGCCCGGCGGTCTTGACGGGCAGGGCCAACGGGATAGAATCGTAGACACTCAACACCTCAGGCGATTCTTGGCTGAACCTAGGAGGACAGACGATGCGATGGGTAACGTTGGCTGTGGTTGTACTGACTATCGGTGGGGCGCTGGCCCAGTTCACCCCGCGCAACCCTGAGTGTATCGCGCCCGCTGGCGCCGGAGGCGGCTGGGACTTCACCTGCCGCAGCGTGGCCCAGGTCATGCAAGACCTCAAAATTGTGAACCAGCCTATTAAGACCACCAACCTCACTGGTGGGGGCGGGGGGGTGGCCTATGCCAATGTGGTCACCCAACGCAACGACGATCCCAACCTGATTGTGGCGGCCAGCCCGGCCACCACGGTGCGCCTGGCCCAGGGGCAGTTCAGCCGCTTTACCGAACGCGATGTGCGCTGGTTGGGGGCCATCGCGGCCGACTTTGGCCTGGTAGCGGTTAAGGCCGATGCCCCCTGGAAAACCATGCAGGAGCTGGTGGCAGCCTGGAAGGCCGACCCCTCCAAGATTGCGGTGGGTGGTGGCAGCGCCGTGGGCGGCCAGGATCACATGAAGGTGCTGCTGCTGGGCCGGGCGGTGGGCCTCGAGCCGCGCTCGATCAAGTATGTGCCCTTCGACGGCGGCGGCCAGGCCCTAACCTCTTTGCTGGGCGGCTTTATCCAGGTGTTTGCCGGGGATGCCTCGGAGCTTCGCGCGCAGGTCGAGGCCGGTACGGTGCGGGTGCTGGGGGTGATGTCGCCGCGCCGCCTCCCCGCGCCCTACGCCAACGTGCCCACCCTCAAGGAGCTGGGCTACAACGTGGAGTGGGTGGTCTGGCGGGGTTTTTATGTGCCCAAGAACATGCCCGCTGAGGCCTACGAGTTCTGGCTCAGGGCCCTGCGGCAGGTGGAGCGCAGCCCGGAGTGGGCCAGGATCCGCGAGCAGAACAGCCTGGGCCAGTTCTTCATGGCCGGGGCCGAGTTCCAGGTCTTTATCGACCGCCAGGTTAACCAGTTCCGCAACCTCTCCCGCGAGCTGGGCATCATCCGCTAGCCCCTAACCAGATGGCCGATAGCCCAGGGCCCACCGCTGCGGGCTGTCGGCCATACGTTTGAGCCTCCTTTATGACCGACCGCATCGTAGGCATCCTGATTTTGTTACTGGCCCTGGGGTATGGCCTCGAGGCCAGCCGGATGCAGGTGGGCTTCCTCTCCGACCCCCTGGGCCCCCGGCCTTTCCCCTACATCATCGCCATTTTGGTGGGGCTTTCGGCCCTGTGGCTGATTTTCAAACCCGACCCCGATCCCACCTGGCCGGCCCCGCGCTTCTGGCCGGTGCTGGGGCTGGTGCTTTTGAGCCTGGTGGCCTACGCCTACCTGGTGGTTCCGCTGGGCTTTATCCTCACCACCACCCTCGAGATGACCCTGCTCTCGGTTTTGTTTGGGGCGCGCTGGTGGCAAGGCCTGGGCGGCGCGCTGGCTTTTACGCTGGCGGTTTACTTCCTGTTCACCGAAGGCCTGGGCGTAACCCTGCCGGTGGGCCGGATTTTCGGATAGGAGCCTATGGACATCCTGCAAGCGCTTCTAAACGGTTTTGGGGTGGCCTTGGAGCCCCTCAACCTGCTCCTGGTGGTGCTGGGCTGCCTGGTGGGTACGCTCATCGGGGTGCTGCCCGGCATCGGCCCCATCAGCGGGGTGGCCCTGCTGGTGCCCCTCACCTTTGCCCTCAAGATGCCGCCCGAGTCGGCCCTGATTCTGCTGGCCGGCATCTACTACGGGGCCATGTACGGCGGCTCCACCACCAGCATCCTGCTCAACATCCCCGGCGAGACCTCGTCGGTGGTCACCGCAATTGACGGCAACAAGCTGGCCAAGCAGGGCAAAGCCGGCCCGGCCCTGGCCATGGCCGCCTGGGGCTCGTTTATCGCCGGCACCCTCTCGGTGGTGGGCCTGATGACCCTGGGGCCTTTGCTGGCCCAGTGGGCCATCCGCTTCGGGCCGGCCGAGTACTTCGCCCTGATGGTCTTTGGCTTCTCCACCCTCTCGGCCCTCGCAGGCAAGAACCTGTTCAAAGCCCTGATTGCCACGGGTTTTGGCCTGATGCTGGCCACGGTGGGCCAGGATCCCCAGTCGGGCATCTCGCGCTACACCTTTGGCTTCTTGCAGCTCGAGGACGGCATGGATTTTCTGGTGGTGGCCATCGGCCTCTTCGCGGTGAGCGAGGTGCTTATGCTGCTGGAGGAGAAAACCCCCGGGGCCGTGCGGGCCCAGGTGGGGCGCATCTACCTCTCCTTCAAGGACTTCATGGGCTCGCTCTTCACCATTCTGCGCAGCAGCGTGCTGGGCTTCCTGATTGGGGTTTTGCCCGGCGCGGGGGCCTCCATCGCCAGCTTCGTGGCCTACACCACCGAGAAGCGTCTCCTGGGTGATAGGGCCCGGTTTGGCGAGGGCGACCTGCGGGGGGTGGCCGCCCCCGAGTCGGCCAACAACGCCGCGGCGGGCGGGGCCATGATTCCCCTGCTCACCCTGGGCCTGCCCGGTAGCGGCACGACCGCCATCATGCTGGGGGCCCTGATGAGCCTGGGGGTGACGCCGGGGCCGCAGATGTTTCAGCAGCACCCCGATGTGGTCTGGGGCCTGATTGCCTCGATGTACGTGGGCAACGCGGTGCTGTTGCTCCTGAACCTGCCCCTGGTGGGCCTCTTTGTGCGGCTTCTGGCGGTGCCGGCCTGGTTCCTGATTCCGGCGGTGCTGGCCATCAGCTTCATTGGGGTTTATGCGGTCAACAACAACCCCTTCGACCTGCTCCTGATGGCGGTGTTCGGGCTGGTGGGCTACCTGATGCGCAAGCTCGAGTTTCCCCTGGCCCCGGTGCTCTTGGGCCTGGTGCTGGGCTACCTGATGGAGATCAACCTGCGCCGGGCCATGACCATCAGCAACGGCGACGTGGGCTATCTGTTCAGCAGCCCCATTGCCGTTGGGCTGTGGGTGCTGGCGGGGCTCTCGCTGCTTGCGCCTGTGCTGGTGGCCCGCTTCCGCAAGCAGGGTTTGGGCGGCGACGAGGAGCTTTGAAGTGTGAGGGGGCTTACGACCCCCACCCCCGGATGCGCTACCCTCGAGGTATGGAACTCCTCGGGTGGTCGCTGGTAATTCTGGCTGTTCTGCTGGTCACGGGTTTGCTGGGGCCGCTTCTGGGGGTGGTGCTGGCCGTTGCAGCCCTGCCGGCGCTGGCGGTGCTGGGGGTAATGCTCTTCCCGCTGCTGCTGGTGTTGCTGGTTTTGGGGCTGGTGCTGTGGGTGGTGGGCAGCGCCGTTGGCGTGGCAGCAGGCTTGCTCGGGTTTTTGCTCCAGTGGGGGCTGCCCCTCCTGCTGCTCCTGGCGGGCATCTGGCTGCTAGCCCGGGCGCGCCGCCCGCGTTTGCAGGCCTGACGTAAAAAGCCCCCTCGAGCGAGGGGGCTTTCATGTACCCCACGGAAAGCCTTGCGCCTTGGCCTGTCGCAGAAAACTGCGTGTTCTTGTTCAGGAGCCTATTTGCGCTTCCCGCGGGGGCCCCAGGGTGGGGAAATATCGGTTGTAGGGCTTTGTCGTTTCCTGTGGTTTATCGGTACACGACCCGCCGGCGCTCTCCTTCGCGGTGACCCTGGCGCTTGCCCTGACCGCGCGCGAAGCCCTGATCCCTGGCGCTCGGACGGCCGGGCTTCGGCGGGAACCTCGGTGGCCTTGCTGAGGCGCAGGTCGCGCAGCGCGGTGTGATCCAGTTTGCCCAGATCCTCGGGGCGGATGTCCACGTAGGCGGCCACATCCCCCTCCAGGCGAATCCGGCCAATCTCCCCGGCGCCGGCACCCTTCAACACCGCCACGGCCCGGTTCACGCTGATGCGCGAGCCCGAGAGCTTGACCGTGACCCAGTTCTCCTCACCGGTCATCAGGCTCTTGGGGGTGGGTGCGCCGCCCAGAATCAGGGCCAGCATACCGGCCACTGCGTCTACGCCGCCCTCGGCAATCAGGCGTTCGGCCTGCTCGCGCCAGAGCTTTTTATCGGCCTCGGGCTGCCTGGCGATGCGGCGGGCCAGCATGGCCCACTTAGCGGCCATGACCTCCTCGGGGGTGGGGGGGTTGACCCGCTTGAAGCTACGCTTGAGTTCGCGCTCGAGGGTTTCCAGCTCGCGCTTCTCACGCGGGCCGTACAGGATCACCACCTTGCCCGAGCGCCCCGCCCGTCCGGTGCGGCCCGAGCGGTGCAGGTACGACTCGTTCTGGTCGGGCAGGCGGTAGTGCACCACCAGGTCTACCTCGGGGATGTCGAGACCTCGAGCCGCCACGTCGGTTGCCACCAGCACGCTCACCGCCCCACTGCGGAAGCGCTCCATCACGCGCTCGCGGTCAATCTGGCCCATATCGCCGTGGATGGGGGCGGCGCTGTGGGCCCGGCTTTCCAAGCCCAGGGCCAGGTCGTTGCACTCGGCCTTGGTGCTGGTAAAAACGATGGTGCGTTCGGGGGCGTAAGCAAAAAGCAGATCCGAAAGCACCGAGAGGCGGTTGTGAATGGGTGCTTGAATCGCCACTTCTTCGTAGGAGATGGCCTCGTCCTTAATCACGTTGATGTGGATGGCCGCCTTCTGGTAGCGCTCGGAGAGGCGGCGCGCCCAGGTGGGCAGGGTGGCCGAGAACAGCAGGGTCTGCCGGGTGGGCGGGGTGGCCTCCAAAAGCTGCTCCACCGCTTCCTCGAAGCCCATCGAGAGCATCTCATCGGCTTCGTCGAGCACCGCAACCTCAATTTTGGAAAGGTCGAGGACGCGCTGCTCCATGTAGTCGATGGCCCGGCCTGGGGTGGCCACCACCACGTCGGTGCCACGCTTGAGAGCTTCGGCCTGCTTGCCGTAACCGGTGCCGCCGTAGATGGGGGTGATGGTCAGGTGCGGGGCCAGCCACTCCAGCTCTTTGGCTACCTGAAGGGCCAGCTCGCGGGTGGGGGTGAGGACAAGGGCCCTGGGCGCGCGCCCCCGCTCGCGGGCCGCGTCCAAGCGGTTGGCAATGGGTATGCCAAAGGCCAGGGTCTTGCCGGTACCGGTGCGGGCCTGGCCCAGCACGTCTTTGCCCTCGAGGGCCAGCGGGATGGCTGCGGCCTGGATGGGGGTGGCGGTGGTGAAACCTTTGGCCTGGAGGGCCTGGGCAACTTCGGGTCTTAACGTAAATGCGGAAAACTCCATACTTCAAACGTCCTTTTTGGGTGTGGGCTGAATGCCTTGTGGGCGAAACCAACCCTGTAGGGTTCGAGCCGCTCATCCCAGAAAGAACCGAATGTCCAGACTGTACCAGGGGTAAGGATGTACGGCTTAGGAACCATGCGCCCGACCGCACCCTGCGGGAATTGAGCGCAACCCTAGCAGTCTGGGGGATGGAGTGGGTTTTGTCAAGAGAGGCTACCAGGCACCCGGAAAAGGGATGACCTCCACAGGCTCACCTTGCTGGGCTGAACGTCCGGCCTCGAGCACCACCAGGGCGTTTCCGACTGCCATTGATCTCAGCACCGCGCTGGACTGATTGCCGGTGGTGGCGACGCGGTAGTGGTCGTCCGCCCAGCGCAGCACGGCCCGGCGGTAGGCCCGGCGGGTGGGGTTGGCCTCAAAGGGGGTGTCGGCTAGGGCCCTGAGCCGGCTGTAGGGCGGGTCGGTGCGTCCAAGCAACCTGAACAGCAGCGGTCGCCCAAAAAGTAAAAACGTCACCATGGCCGATACCGGGTTGCCCGGCAAACCCATCAAGGGCAGTCCATTCCAGGTTGCAAACAACAGGGGGCCTCCAGGCTGTATTCGAACCTTCCAGAAGAGAATTTCACCCTCGCGCTCGAGCAATTGACGCACAATGTCGTACTCTCCCATCGAAACCCCACCAGTGGTAAGTAGTAAATCGAGTTGTCCGGCCCGCTGTAGCTGGATGCGAAGGCTTTCCACGCTGTCCGAGGCTTTTGGCAAAATGATGGGCTCACCGCCCGCCTCAGCCACCAGGCCGGCCACAGAGTAGCTGTTGGAGTTATAGACACCGCCATAGGGCAAGGCCTCCCCCGGCTCGACCACTTCGTCGCCGGTAGACAGGATGCCTACACGGGGCCGTCGGATGACCGGCAGGGTGGCGTAGCCCATCGCGGCGGCCAGTCCCACCCGCCCCGGTGTAAGCAGATCACCCTTGTGCAGGTAGATCTGCCCCTGCACCAGATCGGTGCCTTTGGGGCGAATGTCGGCCGTGGAGGCGGGCTTCAGCAGCCATACAAAATCCCCCTCTCGCAGGGTATCTTCTACGCGAATTACAGCGTCGGCTCCATCTGGAATGGGGGCACCGGTAAATACCTGCACGGCCTCACCAGGCCGAACCCTCCCAACATAAGGCTTACCTGCAGGGGATTGTCCGATTACCTCGAGCCTGACCGGGTTACCTAGAGAAGCGCTTCGAGTGTCGGCCTCGAGGCAGGCATAGCCATCCACCGCCGTGTCGCTTACCGAAGGGTGGTCAACCTTTGAAACCAGATCTGCGCCCAATACCGCTCCGTAGCTCGCAGCTAGCGGAAGGTGTTCGATGTCCTGCAGCGGTCTGGCGGCTTGTAGAACCAACTCCAAAGCATCTTCCACGGCCAGATTTTGCTTCATAAAGCATATCCTACCTGGCTTGGAAAGGGGAGTTCGCCTGGTGGCCTTGGTTGAAAGCCCTTTCCAACGGCGTACTTGGGCAGTGGTCGGGCACCCCCTATTGACACATCTCACTGCCTTTGATATTCTTCTCGTTGCGCCGCGATAGGAAGCAGGCGCGAGGATCATGAAAAAGGGGTAGTAGGGAGTGTGAAGGAAGACCATCCCAGGCTTCTATACGAGAGTGGTAGGGGCCACATGGGGTGAGTTGGAATAGGCCTTATCTTCGGGGGTAACCCTGAGGAGGAGAGAAGGTCAAGATAGAACGGGCACACGGTGGATGCCCTGGCACCTAAGCCGATGAAGGACGTGATTACCTGCGAAAAGCCCGGTGGAGCTGGTAGTAAGCGTTGATACCGGGATGTCCGAATGGGGGAACCCGGCCTGTGGGAACACAGGTCACCACCTATGAGGTGGGGGGAACCTGGGGAACTGAAACATCTAAGTACCCAGAGGAGAAGAAAGAGGAATCGATTCCCTGAGTAGCGGCGAGCGAAAGGGGAGGAGCCTAAACCGTTGAGCGTGCTCAGCGGGGTTGTGGGGCTGGCGGTATCGAAGCGGAAGTCTAGTCGAAGGGTTTTGGGAAAGCCCACCATAGAAGGTGAAAGTCCTGTAGACGAAAGGCGGAGGCTAGTAGCCAGTACCCGAGTAGCCTGTGGTTCGTGGAGCTATGGGTGAATCTGCGCGGCCCACCGCGTAAGGCTAAATACTCTAGGTGACCGATAGCGGACCAGTACCGTGAGGGAAAGGTGAAAAGAACCCCGGGAGGGGAGTGAAATAGAACCTGAAACCGTGTGCTTACAAGCAATCAAAGGACTATACAGGTCTTTTGGTGTGCCTATTGAAGCATGAGCTGGCGACTTACGGTAGTCGGCGAGCTTAAGCCGGAAGGCGGAGGCGTAGCGAAAGCGAGTCCGAACAGGGCGTGTAGTCGGCTGCCGTAGACTCGAAACCCAGAGAGCTAGTCCTGGCCAGGCTGAAGCCGAGGTGACACTCGGTGGAGGGCCGAACCGGTGGGAGATGCAAATCCTTCGGATGAGCTGGGGTTAGGAGTGAAAAGCTAACCGATCTGGGAGATAGCTAGTTCTCCTCGAAATGACTTTAGGGTCAGCCTCGGATGCTTATTTGGGCCTGTAAAGCACTGATAGGGCTAGGGGGCCTACCAGCCTACCAAACCCTTTCAAACTCTGAAGGGTCCGAAATGGAGTCCGGGAGTGAGGGCACGAGTGCTAACATCCGTGTCCAAGCGCTGGAACAACAGAGACCGCCGAATAAGGTCCCCAAGTACAGGTTAAGTGGATAAAGATGTGGGGTTGCCCAGACAGCTAGGAGGTTGGCTTAGAAGCAGCCATCCTTTAAAGAGTGCGTAATAGCTCACTAGTCGAGTGACCCTGCGCTGAAAATGATCGGGGCTCAAACCTGTCACCGAATTCGCGGGTTGTGTTGGGGCCGCTCGCGGCCCCAATACAGCGGTAGAGGAGCGTTCCCTATGCCGATGAAGCCATACCGTGAGGAGTGGTGGAGGTACGGGAAGTGCGAATGCCAGCATGAGTAACGATAAAAGGGGTGGGAATCCCCTTCGCCGTAAACCCAAGGTTTCCTACGCGATGGTCGTCATCGTAGGGTTAGGCGGGGCCTAAGGATAAGCCGAGAGGCGAGGCCGACGGACAACTGGTTAATATTCCAGTCCTACTACGCAGTGCGATGGGGGGACGCTTTAGGCTAGGCGAACCGGAGCCATGGAAGAGCCCGGACAGAAGCCCAAAGGGGACTATAGGCAAATCCGTAGTCCATTACCGGTGGGTGGTGTGGAAGCCGCAAGGTGACAACTCGCCGAAGCCATGGAGCCGAGAAAAGCCTCTAAGCATAACTGCGGAGTACCCGTACCGTAAACCGACACAGGTGGGTGGGTGTAAATGCACCAAGGCGCGCGGGAGAACCCTCGCTAAGGAACTTTGCAATCTAGCCCCGTAACTTCGGGAGAAGGGGTGCTCAAGGTGGCGCCGCGTGCGGCGCCATGGAGAGCCGCAGTGAATAGGCGCTGGCGACTGTTTACCAAAAACTCAGCTCTGTGCGAACACGTAAGTGGAAGTATACGGAGCGACGCTTGCCCGGTGCTGGAAGGTCAAGGGGAGGGGTGCAAGCCCTGATCCGAAGCCCCAGTGAACGGCGGCCGTAACTATAACGGTCCTAAGGTAGCGAAATTCCTTGTCGGGTAAGTTCCGACCTGCACGAAAAGCGTAACGATCAGCGCGCTGTCTCAGCGAGGGACCCGGTGAAATTGAACTGGCTGTGAAGATGCAGCCTACTCGTGGCAGGACGAAAAGACCCCATGGAGCTTTACTGTAGTCTGGCCTTGAGATTCGGCCGTTTCTGCGCAGGATAGGTGGGAGCCTGTGAAGCCGGGGCTTTGGTCTCGGTGGAGGCGACGGTGAGATACCACCCTGAGACGTCTGGATTTCTAACCCGTGGTATGCGGGGACAGGGCTTGATGGGCAGTTTGACTGGGGTGGTCGCCTCCCAAAAGGTAACGGAGGCGCCCAAAGGTTCCCTCAGGTGGGACGGAAACCCACCAGAGAGCGCAAGGGTAGAAGGGAGCCTGACTGTGAGGCCTGCAAGCCGAGCAGACGCGAAAGCGGGGCCTAGTGAACCTGTGGTTCTGTGTGGAAGGGCCATAGATCAACGGATAAAAGTTACCCTGGGGATAACAGGCTGATGATTCCCGAGCGTCCATAGCGGCGGAATCGTTTGGCACCTCGATGTCGGCTCGTCACATCCTGGGGCTGAAGAAGGTCCCAAGGGTTGGGCTGTTCGCCCATTAAAGTGGCACGCGAGCTGGGTTCAGAACGTCGTGAGACAGTTCGGTCTCTATCCGTCACGAGCGCAAGAAGGTTGAGGGGGGCTGCTCCTAGTACGAGAGGACCGGAGTGGACGTACCGCTGGTTTTCCTGCTGTTCTTCCAAGGGCATATGCAGGGTAGCCAAGTACGGGAGAGATAACCGCTGAAAGCATCTAAGCGGGAAACTTGCCCCAAGATGAGCCTTCTCACGGAGTCAATCCGGTAAGGACCCCGGTAGAATACCGGGTGGATCGGCGGGAGGTGTACGCGCAGCGATGCGTTGAGCCGACCCGTGCGAATCGTCCGAGGTCTTGACCTTTATGCACTGATCTGGATACCCCTTCCCTCCCCTACCCCTTTTTCAATCCAACTTTGAAATGTAAAACATTGGAAACCTCTGTGCTCATAGCGGCATGGTACCACCCGTTCCCATTCCGAACACGGAAGTGAAACGTGCCTGCGCCGATGGTACTTGGCTCGAAGGGGCCTGGGAGAGTAGGGCAGTGCAGAGGTTTTTTTCTTTGCGGGAATAGCTCAGTTGGTAGAGCACAACCTTGCCAAGGTTGGGGTCGCGGGTTCGAGTCCCGTTTCCCGCTCCAAATCATCACCTCCCCCCCTCAAAACTGAGGGGGGGTTTTGTTTTCGACGCCTTAATTCTGGTTCCCGATCGCTAACCCGGCAGTAAGGCTGCCGAGGTTGGCATCAACCTAAAGGATTTCGGGTTAGCGGGGATGATCTATATCAGGCAGATATGTGCGCCAGGCCTCGGGTAGGTGGGGTAGGTCAGCCACCAGCAGCAGGCTGTGACGGGGCGCGATGGGTCGGCGAGCCAGACGCATACCAGCTTCCTCAGGGGTGCGGTTTTTCTTTTTGAGGTTGCAGGGACGGCAGGCGGTGACCAAGTTTTCCCAGATGCTACGCCCTCCCCGGCTTTTGGGAAAGACGTGATCTACTGTGAGATCGCCCCCCCGTTTACCGCAGTACTGGCAGGTGTAACCATCGCGGCGCAGAATATTCCGACGGTTAAGGGCAAGCCGCCCCGGAGGGCGGCGAACAAGGCGTTTGAGGCGGATAATACTGGGGATGGGGTAGGGGGTACTGGGAGTTCGTAGGTATTCGCCGCTTTCCTCGACCACCTCGGCGGTTCCGTTCATAACCAGGATGACGGCGCGCTTGACGCTGGCCAGGCCCAGGGGTTCGTACCCGGCATTGAGCACCAGAATACGGGGGGAGTCGAGGTTCATATGACCCAGGATACTCGAAACATGTCAGAGTATTCTAGAGCAACACGGCACAATGAACTACGGCTGGTATTGTTTGGTGATGGATTTGCAGTCGCGAAACCCTGAACCAACACCCTTTTGCAGGGGATGTTGCTGTTAGAATCGGAAAGTTATGGGTCGTTTGATTCGTGGGCTGGCTGCAGAGGGAAACCTGCGGGTGCTGGCCGTAGAAACCACCGATATTGCTGAGGAAGCCAGGGAACGCCATCGGCTTTCGCCCACCGCGACCGCTGCGCTGGGCCGGGCCATGAGCGGGGTCTTGCTTCTAACTTTTCTGCTTTCTAAAACCCCCAAGGAGCGGATAAGTCTGCAGTTTATGGGGGATGGGCCGCTGGGTGGAGCGGTGGTGGAGGCTGCGCCGGATGGGTTTGTGCGGGGCTATGTTAAGAATCCCCAGGCCAATCCACCCCTAAGGCCCGATGGCAAGCTTGATGTGGGAGCGGCCATTGGTAAGGGTGAACTCAGGGTTGACCGGCTTTTATCCAATGAAGAGATATACCAGTCCAGCGTGGAGCTGGTAAGTGGTGAAATTGCCGAAGACCTGGTGCGCTATTTGTGGCAGTCGGAGCAGATCCCCTCGGCGGTGCTGCTGGGGGTGCGGGTGCACGGAAAGGGTGAGGTGCAGATCGCGGGGGGTGTGGCAATTCAGGTATTGCCGGGCTGCCCCGACGAGGTGATTGAGAGGCTCGAGCGCAACCTGCAGGGCCGCACCGGTATCACCGATTTGCTTCTAGAAAAAGGGTTGAATGGGGCCGTCGAGACCTTATTGGAGGGCCTGGGCTATGATCCTACCGATCTGAGCGCGGTGGGTTTCCGCGAGGGGTATATCCCCCTGGCCTTCCGTTGCCGCTGCAGCCGGGAACGGGCTCTCAGCGCCCTGGTCTATTTTTCGCCGGAGGAACGTGAAGAAATGATCGAGCAGGACGGGGGGGCTGAGGTGCAGTGCCACTGGTGCGCGGAGAAGTACCAGATCACCCCGGAGGAGATACGTTCCCTGCCGTGGGGTGAGGACTCCGGGCGCGAGGCGCCCAAAGCCTGAGTGTTTTACAGACCATCGAACAGATCCTGCAAGGGCCAGCGCGGGATGGGGCCGCGGGTTCCGCCCAGGGCGAAGGTTTCCACTGAGATCAACTGCTCCATGAGGGTTTGCTGCTCGAGGGTGGCGTTCATGGCCTGGATGCGGTCGGCGAACTGCGAGCGGTGGGCGGCGATGGCCGCTCGCTTTTGGGGTAGGTAGGCCTGCACGTTCATCCGCACCGCCAGGGTGTTTTCGGCCACACCGAAGACCTGGGGGTCGAGGCCGCCCAGGATGCTGTTGGCCTGGCCGCTTTGCTGCATGGTGGCGGCGTATTCGCTGGTGAAAACGCTGTAGAAAAGGCGCACGGGGGGACTGGGCAGGTGGCCCGAGGAAAAAAACGCGGCGGTGGCGGCGCGGTGTACGACCAGGTGGTCGGGGTGCCCGTAGCCCCCGTGGGGGTCGAAGGTGATCAGGATTCTGGGTTGAAGTTCGGCTATAAGCTCGCGGATTTTGGCCTCCACTTCCCACAGGTTGGCGTTGTAGAGGGCCTGGGGGTCGTCGCGGCGCAGCCGCTCGTTGCGCCCGGAGTCGCGGTAGCCCAGAAAGATGGGGGGCTGGAGGCCCAGGGCCCGGCAGGAGGCCTCGAGCTCCTGGGTGCGCCATGCGCCCATATCCTCCACGGTGAGGGTGGGGTCTTTGAGCTGCCCGGCCTCGCCCCGGGTGGCACAGGCCAGGTAGACCGGATGCCCCCGCCGGGCGTAGTGGGCCAGGGTGCCGCCGGTGGGGAAGGCCTCGTCGTCGGGGTGGGCGAACACCGCCAGGATGGGGGGAAGCTCGGCCATGCTCGGGATTATACCGGAGAGGCTCGAGCTCAAAAGAAGCGCGCCCTGGGGTAGTCCTGCAAGACGCCCTTTTTGAAATCTTCGTACCTGGCGGCTTCGACCAGCGCCACCGTCGAGCCGCCAAAGCCGGCCCCGGTCAGGCGGGCCCCCACCGCCCCGTGGCGCAGCTCGGCCTCCACCAGCCGGTCGAGCTCGGGGATCGAGACCTCGTAATCGTCGCGGAGCGAGCGGTGCGAGGCCACCATCAGCTCGCCGAAGCGCTGAATATCGCCCTGCTCCAGCGCCGCCACCCCCTCCAGCACGCGCTGGTTTTCGGTGACCACGTGGCGGGCCCGGCGCTTCAAGGGCTCGGGCAGGGCCTCGAGGCGGGGGAGGTCGGCAGGGGAAAGTGCGCGCAGCGAGGGCACCCCCAGGAGCGCGCAGGCCTGCTCGCACTCGGCGCGGCGGGTGTTGTAGCCCGACTCGGCCAGGCGGCGCGGCACCGACGAGTCCACCACGGCCACCCGGTAGCCTGGCGGCAGGGGCACCAGCCGGGTCTCGAGGCTCTGGGTATCCAGGAACAGCCCGTACCCCAGCCGCCCCACCGACGAGGCCATCTGATCCATGATGCCGCAGCGCACCCCCACATACGCCACCTCGGCCTGCTGGGCCAGCAGGGCGATCTGCACGTCGTCGAGGGGAAGGCCATAGAGGGCGCGCAGGGCCCGCAGGGTGGCCACTTCCAGCGCTGCCGAGCTCGAGAGCCCCCCGCTCATGGGCACCTCGCTGCGGATGTAGGCCCGCAGGCCCGGCACGGCATACCCCTGCTGGCGCAGAGCCCACACACAGCCCGCGAGGTAATCCAGCCAGTCCCCCTGCCGGCCCACCTCCAGCCCGCGGCTTTTGTGCTCCTGGAAGTTTTCGGCGTAGGCCTCGAGCCCCTCGGCGGGGGCGGCTTCGATATAGGTCTGGTAGGGGAGGGGGGTGGGGAGGACAAACCCCCCGTTGTAGTCGGTGTGCTCGCCCAGCAGGTTGACGCGGCCCGGGGCCGAGACGGATACGCTGGGTTCGCTGCCAAAGAGGTCTTTGAACATAGTCGGATCAGGAAACAGGGTCTTGGGTTTTTCCATCAGCCCTCGAGCACCATCGGACGCAGGCGCCCGTTGACTTGTGCGCTGGGCCAGGCCGGATCGAAGGTGAGGTTTTCCAGGCCGGTTTCGCCGAGCAAAAAGGTATCCTCGACCTTGGCGCCGGGCAGGCTGGGGTTCCAGGCCAGGGCCATGCCGGGCTCGAGCCGGGTGGGGTTGCCGGGCCGGGCCAGCACCTCGCGGCTGCGGTAGCCGGTCAGGCCGCCCTGGTGGTGGTTTTCAAACTCCTGGGGCTGGCCGATGGCCTGGTAGGCGGCGCGGATGCTTTCCAGCACCTCGCCCAGGGTTGCGCCGGGCCTCGAGGCCTCGAGGGCCGCGGCCTCGATCTGGCAGACCTGCTGGTTGAGGCGCTGGGCCGCCGGGTGGCCGAAGCTGCGCAGGCGGCTCACGTTGGCGATAAGGCCGTGCCGCCGCCCGCAGATCACCCCCATAAACAGCCGCCCCAAGGGACGTTGTTTGGGGATGGGGTGGCGGTAGCGGAAGAGCCGTTCCTCGCCGGCGACCAGCAGCACCAGGGGCTGGATGCCCTTGGACAGGAGTTCCTCGCTGATGGCCCCGGCCAGCTCGTACTCGCTCCAGCCGGGGTCGGCGAAGCGGAGGCTCTCGCCCAGGGCCGCCGCGGCATCCCGGCCCAGGGCGCGGTAGCGGGCCTGTTCTTCCGGTGAGAGCACCAGGCGCAAAGGGGTGAGGTCGTGCTCGCTGTCGCTGGGCCCCTGGGGGGCGGGCGGGCTGTACCAGGGGTAGCGCACGACCTCGAGGCCCGGCACCTCCTCGTCCAGTAGCCGCCCGGCCTCGATCTGCGAGGCGTGGAGCCGCACGCCGTCGGGGGTGACCTCGAGCCAGGCCGCCACCGGGCGAAAGGTGACCACGGTGTTGTCGCCGCCGGTGAGCCAGGCGAAGTTCTCGGGCTGCTGTACAAAAAAACGTGCAAAACCCTGGCCTTCCATCCAGGCCCGCAGTCGGGTGAGTGCAGAATCGTTCATACCTCAGGCTATCGCTTTCGTGCTACGCACGCTCATAAAAAATCCAGGGTAGGCCAGGGGCCGCGCTCAGATCGCCACCTCGCGCAGCACCCGCGCGGTCTCCTCGGGCAGGGCATCCATGGCAAAGGTGCCGGCGGCCAGCTCGGTGCCGGCCAGGTACTTGAGCTTGTCGGCGGTGCGCAGGGCCGGGTAGAACTCCACGTGGAAGTGGAAGACGTCCTCAGCGCCTTTGGGGGCGGCGTGCAGGGCCATCACGTAGGGCATGGGCTTCTGGAACAGGTTATCCAGCTTCTGCACCACCTGGCCCAGCGCCCTGGCGAAACTGCATATCTCTTCCTCGGTAAAGGCCCACAGGCCGGGGCGGAACTGCTTGGGGAAGAGCAGCACCTCGTACGGGTAGCGGGCAAAAGGCGGAATGCAGGCCAGCACGTGCGCATCTTCCAGCACCGTGTAGGGCCCCAGGTGCGGCAGCAGGTTGAGCAGCACTGGGCTTTTCTGGAAGGCCTCGAGCTCCTTTTGCAGAATGGGCGGAACCCAGGGGTAGGCGTAAATCTGCCCATGGGGGTGGTGCAGCGTGACCCCCATCTGCTCACCCCGGTTCTCGAAGGGCATCACGTACTGGATCTGGGGGCGGGCGTACAGCTCGCGGTAGCGGTCGGCCCAGACCCGCACCAGCAGCTCGCGCCGCTCGGGGCTTAAAGAGGCCAGGCTGCCGCTGTGCTCGGGGGTGTACACCACCACCTCGCAGTCGCCCTGGGCGTCGCGGGTGGGGATGACCAGGCCCTCGGGCGGTGCCCCGGCGTGGGGGGAGAGGGAGGGCCAGCGGTTCTGGAAGACGGCGATCTCGAAGTCTTCGAAGGGAATCTCGGTGGGGAAGCCGCCGGGCTTGCTGGGGGCCAGGGGGTCGTACTCCTTGGGGGGCAGAAAGGTGCGCCCCTGGCGGCTGGCGGCAAACACCACCCACTCCTGCCGCAGGGGGTGCCAGCGGGCATGGGACTGGGCCTGCCCGGTGTTTTCGCCCTCCTCGAGCGCCGGCAGGGTGTGGGGCTTCAGGCCGTACAGGTACAGCATCCGGCCGTCTTTTTTCACATATACACGCTTATGCATGGTCTCCTCGAGGGTCTCAAGGCGCGAAGCGGGGCTAGATTTCCAGCCAGCTCGAGAAATCCACTTCACGCTCGCCAATCTTAAAGGTGTAGGGGCCGGTCTGGAGGATGGAGGGGCTGGCCTCGAGCCATTCTCTGAGCCCTTCCCGCTCCTCGCCGTCCAGCCACGCGGGGGGGTCGGAGGTGGCCTTGAAGCCCGCGACCAGGGCCAGGTCTTGCAGTACTGCGCGCTGGCCCGGGGTGAGCAGGTTGTAGCGGGTGCGGAAGTAGGCCACGTCGGGGTCGGTGTGCACCAGCGGCTTCAGCCAGAGGCGGTGCAGGCTGGTGCGCAGGGCGTTGTAGGCTGCGGGGCCGGTGGGGTCGTGCAGGTACACCCGCCGGTCTTCGTTGTCCCAGTAAGGGGCCACGTCCGGCCCGATGCGCAGCCCATCCACCAGGCCCAGCGAGGCGATGATGGGGGCCCCGCAGGCCAGAATGTACACATCGTCGCCGGCGGCTTCGCGGATGAGGCGGAGCGCCTCGCGGTAGGCCTCTTCCCTCGAGGCCCCGCTATGCCTCTTGCCAGGCAGGGCTGCTGCAAAAAGGAAATCCAGCTTCAAGTAGCGGTAGCCCCAGCCCCGCACCTTCTGGATCAGGCGCTGCAGCCAGTCTTGCACTGCCGGCAGGGTCACGTCCAGCGCGTAGTAGCCGCCCCAGTTGCTGCCCGCCGAGACCAGCTCGCCCTGCTCGTCGCGCAAGAACCAGTCGGGGTGCTCCTTGAACAGGTTGGAGCTGGGCCGGGCGATAAAGGGGGCCAGCCAGAGGCCGGGGGTCAGGCCCTGACTCTGGGCCCGCAGGGCGACGGCGCTCATGCCCGAGGGGAACTTGTGGTTGGGCTCCCAGTCGCCCATGTTTTGCTGCCAGCCGTCGTCGAGCTGAAACACCTCGAAGGGCAGGCCCTGCAAAGCGGCGATGGTCTCGAGCATCTTGCTTTCGGAGATATCGCTGTAGTAGCTGTACCAGCTACACCAGACCCGGGGGGCGGGCTGCTGGCCCCGGACGCCCAGGGTGTTGGCCAACAGCTCGGCGTAGCGGGCCAGCACCTGCTGCTGTTCGCCGTAGGCCAGAAACCACTGGGTCTCGTGGTCGCAGGTACCCTTCAAGTGGAGGCGGTCGGCCTCGATGCGCGCCCCGGGGCGCAGAGCCCCCAACAAGAGCATCCGCCCGTCGTGGCCCTCGAGGCCCCCCAGGCCGCTGCCGCCGTGTACCGGTGAGAGGGCGTAGGCCGGGTCGTCGCACTGAGGCCGCCGCTCGGGGGGCAGGATGGGCTTGGGGCTCTCTTTCAGGCTCACCCAGCCGGCCTCGCTCCAGCTCTGCCAGCCGTGTTTGAAGTAGAGGGTGCGCCCGAAGGGATGCCCGATCTGCACGGTTTTGCCGCTCAGCAGGTAGCCGCCCAGGGTTTCCTCGAGCCGCCCCGCGCTGATGCTGAACTCGTAGCCCTGAATCTGCACAGCCTCACTCCTCAACCCAGATGCTCAAATCATAAGGGGCCACGGTGGGGCCGCCCAAAACGAACCGGGCGCCTGGGGAGGCTGGGGCGGCCTGGGGCCGGTCGGTGTAGTTGAAGGCGAAGACCCAGGGGCCCCGCCGCCGCATGCGCAAGCCTTCGGGCAGGGGCCGGATCGGCAAGCCCAGGCCCTGGGCCACCTCGGCCAGATAGCTTTTAAGAAACTCCCGGCCCGGCCAGAAGGCCAGGTAGTGCCGGTGGTGGTGCTGGTAGATGGCCCCCCTGCCGTCGGCAAAGGTGGCAACCGGGGTGAGGCTGGACTCGACCCACTCCTTCCAGACCCCCACCGGCCAGGGCCGGCCCTGCCAGGTGAGGGTTTCGCTCAGGCCAGGGCGCCAGCTTTCCACCCGGGTTACCTTGAGGGGCAGCAGCGCCTGCAAAGCGCCGGGGGGTAGCTGGGCCGGTATGCCCAGGGCCTCGGTTTTGGAGCCGGTGCGCGGCCCAAACACCACCGCGCCAGGGGCCTCTTGGAAGGCCTGCAAGGCCGCTTCGCGCAGGATGGGCAGGCTGGGCACCACCACCAGCCGGTAGGGGTGCAGGCGGGCCCCCGGGGGCACCACATCCACGTCCAGCCCCAGGCTGCGCAGGGCCTGATAAAAGTGCCAGACCAGGTCGCGGTACACAAACCCCTGGCCCTGCGGCTGGATGCGGAAAACCCAGTCGGCCTCGTAGTCGAAGACCAGGGCCACGGGGGCCGGGCTGCTTTGGGGTAGGGACAGCCGGCCGAGCTCCTGGGCCACCTGCTGGGCCTCGAAAAAGCCCAGGTCGGGCTCGAAATCGGGCCGGTTCAGTCCGGCGTGGAACTGCTCCTGGGCCTGGGGAAACTGCCGCCAGCGGAAGTAGCTCACCACCTCGGCCCCGTGGGCCAGGGCCTCCCAGGTCCACAGCCGCACCATACCGGGGGCCGGGGAGGGGTTGTGGTGGGCCCAGTTGACCGGCCCCGGCTGCTGCTCCATCACCCACCAGCGCGGCTTGACCCCGCGGTAGAGGTCGTGGTGGAAGGCGGCCATATCGGGGTGGCCGGTGTGGGCGTAGCGGAGCTTTTCCTCCGCTGTGCAGGGCAGCACGTCCATATCGGTAAAGCCCAGGGGGTAGCTGTCCCAGCCGGCGATGTCGAGATCCTGGGCCAGCTTGAAGTGGTCGAAGTCTGGGGTGTAGCCCATGAAGTTGTGCACGATGAACTTCTCGGGGGCATACTGCCGCAGGATTTCGGTCTGCATACGATTAAAAGCGGCCACCTGATCCGAGCTAAAGCGGTAAAAATCCAGCCAGTGCGCGGGGTTGGCCTCGGTAACGGTCTGGTTGGGCAGGTCGATCTCGCCAAAAGCCCGGTAGGTCATGCTCCAGAAGACGTTGCCCCAGGCCTGATTGAGGGCCTCGATGCTGCCGTAGCGGGCCTGTAGCCACAGCCGGAAGGCCCGCAGGTCTTCGGGGCCGTAGCTGCGGGTGGTGTCGTGGCAGCCATACTCGTTATCGGTCTGCCAGCCGGCCACCAAGGGGTTGGGGCCGTAGCGCTGGGCCAGCAGGGTCACGATGCGGCGGGCCTCCTCGAGGTAAACCCGGCTGCTGAAGCTGTAGTGCCGGCGCGAGCCAAACTTGCGGGGCCGGCCCTGGATATCGTAGGCCAGAATGTCGGGGTGCTGATCAATGAGCCACTTGGGGGGGGTGGCGGTGGGGGTGCCCAGCACCACCTTGAGCCCGGCTCCGCCCAGGGTCTCGATAGCCGCATCCAGCCAGTCCCAGGTAAAGCGGCCAGGGTCGGGCTCTATGGCGCTCCAGGCAAACTCGCCGATGCGCACGTAGGTCAGGCCCAGTGCGCGCATGCGCCGGGCATCCTCGGCCCAGCGTTCGCGGGGCCAGTGTTCGGGGTAGTAGCAGACACCTAACATAGCTCGAGGTTATGGGAGGGGGTTTGGTACAGCGTCTTCGGAAGTAAACCGGCAAAATGCCTGCCGGGGGGGATGTTCGCTAGCTGGGACGGGGGTGGCATTGGGTGGCTTCATGGCTAATCCTTCACCCCTCCCGCGGTAATGCCCGCAATAAAGTAGCGCTGCAGGAACAGGAACAGCACCAGGAACGGCAGGGTGGTCATGACCGCCCCCACCATGATGCCCCCCCACGAGACCCGCGTGAGCCCAATCAGCGAGCCCAGCGCCACCGGGGCGGTCTGCATCTCCCGATCCGAGAGCACCAGCAAAGGCCACAGGTAGTCGTTCCAGGAGGTCAAAAAGAGAATGATGGCCAGGGCGGCCATGGCCGGGAGCACCAGCGGCAGGGCTATCCGAAAGAAGATGCGAAACTCCCCGGCCCCATCTATACGGGCGGCCTCGAGCAGGCTCGCCGGCAGGCTCAGGAAGTTCTGCCGCATGAAGAACACCCCCAGGCTGTTGGCCAGCGAGGGCAGAATCACCGCCCACCAGGTGTTGGTGAGGCGGAAGTCGAAGGTCATGGCCTCGCGCAGGGCCGGCACCCCCAGGAAGAGGTAGGCCAGGGCCGCCACCGCATACCCCACCCACAGCACCCGCCCCAGGGTGGGCGAGAAGCGAAGCCAGGCCAGCAGGGCCGCGATACCGCCAAACACCACCATCCCAATCAGAATTGCCAGCAGGGTTTTGGCCTCGCGGGCCACCAGAATAAACTGGGGGATTACCACCGCAAAGTAGGGGATGGTCAGGGTGGCGATCACCAGGGAGAACAGCAGGCCCTTGCCCCAGAACTCAAAACGCGCAAAGGCGTACCCGGCCAGGCTGGTCAGGAAGATGGAGAGCACCGTGTAGATGCCGGCCACCATCACGCTGTTGAACAAAGAGCGCAGGAAGTTGGTGTCGGACTGCAGGCTTTGCAGGTTGGCGGCAAACTGGTTGCCCGGCAGGATAGGGGTGGGGGTGCTGAAGATGGCGATCTCGGGGTGGGTCGAGAAGACGAACATCAGCCACAAAGGGGCCAGCCACAAAAGGGCCAGGGGGGTCAGGAACAGGTGCAGCCAGAAGCCGCGCCACCAGAGCCGCCGCTTCATGATTCCCTCCCGAACAGCCGAAGCTGGATGATGGAGAAGACCAGCGCCAGCAGGGTGATAGCGTAGGCGATGGTGGAGGCGTAGCCGAAGTTGATGTTCTGGAAGCCCTGGCGGTAGAGGTAGACCCCCAGGGTGGTGGTGGCGGTGCCGGGGCCGCCGTTGGTGATGAGCCAGGGCTCGGTGAAGAGCTGCAGGGTTCCGATAATGGAGAGCACCAGGCAAAACAGCAAAACCGGGCGCAGGCTGGGTACGGTGATGCGCCAGAACTGCTGCCAGGGGCTGGCCCCGTCTATCTCGGCGGCCTCGTAGAGGTCCTTGGGGATGCTCTGCAGGCTGGCCAGGATGATGATGGCGTTGTAGCCGGTCCAGCGCCAGGTCAGGGTGATGATGATGACCGCCATGGCCCCCACCGGGTCGAAAATCCAGTTAATCTGGGTGCCTAAAGCGGCGTTCACGGCGCCGTTCTGGTTAAAAAGCAGGCGGAACACCGCCGAGTAGGCCACTGCCCCCACCACCACCGGTGCAAAGAAAGCAAAGCGAAAAAAGCCCTTGGCCCGCAGCAGTTGCGAGTTCAGCGCAACGGCCAGCGCGGTGGCCAGGGCCAGCATCAGGGGCACCTGGATTACCAGAATCAAAACCGTGTTGCGCAGGGCGTCCCAAAAGGCGGCATCGCCCAGGATGCGGCCCCAGTTGATGCTCGGGTTCCAGACCGGGGGGGAGACCCGGGTGTTCTGGAACGACAAAAGCAGCGACTCGAGGATGGGCCAGGCCCAGAACAAAGCGAAAATCGCCAGGTAGGGCAGCAGAAAAAGGTAGGGGGTCGCGCTACGTTTCACGCGTCCTCCAGGTCAAAAGTCGGGGTATATTGCACCTCACGGGAGGCTCCAAAGCGATTCTACTGTTGTAAAAGCAAGGGGGTGGGGCCGCCCCCACCCCCAAAGTGGTTTTAGCGTGCGATGGGCAGACCGGTGGCCTGCGAGATCTGCTGGGCGGCGGCGTCGAGGGCGGCCTTGGCGCTTGGGAAGCGCCCAGCGACGTAGTCGGCCTGGGTCTTGACCATAATGGCGCGGGCTTCCTGGAAGAACTGGGTGCCGCGGGCCGCCGGCACGTTGCCCAGGGTGCCCAGGATCACCTGCCAGATGCGCTGGTTGCCCCAGTAGGGCTGGGGCTGGGCCACGTAGGGATCGCGGGTGGCGGCCAGCAGCGAGGGCACCAGGCCATATTCCTTGAGCATGGTCACCTGGCCCTCGGTAGTGCCCAGGGCGTAGCGGACGAAAGCCCAGGCGGCTTCCTTGTTGCGCGAGGAGGCGGGAATGGCCAGGGCCGAGCCGCCCAGGTTGGCGGCGCGCACCCCACCGGGGCGGGAGGCGGGCATCGGGTACACGCCCCACTTACCGCTCTGATCGGGGGCGTTGGAGCGGATGGTGCCTTCGTACCAGGCCCCGAACATGCTGGTGGCTACGGTGCCGGCCTTGAAGGCCTGGATCTGCTCGTTCCAGCCGCCTTGCATCACGATACCGGCGTCAATCAGCTTCTTGACGGTCTCGAGCGCGGTCACACAGCCGGGCTGGTTCACCGTGACGGCGCTGGCCTCGTTGTTGAAGTAGAAGCAGCCGTTCTGGTTGGCCAGCATACGGAACCATTCATCGTCCTGTCCGTTGGCGATCACCCCCACCTTGACGCGGTTGTTGGTGGCCTGGGCGATGCGGCGGCCCGCGGCGATGAAGTCGTCCCAGGTGCGGATGGTGGCCGGGTTGACACCGGCCTGGCTGTAGATGTCGCGCCGGTAGAACATGACCACCGGGCCGGAGTCCCAGGGCATGGCGTAAACCTTGTTGCCTACGGTGAGTTCGGTCCACTTGAAGGCGGGGAACTGGTTGCGCAGGGTGGAGGCGGCGGGCTGCAGGGTGTTCAGGTCGGTGAAGCAGTTGGGAAAGCGCGCCCAGAACACCTCGGCCTCGTTGTTCTCGACGGAGTAGACGTCGGGCAGGTCGCTCCCGCCAGCGGCGCAGCCGGCCAGGCCGCGGTCGTAGGTGGCCTGGTTGCCGAGATCCACCACGTTGACCTTGACGTTGGGGAAGAGCTTGTTAAAGCCGGGGACATTGGCCTGCAGGGCTTTGGCCGCAATGTCCCAGCTCCACACGGTAATCTCGCCGCGCAGGTTGGGGTTCCCCTGTATAGATTGGGCCGAGGCCAGCGTGAGGGCCAGGGCCGCTCCTAGAACCAGCAGACGTTTCATGTATCCCTCCTTAGACACCAGCCTTTTCGGGGCCACACTTCAAGACAAAACCGCATCGGATAGGCAGGAAGTTTTCCCCGTCAAGGTTCAAGCGGAGTCTAAGGGTGGGGCCCGGAGCTTGTCAATAGTTGTGAACACTTACGAAAGTTTTCGAAAAAGGCCCCTTGCTTTAGGGCTGCCGTGCTACCGCAACCTCGAGCCCCCGCTGCCGCAGGAGCTCGAGGTCTTCTTTTTTAGCCTTGCGGTCGGTGACGAGCAGGTGGGCTGTTTCCAGCGGCCCTATGCGGGCAGCGGCGATCTGCATGATCTTGCTGTGGTCGGCCAGCACGATAATCTCGCGGGCGGCCTCAATCATGGCCCGCTTAATCTCGGCCTCTTGCAGGTTGGTGTTGGTGAAGCCTTTGTCGGGGTGCACCCCGTTGCAGCCAATAAAGGCTTTGTCGGCGTTGATTTCGCGCAACAACAGGGTGCCGTAGGGATTGACCAGCGAGTGCTGCAAAGGCCGTAGCGTACCACCTGTCACGATAACGGTGATGCCGGGGTGCGACTCCAGCAGCAAGGCGATGTTAAGGGCGCTGGTGATGACCACCACGTTTTTCAAAGAGGGCGGGAGGGCTTTGGCCAGCTCGGTGGTGGTGCTGCCCACGTCCACAATGATTGTCTCACCGTCGCGCACCAGACTGGCCGCATAACTACCGATGCTTTCTTTTTCTCTGGCGTGTACCTGGCGGGTTTCCTCCAGGGGCAGCTCGAAGCGCTTGGTCTCGGCGGGTACAGCGCCCCCCCGCGTGCGCCGCAGCGCCCCCTGCTGTTCCAGGTATTCCAGGTCGGTGCGGATGGTGACCGTAGAAACACCGAAATGCTGGGCCAGCTTGCGTACCTTGACCCGTCCATCCCGGCGGAGCATCTCCAGGATGTCTTGATGTCGGAAGGTGGCCTCGAGGGAGGGCATAGCGAAAGAATACGAAAGTTTGCGAAGGGATGCAAACAAAAGCTACTCTTCTTCGGCCAGCAGTGGCAGGAACACGGTAAAACGGGTCTCGCCAGGCCGGCTGGCTACGCGAATTTCCCCCCCATGGGCCTCGGCGATTTGCTTGGCGATAGCCAGCCCCAGCCCGGTTCCGCCCTCGGGGCCGCGGGCGAAGCGGGTAAACAGGCGCGGGAGCACCTCGGGGGCGATGCCCGGCCCCCGATCCACCACTGCAAAGGCCGCCCAGGGCTGCTTGGGGGGCTTCATCTCGGGGGTGGAGGTGGTGCGCAGTTCATCGGCCGACTCGTAGGGATCGGGGGGGTTGTCGGTAGGTTCCTTGACCATCCAGACCCGCACCTGTACTTTCTCCGGGCTTCCAGCAGCCCGCACCGCATTGGCAATCAGGTTGCGAGCCAGTTGCAGCAGGCGGTCGGGGTCGCCTAAGACCTCGGGAAACTCGCGGGGCATTTTGAGAACAACACCCGGATACTCCCCCACCGCCTGCCGCAGCAGGTCGCCCAGATTGATGATGTGTGGGTTTACGCTGCGCTCGGCCTCACCGCGGGCCAGGGCCAGGAGATCCTGCACCATACGGACGGTATGGGCTGCAATCTTACGGGCGCGCTCGAGCATCTCGGTATCGCCGGGGTTGCGGCTGAGGCGCTCGAGGTAGCCATTGAGCGAGGTGAGGGGGGTGCGCAGCTCGTGCGAGACCTCGGCCAGGAAGGCCCGCTCGCGCGCCTGGGCCTCGCGCAGCTCGCCCAGCAGGTCGTTGACTTTCTCCACCATCACCCCCAGGTCGTCCTTGGGGCCGGTGTAGTGGATGGGCTCGAGGTTGCGCGGGCCGCGCTTGTCCACCTCCGAGGCCGCGCGGTGCAGGGGAATGAGCGAGAGGCGGGCCGCCAGCACAATCAAAAGAGCCCCCAAGGGCAATAGAAAAGCCATCCCCTGGATCAGGGTATTGCGCACGGTGGCTGAGATGCTCTCGATGTAGCGGGTGTCCTGGCTGACCACCACCACCGCCCCCGGTATGGCCTGGTAGGCCGCCATAAAGCTGGGGGCATAGTAGGGCTTGGCCGTGTCGCTGGCCGAACGAATAAAGTGTTTGGGTACTATATGCTCGAAATCGGGGCTGGGGGCTATCAGAAGTTGCCCGCCCGTGCTGTAAAAGCTCACATTGATGGGGCCGGAGCGGGGTAGGCTGATCTCCCCGGCACGCCCCGAGGCGTACAGCAGGGCCACCTCGTTGACGTAGCGCAGGAGGGTACGCTCGACCTGCCCGTACAGGCCAAAGTTGATGCTGTAGACGGCGATGCTCAGGGTCAGCACCAGAATCAGCACCCACAGGATCGTATAGGCCAGGATCAGTCGGGTGCGGAAGGACATAGAGAAAGGGGGTGCTGGGGCCCCGGCTCACTCCGCCTCGCGCTGCCGCAGGGCATAGCCCACCCCGCGCACGGTGCGCAGGTAGCCGTAAGCACCGGCTTCGCGCAGCTTGGCGCGCAGGTTGGCAATATGCACATCGACCACGTTGGAGTCGCGCTCGAGCTGCCTTCCCCACAGGTGCTCCTCGATCTCCTGACGGCTGAACACCTTGCCCGCACGGCTCACCAAAAGCGACAGCAATTCGAATTCCTTGGGTGAAAGGCGCAGCTCCTGGCCTTCGAACAGCACCTGTCGCTTGGCTAGGTGGACTTCCAGGCCCCCCACGCTGATCTGCTCACCCCCTTCACGGTGGCGGAGCTGTACCTGGATGCGGGCCAGCAACTCGGCGGGGTGGAAGGGCTTGACGATGTAGTCGTCGGCCCCGTCGGAGAGCAGGCTGACCTTGCGCTCCACCGCATCGGCGGCGGTGAGGACGATGATGGGCACCTCGTAGCCTGCCCGGATGCGCCGGGCCACCTCGCCGCCGTCCAGGTCAGGTAGGCCCAGATCGAGGATGACCAGATCCGGTGTGGCCTCGCGCAGGCGCACCAGGCCCGACATTCCTCCCGAGGCCCAGTCCACGGTGTAACCGGCCTCGCCCAGCTCGAGCTGCAAGAGGTGTGCGATCTCGGGGTCGTCTTCAATCAGCAAAATACGTTTCATCGTACCTCCGGCAAGACACGCCCGTTGGGCAGATTCAGGCGGTATGTGCGGGTTAAGAGCTCATTAAGGCTCACGCGCTCTCCTTGAATGACCAAGGCGACGTCCCCCCTAGGGGTGGTGATTCCATTGTAGGGTGGGCGGTAGCCTCCATCTACCCGGAACAGCACCCGCACCTCCCGGTTAGCAGGGGCGGGCAGCTTGCTTTGCAAAACCAGGTTGCGCTCCTCCACTTGCCAGACCACATACACTGTGAGCAAATCCGGGGAGACCACCCGAATTTCGCTGCCCGACGGAATAAAGGGCAGGTTGGGTAGCGGTGCGAGCGCCAGTACGAAGGCCAGTAAAAGACCGCGCATCGTCTCACCACTATGCAAGCCTACCCAAATAGGCGCATGGGATTCCAGTAAAGGGCATTTTATCGCTGAGAGGGTGCTTCATAGGTCTTTGTGTTGCCGGGTAATATAGCTGGCAATACCCACCGTCATGGTAGTGTAAATGGGAGGCCGAGAAGTTTAGCATTTCTTAAGCCGCGAAGGCCCCGGCGAGCCAGATGGCTGCCAGCCCCCCCAGGGTGGTGGCCAGCAGGTTGGTGAGGTCGTTGCTCCACCAGGGTATCTGATCTTCGCCCAGCCCCAGCAGCGTATCGGCCAGCGCGCCGGTGAGGCCCCCCAGCACCACCGCCCAGACGGGAACCTCGAGCCAGGCCGCCCAGGGGGCAAATAGAAGCGCCCCTGCGAGCAGGGCCAGGGTACCCGGCCCACTGATGGCCGCGTTGGTTCCGCTTTCCACAGGGCCTTTTAGCAAATGCCAGGCCCGCGGGCTTCGGCTGCCCAGTTCAGTAGCCAGGGTGTCGGCTGTGGCGGTAGCCAGCGCTGCGAGGAAAAAGGTCGGTGAACCGAGTACAAGTCCCAGTGCAGCCGGAAGCCCATTGGCCAGTACCTGTGAAGCCGTTCGGCCTGCACGATCGCGGCTGCTCGAATTGAGCCGGCTGGCCAGGCTGCCCAGCACCACAAAGAACAGCACCGCCAGGGCCGCGGGGACGCCGCCCGCCCACAAGGGTAAGCCCCCTACCAGCGCGGCGGCCCAGGAAGCCCCCGGTTTGAGCCAGCCCATGCGCTCGGCCAGCAGCCCGATTCCAAGGGCGATGAACAGAGCCAGGAACAGACTCATCTTGCGGGCGGCTACAACACCTGTGACCAACGCACCGAGCGCACGTTGGGCACGTTGCGCAGGCGTTCATCCAGGGCTTTTTGCTCGCCCTCGCTTAAGTCGATGCGGGTGCTGATGCGAAACAGGGAGGACAGCGGCGAGGTGGGGCTCGAGTTTACACCCATGGCGCTTTTGCCCATCCAGGCAATGGCATCCA
>BPIL01000002.1 GCA_026004095.1 Meiothermus sp.
CCCAGGCTGAGGCCGGCCTGGGCGCTGGCATTGGTAATCACGGCATACTCGGTGTTGGGCTGAAGCTGGCTGCCTTGCAAGGCCTGCCGCAGGCTGGCGTTGGGCGAGAGACTCAGGCCGAAGCCCCCGGCATACGCGCCGAAATCCAGGTAGAGGTTGTTCTCCAGGGCCAGCGGCACCCGAAAAAGCGGGGCCGGCGTGAGGGCTTTGGTGCTGCTGATGGAGGTTTGGCTTCCCAGCCCCAGGTCGTGCAGGATGCGGTTGCCCTGGTAATCGGTGACCTGGATGCCGTTGGCCGCTACATTGATCTGGATTTCGGGATAACCGGTATCGGGGTTGATAAAGGTCCTCGAGGAGGCGGGGTTGATCAGAAACTCGTTCAGATGGGTGAGCTGATCGTAAAAAGTCAGCAGGTCAAAGGGGCTGTTCTCGTTGGTAAGGTTGGAAAGGCCCGAGAGGGCAGGCAGCGGGCTGCTTTCGGGACGCAACAACAGGCCCAGCAGTCCCACTGGTAACCGGAAGCCCTGATCGCTGCCATACCGCCCGGCGGGATAGGCGGCGTAGGCAGGGTTGAGGTACGCGGCCTCGGGGCCGGGCAAGACCAGGCCGGCCATACCCAGGCTGCGCACGCCTTGCGACCAGGAAAAACCGCACATCAAGATAAAGACCATGACGCCGACTAGACGATTCATAGCAGAAGTCATTGTAGAGCGCGCGGGCTTTCAGTCTGGTTCATATCTGCACCCTAGCTAACCGGCTGGCCTGGGGCCAGCGGCTGATAGAAGCAGTGTGTAAGGGCAATAGCCAGGGCATCGGCCAGGTGGGTGGGCTTGGGCAGGCTCTTCAGGCCCAGCAGGGCCCGCACCATGTAGGCCACCTGGTGCTTGTCGGCCTGGCCAGTTCCCACCAGGGCCTGTTTGACCTTGGGGGGGGCATAGCCATAGACCGGAATCTCGAGCTGGTCGGCCACCAAAAACACCGCTCCCATGGCCCAGCCCACCTTGTAGGCCAGCTCATTTTGCCGGTAAAAGAACTGCTCTTCTACCGCAATGGCCTGGGGGCGGTAGGTGGCAGCCACCTGGTAGACCGCCCGATAAAGCTTGCCCACCCGCTCGGGCGCTGTTTCGCCGTGGGTGGTTTTGACCACCTCGGCGTGCAGCATCCGGGTTTGTTTTCCGGCCTGCTCTACCACACCGATCCCCAGGTTGGTGATGCCAGGGTCAATGCCTAAGACGATCATTGGGCGTGGAGGCTTGGGAATCGGTTTTACAGACTAGTTGCCCCGCTTGGGTGGGTAGTCGCCATCGCCATAGCGTATGAATGCAGGGATGTCGAAGTTGCTGATGTCCACATTGCTGGTGGGAAAGTCGATGAGGGGGCGCCCGCCGGGCTTGGCGACCACGGCGCTTTCGTTAAAACCCGCGGCGATCAGAATGACGCGCATCTCGTCCTGGGCCCGGTTATCGTAGGTCAGACCGTACAGCACGTCCACGTCCTCCACGCCGGTGGCTTCCCGAATCTGCTCGACCACGCTGCTGGCCTCCATCAGCGAGATATCTTCATCGCCCACCACGTTGACAAGCAGTTTACGAGCCCCCTCCACCGAGCGGTCGAGCAAAGGGCTCTGGATGGCCGACTGGGCGGCTTCCTGTACCTTGTTTTCACCCCGGCCGGCCCCGATGCCCATCAAGACCTGGCCGGCCCCGGTGAGCAGGGTGCGCACGTCGGCAAAGTCGAGGTTGATCTGGCCGGGCAGGTTGATGACGTCGGTGATACCCTTGACCCCGTGGTAGAGCACCCGGTCGGCGATCATGAAGGCATCCTTGGCCGAGACCTTTTTGTCCAGTGCACCCAGCAGGCGGTCGTTGGAGATGACCACCATGGCATCGACCTGTTCGCGCAGGCGTTTGATGCCCTCCTCGGCCGCCCGCAGGCGGCGGGGGCCCTCCCAGGAGAATGGGCGGGTCACCACCCCCACAGTAAGGGCGCCCAGGTTTTTAGCGATTTGTGCGACCACAGGGGCGCTGCCGGTACCGGTGCCACCGCCCATCCCGGCGGTAATGAAGACCATATCGGAGCCCTCGAGGTACTCGCTAATCAGCTCTTCGGCTTCCTGGGCTGCTTTTTCACCAATTTCTGGGTTGGCCCCGGCCCCCAGCCCCCTTGTGAGCTTGTCACCCAACTGGATGCGTACCTCGGCCAGACTGTTGGCCAGAACCTGTGCATCGGTGTTGGCTGCGATGAACTCAACGCCGGTAAGGCCCGATTCGATCATGCGGTTGACCGCATTGTTGCCTGCGCCGCCAAGCCCGATCACTTTAATCTGCACGTCACCCATAATCTCTCCTGGTTTATTGCACTAGATTACCGCACCAACACGAAAATAACTAAAAGAAGTTCTTGAACATCCCTTTAATGCGCTCCCAGAGGCCGCTGGCCGCGTTGCTCGCGTTCTCGCTGTTCAGCAGGGGTTTGCTGGCCTGGCCGGCCTTGCTGCGGCTGGGCCGGTGGCTGCGGACAGGGTGGGATTGAGCGGCCAGGCTGGCGGCGTGGCGCACCAGGCCCACGGCGGTGGCGTGGGTAGGGGAGGCCACCACGTCGGTAAGGCCCTGCACACCGATGGGCTTGCCTAGCCGCACCGGCAGGTTGAACTGCTTGCGGGCCAGCTCCTCCAGGCCGCGTACCATGCTGGTGCCGCCGGTCAGGATGACCTTGCCCACGGTGATTTCCAGGGGACCCAGGGCTTCATCCACGCTTTGACGGGCCAGGTGCAGAATTTCCCGCAGGCGGGGCCGGATGATGCGGGCCAGGTCGGGGGCCTGGTAAGAGATCTGGGCGGTGCCCTCTTGGCTCACCTCGAGCACCAGCTCGGGATCGGCGAGCTCAGGCAGGGCGGCGCCGTATTTTTTAGCCACCCGCTCGGCTTCCTCCACCGGAATTTGCAGCAGCTTGGCGATATCCTGTGAGACATGGTCGCCCCCCAGCGGAATGACGGCCGAGTGGGCCAGCCGGCCCTGGCGGAAGACCGCCACATCGGTGGTGCCGCCGCCGATATCCACCAGCATGATGGTCATGGAGAGCTCCTCGGGCGAGAGCACCGCCAGCCCCGAGGCGTAGGCCTGCAAGACCATGCCCTGGAGATCGAGGCCGGCGTCCTCGACGGCCCTGCGCAGGTTGGTGAGCGGGCCTTTGCTACCGGCTACCAGGTGAACGTCGACCTCCAGCCGCACCCCAGCCATGCCGATGGGATCGCGGATGCCCTCCTGGCCGTCCACCCGGAACTCAAGTGGAAGGGCGTGGATTAGCTCGAAATCACCCTCGAAGGGGTAGGCCTTGGCCTGTTCGATGGCCCGCTCTACGTCGGTGGCGGTGATCTGCTGGCCCCGCCGGATGGCGGCCAGGCCATGGCTGGTTACGCTGCGCACGTGGGCCCCGGCCACCCCCACCCAGACCTGTTCGGCCTTGACCCCGGCCACCCGTTCGGCCTGGAAGATGGCCTGGCGGATGGACTCGGTGGTGCGCTCGAGGTTGGTTACCACGCCGCGGCGGAGCCCATGGGAGGGCACCGTGCCCTCCCCGATAATGTCGAGGATGCCATCCGCGGACAGTTCACCGATGACCGCTGTTACTTTGGTGGTTCCAACGTCTAGGCCTACGAGAATCATCGGCGAGCACTCACCCCCCAAGAATACACATATATACGGCCGTCTGACCACGCGGCGGGGTGCGCAAGAACCGCGCTTGCGTCACTTTTGCCTATTCTGCTGAGTTTAGCCCAATCTTGCAACTCTTTGACGCTCTTACCCCAAACATTAAGCCTATCGGTCGAGATCTGATAACCGCCCACATCGTAACGGATGCGCTTTGTGTTGGGGAACGCCTGTACCAGGAGCAGCAGATCGTCAATGGGCACATCACCCCGCCCCTCAATCACCGGGGTCTGGGCCGGTGGATTGGGCAGCAGAACGCCATCTGCACTCAGGCCCATTCGGGTTTTACCGAGTAGAAGGTTGGCTATCGAGGTGCGTTCTTGTAACACGATGCGTATTTGCCCGGGCGCGGGGCGCTCGAGGGTGGCCGAACGCACCCAGGGGTTGTCCAGCAGGGGCTTTAGCCTGTAAGGCCAGGCCCACAGCCACGGCGCACCGGGCTCGAGGCCGGTGATCTGCTGAACCTGGGTGGGGGAGAGCTGTCGGTGGCCGACCACCTCGACCCGCTCGATGGGCAGCACCACCAGCGAACCCACCCCCAGGGAGGCCAGCAGCAGGGTTAGCAGCACCGGCCCGGATCACGCCAACCTCCCTTCTGGAAACATACCTGTCCTCATCGGCTCACCTCTGTCTCAGCAGGTGCGATCTCACCCCAGATTTCCCACTCCACCTCGAGGGGCAGGACGGCCTGTACTTTGCGGATCAGGGCGTACATCTCGGCGGCCGTGGCCCCACCCAGGTTGACCAGGAAGTTGCCGTGCTCGAGGCTGATCATGGCCCGGCCTATGGTGGTGCCTTTGAGGCCGTTTGCATCAATCAAGCGGCCCGCCGAGTCGCCGGGGGGGTTTTTGAAGGCGCAGCCCGCGCTCTTCTTTTTGGGCTGGCCCTTGCGGGCGGCGTCCACCAGGGCGATTTTGGCCCGTACGGCCTCTTCGGTGGAAGGGGTCAGGCGCAGCTTGACGCGGGTGACGATGCTGCCCTCGGGGAGCTCGGAATGCCGGTAGCGGAAGCCCAGCTCCGAAGGGCGGTACACATGCAGGCCGCCATCGTGGTACAGCTCGACGAGCTCGAGGGCGTCGGCCATCTCGCCGAAGCGGGTACCGGCGTTCATCTTGACCGCGCCGCCCACCTGGGCCGGCACCCCGTGCAGGCCCTCGAGGCCGCTCAGACCCAGCCGGGCCGCGGCCTGCAAGAGGCTGGGCACCAGGACGCCCGCCCCCACCCAGCCCGAGAGGTCGGGGCGCCATTCGGCGAACTCCCCCGAGAGCCGGATGACCCGTTCTGGAACACCCGCGTCCGAGACCAGCAGGTTGGAGCCGTTGCCCAGCACCCGGTAGGGGGCCTGGGTGGCCGTTTTGAGATCACGCAGCGTCTCCACCGTCCAGACCTCGGCCTCCCCCCCCACCCCGATGGTGGTGAGCTTGGCGAGTGGCAGGCGCGCAATTTTCATAATTCCTACCTCAGATCGGTGGCCTTTCCCAAACCCCTCACACGGCCTCCTTTTCGGTCACCAGCAGCCGCCCCAGCCTGAAGACGTTGCCGGCCCCGATGGTCAGAATCAGCTCACCCGGTGCGGCGCTCTGGCGCAGGTAGTCGAGGGTGCTTTCCCAGCTCTGATAGGAAGCCCGGCGGCCCTTGGCGCGGAGGTGCTCGAGTATGCGCTGGGCAATCTGGGCGCTGGTGAGCTGGAGGGGGGCTTCCCCGGCGGCGTAGACATCGAGGAGCAGGGTCTCGTCGGCTTGCTCGAGGGCCTGGGCGTACAGGGGCCATTCCTGCTCACTGCGGCCATAGCGGTGGGGTTGGAAGACGGCCCGCACCCGCAGGCCGGTGTTGCGGGCGGCTTTGAGCAGGGCGAACAGTTTGGTGGCGTTGTGGGCGTAGTCGTCCACGATCAGGGCCCCGTTCAGCTCGCCCACTCTTCTCAAAGCGGCGGCTGGCCCCGGTGTACTGGTAGAGGCCCTGCTGGATGGCCTCGAAGGGGATTCCGGCCACCAGCGCTGCCGCCGAGGCGGCCAGGGCGTTGGTGATGTTGTGCTCACCGGGCACCTGCAGGCGCACCGGCCCCAGCACCTGACCCTGCCAGACCAGCTCGAAGCGGCTGCCGAAGGGCTCGAGGGCAATTTCTTTAGCGTGGCAGTCGCCTGTCAAAAGCCCGAAGCTGCTGCGGGGGCGGCCCTGGGTGAGCGCGTCCAGCAACTGCCAGCGGGGCTCGCCGTTGTAGATGACGTGCTTGGCCCGACCAGCGAAGGAACCCACGGCCTCCTGCAGGGCCTCGAAGGAGGTGTGGTAGTTGGGGCGGGCCTGCCCATCGGGCGAGACATGGTCGGCCTCGAGGTTCGTCAGCACCGCCACGTCCAGCTCCAAAAAACGGAACAAGGGGTCGGACTCGTCCACCTCGGCAATCCGATACCGGCCCGAGCCCACCTTGGCGCTGCCACCGATCAGGCTCAGCTCGGCCCCCAGCAGCACCGTGGGGTCGGTCTGGGCCGCTACAAAAATGCTCGCCAGCATCGAGGTGGTGGTGGTTTTGCCGTGCGAGCCGGTGACGCCCAGGCTAGAAGCCGCCCCGCAGAATCTCGGCCACCACCTGGATCCGCCGCCAGACCGGGATGCCCAGGGTGTGGGCGGTGACCAGCTCGGGCTCGCTGTCCCTGATGGCGGTGGAGGCCACCAGCACGTCCACGGCGTGCAGGTGTTCGGGGCTGTGGCCCTGGTAGACCCGGATGCCCTCGCGCTCGAGCTGCCGGGTCAGGTCGGAGGGCTGGCTGGTCGCAGCCGCTCACCAGATGCCCGTCCTTGCGCAGGATGCGGGCCAGCCCGCTCATGCTTATTCCCCCAATGCCCATCAGGTGATAATGCTTCACGCTGCCTCCAAGACGATCCGGGCCAGCCGTTCGGCGGCTCCGGCTGGCGACAACCCCTTGAGTCTATCGCGGATGTGGGCCCGCGTGGAGGGGTCGAGCAAAGCATTAAGCTCGGCCTCGAACTGATCCCAGGAGTGAAGCAGCCGGGCCGCGCCCCGCTCGGCATAAAAGCCCAGGTTGGCCCATTGCGCCCCCCCGTCCAGGCTGGCGTGGCAGCGGTACGCCCAGCACCGGTACCTGGTGGAAGGCCGCTTCCGATAGGGTGCCAGCCCCCCCGCGGGTGATGGCAAAATCGGCGGCGCTCCAGGCCAGCGCGCTATCCACATAGCCGCGCACAACGTAGTGCGCCCGCTCCCGGGCCTTGAGCTCGCCCTCCCAACGCACCCCGCACTGGTGCAGAACCTGCCACGCGCCCAGGAGGGGATAGAGCCGCTGGGGCAGTTGTTCGTTGAGCTCCTTGCTGCCCTGGCTGCCGCCAAGAATCAGGATGGTGGGGCGTGTGGGGTCTCAGCCCCAGGGCGGCTCGAGCCTCGGCCGGGCTGTGTTTTTCCTCGCGCACCGGGTATCCCACCACCTGGCTTTTGGCGGCCAGCCGGGGCTCCAGGGGTATGGGCGTGGCGAGGGCGACCCGCCGGGCCAGCCGGGCCAGGATGCGGTTGGCCAGCCCCAGCCTGGCGTTTTGCTCGTGGATCACCATGGGAATGCCCAGCAGCGCGGCCACGAAAGCCACCGGAAAGCCCGCGTAGCCGCCCATAGAGAGCACCGCCCGGGGCCGCAGCTCCCGCACCACCCGCCGGGCCTGCCAGAAGGCCCCGCAGCACCTTCACCCCCTCTCCCGGGCGCAGCGCCTCGCGCGAGAGTTTGCCCGCCGGGATGAGCCGATACGGCAGCCTCGTCTCCGGGCAGCACCCGTTCCTCGAGGCCCCCCAGGGCCCCCACATAGGTCACCGGCTCGCCGGCGGCCATTAGCGCCCGCGCCGCCGCCAGCCCCGGATAGAGGTGGCCGCCGGTGCCGCCGCCGGTAACGATCACCATGCGCCTCCTCGAGTGGGTGGTACCAGACCCCTGCCGCGCTTCCCGTGCCCAACCTCCCACTGGCCCGTCCGCCGCCTCCCTCGCTCTCTGCGAGCCTCCTGCTGGCTTTCGCTCCGGCCAAAGGCTTCCCTCGAGAGGGCCTGCAAGAGCCCCATGGCCACCCCGGCCATCAGCATGGAGTTGCCGCCCATGCTGACCATGGGCAGTGGTGAGCCACCGATGGGCACTGTGCCGATCACGGCGGCGATGTTGAGGGCGGCTTGCAACACCAGGTACAGCGTCAGACCCAGGGCCAGCACGCTTTGGGCGCCTTCTAGGTTGGCGGCGATTTGCAGCCCTCGAGCCAGGATGAGCCACCAGGCCAGCAAAACCATAAAGCCCGCCAGCCACCCCCCCGACCAGATGATTGAGGCCAGGATAAAGTCGTTGTGGGACTCCGGCAGGTTGGGCATGCGCGAACCCACCCCCTGCCCAAACGGCCCGGCGTTGACGATGATTTTGTGGGCCTGGGTGATTTGGTATAGCGGCCCCCGGATGACCTCTGGGCTCAGCTCGTCAACCCGCCCGCTGATGTAGGTGCTCCAGCCCTCGAAGCGGTCGCGCACCTTCTCGAAGCGGTGCAGGTATAGCCCCGAGACCGAGAGCGCCAGCACCCAGGCCGCCAGCCCAATGGCCAGCAAACGCCGCCAGGGCACCCCGATGACGATCAGCAAGAAGCCTGATAGGAGCAACACGAACAGGCCGGTGTCCAGGTCGGGGGAAGCGATGATCAGTCCGGCCGCCAGGCTGATGGCCAGGATGGGGCCGATGATGGGGTAGTCGGTGGGTTTGTTGTGGAAAAAGGCAGCCAGGTAAAGCACCACCGCCAGCTTGGCCAGCTCCGAGGCCTGGATGTTGAACGAGGTGAAGGGTAGGTCGATAAAGCGACGCTCGCTGCCCGGCCCAAAGCCTACCAGCAGGTTGGCTAGCAGGAGCCCCAGCGATAGCAGGAAGATGGGCCGGGCCGTCTGGAGGGCCCACTGGGGGCGCAGGCGCGAGACCAGTCAGCATCAGGGCCAGCGAGAGGGCGATGTTGCGCAGGTTCTCCAGGCTGTGCTGCTCAGGGGCGGCCCGCATCCAGTCGGAGGTGGCCACCCCCAGGGCCGAGAGGGCAAACAGCAGGAGCTGGGCCAGCAGCAGGATGCTATCCATGGCTTCCCCCCAGCTCCATGACCACTTCCCGGAATACCCTTGGAGCGCTCCTTGTAGTCTTTGAACTGGTCGAAGGAGGTGGCCAGGGGGGCCAGCAGCACGCTGCCAGTGGTGAGCCGCCGGCGGGCCTCGAGCACCGCTTCGCGCAGGGCCTTGCGCCCGTCGGGCTCGCTGATCTCCACCACCTCCACCCGGCCCCGAAGCGGCGCGGCCAGGCGGGGGCCATCCCGACCCACCGCCAGAATCAGCCGCACCTTGCGCTCCACCACCCCCAGGAGCTCGGCGGCCGGTGCGCCCTTTGTCCACACCCCCCAGGATCCAGGCCACCGGCCCGGGGGCCGCTTCCAGGGCCATGCGCACCGAGTCGAGGCGGGTGGCGATGGAGTCGTCGATGAACTGCAAACCGCCCTATGCGGGCAAACACCTCGTAGCGGGCCTCGGGCTGGGGGGCGCTGGCCCGGTACGGGGCCAGGCCCTGTGCGCTGGGCTCGACCGCCCAGGTTCGGCCTGGCTGCTCGCGCTGGACGATCTGGGCATAGGCCAGGGCTGCTTGCAGGGCGGCGTTCAGGTTGGTTTCGCGGGGGCTATGCTGGCCGGCTCGAAGGGGTAGCGACGGGCTGGGCTTCCCTGCGATGCCTGCCAGAATTCTGGGGTCTTTGGCGTTGTAGACCAGGGCATCTTCAGCGGTGAGGTTCTTGATTAGGTTGAGCTTGGCGGCGTGGTAGGCCTCGAGGCTGCCGTGGCGGTCGAGGTGATCCACGCCCAGCAGTAGGAGTACCGCCACCCTGGGCCGGAAATGCACGACGCGCTCGAGCTGAAAACTGCTCATCTCGGCCGCGACCACCTCGGCGTCGTCCACCACACTGGCCAGGGGGGGATCGATGTTACCCCCTTCAACCGCCTTGAAGCCCAGCGCCCGCAAAAAGTGCCCGGTGAATAGGGTGCAACTGGTCTTGCCGGCGGTGCCGGTGATGCCGATGAGCGGGGTTTGCGAATGCCGGTAGACCAGCTCGGCCTCGCCGATCACCTCGGCCCCTCCCTCCCTGAGCGCGGCCAGCCGGGGGTGCTGGATGGGGACGCCAGGGGCGGCGATTACCTGGTCGTAAAGGCCGGGGGTGGGGTTGGGCTCGAGGGTAAACCCCAGCCTTAGAGGCCTGCTCAGCCTCCTCGGGCTTGAGCTTGTCGTCGTAGAAGGCAGCCGAGAGGCCGTGCCGCTGCAGGTAGGCCAACACCCCCAGCCCACTGCGACCGAGCCCGTATACCAGCCGCCTCATCCCAATCCCTCCCCACAGGTGCACCGCCAGGGCTGTGCACAATGCGGTGACGACGACAAAGCGAAAGACCACCTTGCTCTCAGGCCAGCCGGACAGTTCGAAGTGGTGGTGCAGCGGACTCATGCGGAAGAAGCGTTTTCCAGTACGGCGGAAATAGCTTACCTGGATGACCACCGAGAGCACCTCCAGTACCGGAATCAGCGCGGCCAGCGGCAGCCACCACAGCTTGCCCTCCAGGATGAAAAGCCCTGCGGTCAGCGCGCCCAGGGCCATGCTGCCGGTATCGCCCATAAACACCGTGGCCTTGGGGGCGTTGTGCCACAAAAAGCCCAGCAGCGCCCCCACCATGGCCTGGGCGATGGGCAGGCCCACGAAGGGCAGCAGTATGACCGTGGTGACGCTGGCTAGCAGCCCGTCCACCCCGTCGGTAAAGTTGAAGGCGTTGCAGGCGGCTATCACCACCAGCGTAAAGATCAGAACATCCAGCACGGGGTAGGGGGTGTACTGCACCTGGCGCGCGGCCCATACGGCGAAGATCAGGCTCATCAGCGCCTGCACCACCAGCTTCTCCCGGGCCCTCAGGGGGCGGCGCAGTGAACCCGCCAGGTCGTCGGCCAGGCCCAGCAGGGCCATGCCCAGCACCAGCAGCCAGAGCCCCGCCCACTTATCGCCGCCCGAGAGGCCGTACACAACCCCAGCCGCCAGCAGAAACGCCACCCCGCCCATGCTGGGGGTGCCCATCTTAGCCAGGTGGCTTTGCGGCCCATCGGCCCGCACCTGCTTGCCAAGCCGCAGCGACTGCATGAGGGTAATCCAAAGCCCCACCAGGAACCAGCTCAGGAGCAGTGCCGCTGCGAGGGTGTTCATGGTACCTCCTGACCGAGAAGGGGCCGGACGCCAAGAGAGGCCGTAAGCGCTTGGGGTTCCGACCGGTTGGCGGTATCCAGGTTAAGCTGCAGGGTGCGCAGGCGGCCCGCCTCGAGCGTGTAGAGGTAGGTGCCGTCGGTCTCGAGGCCCTTGTACACCCCGGCCCGGAAGCCCAGTTGAAGCCCCTCCGGGCTTAGCCGGTAAATTCCCTCGGAGGTAAGCACGTAGAGGTCGTCTTGCACCACGGCGGCCTGCACGCCAGCGGGCAAAGGAACCCGCAGGTTATCGGGCAGGCGGAGGGCTTCACGCCCAAAGGCGTACACGTAGCGCTCGCTGGCGGCCAGAAAGCTAAACCGGCCTTCGGCCAGCAGGCGGCGCCCCAGGTAGAGGCCCTGCTGGTCGATCCAGTAGACGCCCTCTTTGGTGTAGAGCGCGTCTTTGGCCTTGTAGGGAAGGGTGCCCAGCCCCGGCACAAAGAGGCGGTCTTCCAGGCCTACCAGCGGGAGCGGTTTGGCCCGCACGAAAGCGGGAACCCCCGGCAACGGCTGGCTCTCCTGGATGAGGCCATCTTGATAGATCAAAAGCTGGAAGGGGTAGGCGGCCAGGAGGGTGGAGCCGCTGCGCGCCACCCAGGGGGTGGGACTGGGCAGGGCCAGTTGCAGCGCCCCGGCCCGCACCACCCGGCCTTCCACCACCCCCCCTTCAATCAGGATGGGTGTGCTGGTGGGTGGGGTAACTGGCTGGGGTGCGCAGGCTACCAGCCAGAGGCCACAGGCTGCCAGTCCGGCCCTCATGCCCCCTCCTTTCGATGACTGCCGCTGCTGGATGCTCCTCTGGGCCAGAGCTCCAGAAGGCGCTCGAGGCCCACGCTGCGCGAGGCTTTGAGGTAGACCAGGTCGCCGGGTTGAACTTTGCCAAAAAGCAACTGCACCGCCTCCTCGATGGTTTCTACGGCGGTTCCACCGGCTTCGGCGGCCTGCTGTTTTGCAAACGGGCCGACGAAAACCAGGTTTGGGCTGACGGCAGCAGCCAGCCGGGCGGCCTCGAGGTGGTGCTTTAAGGCTTCCTGGCCCAGCTCGGCCATGCGCCCCAGCACCAGCCACTTGCGGCCAGGCTGCGCCTGTAAAAACGCCATTCCGGCCTTAAACGACAGGGGGTTGGCGTTGTAGGCATCGTGGATAAAGTCGATACCACCCAGCCGCAGGCGCTGCATCCGGCCGGGGGGCAGCCGGAGGGCGGCCAGCCGCTCGATGGTCTGGGCGAGGGGCTTGTCCAGCATCCGGGCGACGGCCAGCGCAGCCAGCGCCCCCATCACCGGCCCCACACCGGGGTAGGGGAGGTGGACAACCTTTCCCTCGAAGCGGAAGCGGGTGGCCTCGAGGCCCATCTCGACCCCTTCGGCGCGGAAGTCGCCGGCTTCGATGCCATAGGTGACCAGGTTGGGTAAGTCCAGCAGCTCAGCGGCCTGCACGCTGGCCAGCCGCAGGGGGCTGACCTGCAACAGCCAGCTTTCCTCCCGAACGACGTTCTCGAGGTTCCCCAGCCCTTCCAGATGCTCCACGCCCAGGCCGGTGAGCACCCCGATATCGGGTCGGGCCAGGTAGGTCAGTTCGGCCATTTCCAGCAGCCGGTCGATGCCCAGCTCCACCACACAGCCTTCGGCCGGCTCCAGATGGAAAAAGAAGCGCGTGAGGCCGGGGGCGTTGTTAAGATTGCCTTCCGGGGCCGGCCAGGCCAGGCCCTGGGCCAGGCATTCCTTGGTGGTGGTCTTGCCCGAGCTGCCGCCTACCGCCAGCACGCTTCCCCTGAACTGATCCCGCAAGGCCCGCCCAACCGCCAGCAAGGCCCGCTCAGGCCTGGTCACCTGCACCGCACCGGGGTGGTTCAGGTCGCTGACCACGAAAGCGGCGCCGGCTTGCACAGCCTGCTGACCGAACTCGCGCCCATGCGTTCGGGCGCCCGGCAGGGCGAAAAAGGCCACCCCCGGGCCAACCTGACGGGAGTCCCAGTGCAGGTCATGGGCCACCGAGGCACCGGGGTGCACCTGGCCGCCGGTCAGGCGGGCTACCCATTCAGGGTGGAGTTCCTTGGGGGGCTTGCTCGGTACCATAGGCTCATATGAGTGTTTTGCTCAACATACACAAGATGCACATCAATGAACCAGTTTACTGGTATTGGGTGAGGCTTCCAACTGCGGCTGGGGTGGAACGCCCCAGAGCGCGAAGAGCCGGGCCGCAATCTCGCGGTAGATGGGGGCGGCCACCTGGGCTCCGTGGATGCGGCTGCCCTTGGGATGGTACAGCGCGACCACCACGGTCACGCGTGGGGTATCGGAGGGGATGAAGCCGGCGAACAGGGCGGTGTACACACTGTTGCTGTAGCGGCCATTCACCACCACCTGGGCGGTACCGGTTTTGCCGCCCAGGGTATAGCCGCGGAGCTTGGCGTTCTCGGTTATGCCCTGGGTGAGGGCCTGGCGGATCGCACGGGCCACCTGCGGGCGGAAGACCGCCTTGCTTTGCGAGGTGTTGCCCTCGAACAGGATGGGCTGGCGGTAGACACCATCGGCGGCCAGGGCGTTGTAGGCAGCGGTTAGGTGCAGGGGGGTAATCAGAAAACCCTGCCCAAAGGTGGCATTGGCGTACTCGGCAGGCCCCCAGCGCTGTATGGGGCGCACCTGGGGGGCGGCTACCTGCACCGCAATTGGCGGCTGGTAGGACAGCGGTGGAAGAAGCTGGTCATCCAGAAAGTGTAGCTGCTTGAAGAAATCGAATAGGGTCTTGGGTGGAATTCGCTCGGCCAGGGTGGTGATGCCCACATTCGAGGAGTACTTGAGCACCTCGCTCAGGGTGAGGGTCTCGGGGTGCCGTACCACGTCGTTGATCGTCCAGCCAGCCACGCGCCGGCTCATGGGGGCATAGACCTTGGTGTCCAGCCGGGCCACGTTTTCTTCCAGCAGCACGGCAGCGGTCAGGGCTTTGATGGTTGAGCCCGGCTCGAGCGCATACATAAAAGCGTGGTTGCGCCAGGCGATGTCCTTGCGAATATCGCCCCGGGGCGCCGTGGGGTCGAAGGCCGGGCCATTGGCCACTGCCAGAAGTCGGCCGGTCTGGCTTTCCATAACCACCGCCGTGCCCCAGTCGGCTTTGGCCGCCTCGAGGCCCTTCCACAAGGCCTGCTCGGCGATGGCCTGCACCTGGGGGTCGATGGTCAGGCGCAGGCTCTGGCCCTGGGCCAGCAGGGGTTCCAGATCGAGCTCGAGGCCCGAAAGCCCCTTGCCCCCGCTGCGCTCGCCAAAACCGACCAACTGGGTTGCTGAGAGTCCCAGTGGATACAGCCGGGTCTCCTGGGGCGTGCTCAGGGCTAGGGGGGTTCCATCGGCGGCCTCCAGACGGCCGCGAACCGCTGGTGCGGCTTGGGCAGTAGGGGGGCGTAGCAGCAGGCTTGGGGCGTTGTGCCACAGGATATAAAAGCCATACCCCAGCCCCAGCATAAAAGCCACTATGGCCAATAGCACCACCCAGCCTCGGTTAAGGGTGGCCTGCTCGTGGGTGCCCAGTTGGTTCAAGGGGTGCTCCTTTCTGGCCGCACCCAGCGGCCCAGACTCATGGGGATAAAGCCGTTGGCCTCGGCCCAGGCCCGCAAGGCCAGGGGGGCGGTGAGCTGGTAGCGCTGCAATAGCAGCCGGGTCTCCTTTTGCTGTAAGTCCGCTTCTTTCTGTTCCAGAGCGGCCAGGTTTGCGTTGAGCTGTTGATTGTAATGCCCCAATGCGGTCAGCCCGGTCAGCAGCAGCAAATACACCATGCCCCACCGCAATACCGTTTTCATGGGTTGCCTCCATCTATGCGCTCGGCCACGCGCATCTTGGCACTTCGGGCTCGAGGGTTTTCCCGTTGCTCGGCCTCAGAGGGCACGATGGGTTTTTTGGTAAGGGAACGCAGCGCGGTAGACTCACGCAGAAAATGTTTGACCAGGCGGTCTTCGAGTGAGTGGAAGCTGATGACCACCAGCCTGCCGCCGGGCTTGAGCACCGCCTCGGCGCTGCGTAAGAGTTGCTCCAGGGCGCCCAGCTCGTCGTTGATGTAAATTCGCAGTGCCTGGAAGCTTTTGCGGGCCGGGTGGCCTGCCGAGCGGAAGCCGGTGGCCCGGCGGATCACCTCGGCCAGCTGGGTGGTGGTGTGGATGGGGCGGTGCTCCACAATAAAGCGGGCAATACGGCGGGCGCGCGGCTCTTCGCCGTAGCGGAACAGAATTTCGGCCAGGGCTTCTTCCGGGTAAGTGTTAACCACCTCGTGGGCGGTGAGCTCACCCTGGCCCATGCGCATGTCCAGGGGGCCTTCGTGCTGGTAGCTGAAACCCCGACCGGCATCGTCGAGGTGGAAGCTCGAGACCCCCAGGTCGGCCAGCAGACCGTCCACCTGCGGGGTACCGCGCTTGGCGAGTTCGGGCACCAGCTCGCGGAAATTGGCCTGAATGAGCGTCAGGTTGGGCAAGCCCAAAGCCTGTGCCCGGGCGATGGCGGCCGGATCTTGATCAAATGCCACCACCTGGCCCCCCCGCTCCAGAATGCCGCGGGTATGGCCGGCCCCCCCCAGGGTGGCGTCCACATACAGGCCGCCCGGCCGAATCGAAAGCCAGTCCAGGGCCTCGTGGTAGAGCACCGGGGTGTGGTTCATGCCGCCTCCCTCCGACCGGGTGCGGGGCCGGATAGAGAAGGTCTGACAAAGGTTCGCATACATGGTTCATCCAATCAGGCCGCGCAGGGCTTCGGGGGTGGTGGGATTCTCTACAAACTTGGTGATGGCGGCCCACCAGCGCTGCTCGCTCCAAAGCTCTAAGCGGGTGGGTGCGCCCACCACCACGGCTTCGTTGGTGTCCTCGAGGCCGGCAAACTTGCGCAAAGGTGGAGGAATGGTCACCCTCGAGGCGTTGTCCATCTGGGTTTTATGAGCCCCCGAGTATAAGAAGCGCACCAGCTCCTGGGCTTCCCGGTCGATGAGCGGAACGTTCTGTAGCTGGCGCTCGATATTGCTCCAGGCCAGCAGGGGGTACATGTAGAGACAGCCCTCGAGGCCCCGGGTGATCACCACCCCATCCTCGATAAACGAGCGGAAGGGCTGTGGAATCACCACCCTACCCTTGTCATCGAGGCTATACTGGTATTCACCGAAGGGCATTCCGCGTTCTCCTGCGCTGTTTCGATTGTTGAGCCCGTCTCCCCACGAGCGTTTCCCACCGGAGGTGCTGTTCTAGACTGTAATGTACCACGCTATCCCCACTTTTTACCACTATCTCCCACCTACTTCCCACTTTTTCCCACCTTCGGTGTCCAAAATGGGCGAGATTCCCACCCGGCACACCCTGCCACGGCCATGGCTCACAGACGCTGTCCTGGACGATAAAAATGCTATTGCCCAGCCGTACATCGCTGCTGTTACGCGCCACGCTAAATGTCACCAGTGGAAGAACCGGAATGAAGCGGAATGAAGCGGAAAAATGCCGTATGGAACTGCAAAAAAGTGAGATCGAGGTGGAAGCGCCTGAAAACTGGGGCGCGCCACGCTAAATGTCACTAACGCCCATTTTGCGCCACGCTAAATGTCAAAACGAAACGCGCTATTTTTCACTATGTGGGTATTATGAAAACAATGAGTACAATAAATTTAGCAAAAAACAGAAATGAGAGTCACTAATACAAAAATAAAAAATCAAACGAAGCAGCCCAACACACTAGAATAATGCGATAAACGTGGCAAAAATAAATAAAATAGCATTGCGTGTACTAAGTATATAATGTAGTGCTAGCCACTCCGCCATTTTGTACTAAGTCAAGAAAATTTCTCATAAAGCCACTCCGCCAAAATAGACTAAGTCAAATAAAACCAAATGGCGGAGTGGAAAAAACAACGTCCAGCAGCCTAAAAAGTTATAACCTTATTACTTAAAACGCCACTCCGCCATGACGGAGTGGGTGAAACATACAAAAATAAGCTAAAAAACCTGTGTGCAACAGATAAAAATCGTGAAACATAATTTTCCACTCCGCCAAAAGTGAGCAATGCTACATTGGCGGAGTGGGTGAAACATCAAAAAGTTGCTGTTTTTGCGATAACAAAAGCACCCTGGCGTGAAACATATTGCGTAAAAGTAACCAAAGCCACAGTGAAATAACTGCACTCATAAATAGGCCAAAACTATCATGAGATTCTAATACGATAAAGGGCAATTATGAGAGAAAAAGATTAAGATTTGACCCCCACCCGGGTCAGGGTGGGGGTTTGAGGTAGCGCTTCTCGAGCCACAGCGCCCGGCGCACCTGGCTGCGCAGCTCGTCTATGTCCTGGCTGGCTGGCTGGTGCAACCAGTATTCGACCAGGGCGGCGTACTGCTCGAGGGGACTCGGGGCCTCATCTACGATCAGCCCCTGATCGGAAAACCCAGCTTCTCCATGACGGCCTCGACCACCTCGGTGGCATAGCCCGGCTTGTCGGAAAGCAGGGCCTCCCACTCGGCCCGCTGCGCGGGCTCGATGATGGCCAGGGTGAAAAACGCGGTGGCCTGGGTGGGGCTTTTGCGGGTGCGGGCCACCAGGGCGTCGATCTGGGCGGTGGTGGGTTTCTGGAAGGCAAACTTCCTGCCCTCCGGGGTCTCAAAAACGTGATAGGCGTTGGATTTGTCGGCCATTTATCTCACTCCACCAGGGCGTCCTGGTCGTTGGACTTCAGGCTCAGGTACTGGAAGCTCAGGGTAACGGTCAGTTCGTCGCCGTCTTCTTCGATGTTGTCGAAGCTGCGCTCGGTAAAGATGCAGTCCTGCAGTACGTCGGTCTTGGGGTTCCCATCCCCCTTGTCGTAGCTGACCACGATCTCGAAGGGGTCGATGTTGTACAGGCCCTTCTGCTGGATTTCGGAATCCTCCAGCATGCGGTCGTACTCCTCCCGCAGCAGCACGACCTGCCCGTCCTTGCCGCTGTAGCGCTTCAGGCGGTATCCGCGCGGGCGCAGCCCCTTGCCGTACACCTTTTCGGCCCCTCGCTCGTCGCCGTAACTGATGGACTTCACATCCACCAGGGTGCGGCCCTTCAGGTTGAGGGTGATGTGTTCCCAGTCGTAGTATCTGCCGTTAATCATGGATCACCTCCTAGGCCGCCAGAAAGGGGTTCTCGAAGCCGATGTCCAGGGTGATCTCCCGCAGATAGCCCAGCGGGACGATGCGCACCTGCACCCGCAGGGACGAGCTGGCCAGGATGTCCTGGCCGGGGGGAATGATGACCCGGCCCCGCACGATCTCGCCCTTGCTCTGCATGATGCGCAAGGGGGTATTGGCGCGGGCCACCAGGGTAGCCAGGGAGGCATTGAGATCGAGCGGATCCACCCCCTGCTGCACGAAATCGAGCAGGGCCTGGCGCACCTGGGTGGTGGCCTTGTTCATCACCCGCCGGTTGGGCACGATCTTGTAGTCGCTGGTGGGGGCGGCGGCCATTCGGTCGTCCACCACGAACCAGCCGTCCCGGCCAATCAACTTATAGATGGTGGTGAAGCCAGCATTGTCCAGGGCCAGGGCGTGGGCGTTGTTGAAGCTGGTGGCCTTGCCGTACTGGCCCGTGGTGAAGGGCGCGGGCACCACCAGGCCCGCCAGGGGGCCCTGCTGCACCCAGGAGGTTTTGATGTGCACGGGGTTGCGGCTGCTGCGGGCAGCGATCCGCGAGGCCAGACTCTGCACCTCGAGGCGACCGCTCAGGGTATCCACCACCTCGCCCCAGGCGGCTACGATCTGCACATGCTTGGAGGCGAAGCTGGCCTTTTCCACCAGCCGGGCGTTGACCCAGGCATCTGCATCGCTGCCCGGAGGAACGGTTTCGGCCACGAAGTAGATGTAACGGAATTGGTTTTCCGCCTCCAGGGCCAGCGCATCCAGGGCCGCCCACATGGCGGCGTCGCTGGGCTGGGCCAGCTGGATGTACTCGTAGAGCAGGGCCGAGCCGAGCGCGGCCCGGATGGCGGTCTGGGCCGCCGATACGCTACACCTGGGCGCTGTCACCGCAAACTTGTAAACATCGCCCAGCACGTAGTTGCCCGCCGCGAAGTTGAGGGTCAGGCCGGTGCCGGGGATGACGTAGGTGGCCGCGGTGGCGATCTCCAGGCTGAGGCTGTCGCCCCCGTCCAGGCTGTACACGAACGCCGATGTGCCCAGTGCCCCGGCGCGGGTGATCCGCACCTGCAAATCGTAGGCATCCAGCGGGCTGCCCGTGACGGTGACCGCAGGGCTGGCGGGGTTGCCCACGTCGGGGGTCACGGTGCCAGCCACATCCGCGCTGGCCCGCACCGCGTAGACCTGGCCCCCGCCATAGGCGAGCTGGTCGGCCACCGCCCGCGCCAGCGGGCCCGTGCCCAGGGTGGAGGGCACCGCGCCCAGGTCGGAAAGGCCAATCACCTGGTTGAGGGGCCCTGCGCTGGAAACCCCCACCACCACCCGAGCCCCATCCCCGGACGGGGCCACTGCGCCCAGGCCGCCATCCTGAATAATCGGATAAACACCCGGCAGGCTCATCTACTTCCTCCATCGGTGGGGCCTTTCAAAAAGCGCTCCACCGCCTTCAAAAACACCTCTTCTTTGACCCGAAACCCGATGGGCCAGCGCTCGCGCACCCGCACACCGGCCAGGGCCCAGGCCTCCACGCCGTGCTGAGCTGCCAGCTCCTCCACCGTGGGCAGCTCCAGCGGTTCTTTATCCTTCTCACTCGCCACTTGCGCCTCCTTCAATTTCGCGCTCGATCTCGACCGTGATCGGGGTCCAGGCGTTGTCGCGGTAGATGCCGATTTCGACCGGGATCTCGAGCCAGATACCGTTCTGGGCAATGAGCACCCCCTCCTCGTCCTGGTAGCTGAAGCGGATGCGCTCCGCCGGAACCTTGAAGCGCACCCCCGCGCTGTCCACCAGGGTGTGATCGAACAGCCAGGTCAGAAAGCCCTGGAGAATCTGGTTTAGCTCCGGCTCGTTGCGGGCGTACAGCTCACAGCGCATATTGGCCCCGCCCAGCCACAGCCAGCGGCGGGAGCGCACAGGGGTCTGCTCTACCGCCAGCCGTTTACCGGCCCGGTTTAGCTCGCCCTGCAGCGGGTAGAGCCAGGCCGACAGGTCTGTGGGATACGCCTCCCCCCGATTTCGCTGTTCCTGACGGATATACCGCTCCGGCAGCCCGGTGGAGACCAGGCCGCGGGTCAGGTGCTGGCGAACCAGGCTAACCACCCAGGGCCTCCTTCAGGATGCGCTCGATCTCGGCCTCATCTGCTTTCGAGATGCCCAGGTAGGGGCGGGCCGGAATGCGCACCCCGCGCCCGCGGCCCGCCAGACCGCCGAACTGGTGGATGGCGGCGTAGACCAGGTTGGTGCCGACGGCCACTTTGCTGCCGTCCCGCCTGGCAGAGATGGAGTTGCGCAGGCGGCCCGATTGAATCAGGATTTTTCGCTTCTCCATTCGCTCCATTGCCTGCTTTCGCAGCCCACCAGACTTCTTGAAATCTTTTTTGCGCGGGGCCACGGTGGCCGCAGCCAGGGGCTCCCAGGGCCGCCCATCGGGGCCCTTCTGCTCGTTGAAGCGCTGGATGGTGGAGGAGACCAGGGCCTCCCCCACGCTGGCCGCCGCGCGATCCAGCCGGGTAGCGGCCAGTTTGCGCAGCGCGCGGTTGAGCCGGGTTACATCCCCCACGATCCGCACGCCCATCAGAAGTCCTCCAGTTTCTCGCGGGAAAATACCCGCCTGGCCGCGCGTATGCGGGGCAGTACCCCCTGGGGCACCGCAGGCCCGTCGGAGCCGCTGTTGCCGCTGAAGGTCAGGCTGGTTTTGCCCAGGGCCAGGTCGCGCAGCCAGCGCAGGGCGTCCTCGTAGTTCTGGCGGATGGTCTCGTCGGCGGTGCCAGGACGGATGCCCCGGCGGGAAAAGAGCTTGTACTTGACCACGTCCATCGCTTTATCGCGCAGCACATCCGGGATTTCCGGCAGGGGCAGGGTGTAGCGCTGGGCCACGTAGGAGTTGACCTCGGCCACCGCCTTGCGGATGTCCTCCTGGATGCGGGCCTCTGCGGCGGGGGTGATGGCCTTCTCATTCTCGTCGTCCACGAGATAGATCAGCACATCCTCCGCCAGGTTGGCCCGTACATCCGCGATGGTGAACATGGTCTAACCTCTTAATTAAGCGCCGGTGCTGCCGTAGGCCAGCTGCCAGAAGGCGTACCCGGCGTTTTTGCGGTCGTCAAAGCCGTAGACGTACTCCTTGCGCTTGAAGACGTTTTCGTCGGTGGGGCGATCCAGCGCGGTGAATCGCGGCTCCTGCCGCACCTGCAGGATCAGGGGCTTGACCGCCCGGCTGGTCTCGAGCAGGAACCAGTAGGCCGAGGCGGTGCCCGACAGCTCGGGCACCACCAGCAACCTCGCCTTCTGGTAGTTGGGGTTTTCCCCGCCCCCTGAGAGGGTACGCAGCGCCACGATACTCTCGGCGGTGGCCCGCAGGTCGGGCCCCACCACCAGCAGCGGGGCCCGCTCGCCGGTGCCCATGAACAGGCGCATGGGCCGCCCGGCGGCGTTGGGAATCTTCTGCATCTGGGCCAGGGCGGCCTCGAAGTTGGCCGCGGTCAGGGGCACGTTGCCCCGGTTGCTAACGGTCTGCTTGCCCACCTTGTGGTCGGTGGCGAAGAAGGTCTTGCCGTCGTAGCAGGTCTGGGTGAAGCCGGCCTTGAGCACATCGAATACCAGCTGATCGCGGTGATAGGCCACCTCCTCGCCCAGCATGCGGAACATGGGGGTGTACACACCCAGGTTGTCGTCCTCGATGTCGTTTTGTTTGACCGCTACGGTCAGCTCGAAGTCTCGGTTCTTGATGGTGTAGCTGGACTCGCTCAGGTTTTTGACGTCCCGTTCGTCCAGCCATTCCTTCATTCCTGGAACGTCCGCCAGCCAGCCATAGGTGTTGGCGCTGGTGTTGCTGGGCGCCTGCATGGCGATCTGGTTCCACTGCAGATCGACCTGGGCGAGGGCCTCATAGGCCAGCGCGCGGAAGCTGCGACGCAGGCTGGCAAGGTTGGCATCAGTGATGATCACGCACTACCTCCATTAGCGGGTATCCACCCAGACCCCATCGGGTTCAATATCCACAACGCGGCCTGCCCGGGATTTGGTGTTGCCACCGCTGGTGCGGCAAACAGTCTGGTCGTCGGTGATGAAGCAATCGGCCCAGAGGTCGGCCTGGGTGATGGCGTCGGCAGAGTCGTTATCGAACTTAAACACGCCGCGACGCACCAGCACGCTGACCGCGCCGTTGGCCCCGCCCGTGTTGTCCGCGGTTTCCTCTGCGCGGCCTACTACCCGCAGGTTTAGGGCGGTGCGGCCAGGGGCGGCGTAGCCCGCATCCACCACGACCAGGGTGCCCTGGAAAATCTTGGTGTTAGCCTTTACTGGGATCAGAAATAAATCCCCTTCACGCATGAAGGTGTCGCGCGGGGTGGTAGCAGCAGGCATTACTCATCACCTCCGTATTTAAGTAGAGCTTCCTTAGAAACGCCCACCAGCTGCGCCACGGCCAGATCGTTGTCGCTCAGCGCGGCGCGCTCCTGCTTCTGGGCAGGCTGTAACTGCGGTAGCTGGGTGGGCACGCGGGGGGGCAGGGCTTCCAGGGCCATGCGGGTGGCCTCGAAGTCGCTGGCGGCCAGGCGCAGGAACAACTCACGCTGGTTGGGCAGGATGCGCCCGTCCTCCAGCGCGGCCTCCACCAGGGCCTGGATGCGCTGCTGCTCGCGTTGACGGGCCTCCTGCTCCAACTGTTGGCGCAGGCGGCTGACCTCGTCGAGCACCTGCTCGTTGGCGGCCAACCGGATGACCCGGGCCCGCAGCTCGGGGGTCACGGTGGCGTCGCTGAGGCCGAGCGATTGCACCAGTAGATCGCCCAGCTGGGCTCGGGCTTGCAGAGCCTCCAGCGCGGCGCGCACCTGCTCCTCCCCGGCATCCGGGGGGAGTCCTACCATCTGTCTTAACCAGTCCATTTTTTCCTCCATACCGATCCGGCGTTGCCACTGCGTGCCGGGGCGGTTTGTGAGCGCGTGCGAGTGGTAGCCGACGACGTGCCCGTCCTCGGTGTGGAGCAGCACCGGGGAGATGAAGGCGAAGGCCCCCTTCATCACATCCGCCGCCCCTTCCGGGGTCCACTCAACCAGGCCATACACATAACCCTCTTCGACCACCACATCCTGAATAAAGCCAGCGGCTGGGGCTTTGTCCCGCTTGCCAGCCTCCACATCCAGCGTGGCGTGGTGCCAGTCGAGCACCCAGGGCCGGCCATTCTGGCGCAGCTGCTCCCGCACTGCCGCCAGACTGGCCTCATCGAACACAAACCGGCGGCCATTGCCGAAAAACTCACCGAATGGATGCAGTGGAATCCGATTAGGGACGCCACCGTCCTGCAAGGATATCTGCGAAGTGACGCCGGAAGAGGTCAGGGTGTGCAAACTGAACCTCCCAGGGGAGCCGCTCGAACAACTCCAAAGGCAAACCCGTTTTCAACCGCCAATAGCTGCGGTTTTCTAATCGTGCGGTCTGTGGCGAAAGCGGCCATGCGTCAGGATGCGGCTGGGGTGCTGGTCTGAGGGCCAGAGCTTTTACGAAAGGTGCCATCGGCGTTGAACCGACTCACCACCCAGTCGATAAGGAATCCCAGGAGGGCATCGGGAATAAAGCCGGGCCAGTACCCCAGAATGCCCGTCACTACTTCCTTTACCCGAGCTATTGCAGCTTCCTTTTTCTGCGCCCCTGGCTGGCCGTCCATGATGTCTTCCACGACCAGCACCACCAGGCCCAGCGCGGCGTAGACGAGCTTGGCGACAGCCAGGATTGATGCGAATTTCAGCACACACTTCCTCCTTTGGGCCAAACAAAACCCCCGGAGCTTCCTCCGGGGAATGTCTGGCTAGGTTACCTCTAATATAGCATGTAGCGGTGGGCCGCGCAGCTATTCCTCTACACCATTCAGCGCCCCCTGCACCCAGACTACGCGCCCGATAACCTCGTCCACGTCCTCAGCAGGAATAACCGGCGGGGCGGAGTTGGTGTAAAGGGGATTGAGCGACATTAGCCGCCTGCCAAACTTATCCTCCTTCAGAGCCTTGCACACAAAACTCCCATCCACAAGGCGGGCTACCACCACCTGGCCGCTGCAACCCTTATCGGCCATATTTACCACGATGATGTCGCCATCGCAGATGGGCCGCTTGCCTCCGCACATCGAGTCGCCCCTGACCTCATATGCCGCAAGCGGGCGCCCTTTGGCCACAGCGGCGGGAACGTAGACGCTCTTTAACGTGGGCTCGAACTGGCCGGGGCCAGCGCCTACGACACCGAAAACCTTTACCGTCCCACAGGCGATAGTCCGATCCTGTTCAGACACTCCAGGCGCGTCTGGCTCAAGCCGAAAAATTAGGTCTTGAATGGGACGCTCGAGGAATCTAGCAAGAACTAACAGGGTGTCTACTGATGGCTTTACCCAAGTCCCCTTCGGAGAAACTCGTCCCCTAACAAGATGATACAACGTCCCTCTCGAAATACCCGACTGCTTAGCGAACTCCTCAAGGGTGTTAATACCTCGCCTCTTCATTGTCTCAAGAATCCAATCATTGAAAGGGCCTCGTAACGGCCCTGGTTTGCGTTTTGCTAGCGCAGCTTCCAGGTCATTGACAGATGTGGGTTCCATATGTAGCATCTTACTAATGCTCCATATGTTGCCAAGAGGTGTTTGCACATGAAAAAGCAGCTTTACGATCTGATGAGCCAACACGGGGATACTCCACGATCGCTAGCGGCGAAGGCAAACCTGGCAGTAGGAACCATCGAGCACATCCTGGCGGGTCGCCGGGGCAAGCGCGTCAGCTTCTATGTGGTAGAGCGTATCGCTAAGGTTTACGGCGTAAGCACCGATTTTTTTTCATCTGAAACGCCACATATGGAGACAACACGTCTATGACAGCGCGTTTTGTTTCTATCCCCGAAGCCGCGAGAGTCCTTAGTAAGGGCATTCGCACCATCGAACGATATCTGGAGCATCCAGATGTCGAATCCACCCTGGTTGAGGTTCCCCTCGAGCGCGGCGGCTACACCCGCAAGCGCCTGGTCAACCTGGATTCCCTGCGGCGCGTATTCGAGCAGAACAGTCCCCCTATCCTGCAGTCGCCCCTGGAAGAGCCGCCTGCCCCATCAGATACCGCACCAACTTCCCAGCCGGAGATCACCCCTGAGCGCATGCAGCAGGCCCACCGGCTGATGAGCTGGCTGTTGCCCTTCTACGCCGAATACCGTGCGGCCAACCCCGGCGAGAAGAACCTTCTTCTGGAGCAGGCGGCCCAGCAACACGGCTACTCCAAGAGGCAGGTGATCCGCCTGGTGCAGCGCCTCCAGCATTCCCAGCTGTCCGAACAGGCGCTGTCCCGGCGTATGCGGCGGGACGCCGGGGTGGTTCGGCTGCCACGGGAACTCTACGAGCTGGTGGTGGGCCTGTGGATGACCTACCCCCGCTACAGCGCCCCCCGCATCCGGCGCATCATCGAACTCAACGACCCAAACCTGCTGCGCTACCGCCCCTTCCCCAACAGCCGGGACTGGAGCGTCCTGTCCGCAACCACAATCCGGCGCATCCGCAAACAGATGGAGTCTGACCCCGTACTGCGGGTCACGCTGATGGACGATCGCGCCCGCAAGGAACACCTGCGGGTCTGGAGCGGGGAAATCCTCACCGAGCGGGCCAACCAGCTCTGGATGGTGGACATGACCCGCTGCGATGCGTTTGTGTACGACCCCTACACCAACCACGTGCTGCGGCTGCGAATCCACGCGGCCATCGACGTGTTCAGCGGCGCAGTGCCGGCCTTCGTATTCTCGCGCGACGAGGACCAGGCCGCCACCGACCGGATGCTCATGCTGGCCCTGCTGGAAAAGCCTGAGCCCTGGCGGGCCCACTGGCCCATCTGGGGCCGCCCGGAGCGCATCTACTGGGACAACGGCAAGGTTTATCGATCGGAGAAATCCGAGCGCATCCTGGCCGACCTGGGCATCGAGTCCACCCACTCGCGGCCCTATGTCTCGCACAGCCGCGGCAACATCGAGCGCTTCTTCGGTCTCTTCCACCAACAGTTCGAGGCGGGTCTGCCGGGCTACGCCGGCTCGGATGTGCACGAGCGGGATCACCAGCGCCTGGCCCGGCTGTTGCACAACACCCGCCGCTGGATGGCCGAGGGCGGCCCCGACCCCTACCCCGAGCGCCTCCTGACCGAGGAGGAGTTCAAGCACCGGGCCCTGCTGTGGCTGACCCAGGACTACCACAAATCACTCCTGGGCAGTCAAACCCGCGAGGAATTGTTCGTGCAAACCGCAGCCAACAGCAGCCGGGTGCGCTACGACTTCGGCGACCTGATGCTGCTGTTTTCCCGCCAGGAGACCCGGCGGGTGCGCGGCAACGGCACCATCACCCTGCGCGGGCGGGCCTGGGGTCTGCCCGACGGCAGCCTGATCCGCTACCAGGGCATGGACGTGGTGGTGCTCATCAACGAAATCCTCCCGGCGGCCCAGTACACCGCGGCCCTGCCCCGGCGGGACGGCAGCCTGCAGATCCTGGGCGCACTCGAATCCCAGAACTGGAGCGCCCTGGGCGAGGAAGCCCGCGAGATGCGGCGCAAGCTGCGGCAGCAGATTCGGGATATCCACGCGGCTGCCGACGAGATTCGGGCCCAGTTCATGAACCCTATGGTGCGGCTCGACCAGGCCCTCTCCCGCCGGGCCCCCGACCTACCCCAACCCGAAACCTTGCAAATCTCTGGCCCCCAGGCCCGTTTAGACCCGGCGCCAGGCGACCGCGAGGTGGAGCAGGCCCTGGCAGAGTTCCTGGCCGCAGGCTTCACCCTGGACGACGAATTAGACCTGTCGTCCCACCACAACATGGGCTCCAACGGGGAGTAGACCCCCGCTGAAGCAGAAAGGAGCTATATGGCTCAACAACCACCATACATCAACCCCGAGGACGTAGACAAGATCGTAGAGGACTGGCTGGCCAGCGAGTACGGGGACGTGCTCGATGACGAGACCGATTTCGTGCAGACCCGCGCCACCCGCATCATCGCGGCCCGGCTGCGCGACGCGGTGGAGGACGAGTTTCCCTTCGCCCTGGTCACCGGCCCGGCAGGCTGCTCCAAGACCGTCACCACCCGGCACTTCCTGCGCTATGTGCGGGAGCAGTGGCCGTGGCTCAACACGGCCTGGATTCACGCCCAGCCCAACTATGAGCCCAACGCCCTGCTGGAGGCCCTGGCCCTCAACCTCTACATCACCCGCACCCGCCGCTTCCGCGACCTGCTGCACACGGTGCACACCCAGCTCAGCGCCAAGCGCATGGTGGCGGTGGTGGACGAGGCCCAGCGCATGCCGCGGGAGTCGTTTGAGGTGCTCAAATATCTGGCCGACGAAACATCCAGCACCTTCATCTTGATCTGCACCGAGGACTTCGCCCCCCAGATCCGCCGCTGGCGGGACATCGAGAGCCGGATCGGGGTGGTGGCCGAGGCGGAGCCGGTGAGCCCCGAGGAGCTAATCGAGATGCCCATGCTGGCCGGGCTGCCCAAGGCCAGCCGCCAGAAAATCTACGAACTCACGGGCGGGGTGATGCGGGACGTGCTGCGGCTCGTGAAGCAGATCGACCGCACCATCGCCCGCAACGCCGATAAAGGACTGAGCCGCGCCACCTTCACGGTCAAAGCAGTGGTGGCGGTCTCGCAAAAGCTCAACCTGGCGGGAGGTAGCCAATGAAACAAAAGCTGGCATTGCTACTGGTGGACATCGCTACGGGTGCGCTGATGGTGCTGATCATCCACGCCATCGCATGGTACGGAGGTCGCTAGTGCGCAAACGCCGGGAGATTGAGGTGGCGGGGGAGCGCATACCCCGCCTGGACGACATCGCCACCCTGCTGTACCTGGCCACCGAGACCGGCGACTGGCCTGCCAAGCCCACCAACTACATCCGCGGGGATATCCCCTGGCTGCAGGACGGCGCGGTGATCACCCTGCGCAACCTGGACCCCCGCGGCGAGATGGGCGCCACCTACACCGTGCAGGTGCTGGCGACCCAGATCGAAATCCACCTGCTTCCCGGCAAGTGGGGGCAGGTGCTGAGAAAGGTTCTTTTGGAGCGGGTTTACCCCGACGAAGAAATCACATCTGTCCTATTGCAGGAGGAAAAATGACCGCTGACTTTGCCGAACAACGCCGCCGCCGGCTGCTGGAGATTCCGGTGGAGATCGCCCGCATCAACCGCCAGCTGGTGGCCATGCGGGCCGAGCGCGACAACACCGAGCGGGCCCTGAAGCGCCGCGAGACCTACGTGCGCCAGGGGGCCCGCCTGCGCGAGAGCTACAAGCAGCTCAAAAGCGAGGCCGAGCGCACTGACTACCTGCGGGTACAGGTCTACGAGGACATCGAATATGAGCACCTGGCCGACCGCCTGGAGCAGATCGCGGTGCAGATCGACAAGCTGGTGTTTGAGAAGGACGCCCTGGAGCACGAGCGCAAGGCCCTCTACGCCGCGCTGATCAGCTACGCCGCCGAGATTTTCGAGAAGAAGATTGACGAAAAGACCCTGGCCGATATGGCCGGGCGGGGGCGGGTGCTGTCATGACCGGGGAGCACCACTACGCCCTGGACGAGAAGGGCCGCCTGCTGCTGCCTAAAGCCTTCCGCGACGAGCTGCGTGATGGGCTGGTGATCACCCGGGGGCTGGAAGGCTGCCTCTATGGCTTCCCCCTGGTGGCCTGGCAGCGGGTGGAGGCCGAGCTGGCCCAGCTCCCCATTACCAACCCCAAGGCGGCGGCCCTGGCCCGCTTCCTGATCGGCGGTGCGTTGAAGGGCCGCCTCGACGCCGCCGGTCGCACCACTTTGACCCCACAGCTCTTATCCCACGCCGATATCCGCGAGGGGGTGGTCATCATCGGAATGAAAAATCGTTTCGAACTGTGGAGCCCTGGGCGCTGGAGCGAGGAACTGGCCCGCCTGACCTCGCCCCAGGCCCAGCGCGACGGCCTGGAGCTGATCCAGACCTTTTTGAGGTAGCCATGCTGGAAACAGTCATCCAATCCCTCTTCGCCCAGGCCCAGGCCCAGAACGGTCGGGCCAGCACCTGCCTGAGCAAAGGCCTCTGGCTGGTGGCCGATACCCGCAGCGCTCGCCGCACCCTGGTGCTCTTCCGCCGGGTGGGCCAGCCCTCCATGCAGGAGGCCCGCATCTGCGCCAAATATGCCGGCTTCAAAGCCTACGCCATCGCCCCCCACGGCAACAAACTGGTCATTTTCGAAAAGGAGTAAGCCATGAAAAAACCCGAGAAGCCCACCAACCCCCAGCCCGTATACGCCGATCTGGACAGCCTCCCGGCCCCCGAGTACAAGCCGGAGGACTACCTGCTCTTCCACCTGCAGAACATGGCCACCGACCTGCTCGCCCATATCCGCGAGCTGAAGGAGACCGGCAGCATCGAGCCCGGCCCCCTGAAGGGCCTGGCCCGGCGCATGCTGGCCGCCTATATGGCCTCGGCGGAGATCTTCTACGAGCAGGCCACCAAGGAATCCACCATCGAGACCCTGCGTAACCCCCACCGGCTGCGCGGAACGGAGATGCCGTGAGCGCCGGAACCGCTTTTTTACTGGGCTACATCCTGGGCGGCCTGCTGGGGATGCTCCTGATGGCCGTGCTGGCCGCCAGCCGGAGGGAGGACGCATGAGCGCCCTCGACCGCGCCTACCAGCGCTGCCAGACCCCGGCCCAGGCCCGGCATTATGCCCGCATCTGCGAGAAGAACCGCAACTGGCCCGCGGCCCAGCTCTACCACGAGGTGGCGGAAGCCCTGGAAGCCGCCGAGCGCCTGCGCGCGGCCATCCACCCTGCCTGCCCGATTTGCGGCGGGCGGGGGATGCTCGACGACATCGAGTGCTGGCTATGCTCACCCCCGGCGAGATTCTAGTGCAACTGCGGGAGAACCCCCGCCCCCACCTGCTCCTGCTGCGGGGCAACGTGGCCATGCGCCTGTGCTACCTCTACCAGGCCTCTTTGCCGGAGCAGTTCGACCCCGAGCTGCCCCTGGGCTACGAGCCCGGGGAGGTGGTGCACATCTACGGCCTCTACAGCCCCAGCGCCAAGGAGTGGCTGGAACTCCCGGCACGCACCCTGGGCCGCGTGCTGCACAACGTGCGGCCTTTGCGTCTATTGGAGGACTGCGATGAGGAAGGATGAAATCCGCAAACGCCTGCGCGCCAAGCGCATCCAAATCTACGACCACCCCAGGCTGGTACTGAAGGGCACCTTCTACTCGGTCTGGAAAAAACCCGATGGGGGCTACATCAAGACCTACGAGGTGGAGCCCGAGATGGAAGCCACCTACCCCAGCGAACAGCAGGTCTGGCGCTGGCTCAAGCTGCACCTCACCGGCCTGCCCTGCCGGGGCATCGGGATGGCCGGTCTGGAGCTGATCGAAAAACACATGGCCAGGGAGGAGGCCCATGCCTAGCGCCCGCGGCCTGCAGGCCCTCAAACAGGCCCGGCCCGACAAGGCGGCCAACCTCGAGCAGCTCCTGGCCTTCCTCCACGACCGCCCTGGGGTGACGGTGCAGATCCGCTGCGCTGAGCTCGAGACCGCCGTGCGCTTCAACGGCCTGGAGGAAGAAAACGGCCAGGTACAGCCGCGCTACGGCATTTACCTGTACACCCTGCGGGAGTGGCTGGAGGTCGGCGAATCCACCTTTCGTACCTACCTGGGCCAGTACGGCCCCTATACCTGGGAGGAAGCATGAGCGACCCCAAGGTTGAACTGGCCCGGCAGGTCTTCAAAGCACTGTGGGAGGCCGGGCCCCAGGGCCTCGACCGCGACGCCCTGGCCCATGCCCTGGGGGTGGGCGACCGGGAGATGCGGGAAGCGGTGGAGCTGTGCGCCAAGCTCTCGGCCCGCCCCAGCGTGGCCGGCGCCAAGCCCGAGGTGGTGGGGTTCGATCCCATGACCCGGCGCTACCACATCGCCAACTCGCCCGAGCAGGCCGACCGGATTATGGCCTACGCCCTCAGCTACATCAGAAGCAGCCTGGAGCGGGTGCTGGCCTACCGCGAGGCCCGCACCCTGCGCTGGGGCGAGATCGAGCTGCCCCAGACCATCCAGCAGGCGCTATTTGAGGCGGAGAACTCGATGCGGAGGTGGGGGCGTGATTGAACTCACCGAGCTGGGCCTGCTCAGCCTGGCCGCCCTGGCCCTGGGCCTCCTGGCCGGGGGGCAGCTCGTGGGATGGGGCTTCAGCGTGGCTTTGGAACTCAACCCTTCCGGGGCGCAAGCCTACCTGACCCCCACCACCATCTGGCGGGTAGAGTATAGCCCCCAGGACAACATCCTGACGGGCTTCAACCTGGCCGGGACCACGGTGTACTTCGAGCCAGCCCGTTGGAGGCACTTGATGCACACCGACGCCCTTCAGACCCTGCGCGCAGAGGTGGAACGCTACGAGCTGGGCCACACCCAGGGCTGGAAGCATTTTGGCCTGGGATATCTCGTACAGGTGCTGGCCGAGCCCTGCACCTTCGATCCGAAAGCGGGCTGGGCGGGGCACTGCCCCAACCAGGAGCGCCCACCCTATCGTCTGGTGCCCCGCACCGGGGCCATCAAGGTGGTGATGCCATGATCCACAAACTGATGATCACTCTGCTGCTTTTGGCTTATTTTGCCACCCTCATCATGAGCACCGGCCACCTGGCCGAGTGGTACGCCCTATCGCTGGGCAAGCTGCCGCGTGAGTTGGCCTGGGGCCTGGCCGGGGCTCTGGAGTTTACCGCCTTCCTGCTTTCGCTGCTCTCCAACTCGCTGCTGCGGCAATCCCGCTGGGCAGGGGGTGGCGCCCTGGCCGCCCTGGGGCTGGTCTGGGTGGGCAACGCCCTCTCCATGCACAGGGGGGCCCCGGAACTGGCCCTATGGGAAGTTTTTCTCATGAGCCTCTTTGTACCGGTCGGTACCTACGCGGTGGGCAAGGTGGTCGGGGAGCTTATTGGAGGTACCGCTGCGCCGGTGCAGGTACCGCGCTCAGTGGCCCCAGAGGTACCGCTGAATCAACCAGTGGCACACAGAGGTACCGCTGCGCCGGTTCAGGTACCGCACCAAACGGCTTCAGAGGTACCGCAGGTACCGGCTGTGTGGCACACTCATGTACCAAGCCCGGTACCTCAGACAGCACATCCAGGTACCGCGGAACCACCCCAGGTAACGCCCCGCGAACGTGTGAGTGAAGCTGCCGGTACCGCTGGTGCTGTCAGCGAGCGCGCCACGCTGCGTATGCGGGAGCGTAGCGTGGACTTGGAGTGGAGCGTGGAAGGCAGGGCCGGTGAACTGCTCAGTGTGATGGCGCGGTACCAGGCCCCTGTTACCTTGACCGTCCTGGTTCGGAACCTGGGCTGGCCCAAGAGCACGGTACGCCGTTGGTTGGACCGCCTGGAAGAAGAGGGCCTGATCCGGCGGACTGAAGATGGGTGGTACCTCTCGGAGGCACAGCCTTGATTCACGTTCCTGGTACCACCGACGGAGAGGTACCGCTCGCCGAGCGCAGCCGGTACCTCTGGCAGGCCGAGCATGCCTTCCGGGCCATCTGGATGGTGGGGCGGGGCCGGGCCAGCTGGCAGAAGGTGTTGGGGGGCCACAACCCCCACCGCGCCAGCTACCTGCCCATCTACGTGCCCGAGCTGCCCGAGGCCGGCATCGAGGCCCATGAGCTTCGCCTGTGGAAGAGGGACTTCGACTCATTTGTGGACGAGCTATCCCCCGCCGAGCGCGAACTGCTGATCTACCAGATTGCGGGCAGCCGCTGGGCCACCATCTTCCGCTGGCGCAAAAGCCGGGGCCGCTTTGAGCGGGGCAACGTGGATGAGCGCATCGCCGAGCTGGCCATTCGCCTGCGGCAGATCTGCAAGGGGGTTAGATGAACATCAGGGAACTGGACTCGGCGGTGCATTCCCATACCCGGGCGATCCCCATTTACCGCGGGTTGGCGGGCGTGGGCCGCCCCATGACGCTGGACGGCAAAATCCTGCGGGAATCGTTCCGCTACAAGGGCAACTGGATTTGGTACGCCGTGCAGGATGGCCGCGCTTTCTACATGGTGCAGCCGCTGGACAATTAACCCAGGATTTGGCGCTATACTGAAGGTAACCTAGCCCCTGCCCTCGCGGCAGGGGCTCGTTTACGGACGGGGATGAATGACCTGGAGCGCTCACTACTGGAAGATATGCTGGACGAGCTGGCGGCACAGGCCCCGGATGGGCGGGAGGAGCAGATACGGAAGATGCGGGAAAAAATGCTGGCTATAAAGCTGTTGCAGCGCATGCCCCAGGGCCGCACACCCTTTTTCTGGACGGCAGAGTTCTGGAAGACCGCCCTGATCGTGGTGGGCATCCTGGCTGCGCTGCTGGGCGTGAAGATTCCCGCCATCCCCAACCCCTGATGAGGAGCTATGTCGAGACTGGGCAATCAACGCATCAAAATCCTGCGCGGCGAGGTTCTATACGCGCTTTACCTTTTTGCGACGGGCCTCGACGACAAACCCCTATACCCCGATGCGCCCTGGCGGCTGCCCGAGCGCTCCCTGAAGCTGACCCTGGAGGGCCTGCACATGCTGCCCGGCGATGAGGAGCTGGAATCGGTGCTGCGCTATCTGAGCGCACCCGGCAAGGAGTACATCAACGTGGCCTGGCGCAACGATGGCCGGGGCGGCTTCGAGTACGCCGAGATCACCGCCCGGGGCATGGACCTGTGCAACGGCGACATCTCCGACCCCGGTGTAGCATTCCCGCGGAGGAGGGCATGAGCCCGGAGGAGCTGCGCGACATCCGGGAGGAGATGACCGCCCTGCGGCTGGCGGCCCAGGCCAGCCAGAAGCGCATCATGGAGCGCCTGGACGAGCTGGAGGCGCTCATCCTGCGCCGCACGGCCAAGCCGGGATGGCGGCTATACAGCCTGCTGGCCATAGCGGCTTTTGTCGGCTGGATCATGCCCAGGTAGGGGGGAGTTGTGGCCATCTACGTGCAGTCCACCCGCTGTAGGGTCTGCCTCTCGTCGCTGCGCGAGGAGATCGACGCCATGCTGCTGGGGGATGTGCGCAAGCCGGACGGCCCCTACCGCATCGAGGATATCGTGGCCTGGGCCGCCGAGCGGGGCGAGGCGCTGAGCGCGGCTAGCCTCTCGCGCCACCGCACCAACCACCTGCTGCCGGCCCTGGGCGCGGCCCTCGAGGCCCAGCAGGTGATGGAGGCCATCGGCCAGGCCACCGGCAAGCAGATGAGCCTGCAGGCCGCATTTACCAATGTGCTCATCCACAAGCTGTTGCGCTACCTGGAAACCTTCGACCCTTCAGAGATTGACCCGAAAGCCGTTGGGCGGATGCTCGAGACCGGCGTGCGGGCGGTGACGGCCAGCCTGCAGCTGGAAAAGGCCGAGCGGATTTTCAGCAAAGACCAGGCCGCCATGATGGCCGAAAAGGTAGAGAAGCGGCTGGCGGCCCGCAACCTCGACCCCGAGACCCTGGCTACCATCCGCCAGGAGATTTACGGATTGGGCCAATAGTATGCTGCTGCCATACCAGAAGCGCTGGGTGCAGGATAAGAGCCGCTTCAAAATCTGGCTGGCGGCCCGCCAGATCGGCAAGAGCTTTGCCAGCACCCTCGAGACCGTAGACGACAGCCTGGAGCGCAAAACCCTCTGGATTCATCTCTCCAGCGGCCAGCGGCAGAGCCTCGAGCTGGCCGAGAAGGTCAAGCTCCACCTGGACGCCTACCGTATCGCGGCGGAGGCCCTGGAGGACTACTTCTTTGAGGGCGAGGAGAAGTACACCCAGCTCGAGTACCGCCTGCCCAACGGCTCACGCCACCTGTTCCTCCCCGCCAACCCCGCGACCGCGCGGGGCTACAGCGGCAACCTGAACCTGGACGAGTTCGCCTTCCACCGCGACTCCAAGGCCATCTGGACTGCGGTTTTCCCCATCATCACGCGCAACCCCGAGTTCAAGGTGCGCATCACCAGCACCCCCAACGGCAAGGCCAACCAGTTTTTCGAGCTGTGGGAGCGGGGGGAGGGCTGGAGCCGCCACCGCACCACCATTTACGACGCCGTGCGCGAGGGCCTGCAGATCGACCCCGAGGAGCTGGAGCGGGCCATCGCCGACCCCATCGCCTGGCAGCAGGAGTACCTGCTGGAGTTCGTGGACGAGGGCAGCGCCTTCATCCCCTACGACCTGATCCTGGCCGCCGAGGCCGACACCCTCTCCGACGAGTGGGACCCCGACCAGGCCTACCTGGGCATGGACATCGCCCGGCGCCGTGACCTCACGGTGATCTGGGTGGATGAGGTGGTGGGGGATGTGGCCTGGGCCCGGAAAGTGATCGAATTGCACAACACCCCCTTCCACGCCCAGCTCGAGGCCCTCTCGGCCCTGCTGCCGCGGGTTCGCCGGGCCTGCATAGATGCTACCGGGATGGGGGAGATGCTGGCCGAGGAGGCCCGGCGAAAATTTGGCTGGAAGGTGGAGCCGGTGCACTTCAACCTCGAGACCAAGGCCGATCTGGCCCAGGGCCTGCGCCTGGGCTTCGAGGACCGCAAGGAGCGCATCCCCGCAGGCAACCAGCGCATCCGCCAGTCGCTGCACAGCGTCAAGCGCATCGTGACCAGCGCAGGCAACGTGCGCTACGACGCCGAGCGCAACGAGGGCGACCACGCCGACCACTTCTGGGCCAAGGCCCTGGCCCGCCACGCCCGGGAGTCCCGCCGGGGGCCTATCGAATACCGCACCGTGGAAGCGGGGCGCTTTGCGGGGGGGAGAGGTACCCTCTGATACCCCTGTGGGCCGCTCAGCGCCAAATCTAGCCGGGGGTTGACCCGGCCTTCGGCTCTCCCCCTAGACCCCCACCTCCCCCCGCCTAAAACGGCCGGAAAAACCTGGTGACATTTAGCGTGGCGCAAAATGGGCTGCACCTTTCCCACCTGGCCCGGCTATACTGGAGGTAACCTAGCCCCTGCCCTCGCGGCAGGGGCTTCTGCTTGGAGGCCCATGCCCATCCTGGATCAGTTTGGTAATCCCATCAGCGGCAAACCCCCGGCCCAGCACCCCAGCGCGGTGGTGGGGCTATCCCGGCCCTATGCGAACTACCCCAGCCGTGGGCTAACACCGGAGAAGCTGGCCCGCATCATCTACGAGGCCGACGAGGGGTACCTGGAGCAGCAGGCCGAACTATTTAGCGAGATGGAGGAGCGCGATGGGGTGCTCTCCCAGATCATGCAGGACCGCAAGCTCTCGGCCATCGGCATCGAGTGGCGCATCGAGCCGGCGGACAACAGCCCCCAGGCCCGGCGGCTGGCCGAGGCCCTGCGGGAGTGGTGGGACAACTCCGATCGGGTGAGCTGGATGCTCGATCTGCAGGATGCCCTGGGGCAGGGCGTGAGCCTGGTGGGGATGGCCTGGCGGCGCGACGGGGGGATGTGGTTTCCCGGGCAGCTCGAGCACATTGACCCCCGGCTGCTAATCTGGGATACCCAGCAGAAGCGCTTTCTGATCCAGGCCGAGGGCTACCCCCAGGGCTATGCGCCCACTTTCGGCCAGGCCATCGAGCACCGCTACAAGGCCCGCAGCGGCAGCCCCACCCGCGCGGGTCTGATGCGCACCAACGCCTGGTGGTATTTGTTCAAGCACTACGCCATCAAGGACTGGGTGGTCTACGCCGAGGTCTACGGCCAGCCCTACCGGCTGGGCAAGTACGACCCGGCCACCAGCAAGGAGGAGATGGAGGCCCTGGAGCGGGCGGTGCGGGCGCTGGGCAGCGATGCCGCGGGCATCATCAGTAAGGACACCGAGATCGAGATCATCGAGGTGGCTAAGGCCACCGGCGGCCCCGAGGTCTACCGGGGCATCTACGAGATCGCCAACCGTGAGATGACCCTGGCCACGCTGGGCCAGACCCTCACCACGGGGGAGGGAGAGCACGGCACCCAGGCCCTGGGCCGGGAACACCGCCGCACCCGGCTGGATTTGCTCGAGGCCGACGTGGCAGCCCTGAGCAGCACCCTGCGGCGCGACCTGGCGACCCCCTTCGCCATCTTCAACGCGGGCACCGACAGCGCCCGCCTGGCCCCCAAGATCATCGGCATCGTGGAGGAGCCCGAGGACCTGGCCCAGCAGGCCAAGACCCTCGACATCCTGCAGCAGATGGGCTACCCCATCTCGCTGCGCTGGGTGGCGGAGAAGTTTGGCCTGCCGGAGCCTGCCCAGGATGAGCGGATTCTGCTGCGCCTGGGCACGCCCCAGATGGCCCCCCAGGAGGCCCGCAGCCCCCTGGCGGCGCTGGAACGGGAGCTGCGGCCCGGCATGATGAGCGGCCAGCAGTTCGTCTTCGAGATGATCGAGGCCGCCACCGAGGCCGCTGCCGAGGGCCTTTCGCCTGTGCTGGCCCGGCTCTTGCGGGAGATCGAGGCCGCCCAGAGCCCCCAGCAGCTGCGTGAGCGCCTGATTGAGCTGTTCCCCGACCTGGATACCCGCGCGCTGCGGCAGCTGGTGGAGGCGGGCTGGCTCATGGCAGAGCTGGCCGGGATGCTGGCCCAGCGGGAGGATAGCCGATGAGCGTACTGCCCTACAACCGCATCCCCGAGGTGCCGCAGATTGTCATTCGCGGGGAAGCGTGGGGGTTTTCTGGCCGGCTTACCACCCGCACGGGCTCGACCTCTTGGCCGGGGCATAGTTTGCAGCTCGAGGTGTGGTACACGATCATCAACAACTCGGGGGCCACAGCGACCTACACCTACCGCTGCTCGATTGGCGGCATCACGGTGGACGCAGCCGACTCCACCACTCACGCCGCCAGCTCCACCAACCGCGCGGTGCACTATACGGTGTGCCGATTCTCCATTAGCTCCACCACCCTAACCCGGATTGCGCTGCAAAATGAGCGCAGCGCCCCAGGAGCTAGCAACACCGGCCTGACCGGCGCCCAGGCCGGGCGCTACGCCTGGCAGGCCTCCGCCAGCAACCTGACCGGCACGCAAACGGTGGCGATGGGCATCCGTAGCTCGTCCACTACCGTGACTCAAACTGCCACCGTGGAGAGTTGGCGGCTAACTGTTTTGCCATCCAACCCCTGACATGCCCTGGAACGTCGAGGCCACCCCCACCGACCCCGAGCAGGCCATCGCCTGGTTTCGCGCCCGGCTGCCCCTGCCCGACCCGGCCTACCGCGCCCTTTCTGAGGAGGCCCGCCGCCGGGCCTTCTTTGTGGCGGGGCTGGCCCAGCTCGATATGGTGCAGGAGGCGCTGGACGCGCTGGATGCCGCGCTCGCCAAGGGGGAGACCTTTGAGCAGTTTAAAGACCGCCTTTCCGAGCGCATCCAACGGGCCTGGGGGGGTGCCAGCGCGCACCGGCTGCGCACCATCTTCGACACCAACCTACAATCGGCCTACGGGGCAGGCCGTTGGAAGGCCGCCGACGAGCTGCGGCAAGAGCGGCCCTACTGGGGGCTCTCGGTGGTGCTGGATGGCCGTACCTCGCGCATCTGCCTCAACCTGGCCGGGGTGGTGCTGCCTGCCGACCACCCCTTCTGGAACACGCATATCCCGCCCCTGCATTTTCGCTGCCGCACCGCCCTGGTAACGTACAGCGCGGCCCAGGCCGAGGGCCGCATCACCCAACGCCCGCCGGATCAACCCCCCCTGGAGGGCTTTGGCCGCCCGCCAGGCCGAGAGGCCTGGAGCCCGGAGCCCAGGGACTACCACCCCGAGCTGTGGCGGGCCTACCTCAGAACCCTGGCTACCCACCCCGAGGCCAGGGATCGCCTGCGGCAGCTGGCAGAGAGCCGCGGGCAGGCCAGGCCGAACCCCCGGGACTGGCTCGTCGCTGCCGGGCAGGTCTACGCTGCCCCTTTCAACCGCAGAGAGCGCCCGCTGGGCCCGGAGCAGGCCGCCCTTTTGGGGAAAAGCAGGGCCTCATCCCTGGAGGCCCACCTGGCTACGCGCATACTGGAGCAGCAAGTGCTCCCCACCACGACCCCCGAGGAGTACGAGCGCGTGTGCCGCGAGGTAGCGGCCCACCCGGAGGTGGCGGTGCTGGCTTTTACTCGGGCTCAGGGGCCCGTGCTGGCGGTCATGGTGCCCACCTCCGCCCTGCCCGATTCCGTTCGGGGGCCTCGAGTTGGCCGCTTCTGGTTCGTGGTATACTCCTTCCACAGCAGCACCCTGGCCACAGGCTATGGGGTGAGCGCTTTGGAGAAACTAAGTGTTCCCTGGCAGGAGACAACGTGGCTGAGACGACCAGCGTGGCTTACCACCCCCTCCGACTAGCTCAGGGCTACTGGGCTTGGCTGAAGAGCCTGCTGGCGGGAGACGCAGACCCGGACGAGCTTCTGGCCGCCGTGGAGGAGTGGACTCCCTTCCGGCGCTACCTTGAAGACGCGGCCCTCCAGGATCGGGAGGCAACCCTGGCCTTGGCCCAGGAGATCTTCACCGAGAGGGCCCGCCTCGGGGCACAGGGGATTCCTATCCCGGAGGCCTGGGAGCTGTTCCTGGCCGACCTTGGAATCTGAAGCTGCGACGACTCCCCGTTCTTCAGAACGAGGAGTCGTCACAAAGAGTTGAGCGTTGCTATCGCTCGCACCACCGGGGCCAGTTTTTTCCGGGCTCGCCCTTGCGCTGAAGCACCACAATCAGGTGCCCGCTTTTGTCGAAGCGCACCCCACCCATCAGGCTCATTTCAACAGGCCCAAAATCCCGAGAGAAATCGCCGATTCCCCTTTCTTGGATTTGCTCAACCTTTTCAGAAAACCAGTTCACTAGCTTTTTAGTGCTCTCTTCCGTCAGGCCCAGACAAGCCTGCATCAAGAACCCTGTTAAGTAGCCGAGGCCGTAAAGCGCATTGTCAAAGGAGTAGGCATCTTCAAAGCGAACAGAGTAGAGGTTGAAGTAACGCTTTCCTTTGGGAGCGGCCAGGAAGATAACGTAGTTGAATACTTCGTCGGCCTCGTTGCGAATGCGAACCTCATACTTCTTTTCGGCAGAGCGCTGGGGAGGTGGAGGTGGCAGCTTAACTTCCTTTAGCAGGGTTACCTGTTTGTCCTGTTTAAGGGTCGACATAGCCTTATTGATGTCTACTTTTTGAGCCAAAGAAAGGCCGACTACCACAGCAATCATTGCTACCAACAGCTTTTGTTTCATGAAGCCAATGATAACTTAATCCTGCCGCTCTCGCCGTACCTCTACCAGCTCGTCCAGCGAAACCGACCGCCCCAGGATTTCCTCCAGGGCGCACTTGATGCGGGCGAGGGTGTGGAGATCAGGCATGGTTTTACCCCGTGCGGCGCGGTGTAGAACAGGGTAGGAGATTTCAGAAACCTGAAATACGCGATACAAAGACACACCCTCACGCTTCAGTAAATCTACAAGCGGACGAAGGGATGGCGTGCAGGGCGGCACAGACGAATATTAACATAGTATGGACTCCAAAGACACAGCCCTTGAAGATATGTAACTGCTAAGTTATACTTCAGGCAACCAGGAAGCCCCGATCAAAGTCAGCTTCCTGGTGAACTCCAATGTTACGGAGGTACAGCATGCATGATACCAGCAAGCATATAGGCATGGCAAGGCAGGCGTTTTGGAGCAAGGCTCCCCTCGAGGACACCCCCAGGGGGGCCTTCTTGCTCAACCGGCTCGACCCCCTGGCGCTGGCGGTGTGGGACGCGGCCCGCGCAGAGGACTGGGGCGCTGTTTGTGGAGTGCCTGCGCGAGGTGTACCACGCGGGCCTGGTAGACGGCGGCGTGCCTCTGGCAGCGCTGCTGGCGATGGATGCGGAGGATGACAATGCTTGAGGCACGACTGGTTCAGGCAAAAGATGTCCAGTCGCCCACGGGTCCCCTGCCGGTGGCCTGGGTGCAGGTGGCGGGGTGGAAGGATGTCGGGGTGCCCTTGGCACGTTTGGCAGAAGTTTTGGACTATGACTTGAAGGCTCTGCGTAGCCTGGTGCAGCGTGATCCGGTGCTCCGGGACTTTGAGAGGGTCGTAACAACCTTCTCGGGAAACTTAAAGCGCAGCCAAACGTACCTTCTCCGTCCCGGGGTGCTGGGGCGCGTTGGCTTAAAATCTCCACCAACCGCATCCAAGACCCCACCAAGCGCGGAGCGCGTTATCCAGTTCCAACGCTGGGCCTTCGAGACGCTCGACCGGCTTCTCTTCGAGGAACCCCATCGTGCGCCTGAGCCGCAGCCGCTTTTCCCCGGTCTTCCCCGCCGATACACGAAAGGCGACCGCGCGCTGGCGTTGGCCATGCTGGCGGGCGAGGTGCGGGCCCCAGATGGCCGCCTGTACAGCTATCAGGCCATTGAGCGGCTTTCCGGCGTGCCGCGCACAACGGTTATTCGCCTTGCCCACCGCCACGGCTGGGGTGCGCTCGGAGATGAATCGGCACATTGTGCGGCCACCGCAAATCCCGCAGCAGCCCAACAGCGAACTGCTCAACCTGCTTGCCCAGCAGGTGCAGGTGTTGCAGCGTATGCTGAAGAGCATGGCCCGCTAGCCAAACCCGCCATGAACTGCTAAACTAGACTCAACCTAGCCAGTCCTTCGGGACTGGCTTTTTCTTTTGGAGGCCGCCATGAGCAAGATTGCCGAAACTGCTGTCCAGGCCGTGCGACGCGAGTTGCCGGGCTTCCCCACCGCCGCTGGCTGGTGCGTGGCCTTCGCCTTCGAGGCGGTGGCGCGTGCGCTGGACACCAACCGCTGGCGGCTTTACAGCCGCATTCTGGACGACACCAAAGCCGATCCGGATAAATCCCGCTGGGCGCACGATGTGGAGCTGGGGGTGAAGCGCATGGGCTGGACAGTTACCACCGCCGACTACGACCCGGCCAACCCCACCCAGCGCACCACCTTGCTGCGCCTGCTACAGCCGGGCGATTTGCTTTTCAGCAGCCGCTACTTTGACGAGCCTCCCACCAGCGCCCGCACCGCCCCCGACCGCGAGGGGCACATCGGCATCTACGTGGGGGAGATCGAGGGCCAACCGTGCGTGGCGGAGAATACCCGTGCCGATAGAGGCAGGTGGTTTGCGCGGAAATCCGCATTGCGGCTCACGCCCCTGGGCCAGTGGGACACCGTGACCACCGTGGCCCGCATCCCGCAGAACTGGAGGCCCTGATGCCCGAGCCCAGTATGGAGCGCGCTTTACAGCTCCTGGCCCAGAAGCTGGCCCAGGCCGAACTCAACGCGGCCTATCTGCAGGCCAGCCTCGAGGCCGCCCTCGAGCGCCTCCGCACCCTGGAAGAAAGCTCGAAATCCGATAAACCGGAGGGTTAGTTGAACCAGCTCATGCGCCTGCAGGTGTTGGTGGACCTGGCCGATCGCATCTCCGGCCCGGCCAACAACATCGTGCGCACGCTGGGGGGCCTCGAGCGGGCCGCCGTCCAGACCAGCTCGGCCATCGACCGCATCCAGATGGGGGCCTCGCTGGCCGCCGCTGCGCTGGCCGTCGCCGCCCCGATCGGCCTGGCGACCCGGGCCGCTATCGAGTTCGAGTCGGCCTTCGCCGATGTGAAAAAGGTGGTGGAGTTCACCCCTGCGCTGGGCCCCGAGGTGCTGCAGAAGCAGCTCATCGCCCTGTCGCGCCAGATTCCCCGCTCCGCCGCCGAGCTGACCCAGATCGCGGCTGCTGCCGGCCAGGCGGGAATTGCCCTGGAGGAGCTGGCCGGCTTTACCGAGGATGCCGCCAAGGTGGCGGTGGCCTTCGATATCTCCGCCCAGGAGGCCGGGGACACCCTGGCCAAGCTGAGAAACATTTTCGGCATGACCCAGCCGCAGGTGGTGCAGCTCTCCGACGCGGTCAACCACCTCTCCAACAACATGGCCGCCACCGCCCCGCAGATTCTGGAGGTGCTGCGGCGCATCGGCGGCACCGGGCAGCTGGTGGGCCTCACCGCCCAGCAGATGGCCGCGCTGGGGGCGGCGATGCTGGCCACCGGCACCCAGCCCGAGGTGGTGGCCACCGGCTTGCAGGCCCTCATCAACAAGCTGGCCAACGCCACCACCGGGAGCAAGCAGCTCAAGACGGGCCTCGAGGCCATCGGCTACAGCGCCGAGGGCATGGAGGCGGCCATCCGCAAGAACGCCCAGGGGGCCATCCTGGACTTCCTGCGCACCGTCAACAACTCCAAAGACCCGCTCAAGGTCTTGAGCCTGATCTTCGGCCAGGAATACGCCGACGATATCGCCCGGCTGGCCAAGGCGCTGCCGCTGGTGGAGCAGGGTTATAAGCTGGTGGGGGACAGCCAGGCCTACGCGGGCAGCGTAGGGCAGGAGTTCGCCAGCCGCTCGGCCACCACCGCCAACCAGCTCCAGCTTTTGCGCAACGACCTCCAGGCCATCGCCATCACCCTGGGTCAGGTTTTCCTGCCCCCCGTGCAGCGGGTGGTGGGGGCCGTGCGGGGCTTCCTGGATCAGGTGATGAGCGCCATCAACGCCATGCCGGGGCTAAGCAGCGCGCTGGGGGGCCTCACGGCGGGGCTGGGTGGGGTGGTGCTGGCCGCTGGTGGGGGCATCGCCGCCCTGGCCGGGGTAGGTATGGTGGCGGGCCAGGCTCGGATGGGCCTGCTGCTGCTGCGGGAGGGCATGAGCGCCCTGGCTTTGAGGGCGTTTGACCTGGCCGGGGCGCTGGATCGGGCCATCCTGCGCCTGCGGGCCCTGGGCGGCCCCATTCCGGCGGCCCGTGCGGCGGTGCTGGGGCTGGCCGGGGCCTTCCGGGCCCTCACAGCGGCGATGCTGGCCAATCCGGTGGGGGCTTTGCTGGCCGGGCTGCTGGCGCTGGGCGCGGCGTTTGTCTGGGCCTGGCAGCACGTGCAGCAGTTCCGCGATCAGGTGCGGCTGGCCCTGGTGCCCTTAGTGGCGGCGTGGAATGGTTTTCGCCAGGCCATCGCCGGGCTGGCCCTGCAGTTCGGCCCGGTGGGCGAGGTGATCGCAGCCGCTCTAGGGCGGGCCTATGGGGCGCTGGATGCGCTGGGCTATGCGTTTGGCTTCGTGCTGGGGTTCATTATGACCCTCACCATCAACGTCTTCGCCCGCATTGGGGCCAGCATCGTCAGCGCCCTCACCGGCCTAGTGAACCTGGTGCGGGGGCTGCTCGAGGTGCTGGTGGGCCTGTTTACGGGTAATTTCGAGCGGGCCCGGGCGGGGGTGGAGCAGATCATGCAGGGGGTGGTGCAGGTGATCACAGCCCCGCTTGCCCTGTTGGGCCAGCAGGCCGTGGAGTGGGGCCGCAACATCATGGGCGGCCTGGCCCAGGGCCTCTCCGCCGGGCTCTCGGGGGTGGCCGAGCGCATCGCCCAGGGCGGCGAGGCCATCAAGAACTGGTTCCGCAGCCTATTTCAGATCAGAAGCCCCTCGCGGGTCTTTGCGGGCTACGGCCTGATGCTCTCGCTGGGCCTGGCCCAGGGCATCGAGGCCGGGATGCCGCAGGTGGCGGATGCGGTCGCCGGAATGGAGCAGTCGCTCCAACCCCGGGTGGAGCTGCCACAACCGGGCCTCACACCCCCACCGGCTCAGGCCCGCCCCAGGGCCGAGCGCTCAATCACGGTCAGCATCAACATCGAGCAGATTCAGATCGGCAGCGGCCAGCCGCGCCAGGTGGTGCAGGAGTTGCAGCCGGCCATCAAAGAGGCGGTGCTGCTGGCGCTGGAGGAGCTGGCGCTGGAGGAGGGCGTGGATGGCTAAAATCCCCAGCCCCTGGGAAGCGCCGGAGGTGTGGGAGACCCTGACCCTGCTGGGCCCGCAGGGCCGGGTGGCCATCCCCAACGTCACCGTGAACGTGCGGGGGGGCGGCCTGGAGGAGGATTCCGCCCCCATCGCAGGCGAAAACGGGGCCGAGCGCACCTTTCTGCGCTACCGCGACGCTGAGGTGGAGGTGGAGGCGGTGGCCGATTCCAAGGCCGAGTTTGAGCGGCTCCTGGCGGTGCTCAACCTGTACCGCAACCGGCGCGACAAGAAGCCGGTGGTTTTGCAGGCCGCCCACCCCAACCTGCAGCTTCACGGGGTGCGCTATGTCTACCTCTTTGATCTGGAGAGCCCGGACTTCAGCCGGGAAAGCGGGTTTGTGCTGCGCTTCAAGCTGAGGGAGTGGCAGTCCAAGGAGCGCCGGAGTGGCACAGTGGAGAAGCTCGACGGCCCCGCGCCGGGCAGCCTGGCCGGCAGCGGCAGCGGCGGCGCTGGCGGAGGCAAGCCCAGCGCGCAGAAGGCGGGCGAAAACAGGCCCAGCACGGTGGGGCTATCGTCTGTGGCGCGAGGGGTCGCGGATGGTTCTGCTGTGGCGAATCGGATGGTAGGTAGATAATGGCGCTGCTCTCGATCAAGTCCAGCAAAATCTCGGATGGGCAGATCAGCCTGCCCCGCACGGGCCGGTGGGTTGCCGCGCTGCGGGCCACCGAGCCGGTGCCGCTGGGTGAGCCGCTGCAGATGGAGTTTGAATCCGGCGAGCGCCTGGCGGCTACCTGCGTGGCTGCGGGCCGGCAAGGGGGCTTCTGGAGCCTATCCCTGGTGGGCGGGGCGGGCCGGCTGGATCGGGCGCTGCGCCCAAAGTATTACGAAGGGGTGCCGGCCTACCTCATCATCCGCGACCTGCTGACCGAGGTAGGCGAGGCCGCAGGGGAGATCGACGGCCCCGAGGTTTTTCTGCGCTACACGCGCCTGGGGTATCCCGCCTGGCAGGAGTTGCGCCGGGTGCTGCTGTTGCTGCCGGAGCGCAGCTGGCGGGTGCAGCCGGATGGCCGGGTCTGGGTGGGGCGTGAGGCCTGGCCCTCTTACCCAAAGCGGCTAGCCTCTATCGAGTTCGACTTTGCCCGGGGGCATTTCTGGTTCTCTTTGGAGCCCGGCCTGCAGCCCGGCGTGCGCCTCGAGGGCCGGGCGGCTGGGGCCGACGTGGTGTTCGGCAACGTCGAGCGCGTGGTGCACCACATCGGCCAGTATCGCACGGAGGTGTTTTGTGCCCGGTGAGCGACTGAAGCGCCGCCTGCAGCAGCTAATCTGGGATGGCCGCCTGGACACCCTGGCCCTCTACCCCTGCCAGATTCTGCGCGACCACGGCGATATGCGGCTCGATCTGCAGCCGGACAAGCCCGATCTGCCCCTGCTCACGCGGGTGCCCCTGCGCACCATGCTGCCCGGGGTGGAGGTGCGGGTGCAGGTGGGCACGCGGGTGCTGCTGGGCTTCGAAAATGGCGATCCGGCCCGCCCGGTGGCGTTGTTGTTCGACGCGGGCAGCCTGCGGGAGCTGATAATTCACGCCACCGTAAAGGTGAACCTGGTGGCGCCGGAGGTCAATGTAAATGGAGATGTGGTCAATCTCGCCGGCGGGGGCCCCGCGGTGGCCCGGGTGGGCGACCAGATTCGCATCACCGGCGTGGCCGCAGGCTCGGCTACCCTCACCGGAGAGATCATCAGCGGCTCCGGCAAAACATTTTCGGGATAACTATGGTGGACCTCGGAACCGACTACAGCCTGATCGAGCGCCGCCGCAAGAGCGGCCTGGAAAACCTGCTGGGGGCTTTAGTGCGGCGGCTACAGACCCCACGCGGGGGGCTCTTTTACGACCCGGCCTACGGCTTTGACCTGCGCGAGATGGTGCAGGCGCCCTGGAATGCCCAGACCCAGTACGAGCTGGAAACCTTCGTGCAGGCCGCGGTGGAGCAGGACCCGCGGGTGGCCGAGGTGGAAGTGGAGGCCGAGCAGATGGATTTGAATCGAGTTCGCGTCAGCATTCGCGGCCTGACGGCCCAGGGCCCGTTTGCGCTGGTTTTGGCCGTCAGCGGCGTATCGGTGGAGGTGCTGCGTGCTACTTGAGCAATTACTCCAGCCCCGATCGCAAAGCCAGGTGCTGGCCCGGCTCATCAGTATTTTGCAGAGCAAGGGCTACGCCCCCAACGACTGGATAGCCGGCTCCGAGCAGCGCACACTGATCGAGCTGTACGCCGAGGCCATCGCCGAGCTGGAGGCGGTGCGCCTGGCCATTACCCAGGGCGGATACCTGGAAAGCGCCACCGGCCCATTCCTGGATCTGTATGCCTACAACGTTTATGGCCTCCTGCGCAAAGAGGCCACCTTTGAGCGGCAGCGCTTTACCCTGACCTGCAGCAGCGGGTTTGGCCCCTATACCATCCAGCCCAACCAACTTTGGGCCGGGGTGGGTAATCTGCGATTTAACAATGTGGCCGGCGGTGTGCTCAATCCGGGCGGCACGCTGTCGCTGGAGTTCAGGGCCGAGAGCCCCGGCACGGCCTATCGGCTCGCGCTGGGTAGCGGCACAACCCTGTTTACCCCGCTGCCCGGCGTAACCATCGTTAACGACCAGGTAATCGAGGCTGCGATTGATCAGGAAACCGACGCGCAGCTACGCGAGCGCTGCCGCCTGCGCTGGGCAGAGCTGGGCTATGGCGGCACCGCCGCCGCTTACCGCTCCTGGGCGCTCTCGGCTGACCCCAGCATCACTAAGGTGCGCGTTTTGGATCAGAATCCGCGCGGCCAGGGAACAGTCGATGTGGTCGTGTGGGGTGAGGGGGGCCTGGGCAGCGGGGCGGTAGCGGCGGCCAACAACATCATCCAGCAGAAAAAGCCGCTCACGGCGGATGTGCAGGTATATGCAGCCACGGCCGTCAACGTCACTATTACCGCCACCATCCGGGTACGCACGGGATTCCTGAGCCAGGCGCAGGGGCAGGCCGCAGCAGCCCTGGCGGCTCTGCAAGCGGGTGTGCCGATTGGCGGGATAATCTACAGATCGGCCATCATCGAAGCGCTGTTCGTGCCCAATGTGATTGATGTGGCGTTGTCGGCTCCTGCAACCGATGTCACCCTGAGCAGCGTGCAGGCCGCGCAATTCAACGCAAACCTGACCTGGATTGAGGTGTAGCCGTGATTCCGCTATACGAGATTCGCCTGCTGGAGGATTGGTTACGGGATCGGGCTCCGCCCTGGTTTCAAGATGCCCCGGTCGGGCCGGAAATCGAGGCCTATGGAGCGCTTGCCGATGAGCACCTCGAGTATGTGGCTACCGCCTTGCGCGCGAGATATGCCGAGCTGGCCCCGGAGGATGGTTTGAACCTGCTTGGGGCTGAGCGCAATTTCGTGCGCTATCCTGCCGAGAGCCTGGACGCCTTCCGGCAGCGCATTATTGGCGCCTGGGAATTTTGGCAATGGGCGGGCACCGAGTACGGCCTGGGCCTGGCCCTCTCTCAGCTCGGCTACAACAGCGCCATAGTGCCGGTGCGCAACTACGACAACACGCGCTGGAGCGAGTTCGACGTATACCTGTACGCTGGCACCCGTAGCTACGATGGCTCGGTAGAGGAGAAAAACCGCATCCTTGCAATCATTAATCAGGTCAAACCAGCGCATACCCGATTGGCAACGCTGCGATACGTGCCATCAGGGCCGTTGAACTGGAACCCGGCGGGCCTTACCTGGAACCCACCAGGGCAGGTCTGGGGCGCGCCGCCTGTCGTGCTTTATCCGTAGGAGGAACCATGCCCAAAACTCTTAACCCTCAAAACACTTTCCCGACCAACATCCCCAATTTTCCCATATCGGGGAACAACGAGCCCATCGCCATAGAGCCGCTGGAAAACGCCATCCAGGCTGTGCTCAACCGCAGCGAGAACCTGCACGTGCGCCTGAGCGAAGCCGAGACTCAGGGCGTGAAGCGGGTGCGGACGGTGGCCTCGCTGGCCGCGCTCTCAGCGGCAACTGGCTTCAACAATGGCGATGTGTGCGATGTGGAAGGCTATGGGCGCTACCGGCTATACAACCCCTCCGGGCTTACTGCCGACGGCTTGTGGGTGCTCAACGCCGCTGGGGGCGGGCGGTGGGTGCATACCCTACGGGATATGCGGGGCGCTGGCAATGGATTGGCTACGCTGGACTCCGGAGGCAGGCTAAGCCAGGACGTGCGTGACGGCAGCATCGTAACCGCTCATCTAGCCAACGGCAGCGTCACTGCTGCAAAGTTGGCTTCAGGAGCGGCTGTGGCCAACATCGGCTACACCCCGGTTAACAAGGCCGGTGACACTATAACTGGCGACCTGACCGTAAACGGAATTTCAAACATAGGCGGGCGCACCTTCCGCAAGGTCAGCTTCGTTCCAACCGACGGGGTGGGCTGGTATCGCATCATCGCAAATACCAACGTCTTCGGCGGACGACTGGACATCTACGCCGAGTGGAACGCCCAGGTGTCGCGCATTACGTTAGAGGGGCACTCAGCAGGCTACAACAACATGGGCTATTTCAACGCCACCCAGGTGTTCCAATATAGCGGTGGGCTCATCACTCAAATACGCTGGGGGCAGTCGGGAGGGGTAAATGCCTATCTGGACATCTACGTAGCTAGCGTTATAAACAATAACAACATCCCCATCAACCTCTGCTACTGGGGCGATGCCTGGGGCGGGATTCAGACCTCGCCTGCTTTCAACCCGGCTGCCGGGACTACAAACCGGCAGATTGACGTATCGCAAAGCGGAGTTCTCCAAGCCCGCTACGACCACCAAAACCGCTTCGTTTTTAGCTCGAACGTGGGTTTTTCAGAACCAATAGCCGCTGGAGCCCAGACTTTTGTGGCGATATTTACGGTAAACATCCCCAGTGGCAAATCGTTATATTTGCGTCGAGCTAGATTTTGGCTAATCAACACAAGCTTGAGATTGATAGTAAATGGCAATGCGAACACATTTACCTCTAGTGACTTTTACGGCGATGTGGTTACAAACACGCTAATAAGCCCTTCTGGGGAGACTGGAGTAAGCATATTGATTTATAACTCCAGTGGTACCTCACAAACAATCGAGAAAAGTGGAGCCTACTGGTTAGAGTTTGAAATCGCCTAGGAGGATTGAATGCGCCCACTGCTCAATAAACTTCTTCCCCTCACACAGGGGGGACTCTCTATGCGGATTGATGGGGACTCCATTTATCTCAGCGGCTTGAAAGAGGATGTTGATTTGGAGGCTCTCCGGGGCGAGATAGAGAGTGAATGGTTGGGGATGGCCAAACAGGAGGCCATTTTGAAAATACGTGATGGGATTCTGGAGAGGGGGAAGGCCCTCAAACCTGCCGACTTCGACGAGTTGATGGCGAAGTTGCAACTTGGTAGGTTGGGGGATGAGGGAAAGGCCGAACTCAACAAATACTTCGATGCCCTGGATTCCCTCGAAGGCGTTGGGGACTCCCTACGGGGCATGGTTGCCCTTGTCCAAAAGGTGAAGCAGCTAAACGCCTACGACTGGCCGGAGTGGGTGCGCTGGGAGAGGATACCCGAGAAGCCATTGATTTATTTGAGCAGCAGTTCGCCGGTAACCGGGTAAACAGGGGGGGATATGCCCACATGGGTTCCCGGCAGCGGGACCGCTCTGGGCTCATTTGGGCTGACCCCGGCTACTACAGCCACACTCAGTCATCCTGCCCTTGCTACAACATCATTAGCAGAGAGTATTTATCGCACCCGATTCACCACTGCCGCAACAGCAGGCAGCGCCAGCGGGGTGCGAGACAACGTCAACACATTTTGGCGCGGCATGGGGTTTTTTCATCACGTTCTGTTTGCCACAGGTAGCATCAGCCTGGCCGGAGGCCAAAAATGTGTTGGGCTGAGCAGTCAGACCGCCATTCTGAGTGGCCAGCCATCTGCGCTGCCAAATCTGATTGGCATGATCAAAGACCAAGGCGATACAAATTGGTTTTTTGCCCGGCGCGACGGCACCGGGACAGTACAACTGGTCGATCTAGGAGTGCCAGTTGCCAACAACCAGGTGTTCAGCATGACCCTGTTTTCCGCGCGCAACGGCACGGGCCTAGGCGTTCAAATTGTGCAACATAATTTTGATGGCACATCGACTGTTCTGTTGGATGCAACCTACAATACCAACCTTCCGGCGCAAAACACCCTGCTGGGCAGACACTTCGTAGTTCGCAATGGATCCACAGCCGCCCAGTATTCTGCTGGGTTGAGTTGGAGATTAGATAAATGACTTATTTATCTCATGCGTATTTCACTGGTTGCTAATCCATTCAAAGCCAAAACTGGTGACATTTAGCGTGTTTCTCATCTTTCAAGTGGTGACATTTAGCGTGGCGTAAAATGGGCAAATAGCGTGGCGCGTGACAGTGTTGTCTTAATACTCGAGGAACCGTAAGAAGGACTGGGCTGGATGTGCAAAAGCCGACCCCCAACCTATCAAGGTCAGGGGTCGGCCAGAAAGGTCGAGGTTGGGAAGAGGAGTAAGCCGGGTTCTGTTTCCGCAGCCATCTCTCTGGGATGAGCGTCGCCGCTCACCTCAAGCGTCCCTACCGCAGGTCGTAGCGAACCGGGTCAGTTCTCCCTAGCGTGTCGCCCCGCCTAAGCGGGACGTGGGACTTGCAGCAGATGGGGTTTGCCTAGCTGCCCCTGTTACCAGGGGCACTGGTGCGCTCTTACCGCACCGTTTCACCTTGACCGCTCGCTTTGGGGCGAGGGCCGTCTGCTTTCTGTTGCACTATTCCGTCGGGTTACCCCGCCCAGCCGTTAGCTGGCATCATGCCCTGTGCTGCCCGGACTTTCCTCTGGTGTTGCCACCAGCGGCTGCGCCCTCTTCCCAAGCCCTTATTGTAGCAGATGGGCGGCTACGACCGGGATACCAGTTTCTCCACCACTTTTTTCACCCGATCCCCCGGGGCGGCGGGGCCCAGGGCTTTGGTCACGATTCCGATGGCGGCCATGGGCGACTTGAGCGAGGCGAAGTCTACGTTGGCCCTGATCCAGGCTTCGATCTCGGCCTCGCTCAGCTCCTTTGGTAGGAACTTGTCCAGAAAGGCCACCTCGAAAGGGTTCTGGTTTTCCTCGGCGGTAACCCGCAGGGCTTTGAGAATTTTAACCGCGTCGGCATCGGGCAGGGGTCTGCCATCGCCCTTGCGGTCGAGCTCGGCCTTGACCACCCGGGCGTAGTCGCGGGTGGCGGTGTCGCCGCGCTTCATGGCCTCGACAATCTCCTTCTTGATGGCTTCATAAATGGATGCGCTCATGGATTCAGTTTAGCCCCATCTGGGCCAGTAAACCGTTGTAAAGGTGCCATTACCCCGGCGGATTTCAAAAGGGGGCTTTTTGAAGGGTATGATTCTGCCGTATGCGCGCGCTTTTGTCGGTGTCGAACAAGGCAGGTCTGGTGGAGTTTGCACAGGGTTTGCTGGAGCTGGGCTTTGAGCTGGTCTCTACCGGCGGAACCCACAAAACCCTACAGGCGGCGGGGCTGGAGGTGGTGTATGTCTCCGAGGTGACGGGCTTTCCCGAGATTCTGGACGGGCGGGTCAAGACCCTGCACCCCCGCATCCACGCCGGTTTGCTAGCGACCAAGCGCCCCGCGCACGAGGCCCAGTTGCAGGCCCAGGGCATTCCCCGGATTGACCTGCTCTGCGTCAACCTGTATCCGTTCCGGGAGACCCTGGCGCGTGGGGCTTCATTTGAGGAGTGCCTCGAGAACATCGACATCGGGGGGCCGGCCATGCTACGGGCCGCGGCCAAGAACCACGAGGCGGTGTTGCCGGTGTGTGACCCGGCCGACTACCCCGAGGTGCTGCAGGCCTTGCGCACCGGCGTCAGCAGTGAGTTTCGCCGCAGGCTGGCGTATAAAGCCTTTGCTCATACCGCTGCCTACGACGCGGCCATCGCCGAGTTCTTGGCTTACGAGAAGTTTCCCCAGACCCAGCTTCTGAGCCTCGAGCGCCTGCCGGTGGAGCTGCGCTATGGGGAGAACCCCCACCAGGAAGCGGCCTTGTATGCCCTCGAGGGCCAGCGGGGCCCGGTGCTCCACGCCCGGGTGCTGGCCGGCAAGCCCATGGGCTTCAATAACTATGCCGACGCCGATGCGGCCTGGGCCCTGGTGAGCGAGTTCGAGCTGCCGGCCTGTGTGGCCGTCAAACACGCCAACCCCTGTGGGGTGGCCCTGGCCGACGATCCCAAAACCGCCTGGGAGCGTGCCCGTGATGCCGATACCCTCTCGGTGTTTGGGGGGGTGGTGGCCTTCAACCGCCCGGTGGACCTCGAGACCGCCATGGCCACCCGTGGAACCTTCCTCGAGGTGCTGATTGCCCCCGAGGTAAGCCCGGAGGCCCTCGAGTGGTTCCGCAGCAAAAAGCCCGACCTGCGGGTGCTGGTCGCGGCCTCACAAGACGCCGACCAAAGGGAAGTCCGCCCGCTGGTGGGGGGTTTCCTGGTGCAGGATCGGGACAAGCGGCGCTGGGAGGAGCTTAGCCTGCGCTACGTAACCGAGCGCATCCCCACGGCCCAGGAGCTACTGGATCTCAAGTTTGCCTGGTATGTGGGCAAACACACCCGCTCCAACAACGTGGTGCTGGCCAAGGATGGGGTCACGGTGGGGCTGGGTACGGGGGCGGTGAGCCGTATCTGGGCCGCCGAGCGTGCCATCCAGAACGCAGGTGAGCGGGCCCGGGGGGCGGTGCTGGCCTCCGAGGCCTTCTTCCCCTTCGACGATGTGGTGCGGGCGGCCGCCGCCGCAGGGGTTACGGCCATCGTGCAGCCCGGTGGCGCTAAGCGCGATGAAGAGGTGATCGCCGCCTGCAACGAGCTGGGCATCGCCATGGTCTTTACCGGCTCGCGCCACTTTAAGCATTAGCCCGCCGGGGTGGCTTTGTGTAATCAAGCCCTCACCCAGGCCGCCCAGTGTTCAAAGGGTGGGCTGGGCGGCGGGTTGTAGGCGGCTGCGGAAGACCAGCCCTACCCCCAGCAGCACCAGAGCGCCGCCAATCCCGTTCCAGATGCCCAGGGGCTCCCGTAGAAAAAGCCAGCCCAAAAGCAGGGCGATCACCGGGTTCACATAGGCGTAGGTGGTCACCAGGCTGAGGGGCAGCAGACGCACCGCCAGGATGTACGAGGTGTAGGCAATCAGAGAGCCAAAGACGATCAGATACAGGTTGCTGGCCCAGCCCAAAAGGGTGGGGGTGTGCCAGGGCTCACCCAGTGCGATCGAAAGAATCAGGAAGCCCAGCCCACCAAAGAGCTGCTGGTAGCTCGAGACCACCACCGGCTGCAGGTTGGTGATGTGGCGCTGGGTGTAGATGGTGCCGCTGGACCACATCAGCGGTGAAATCAGGAGCAGCGAGAAGGCCAGCAGGTTGGTGGGGGTGCCGGTGCTCAGCTTGGGCACGTTGAGGGCCAGGATGCCCAGCAGACCTATAAGCAGTCCCAGCACTAGGAGCCCCGAGGGCCGTTTTCGATCCAGCAAGCCCTCGAGCGTGGCCGCCCAGATGGGGGTGGTGGCGATCATCAAAGCGACGTATCCCGAGGGGACATGCTGGGTCGCCACGAGAATTAAGCCGTTGCCGCCCAGCCAGAGCAGGCTGCCCGAAAGCGCCAGCTTGCCCAGCATAGGGCGGCTGGGCCGTATTTGCCAGCCACGCCAGCGGGCATACAGGAGCAGCAGCAAAGCCGCCGGGATAAACCGGGTAGCGCCCATCCAGAAGGGCTCAAATCCGTTCAGGAGGCCAATTTTGAAGGCCAGGTAGGTGCTGCTCCAGACCAGGTACACCACCACAAGGTGAAGGAAGCCGGCTCGCGAAAAAGGCATTGGGAAAGGGGGGTGGGAGGCTGGGTGCTCTTAAAAAAGCGACTCCTGGCTCACGGTTTTGATCTCGATCCCCTGTTTGGGCCCGAGCTCGTCCAGGGTTTTTTTGACCAGTTGGATGTCCTGCCAGGTGAGGTGTTTAGGGCTGCCGGCTTCGCGGGAGGGGTTGCGCAACAGGTAGGCCGGGTGGAACATGGGAAAAATCCGGATGCCCTGCCATTCAAAGAACTTGCCACGGGCTTTGGTGATGGAGAGCTTTTCGCCCGCAAAGAACTCCAGCGCGGTGGCGCCCAGCGGGATGATGATCTGGGGTTTGACGAGCTGGATCTGCTTGACCAGCCAGAGCGAGGTGCAGGTTTTGGCCTCTAAGGGCTCGGGCGCGCGGTTCCCCGGTGGCCGGCACTTGACGATGTTGGCGATGTAGATGCTGGCTCGAGGGATACCGGCGGCCTCGAGGATTTTGTCGAGCAGTTGTCCACTGCGCCCCACAAAAGGCCGCCCCTGTAAGTCTTCGTCCTCGCCGGGGCCCTCACCCACAATCATGAGCTTGGCGTCGGGGTTGCCCTCTCCAAACACCACATGCGTGCGTTGACGGGCCAGACCGCAGGCTGTGCAGGCTTTGGCTTGAGCAGCGAGCAGTTCGAGGTTCATGGCAAGAGGCAAGACAGAGAGAAGAAACCCGGGGTGCGGGCATTCCCCGTACCCCTACCCAGCGCCGTTATTGTAAGGGTTTGCGGGCCTTGCGGGCTTCCCGGCGAATTTTGGGATCCAGGCCGATCATCAGGAAGAAGTTCTCGAGGGCATTTTCCTGACCCTTAATCTCCGGGTGCATATCTTCAGCCGTGCCGGTTACAAAAGGAAGCTGCTGGTACAGCTCGAGGGCCTGACTTACAACCGCATCCGGGCCTTCATTTTCGGCCACCTCGGCCAGTTTGGCATAGATTTCGCGCCGGGCTTCAGCGTGTAAACGGAAGATATCGGGGTTCGGTGTCTCCGGGGCCCGAAGAACATCCTGCTTGGCAATACGACGGTAGTGTTTCAGACCACGCACTATTTCTTCGGTGGAGAGGGTCACCTTGTACTCCATCCTAGCTCCTTTCAACGCAGAACCCTTGGGGGGTAACGGTTGATTTTTCCTACATGATTATAGGATTCAAAAAAATATGGTGTCAACGCGAGGTTGTTGGATTAAAATCCACGCTTGGCGTACTGACATATCCGATGCCAGTCCAGCACACCAGGCCGGGTGACCCGGTTGGCAGGCAAGTTATACTGCGATCTATGGAAAGCCTGGGGCACTACTTGTTACGGGAGCGCATTGTGCTGCCGGGGGTAGGTGCGATGGAGGCCTTCGAAGGCCAGGATGTGCGAACGGGCATAGATGTGCTGGCCTTTAGACCCATATCCGAACCGCTTCCAGCACTATCCATGCCGCACACCCTTCCCTGGATAGACCAGGAGGGGGACGCCTGGATTGCTGAGATTCCGGTGGGGGCGGTCAAGACCGCCTGGCTGGCTGGGCGGCTCGATATAGCCCGCCTGACGCAGTGGTGTAAACAGTTGGTAACGGTACTCCACTGGGCGCAAGAGCGGGATATTCCGGTAGGGTATGTGATTCCTGAGCTGATTTGGGCCAGGGGCAGCCGGATCTGGCTGGGTGGGGTGGGGGTGTCCAACCCCGGGCATGCTCGCGATTTTCCTGGCTTGCTCAACACCGTAAAGGTGCTTGCAGGTGAGGCTTATCCGGCCCTGCCCTGGCGGGAAGCCCTTGAAGACTACGTGGCCGGCCACATCGACTATTCGGCTTTGCTGCAGCAGCTCGAGGTCGAGGGCGAGTCCCCGGTGCCCGATCCACACCACCTCCGCGCGGATGCCCTCGAGGCCCGCAGGGCGCGAGCTGCTGGCGGGGGGATGGGGGACGCGGTGCAGGGTGAGGGGGCCTCGTCTTCGCTCGAGGCCCGCAGGGCGCGAGCTGCTGGAGAGGGGTCGGTGCAAGATGAAGCGACTGTCGAGGCTTCTGACAAAAGCCCTGCGACGGCTGCGCCAGACTCCGAGCGGCAAGCCCACAGCAAAAGCCTCCATGTCGAGGTAAGCCAGCCCACCTCACCACCTGCAACCAGCACACCGCCGCGCCGCATCCGCATTGAAGAGCGGCTCGAGCCCCCCTTCGAGGTGTTGGAGCCGCCCCTGCCCAGCCGTCGGGCTGTGGCGCTGTGGATGTGGCTGATCCCGCTGGTGCTGCTACTGGCCGGCCTAGGCTGGTGGGTGCGCTCGAGAACGCCTTCATCAACTGCGCTCACGGTCTATCCGGTGGAGTTTCGCCTGCAGCCGCCAGGCCCGGGGGCCAGTTTGATCATCCTGGAGGCGCCCGAGGGTTCCCAGATGCCGCTGAATATCGAAGTGGCCCAGCTACCTGGGCGCGTGGACTTCGACCGGCCCGGTATTTACCGCATTCGGGTGCGGGTGCAGGGGCGGGTGCCGGTGGAATCGCTCATCGAAGTGCCCAACCCCGGCGGGGTCACCATAAGCCTTAGATAGCCCTGCGGATGGTTTGGAGCCTATCGCCTTGGGCGATATGCTTTTTGCATGAGCGTCGTTATCCTCGACTATGGTTCCCAGTACACCCGTTTGATCGCCCGGCGCATCCGCGAGTTGCGGGCCTATTCGGTTATTTTGCCGGGAACGGCCAGCCTGGAGCGCATTCAGGCCGAACACCCGCAGGCCCTAATTCTTTCAGGGGGGCCGGCCTCGGTGTTCGAACCCGACAGCCCCCGGCCCGCGCCCGGGGTGCTCGAGCAGGGCTGGCCCGTCCTGGGCATCTGCTACGGAATGCAATACCTGGCCCAGCATTTTGGCGGCAGGGTTGAGCGGGCTGGGCGGCGCGAGTATGGCAAGGCCAATCTGGTGTACCACACGGGCCCTTTGTTTGCTGGCCTCGAGGGGGAGCTACAGATGTGGATGTCCCACTCCGATGCCGTTACCGAACTACCTCCAGGCTGGCAGGTGGTCGCCAGCACCGAAGAGAACCCGGTGGCCGCCATTGCCGCGCCCGATGGCCGCACCTTTGGGGTGCAGTTTCACCCCGAGGTGGTGCACAGCCCCAAGGGGATGCAGGTGCTGGAAAATTTCCTCGAGCTGGCGGGGGTGGCCCGCGACTGGACGGCCCAGCACACCCTGGAGCACCTGATTGCTGATATACGGGCGAAGGTTGGGGACGAAAAAGTGCTGCTGGCTGTTTCAGGCGGGGTGGACTCATCGACCCTGGCCCTGCTTCTGGCTCGAGCCATTGGCGACCGCATGACCGCGGTGTTTGTAGACCATGGCCTGCTGCGCCTGGGTGAGCGCCAGGAGGTCGAGCAGGCCCTGCGCCCCCTGGGGAAAGCCCTGCGGGTTGTAGAGGCTTCCGGGCAGTTTCTCTCGGCCTTGCAAGGGGTGACCGATCCCGAACAGAAACGCAAGATTGTGGGGCGCGAGTTTATCCGGGTCTTTGAGCGGGAAGCCCGGCAATTGTCGGCCCAGGGCTATAGATGGCTGGCCCAGGGCACCCTGTACCCCGATGTAATCGAGTCAGCGGGTAGCGGCGAGGGCAGCGCCAACATCAAGAGCCACCACAACGTGGGGGGCTTGCCCGAGGATTTGCAGTTTGAGCTGCTCGAGCCTTTCCGCTACCTGTTCAAAGACGAGGTGCGGGAGCTGGCCTTGCTGCTGGGCTTGCCCGAGCCCATTCGGATGCGCCACCCTTTCCCCGGGCCAGGCCTGGCAATTCGCATACTGGGGGAGGTGACCCCACAAAAACTGGAGATTCTACGCCGGGCCGACGACATTTTTATCTCCAGCCTGCGCGACTGGAACCTGTACGACCAGGTCTCACAGGCGGCTGCCATCCTGACCCCTATGCAAAGCGTGGGGGTGGTGGGGGACGAACGGAGCTATGGCTATGTGCTGGGTTTGCGGGCGGTCTCCACCGTGGACTTTATGACCGCCGACTGGGCCCGGCTTCCCCTGGAATTCTTAGATGAGGTAGCCCGCAAAATCACCCGCCAGGTGCCGGAGATTGGGCGGGTGGTTTACGACATCACCAGCAAGCCACCGGCTACCATTGAGTGGGAATGAATCCCGTTGCCGATCCTGCAGCCAGCCCACCGACGGGCAGAAAAAACCCCCACCCAGAGGTGGGGGTGTTTGGGTGGTTGGCTCAGGCTGAGCGGGCTTTCGCGGTGGCTTTGCGACGCTGCTCGAGGGTCTTGTACCAGACCACCAGGGCCGAAACCACGTAGATGGAGGAGTACGTACCCACCACAAAACCCACGAAGATAGCCAGCGAGAAGTCGCGCAGCACCGGCCCACCCAAGAAGAGCAGGGCCAGGATGGGCAGCATGGTGGAGAGGGAGGTCATAAGGGTGCGGGAGAGGGTCTGGTTGATGGAGGCGTTCACAATCTCGTAATAGCTCCTGCCCCGCATGATCTTGAGGTTTTCGCGTATGCGATCCGAGATGATCACCGAGTCGTTAATCGAGAAACCAACGATGGTGAGCAAAACCGCCACGGTTGGAATCGAGAACTCCAGCCCCAGCAAGCTGTACATGCCGGCCACAATTGCCACGTCGTGGCCCACTGCAATCACACTGGCGACACCGAAGACCCAGTCGAAGCGGAAGGCCACATAGATTAGAATCAGCGCCAGACCTATCAGCACCGCAAAAATGGTATTCCGACGCAGCTCCGAACCAATGGCCGGGCCTACCGTTTCGGACTGAAGGATGGTGGCCTGCAGACTCTCCTGGAATTTTTTCTCCAGCTCGATGCGCTGCTCTTCGCTGATCTGCCGCACCCGCACCGAGAATTCGTTGCCGTTCACGCTGGAAAGCGAGGTGATAACCGATTCGGCCCCGCGGAGCTCGGCAATCCCGGCGTTATCCAGAAAGTTGCGGATTTGCTCGGCCCGGGTCTCGTCGGGTACGCGGATGGTAAAGGCCGTTCCGCCGGTAAAGTCGATGCCGAAGTTGAAGCCTTTGACAAACACGATACCAGCCGCGATAACAGCCAGTGTGAGGGAAGCCGCCGTGACATAGCGCGAGATGCCCAGGAAGTCGATTTTGGTACCCCATAGCCAGTAAGGGGGCCTGACCTCGCGGCGGTCGCCGATGAGCTCCAAAAGCCAGCGGCTGAAGACCAGGTTGGAGAAGACCGAGGTCACCACGCCCAGCGCCAGCATGACCGCAAAACCCCGCACCGGCCCGGTGCTGTACTGGTAGAGGGCGGCCGCGGCCAGCAGGTGGCACATATTGACGTCGAGGATGGTAATGATGGAATGGGAGAAGCCGCCCGGTATGGCCTGACGGAACTTCTTACCCATTTTGAGTTCTTCCTTGATGCGCTCGAAAGAGAGCACGTTGCCATCTACTGCAGCGCCCAGGGTGAGAATCAGGCCGGCGATGCCCGGCAGGGTAAGGGTGGCCCCTAGCAACGAGATGGAGGCCAGCAGCAGGATAGCGGTGTAGATGAGGCCCAGGGCGGCCACCAGCCCCATCCAGAAGCCGTAGTAGGCGAAAATCAGGATAAACAGCAAAATCGTGCCGATTACCCCTGCCTGGATACCAGCATTGATGGCGTCCTGGCCGAGGGTGGGGCCGATGGCGCGGGTCTCGGCCACCTCCAGCTTGACTGGCAGCGAGCCCGAGCGCAGTACCAGGGCGATGTCGGAGGCTTCCTGCACTCCAGAAAGCCCTTCGATTACGGCCCGTCCACCAGCGATGGCCTGGCGGATGCTGGGTGCGGTGTAGACCTTACCGTCGAGCACCACGGCGAGCTGGCGGCCCACGTTGGCCCGGGTGACCTCCTCGAACTTTTTGGCCCCCTCGGGGGTGAACTCCATATCCACCTGAGGACGTCCAAATTGATCGAAAGAAGCGTTGGCGGTGCGGAGGTCGCTACCGGTGAGCAGGGGAGGGCCTAGATCCTCGAGCTTGTAGAGGTTCTTCTCGAGCTCGGCCCGGCGGGCGGCCAGGGCGGCCCCGCTGAGGCCAGAACTGCGTAGCTGCTCGTTGATCTGCGCTACGGTGGTGCCGGTAGCCCCCTGGTTGACGATGCGGAACTCGAGCTTGGCGGTCTGGCCGATCAGGCCCAGGGCGCGCTCCTGCTGATCCTGCTTCAGGCCCGGCAGCTCCACGATGATGCGGTCGTTGCCCTGTACCTGCACCAAGGGCTCGGCCACCCCAATGGCGTTGACCCGGTTCTCGATAACGGTACGGGCCACATCCAGCTCGGTTCTGGCCGCTGAGGGATCGGGGTTGGGCTCGGCCACCTTGAGGGTGATGCGCAAGCCTCCTTGCAGGTCGAGGCCCAGCCGGATCAGGCCATCGGCGGGCAACAAGGGGTTTTGTGGGTTACGGGCTTCCCAGGGGCGGAACAGCCCCACAATGGCGGCTAGGAGCAGCCCGATCAGAAAAACAGCTTTCCACGTGCGGTTGGTCATATCTGTTTCCGTTGGTACTTTTCAGGTGAGCCCGGGGACGGGCAGCGCTGCTTCGGCGGGCGGCCGACCTCCAGGCTCGGTGAGGAGGGTGGAGGGTTGTATGGTCTGGGTTGGTGCAGGGATGCGAATGGTGAGCTATCCGCCATCGGTTTGTAGGCGGGCATAGGCCAAATACAGCCGCTGTTTGGCGAACGGTGCGGGGTGTGAAAGGGTTTCCTGGCCCGGCGGGGGGTGCGGTTGCGAAGGGTCGGCTCCAGGGTGTTCAGCACCAGCCCCAGCCCCAGGGGATTGCACTTGGCCTTGGCCTCGAGCAGCGGCTGGGGCAGGGGAACGGCCATCCAGCCCTGGCTCAGCCCGCTGCTGGCTTTGACCTTGCTGGGCGACCAGAAGAGCCCTGGCCCCAGGGCGATCAAGGCCAGGGTAGCCAGGGTGATCCAGCGTTGCCAGTGCCAGCGTTGCATAACCTGTAGCCCCATCACTGTATACCGGAGGCGCTCGGTTTAGCCAGCGCGGGTTTCGCGATGGGCCCCGACCTCAATCCGTAGCCACCTCGACCTGCTGGCTGGCCTCGAGGATATCCCCTTCCTGAAAATCGGCAAAACCATCCAATAGAATGCCGCATTCGAAGCCCTGGGCCACCTCACGCACGTCGTCCTTGAGGCGCTTGAGCCCCCCAATCTTGCCTTTCCAGATCTCCTTACCCTTGCGCAGCACCCGGATATCGGCGCTGCGGGTAATTTTGCCCGAGGTGACCATACAGCCCGCAATAACCCCACGGCTTAGTTTGAAGATGGCCCGAACCTCGGCGGTTCCCAGGATTTCCTCTTTGTAAACCGGCTCCCGCTGCCCTTTGATCATCTTGCGAATCTCGTCGATCAGATCGTAAATGATGCGGAAGCTCTGTAAGGGCACGCCTTTCTGTTCAGCGGCCTTCTTGACCGAGCCGCTGGGGTTGACGCTGAAGGAGAGAATGGCCCCGTTGGCGGTGGAGGCCAGCAGCACGTCCGATTCGGTGGGCGCGCCCACGGCGGCCAGGAGCACGTTGATCTTGACTTCCTCGGTGGCTTCTTTCGCCAGGATGTTTTGAATGGCCTCGAGGGAGCCCTGGGTGTCGGCCCGCAGAATCAGGTTGATTTCTTTTTGCTCGTCTTGCTGCACCTTGCGCATCAGGTCGGCCAGGCTGCGGGCGCGCTGGAGGTCGCCTCGAGCCTCGGAGGCTTTGCGCTCTTCGATGCGCTCCTCGGTAATCTCCTTGGCGGCCACCTGGTCGGGAACCCAGGTAAAGGTTTCGCCGGCGGAGGGTAGTTCGGAGAAACCCAGCACCTGCACGGCGCTTCCGGGGCCGGCCTCGGTGCGACGGTTGCCATCGGCATCGGACATGGCCTTGATCTTGCCCCAGCACTCGCCCGCCACCACATAGTCACCGATTCTAAGGGTGCCCTGCTGCACCAGCAGGCTTACCAGAACCCCCGCCTGCTTATCTACTCGAGCCTCCAGAATCACCCCCTGGGCCTCGGCTTTGGGGTCGGCCCGCAGATCTTCCAGCTCGGCCATTAGCAGGATGGTCTCGAGCAGATCGGCCACGCCCTGGCCGGTCTTGGCCGAGATGGGTAGCACCTCGACATCGCCCCCGTAAGCCACCGGCACCAGGCCAAGCTGCATCAAGTCCTGGTAGACCTTGTTGATGTCAGCGCCGGGTAGATCCATTTTGTTGGCTGCAAAGATGATCTTGGCCCCGGAAGCCTTGGCGTGGGCGATGGCTTCCTTGGTCTGGGGCATCACCCCTTCGGTGGCTGCAATCACGATGACGGCTATATCGGCGACCTTGGCGCCGCGCTGGCGGATGGTGGTGAAGGCCTCGTGCCCTGGGGTATCGATGAAGACCACGGTGCCGCCAGGGGTTTTTACCTCAAAGGCCCCTACGTGCTGGGTGATGCCCCCGGCCTCTTTCTCTGCGATGCGGCTTTTGCGAAGGTAATCCAGCAGGCTGGTCTTGCCGTGGTCCACGTGGCCCATGATCACCACCACCGGAGGGCGGTGGGGGATGGACTTACGGGCTTCTTCGGCTTTTCGGGCAGCCTCGGCTACCTTCTGCTCGCCGATGAGCTCCTTCACTGCGAGCGCGGTGTCTTCCTCGAGGGTGCTGGCATGGGACTTGTAGGTGACCCCCATATCGTCGAGGATTTTCAGCAGCTCGTCGTTGGACATCTCGAGTTCTTTAGCGAGCTGATAAATTCTGATTTTTGCCATGCTGACCTCCGGTTCTATATGCCTAGAGTCACTGCGATGATGGCTGTTCATTCTGCGAAGCCGGACGCGCCGCGTTTCCCAAAACCATCTGTAGTGCCAAGGCAAGTTCTGCTGCTTTCGCTCCGGCGAGGCGACGCAGTTTTTTTTCGACCCAGCATTCAGGGCGATCGGGGCAGACGTAAGCACCGCGCCCTGGCTTACGGCCGGTGGGATCGAGTACGGGGCCTCCCTCGGTCATCACAATCCGCAACAATTCGCGTTTGGGCCTGCGTTCCCGGCAGGCAATGCACTGGCGGATGGGGATGTGTTTGGCCCTGGACATTACCACTCCGTGCTGGACTGTAGCGGGTTACTCGTCGTCCCTGAACAGGCTTTCAAAGCGGCTCTTGGCATCGCTGGAGACCCGGGACGACTCATCCCTTTCGGCAGCTTTCAAGATGGCTGCATCAAGATCGGTAATTTCTTCGGCTTCCTCGAAATTAATCTCGTAGCCGGTCAGCTTGGAAGCCAGGCGTACGTTCTGCCCGGCCTTGCCGATGGCCAGGGAGTGCTGATCTTTTGCCACCACCACCCTGGCGCGATTCTGCCCGTTCTCGCTGTTTTCTATGGTGATTTCACCAACGGTAGCGGGCGAGAGCGCGTTGCGGATGAACTCTTTGGGGTTGGGGCTCCACTGAATGATATCAATCCGCTCGCGACCCAGCTCGGCAGAAACCGCCTGAATGCGCTGGCCCTTATGCCCGATGCAGGCCCCAATGGGATCTACGTTGGGGTTGTGGCTTACCACAGCCACTTTGGAGCGGCTACCGGGTTCACGGGCGACCGCTTTGACCTCCACAATGCCTTCGGCGATCTCGGGCACTTCCTGGCGTAACAGATAGCGCAGCAGCTCTTCGTGGGCACGAGAGACCACCAGGCTGGGCCCTTTGCTCGAGCGTTGCACCTGCTTCAGATAAACTTTGATGCGCTGGCCGGGATGATAACGCTCGGTAGGGATTTGTTCCTTTTGGGGCATCAGGGCTTCACCGCGTCCGAGTTCCACGTAGACGTTGCCGCGGTTATCTACCCGGGCCACGCTGCCAGTGACCACCTCGCCTTCTTTGTCTTTGTACTCGTTGTGCACGCGGGTGCGCTCGGCCTCTTTGAGGCGCTGGGTGAGCACCTGCTTGGCGATCTGTACGGCGATACGGCTGAACTCCTCGGGGTCTACCGGGAACTCCATCTCCTCGTCAAGTTCGACCTCGGGGTCATACTTTTTGGCCGTCTCGAGGTCGATCTCTTTATCGGGGTCTTTGACCTCCTTGACCACCCGCCGTATCTCCAGCACCTCGAGGTGGCCCTCCTGGGGGTCTAGGTGCACCTCGATGATGGGCCCTTTGCCCTCTTCTTCCACATCCTTGGGGCGGAAGCCTTTTTGCCTGAGGTAGGCCAGCCTCAAAGCCTCCTCAAAGTTGGAGATCAGTTCTTCGGCGGTGACCCCACGCTCGTGGGCTACCTGGGATAGGGCGTCTACAAAATCTTTGTTCACAGATGTTCCTCCTCTGGGTTGATGCTTCGATAGCCCACTCTACCTGGGCTTATCCGGCCACTCCGCCAGGGTGGCTTTGAAGGTGCCGAGCTGCAGGCTGCGCGTTTCGTCTTTTTCCAGTAGAAACTCAACCATATCACCCCTGACCGCCCCGATTCGCCCGGTAAAGTTGCCCTGTGGGCTGCGCACCCGTACTTTTAGCCCGGCAAAGCGCTCAAAATGCCGGGCTGTGAAGAGCGGGCGGTCGGCACCTGGCGACTCCACCTGGAGCAGGTAACGCGCCGGCAGCAGGGTCTCGAGGGTGTCCAGGTGGGCACTGAGCGCGCGGTTGGCCCGCTCGAGGTCGGCGATCGAGATGGGCACTTCGTCTTTCCGCTCGATGCGCACCAGGAGCACGGGGTTTTTACCGCTCTTGAGGCCCGCCTCGAGCACCTCGTAACCCAGCGGTGCCAGCACACTTTCGGCCACCTGGCTCCATTGGGGGGTGCCGCCTGCCTGCAAGGGATGTTCTGGCTCCACTTCTTCACCTCCTCCCCCAAGCAAGAAGGGTGGGCTATCAACCCACCCCCTCGGAATCTCGGGAGAACTTCAACACTATACTTTAGCACCTATTGCCAAGAAGGCAATGTGAGGCGGGCCGCCATGCGACGGCGTGGGCGGGAATGCGCTCAAAAAGCATAACCCCCCTCGGTGAGGGGGGTGCCTGGTGCCGGGAACAGGACTTGAACCTGCACACCCTTGCGGGCGCATGACCCTGAATCATGTGCGTCTACCAATTCCGCCATCCCGGCTCAGGGCAAGCAAAATAGTAGCCAGTTTAGAGATTTTCGTCAAGGGGGGTCGGGGCGGTTCAGACTTGACCGCTATGCCGCATAGAGCCCCAGGAAGCGCAGGGCGGAGAGGGGGTTGAAGGAGAAGATTTCTAGGGCTGCCTTCTTCTCCCTCACCCCCTCTCGGTGAAGCATGGAGACCAGGAAGGCCCGCAGCACCGCTAGCGCCCACGCCCCCACCCCCCGCACCTGACAGGCATCCTCCCCAAAGCACACGTCCCGCACCCAGAAAGACCGGTTCTCCACCTCCCAGCGGGAAAGCAACAGGCTCCCCAGCCGCTTTGCGTCCGCTACCTCCGGCCCCAGGCTGGTGAGGGCGTAGCTCACCGTCCGCCGCACCTCCCCCGTCCCCTTGTGCCTCACCTCCCGCCAAAGCCGCACCACCTGCCTGGCCCCAGGGAAGGCCCGCACCTCTTCCGGCAGGTAGGGGGAAGCCCAAACCCGGTAGGTCCACACCTCCCCGTCCCGCACCCCACTCCAGGTCGCCTCCGTCTCCCCGGGAAGACGCCTTCCCGCCATCCCCTTGAACACCTCCAGGGCCCACTCCAAAAGTTCCCCCTGGTTCCCCTTCAGGACCAAGAGATAGTCCCCCCTTTTTTCCGCACCCGGGCCGCCACCTCAGGGTACAGGTACCCCGCGTCCCCCACCACCACCTTGCCCTCCAGCTCCCTCGCCTCCAAACGGTCCAGAAGCTCCAGGAAGGCCTTCTCCTCCCTCCCTTCCGCCCGGGCCTGGGCCAGGGTGGTATGGAGGTGCAGGGCCAGGACCTCCACCAGCTTGACCTGGGGGCTTTTCCCCTTGCCGCTTCCCCGCAGGTGCTTCCCGTCCACCACCAGGACCTCCCCAAGGTCGGCTTCGGGGAAGACCTGGCCAAGGGCCGCCTGGAGCTTCTCAGGATCCAGGCGGTGAAGGAGAAGGGTGATGGCGGTGTGGCCTGGGGCCTTGCGCAGGCCCAGGTGGGGCAAGAGGTGGGGGTTGGCGCGGGCAAAGCGTTCCACGCCGCGCAGGGAGTCCACGCGGCTCAGGAAGGCCACCAGGATGAGGGCCAGAAGGCCCCAAAGGGGGTACTGCCGGTTGTGGGCCCGAGGGTCCGGGACCTGGGATAGCGCCTGGCGCAGAGTCATGATCTTTCTCTACCCCAAGGGCTGTATATCGGTCAAGTCTGGGGGCGGTTGTCGCTGGGCTCCACCAAAGATTAGACTCTGCCTTGTGGAGCCGACACTTTTTCGCAGCCGGCGCGAGCGAAAGCTAGGTGAGCACATTGCGGTACGCCTCGAGGGGGTCACCAAGCGCTTTGGCGACCATAAGGCGGTAGAAGATGTGAACCTCGAGGTTCGCGACGGCGAGTTCTTCAGCCTGCTGGGGCCCTCGGGCTGCGGCAAGACCACGCTGCTGCGCATGATTGCAGGGTTTGAGACCCCGGACGAAGGCCGGGTTATCATCGGGGGCAAGGACATGACCCAGGTACCGCCTTACCTGCGCCCGGTCAACACGGTTTTCCAGAACTACGCCCTCTTCCCACACATGACCGTGGAGCAGAACATCGCTTTTGGGCTCAGGATGAAAAAAATGCCCCGCGATGAGATCGCCCGGCGGGTACAGTGGGCGCTCGAGCTGATCAACCTGCCGGGCTATGAGAAGCGCCGCCCGGATCAGATGTCCGGTGGGCAGCGCCAGCGGATCGCCCTGGCCCGGGCCCTGGTCAACGAACCGGAGGTGCTGCTGCTCGATGAGCCGCTCTCGGCCCTCGACCTCAAGCTGCGCCAGGAGCTGCGGGTGGATCTGATGAACCTGCAGGAGCGGCTAGGCATCACCTTCATTTTCGTGACCCACGATCAGGAAGAAGCCCTGGTGATGTCGGATCGCATCGCGGTTATGAACAAAGGCCGCATCGAGCAGTTGGGCCCCACTGAGGAGATTTACGAGCTGCCGCAAACCGCTTTTGTAGCCAGGTTCATCGGCGACTCCAACTTGATTCCGGCCCAGGCCATTGAGCCGCGCAAGGTTAAGACGGCGCTGGGTGAGTTTGTGCTAGACGACGAGGATGCCCTGACCCCAGGTCAGGAGGTGCTGCTCTCGATTCGCCCCGAAAAAATTCGACTTTTTCGCGAAAGGCCGAACCTGCCCAACGTATTCCGGGCCAGGGTGGACGACATTATTTACACCGGCTCGGAGAACCAGTATGTGTTGGTGGCCGGCGGTCAGCGCTTGATGTGCGAGACCCTCAACCATGACATTCAGGAGCCCGGCCACGAGGAGTTTGCCTACGACGAAGAGGTCTGGGTGGCCCTTACCCCGGAAAAACTGGTGGTTATTCAGGGAGGTAGCGAAGGGAGCGACCCCTATGCGTGAGGCTGCTACGCCTTGGGAGCGCCTGCGCCAGGTGCTGGTAACGGTGGGGCCGGGGGGCTTGTGGTTGGTGCTGTTTGTTTTGATCCCAACCCTGGTGATGCTGGTGGCCTCGCTGATGAGCCGGGGAAGCCTGGGTCAGTTGGTGCCCCCCCTGGGACTTCACAATTACGTGCGCTTTTTTTCCGACCCACTTTTTATCGAGATCATCGGGCGTAGCCTCTGGATTGGCTTTTGGTCAACCGTCTTGATCATGCTGCTGGGCTACCCGCTGGCCTTTTACATCGCCCAAAGCCGCTACAAAGAGGTGCTCCTGCTGCTGGTGGTCATACCGTTCTTCACCAACTTTCTGATCCGGGTTTACGCCTGGATTGTGGTGTTCCAGAAAGAAGGCCTTTTGAACGGGCTCATCACCGCTTTTGGCCTGCCACCTGCCGAGCTGCTGCCCTCTACCTTTGCGGTGTACGTGGCTACCGTGTACACCTACCTGCCCTTTTTCGTGCTACCGCTGTACGCGGCAGTTGAGCGCATCGATTGGAGCCAGCTCGAGGCCGCCTACGACCTGGGGGCCAGGCCCATCCGGGCTTTTTGGGAGGCCATCTTTCCCCAGACGGTGCCGGGCTTGTTTGCCGGTTTTTTGCTGGTGTTTATTCCGGCGGTGGGCACCTTCGTCATTGCCGATCTGCTGGGTGGGGGCAAGGTGACCCTGGTGGGCAACCTGATTCAGCTCCAGTTTGGTTCCGCCCAGAACTGGGCTTTTGGCAGCGCGGTCAGCATGGTGCTTATGGCTATGGTGCTGCTGGGCCTGTGGCTTTACGCGCGAACCCAGGGTGAGAAAGGACTGGACAAACTGGTATGAAACGCTGGCTGGCTGTGCATGCTTGGTTGGTTTTTGCCTTTTTGTACCTGCCTATAGCGGTGATCGTGGCGCTTTCCTTCAACCAGAGCCGTTTTGGGGTGCGCTTTACCGGCTTTACCTTCGACTGGTATATCCGCCTGTTCAACAACGAAAGAATCCTCGAGTACCTTACCAACACCCTGGTTGTGGCGGTGGTCTCCACCACGGTCTCAACCATCCTGGGAACCCTGCTGGCGGTGGGGTTGGTGCGCTATCGGTTCCGCTGGCAAAACGCCCTGCGCTACTTGCTGTATGTGCCGGTGGTGGTGCCGGATGTGGTGATGGGTATCTCGCTGCTGCTGCTGTTTGATGTGGTGCGCGATGCCATTGGCTGGCCCCGGCTGTCCCTTTTTACCATCATTCTGGCTCATATCAGCTTTCAGATCGCCTACGTGACCCTGGTGGTACGGGCGCGGTTGATGCTGCTGGATCCCACCCTGGAGGAGGCCGCCAAAGACCTGGGCGCAACCCCCTGGCTCACCTTCCGCGAGGTTACGCTGCCCCTGATCATGCCGGGGGTGATCTCCGGGGCTTTGCTGGCCTTTAGCCTGTCCCTTGACGACTTTGTGGTAACCTTTTTCACTGCTGGCCCGGGCTCCACCACGCTGCCGCTGTACATTTACTCTTCGGTTAAGCTGGGGATAAGCCCGGAAATACATGCGCTCTCTACCCTGATGGTGGGGATTACAATTCTGGTGTTGCTGCTTGGGGCTCTCTTCTGGAAGAGGCGTGTCTGATGTAGAAGGAGGTCGCGAGTGAACAGAGTGTGGGTAGTGGCTTTGTTGGGGCTGTTGATCGCCGGCTGTGGGCAGCAAAAGCAAGAGCTGCGTCTGTTGAACTGGTCGGATTACATGCCCAAGGAGGTGCTTGAAGAGTTCGAAAAGCGTGAGGGCATCAAGGTGGTGGAGGACACCTACGACTCCCCCGAGGCCATGCTCTCCAAGCTGCAAGCAGGGGGTGATGCCGAGTACGATGTGCTGATTACCGCCGACTACACGGTGGGGTCGCTGGCTCGAGCCGGTAGCCTGCAGGAACTCGACAAGAGCAAAATTCCCAACCTACAGAACCTCGACCCCCAATTCGCCAATCCAGCCTTCGATCCGGGGGCCCGGTACAGCGTGGTGTACCAGTGGGGCACCACCGGGCTGGCCTACCGCGAAGATCTGGTGAGCGGGCCGGTGGAAAGCTGGGCGGTTATCTTTGATCCGGCCAAGCAAGTGGGGTCTTTCCTGCTGCTGGACGAGATGCGCGAGATGATGGGGGCGGCCCTCAAATACCAGGGGGAGTCGGTTAACACCACCGACCCGGAGAAGCTCGCCAAGGTGCAGGAGCTTCTGCTCGAGGCCAAGCGGCGCTCGCAGGGCTTTGCCGGTGGAACCAGCATCCGCGACCGCCTGATTGCGGGTGACATTGCCGTGGGGCCTGCCTACTCGGGGGATATTCTGGCGGCCCAGGCCGAGAACCCCCAGCTCAAATATGTGATTCCCGTTGAAGGGGCTACCCTCTGGACGGACAACCTGGTGGTGCTCAAGAAGAGCCCCAACCACGAGCTGGCCTATAAGTTCATCAACTTTCTGCTGGAGCCCGAGATTGCCGCGCAGATCTCCAACTCGATTGGCTATGCCACACCGGTGGCAGCGGCGATGGATCAGATTGAAGAAAAGGACAACCCCATCATCTACCCCAGCGAGGAGATAAGGGCCCGCCTCGAGCTGCTCGCCGACCTGGGCGATCAGGCCGATGCCTTCAACAAGGTGTGGGCCGAGGTGAAATCCCGTTAGCGGTGGGGCTGAGCACTGGATTGCCTTGAGCTTGGCTTAACCTAAGGGCCGCCAGGACGCAAAATTACTTTTGCTGGGCAGCGTGGGGCTATACTCGAGGTGTGAGATACCTCTTTGGGCTTCTAGCCGTCCTCAGCCTGGCGCTGGCCCAGTCGGGCCCCCAGCTTTACCAGCAGAACTGTGCGTTTTGCCACGGTGACAACGGGCAGGGGCGCCCGGGCGCCTTCCCGCCCCTGGCGGCCCACGCCACCGAGCTGGCAAAAACCCCCGAGGGCCGGGCCCACCTGATTAATGTGATGCTGTTTGGCATGCAGGGCCCGGTGCGGGTCAGAGGCAGTACCTACAACGGTGTGATGCCGGCTTTTGGCCAGCTATCCGATGAGCAGATTGCCAGCATACTCAACTACATCCTGAACGCCTGGGGCAACGACAAACTGCTGCCGCGCGACCACCGGCCTATCACCGCAGCGGAGGTGCGCAGCGCCCGCAATGCGACCAGCCGCCCAACCCCTCAACAAATAGGTGACCTGCGCTCACGTATCAATGTTCCGTAAAAAAGCTCGAGGTCTGGGCTGAGGAGGTGTCGAATGCAACGATTGTTAGCGGTGTTGATGGTGATGCTATTGCCGGTTTTTGCGCAAAATGGCGCGGCTTTGTACCAGCAGTGCCAGGGCTGCCACCAACCCAATGGCGCGGGCATCCCCGGGGTGTTTCCCCCGTTGGCCGGGCATGTTCCGGAGATTTTGTCGGCCAAAGGGGGTCGAACCTGGCTTATCCAGCTCCTGCTCTGGGGCATGAGCGGTGAGATCAGCGTAAAAGGGCGCAAGTACAACGGGGTCATGCCGGGTTACCGACAGCTAAGCGACGCTGAGCTGGCAGCCTTGCTTAACCACATCTCTACCCAGTGGGGCAACAAGCTGCCGCCGGGCCAGAGGCCATTCACCGCCGACGAAGTGAAGGCCCAGCGGGCCAAAACCCTGACCTCGGCCCAGGTTCACCAAGCCCGCAAAGCCCTGGGCTTGCAATGACCCGATTGTGGCTGCCTCGGAAACCCCGGGTTTGACAGCCCCGGTATGGCCTTGCGTAGGCTGTAGGGGTGAGTGCGGCAGCAGTCCACAGGCTCTCAACCTCCGACTGGGCGGTTTTGGCTGCTTTGCTGGAGCAGCCAGCGCATGGCTTCCGCATTGCGGCGCTGTTTGCTCCCAACGGTGAGCTGGGGGAGATCTGGCGCATCCAGCGCACGCAGGTTTACAGGGCTTTAGCGCACCTCGAGGCCCGCGGGCTGATTGAGGCCATCCGGCAGGAGGAGGGCGAGGCCGGGCCACCCCGAACGCTCTACAGGGCCACCCTTGCGGGCCAGGAAGCCGCGCGCTGGTGGCTGCACACCCCGGTAACGCGCCTGCGCCATGGCCGCTCGGATCTGCGGTTGAAGATCGCTTTTTTGCTGCGCTTGGAGCACGACCTCGAGCCGCTGTTGAGGGCCCAGGAAGGGGTTTTTGAAGCCATCCTCGAGGATTTGCAGCAGCGCCTTCAAACGGCCCAACGCATCCAACTGGTAGCCGTCCTGTGGCGCATGGAGATGGCCAGGGCCAGCCTGGGGTTTATCCGGCAGCTTCTGGCACGAACGAGAGGCCTTGTCTAAATAGGTCGGGGCCCATATAGTTACACTGTAACTAATAAGGAGGCCCGGATGATTCGTTGGCTGTGCTTGGGGCTGTGGTTGCTGGGGCTTGCCCTGGCGCAAAACACGGTGCGGGTGGTGGCGGCCGCCGACCTCCAGTATGCCTTGACCGAGATTGCGCAGCGCTTTGAACGCAGGAATGCGGGTCTGCGGGTCGAGCTTGCCTTTGGTTCCTCGGGCAAGCTCTACACCCAATTGATGCAGGGGCTGCCGGCCGATGTGTTTTTTTCGGCGGATGAAGCCTTTCCGATGCAGCTACAGCAGGCCGGGCGTGTCGAGCCGGGTACTTTGCGCCTTTACGCGGTGGGTCGTCTGGTTATTTGGGCCTCCAATGCCCTGGTTCAGCAGGGCCTGGATCCTCGGCGGCTCGGGCCGCGTATACTGCTCGACCCTCGGATTACCCAACTGGCTATCGCCAACCCGATGCATGCCCCTTATGGCCGTGCGGGGGTGACGCTTCTGGAGCACTTTGGTTTGCTGCGCTCAACCCGTCCGGTAAGGTGGGAGGAGATGACGGGCGGTATTGCGGCCTACTACGACCTGGGCTTTTTGCGGCGGGGTAAGGCCGGTTTTGAGTTTGTTTACGGCGAGAACATCTCCCAGACCGCCCAGTTGGCCCTGACCAGCACCAACATTGGCCTGGTGGCCCTGTCCCTCGCCAGGAGCGAGGCCATGGAGCAGTGCCGGGGTGTACTGGCTGGCCCCTTTGAGCAGCCATCTACGCCTCAACCAGACCTACGTAATTCTGCGCGGCCAGAACCGCCCGGAGGTTCGGCGCTTTTACGAGTACATGGGCACCGCCGAGGCCCACCAGGTGTTGCGCAAATACGGGTTTTTGCTGCCGGGAGAGAAGCCAGCCCCATGAACGACCCTGTGTTCTGGCAGACCCTGCGGCTTAACCCTCGAGGTCGGCCTGGTCAGCACCCTGATTCTGCTTTTTGTGGGGCTGCCGCTGGGCTGGGTGCTGGCCCACAAGCGCTTCTGGGGTAAGCGGGTGCTGGAATCGGTCGTGCTGCTGCCCCTCACCCTGCCGCCCACGGTGCTGGGGTTTTACCTGCTGTTGCTCCTGGGGCAGAACGGCCCTTTGGCGCAGTTTTTGGGCGTGAGCTGGGCTTTTCGCTTCGAGGGGCTGGTGGTGGGCTCGGTGCTGTTTAGCCTGCCCTTTGCCCTGAACGGCTACCGCGAGGCTTTTCGCAGCCTGGATCTGGACTCTGGTTCAGACCGCGCGAACGCTGGGGGCGGGCTGGCGGCGGGTCTGGCTCGAGGTTATCCTGCCCCTCACCTGGCCGGGGATCCTGTCGGGCTCCATTCTGGCTTTTGCCCACATCCTGGGCGAGTTTGGGGTGGTGCTGATGGTGGGGGGCAGCCTTCCCGGCAAAACCCAGATGGTGAGCATTTACATCTACGATCAGGTACAGGCCCTGCAGTTTGGGCGGGCCGCCGAGGCCTCGGGGGTCTTGCTTTTGGTGAGCTTTGCCCTGGTGTACCTGGTGCGTACCCTGGAGGACGTGTGGAGATCGCGTATGCCCTCGAGCACCCGGTAAAGCTCGAGCTCAGCTTGCAGGTGCGGGGCTTTACGGTGCTGCTGGGCGAGAGCGGGGTGGGGAAGACCAGCCTGCTCAAGGCCATCGCCGGCCTGATTCCGGCCAGGGGCCAGCCCTTTGCGGGGCTGCGGGCCGAGGCGCGAAGGGTGGGCTACCTGCCCCAGCATCTGGGCCCTGTTTCCCCACCTGCGGGCCTGGCAGAACGTGGCCTTTCCGCTGGCCCACCTGCCCCCCCAGGCCCGTAAGCAAGAAGGCCCTGGCCTACCTCGAGCTGATGGGCATGGCCGAACTGGCCGAGCGCTTCCCCCGCCAGATGTCCGGTGGGCAGCAGCAGCGGGTGGCCCTGGCCCGGGCCCTGGCCCGCGAGCCCCAGATTCTACTGCTGGACGAGCCCACCAGCGCCCTGGACGCGGCGACCCGGGAGGAGGTTTTTGCAGGGGTGCTGGAGCGCCTTAGAGTCGCTGCAGATACCCACCCTGGCGGCCTCGCACGACCACTGGCTGGCCCAGCGGGCCGACTGGGTGGCCGTGTTGACCAAAGCAGGGCTGGCCCAGCAGGGAACCTCCGAAGAGATATTTGCCCGTCCTGCGAGCCTCGAGGTGGCCCGGCTGGTGGGCTTTCGCAACCTTCTGGAGGGCACGGTTCTGGCCGCAGACGGCACATGGGCGCAGGTGCAAACCCCCCTGGGCGTGCTTAAAGCCCCCTGCCGAAACGGCATTTCAGTTGGGCAGCGGGTGATGCTGGGCGTCCGCCCGGAGGAAGTTTTTACCCTGGACGGCCCCGAGAACCGCATCCGGGGTCAGGTGCGGAACCTGCGCACACAGGGCCTGCGGGTGCGGGGGGAGTTGGGGGTGGGCGCGGTGGGCCTGGACTTTTTGATGCCGCGCTACAAACAGGCCCAGCTCGAGCTTGCCGAGGGCCGGTGGCTCGAGGTGGCCCTCGAGCCCCGCTTTTTGCACCTGATACCCCTTGCCTAAGACTGTTTTTGTTCGGGTTTGCTTTCTTCGGGTTTTTTCTCGTCCTCGTTCAACCCTTTGCGGAACTCCCGGGCCGACTGGCCCAGACCTCGAGCCAGCTCGGGCAGCTTGCGTGCGCCAAACAACAAAACCACAATCAACAGGATGATGATAAGTTCGGTGGGGCCTAAAGGCATGGTCTTCCTCCTTGGTTCCAGTATACGCCGACCGGTATGAACCCAACTGTAAATCCGGTGGGTAACAGGAATGTGAAAACCGCCTATACCTCGCTGTAGCGGTCGCGGTGGATGAGCAGGGCCAGCCCCAGCCCCAGGTACACCATAATCAGGCTGCTGCCGCCCTTGGAAACCAGGGGCAGGGTCAGGCCGGTCACCGGGGCCAGGCCCAGCGTGACCGCAATGTTGACCACGACCTGAAAGGCCAGCATCGAGAGCACCCCCACGATGATGAGGCGATCCTCGAGGCGCACACACTCCAGGGCCATGCGGCTCAGCCGGAAAAAGAGCAAAGCGTACAGCACCATGAGGGTGGTGGCACCCACAAAGCCCCACTCCTCGGCCAGCACTGCATAGATGAAGTCGGTCTGGCGCTCGGGCACGAACCCCAACTGGGTCTGGGTGCCGGCCCCAAACCCCTTGCCCATCAGGCCCCCCGAGCCGATGGCGATGGTGGACTGGATCTGCTGGAAGCCTTTGCCTTTGGGGTCTTTGGACAGGTCGAACAGAATTTCCACCCGATCCCGCTGGTACTGGCTCAGGTTGGGCCAGACCACCGTGGGCACCAGCACCATCACCGCCAGGAGCCCCACCACGATATGAATGGTGGGCATGCCCCGCACAAACAGCATCCCCAGCAGCCCGGCGATAAGCACCAGGGTGCCTCCCAGGTCGGGCTGGATGAATACCAGGCCCAGAATGGGGGCCGCCAGCAAAACCGGCAGCGCATAATCCAGCCAGCGCTCCAGCGGGCGGGCCGCCAGCACTTTAGCCAGCACTAGGATCAGGCCAATTTTAGCCAGCTCGAGCGGTTGAAAACTGACCGGGCCCAGGTCGAACCAGGCCTTGGCCCCGTTAATCTCGCGCCCAACCAGCAAAACCAGCACCAGCAAAACCAACGAGACCGCATACAGCGGAAAGGCCCAGGAAAGCACCTGGCGGCGGGAAAACAACTGCACCAGCAGGCCGACCGATAGAGCGACGGGGAAGGCCAGCATCTGCTGTAGCCAGACCCCGCGGCTGGGCGCTGCGCTGTAGAGTGTGACCAGGCCGATCAGATTAATCAGCAAGACCAGGCCAACCAGCACCCAGTCGTAGGCAAAAACCGGCACCCTGCGCAGCGTCACCCCAACAGTCTATAAAGGCTGGGTGAGATTTGTCAGTCCAGTCAGATGTTCACAAACCGTGCTAAACTTCGTAACGGAGGGTATTGAACCATGGACGAGATCATCACGGTGGGTGCGGCTGTGGTTATCGTGCTGCTGCTCTTGATGTTCATTTTTTTGGTTAAGGACAAGGGCTTGCCCAACAAGGATCACTAGGTTGTTGCTACGCAGCGAGGCCACCCCGATGGGGTGGTTTATGTTTTGAGCGGGGGCTGTTCCTGCGGGGGTTCAGTACCTTACGGATTTACGTTGGCAGGTCAAAATGGCGTAATATAGCGGCAGGAGGCAGTTATGCGTGAGGTATGGGTGGTTTCGGCGGTGCGCACCCCGATTGGGCGGTTTGGCGGCGCGCTCAAGGACTTTTCGCCGGTAGACCTGGGGGCGCACGTGATGAAGGCGGCGCTCGAGCAGGCCGGATTGAGCGGGGCCGAACTCGACCTATTTGTGTTTGGTCAGGTGTTGCGGGCCGGACACGGCCAGCTACCGCCCCGCCAGGCGGCCTTTAAGGCGGGCATTCCCAACACCGTGGACGGCTACGCGGTGGACATGGTGTGCGCTTCGGGGATGCAGGCCGTGGCCAACGGTGCGCTGGCTATCAAAAATGGCGATGCCGAGCTGGTGCTGGCCGGCGGGATGGAGTCCATGACCCAGACCGGTTTTTACCTCTCGAGCCGGGCCCGCTGGGGCTACAAGTACCTGGCCGGGGCGCCCGAGCAACTGCAGGACATTTTGCAGCGCGACGGGCTCTCCGACCCCTTCACCGGCGAGGCCATGGGCGACCAGACCGAGCGCCTGGCGGCGGAGTTTGGGGTGACCCGACCCGAGCTGGACGAGGTGGCCCTGGAGTCGCACCGCGGGCCGCCAGGGCCCAGGAGGCCTGCTATTTTAGCCGGGAGATGGTGCCCCTCGAGGTCAAGACCCGCAAGGGGCTCGAGCGGGTCGAGAAGGACGAAGGGGTGCGGCCCGAGACCACCCTCGAGTCGCTGGCGGCCCTGCGCCCGGCCTTCAAGAAGGACGGGGTGCTGACCGCGGGCAACGCCTCGCAAATTTCCGACGGGGCCTCGGCGCTGCTCCTGGCCAGCCCCGAAGCTGTGCAGAAGTACGGCCTGAAGCCCATTGCCCGCATCCTGGGCAACAGTTGGGCGGCGGGCGAGCCCTGGCGCTTCCCCGAAGCCCCCATTCCGGCGGTCAAAAAACTGCTGGAGAAGCTTCATATGAGCATTGCCGACTTCCACCTGTTCGAAAACAACGAGGCCTTTGCCCTCAACAACCTGCTCTTCAACCGCCTGCTGGGGGTGCCCATGGATCGCCTGAACGTGCACGGCGGGGCCATCGCCCTGGGCCACCCCATCGGGGCCTCGGGGGCGCGCATCCTGACCACCCTGATTCACGCCCTGCACACCCACCGCCAGGAGCGCGGCCTGGCGGCCATCTGCCACGGCACCGGCGGCTCCACGGCCATGGCGGTGGAGGCTGTGGGCTAGGCGTTGTCATCGGAGCGACTCGAGCTGGTGAGCCCAGCATCTAAGAGAAGCCGGCTCGAGCCAGGGAGGAAGACACCCCCAAACCCGACCCAAAAACCTGGGTCGAGGAAATTCAGGTGCAGGGCAGCGAGCTCGTTGGCAAAATTCAGGAGCTATTGCGCGATGCTACCGCCACACGGGTGACCATCTGCAAGCCCAACGGCGAGGAACTCTTATCGCTGCCGCTCACCGTGGGTGTGCTGGTGGGCGGTTTGCTGACCCTGGCCGCCATCAGGGCGATTGGCGGCCTGATTGCCCAGTTCAAGCTCAAGGTTGAGCGCAACGCCGAGGGGCAGCTCGAGGTGCGGACGCTCGAGGAAGAAGCCAAGACCGACTTCCCCGACCAGCCGGCCTAGAACGGCACTTCAGGAAACCCAGGCCGGGAGCAGGTCTTCCAGGCTCACCTCCTCGATGCTCCAGCTCGAGTCGGTCACCCGGTACTCGGCCTGGGCCGCGATGAAGTCGGCGGCCTCGCGCAGCACGGTCTCGACCCAGACGCTGTCGTAGCCGATCAGGCTGAAACCCACCACCTCCCAGCCGTGCTCGTCCTGCCCGGCCAGGCGGGCCGCCGAGACCGGAAAGCGCGCGCGCAGCCGCTCGATGGTGGGTTTGACCAGGGCCCGCTTCTCTTTGAGGCTTTTGACCCAGGGCATTTCCAGGCGCGCGGTGTAGAGGCCCAGGTAGGCTTTCATACCCAGATTCTGCCACACCCTCGAGCCGGTGGGCTAAATTTCTTCACGGGGCATCCAGCACCAGACGCTCCGCGCCGCTATACACGTTGAAGCTGTCCCGCAAGAAGCCAATCAGGGTGAGGTTGAAGGCCTGGGCCAGCTCCACCGCCAGGCTGCTGGGGGCCGAGATGGCGCACAGTACGGGAACGCCCGCGGCCAGGGTTTTTTGCACCAGTTCGTAGCTGGCCCGCCCGCTGACCAGCACCATCTGCTCGGAGAGGGGTAAGCGGTTTTCCAGCAGGGCCCAGCCCAGCAGTTTGTCCAGGGCGTTGTGGCGGCCCACGTCCTCGCGCAGGGCCAGGAGATTACCTTCTCGATCGAACAAAGCGGCGGCGTGCAGCCCCCCGGTCTGGGCAAAGAGGGTTTGCTGGGCGCGGAGCTGCTCGGGTAGCCTGGTAATCAGCGGGCTCGAGACCCGCCAGCTTATATCCAATGGCGCATAGCGGCGCTGCAGGTTTTCCAGGCTGGCCTTCCCGCACACCCCACAGGCCGAGGTGGTGTAGAAGTGGCGCTCCAGCGGGGCCAGATCGGGCAGGGTGGCCGTGTTCAGCTCGACGTTCACGATGTTGTACTGCTGGGGCTCGCTGGGGTCGGTGCAGTAGGCGATGCGCCGGATTTCCTCCCGGCGGCGAACCAGCCCTTCGGAGAGCAGGAACCCCGCGGCCAGCTCGAAGTCGTGGCCGGGGGTGCGCATGGTGATGGCGACGGTTTTCCCGCGGGTTTGCGCAGCCAGCAGCCGGATTTCCAGCGGCTCCTCGGTAGCGACCAGGTCAAACCGGGCCGAGGCCTGGCCCTGCTCAATCCGCAGCAGCCGGGTTCGGGTGCGGGCCTTGGGCCGGTGGTTGGGTGTGGATATAGACATACGCCTCTTTGTAGGCCGGAATTTTGGCCTGGCTCGAGCGCAGCCTGGGGTCAATCAAGGCGTTGCCCTCGGGCCAGTGCACCTGGAGGCTGCCGGGCCGTACCTCGGCCGCGAAGACCCGGCCCGCCAGGGTGCCAAAAGGGTTGTGCAGCCAGACCGGCTGGCCGGGCTGTCAAGCCCAGCTTTTCCAGGTCGCTGGGGTTCATCAGGACGGCGTCGCGGGGGGCGCCGTTGATGGGGTCGGTGGCCTCGTGCACCATGCTGTTGAACTGTTTGCCGCGCCGGGTAACCAGGTGAAACGCGCCCTCGGGCACGCTGTTTTGCGCCAGCGCGACCGGCAGAAAACGGGCCCGCCCGCTGGGGGTGGGGCAGACCCCGCCGGGGCAGAGGTGGGGGCCTCCGTACTGGAAGGCGTCGCCCCGGGCCTTTAGGTGCTGGATGCCGTCGTAGAGGGGGACGACCCGGGCAATCTCGGCCCGCACCGCGGCGGTATCGGCAAAGCGCACCTTTTCGGCCAGCTCGGGCCTGCACATGCGGGCCACCACCTCCTGGAAGACCTGCCCTTCCCAGCGGGCCTCGGGCAGGCGGGGGCCGGGGATCTCGGGGCTGAAGATTACCCGGCGTTCGGTGGTGGTCTCGGTGCAGCCGCCCGGAATCTCGTAGCGGGTGGTGGCGGGGAGCAGAATCACCTCCTCGGCGGGCTCGACCAGCATCTGTGAGGAAAGCACGATGTCCTGGTGCACCCGCAGCGGCACCTGGGCCAGGTGGGCCTCGGCCTGGGCCGGGCTGGGCAGGGTCTCGAGGAAGTTGCCCCCCACGCTCCACAGCACCTCGAGGCCTGCCTCGAGCATCTCCGTCGCGGTTAGGCCCGGCTGGCTGGGCACCGCAAAGCCCCACTCGGCCTCCAGGGCCGCGGCGGTTTCGGCATTAATCGGCAGGCCGCCCGGAAACACCGTGGCATAGGCCCCCATCTCGGCCCCGCCCTGCACGCCCGAGTGCCCGCGGATGGGCATCAGGCCGCAACCTTCGCGCCCCAGGTAGCCCCGCGCCAGGCCCAGGTTGATGATGCTCTGCACGCTCTCCTCGCCCGAGCGGTGCTGGGTGATGCCCATGCTCCAGACCAGCACGGCCCTGTCGGCCTTGGCAAGCAGCAGGGCGAACTCGAGCATCTCGGCTTTGGAGAGGCCGCTAAGTCTCTCGAGCGTCTCCCAGGGGGTTTGTTTGACCTGGTCGGCCAGCGCCTCAAAGCCCTCGGTGTGCTCGGCGATAAAGGCCTGGTTCAGCCAGCCCTGCTCTATCAGGTGCTTGAGGGTTCCGGTGATAAAGGCGCTGTCGCCCCCCGGCTGTACCTGGAAGAAGTGGTCGGTAATTTTGGTGCCAAAGAGCGCACTCTCGGGGTCGGAGGGAATCCAGTAGTGCCGCATGGCCGGTTCCAGGTAGGGGTTGACACAGACCACCTGGGTTCCGGCTTTTTTGGCGTAGTACAGGTACTTCATCATCACCGGCTGATTAACCGCCGGGTTGGAGCCGAAAAACACCACCAGGTCGGTGCCAATCAGGTCGCGGTAGCTGCAGGTGGTGGCGGCCACCCCCAGCGCGGCCTTGAGGGCCACGGTGCTGGGGCTGTGGCAGATGCGGGCCGCGTTGTCGATGTTGTTGCTGCCCAGGGCCCGCACCGCTTTCTGCACCACGTAGTAGGTCTCGTTGGGGGTGCCCCGGCTGGTGAGGTAAAAGCCCATCTTCTCGGGAGGGGTTTTGCAGAGCCTCCAGGCGATGCGGTCGAGGGCCTCGTCCCAGCTGATCCGGGTGAACCCCGCCTCCCCCCGGCGGCGGCGCATGGGGTAGGGGAGGCGGCCCAGCGCCCGCAGCTCGGCGGAGCTTCTGGACTTGAGGCCTTCCACATTCCGCAAAACTTCCGCCTTCAGGGGCCCCATGGTGTTGAGCCGCAGCAGGCGCAGCCGGATGTTGCAGAGGTGGATGCCCTCAATCGTCCAGTCCCTCAGGCCGCGGGTGCCCAGGGCGCAGCCGTCGCAGACCCCATCGCGCAGGATGCGCCAGGCGTACTCGAGGTTGTCGGCGTTCTCGCCGATGGCCCGGAAGACCTCGAAAAAGTTGTTGGGCTTTTGCAACCCCAGCCCAAACGGCCGCAGACTCACCCAGGTTTCGGGGCTCCACCCTTTTTTCACAGGCTTGAGTGCCACTTCCTGCCTCCGCTGAACGCCCCTATTCTAACGGCCAGATTGGGGTGTGGGTGTGTCCTCAAACTCAAGCCAGTGGCCCCGCCAGTCGAAATACTCCAGCGCCCCCAGCCGCTTTTTGTAGTCGTACTCGGAAGGTTCCAGGTAGGCGTAGCCGGGGTAGTAGTAAGCCTTGCCCCAGGCCCTCGAGAGCAGAATCGAGTGCAGGATCATCAGGATGCCCAGGCTGCGCCTGGAGAGGTCGGGGTCGAAGCACTGGTAGACGCTCGAGGTGGCCTGCGCCCCCTCGTCCAGGTAGCTGATGCCCACCAGGCGGCCCTGGTGGTGCAGGGTCAGGCTGTGGCAGCGGCAGGGGATATGGGCCGGGTGCTGCGAGATGAAGTTGTAAATGCTTTTGGGGATGCTGTGGGAAAAGCGGGTTTTGTGCCGGGCAAATAGCGCCTCCACCTGGGCGTTCACAAAGGCCGGCTGTAGCTTTACCTCGATGTCCTGGTTCTTCTTAAGCACCCGCTGCTGGCTTCGACGCAGGACAAACCCGGCTAGCCGCACCCGCAAGGGCAGCACGGTGTGGCTTCCGGTTTGACTGTAACGAAAAAAGTACTCCCCGAAGTGGCGCCAGCCCTCGGCCCAGAGCCGATCCATGGTCTCGGGCTCAACCTCAGCGGCCAGAAAATACTCATTCAGGTAGGGCACCATCGCTGGATGAGCCTACCATGCAGGTATGCTTCCGATGGCCCTACACCGACTGGAGGTGGGCATGAAACAGCGGGTCGAAGATGTGGGGCTTTTCCATGTGGGGTGAGTGGCCGGTGTCCGGGATCACCTCTTCGCGGAAGGAGCCGCCGTTGGCTCGGTACTGCTCGAGCACATAACGGGTCTGCCCCACCATCGGCTGCGGGGGGTGCACCTCGTCGCCCGGCCAGCCGGGCACCACCCCCAGTTTGCCCAGGGTGCCCATGTTGAAGAGGCTCATATCCCCCACAATCGGGTCGTCGGAGCCGCGCACCCAGAGGATGGGCGGCTTGGTGGGGGCCGAGAGCATTCTTTGCACGCTATCCCCCACGTACTTGGGCGAGATGGCGTTGGCCGGCCCCCACTTTCCAGGGGCGACCCCCGGCCAGTGGGGCGAAGGCACGGCGTCGCCGGGGTACTTATCAGGCCCAATTTTCTCCGAGAGCACGCCCGAGAGCAGGGCCTCCTCGCGGGGATGCCGGAAGGGCGGCTTCCAGTAGAAGCTGTTCATAACGTTGCGGGGGGCGGCCTGAAACTCGCTGCCCCGGTAGCCCTCGGCGATGAGCCGGGCGAACTCGGGGTTGACAATACCCGCCCCCGAGCCGGCAAAGTCCGGGGCGCAGGGGGTGCCCTGGATGTCTTTGGTGCCGCCAAAGCCAAAAGGGGAGCCGGGCGCGATGACGGTGGCGGTGTGGATGCGCTCGGGGGCCGCCGCCAGCATGGCCCAGACCACGCTGCCGCCCAGCGAGTGGCCCGCTACGTGAAAGCGGGCATAACCCAGCAAGTCCATCAGGCCCAGGAGGTCGTCTACCCAGTCCATGCAGCCGCGGGTGGCGTCGACCAGCTTGTCTTCGGTGTCGCCATAGCCGCGCAGGTCGGGCGCGATGGCGCGAAAGCCATCCGGCAGGGCCAGCATGGTCTCTTCCCAGAAGGTATTGCTGCTGGCGTTGCCGTGAATCAGGAGCACCGGCACCCCGTCGGAAGGGCCCCGCAGCAGCACGTGCATCTTGAGACGAGGGGTCTCGATCATGGTGGAAACCAGGCCTGGCAAGTTTGGGATGGAACCCATAGCAAACTCCTTCGGTTTAGATATGCTGCAATGCTACTCCATTGCTGTTACAAACCTGTTACCAGAACAATCGAATCCGGCCGGGCTGGGTATCCTTTGGGGTATGTGGGATCTGGTGATTGTGGGGGCTGGGCCGGTGGGGTTGGCCGCTGCCATCGAGGCCAAGCGGGCGGGGCTGCGGGCGGTGGTGCTGGAAAAAGGCACCATCGTGCACACCCTGTACCGCTGGCCTAAGGAGACGGTCTTCTTCAGCGAGGCTAAAAACATCGAAATCGGGGGGCACCCTTTTCCTTCGCTCTCGGCCAAGCCTACCCGCCGCGAGGCCTTGCAGTACTACCGCCGGGTAGCCGAAAACGAAGGGCTGGATATCCGTACCTATACCGAGGTGACCGACCTATACCCTGGGCCGGGACATTTCAGGGTGAGCTACCGTGACCGCGATGGGGAGGGGGAGTTCAGGAGCCGTTTTGTGCTGGTGGCGACGGGCTACTACGACAACCCCAACCGCCTGGGGGTGCCGGGGGAGGATCTACCCCACGTGCGCTATGGCCTCGACGAAACCCTGCCCTACTGGAACCAGCGGGTGGTGGTGGTAGGGGGTTCCAACAGCGCGGTGGAGGCGGCCCTCGAGCTCTACCGCGCCGGGGCCAGGGTCACGGTGGTTCACCACGGGCCTGAGATTCGGCCCCGGGTCAAGTACTGGCTCAAACCCGACTTCGAGAACCGGGTGCGGGAGGGTTCCATTCAGCTTTTGCTCAATACCAAGGTGCGGGAGATTGCCCCGCGGGCGGTGTGGGTGGAGACCTCGAGCGAGCAAGGCTTCCAGAGCATCCCCTGTGATTTTGTGCTCATCCACATCGGTTACAGGGCCGTGGATGGGCTATTGCGCCGGGCCGGGGTGGCCTACCAGGGCGACGCCCCAGTGCTCAGCGAGGCTTACGAGACCAGCCTCGAGGGCCTCTTTGTGGCCGGAAGCGCGGGGTACGGGGCCGATACCCGCACGGTGTTTATCGAGAATGGCCGAGAGCACGCCAGTAGAGCTGTGCAGGAAATGGTCGCGCGCATGCAGAGAGCGAGCAGCGTAATTGTGTGAGCCTTGACACGGTATACCAAACACCCGTAAACTCTTCCACAAGATGCTTATGCCGAGCAGCCTAATCCTAGCCGTGGTAGGCCTAGTAATTACCGGGCCTCGGGGGGATTTGGTCTAGCGAAGAGCTTATAAGGCATCCTAAAGCCCCCCGAAGCCTCGGGGGGCGGTTCTTTGAGGAGAGAGGTATGAACGGAGCCGCCGCCATCCTGAAAGCCCTGGAGATGCAGGGAGTGGATACCATTTTTGGGCATCCAGGGGGCACCATTATGCCCACCTACGACGCCCTCTACGACTCGCCCATCCGGCACATCCTGGTGCGACACGAGCAGGCCGGTATACACGCCGCAACCGCCTATGCCCGGGCCTCGGGCCGGGTGGGGGTGTGCATGGCTACCTCGGGGCCAGGGGCCCTGAACCTGGTCACGGGGCTACAGGATGCCCTGATGGACTCCACGCCGGTGGTGGCCCTGACCGGCAACGTGCCCCAGCACCTGATTGGCACCGATGCCTTTCAGGAAGCCGACGTGGTGGGCATCACCCAGCCGGTCACCAAGCACAACTTCCAGGTGCGCAACGTCAACGACATTCCGCGGATAATTGCCGAGGCTTTCTACATCGCCTCGACCGGACGGCCCGGCCCGGTCTTGATCGATTTCCCTAAAGATGTCCAGCAAGCCGAGTTTACCGGCAGCTTCGATGTGGAGATTAATCTGCCTGGCTACAAGCCCACCTACAAGGGCCATCCCCGGCAGATCGAGCGGGCCCTCGAGGCCCTGCAAAAAGCCGAAAAACCCGTGCTGATGGTGGGCGGTGGGGCGCTCAATGCAGCGCCGGAAATTGTGGCCCTGGCCGAGAAAACCGGCCTGCCGGTGATCCCGACCCTGATGGGGCTGGGGGTGTTCCCCGGAACCCATCCGCAGTGCCTGGGGATGCCGGGGATGCACGGCTCGGTGGCGGCCAACCGGGCCATCCACCACGCCGATACCATTCTGGCCATCGGCCTCCGCTTCGACGACCGGGTGACCGGCAAGGTTTCGCGCTTTGCCCCCCATGCGCACACCGTTATTCATGTGGACATTGACCCCGCCGAGATCGGCAAGCTGGTCAAGACCACCATTCCGGTGGTGGGGGATGCTAAATGGGTGGCGGCGGAGCTGGTTAAGGGGGCCAAAAAGCTGAGCCTGAGCAAGTGGTGGGCGCAGCTCGAGGACTGGAAGATCAAGTACCCCTTTGCCTGGAAGCCCAAACCCCACCTGCAAAGCCAGGAGGTGATCCAGGCCTTCTGGGAGGCCACCAGGGGCAAAGCCGTGGTGACCGCGGGGGTGGGCCAGCACCAGATGTTTACCGCGCAGTTTTTTAAGTTCGATTCGCCGCGTTCCTGGATCAACTCCGGGGGCCTGGGCACCATGGGGGTGGGCCTGCCCTTTGCCATTGGGGCGGCGCTGGCCCGGCCCGGTGAGCTGGTGATCGACTTCGACGGCGATGGCAGCTTCCAGATGACTCTGCAGGAGCTGGCTACCCTCAAGAAACTCAACCTGAACGTCAAAATTGTGATTCTGAACAACGGCTTTTTGGGGATGGTGCGGCAGTGGCAGGATCTGTTCCATGCCAGGCGCTACAGCGAGGTCTACCTGGCCGACTCCAACCCCGACTTCGCCAAGCTGGCCGAGGCCTACGGCATCCGGGGTATCACCCTGACCGATAAGGCCAAGCTGCACGAGACCGTCAAGGAGGTGCTGGCCCACCCCGGCCCGGTGCTACTGGAAGCGCGGGTCTACCACGAGGAAGGGGTTTTCCCCATGATTCCCTCGGGGGGTGCAGCAGAGGACATGATTATCGAGAACCCGCGGGAGACCGTGGCGGGCGACTAAGCCCTGAATGGAGACTGTTCATGAGGCACTTGGTTTCGGTACTGGTACAGGACAACCCGGGCGTTTTGCAGCGTGTGGCTGGGCTGATTGCCCGTCGGGGCTTCAACATCGAGTCGCTGGCGGTGGGGCGCACCCATCAGCCGGGCCTTTCGCGCATCTCGCTGGTGGTTTCGGGCGACGATGCGGTGCTGGAGCAGGTGGAGAAGCAGCTCAACCGACTGATTGAGGTTATTAAGGTAACCGACCACTCCGAGCCCCATGTGGAGCGCGAACTGGCGCTGGTCAAGGTGAGCATCGCCGGCATGGAGGAGCGCCTCGAGGTCAAGGACATCGCCGAGGCCTTCCGGGCCCGCATCGTGGACGTAGCCAAAAAATCCATCATCTTCGAACTCACCGGCGACTCCACCAAGGTCAACAACTTTGTGGAGGCCATGCGGCCCTACGGGCTGCTCGAGGTCATGCGCACCGGCGCGGTGGGGATGTCCCGCGGCGAGCAGGTGCTCAAGGTACGCGAGAAGAAGGCGGTCTAGGATGGGCGACGGCCCATCTTTTGTTTTTGTGAAGATGTCGGAGGGGTGGCCCTTCGACCTTCGATGAGGAGAAAAGAATGAAGATTTACTACGACCAGGACGCAGACATCGGCTTTATCAAAGACAAGACTGTGGCCATTCTGGGCTTTGGTTCGCAGGGCCATGCCCATGCCCTGAACCTGCGGGATTCCGGCATCAAGGTGGTGGTGGGGCTGCGCCCTGGTAGCCGCAACGAGGAGAAAGCCCGCAAGGCGGGGCTCGAGGTACTTCCGGTAGGGGAGGCGGTGCGTAAGGCCGATGTGGTGATGATCCTGCTCCCCGACGAGACCCAGGGGGCCGTCTACAGGGCCGAGGTGGAGCCCAACCTGAAGGAAGGGGCTGCCATTGCCTTTGCCCACGGCTTCAACATTCATTTCGGCCAGATCAAGCCCCGCCGCGACCTGGACGTCTGGATGGTGGCCCCCAAAGGCCCCGGCCACCTGGTGCGCTCGGAGTACGAGAAAGGCTCGGGCGTGCCCTCGCTGGTGGCGGTCTATCAGGACGCTTCCGGCTCGGCTTTCCCCACGGCGCTGGCCTACGCCAAGGCCAACGGCGGCACCCGCGCCGGCACCATCGCCACCACCTTCAAAGACGAGACCGAGACCGACCTGTTCGGCGAGCAGACCGTGCTGTGCGGGGGCCTGACCCAGCTCATCGCGGCTGGTTTCGAGACCCTGGTGGAGGCCGGCTATCCCCCCGAGATGGCCTACTTTGAGTGCCTGCACGAGGTGAAGCTGATCGTGGATCTGATCTACGAGTCGGGCTTTGCCGGGATGCGCTACTCCATCTCCAACACCGCTGAGTACGGCGACTACACCCGCGGCCCCATGGTCATCAACCGCGAGGAGACCAAGGCCCGCATGCGCGAGGTGCTGCGCCAGATTCAGCAGGGTGAGTTTGCCCGCGAGTGGATGCTGGAAAACGTGGTGGGCCAGCCCACCCTGAACGCCAACCGCAACTACTGGAAAGACCACCCCATCGAGCAGGTGGGCCCCAAGCTGCGGGCCATGATGCCCTTCCTCAAGTCCAGGTTCACAAAGGAAGAGGTTGGTAGCTGACCCATGTCGGCAGAACGGGAGGTTGTATGCGGCACATCCGAATTTTCGATACCACCCTGCGGGACGGTGAGCAGAGCCCTGGTGTAGCCCTTTCACTCCAGCAAAAGCTGGAAATCGCCCATGGGCTGGCCCGGCTCAACGTGGACATCATCGAGGCGGGCTTCCCGGTGAATGGGGCCAGCGAGTTCGAGTGTGTCTCGCGCATCGCCGCCGAGGTTAAAGGGCCGGTGATCTGCGCCCTGGCCCGTACCCACAAGCTCGACATCGAGCGGGCCGCGGCGGCCCTCGAGAAGGCCGAGAAAAAGCGCATCCACGTGTTTACCAGCGCCTCCAAGGTGCACCTGCAGTATATGCTGCGCAAGACCCCGGAGGAGATATTGGAAATTTCCGACGCCATGGTGCGCTATGCCCGGCAGTTCACCGACGATGTGGAGTTTAGCGCCCAGGACGTGATGCGAGCCGACTTCGACTTCGTCATGAAGCTCTACGAGACCGCCATCAACGCCGGGGCCACCACCATCAACATCCCCGATACCACCGGCTACGGCACCCCACAGGAGTACGGGGCCCTCATCAAACGCATCTACGACGAGGTGGTGCGGGGGCGGGATGTGCACATCTCGGCCCACTGCCACGACGACCTGGGCATGGCCACTGCCAACAGCCTGGCCGCGGTGGAGAACGGGGCTACCCAGATCGAGTGCACCATCAACGGCATCGGGGAGCGGGCGGGCAACACCGCGCTGGAAGAGGTGGTGATGGCTTTGTACGTGCGCCGCGACCACTACAAGGCCCATACCCAGATCAACACCCGCGAGCTGTACCGCATGAGCCGGATGGTGGAGCGCTACACCGGCATGGTGGTGCAGCCCAACAAGGCCATTGTGGGGGACAACGCCTTCGCCCACGAGTCGGGCATCCACCAGGACGGGGTCATCAAGAACAAAGAGACCTACGAGATTATGAACGCCGAGCTGGTGGGCCGCCAGGCCGCGGTGCTGGTGCTGGGCAAGCACTCCGGGCGGGCCGCGGTCAAGAAAGCCCTGGCCGACCTGGGTTACAAGCTGGACGACACCCAGATTGGCGCGATTTTTGCCCGCTTCCGGGAGATCGTGGAGCGCAAAGGCCCCATCGAGACCGAGGAACTGCGGGCCCTGGTGGAGAGCGAGTCGGTCTCGACCCCGCACCTGTTCAACCTCGAGAAGCTCCAGTTCTTCTCCGGCTATGGCATGCTGCCCACCGCTACGATAAGCCTCGAGACCCCCAAAGGCGTGGTCACCACCACCGCGATTGGGGACGGGCCGGTGGACGCGGTGTATAAGGCCCTGTCCGAGGCCATCGGGTTCAAGCCCGAGCTCGAGCTGTACCGGGTGGAGTCGGTGACCGGGAGCACCGAGGCTTTGGGCGAGGTGACGGTCAAGCTCAAGCTGGGCGAGGTGATGGCCACCGGGCACGGAATTTCCCCGGACATCATCGAGGCTTCGGCGCGGGCCTACCTGGATGCCGCCAACAAGCTGGCCGCGGGGCAGTCGGCGCGGCATCCGAAGTCGCTTGAGGAAGTGCAGCGCTCGGGTTTGGGCAAATAACCATGATCGAAATCCTCGACACCACCCTCCGCGACGGCACCCAGGGCGAAGCAGTCAACCTGTCCTCGGACGACAAGATCGCCATCGCCAAGCGCCTGGCGGCTTTTGGGGTTCCCCTCATCGAGGGGGGATGGCCGGGCAGCAACCCCAAGGACGCCGAGTTCTTTGCCCGCATGAAGGGGGTAGACCTGGGGAGTAGCCAGCTCTGCGCCTTTGGCTCCACCCGGCGCAAGGGGGTGCGGCCCGAGGACGACCCCTCGGTGCAGGCCATGCTGGCGGCGGCCACCCCGGTGGTTACGGTGGTAGCCAAAAGCTGGGACTTCCACGTGACCCACGCGCTCGAGGTCTCCCTGGAAGAAAATCTGCGCATGATCGAGGAGACCTACCGCTACCTGGTCAAGGAGGGCAGGCGGGTGATTCACGACGCCGAGCACTTCTTCAACGGCTTCAAGGCCAACCGGGGCTATGCCCTGGCTACGCTCGAGGCCGCCGTGCGGGGCGGGGCCGACACCCTGTGCTTATGTGATACCAACGGGGGCAGCCTGCCCGAAGAGGTCTTCGAGATCACCCAGGCCGTGCGCCAGGCCTTCCCCGGCGTGACCATTGGGATTCACCCCCACAACGATGCGGAGCTGGCGGTAGCCAACGCCCTGGCTGCGGTGCGGGCCGGGGCCACCCACGTGCAGGGCACCATCAACGGCTACGGCGAGCGCTGCGGCAACCTGAACCTGACCAGCGCCATCCCCAACCTGATGCTCAAGTACGGCCTGCCGCTCAAAGGGCTCACCCCCGAAAAACTCGTCGAGCTGCGCGAGGTCTCGCACTTTGTGGACGAACGGGCCAACCTGGCCCCCAACATCCGCGCGCCCTACGTGGGGGATGCGGCCTTTGCCCACAAGGGGGGCATCCACGTCTCGGCGGTGCTCAAAGACCCCCGCACCTACGAGCACGTGCCGCCCGAGGCGGTGGGCAACAGCCGCCGGGTGCTGGTCTCTGACCTCTCGGGCCGGAGCAACCTGCTGGCCAAGCTGGCCGAGTCCGGGGTTAATGTGCCCAAGGAGATGGCCGGGGCCTTGCTGGAAGAGGTCAAGCAGCTCGAGCACGCCGGCTACTCGTTTGAAGGGGCCGAGGCCAGTTTCTACCTGCTGGCCCACAAGCTGCGGGGCGGGCAGATGCCCTTCAGCGTGGAAGGCTTCACGGTATTTGTGCACGTCAACGATGCCAACCCCGAGACCCCCACCTGGGCCGAGGCCACGGTGCGGGTCAAGGTGGGTGAGACCCTCCAGCACACCGCCGCCGAAAGCCAGCATGGGCCGGTCTCGGCGCTGGACAAAGCCTTCCGCAAGGCCATTGAGCCCTTTTACCCCGAGATCGCCGAGATCGAGCTTTGCGATTACAAGGTGCGCATCCTTTCGGGCCAGGAGGCTGGTACGGCCTCCGGGGTGCGGGTCATGATCGAGATGCACCGGGCCGGGGAGCGCTGGAGCACCGTGGGGGCCAGTAAAAACAACCTCGAGGCCTCCCTCAAAGCCCTCACCGATGGCTACGCCTATGCCTTGGTGAAGGGCCAGCCCATACCGCAGGACTAGGGCCGCGCCTCCTCGAGGTCGGGGTTTTCAGTCGGGGTATAGGCTGCGAGGGCCTTTTCCTCGGCGGGGATGCGCACGCACAGCAGCAGCAGGGCGTTGAGGATGGTGGCTGTCAGAGCTGTAATCCAGGCGTTAAAGATGAGGGGCAGGGACAGCAGCTCCAGGGCCACCGCCAGGTAGTTGGGGTGGCGCAGGTAGCGGTAGGGCCCTCGGGTGATTCGCTGGCCCCCAGGAACAACCAGAATTCGGGTATTCCAGTACCGGCCCAGGCTGCTGATGGCCCAGTAGCGCAGACCCTGGGCCAGCAGGAAGACCAGCAGCCAGAAGCCCCAGATGGGGGAGGGCTGGTTGCGGGCAAGCCCTTCCAGCAGCCAGCCCAGCATCCAGCCGATGTGCAGCAGAAAAAACAGCGGGTAGTGCTCTCGTCCGTACTCCTTGGCCCCATGCGCCAAAGCCCAGCGCAGGTTGGCCTGGGCCAGGCGAAGCTCCAGCAGCCGCTGGAGTACCACCCAGATCAGCGCGACCCAGAGCCCTACCACTGCAAAACCACCCCTTCGGCGGCAAAGCCAGGCCCCAGGGCCAGCAACAACCCTTTGCTGCCGGGCGCGGGCCGCTCGAGCTGGTACATCTGCCGCTCCAGCACAAAAAGCACGGTGGGGCTCGACATATTGCCATACTTTTTGAGCACGCAGAAGGCAGCCTCGAGGCTCTTTTCATCCACCCCCAGGCCGCTGCGGTAGGCGGCCAGCACCTTGGCCCCACCGGGGTGGAGCGTCCAGGTTTGAACATCCTGGCTCGATAACCCGTAGTCGGCCAGACCGTCCTCGATCAGGGGCCCCAGCGCCCCCTCGACCAGGGCCGGTATGCTCTGAGCAAAGCGCACCTGCAAGCCCTCGAGGCCCAGATCCCAGCCCATCACCGCGTAGCTGTCGGGCAACAACCGGCTGAAGCCCCCCAGCACCGCCGGGCCGCCAGAACCCTGCCCCAGCACCGCTGCGGCCACGCCATCGGCGAACAGGCTGGTAGCAACCAGGTTGCTCTTGCTTTTGTCGCCCCGTATAAAAGTAAGGCTGCAAAGCTCAACCGCTACCAGTAGAACGTAGCGCCCGGGGCGTTGCAGGGCCAGCTCGGCGGCCCGGGCCAGGCCAGCGGCCCCGCCCGCACAACCCAGCCCCCACAGGGGCAGGCGGAGCACCGATAACGGAAGTCCCAGGCGCTGGGCCAGGTAGGCCTCGAGGCTGGGGGTCGCAAGGCCGGTGCTGGTCACCAGTACCACCGCTCCAATCTGCCGGGGCTCCAGGCCGGCCAGGCCCAGGGCTTTGTGGCTGGCCTGCTCACAGAGCTCGAGGGCGGTGTCGAACCAACGCTGGTTTTTCTCGCTGAAACTATGCGGCGCTGCGAACCACTCGAGCGGCGCGGATAGATAACGCGACTCGATGCCGGTGTTTTCGAAGATGTTGAGCAGGCGTTCCAGCCCGGCCATACCCTCGAACAAAACCTCCGCCAGCGCGCGGGCCTCTGGCTGGCTTACCTTATAGGGTGGGTGGGCGGTGGCGACGCTTAGAACCCTGGCTTGCACATTCACACCTCAGGTATCGCTTTCGGGGGTGGCGCAGGATTCGCGAAACACAAACTGCGAGATGCGTTTGCGCTGGTCGGACTTCCAGTCGATGCGGGGTCGGGGGTTATCGGGGGGCAGGTAGCCCAGCCGGTAGATGGCCATGAGTTCCAGGTGCTCAGGTACTTCCAGCAGCCGCTTGATTTCCTCCCAGGCCTCGGGAATTTCCATGGGTGTGGAGACAAACTGAATGCCCATGCCCAGCTCCACCGTGGTGAGCCAGATGTTCTCAATAGCCATGCCCAGCCCCAGCACGCTGTAAAATCCGGAGAGTTCTCCCGGGCGGTACTCCTGCTTATCCAGCAGCGCTGCCAGCAACAAAGGCGAGCTTGCAACCAGCTTGCGGTTGTCCTCACCCAGAATTTGGGGCACCCGCAAGGCCCGCAAAAGCCCCAGGGCCGAGGGGCTCATGACCTGGCGGGTAAAGGGACGCAAGGGGCCTGGCAACTGGTCGATTAGAATTCCGTCGCGCCGCTCGGCCATCTCCTTTTCGCTGAAGCGAAAGTAGGGGCGGTAGCGCTCAAAAAACCGACCATCGGCGATGAGCTGTTGCATGGTTCGCCCCCCAATCTCGGCGATTTTCTCCCGCTTGGCCCTGTCCTCAATCAAAATGAAGCGCCAGGGTTGAGAGTTGAAGTGGCTGGGGGCCCGGCTGGCCGCCTCCATCAGCAGGTGCTGGTGTTCTTTGGATACGGGCTTGTCCAGAAAGGGGCCATTGGTGGTTTTACGCTTCCGGATTACCTCTAAAAATTCCACATCAACCCCCGATCGACAACAAGTATCCCACCAACCCCACCGCGCCCAGTGTGGGATGGGGCCAGGTGTGGGGGCGGGCCTTGGGGAAGAGGGCCAGGCAAGCGATGGTTAGCAGCAACCACCACTCGCGTGTGAACACCAGGGCCAGCAGCGCAGCGACCAGCACCACCAGATAAAGCGCGTGATGCCACAGGCCAAAGTGGGCCAGCCGCAGTTGCGCGGCCAGGCCTACCAGCAAATTGAGTACGTACAATCCCAAACCCACTGCCAGGAACGGAGACATCCAAACCTAGCATACGCTACCAGGTCTGTAAATGGTTTGTGGGCCTGGCGCCCCAGGCTTTTTTATCTTTTTTCGCAGCTCGAGCCCGTCCAGCGCCCCCCCCGTGCCTGGCATTCGCGCCGCAGGTTTTCCTCCGGGGCCCGCAACACCACCAGCACCAGACCGGCTGGGTACCCCCCGGCGCCAGCTCCCAGGCCCATGTTGAGCCGGGTTATAACCAGGCGCTCGCGGGTGCTGGGCACCTGGGTGCTCACATAGCCCTGCCCGTCCCAGGTGTAAACCACGCTCTTGATGATGCGGTTGCTGGGCCGGTAAGGCGGGTTAACCTGTAGCTCAACCTCAATGGGCTTGAGAAAGCTGGTGGTGCCCGAGGAAAACCGGTAGATGCCCACCACCTCGCGCTCGGGTAGGGTCTGAATGAAAAAAACCTCGTTTTGGGGTGGGGAAGTGGGGACGGCCTGGAGGCGCTCGAGGCGAAAGCGCACCGAGGTGACGAGTGCTCCTGGCGGAATCAACACCTGGATGCCAGGTAGCATCAGAGCCCCGCCGCGCGCGTCCAACCGGCGCTCGACCACCTGGGCGCCCTGCCCCCATCCCCCTGCAACCACCAGGCACAACAGCAGCAGCCGAAGCATAACCACCCTATCTCCCACCCAGACTAACCCACCTGTATCTGAGAAAACCCAGCGCTCATCGAGTTACAAACCCAGCAGCTTTTGGGCCTCCGACAGAATCGCCTTAACGGTTTTGTCGTCCTGGGCCTCGCAGTAAACGCGCAGCACGGGTTCGGTGCCAGAGGCTCTGAACAACAGCCATCCGGTATCAGCAAAAAGCCATTTGACCCCGTCCAGGGTCTCAACGCCGCTTACCTGCTGACCGGCAATGGGTTTTGGGGTCTGTACTTTTGCCATGGCTTCCTCGAGGTGCGTCATCGAGGGCAGGTGTAAATCGACCCGGTTGTAGCTGTGTTTGAAGCCCAGCTCGGTCTCAATTTCGGCAAACTGTTCTCCCAGGCTTTTACCGCTGTACACCACTGATTCCAGCAGCAACAAGGCGTTCAGGAGGCCGTCGCGTTCGGGAAGATGCCCGGCCACCCCGATGCCGCCCGACTCCTCGCCCCCAATCAGCACATCGCCCTTCAGCATCTCGTCGGTGATGTATTTGAAGCCGATGGGCGTGACCAGCAGGGGCAGGCCCAGCCGGTGAGCGAGCTTATCTATCACTTTGGAGGTCGAGAAGGTTTTGACCACCCGGCCGGTGCGCCCTTTGCGGTGCAGGTGTTTGAGCAAGACCGCGAAGATTTGATGGCTGTTGAAGTGGATGCCGCCTGCCAGCACTGCCCCGATCCGGTCGGCGTCCCCGTCGTTGACCACGGCAAAGACGGGGTCTTGCTCGGCCTTGAGCACGGTCATGACGGTGAACTGGTTCTGGGGGATGGGCTCGGGGTTTACGCCGTAGAACATGGGGTCGGGCACGGCGTGCAGCTCACGCAGCTCGAGCTTTAGCCCTGTGTGCTTGACGAAACCAGCCAGCCAGCCCGCCCCGGCCCCGCCTAGGCTGTCGTGGTACACCACCCCGGTGTAGCTGCGCAGGGCCTCCAGGTCGAGCTGTTGGGCGACAAAGTCGTAGTAAGCTTTGCGCACATCCAGGCTGTGTACGGTCGCACCTGTTGTCCTGGGTGCGGGGCCCAGGCGCTTTTCCACCTCGGACACCAACGCTGGGGTCGCCGACCCACCGTAGCTACCCTTGATTTTGAATCCCAGGTATTCGGGCGGGTTGTGGCTTGCGGTAATCATCACCCCGCCATCGGCCTCCAGATGCTTAACCGCAAACGAGAGCACCGGGGTGGGGAGGTACGACTTGGAAAGGTAGACCTCGAGCCCGTTGGCGGCCAGCACCCCGGCCACCTTTTGGGCAAACCGCGGGGCCATAAAGCGGGTATCGTACCCCACCACCACGCGCCGACCCTGCTGCTCCAGCAGGTATTCGGCGTAGGCCTGGGCTACACGGGCCACGTTGTCGAAGGTGAACTGATCGCCAATAACCGCCCGCCAGCCGTCGGTGCCGAACTTGATGCTGGTTTTTGATGGGCTGCTGACGGCCTGCATCGCCTCTTCCATACCTCCACACTATACAGGAGGGCTCAAAGACCCGAAGGGGCCTCAAATTTGCATCTTCATCCAGGGGGCTGTGTTGTGAAAGTTGGCCACAGCGCTACCGGGCGGAACCAGCGCGTCGCAGGCGGCGCGCAAATCCTCCGGGAGTTTCATGTCCAGCACAGGTAGAAGGTGCTCGAGCTGCTCCACGCTTTTGGGCCCGATGATGGGTGCGGTGATGCCGGGCTGATCCTTGACCCACAGCACGGCCAGTTGGGCGGGGTCGTAGCCGGCCTCGCGGGCTAGCTTGACAAAGCGGTTGCCCACCTCCACCGCCCTGGGCGTGACCCGCTCGGCATAGATCCCACCCCGCAGGTGGGCCCGGGAACCCTCGGGACGAATGTTTTCCTCGGCATAGCGCCCGGCCAGCATGCCCATGGCCAGCGGCGACCAGGGCAGCAGAGCCAGGTTATATGCCTGGGCCATGGGAACCAGCTCGTTTTCGATGCGCCGATCCAGCAGGTTGTAGGGCGGCTGCTCCGAGACAAAGCGCACGTAGCCTTTTAGCTCGCTCACTAGAATGCCTTCCAGCACCTTCCAGGCCGGGGCGGTGGAGCTGCCGATGTAGCGCACCTTGCCCTGCCGCACCAGGTCGGTCAGGGCTGCGAGCGTTTCGTCAATGGGTATATCGAAGACCGGGCGGTGAAGCTGATAAAGGTCTATGTGGTCGGTTTGCAGGCGCCTGAGCGAGTCTTCACAGGCCCGTAGGAGGTGGAGCCTTGAGTTCCCCCGGTCGTTGGGGCCGGGGCCGGTGGGGTAGTGGGCCTTGGTGGCGATGAGCACCTGGTCGCGCAGGCCGCTTTCCTTGAGGGTCTGCCCAATTACCCGTTCGGCCTCGCCCTGCATATAGCTGTTGGCGGTGTCAATCAGGTTAATACCGGCCTCGATGGCCCGCAGAATCATCTTTTTGGCCTCGGCCTCGGGGGTGGGGTTCAGGATGTTATCGGTTCCCAGGGCCAGAGGTGCTACTTTGACGCCGGTTCGGCCCAGATTGCGGTATTCCATGGGTGGCTCCCTTCAGTGCAGGATAGGTGTGCTCATCGGGCGGCATACCCCGCATCCACCAGCACCAGCGAGCCGGTCATGTAGCTGGCTTTATCGGAGGCCAGAAAGAGCACCACCTGGGCGATTTCTACGGGGTCGGCCAGGCGGCCCATGGGCACGGTCTCGGCCAGGCGCTGCAGCAGTTCGGGGGTGACGGGTTCCTTGCGTTCGGACTGAAGCATGGGGGTGTTGACCTCGCCGGGGCAGACCGCGTTGATGCGGATGCCGTCTTTGGCGTGGTCGAGGGCCAGGGCGCGGGTCAGGTTGTGCACGGCTCCCTTGCTCGCACAGTAGGCCGCCACCCCCGCCGCCCCCAGGTCGCCCCAGATCGAGCCAAAGTTGACGATGGCCCCGCTGCGCTGGGGCTGCATGGCCCGGATGGCAGCCCGGCACATAAAAAAGGTGCCGCTCACATTCACCCCCATGACCCGCTGCCACTGCTCGTCGCTGGTCTCCACACCGCTAGCCCGCACGATAATGCCGGCCGCATTGACCAGCACGTCGAGCCGTCCGTACTGGGCGAGGGTATCGGCAACCACCCGGTCGCAGAAGGCCGAGTCGCTTACGTCCCCAACCCGTACCTGGGCGCCGATTTCGGCGGCCACCTGGCGGGCCCGCACCTCGTTGCGATCTGCAATCGTGACGTGGGCCCCGGCCCTGGCGAACTCCCGGGCCGTGGCCTCGCCCATGCCCGAGGCGCCTCCGGTTACGATCACCACTTTTCCCTGGAAATCCACAGGCGCTCCTTATTCAGACAACAGCGATTGTATTGGGGTGGATGGCCGGGGTCAATGTTTGGGCGAAGGCGCCCCACACTGGTATACTTCCCTGCGTAGATGGTATACCAAGCTGCAGCAGGTTGTTTCAGGGAGGTTCAATGGTCTTAATCGCAGTGCCCAAAGAGACTGCCCTGGGGGAGCGTCGGGTGGCGCTCACACCGGAGGTAGTAGGTCGTCTGGTTAAGGAGGGCTGGGGGGTGCGCCTCGAGGTCGGTGCGGGGCTTCAGGCCTACTTTAGCGACGAGGCGTATCGCAGCGCGGGGGCCGAGGTGGTGCCGCGCGACCAGCTTTTCCAGGGGGCGCAGGTGGTGTTTACCGTACAGCCTTTGGAACGGGTTGATCTGGAGAGGCTCGAGCCCGGCACCGTTGTGGCGGGCCTGATGTACCCCCACCGCGACCCGGCGCGGGTGCAGGCCATGGCCTCGAGGCAGATCTCCGCCCTGGCCATGGAACTTGTCCCCCGCATCACCCGGGCCCAGAGCATGGACGTGCTCTCGTCCCAGGCCACCGTGGCCGGGTATGTGGCGGCCCTGATCGCGGCCCGCGAGAGCAGCCGCTTCTTCCCCATGCTGACCACCGCCGCCGGCACCATCCGCCCGGCCAAGGTAATGGTGATGGGGGTGGGGGTGGCGGGCTTGCAGGCCATCGCCACCGCGCGCCGCCTGGGGGCCAATGTCTGGGCCTACGACGTGCGCAAGGCCGCCGCCGAGCAGGCCTTGTCGCTCGGGGCCAGGGTCATCGAGCTGCCCATCAGCGCCGAGGGCGAAGGGGGCTATGCCCGCGAGCTCACCGAAGAGGAAAAGAAAATCCAGCACGAGGCCCTGGCTAAAGAGGTCGGCGGCATGGACGCGGTCATCACCACCGCCCAGATCCCGGGCCGCAGGGCGCCCATCCTGATTACCCAGGACATGGTGGCGCGCATGAGCCCCGGGGCGGTCATCGTGGATCTGGCCGCCGAGTCGGGGGGCAACTGCGAGCTGACCAAGCCCGGGGAGACCCTCGAGCTGAACGGCGTCAAGATTGTGGGGCCCCTGAACCTGCCCAGCGCGCTCTCGGTGCACGCCAGCGAGATGTACGCCAAAAACCTCTACAACCTTTCCAAGCTCCTCATCAAAGACGGGCAGCTTGCGCCCGACTGGAGCGACGAAATTCTGGCGGGGGCTCTTCTAACCCACCAAGGCGAGATTACCCATGCGCCCACCCGGGCGCTGGTAGGAGGTGCGTGATGGACTCTACCTGGGCTGCGCTGTATATCTTCTTGTTGGCGGCTTTTACCGGATACGAAGTGATTAGCCGGGTGCCGGTGATTCTGCACACCCCCCTGATGTCCGGCTCCAACTTCATCCACGGGATTGTGGTGGTGGGGGCCATGGTGGTGCTGGGTCATGCCGAGACCCCTTTGGAACAGGCCATCGGCTTTTTCGGGGTGATTCTGGGCGCGGCCAACGCCGCCGGCGGCTACGCCGTAACCGAGCGGATGCTGGAGATGTTTGAGCGGAAGCCGAAGGGAGGTCAGTAGCTCTTGGGCCGATAGCGCTGGACTTGCCCGGCTTTCGGCTTGCGCGACGCAGTTATGGAAAACTTCGTTCAGCTTATTTACTTCGTTACGGCCTTCCTCTTCATCCTGGGCCTGAAGCGCATGTCCTCGCCCAACACCGCCCGTAGCGGGGTGGTCTGGGCCGGGGTGGCCATGGTGGCGGCCACACTGGTTACTTTTTTTGTGCCCGGCCTGCACAACCAGGGTCTGATGATTCTGGCTATCGTGATCGGTACGGTGGTGGCCTGGATTGCCGCCAAGCGGGTACAGATGACCGATATGCCGCAGATGGTGGCCATCTACAACGGCATGGGGGGTGGGGCGGCCGGGGCCATCGCGGCGGTCGAGCTTTTGCGCGGGGAGTTCGGCGAGGCCCAGGGGCTCAAACTCCTGGCCATCCTGGGGGCCCTGATCGGCTCGGTCTCCTTTACCGGCAGCCTGATTGCCTTTGCCAAGCTCCAGGGCCTGATGTCGAGCCGGCCCATCCAGTTCCCGGCGCAAAAGCTGGTCAATGCGGCGGTGGGGGTGGGGGCCTTGCTGCTGGCCCTGCTGGTGCTCTTCACCCAGTCGGGGCCGCTCATTCTGGTCTTCTTCCTGCTGGCTTTGGGTTTTGGGGTGCTGATGACCCTGCCCATTGGGGGCGGGGATATGCCGGTGGTGATCTCCCTCTACAACGCCTTCACCGGCCTGGCGGTGGGCTTTGAAGGCTTCGCCATCGGCAACGCCGCGCTGATTGTGGCCGGTACGGTGGTGGGGGCCGCCGGTACATTGCTCACCCTCCTGATGGCCAAGGCCATGAACCGTAGCCTCTGGAGCGTGCTGGTGGGCGGCTTTGGCGTGGAGCAGGACAGCGGCGAGGTCAAGGGCAGCCTCAAGCCGATTGACCTCGAGGACGCCGCGGTGATGCTGGCCTATGCTTCCAGGGTTATCTTCGTGCCCGGCTACGGGATGGCGGTGGCCCAGGCCCAGCACAAACTGCGCGAGCTGGCGGACGTGCTCGAGTCCAAAGGCATCGAGGTTAAGTTCGCCATTCACCCGGTAGCAGGCCGCATGCCCGGCCACATGAACGTGCTGCTGGCCGAGGCCGGGGTGGCCTACGAAAAGCTCTACGACCTGGAAGACATCAACCCCGAGTTCCCCCAGGCCGATGTGGCGGTGGTGATTGGGGCCAACGACGTGGTCAACCCGGCCGCACGGCGCCAGGGCTCGCCCCTGTACGGCATGCCGATTCTGGAAGTGGACAAGGCCAAGAACGCCATCGTCATCAAGCGGGGCCAGGGTAAGGGTTTTGCCGGTGTGGAAAACGAACTGTTTTATGCCGACAACACCCGGATGCTGTATGGCGATGCCCAGCAGGTGCTGGGGCATTTGGTGCAGTCCCTCAAGAAGCTGTAGTCTGGGGCTGTGGAGCCGCGGCTGGATCAGGTGCTGGTCTGGCTCGAGCAGGGCCGGGCGGTGGTGCAGGTGGAGTACTTCGATGCCCTGGGCAAGCTAAGGCGCGAAACCTTCCACCGCCCCACGCGCGATTTGGGGCGGGCCCTGGAGGAGGTGGCGTACCTGCTGGCCAAAGAGGGTATGCAGGGGCGGCCTCGAGTGCGCCTTAAACAGGGCAGCGGGCTGCGTGTGGAGCTTGGGCTGCAGGAGCGTTTCTGGAAAGCCCTGGGTTCTTGAGCCGAACCTGTCTGCGGTGCTTTCTGGTTAGAACAACCTAAAAAAGCCCCCACCGGGGGGGCTTTTTTACTAAAGTGGAGGATTCAAGCGGAAGCGGTGTTAGGCCCCAGCACTGGGCTGCTGGCGGTTGTCGCTGGGCTGCACCACGGGGGGCATGGCAGGTTCGGGCAGCAGCAGGTATTCCAGCACCTCCCCTACGTCCTCGACCAGCTTGATCTCCAGCCCCTCCAACACCTCTTTGGGCAGCTCCTCGAGCTGGGCCTCGTTGTCCTTGGGCAGCACAATCTTGTGAATCCCGGCCTGGTGGGCGGCCAATAGTTTTTCCTTTACCCCGCCAATGGGCATCACCTTGCCGCGCAGGCTGAGCTCGCCGGTCATGGCAATGTCCATGCGGGCTGGACGGCGACTCAGGGCGCTGGCGATGGCTGTGGCCATGGTGATACCGGCGCTGGGGCCGTCCTTGGGAGTAGCCCCGTCGGGTACGTGGACGTGCAGGTCTACTTTGTTGTAGAAGTCCTCCGGAAGGCCATAATCCTGGGTATGGGCGCGCAGGTAGGTGAGGGCAGCCTGGGCCGACTCCTTCATCACCTCGCCAAGCTGGCCGGTGAGCGATAGCTTGCCGCTACCGGGAACCGCGGCCACCTCGATGGTGAGCAGCGTCCCGCCCACCGGTGTCCAGGCCAGCCCCTGGGCGGTGCCGACCTGGGGTTCGGTCTCGGCCTTGTCGGGGCGGAAACGGGGGATGCCCAGGTAGGTGGGCACGTCCGCGGCATCGATGGTGCGCAGCCCCTCCCAGGCCCCCTCGAGCCAGAACTTGGCCCCTTTACGGGCAATTTTGCCCAGCTCGCGCTCGAGGCCCCGCACCCCGGCCTCGCGGGTGTACTCGGAGATCACCCGCAGAATGGCGGCATCGGTCACCTCGATCCGGCCTTCCATACCCGATTCCCTGAGCTGCTTGGGCCAGAGGTACTGACGGGCGATGGCCTGCTTTTCCATGTTGGTGTAGCCCGGTATCTCGATGACCTCCATGCGGTCGAGCAAGGGCCGGGGGATGGTCTGCAGGGTGTTGGCGGTGGTGATGAAGAAGACCTTCGAGAGGTCGTAGGGCACATCGAGGTAGTGGTCGGTGAAGGTGTTGTTCTGTTCGGGGTCGAGCACCTCGAGCATGGCGCTGGCGGGGTCGCCGCGCCAGTCCGAGCTCATCTTGTCGATCTCGTCCAGCAGGATGACGGGGTTGACCACGCCCACCTGCTTCATGGCGTGGATCAGCTTGCCGGGCATGGCCCCGATGTAGGTGCGGCGGTGGCCGCGAATCTCGGCCTCGTCGCGCACGCCCACCCAGCGCTGATGCGGTGGAACTTGCGGTTCATGCTGCGGGCGATGGAGCGGCCCAGCGAGGTCTTGCCCACCCCCGGCGGCCCCACCAGCACCAGGATGGGGGCTTTGTTGCGCACATCCAGCCCCTGGGTAAGCTGGCGCACCGCCAGGTACTCCAGGATGCGTTCCTTGACGTCCTTCAGGCCGTAGTGATCCTCGTCCAGAATCTGCCGGGTGCGGTTGATGTCCAGCACCTCGGGGTCGGCCTTGCTCCAGGGCACCTCGGTGAGCCAGTCCAGGTAGGTGCGGGCCACGGTGGCCTCGGGGCTGCCCTGCTGCATGCGCTCCAGCCGGTCGAGCTCCTTGAGGGCCTTGGTCTTGACCGCCTCGGGCATGCCCACTTCTTCGATCTTCTTTCGCAGGGCCTCGAGGTCGCTAAGCCCATCCTCGCCCCCCAGCTCTTTCTGGATGGCCTTCATCTGTTCGCGCAGGTAGTACTCGCGCTGGTTGGTGTCCATCTGTTCTTTGACCCGCTGAGCGACCCGTTTATCAAGCTCGAAGCGCTCGAGGTCGCGGCTGAGCAGGCCCAGCACCTTTTTGAGGCGCGCTTCAAGGTCGGTGAGCTCGAGGATCTCCTGCTTCTCAGCTACCGTCCAGGTGGCGTGATAGGCAATGGTATCGGCCAGCATGGCCGGGTCGCTGGTACCTTTGACGGCCTCAAGCTGGTAGCGGTCGAGCCGTAGTGATTTGTGGTTGGCTACGTATTTTTCGAAAGCGTCCTTGAGTTCTTCCACCAGAACCCGTACCACCGCTTCGTCGATGGGGAAAATTTCGCTGAAAACCTCGCCGCGGGCTCGTAGATAAGCGCCGGGAATATACTCCGTGACCTGGGCCCGGGCCCGGGCTTCCACCATAACCTGCAGGGTGCCGTCGGGTAGGCGCATGGCCTGCTTGACCACCGCCTGAACACCCCAGGTATAAAGGTCGTCGGGGGTGGGGTCGTCGACCTCCGGGTCGCGCTGTGCCACCAGGAAGATCAACCGGTCGGCCCCCATGGCTTCTTCAACCGCACGCTTGCTTTTGGCGCGGCCCACGTCCACCGGGGTGGTGGTGTGGGGAAGGATGACCGTGTTTCGCAGTGGAATGACCGGCAGTTCCAAACGCATATCGTATCTATCTCCTATGTTCCGCCTATGATTCGTCGCTCTCGCGGCGGTATGGGAGCGATATATACCTCAGATTCTAAACGGTGATGCTTCACCGATAGGGTCAAATCTTACACTTAGCGAACTTGAGCAAAGTCTCACTCAAGTTTGGCCCGCCTCCGCTTCCGGGTCAAGCCCTCCGGCTCTCGAGGGCCGCGATGCGCTGCACATTGTGCACGTTGCCTAAAACGAGCTCAATGCGCAGGTGCTCCCCAGCGGTTGGGCCCGGGTGTAAAAAGGTGTCCTGAAAGCGTAAACCAGCGGGTCTCAGAAGTTTGGCACCAGGCAAATGAACCACACCAACAGCAGGGCCGCAGCCGCCCCGGTTGTAATGTCCAGCAGCAGTTCCTTGGCCAGGCGATTTTTAGGCGAAGTTCGCTTTAGGGACATACGATATGTATATAGCATATTGCTATTTAAGTCAATACATAACGTATCGGGCCCGGTTTAACCGAGAAACACAATTGAGGCGGCTGGGCTTATGTCCCGGCCCAAATTCCAACGTCCACCACAGGTATGACTACGCTTGACAGCACGCCCTGCCCTAACCCGTATATTCGCGTCCTAATAAGCTAGGTTCCAGGTTAAATCGGCTCCCGCGAGGGCTCGAACCTTCTTAGTGAACATTTCACCGAGAAGGTTCTTGGCTTTTTAACGCCGCAAGGGCAAAGGAGGCAGGGTGCAGATGATCAAACCCGAGGAAGTTTGAGTGAGTACCATCCGCCCCTCACCGACCACGAAGCGGTTGTAGAGGCCAACCGCTGCCTCTACTGCTACGACGCGCCCTGTACCCACGCGTGCCCAACCCACATCGACATCCCCAGGTTCATCAAGAAAATCGCAACCGGCAACCTGGTGGGCTCGGCCCGCACCATTCTGGAGTCCAACCTGATGGGGGCTAGCTGTGCCCGGGTCTGTCCGGTGGAGGAGCTGTGCGAAGGTGCTTGCGTGCTGGGGGCAGAGCACAAGCCCATCATGATTGGCCGGCTTCAACGCTACGCCACCGACTACGTCTATCAGCGCGGCATTGACGTATTCAAGCCCGGGGCGCCCACCGGCAAAAAAGTGGCGGTTATCGGGGCCGGGCCGGCGGGCCTTACCTGCGCGGGTGAGCTGGCCAAGCTGGGCCACAGCGTAACCGTGTTCGAGAAGCGGGAGCTGCCCAACGGGCTATCCACCTACGGCATTATCGTGCTGCGCGAGCCAGTCGAGGTGGCCCTGGCCGAGGCCGAGATGGTCAGACGGCTGGGGGTGGAGATTAAAACCCAGATGGAGCTGGGGCGGAACCTGAGCTGGGAGGAGGTGCGCAACAACTACGACGCGGTCTTCCTGAGTGTGGGGCTGGGCTCGGTGCCCCAACTGGGCATACCGGGCGAGGAGCTGATTGTAGATGGCCTCAGCTATATCGAGACCTCCAAGATGAACCCGTCTGCTCTGCAGGTGGGCCGGGAGGTGGTGGTAATTGGTGCGGGCAACACCGCGGTGGACTGCGCCACCATCGCCAAGCGGCTGGGGGCCGAACGGGTCACCATGGTCTACCGCCGCACCGAGAAGGAGATGACGGCCTACCCCCACGAGTACGAGTTTGCCAAAAAGGAGGGCATCGAGTTTCGCTTCCTCACCCAGCCGGTCGAAGTACTCCACGAAGGAGGGAAGATTACGGGGTTGAAGTGTGTGCGGATGCAACTCGGAGCGCCGGACGCCAGCGGGCGGCCTGCACCGGAGCCGGTGCCGGGCTCGGAGTTCGTGCTGCCCTGCGACCAGGTGGTCAAGGCCATTGGGCAGGAGAAGCCGGCTGTGGCGAAGCTACTGGGCCTCGAGACCGAGAAAGGCTTCATCAAGGTCAACCACGAGTTCGAGACCAGCCTGCCGGGGGTGTATGCGGGCGGCGACTGCATCCGCGCGAAAGGCTCGGCCTCGACGGTAATGGCCGTTCAGGATGGCAAGCTGGCGGCCTTTGCTATTCATCGGCGGCTGGTTGCTGGCCTCGAGGCCGCCGCCGATTAGGTGAAAGGAGACGTAGATGGCAGACTTAAGCATCAACTTTGCCGGCATCAAATCCCCCAACCCCTTCTGGCTGGCCTCGGCGCCCCCCACCAACTCGGGGGCCCAGATCCACCGGGCTTTTGAGTACGGTTGGGGTGGTGCGGTCTGGAAAACCATCGGCGCACCGGTGCTGAACGTGTCCAACCGCTACGGGGCCTGGCACTATGGGGGCCAGAAGATGCTCGCCATCAACAACGTGGAGCTGATCTCCGACCGGCCCCTGGAGGTCAACCTGCGGGAGATTCGCGATGTCAAGCGCCACTGGCCCGACCGGGCGGTAATCGTCTCGGCCATGGTGGAGTCTACGCCAGAGGCCTGGCGGGACATCATCCTCAAAATCGAGGATACCGGGGCCGACGGCATCGAACTCAACTATGGCTGCCCTCACGGTATGAGCGAGCGGGGGATGGGCAGTGCGGTGGGGCAGGTGCCCGAGTACTGTCAGCAGATCACCCAGTGGGTGATGGATGTAGCCAAAATACCGGTTATCGTAAAGCTCACGCCCAACGTGGCCTCGGTGGTGCCCCCGGCGCGGGCGGCCCTGGCTGCCGGGGCCAACGCCTTGAGCCTCATCAACACCATCAACTCCATCATTGGGGTGGATCTGGATACCCTGGAAATTATTCCCAATATCGGTGGTAAAGGCGGGCACGGGGGCTACGCCGGGCCGGCGGTCAAGCCCATCGCCCTTAACCTGCTGTCTTCACTGGGCGTGGATCCGGTGGTGAAGCAGTCCGGGGTGCCCATCAGCGGCATGGGCGGCATCTCAACCTGGCGGGACGCGGCGGAGTTTTTGCTGCTGGGGGCAACCAGTTTGCAGGTCTGCACCGCCGTCATGCACTACGGTTACCGGATCATCGAAGACCTCATCGACGGTCTTAATGCCTGGATGGATGCCAAGGGCTTCAAGACCATCGCCGACGTGGTGGGCAAGAGCCTTCCCCGCATCTCCGACTTCAAGGACTTCGACCTTTCCTTCCGGGCGGTGGCCCGCATCAACCCGGACAAGTGCATCCGTTGCAACCTTTGTTACGTGGCCTGCAACGACACCGCCCACCAGTGCATTGACCTGGTGGACGCCAGTGGCAACCTCGTCCAGCCCTACAGTTACGATGTTCGCTCCAATGGGAAGCATGAGGCGGTGAGCACCCGCCCGCAACCTGTGGTGCGCGAAGAGGACTGTGTGGGTTGCCGTTTGTGCCACAACGTCTGTCCGGTGGACGGCTGTATCGAGATGGTTGAACTGCCTTCGGGCCGGCCCTCCATCACCTGGGACGAGCTGACCAAGGTTCGCCCTGAGGTGGGCACCGACTGGGAGGCTATGCAGCGGTACCGGGAGGAGGTGGGGATTGAGATTCACTGAGGTTCCAAAGCCCTAAGAGGATGGTTTTGGTAAGCAGGTGAGCATTTAGACTAACCATATGGTCAGGCCAATTCCCAGGCTGATGGCTGTAGCCGAGTACCTCGAGAGCGAAATCGGCTCGGCGGTGCGGCGGGAGTATGTGGGGGGCCAGGTGTATGCCATGGCTGGCTCGAGCCTGCGGCATAGCCGTATCGCAGGAAACATCCACGCCCATTTCTGGCAGCTTGCGCAGAACCGGCCCTGCCGGGTTCACCAGGAGGCGGTCAAACTGCGCATTGGAACGGATGAAGACCCCGAAGTGGCCTTCTACTATCCCGACGTGATGGTGGTCTGCGATAAAACGCCCCCCCACGAGTACTACGAGACCGAGCCCTGCATACTGGTCGAGGTGCTGTCGCCATCCACGGTGAACACAGACTTGCGTGAGAAGTACCTCGAGTACACCCGCCTACCCAGCCTGCGCACCTATTTGGTGGTGGATCAGGACACCCTGTTCGTGCGGCACTGGTTCCGCGACGAGGCGGGGCGCTGGCACCACCAAGACCTTACCGGCGATGGTCAGATTCCGCTCCCCTGTTTGGGCGGCCAGATTACCTTACCGCAGATTTATAGGAGGGTGTTTGAGTAGGACTGTCTTTCCGGGCGATAGCAGCAAGGTGTGAGGCAGAGGGCTAACTAGATGCAAGGTCGGAAGCTACAACGGCAACGGAGGCGCCAATGGGACTACTGATCAAGAACGGTGAAATCATAACCGCGGACAGCCGATACAGGGCCGACATCTACGCCGAGGGCGAGACCATCACCCGCATCGGGCAGAACCTCGAGGCCCCGCCCGGCACCGAGGTGATCGACGCTACCGGTAAGTACGTGTTCCCCGGCTTCATAGACCCCCACGTGCACATCTACCTGCCCTTCATGGCGACCTTTGCCAAGGACACCCACGAGACCGGCTCCAAGGCGGCCTTGATGGGGGGCACCACCACCTACATTGAGATGTGCTGCCCCAGCCGCAACGACGATGCCCTCGAGGGCTACCAGCTCTGGAAGAGCAAGGCCGAGGGCAACAGCTACTGCGACTACACCTTCCACATGGCGGTCTCCAAGTTCGACGAAAAAACCGAGGGGCAGCTTCGGGAAATTGTGGCCGATGGCATAAGCTCCTTCAAAATTTTTCTCTCCTACAAAAACTTCTTTGGCGTGGATGACGGGGAGATGTACCAGACCCTGCGGCTGGCCAAGGAGCTGGGGGTGATCGTGACCGCCCACTGCGAGAACGCCGAGCTGGTGGGGCGTTTGCAGCAGCAGCTACTCTCCGAGGGCAAGACCGGCCCCGAGTGGCACGAGCCCAGCCGCCCCGAGTCGGTGGAGGCCGAAGGCACCGCGCGGTTTGCGACCTTCCTCGAGACCACCGGGGCTACCGGCTACGTGGTGCACCTCTCCTGTAAACCGGCCCTGGATGCGGCCATGGCCGCTAAATCGCGGGGCGTGCCCATCTATATCGAATCGGTGATACCCCATTTCCTGCTCGATAAAACCTACGCCGAGCGGGGTGGGGTGGAGGCCATGAAGTACATCATGTCGCCGCCTTTGCGCGACAAGCGCAACCAAAAAGCCCTGTGGGATGCCCTGGCCCAGGGCTTCATTGACACGGTGGGCACCGACCACTGCCCCTTCGACACCGAGCAGAAGCTGCTGGGTAAGGATGCCTTCACCGCTATTCCCAACGGCATCCCCGCCATCGAAGACCGGGTGAACCTGCTCTACACCTACGGGGTGAGCCGCGGCCACCTCGACATTCACCGCTTTGTGGATGCGGCCAGCACCAAGGCCGCCAAGCTGTTTGGGTTGTTCCCCCGCAAGGGCACCATCGCGGTGGGCAGCGACGCCGACCTGGTGGTCTACGACCCCCACTACCGGGGCACCATCTCGGTCAAGACCCAGCACGTCAACAACGACTACAACGCCTTTGAGGGCTTTGAGATTGATGGCCGGCCCAGCGTGGTGACGGTGCGGGGTAAGGTGGCGGTGCGGGACGGGCAGTTTGTGGGTGAGAAAGGGCGGGGTAAGCTCCTGCGGCGCGAGCCCATGTACTTCTAGATGAAGCCCCGATGGATATTGAATTTGCTGGGTGGAATCTGTCTGTGGATCGCGGTGCTGCTGGCGCTGGGGGGTAGTTCGGCCTGGGCGCTTTTCGCGGTGGTGGGCGGGCTCCTGTGGGTACTGGCCCAAGGAGGCTTCAAACGGGGATAGATGGTGGTGAATATTTATGCAAAACCAGGTACAATCCCCTCCTAAAAGGGTGGTGAGATGCTGATACCCCCAGACCAATTGCTGGTGTTTGCCCTGGCCAGTCTGGCCCTGCTGCTGATTCCAGGGCCGGCGGTGCTTTACATCGTTACCCGCAGCGCTTCCCAAGGGCGTGCGGCGGGTCTGGCCAGCGTGCTGGGTATCCAGTGTGGGGGGCTGGTGCACGTGCTGATGGCCACCCTGGGCCTTTCGGCCATTCTGCTCTCGAGCGCCCTGGCTTTCAACCTGGTTAAGTATGCAGGTGCGGCCTATCTGGTCTACCTGGGTCTGCGAACCTGGCTGGCTAGAGAGCCCCTCGAGCTTGCGGTAGCAGCGCGCCAGCCTCTAGGGCAAATTTTCCTGCAAGGGTTGGTGGTCAACGCCCTGAACCCCAAAACCGCACTGTTCTTTTTTGCCTTCCTGCCCCAGTTTGTCGACCCGGCGCGGGGGGCGGCCTGGCTGCAATTTTTGCTGCTCGGCCTGGTTTTCATAGCCCTGGCTACCTTTAGCGATGGTACGTACGCCTTTCTGTCGAGTTCGTTAGGGTCATGGTTGCGTCAAAAAACCAGGGAAGTGCGCTTTGCCCAGGGCCAGCGTTGGATCACGGGGGGCATCTACATTGGGCTGGGCCTGACCGCGGCCCTGACGGGCAGCCGCCATAAATAGGGAAGACCATGATGCAAGCCAATACCTCTCCAGAGCTATCCGCCAAAGGTTCGAACGCAGCCGCCATTGTTTCGGTTCAGGGTGTTTCGATGGTGTTTCCAAACGGCACGGTGGCCCTCAAAGACGCCAACCTCGAGATCGCCCAGGGGGAGTTCATCAGCCTGATTGGGCCCTCGGGTTGCGGTAAAACCACCCTGCTGCGCCTGCTGGCCGACCTGATCCAGCCCTCATCGGGCACCATCCGCATCGGGGGTAAAAGCCCCGAGGAGGCCCGCAAGGCCCGGGCCTACGGCTACGTCTTCCAGGCTCCCACCCTGATGGAGTGGCGCAATGTGCTCTCCAACGTGATGCTGCCCCTGGAGGTGATGAACTTTCCCGTGCAGGAGCGCAGGGCCAGGGCCGAGCGGATGCTGGCTTTGGTGGGGCTGGAGAAGTTCGCCAGGCACTACCCCTGGCAGCTTTCGGGCGGGATGCAGCAGCGGGTCTCCATCGCCCGGGCCCTGGCTTTCGACCCGCAGCTTTTGTTCATGGATGAGCCCTTTGGCGCCCTGGACGAGATTACCCGCGAGAACCTGAACCTGGAGCTTTTGCGCCTGTGGCGCGAGACCGGTAAAACCATCATCTTTGTGACCCACTCCATCCCCGAGGCGGTCTTCCTCTCCACCCGGATCGTGGTGATGACCCCGCGCCCCGGCAAAATCGAGACCGTCATACCGGTAGACCTGCCCCAGCCCCGCACCTTCGAGACCCGCGAGACCACCCGCTTTTTCGAGCTGGCTACCGCGGTGCGCGAGGCCCTGCGCAAAGGCCACGGCTACGAGGTGACCGAGTGATGCGAATCTCGCCCAATCTGGTGCCCATGCTGGTGGTGGCCCTGGTGGTGCTGGCGCTGTACTGGCCGCTGATGTACCTGGCCAATATCCCGGTAGCGCAGCGGGCGTTGGATACGGGCGCGGCCCTGCCCTGCCAGACTGCTTTTGAGTGTGCAACCCAACTCCGGAGCCCGGTGCTGCCTTCGCCCCAGCAGCTCTGGAACGGCTTTGGCAACCTGATGTTCCCTCTCAATTCACCCAACGCCATCCCCATCAATGCGGCGGTTACGGCCTTCGAGACGGTGGTGGGTTTGCTATTGGCGGCGGTGGTGGGCTTCTTTTTTGCGATTGGGATGGTGGCCTCGAGGGCCTTTGAACGGGCTTTGCTGCCCTGGATTGTGGCCTCCCAGACCGTCCCCATCATCGCCATTGCGCCCATGCTGGTGGTGCTGCTGGGGCAGTATGGGGTGCAGGGCTGGCTGCCCAAGGCCATCATCGCGGCCTACATTGCTTTTTTCCCCATCACCATCGGGGTCGCCAAGGGCCTCAAAAGCCCCGACCCCATGGCCCTCGACCTGATGAAAACCTACAACGCCAGCCACTGGCAAACCTACCTCAAGCTGCGCTTCCCGGCCTCGGTGCCCTATCTGTTTACGGCCTTCAAGGTCGCCATGACGGCGGCCCTGATCGGGGCCATTGTGGCCGAGATCTCCACCATCAGCTTTCAGGGCATCGGCAAGATGCTGGCGGAGAACTCGAGGGCCTCGGATGTGGTGGCGATGTGGGTGATCATGCTTTCCTCGGCGGTATTGGGAATCCTGCTGGTGGCCCTGGTGAACTGGCTCGAGCGCCTGCTTACGCCCTGGCGGCGCACCAGTGGGGGCGCAGCGATACCTGCCAAACAGGCCCGGCTGTCCAGGCGGGAGGGGGTGGGTTGAAGATGACCCCTGCACACCGGGCGGTCTTTGGTGGTTACTGGCTGGGTTGGCTTTTGCTGGGGCTGGGGTTTGGGCTATTGCTGTGGTTTATCGTGGCCTGGTGGGATCAGTCCGAACCCGCCAGCAGCACCCAGAAACTTCTGATTGGCCTGGGCTTTCTGGGGGTGGTGTGGGGCCTTGCCAGGGTGGCCCAGCAGTTTGTGGATACCTCCAATCCGGTCGTCGGCTTCACGCCCGCGGCCCTCACCCTGCTGGCCCTGGTGGTGACCGCCGAGGCCCTGCTGCGGGCCTACCAGGTGCCCCCCGGCCTGATTCCGACCCCCAGCCGGGTGCTCTCAACCTTGCTGGAAGTGCGGGATGTGCTTTTGCAGGACGCGTTCCAGACCGTGGTGCTGGAGGCCCTGGTGGGCTATCTGGTCGGCTGTAGCCTGGGCCTGCTCACCGCTCTGCTGATAAGCCGGTATGTTTTCCTCGAGCGGGGGTTGCTGCCGTACGCTGCGCTTTTTAGCAGCATCCCGATTGTGGCCCTGGCCCCGGTGCTGGTCAAGATGATTGGCATCGACTGGCCCTCCAAGGCGGTTATTGTGGCGATTACGGTATTTTTCCCTATGGTGGTGAACACTTTCCGGGGCCTGACCGAGGTGAGCCCACTCTCGCTCGACCTGATGCGCTCGTATGCAGCCGGGGAAGTGCAGCAGTACCGCTGGCTGCGCCTGCCCAACGCCCTGCCCTTTATCTTCAACGCCCTAAAGCTGGGCACCACCCTGGCTATGATTGGGGCCATCGTGGGCGAGTTTTTTGGGGCCAACGGGCAGGGGCTGGGTTTTCGTATCCAGATCGAGGCTGGACGCTTTGGCTTCGATATCGTCTGGTCGGCCATTATTGTGGCCTCGGTGATAGGCATTGCCTGGTATGGCCTGGTGGCGTGGCTCGAGCGGAGATTAACTGGATGGCACGTGTCCTTTCGCTAACGACCCTTGCGCCAGGCTCGCACCTTCGGTCTCGAGCGCAGGTTTACGGGATGGCACGTATCTTTCCGCTAACGATTCCTGGTGATGGGTTTTACAGGCCCCGCTTTTATCCCAGTGAGGAGGTGAAAGGAGCGCGCTTGACAGGAGGGTTGTAGGGTGCAGTAGGCTACCATCTGAAGTCGTTCTGGCACAAAAGGAGGCAAGGATGAAGAAGTGGTCGGTCGTTTGGGTACTGGCAGTCTTCATGCTGGTGTCGCTGGCAAGCGCCCAGCAAAACCTGGTCAAGGTCAACTTGCAGCTCAAGTGGTTTCCGCAAGCCCAGTTTGCGGGTTTCTTTGTAGCCAAGGAGCGGGGCTTTTTCCGGGCGCAGGGGCTGGATGTAACCCTGCTGCCGGCGGGCGATCAGTCCCCCATTCAGGTGGTGCAGTCCGGTGCGGCCGACTTCGGCACCACCTGGATTGCCGACCTGCTCACCGCTCGGGAGCGCGGCATTCCGGTGGTGCACCTGGCCCAGATTTTCCAGCGCTCGGGCTTTACGCTGGTGGCTTTGAAATCCACCGGTATCAGGGATCTGTGCAAAGACCTGAAGGGTAAGAGCGTGGGGGTCTGGCCTTCCGGCAACGAGTACCCGGCGGTGGCCCTGTTCCGCAAGTGCGGCCTGACCAGCTCGCTGGATCCCCGGGTAACCAACCCCGATGTCACCGCGGTAAGCTACCCCTTCGACCCAGCTCTGGTTTTCCCCGACAAGGTGCAACTGGTCTCGGCCATGACCTACAACGAGGTCAACCAGATCGCCGGGTTGGGCTACGACGAGACCAAGGTGGACGTGTTCAAGTTGGCCGATGAAGGCATTAACCTGCTTGAAGACCTGATTTTTACCACCGAACGGGTCTTGAACGAGCGCAACTTCAAGGGTTCGGGCCTGACCGGCCGTCAGGTGGCCGCCCGCCTGATTCGGGCCTCCATCCAGGGCTGGAACTGGGCGGTAGCCAACCAGGCCGAGACCGTCGAAAAGTACGTGCTGCCCTTCTGCGGCAACACCTGCAAAGGCTCCGGCACCCGCGCCGACGCCAAGGGCCACCAGACCTGGCAGATGGCCGAGGTTGCCAAGCTCTACAACGCTGGGGCCACCACCAAAGGCTGGGCCGGCTTCCTGGTGCCTGCCGACTACCAGGCCTCGGTGCGTCTGCTGCGTGAGCAGGGCATCCTGACCAAAGACCCCCCAGCGGCCACCGTGGACTACGGCCCCTGGGAGGCCGCCACCGGTAAGCGGGCTCGAGACTGGAAATAACCTGGGCTTGAGCAAGAGATGATTGTGCCAGGGGGCGGCCGGTGTGTCGCCCCCTATTTCACCCCAGGGCTACGCTTTTTGGAGACCATCATGCTGAACCCCAAACGAACCGTTGAAGAACTCAAGGAACTGCGTGACCTGACCGCCGACGAAAACGGCGCCTGGCGGGTGGCCTGGACTGATACCTGGCTCAAAGCGCGCGAATGGTTCAACCGCAAGCTGGAGGGCCTACCGGTAGAACAACACTACGACGCTGCCGGCAACAACTGGGTGACGCTCAAGGGCAAAAGCGAGAAAGCCCTGCTGATTGGGGGCCACCTGGACTCGGTGCCGGGCGGGGGCTGGCTGGATGGCTGCCTTAACGTGCTGGCGGGCCTCGAGGTTCTGCGCCGCATCGCCGAGGAGTACCAGGGGAACCCCCCGGTCACGGTGCGGCTGGTGGACTGGGCCGACGAGGAGGGGGCCCGCTTTGGCCGCAGCCTGCTGGGTTCCTCGGCCTTCTCGGGCACCCTCGAGCCCGAGCTGGAAAAAGACCGCACCGACAAGGACGGCATCCGCCTGGAGGAGGCCCTGCGGCGCTGCGGGGTGGAGATGAGCCGGATGCTCGAGGCCCAGAGCGAACAGAAAAACGCCGCGGCCTACCTCGAGCTTCACATCGAACAGGGCCCGGTGCTGCTGGACATGGGCCTGCCCCTGGGGGTGGTGCTGGGAACCTTTGGGGTCGAGCGTCACGCCATCACCTTCAGGGGCCAGGCCGCCCACTCCGGCTCCACGCCCATGCATAAGCGCAAGGATGCTTTTCTGGCCGCAAGCAAAATGGCCTCCGAGATCTACAACATCACCGACCGCAACGGGGGGGTTAGCACCATCGGAAGCTGCATCACCAAACCGGGGATTGTGACCAGCGTGGTGGCGGAATGCACCATCACCCTCGACCAGCGCCACCTTGATGCCGATGCCCTGGCCCGGCTCAAGTTCGAAGCCGAAAAAGCCAGCCAGCGCTTTGCCCGCGAGGGGGGCCTGCCGGAGCCGGAATGGAACACCATCTGGCGGATTCACCCCATCCTGTTCCACCCCGAGCTGATCGAGTTCTGCGACCAGGCCATCCGCGAGGTGGCCGGGGTCTCGCACCGCCTGCCTTCGGGGCCCCTGCACGACGCCGCCGAGGTGGCCCGCGCCGGCATCCCCACGGTGATGATGTTCGTGCAGAGCCTGCACGGTATCAGCCACAACAAAATCGAGGACACCAAAGAAGAACACCTCGAGCTTGCGGTGCAGGCCCTGGATCGGCTGGCCGAGAAAACCATGCACTGGATTGCCAAGCAGTAGGGTATGCACCTGCCCACCCTGCGCCAGATTCTCGAGCTTCCCGCCTTTGCCGGGGCAGAACTGCTCTCGGGGCAGGGTCGGCTCGAGGCCCCCATCACCTGGGTGCACGTGGCCGAGGTGCTGGACGTGGCCCGGCTGCTATCGGGGGGCGAACTGGTGCTTTCCACCGGCCTCGAGCTCTCCCGCAGCACGCCCGAGGCCCAGGTGGCCTATGTGCGCTCGCTGGCCGAGGCCGGGGTGGGGGGGCTCGGCCTCGAGCTGGTGCAGTGGCTCACCGAGGTGCCCCCGGAGATGCTGCAAACCGCCCGAATGCTGCAATTCCCCATTCTGGCTTTTCGCACCGAGGTGCGCTTTGCCGACCTGACCCGCGCGGCCCACGAGCGCATTCTGCGCCCGGCGGTGGATAGGGAAGAGCCGCTGCTGGACTCGCTCCTGGAGGCCCTGGTCGAGACCGGCCGCGACCGCAGCTTTCTGCAGCGCCAGCTAGGGGCTATCCTGAACCTGCCCAGCCGGCCCCGCAGCACCCTGCTGGCCACCCTGGAAGCCCTGCTGGCCTCGCAGTTCAACATCGCCGAGACCGCCCGCCGGCTGGGGGTGCGCCGGCAGAGCATCTACTACCGCCTCGAGCAGCTCAGGGGCATGCTGGGCGACCTCGAGAGCCCCGAACGGCGGCTGGGGCTGTGGGTGGCGCTGGAGCTGCTCAAACGCTAAGCCGTATGAGTTTTGTGAGCGCTTATCGGGTGTTTTTACTTCACCACTGTAGGGCAAAATCCGCCGCTTGAATAGCCGCCCCACCCCCTTCGTCGGGCGCAATTTCTGGCAGGCTGGAGGTGGAGGAATCTATGCCCCTGCTGATCTGTCCAAACTGTCAAACCGGAATGAACGAAATTCAGCGCAACGGCGTGCACATAGACGTCTGCCCCAAGTGCCGGGGTGTCTGGCTCGACGGCGGTGAGATGGAAAAACTGCTGGGCCAGGTGCGCCAGTACGAACAGGAATACGAGGCCGAGCTCGAGCGCTACCGCCAGCAGTACGCCCCCCCGCCCACCCATCACCGCAACCCCTACGACACCGACGACGACGAGTACTACAAGCGCCACGGCAAGAAGAAAAGCAAGCTGGGCCGGCTTTTCGACCTGTTCGACTAAATTTCCCGACAACCTTGCTGGGGCCGACTGCGGGGTGTGGTAAGCCGTATAATCGGCGTGTAGATAAAAGGAGCCCTGCTATGGATCGAGTCCAACGCCTTCGCACCGTGGTCGCTGCTGCGCAAAAGCACCCCGTTTACGCCCAAAAACTCAGTAACGTAGATGTCCAGAGCCTGACCCCCGAGCGCATTACCAGCCTGCCCCTCACTACCCGTCAGGAGTGGCTGGCCTATATCCAGTCGAACCCCCAGCCCCCCAAAGGCGCGGCCCTGATGCACCTGACCCCGAGCCCGGCCATCGGCTGGATGCCCGAGTACCTCTCCGCCGAGGACGTGGAGTACCAGGCCCAGGCCTTATCGGCCCAGATGCAGCGCCTGGGGGTGGCCGGAAAGAAAGCCCTGGTGGCTTTTGGCTACCACATTTTTGCCGGGGGTTGGCTGTTTCACGAGGCCCTGCAACGGGCCGGTGCGATGGTTTTGCCGCATGGCCCCGGCGAGGCCGAGCGCATTGTGCAGCTACAGCAGCAGTACGGTTTCGAGATTCTGGTCGCTAACCCCAGCTTTGCCATGAAGATTGCCCAGGCCGGGGGCCGGTTTGAGCTTGTGATGGCCGGTGGCGAACCCTTTACCTCGGTGCCGGGCTACCGCGAGAAGCTCGAGCAGGCCATCGGCGGGGTTGCGGTTGACGCCTACGGCACCTCGGAGCTGGGGGTGGTGGCCGGGGAGGGGCTGGAAAAAAACGGGCTGTGGGAAATCCCCGAGATGGCCATTATCGAGGTGCTCGACCCCGAGACCCTCGAGCCCACCCCGGAGGGCGAAAAAGGGGAGATGGTGGTGACCTCGCTCTCGCGTACCCTGATGCCCATGATCCGCTTCCGCACCGGCGACCTGGCGGTGGTATCGCGCCCCGAGGGGCGGCTCTGCCTGCCCCGGGGGGTGATTGGGCGCACCGACCTGATGGTCAAGGTAAAGGGGGTCAAGCTCTACCCCACCGAACTGGCCCCCCTGCTGATGGCCTTTGGCATTGACCCTCGCGGCGGTGCCCAACTGGTGGTGGAGACCAAAGAAGGTGGCACCGACAAGCTCACCCTGCGCATCAAGGCCGAGGCGGTGCCGCCCCAGCTTGGCCCGGCCTTGCAGCAGGCCACCGGCATCCGCCTGGACGAGATTCAGGCCGACCCGGCCCTGGAAGGGCCGCCCCTGGTGGATAAGCGCTACTAAAAATCTCTTCCGAAAGCCCCTCCCAGTGGCAGATCTGGGAGGGGGTGCTTTGGGGCTTGGCTGGCAGGGGCACGGTAGGTTTTTCCACAATGTTTGTCCGTATTCCAAACTATTCTCATAACTAACAACCTGGTTGCGTCGGGAAGGTGGAAGTGTAAGATGTTGGCGACAGTTGGTCGGGCGGTGTGGGCTTTAACACGCCTCGTGAAGATAGGCACAAGCTCGACCACCCTAGTAGCAGAGGAGGCGCATGTCACCGATAAGTGAGTATCAGGCTTTACTGGTGTACCTGGCTGTTGCCGTCGGCATTGCCGTGCTGGCAACCGTGGTGGGGGCCCTCTTAGGCCCTAAAAAGGGTGGGCGTTTCAAGCTGATGCCCTATGAGTCGGGCAACGACCCCGCCGGGGAGGTCAAGCGCTTCCCGGTGCACTTCTACGCGGTGGCGATGCTGTTCATCATCTTCGACGTGGAGGTGGCCTTTTTGTGGCCCTACGCGGTGAGCGCCGGCACCGTGGGTGTGGTGGGCTTTGTGGGCCTGCTGGTCTTTACGCTTTTGTTGTTCGTGGGTTTTTTGTACGAGTGGTACAAGGGCGTGATGAAATGGCACTAGCGCGCCCGGCCCAAAGGGGGTTTTGAATGGCAACCATTGCAGACCTATTTACAAAAGATGTGCAGGAGCTGGAAAACGAGGGGGTTTTGTTCACCACCCTCGAGAAGCTTATCGCCTGGGGGCGCTCGAACAGCCTGTGGCCGGCGACCTTTGGGCTGGCCTGCTGTGCCATCGAGATGATGGCCTCGACCAATGCCCGCAACGACCTATCCCGTTTTGGCTCCGAGGTCTTCCGGGCCTCGCCCCGCCAGGCCGATGTGATGATTGTGGCCGGGCGGCTCTCCAAAAAGATGGCCCCGGTGATGCGCCGGGTCTACGACCAGATGCCCGACCCCAAATGGGTCATCTCGATGGGGGCCTGCGCCTCCTCGGGGGGGATGTTTAACAACTACGCCATCGTGCAGAACGTGGACAGCGTGGTGCCGGTGGATGTGTTTGTGCCGGGCTGCCCGCCCCGGCCCGAGGCCCTCATCTACGCGGTGATGCAGCTTCAGAAAAAGATCCAGGGCAAGGCCCGCGACGACCAGGGTCGCAAGCTGCCCAAGGTGGAGGCCTGGAAGCGCTAGGGGCTCGAGGTGGACATGCAAAAGCTGACCGAGCTAAAAAAGCAGGCTCAGGCCAACGGTTGGGCCATCGAGGAGGCCCACGGCAACACCTGGGTGGTGGTGCCCCGCGGCGAGTTCAAGGCCTTGCTGGCCCAGCTCAAAAGCCAGGGCTGGAACTACCTGGCCGACGTGGTGGGCATTGACTATCTGAAATACCCCCAACCCAAACCGGAGCGTTTCTGCGTGGTCTACGAACTGGTCTCGCTGCCCGGCTACCAGGGGGGCGATGGCAGCCGGGTTTTTATCCGGGTGTATGTGCCCGAGGCCAACCCCAGCCTGCCCAGCCTGACCGACCTGTGGATGGGGGCCGACTACCTCGAGCGCGAGGTCTTCGACCTGCTGGGCATCCGCTTCGAGGGCCACCCCGACCTGCGCAAAATCCTGACCCCCGAAGACCTGGAAGGCCACCCCCTGCGCAAGGACTTCCCCCTGGGTGAGACCCCTACCCTGTTCAAAGAGGGCCGCTTCATTGACCCCGACGCCTTCCGGGCCGGCCTGTCCGGCGATAAAGGCGGCATGACCGGCTGGCGGGGCGGTACCCGCAAGGGCTACCAGGACGTGGCCGCTGAGGTGCAGAAGGTTGTGAAGGGAGGCAACTGATGGTGCGCGACCCGCAAAAGCTACACAGCCCTTCGGTGGAGGCCTACGACATCGCCGATGCGCCGGAGCTGAAGTCCGAGGTCATGACCCTCAACGTGGGGCCCCAGCACCCCTCGACCCACGGGGTGCTGCGGGTGGTGGTGGATCTCTCGGGGGAGCAGATTCTGCGCCTGACCCCCCATATCGGCTACCTCCATACCGGCTTCGAGAAGAACATGGAGCACCGCACCTACACCCAGTGCCTTACCTACACCCCCCGCATGGACTACCTGCACAGCTTCAGCCACGACCTGGCCTATGCCCTGAGCGTGGAGAAGCTGGTGGGGGCGCAGGTGCCCCCCAGGGCCCAGGCCATCCGGGTGATGCTCAACGAGCTGTCCCGCATCGCCTCGCACCTGGTCTTTCTGGGGACGGGCCTGCTGGACTTTGGCGCGCTGACGCCGTTCTTTTACGCTTTCCGCGAGCGCGAGGCGGTGCTCGACCTCTTCGAGTGGGTCTCGGGGCAGCGCTTCCACCACAACTACATCCGGATTGGCGGCCTCAAGGAAGACCTGCCGCCGGAGTTTCTGGGCGAGGTGAAGAAGTTCATCGCGCAGATGCCGGCCCGGATTGACGAGTACGAGGCTTTGTTCCGGGAAAGCCCCATCTTTTACGAGCGCGCCCGCGGCGTGGCGGTGATCCCCCCCGAGGCGGCCATCAACCTTTCCCTCACCGGGGGCAGCCTGCGGGCCTCGGGGGTTAACTACGACGTGCGCAAGGCCTACCCCTACGCAGGCTACGAGACCTACGACTTCGACGTCCCGGTGCTGACGGGCGGTGACGTCTTCGACCGGATGGTGATCCGCATCCTGGAGATGCGCGAGTCGGTCAAGATCATCCGGCAGGCCGTGGAGCGGCTCGAGGCCCTCGGGCCGGGCCCCATCCGCGACCCCAACCCGCAGATCTCGCTGCCGCCGCGCCACCTGCTGGAAACCTCGATGGAGGCGGTAATCTACCACTTCAAACTGGTGACCGAGGGCTTCCACCCGGCCCTGGGTGAGGTTTACGTGCCCACCGAGAGCGCCCGGGGTGAGCTGGGTTACTACATCGTTTCCGATGGTGGTTCCATGCCCTACCGGGTCAAAGTACGCGCACCCAGCTTTGTGAACCTGCAAAGCCTGCCCTATGCTTGCAAGGGCGTGCAGATGGCCGATATGGTTGTGGTGATCGCATCTTTAGACCCGGTGATGGGGGATGTGGATCGGTGAGTTTTTCGCGGGGTCTGGCGAGTCCAGGCCCCCGATGATGCGGAGGCGTATGGGATTTTTCGACGATAAGCAAGACTGGTTAAACGAGGTATTCGCGCAGTACCCCGACCGACGGGCGGCCCTCATGCCCATGCTGCGGCGGGTGCAACAGGACGAGGGCTGGATCTCCCCCGAACGCCAGGAGGAGATCGCCCGAATCCTAGGTACGACAGCAACCGAGGTGGCGGGGGTGATGAGCTTTTACAGCTACTACCAGGCCCTGCCCACCGGCAAGTACCACCTGCAGGTGTGCGCCACCCTGAGCTGCGCCATTGGCGGGGCCGACGAGCTGTGGGACGAGCTTGTCGAAACGCTGGGCATCCTGCGCGGGGAGGTCACCCCCGACGGGCTCTTCAGCATCCAGAAGGTGGAGTGCCTGGGCTCCTGCCACACCGCGCCGGTGATTCAGGTCAACGACGAGCCCTATGTGGAGTGCGTGACCAAGGCCCGGCTGCACGCGCTCTTGCAGGGCCTGCGGGAAGGGAAGAAGCTCGAGGAAATCGCGTTGCCCGGCAAGGTGGGGCACGAGGTACACGTGCGTGGGGAGGAGGTGGGCGCATGACCGGCCCCATCGTGAGCGGAAAAGACCCCCGTTTCGAGAAGACCCTTTACAAACACGTGGGCCAGCCCAACTCCTGGACGCTCAGCTATTACCTGGCCCACGGCGGCTACCAGGCCATCCGCAAGGCCATCGCCCAGGGCCAGGACTGGGTGATCGAGGAGGTCAAGAAGTCCGGCCTGCGCGGGCGCGGTGGGGCGGGCTTCCCCACCGGGCTCAAGTGGAGCTTCATGCCCAGAAACACCGGCAAGCAGCACTACATCGTCTGCAACGCCGACGAGTCGGAGCCGGGCTCCTTCAAAGACCGCTACCTGATGGAAGACGACCCCCATCAGCTCATCGAGGGCATGATGATCGCGGGGGTGGCGATTCAGGCTAGTAAGGGCTACATCTACATCCGCGGCGAGTACCGCCGGGCCTACGACCGGCTTATCGCAGCGATTCGCGAGGCCTACGCGGCGGGCTACCTGGGCCAGAACGTGATGGGCACCGGCTTCAGCTTTGACCTGTATGTGCACCGGGGGGCCGGGGCCTACATCTGCGGCGAGGAGACCGCCCTGATGAACTCCCTCGAGGGCCTGCGGGCCAACCCCCGCATGAAGCCTCCCTTCCCGGCCCAGGCCGGCCTGTGGGGGATGCCCACCACCATCAACAACGTGGAGTCGCTCTGCTCGGTGGTGCACATCATCGAGCGCGGGGCCGACTGGTTCGCCAGCATGGGCACCGAAAAGTCCAAGGGCCACAAGCTCTTCCAGGTCTCGGGCCCCTTCAAGCGCCCCGGCGTGTACGAGCTGCCCCTGGGCACCACCTTCCGCGAGCTGCTCTTCGACTGGGCTGGGGGCCCCACCGAGCCCATCCAGGCCATTATTCCGGGAGGCTCTTCCTGCCCGCCTTTGCCCTGGAACGACGAAATCCTGGACACCCCTATGGACTACGAGTCCATCAGCGCCAAAGGCTCGCTGCTGGGCACCGGGGGGGTGATCGGCATCCCGGCCAGCATGAGCATGGTGGATGCTATGTGGAACATAACCCGCTTCTACGGCCACGAGTCCTGCGGCAAGTGCACCCCCTGCCGCGAGGGGGTTTCGGGCTGGATGGTGAGCCTGTTCGAGAAGATTGGAACCGGGCAGGGCCAGAAAGGCGATGTGGAGCTTTTGGAGAGCATGCTCGACCAGATCGAGGGCCGCAGCTTCTGTGCGCTGGCCGATGCGGCCTGCTGGCCGGTGCGCGGCAGCCTCAAGCACTTCCGCCACCAGTTTGTGGAGGCTGTGGAACAGGGCAGACCGGTGGAGCGCCTGGGGAGCCGCTGGGGGTGAGGTAGGAAATGGCCAAGGTAACTATTAACGACAGAACCATAGAGGTACCGAACGGCACCTCGGTGATGGATGCCATCTTCCACGCTGGCTACGACGTGCCCTTATTCTGCGCCGAAAAGCACCTCTCGCCCATTGGGGCCTGCCGGATGTGCCTGGTCAGAACCGGCAGCCCGCGCAAAGGGCCGGACGGCAACTTCATCATGGAGGATGGGCAGCCCAAAATTTTCTGGATGCCCAAGCTGGCGGCGGCCTGCATTACCGCGGTAACCGACGGGATGGTGGTGGACACCCTCTCCGACGAGGTGAAGCACGCCCAGTCGGGCATGGTGGAGCTGACCCTGCTCAACCACCCGCTGGACTGCCCCACCTGCGACAAGGGCGGGGCCTGCGAGCTACAGGATCGCAGCTACGAGTACGGCCTGGTGGAGAAGTTCTACCAGCCCGACCCCATGGAGCTGCCCATGTACACCCGCTTCGAGATGACCCGGCGGCACGTGGACAAGCACCATCCGCTCTCGCCCTTCATCGTGCTCGACCGCGAGCGCTGCATTCACTGCAAGCGCTGCGTGCGCTACTTCGAGGAGATCCCGGGCGACGAGGTGCTCGACTTTATCGAGCGGGGGGTGCACACCTTCATCAACAGCGAGGATGACGGCCTGCCCTCCAACTTCACCGGCAACATCGTGGACATCTGCCCGGTGGGGGCCCTGCTCGACCGAACCGCGCGCTTCCGGGCCCGCAACTGGGAGTACGACGCCACCGAGACCACCTCGATGGACGATGCCTGCGGGGCGGCCATCACCGTGGACACCCGCAGCGGGCTGCTCGAGCGCATCCGGGCCGCCGAGCGCCGCGAGGTGAACGAGGTCTGGATCTCCGATGCGGCCCGCTTCGGCCACGAATGGGTGAACGAAAACCGGGTGCGTTCGCCGCTGGTTCGCAAGGACGGAAAGCTGGTAGAGACCACCTGGGAGGAGGCCCTCGAGGCCATTCGCAAGGGCTTGAGCGGCGTGGCCAAATCGGACATCGGCGTGTATCTGGCGGGCAGCAGCACCCTCGAGGAGGGTCTGGCGGCCCTCGAGCTTACCCAGGCCCTGGGTACGCCGCACCGCGACTTCCAGGGCCGCACCGCCTACCCGGTGACCGGCTTTACCCCGGCCAGCTTCGATGAGCTGCTGGACGCCGAGTTTGTGCTGATCCTGGGCGAGCCCACCGAGGAGGCCCCCACCCTGCACCTCAGGCTCTCGGAGTACAGCCGCGGCCTCAAACCAGCCGGCAAACTGAACCACGGCACCCCCTTCGCCGACCTCAACATCAAGGAGCGGATGCCCCGCCTGACCCACAAGCTGGCCCTCTTCAGCGCCTACCCCAGCAACACCGCCAAGTGGGCCGGGGCCAGCGGCGTGCATGCACCGGGGGCCGAGGCGGCCCTGCTGGCGGCCCTGCTGAACCAGGGCGAAGCCCCGGCGGGCCTGGCCGAGGCGGTGGCCTGGGCCAGGGAGCGCCTGGCGAAGAGCCAGCGGGTGGTGCTGGTGCTGGGGGCCGGGGTGCTCAACCGGCCCGAGGCGGCCATCAAGGCCAAGCAGCTCGCCGAGCGCACCGGCGCCAAGGTGATGTGCATGACCCCGGCGGCCAACGCGCGGGGTCTGGAGGCGCTGGGCTTCTTCCCCGGCAAGGGCGGCGCGGGCTGGACGGAAACCGGGCCCCGGGCGGTCTACTACGCCTACCTGCCCACCCTGGCCCAGCTCAAGGCGGCCTCTTTCCGCATCCTGCACCTCACGCACCGGCACCCGCTGGCCGAGCGGTACGCCGACGTGATATTGCCCAACCAGACACCCTACGAAAAGCGCGGCCATACCCTGAACCTCGAGGGCCGGGTGCTGCCTTTGGAGCCTGCGGCCATCAACAACGGCGAAGCCGACGGGGCGGTGGCGGCGCTGGCGGTGCTGGCCGAGGCTTTGGGGGTCAAAACCCCGGTGCGGCTGGTGCGCCAGGCCACCCGCCTGTTGGTCGAAAAGCACAAACTGCCGGCGGTGCTCGAGCGCTGGCTGCCCAAAGGTACCGGCTGGGCCGCCTCCGAGGCCGACGCCACCCAGGGAGCCCTCTACCTGCGCCCCACCATGTGGCGGCGGGAGCAGGTGGTGGGGGCGGTGGCCCAGGCGGTCGAACTGAAACTGGAGATGAGCCCGGCCACAGCCCGCGCCCAGGGCCTGGCCGATGGGTACTGGGTTGAACTCGAGCTGCCCGGTGGACAGGAACGCCTCGAGGTCAAGACCGTGGAGGGGTTGCCCGATGGCGTGATGTACGTGCCGGCCCTGGGGGCCTGGGCAGGCCGCTGCGTGGAGGCCAAAATTCTGGTAGGAGGTGCCGCATGAACCAGACCCAACAGAAGCACCCGCGCCTGGGGCGCCTCCAGACGCGCCTGGCTTTTGGCGCACCGCTCCTGGCTGGCCTGGCGCTGGCCGCCGAGGCCACCCCTGCGGCCAGCTCGAGCGCCACCGACCCCTTGTGGATGGTGGGGATTAAAGCCTTTCTGGTCATCTTTGGCCTGCTGACCGCCTTTGCCTACATGACCCTGATTGAGCGGCGCCTGCTGGCCCGCATCCAGGTACGCCAGGGGCCCAACCGGGTGGGGCCTGGTGGCCTGTTACAACCCCTGGCCGACGCCATCAAGTCCATCTTCAAGGAAGACCTGGTGGTTGCCAGGGCCGACAAAGTGGTCTTCGTGCTGGCCCCCATGATCTCCGTCACCTTTGCGGTGCTCACCTTTGGCCTGATCCCTTTTGGCCCCAAGGATGCCTTCTTTGGCTACGACCCCTGGGTGATTGACCTGGACGTGGGCCTGCTCTACGTCTTCGCGGTTTCGGAGATCGCCATTTACGGCATCTTTTTGGCGGGCTGGGCCTCCAACTCCAAGTACTCCCTGCTGGGTTCGCTGCGCTCCTCGGCCTCGCTCATCTCCTACGAGCTGGCCCTGGGCATCAGCCTGCTGGCCCCGGTTCTGCTGGTGGGCTCCCTGAACCTGCGGGAGATTGTCGAGTGGCAGCACCAGAATGGCTGGCTGATTCTCTACATGCTTCCGGCTTTTGCCATCTTCCTCTTGACCAGCATGGCCGAAGCAGCCCGCACCCCCTTCGACCTGCCCGAGGCCGAACAGGAGCTGGTGGGGGGCTACAACACCGAGTACAGCTCCATTAAGTGGGCCCTGTTCCAGATGGCCGAGTACATCCACCTGATTACCGCCTCGGCCCTCATTCCCACACTCTTCCTGGGCGGCTGGCGGATGCCCGGCTTCATGGAGCAGATTCCCCTCATCGGCGGCCTGTTCGCCCTGCCCTACCTCTGGATGTTTGTCAAAATCGCGCTGTTCCTGTTCTTCTTCATCTGGGTGCGGGGTACGCTTTTCCGCCTGCGCTACGACCAGCTCATGGTCTTTAGCTGGGGCCGCCTCTTCCCGCTGGCCCTGGCCTGGTTCCTGCTGTCGGCGCTGGTGGTGGCCTTCAAGTGGCCGGTTGCGGTGCTGGGCTGGCTCTCCTTGCTCAGCCTGGTGGTCTTCTCGGCCTATGTGATTCTCACGGCCAAGCCCAGGCCCCGGCCCCTGCCGCGCATGGGCGCGGGCGACTAGTATCGTGAAAGGAGTGAGTCTGTGAGCATTGCTGCACTGGCGCAAAGCATGGGTATAACCCTGAAGGCGCTGTTTTCCAAACCCGTAACCATTCCCTATCCGGATGCCCCCGTGCCCCTGAAGCCCCGCTTTCACGGGCGGCACGTGCTGACCCGGCATCCCAACGGCCTCGAGAAGTGCATCGGCTGTTCGCTCTGTGCGGCGGCCTGCCCGGCCTACGCCATCTACGTAGAAGCCGCCGAGAACGACCCCCAGAACCCCGTGAGTGCAGGGGAGCGGTACGCCAGGGTCTACGAGATCAACATGCTGCGCTGCATCTTCTGCGGGATGTGCGAGGAAGCCTGCCCCACCGGCGCGGTGGTGATGGGCTACGACTTCGAGATGGCCGACTACCGCTACTCCGACTTCGTATACAGCAAGGAGGACATGCTGGTCGAGGTGGAGGGCACCAAGCCCCAGCGCCGCGAGGCGGCCTACACCGGCAGGCCGGTCAAGCGGGGTTATAGCCTGCCCTACGTGCGGCCCGAACTCGAGGGCTTCAAGCCGCCCAAGTAGGGCAGATCGGAGGCTCGAGTCTAAAAGGCAGGTGTTCCCCAACGCACATTGTTGGGGGTAAAATCGCTCGGATTATGTGCGACCCTAAAGGCTCGAGCCCACCCCTGGCTCTCTGGAGGAATCAATGAGTATCGGATTCTGGGAAGTTCTTGCGCTGCTTGTGCTGGTTGGTACCGGCCTGGCCGTGGTGCGGCTGCAAAACGCCGTGCACGCTGCCCTGGCGCTCATCGCCAATTTTCTGGTGGTGGCGGGTGTGTACGTGGCGCTCGAGGCCCGCTTTGTGGCTATGATCCAGATCATCGTCTACGCCGGGGCCATCGTGGTGCTCTTTTTGTTCGTCATCATGCTGCTCTCGGCAGCCAGCGCCAATGTGGGCCAGGACCTGCTGCCCCGGCTGAGCTGGGTGGCCGCGCTCGGGGCGCTGGGTCTGGCCTGCGTGCTGACCTACGCTGTAACCCGCTTTCAGCCACCCGTCGATGCACCGGCCCTGGGGGGCGGCCTGCCGCAGGCCCTGGGGCCCCTGCTCTACGACCCGGAGAAATGGCTCTATGCTCTGCTGGTGGTGGGTTTCTTGCTGCTGGTAGCCACGGTGGCAGCGGTGGTGCTCATCGAGCCGGAGCGGATTGTTGCGGCCACCAGCCACCCGGCCCACCCCCGACAGGATCAAAAGCCCAGCCCTTCCGCCGGGCAGCAAAAAGATGAGAAGGCGGTGGTCAAGCGATGATCTGGCTTGTGGCTTCGGCCCTGCTGTTTTCAATTGGTGCTTACGGCGCCTTGACCCGGCGCACCGCCATCCTGATGTTTTTGTCCATCGAACTGATGCTCAACGCTGCTGCGCTCTCGCTCATCAGTTTCTCCAAGCTCACCGGGAGCCTGGATGCCCAGGTGGTGGTGCTTTTCATCATCGCCATTGCCGCCGCCGAGGTGGCGGTGGGCCTTGGTCTGATTGTGGCCATCTTCCGCCGCCGCGAGACCACCAGCGTAGATGAGCTGAGGCAACTGAGGGGGTAAAACGTGCAAGAGACCTTTCTTCTACCCCTGATTATCGCACTGCCCCTCCTGGGGTTCGTGCTTCTGGGACTTTTTGGTAAGCGAATTGGCGAGCCGGCAGCGGGCTGGCTGGCCTCCTTGCTGGTGCTGGGCAGCTTCCTTCTGGGCCTGGTCTTGCTGCTGCAGGGTGGGGCCCGCTGGGCCCTCCCGGACTGGCTGCCGGGCATCCCTTTCAGCCTCAACCTCGACAACCTCTCGGGCGTGATGCTGATGGTGGTGACTGGGGTGGGTTTCCTAATCCACGTCTGGGCCATCGGCTACATGCACGGCGACCCCGGTTACAGCCGCTTCTTCAGCTACTTCAACTTGTTCATCGCGGCCATGCTGGTGCTCATCCTGGGCGACAGCCTGCCGGTGGTCTTCATCGGCTGGGAGGGGGTGGGGCTGGCCTCCTACCTGCTGATCGGCTTCTGGTACCACGAACGGATTAACGTCGACTCGGCCCGTAAAGCCTTTATCGTCAACCGCATCGGTGACCTGGGCTTCCTGCTGGCCATGGGCCTGCTCTGGAGCATGTTCGGTACCCTCTCGATCAGCGAGCTGGCCGAGAAGGTGGAGGCTGGGGGGTATAGCTTTACCACCCTCACGCTGGCCGGTTTCTTCCTGCTGGTAGGGGCCATGGGCAAGAGCGCCCAGGTGCCCCTGATGGTCTGGCTGCCCGACGCCATGGCCGGCCCCACGCCGGTCTCGGCCCTGATTCACGCGGCCACCATGGTTACGGCGGGGGTTTACCTGCTGGTGCGGCACGCTTTCATGCTGCACGACGACGCTTACCTGTCGGGCCTGATCGTTTTCATCGGCCTCCTGACGGCCTTTTACGGGGCGCTGTGCTCGCTGGGCCAGTGGGACATTAAGCGCATCGTGGCCTATACGACCCTTTCGCAGCTCGGCTTCATGTTCGTGGCGGTGGGGGTGGGGGCCTACTGGGTGGCCATCTTCCACATCGTGACCCATGCTTTCTTCAAAGCCCTGATGTTCATGACCTCGGGCTCGGTGATTCACGCCCTGGGGGGCGAGCAGGACGTGCGCAAGATGGGCGGTATGCGCAAGTACCTGCCCGCCACCCATCTGCACGGCCTGATCGCCGCCTTTGCCTCGGGTGGTCTGGTGCCGCTGGCAGGCTTCTGGTCGAAGGACGCCATCCTGGCCTACTCCTTCGAGTATGGCCCCTGGCTGTGGTTCCTGATGCTGCTGGCCTCGGTGCTGGCCGCGCTCTACTCGATTCGCTGGTATGTGCTGGTCTTCTGGGGCGAGTACCGGGGCAAAGAACACCCCCACGAAAGCCCGGCGGTGATGCTCTGGCCCAACCACATCCTGATGGGTGGGGCCATTGGTGTGGGCTTTATGGGGTTGCCGTACGTGATTGATTACAAGAACTTTATCGAACCTTTCCTGACCAAAGCCATCGGGGAGTTCCCCCACGAGAAACTGCCGGTGCTCACCGAGTGGGTGCTCATCCTCACCTCGGCGGTGGTGGCGATTGCTGCTTTGTGGTGGGGCTTCCGCTTCTTCCAGCAGAGGATGCCAGCCTGGTACAAGCGCTTCCAGGCAGCGGCCTTGCAAGGGTTCTATGTTGATGCCCTGTACAACGCCCTGCTGGTGAACCCGGCCAAAGGGCTGGCCGAACTTCTGTTCGGGGGTGATAAGGGTCTGCTGGCGGGCTTTGCCGGGTTGGGCAGCCTGATGGGCGGGCTCGGGAGCCTGCTGGCGAGGCTCGAGACCGGGGCTTTGCGCTTTTACCTGGCCGGGCTGGTGCTTGCCCTGGTGATCCTGGTGGGCTGGGGGGTGTTGCGATGATTCATGTGGGACTGTGGTTACCCCTCCTGGCGGGTTTGCTGCTCTTTATGGTGCCGAGCCTGGGCCGCACCTTCGCCATACTCTCGGCGGCGGTGAGCCTGGCGATTGCGGTGGTGCTGTTTGCCGGCTACGGGGGGCAGGGGGTGGCGTACGCCAGCCAGACCCCCTTCCTGCCCGAGGTGGGTGTCTACTATGCAGTGGGGCTGGATGGGGCCGGTTTGCTTTTGTGGATTGCGGTGAGCCTGGTGGTGCTCCTGGGGGTCTGGGTTGCCGACGTACCGGTGCGCTTCCTGGCCCTGGCTCTGATGATGCAGACCGGTTTGCTGGGCATTTTTGCGGCCCAGGATCTGGTGTTCTTCTACGCCTTCTTCGAGGCCACGCTGATCCCGGCGCTCTTGATGCTGTGGTTTTACGGGGGGGGCGACCGTCTGCGGGCCATCTACATCTTTGCCCTGTTTACGCTGGTGGGCTCGCTGCCCATGCTGGCCTCCATCTTTGCGGTGCGCTACCTGGGCGGGGCTGAAAGCTTCCTCTACACCGACTTGGTGGCCCATCCCCTGACCGGGCAGGCCGCGGCCCTGGCTTTCCTGGGCTTTTTGGTTGCCCTGGCTGTCAAAACGCCGCTCTTCCCGCTGCATGCCTGGCTGCCCAGTTTCCACCAGCAAAACCACCCCTCCGGCCTGGCCGATGCTATGGGCACCCTGTACAAGGTGGGTGTCTTTGCCCTGTTCAAGTGGGCCATTCCCCTGATGCCCGAGGGCTTCAAGGAGTGGCAGGGCTTGCTGCTCTTCCTGGCCGCTTTTGGGGCTTTGTACGCCGCCTGGCTGGCCTTCAGCGCACCCGACTGGAAAACCTTGCTGGCCTATGCCGGGGTTTCCCACATGGGCGTTGCGGCCCTGGGGCTCTTTAGCGGCAACATGGAAGGCACGGTGGGTGCGCTGTACCTTTTGGGGGCCTCGATGGTGTATGGCTCGGCCATGTTCCTGTTTGTGGGCCTGGTATACAAGCGCACCGGCAGCCTGGACGTCCTTCCGGTGCGTGGCCTGGCCAAGCACACCCCGGCGCTCTATGTGCTGGGAATGTTCTTGCTGATGGCTATGATTGGGCTACCGGGGCTCTCGGGCTTCCCCGGCGAGCTGATGGTGTTGCTGGGGGCCTACCAGGTCTCGCCCTGGCTGACCTTCCTGGCCTTCCTGGCGGTGATTGCTGCGGCGGCCTATGCGCTCACGGCTTTTCAGAAGCTCTTCCAGGAAACCCCCCAGGCCCAGGCCGTGCCGGATATGGATTCGCGCGAGTGGGGTTTTGCTGCCGTTACGGTGGGGGTGCTGCTCTTGATGGGGCTGTATCCCAAGCTATTCACGGCCTACCTCGAGCCCCTCGGCAAGGCCCTTGCAGCGCTTTTTGGAGGTGCTTCATGACCGACCACAAGCGCCCGTTTTTTATCTCTTCTACGCGGACGGGAGGTGCGCGATGCTAACTTTGTACTTGCTGGCGGGCTTTGCTACCGTGCTATCGCTGCTGGCCTTTCTCATCTCCCGCGAGGCCAACCGCATTGTAACCGTGGCGGCGCTGCTGCTGGCGGGTTTGTTCTCTGTGGTCGGTTGGGGCCAGACCGTGGAGGCCTTTGGGGGCCTCTACCGCTTCGATACCCTGGCCCGGGGCCTGACCCTGGTGGCTGTTCTGGGGGGGTTGTGGGCGTTGTTGCTGGGGCCGGCCAGGAAATTTGAATACCCCTTGCTGGTGCTATTTGCGGTGACCGGTATGCATGTTATGGCCAGCAGCCCCAACCTGGTGGTGCTGGTGATCGCCCTGGAGGTCTTCTCGCTGCCCCTGTACGTGCTGGCGACCTGGCAGCGCGACGAGAAAGGTTTTGAAGCGGGCCTGAAATACTTCCTGCTGGGGGCGTTGGGGGCGGCCATCTTTCTCTATGGCATCGCCCTGTACTTTGGGGCAACCGGCAGCTTTATGGTGGGTGCGACCGGCTCGGGGCCGCTCTACGTGGCTGGGTTGTTGCTGATTATGGCGGCTTTTGCCTTCAAGACCGCCATGGTGCCCTTCCAGTGGTGGTCGCCGGACGTTTACCAGGGGAGCCCCACGGTGGTCACCCTCTTTATGGCTACGGCGGTCAAGGCGGCGGCTTTTGCAGCTATGCTACGCATCTTTACCCCCGAAGGCCTGGAAGCCTGGGGTATCGGGATGGCCGCATTGATTGCTCTCAGCACCCTGTTTGGGAATCTGGGGGCTCTGTCTCAGACCGAAGCCAAGCGGCTTTTTGCTTACTCCTCCATCGCCAATGCAGGCTACATCGGCCTGGGGCTGTTTGGCCCTACCGGGCAGGCCACCATCCCGTTCTATCTGCTGACCTATGGCCTGGCTACGGGCCTGATCTTTGCGGTGCTCTCGATGCTCTCGAATCAAGAAGTACCGCTCGAGCGCCTGCGGGGCCTGTGGTACCGCAAGCCTTTGCTGGGCGGAGCCCTGGGGCTGGGCATTCTTTCGGTGCTGGGGCTGCCCCCGCTGGCCGGGTTCTGGGCCAAGTACCTGGTTTTCCAGGAGGCCGCCCGGGCTGGGTTCTACGGACTGGTGGTGCTGGCCCTGGTTACCTCGGCCATCGGCGCTTACTACTACCTACGGGTCTTCTTTCTGATTTTTAGCCAGCCCACACCAGCCCAGGAAGCCGAAGACCGCGAGGCCGAGGCCGCCCTGGCCCAGTATGGTAGCTCGGAGGCGCCGGGGGTTCCGGTGGCAGCCGCCCCCATGGGGCTCACCCAGGCCCTGATGGCCCCTGCGGCCCGGACGGGCCTGCCTGCGCTGGGGATGCTGGTAGGGGCGATGGCCCTGCTGGGCCTGCTCTCGGTTCTGCCTGGGCTGGGCTTGCGGGCCTTCCGCGCGGGTCTGCCCCCGGTGGCAGCGGCTGTAACCATCACTGCACCGGTGGACGGTTCGACCCGGGTGGGCAGCCATACCCTGCAGGGAACGGCCCAGCCGGGCCAGACCGCTGCCGATGCCAACGGCCAGTAGGCTTTTGCTAGCCTGGGGGCTCACGCAGGTGAGCCCCCAGGTTGCTTAATCGCGAGGTTCCACCAACGCCAAACAGTTGTGTTTCACCATACAGATCAAATGCCCGTATCGTGGGATAAAAAGCGCCCTGCCTGCAGCACCAGGCAGGGCATTGGCATTCGCCGTCCGGGCTAGGGTGCAGGGTTGGGGGGCACCTGAACACCGGTAATTGAAACCGCCTTGGCTGTGTCGGAAGAGTTATTGGTGCCGTCGCCCAACTGACCTTCCACGTTGCTGCCCCAGGCCACCACCGAGCCATCATCCAGCAGGGCCAGGGCGTGGAAGATGCCTGCTGCCAGGCTTCGCACGCTTCGACCCGCGGGTATGCCCTGGACATCCACTGGGGTGGTCTGGTCACCTGTAGTAGCGCCGTTGCCGAGCTGGAAGCTGTCGTCGTGCCCCCAGGCCTTGACTGAACCATCGCTCAGAACGGCCAGGGTGAACTCGTAGCCCGCCGCAATGCCCACCACGTCCGTAAGGCCCGTGACCGCAACTGGTACGTTGCTGTTCGTGTTGCTGCCATTGCCAAGCTGACCGTGGTTGTTAAAGCCCCAGGTACGCACCGTTCCGTCGGCCAGCAGCGCGACCGAGTGGTTGCCCCCGGCGGCGATGGACTTTACGCCCGTTAGGTTTGGTACAGCGGTCGGTACGCTGTAGGGCGTGTTGTCTCCGGTTCCCAGCTCGCCGTTGGGGTTGTCGCCCCAGGCCCAGACGCTGCCATCGGCTTTGAGGGCCAGGGTGTGGTCGTCGCCGGCGGCCAGGGCGATTACGTCGCTTAAGCCAGGAATAAGCGCGGGCGATTCCTGTAGGGCAGTGGTTGTGCCAAGGCCGAGCTGGCCCACATTGTTGCGCCCCCAGGCGTAGACGGTGCCCTCGGAGGTCAAAGCCAGGGAGTGGTAGCGGCCTGCCTGAACAGCCACCGCCTTGACCCCTGCGGGCAGGGTAATCTCGTGCCGGTTGGGAGCAGAGTTGGTGCCGCTCGAGTCCCCCGGCCCATCCCCCAACTGCCCGTAGTCGTCCCGCCCCAGCGTAACCACCCGGCCATCGCTGGTGAGGGCAATGGCGTGGTACTCGCCCAGGGAAATCGAGACTGCATCGTTGATGAGAGAAGCCTGGGTGGGGGTGCTATCGCTGGTGTTGGTGGTTACCCGGCCTAGCTGCCCGTAGGTGTTGTTGCCCCACGACCAGACCGGGCCGTTGGGTTTGATGGCCGTGCTAAAGTAGCCCCCGGCAGCCAGGGTGTTGGCCCGCAGCACCCGTAGGGTAAGGGGGGCGGTGCGGGTCAGGTTGCCGCTGCTGGCCTGTACGATCAGGTTGTAAACACCTTCTGGAACCGTGCGGTCTACTGAAAGGGTTACTGGCCCGGAGGCGCTCAGGCTGGCCGGGCTGATGCTAATACCGCTGGGGGGCGATTGCAGGCTCAGGTTCACCGAACCGCTAAACCCGGCCTCGGGGGTGAGGATAAGGTTGAAGTCGGAAAAACTCTGGCCCTGGGCCCGCAGGGTGCTCGAGCGGGTCAGGGCAATGTTGAACGAGGTTACGGCTAGTTCAAAGCTGACGGTTTTGCTCAGGCTGCCCTGGGCGGCAACCAGCGTAAGGGTGCTGAGGCCGGTGGGGGTGCTGGAGGTGGTGTTGAAGGTGATAGTGAAATTCTGTGGGCTTGTTCCGTTTACCTGGATGGTATCGGGTGAGACCGTAACGCCTTCAGGGGGGTTTTGCAGGCTCAGGTTCACCGTGCCGCTAAAGCCGTTCTGGGGGGTAAGGGTGAGGGTGGTGGAGGCCGACTGGCCGGGGCTGACCGAGGCGCTGCTGGGGTTGAGGGATAGCGTAAAGTTAGGCTGAGACTGCGATTGCGTACCACAACCGATCAACACCAGACCCGCTGCTGCGAGGGGTAAGAGAAATTTCTTCACAGTACCTCCTTGCATTTTCATCATAGGGCTTCAGCAATTCGAGGCCCGTGATAAATGTGCCACTGGATTTTCAGTTACCAGGTGCCCCAGCCGATCTAAAAAAGCCACAAAATCTTCTGCCTTCTCCAGTACCTCGTCCTCTACCGATACCGCGAAGCCTTGTTCACAATGGGACAGACACGGCTCAAACTCCACCTCAATCCCCTGGCCCGCCCCGCCAAAGTAGCCTATCCCCAGGTGGGATTGGGGCAGCTCGAGCCAGCCCGCAAAGTGCTTTTCGCCCTCCCGCGCATGACCGCCGGTGCAGATGGTCAGGTGTATCAGCTTTTCAGACGCTCGAGTAGGTACTGGGGCAGCTCCTTTACCGCTACCCGCTCCTGCTGCATGGTGTCGCGGTCGCGCACCGTCACGGTGTCTTGCAGGGTGGTGCTGCCGTCCTGGCTTTTGCCGATGGTGTCGTAGTCCACCGTAACGCAGAAGGGCGTGCCCACCTCGTCGTGGCGGCGGTAGGCCTTGCCGATGTTGCCGGTGTCCTCGTAGAGCACCCGGCCAAAGCCCAGGGCCTGCAAATCGGCCTTGAGGCGGCGGGCGTAGCTGGTGATCTCCTCCTTGTTTTTAGCCAGCGGGATGACCGCCACCTTGATGGGGGCCAGGTGCGGCTTGAGTTTAAGCACGATGCGCTCCTCGCCGTTTTCCAGCTTTTCCCGAGTGTAGGCCTGGGACAAAACCGCCAGCACCCCCCGATCAACCCCCGCCGAGGGCTCGATCACAAAAGGTACGAACCACTCTTTGGTCTCGGGGTCTTGCACTGCCAGCTTGGCGGTGGAGTCGTGGTTTTCCAGCACCCGGGCCTGAATCTTCAGCTCGGCCTGGCCCTTGGTGTGGCTGCCCAGGTCGTAGTCGCTGCGGTTGGCGATGCCCTCAATCTCCTCGAAGCCCAGGGTGGGGAAGTTGTACATCAGGTCGAAGGTGCGCTTGGAGTAGTGCGAGAGGTCTTCCTTGGGCACGTCCAGCACCCGGATTTGCTCGCGGGGGATGCCCTGCGCCTCCCACCAAGCCAGGCGCGCCTCGAGCCAGCGCTGGTGCCATTCTTCGTCGGTGCCGGGCTTCACAAAGTACTCGATCTCCATCTGCTCGAACTCGCGCACCCGGAAGATAAAGTTGCGCGGGGTAATTTCGTTGCGGAAGGCCTTGCCAATCTGGGCCACCCCAAAGGGCAGGCGGCGGCTGGTGGCATCGAGCACGTTTTTGAAGTTGATAAAGATGCCCTGGGCTGTCTCGGGGCGCAGGTAGCCGTAGGAGTCCTCGTCGGCCACGGGGCCAATCTGGGTTTTGAACATCATGTTGAAAGGCCGCGGGGGTGTCCAGTCGCCGGGTGCGCCGTCGGCGGGGTCTACCACCCGGGCGGTGTTCATGGCCTGGGCGGCCTTCTCAGGCTCGGCCAGCAGCCGTGAGACCAGGGCCGCCAGGCTCTCGTCCTGGTGCAACCCCATGGCTTGCGACAGAGCCTGTAGCACGCTGGGTTTTTGTTCTTTGAGGAGGTGATCCAGGCGGTAGCGTTTCTTGGAGATGCGGTTGTCCACCAGGGGGTCTGAGAAGGTGGCCTCGTGGCCTGAGTAAAAAAGCACCAGCCGGTGGGTCAGGATGCTGGCATCCAGGCCTTCTATGTCATCGCGCTCGTAGACGTTGGCCCGCCACCAGGCAGCCTTGAGGTTGTTCTTGAGTTCAACGCCCAGGGGGCCGTAGTCGTAGGTTCCCTGCAAACCCCCATAGATATCCGAGCCAGGGAAGATAAACCCACGGCGTTTGCACAGGCTTACCAGTTCTTCCATCGTTTCAGCAGGCATAGGTTGCTCCTTTTTGGCTGGTTTGGGGTTGTATGTGCTGGAACGGCCAGCTACCCCCGCCAGCCCGTGCCGGAAAAAAGAAGCCCCCGGCACGCATGCCTGGGGACGAATACGCGCCGGAAGAGGCGCGAACATCCGCGGTTCCACCCCAGTTCCTCGAGGTCGCTCGAGGCCCTTTGAGCTGCGTTGAGGTTTACCCCGCCGCCCTTCACCCGGTTCTTGGCTGCCCGGCTCACACCCTCCCAGGCTCGCTGTAGCGGAACGCCGGGTTACTCCTGCGGTTCAACGCAAGCTACAAGGTAACACAGCGGCCCTTTCCCATCAAGGATTTTGCTATCCTGTAGAGGATGCCCAGGCCGAAACCCCCTGTCAAAACCGAGGTGTCGGTAGAGGAGTTTCTCGCCTTTGAGGCCGCCTCCTCTGAGCGGCACGAGTATGTCCATGGGCAGGTTTTTGCCATGGCCGGTAGCAGCGAACACCACAACCGCCTGGCCTTAGAGCTAGCCATGGCTATCGCTCAGAACAGCAGGGACACTGGCTGTCGGGTTTTGATGAGCGATGTCAAACTCCAGACACCCACGGGCGCTATCTACTACCCCGACGTCATGGTGGTATGCGATGCCTCCGATGACCATCCATACATCAAGCGCTCACCCTGTCTGATTGTGGAAGTTTTGTCAGATAGCACACTCGACATCGATCGGGGCGAAAAGTGGCTCAACTACCAGACCCTACCCAGTCTGCAAATGTACGTCTTGCTCGAGCAAGACACCATGCGGGCCGAGGTGTTCCGGCGGGCCGAGGGGGGCTGGTTCTACGAGCGCATTGAAAGCGGCCCGCTCAGGCTACCTTGCGTAAACCTGGAGATTACCCTCGAGGACATCTACGCCCGCCTGGGGTAGCTCGAGCCGAAATACAACAGCAAACAATCGCTGGAGGGGAGTAAAGCCCGCCAATCGCACTTTTTATTCGCATAGTGTGGCGGTGCAATTTAACTCGGTCGAAATCGCCGCGAGGTTTGTTTCTCAAAGTGAGATAAATCTTTCTTTATAAAACCCTGGAAACGCTTCGTAACGTGTGGCCCAAACACCAAGCAAGGGCTGGTCATACTGTAATATTGAGGTAGGAAGAAAGCGGCGCTATGAATACTTGTACGACATACCAGGAGGTTCGCGCTTGAACAGGTACGACGATCGCGCCAGGTTGGTTTTTCATTACGCCAGGGAGGAAGGGAGCCGACTGGGCCATAGCATGATCGGGCCCGAGCACCTGCTACTGGGCCTGATGCGCGAGGGGGGTACGGCCGCGCGCATCCTGATGGAGTACGGGGCCAGCTTGGAGGCCATGCGCCGGATGGTCGAGGAGCTGGTTGGGCGGGGGGAGGGCAGCCGCACCGGTGAGCCGCCGGCCATCACCCCGCGCGCCCGGCGGGTCATGGAGCTGGCCGGGGCCGAGGCCCGCAACATGTCCAGCCAGGTGATTGGCACCGAGCACATCCTGCTGGGCATCATCCGGGAGGGCGACGGCATCGCCTACCGCATCATGACCCATTACGCCAAGGATGTGGATACCATCCGCTGGCGGGTGCTCTCGCAGGCCGGTGAGCAAACCAAAGAAAAAGCCGTGGCTACACCGTTCCTGGACGAGTATGGCCGCGACCTCACCCGCGAGGCTCGAGAGGGCAGGCTCGACCCGGTGATTGGCCGCACCGAAGAGATTAACCGGGTCATCCAGATCCTGGCCCGTCGCACCAAGAACAACCCCGTGCTGGTGGGCGACCCTGGTGTGGGTAAGACCGCCATTGTGGAGGGGCTGGCCCAGGCCATCGTGGAAGGCCGGGTACCGCCGGTGCTGCGCGGGGCCCGTATCGTCTCGATAGACCTGGCCGGGGTGGTGGCCGGCACCAAGTACCGGGGCGAGTTCGAAGAGCGCCTGCGCCAGATTATCGAGGAGCTCAAGAATGCCAAGGTGGTGGCCTTTATTGATGAGCTGCACACCCTGATTGGGGCGGGCGGGGCCGAGGGCACCCTGGACGCCGCCAACATCCTCAAGCCCCCCCTGAGCCGGGGTGAGATTCAGGTGATCGGGGCTACCACCACCGGCGAGTACCATCGCTATATCGAGAAAGATGCGGCCCTGGAACGCCGCTTCCAGCCGGTAATCGTGCTCGAGCCCACCCCCGAGGAGACCCTGGAAATCCTCAAAGGGCTGCGGCCCCGCTACGAGGCCCACCACGGGGTGGTCATCCCCGACGAGATTCTGGGCCTCTCGGTTAAGATTGGCATCCGCAGCCTGCCGGGGCGCAACTTCCCCGACAAGGCCATTGACCTGATCGACGAAGCCGCCAGCCGCGTGCGCCTCAACGACTCGCTGGGCCTGCCGGTGGCGGTGGACGAAGACGGCACCCCGCTGGTGGCCCGCGAGGACATCGAGAGCGTGGTGGACTCCTGGGGCGGTATCTACGTAGACGACAAGGACGACAGCAAGCTTTTTGGCCTCGAGGAAGAACTCAACAAACGGGTAATCGGTCAGAAAGAGGCTGTGGAGGCCCTGGCCGCCGCCCTCCGGCGCAGCCGGGTGGGGCTGGGGGGGCGGACGCGGGTCTCGGCCAGCTTCCTGTTCGTGGGCTCGTCCGGTGTGGGCAAAACCCACCTGGCTAAAGCCCTGGCCGAGGTGCTCTTCGGTTCGGAGCGGGCGCTCATCCGCTTCGACATGAGCGAGTTCCAGGAGCCGCACTCCATCTCCAAGCTGATTGGGGCCCCGCCGGGCTACGTGGGCTACGAGCAGGGGGGCCGCCTGACCGAGGCGGTGCGCCGCCAGCCCTTCAGCGTGGTGCTGCTGGACGAGATCGAGAAAGCCCACCCCGACATCTACAACACCTTCTTGCAGGTGCTGGACGAAGGTCGCCTGACCGACGGCCTGGGCCGCACGGTGGACTTCCGCCGGGTGATCCTGATCATGACCTCCAACACCGGCTTCAACGTGGGCCCGGCCATTGGCTTCACCAACCGCGAGGTGGACACCGAAAGCCCCCTCAAGGCCATCTTCACCCCGGAGTTTCTCGACCGCCTGGACGAGGTCATCCGCTTCCGCAACCTGAGCGAGCCCGAGCTGGTGCAGGTTGCGCAGATTATGCTCGAGGACATTACCAAAGAGCTTGCCTCCCGCGAGAAGATAGTGCGCTTCGATCCCTCGCTGGCCTCCTGGCTGGTCAGCCAGGCCCCCAAGCAGGGCAGCACCCGCATCCTGCGCAACCTGATCCGGGAGAAGATCGAAGACCCGCTTTCCCTCGAGCTCCTCTCCCGCCCGGGCCGCACCCTCTTTGTGACCCTCAAGGACGGCGCGGTTGCCATCGAAGAAGAGGCGCTGAGCCTGGGCTTGGCTTAGCAAAGCCCAGGCCCCACACCTCCCCGCCCGCGGGGGGGTTTTTCTGGGTTTGCGCTGACATTCGAGGCTTACCATAAAAGCGTGCAAGTGCAAGCCCAAGACCTGAGTGCGCCTGAAATTCTGGTGCTGCTCGAGCCCGAGGTAGCAGCCGACGAAGTGCTGAAGGTCGCGCTCAAGGAGCTGATTGCCAGGGGGCTGCTACGGGTGGACAACGCTACACCCGGCGGCAAACCGCAACTCATCCTCGACGCTGATAACCAGCCGCAAAACCCGGTCTTGCAAAGTTTGTGGGCCCACCTTCGCAGCACCAGCCGGCAAGGCCTCGAGATCAACCGGGTCTTGCAGCACCTGCAAAGAGAGTACGGCCCGGGCTATGGCGGCTTTAAGAGAAGAACCGTCCTACCCAGCCTGGTAGAGCGGGGGCTTCTTCATAAGGAATCTGGCAAATTTCTAGGCCTGTTTCCCTATACCAACCACCGACTCACCCCCGACGGGGCGGACTTGAAGAGCCGCTTGAAGCAAGGCCTGCTTGAAGCCCGCCGGCTGGTTCCGTCGCTGGCCGACGGCAAAGCCGAGGCGGTCGCCTTGCTGGGGGGCCTGGGGGCCGGCCTCTTGCTGCTTCCGGGCATCGAGTCGCAGCTACAGCAGCTCAGAACCCTCATGGGCGGCAACAACTCGGATGGTTATGTACCCATTTTTGTTGCGGATGCCTCCGATCACCACGACCTCGAGCGCGCCTTTCAGCAGGTCGGTGTGGCCCTCGATGCTGGGGATGGCGGGGGCGACGGTGGGGGCGGTGAGTAACCCAACTTCCCATTGCCAGATTACCCTTCACCCTGGGATGCCTCTTGCGGGTGGGTGCGCTCGAGGTCGAGGTAGGTGAAGGCCCATTGGTGGCGTTCGTCGGCGGGGTGGTGCTCCCGGTAGGTCTCGCGCCATCCGGCCTGGTTCCAAGGGGGAAAAAAGGTGTCGGCATCGGGGATAAGCGTCTCGACCAGGGTCAGGTGCAGGTGGGTGGCGAGGGGCAGGAACAGGCTGTAGATCTCGCCCCCCCCAATCACCATCAGCTCGTCGTCCAGCCTCAGGGCGTCCTCGAGGGTGTGCACCACCTCCACGCCCTCGGCGGTAAAGGCCGGGTCGCGGGTGAGCACCACGTTGCGGCGTTTGGGGAGGGGCCGCCCGATGCTTTCAAAGGTCTTGCGGCCCATCAGCACGGTCTTGCCCAGGGTCAGCGCGCGGAACCGCTTGAGGTCGTCGGGCAGGTGCCAGGGTAGCGCCCCAGCCCGGCCAATGGCGCGGTTCTGATCCATCGCCACCACAAAAGCAATCTTCCGGGCCATACTAGACCGCCACCGGGGCGGGGATGCGGGGGTGGGGGTGGTAGTCCAGCAGCTCGATGTCATCGTAGGTGAAGGCGAACAAGTCCCGCACGGCGGGGTTGAGCCGTACCGTGGGCAGGGGCCGGGGCTCGCGGGAAAGCTGCAAGCGGGCCTGCTCAAAGTGATTGCGGTAAAGGTGAGCATCGCCCAGGGTGTGAATGAACTCACCCGGCTTCAGACCCGTGACATGGGCCACCATGAGCGTCAGCAGGGCGTAGGAAGCGATGTTAAAGGGAAGCCCCAGAAAGATGTCGGCGCTGCGCTGATAAAGCTGGCAGGAAAGCCGCCCCTCGGCCACGTAGAACTGAAACAGGACGTGGCAGGGGGCCAGGGCCATGCGGGGCAGGTCGGCCACGTTCCAGGCGCTTACCACCAGGCGGCGGGAGTCGGGGTTGCGCCGGATTTCTTCCACCACCCAGGCCAGTTGATCGATGGTCTGGCCGTCCGGGCCGGCCCAGCTCCGCCACTGCTTGCCGTACACCGGCCCCAGCTCGCCCGCCTCGTCGGCCCACTCGTCCCAGATGGTGACCCCGTTTTCGCGCAGGAAGCCGATGTTGGTATCGCCCCGCAAGAACCACAACAGCTCGTAGACCACGCTTTTCCAGTGGACTTTCTTGGTGGTCAACAAGGGAAAGCCCTGATCCGGTGTGCGAGCACTAGCGAGTCCTGAAAGGGATTGCCCAAGGTCGAAGCGCATCTGGTAGCCGAACACCGAGCGGGTGCCCACGCCGGTGCGGTCGGACTTATCTACCCCGTGCTCGAGCACATGGCGCATCAGGTCGTGGTACTGCTGCATGGCGCATAGTCTATCAGGATGGGCCGGTGAGACGTTTGAGAAGGCGCCAGGCATACAGAGGCGCGTAAAAATACGCCGCCGAGCCAAAGCCGGTGAGGGCGAAGCCGCCCGGAATCTCCTTGAGGTAGTTGCGGTCGAGCCGGTAGCGCACCCCGGCCCAGGACGCACTGAACGCGGGCCGGTAGCCCAGCAGCTTTTGCGCCTCGGCCAGCAGCCACTCCACCTCGTGCGGCTGGGTCTGGTGGGGTGCATACCTGTCCTGGTGGGGCAGATAACTCCCCCCCAGGCTGTGCCCGGCCACATACACCCCATACGAGCGCGCCTGCTTGAAATGCTGCTGGGTTCGCAGCACCGAGCCGGGGGTGAAGCGCCCGCCCAGCCCCAGCAGGTGCGCGCCGCCTGCGCCGCCGGCGTAGACCAGCACCTTGCCTGCGAGTTTGCGCCCGTCCTCGAGCCACACCACGCCCGCCTCGAGCCGCTCTACGCTGGCGTACAGGATATTCAGCCCCTCGGCCAGGCGGTGCAGCAGGGGGGCGGTCTCCAGCCACCCCGCGTTTTCCAGGTACAAACCTTCCTCGAGCCACAGGTGCGGAATCCGGCGGCCCTGTAGCTTTTGCTGCCAGGCCGGCCTATCGCTTTGGGGCACGGGCCGCAGGATGCCCTGCCGCACCATCCCAAACCGGGGATAGAAGTCCCACAGGGCTTCCAGGGCCTCCTCGGCCTCGGGCGCCACCGTCCCGCGCTTGCCCCGCACCGGGTTCAGCAGGGCATCGGGCACCCGGCTGGCCTCGCCGAGTTCACGGGCCACCACCAGCACCTCCCTGCCGGCCTCGTGCAGCACCCGGGCCACACACAACCCGGCGATCCCGGCCCCAAGTACCACGATTTCAGTCTGGGTTTTCACGCCATCATCAGCGGAATCGTGGCCGGCTCCTGCGCCCCCACCACCTCACCCAGAAGCATGTGGGGGGTGGCCTGCTGGATGACCGCCTGGTACAGGCCGGGGCGGGGGGCCTGGGCCGCGGGCAGCAGGGTGGGGTGGTTGCCGCGGGTGTGGCCCTCCACGAAGCTGTCGTCTTTGGCGGCGCCGCGCACCAAGACCTCTACAGTCTGGCCCACCCAGCGCTGGTTCTGCCGGTAGCTCCACTCTTTTTGCTTCTCAATCAGGCGCTGGAGCCGCTCGACCTTGACCTCGCGCGGCAGATCCTGGAAGTGCTTGTAGCTGGGGGTGCCGGGGCGCGGGGAGTAGATGAACATGTAGGCGCTGTCGTAGCGTACCTCGTCGTAGAGCGAGAGGGTGGCCTGGAAGTCTTCCTCGGTCTCGCCGGGGAAGCCCACGATGATGTCGGTGGAGAGCACCACGTCCGGCATGGCCTCGCGGATGGCCCGGATGCGATCCAGGTACCATTCCCGCCGGTACTCCCGCCCCATGCGGCGCAGCACCCGGTTGGAGCCGGACTGCACCGGCAGGTGGATGTAGCGGCAGACCTGGGGGGTCTCGGCTATGGCGGCAATCACGTCGTCGGTGAAGTTGACCGGGTGGCTGGTGGTGAACTTGATGCGGGGAATCCCCACCTGGGCGACCAGGCGCAGCAGCTCGGCGAAGCTGGGGAAGCCCGGCTGGTCTTTGCCGTAGGAGTTGACGTTCTGGCCCAGCAGGGTAACCTCGAGCACCCCCGCGGCCTTGAGCTGCTCCACCTCGCGCAGGATCAGGTCGGGGTGGCGGCTTACCTCGGGGCCGCGGGTGGTGGGCACGATGCAGTAGGTGCAGTGGTGGTTGCAGCCCCGGATGATGCTCACAAAGGCCGATAGGGCCCCCTGGGGCGCGGGGGGCAGGTGGTGGGTGAGTTCTTCGCGGAAGCTCAGATCCCAGAAGCGGCTTTTGGCCTCGAGGGCCTTGCCAATCTCGGTAAGCGCCCCCGGCCCCAGGAGCACGTCCACCTCGAACTTGCGGGCTATCTGCTGGCCCTCCTCGAGCTGGGCCAGGCAGCCCATCATGCCCACCAATAGGGGGCGCTTCTCTTTTTCCTTGCGGAGCTCACCCAGAAGCGAGCGCACCTTCTCCACGGGCTTGCCCCGCACCGCGCAGGTGTTGACCAGCACGAAGTCGGCTTCTCGCCAGTGATCCACGAACTCTGCACCGAGCGACACCAGCTCGCTTCGCACGAGGTGGGTGTCGTACTCGTTCATCTGGCAGCCATAGGTGATGATGTTTGTTTTCATGTAAACCCCTGGGCCTACCGGAGGGATTCCGGGGCCGCGCGGATACTAAGTGTAGCAAAATGGGGGGGTGTCTACGAGATAGCGTTGGCAGTTGTGGTCGGGTTCAGGCCGAGGTGCCGTATGCCTGCAAACCTTCCTGGATGAGCTGCATCAACCTGGGTTCCTCACCGGGGATATTCTCCCGCAGGCGGGCCGCAGCCACGATGGGCATCCAGGCCTGGAGCTGGGCCATGTCCAGGCTCGCGAAGGTCTGGTAGTGCTCGAGGTAGGTTTGGTAAAACATCTGGCGCTGGCGCAAAATTTCCTCGCGCGCGGGCAGGTCTTGCGGAAACTCGCTGTGCAAGATCAGCAGGGTGGTGCGGGCAATGTCGGCCAGGGGGTTGCCCCGCGTGGCATTGGGCCAGTCCACCACAAACGGGCCCTTTGCGCTTACCAGCACATTCTCGGGGTGAAAATCGCCGTGGCACAGGGCGGTTCCATCGGGTAGGCGATCCATGTGTTGCAACAAAACAGCCCGCAGGTTTTCCGGAAGCCGGCAGGCCTGGATGCGCTGGATAAGGTGTTCTCGCTGGGAGGGTAGGTGTCCGGCGGCTTTCTGATAAAGCTGGCGGTGCAGGGCCCCCAGCGTCTGGGCGGCGAAACGCAAACGCTCGGGGTTGGACTGGATGTAGTCGGTAAGCGACACACCCTGGATCCATTCGAGCACCAGCCCCCAGCGCCCCTCGACCTCGAGCACGTCCTCCACCCTGGGTGAAGGCACCCCCAGCAGCCAGATCTGCTGGGTGAGCTGGGCCTCGAGCTCGGCGTCGGCCCGGGAGAACTCCGGCCAGAACAGCTTGAGCACAAAGCCATCGGCCCAGGCAAGCACCTCGGCCTCGCGCCCCTGCCCCAGCCGTGCGAGCGACATACATTCACAGCATACCGGCTGGCGATGGCGTACTCAAAAAACCCAGGTAGCTTGACGCTTTGGTATACCAAACTTTATACTCTACCTGATGCCGACATGGGTGAAGCAGCCCCTACTAAGCCCCGCTCGAGGGGTCTAGCTGCTTTGCACGCGACCCCAGGGCCTGCAGCCGCTGGGGCTTCTGAGGTTGTCAAAGGAGTGAACTTCCATGGGCAAAAGTTTGTACGAGAAAGTCTGGGAGAGCCACGCCATCCGAACCCTGCCCAACGGGCAGACCCAGTTGTTCATCGATACCCACCTGATCCACGAGGTCACCAGCCCCCAGGCCTTCGGCATGCTGCGCGACCTGGGCCTCAAGGTGCGCTTTCCTGATCGCACCTTCGCTACCGTAGACCACATCGTCCCCACCCACTCCCTGCTCGAGCCCTTCGAAGACCCCCAGGCCGACGAGATGATCAGGCAACTGCGCAAGAACGTGCAGGACTTCGGGATTACCTTTTTCGACGTGACCTCGGGGCTTCAGGGCATCGTGCACGTGATTGGCCCCGAGAATGGCATCACCCAGCCCGGCATGACCATCGCCTGCGGCGACTCCCACACCTCGACCCACGGGGCGTTCGGGGCCATCGCCTTCGGGATTGGCACCACCCAGGTGCGCGATGTGCTGGCCACCCAGACCATGGCCGTCAGCAAGCTCAAGGTGCGCCGCATCAACGTAGAGGGTAGGTTGCAGCCGGGAGTCTATGCCAAAGACGTCATCCTGCACATTATCAAGGTGCTGGGGGTCAACGGCGGCATCGGCTACGCCTACGAGTACGGCGGCAGCGTCTTCGACAACTTCAGCATGGAAGAGCGCATGACCGTCTGCAACATGAGCATCGAGGGCGGGGCCCGCATCGGCTACGTCAACCCCGACCAGACCACCTTCGACTACCTTAAGGGCCGCCCCTACGCCCCCAAGGGCGAGGAGTGGGAAAAAGCCGTGGCCCGCTGGAAGGCCCTGGCCTCCGACCCCGACGCCCACTACGACGACGTGGTGAACATCCGGGCCGAGGACATCGCCCCCACCGTGACCTGGGGTATCAACCCCGGCCAGGGCTGCGCCATCACCGACCGGGTGCCCGACCCAGCCCTCTACCCCGAGGCCGAGCGACCCGCGCTGGAAGAGGCCCTCAAGCACATGAAACTGAAGCCCGGCCAGCCCATCAAGGGCGTTAAGGTGGATGTGGCCTTTTTGGGAAGCTGCACCAACGGGCGCATCTCCGACTTCCGCGAGGCCGCCAAGTACCTCAAGGGCCGCAAGGTGGCCCCGGGCGTGCGGGCCATTGCAGTACCGGGCTCGCAGCAGGTGGCTAAGCAGTGCGAGGAGGAGGGCATCGCCGAGATCTTCCGCCAGGCCGGGTTCGAGTGGCGCGGGGCGGGCTGCTCGATGTGCCTGGCTATGAACCCCGACAAGCTGGTGGGGGATGAGCTGTGCGCCAGCAGCTCCAACCGCAACTTCAAGGGCCGCCAGGGCAGCGCCACAGGCCGCACCGTGCTGATGTCGCCGGTGATGGTGGTGGCGGCGGCGGTGACCGGCCGGATCAGCGACGCGCGGGAAGTGTTTGGGGTCGAGGCCCTGGTAGGGGCCTAGCTCGAGCGGGCTTGGCGCGCCGCTGTTTGTTCGGTGCTAGGCTGTTGTGTATGACCACCGACCGCAGTACCAAAAAGTGGAGCCTGCAAGAATACCACCGGCTGGGTGAGGCGGGGCTGTTGCAAGACGGGCGTTACGAGCTTTTGAACGGAGAGATCGTTGAGATGAGCCCGGTGGGCATTCGCCACAAGGACTGCGTGAGCAGGCTGATGCGGGTTCTGGGCCCACGTACGGCTGGGGTGGCCCAGCTCGAGAGCCAGCAGCCGCTGGTGGTGGGGGGCGATGAACTGGTGCCGGACGTTTTCCTGCTGCGACCATCGCCGGACTTCTACGAAGGCCGCCATTTCAGCGCGGGCGATGTGTTGCTGCTCATTGAGGTGGCCGAGTCTACCCTCAAGACCGATCAGGAAGTCAAAGTGCCCAAGTATGCCCAGCACGGCGTACCGGAGGTTTGGGTGGTGGATCTTGGCGGCGACCGCGTCTGGGTGTACCGCCATCCCCAGGGCGGGGTCTATACGCACATACAAGCCTACGGGCGCGGGGATGTTATCAAGCTCGTGGGGCTCGAGGGTGTCGAGCTCGAAGTGGATGAAATTCTGGGAAAGACCTGGTTTTGATGGTGAGGTTGAGTCTTGGCGACCAAGAATCTGATTCGCGGGGTGACGCTGGTGGCGGCCTCGGTGCTGCTCTCGCTGGCGACCCTGGGGCTATGGCTGGGCAACCTGGAGACCAACCCGCTCTTGAGCTGGGTGGTGTTTGGGGTGGGCTTTGCCCTTTGTGCCGCGGCGGCCATCGTGGGGATCTGGAGCATTATGGGGTTTTTCAGAGACAAGGAGGGTAAGTAGATGGCTTTAGAACCAATCAAGCAGGTGCAGGGCCGGGCTGTGCACGTCCCCGGCAACGACATCGACACCGACCGCATCACGCCGGCGCGCTACCTGAAGGTGGTCACCTTTGACGGGCTGGGCGAGGCCCTTTTCTACGACGAGCGCTTCAATCCCGACGGCTCCGAAAAGCCGCACCCCCTGAACGATCCCCGCTTCAAAGGGGCCAGCATTATGCTGGTGGGGGCCAATTTTGGCTGCGGGAGCAGCCGCGAGCACTCGCCCCAGGCCATCTACCGCGCCGGTTTCCGGGCCCTGGTGGGGGAGAGCTTTGCCGAGATTTTCTTCGGCAACGCCACCGCCCTCTCCATGCCCTGCGTGACCGCTTCCAGGGCCGACATCGAGCAACTGGCCCAGGCCATTGAGCAAGACCCCAGCCTGCTGGTGACGGTGGATGTGGAAAGGCTCGAGGTGCGCTACGCAGACACCACCTTTAAGGTAAACCTGCCCGCCACCGCGCAAAAAGCCCTGGTGGAGGGCCGCTGGGATCCCATCGCCGACCTGCTGGAAGCCGGGGAGCTGATCGAGCAGGCCGCGGCCCGGCTGCCCAAGGCCACCCGCCATTAAAGAAAGGAACTCCATGCCCAAAATCGCACTGCTTCCCGGTGACGGCATTGGCCCCGAAGTGACCTATGCGGCGGTGGAGGTGCTCAAAGCCGCCGATCAGGTGTATGGTCTGAACCTCGAGTTCGAGACTTTTCCCTTTGGCGGCAACGCCATAGACGCCCACGGCGAGCCCTTCCCTGAAATCACCCGGAAGGGCTGCCTGGAGGCCGACGCCATCCTGCTGGGGGCCATCGGCGGGCCCAAGTGGGACAACGTGCCCCGCCACCTGCGGGCCGAGACCGGCCTGCTGGCTCTGCGCAAAGCCCACGGCCTGTACGCCAACCTGCGCCCGGCCAAGGTGCTGCCGGGCCTGGAGGCGCTTTCTCCCCTCAAGCCCGAGATCGCTCGAGGGGTGGATGTGCTGGTCATCCGTGAGCTGACCGGCGGCATCTACTTTGGCGAGCCGCGCGGCATGAGCGAGGCCGAGGGCTGGAACACCGAGCGCTACAGCAAGCCCGAGGTGGAGCGCATCGCCCGGGTGGCCTTCGAGGCGGCCCGCAAGCGGCGCAACCAGGTGTGCAGCGTGGACAAAGCCAACGTGCTCGAGGTCGGCGAGTTCTGGCGCAAGACCGTGGACGAGGTGCACCAGCACTACCCCGAGGTGGCCCTCGAGCACCAGTACGTGGACGCCATGGCCATGCACCTGGTCACCCGGCCCAGCCGGTTCGACGTGGTGGTGACCGGCAACATTTTTGGCGATATCTTGTCCGACCTGGCTTCGGTGTTGCCCGGCTCATTGGGCCTCCTGCCCTCGGCCAGCCTGGGCGAAAAGACCCCCCTGTTCGAGCCCGTGCACGGTTCCGCGCCCGATATTGCCGGCAAGGGCATCGCCAACCCCACCGCGGCCATTTTGTCGGCGGCCATGCTGCTCACCCATGCCCTGAACCGGCCCGAGGTGGCCCAGCGGATCGAGGGGGCGGTGGCTGCTGCCCTGACCACCAACCCCACCCCCGATTTGGGCGGCCAGGCCAGCACCCAGTCCTTTACCCAGCAGGTTATTGCGGCCTTGCACAGGGTGGCGGCCTGACTGCCAACCTGGGCAACCCCTCTACTGCGGCCGGGTGAACCGGTCGGATACCCCTGGCCTTTTGCAGCAATAGGTCGTATACAAAGAGCATGAAACTGAAAGGACAGACCTTCATTATCACCGGGGCCAGCCGGGGCATCGGCGAGGCCCTGGCCCTGGAGCTGGCTCGAGCCGGGGCCCACCTGGTCATTGGGGCCCGCAACCAGAAGGCTCTCGAGTTCGTGCGCGACGAGGTGCGGGGCCTGGGGGTGCGCTGTGAGGCGGTGGCTGGAAGCGCGGCCAGCCGTGAAGTGGCCGAGGCGATGGTTAAGGTCGCGCTCGAGATCGGAAACTTTGTGGGTTTTATCCACAACGCCGGTGTGCTCAACGCCGGCCCGCTGGCCTACGAACTCATCGAGGCCCAGTACGACGAGATCATGGACTCCAACGTCAAGGGCGGCTACCAGCTAGCCCGCTTTGCTTACCCCCACCTAATCCGCCAGCCGGGCAGCGTGGCGGTGTTTCTGGGCTCGGGGGTGGCCGAGCACAACATCCCCGGCATGGGCATCTATGCCATCGCCAAGGCGGCCGAGGAGCACCTGGTGCGGCAGCTTGCGGTGGAGGCTCCAGAAGTCACCTGCTTCACCTTCCGACCGGGCATCGTGGAGACCGAGATGCAGCGGCAGCTTCGGGAGGCCCAGGGAAGCGCCAGCGAGACCCTGCGGCCCCTGTTCCGGGGCTACCAGAGCCAGGGGCGGGTGCTCACCCCCGAGCAGTCGGCCAGGGCCCTGGTGCGCCTCCTCGAGGGCGATCCCCGGCGCTTTCACGGTAAAATTGCAACGGTTGCAGACGGCTCATAACAAATAAACCCTTTCACCATCGGCTGTTGGCGAGGTTTTTCTATGCGTTCGGACATTATCAAAAAAGGCCCTCAACAAGCCCCCGCCCGGGCCATGCTGCGCGCGGTGGGCATCGGCGACGAAGAGTTCAAAATTCCCTGGGTGGGCATCGTGAACACCTGGACCGAGGGGATGCCCTGCAACTTCCACCTGCGCGACCTGGCCGCCGACCTGAAGATTGGGGCCAAGGAGGCCGGCTTCCAGACCTTCGAGTTTGGGGCCCCGGCCATCTCCGACGGCATCAGCATGGGCACGGTGGGTATGCGGGCCTCGCTGGTGAGCCGCGAGGTGATTGCCGATAGCATCGAGCTCATCGCCCAGGGCTACCTCTACGACGGCATGGTGGCCCTGGTGGCCTGCGACAAGACCAACCCCGGGGCCATGATGGGGGTGATCCGGGCCAACGTGCCCAGCCTGGTGCTGTATGGCGGCTCCATTGCCCCCGGCCTCCTGCGCGGCAAAAAGCAGACCGTGGTCTCGGTCTTCGAGGCGGTGGGGCAGTACGCTGCCGGCCAGATCACCGAGGAGGAGCTGGCCGAGGTCGAGCGCACCGCCATCCCCGGCCCTGGTGCTTGCGGTGGGCAGTACACCGCCAACACCATGGCCATGATCCTCGAGGTGATGGGCTTCTCGCCCATCGGCTACAACGCCATCCCGGCCATCGCCCCCGAGAAAAAAGAGGCCGGGCGGCGGGCCATGCGCATCCTGGCCGAGGCCATTCAGGCGGGCCGCACCCCCAAGAGCTTCCTGACCAAAAAGAGCTTCACCAATGCGATTGCCGCGGTAGCGGCCACCGGCGGCTCCACCAACGCGGTGCTGCACCTGCTGGCCGTAGCCAGGGAGGCCGGCATCAAGCTCACGCTCGAGGAGTTCGACAAAATCTCGCGCAAAACCCCGGTGATTGCCGATATGCGCCCCTGGGGCCAGTACACCGCCTGGGAACTCTGGGAGGCCGGGGGTATTCCGCTGGTGATTCGCCGCTTGATTGAAGGCGGCCTGATCGACGGCGACCAGATGACCGTGAGCGGGAAAACCCTCTGGCAGGAAGTTAAAAACGCCAAGGAAACCAAAGGCCAGCAGGTGGTTAGCAGCGTCGAAAAACCCTTCAAGCCCGAGGGGGGTCTGCGGGTGCTCAAGGGTTCGCTGGCCCCGGACGGCGCGGTGCTCAAGCTGGCCGGCACCGAGACCAAGGTACACCGGGGGCCGGCCCGGGTTTTCGACGGCGAACAGAGCGCCATGAAGGCCGTCCTCAAAAAACAGATCAAGCCCGGCGATGTGGTGGTGATCCGCTACGAAGGCCCCAAGGGGGCCCCCGGGATGCCCGAGATGCTCTCGGTGACCTCGGCCCTGGTGGGCGAGGGGCTGGGGCCGTATGTGGCCCTGGTGACCGATGGGCGCTTCAGCGGTGGCACCAAGGGCCTGATGATCGGGCACGTGGCCCCCGAGGCCCAGGTGGGCGGGCCCATCGCGCTGGTCGAGGAGGGCGACATCATCTCGATCGACTGCGACCGGGGTATCCTGAACCTGGAGGTTTCGGAAAAGGAGCTGGCCCGGCGGGCCAAAGCCTGGAAACCCCCCAAGCCCCACTACAAAAGCGGGCTGTTTGCGCGCTACGCGGCGCTGGTGAGCAGTGCGCGGGAGGGGGCGGTCTTGCTGAAGCCCGAGTAAATAGGCATCCGGCCCAAGCCCTTAGGCTATAGCCGATGGATTGGCTCGAGAACATCCGCGTGGTGCTGGTGGGCAGCCAGGAGCCTATGAACATTGGGGCTGCAGCCCGCGCCATGCAGAACTTTGGCATCTCAGATCTGTGGCTGGTGGCGCCCGAGCCGCGGGTGCGCGAGGACTTGGCCCGGCACCCTGGGGGTTCGCTGGCCTACCGCCTGGCGGTGCACGCCGAGGACGTGCTGGACAGGATGAGGGTGGTGGACACCCTGCCCGAGGCCGTGGCCGATGCCCGGCTGGTGGTGGGCACCACGGTGCGCGAGCGGGAGATTTACACCGGGCCGGTGGTGGGGCCCCGGCCAATGGCCGAGCGGATTGCCCAGGTGGCCCCACAGGGCCGGGTGGCGCTGGTGTTTGGGCGCGAGACCTCGGGCCTGACCACCGACGAAATTGACCTCTCCCAGCTTATTGTGCGCATCCCCACCTCGCCCAGGCAGCCCAGCCTGAACCTGGCCCAGGCGGTGCTGCTCTTGTGCTACGAAATTTTCGGGGTCGCCCAGGCCCCCCCTCCACCCGAACCGCTTCAGCTTGCCAGCCAGGCGGCCTTGCAGCAACTTTTTGACGATCTGAAGGAGTACATCCTACGCATCGGCTTCACCGATGAAAAACGCCTGCCCTACGCCATTCGGCGCTTTAGGCGGCTCTTGCACAAGGCCCGCCTGACCCCCGGCGAGGTGCAGCTTTTGCGGGGTTTCCTGCACCAAAGCCGCTGGTATGCCCAGCACGGCAGGCGCAAGACCGACCCACAGGAATAGGGCGAATAGGGCCATCCGCCCCTTGAAGCCGCTCTATAATCGTCTGGCATGGAGCCTGTTCCCAGCCTATACCGCCTGATCCGGCTGTACCGGCTGGTTCTGCCGCTGGCGATTGTGCTGGTGGTGGTGCTGTTTGAGATTTCCCTCGAGCCCTACCAGGGGCAGCCGGTGGCCTTCTGGCTGCGCCTGGGCTTTTACGGCCTGGTGGGGCCCCTGGTCACCTGGATGACCCTGGAGTGGATCGCCCAGCAGGTGCAAGACCGCGAGCGGGCCCAGCGCGCGCTGGAAGTGGCCAACCAGCGGTTGGAGGCCGTGGGCAAGATGCTTAAGCGGGCCTCGGCCGCCGACAACCTCGAGCAGGCCCTGGCCGCGGTGGTGCAGGAGGTGGCCAAAGCGCTGGGTATGGGGGCCGCCCTGACCCTCGAGGGGGTGCGGGCCACCTCACCCGGTTTTGAGCCGGGCTCGGACGCGCTCTACACCTTGCCGCTGCCGGGCCTGGAAGGGAAGCTCGAGGTGGCCCCGCCCCGCCCCCTCTCAAACGAGGAGCGGGCCTTTCTGGAGGTGTTGGCGGCTGAGGTGGCTGGGGCGCTGGAGTCGGCGCGAGCCCGCAGCCGCGATCTGCTCACCCTCTACGAGGTAGACCAGGCCCTGCGGGCCGAGGCCAACCTGGGCCGGTTGCTCGAGCGCCTGATGGATCGCATCCTGGCCTGGGCGGGGGCCACTGGGGGCGGGGTGCTTTTGCTGGATGAGGAAAACTTTTTGCAACCCCAGGTGTTGCGCAACCTCGAGCTGCCCCCCCATGCCTTTATGCCCGATCAGCACTGGAAGGAGGCCCTGGAATCGCCGGTGTTTGTGCGCGAGAACCTGCTGGCCGTACCCCTGCGCGAGCAGTCGGCCATCGGGCTGTTGCTGGTGCAGGGCGAGGCTGAAAACCTGCGCCAGCGCCTGCCCTTCTTACGCTTCCTGGCCGCGCAGGTGACCCTGGCGGTGCGCAATGCCCAGGCTTATCTGCGGGCCGAGGAGCTGGCCCTCACCGAGGAGCGCAACCGCATCGCCCGCGAAATCCACGATGGCATCGCCCAGGCCCTGGCCTTCATGGCCCTCAAGCTCGACCTCTCCGAGCGCCTGCTACAAACCGACCCTGAACGGGCCCTGGAGGAGTTGCACCAGGTCAAAGAGACCTTGCGCGCCCAGATTCGCGAGGTGCGCCGCAGCATTTTTGCCCTGCGGCCCATCGACCTCGAGCGCTACGGCTTTCTGGAATCGGTGCGGCGCTACGCCAGCGCCTTTGCCGAGCAGGCGGGTTTCCGGGTGCGCCTCAGCCTGCCCGAAAAAATCGAACTCTCCCAGGCTTCCGAGCTGGTTTTTTTCCGGGTGCTGCAGGAAGCCCTCACCAACGCGGCCAAGCACGCCCGGCCCGGTTTGGTGCAGGTCAAGCTCACCCCGCTGGGCGAACGGGGCGGCGTGCTGGAGATCAGCGACAACGGGCGGGGGTTCAAAGCTGGCACCTCAGCGAACGGCCTGGGCGGGTTTGGCCTGACCCAGATGCGCGAACGGGTGGAGGCCCGGGGGGGGCGTTTTGAGGTGGTATCGGTAGAAAACCAGGGCACCACCGTGCGGGCCGAGCTGCCCTTCTGACCTCAGCGGGGCGCAAGCCAGAAGGGCAGTAAGCGCGGTTCCCTGGCTTTTACCTGGTGCTGCGCCGAGAGCCTGCTGGCGTTGTAAATACCCCCAGCGCTGGCAGCATCAAAGCTGAAGCCATCCAGGTTGAGGCTGGTGGGTGGGAGGGGGCTCGGGGCCAGGGGCAGCCAGTCGGTTAGGGGAAGGCTCACCTGCACCGCGCTAAACGACCAGTCAAGCTCGAGGTTATCGCGCAAACTCCAGTCACTCTGCCAGCCGTTGGTGGCGGTATTGGAAGGAGCCGGAACACAAGGGGACTGGGCGGCCGCACAGCTCTGGGCGAGGTTGGGAATGGGGTAGCTGGTGGTACCACCCACCCAGCGGCGTGAGAGGTGGAGGTGCCACGCCAGGTTGGTGTTGGGGGCCACCGCCAACTGCTCGAGCTGCAGGATGAACAGTTGGCTGCCGCTGCCTGACCACGAATACGGGCTCCAGGTGGTCTGGAAGCGGTTGTTTTGCAGGTTCAGATGGGCTTCCGGCAGGCTCAGGAAGCTGGCGCTCAGGTTCTGGGGGTTGGCAAAGCCCCGCAGCGCCTGCCGGGAACGCAGGCTCAGGCTGCTGAGGGTGGTCTCGCGGGCATAGAAAACATAGAACTCGTTGGCCAGTCGCTGACCGGTGGGGATGGCGCTGTAGGTTAGATCGGCGGCCTGTTGCTGGCTGTCCGCCAGGTAAAGGGTCTGGGTGGTGGGGGTCAGGTAGGCCAGGTAGCTCAGGCCCTGGGCAGCGGGGTTGGGGTTGGTCAGGGTGGCGGTGTAGGTGCCCTCGAGCGCGAAGGATGCAGGGCCTTGCATATCCAGATCAAGGGTCTGCCGACCGCTCAGGGTGTAGCTGCGCTGGAACAGGGCCCGGTCGGCCTGGAAGTAGGTTCCTGGTGGGGTGGGTGGTAGGTAGCGCACGGCCATCAGATCGGCGGTGCCCTGCTGCACGCCTTGCAGCAGGTAACCGGGGTAGGCCGGGGTGGGGGGGAAGTCGGCTGTTCGGGCCGGATCCACAAAGTCGCTGGCCGTGCCAAAGGCCACCTGGGCATGACGGCCGTCCAGGTTGGTGAGCTGTCCACTGAGGTCTGAGAAGGTGCCGCTGCTGGCAGCCGGAGGGCAGGACAGGCTCAGCGTGCGCACCTCGCTTAGGGTGAGCTGGTAGACGCTCACCTGATGGGTGGTGAGGCCGGCCTCGGTTTTGCTGCACACCACCGCCCAGCCATAGCGTTCCGCGGCATTGCTGATGCGAAGGCGGTAGCTGCCGGCGGTGGGTTGTACTACCTGCCAGGCCCCACTATCGTCCTGGGCGGCAACCCAGACGGCTCCGGTAGCGGTAAGATCGGCCTGATCAAACACATTTAGCAGTACCAGAGCGGTGCGCTCGAGCGTGCCTTGCACACCCCGCACCCGTAGCACATAGTCTCCCAGGGGCAGGTCGGGGGCAGCGGAGATGGTAAGGGTGGAATGGGAGCCATCTGGTTCTGCTGGTGCAAAGGTTGCGCGGATACCAGGGGGTAGCGGGGTGCCGTCGAAGCGCTCGAGGCTCAGGGCGATGGGGCCGGACAAATTGACACGAGTAATTGTGATGGTCTCGCTGCTGGTTCCGCCCCGCTGAAGGCTGAGATTCTGGGTCAGGTTTAGCTGGAAGTCGGGTTCTGGCAGGGCTTCCAGGACTGTGAGGGTGAAGTCCAGGGTGCGCTCGAGGCTGCCCCAGGTGGCCTTGATGCGCAGGGGGTAGGGGCCCGTGGTAGCGGTGGGGGCCGCTGCAAGCCGCAGAATCGAGACGGTGGTGCTGGGCTGGCCAGGGCTGAAGGTCGCGCTCAGGCCGGGCGGCAGGGGGCGGCCGTCCTGCTGCTCGAGGGCCAGTACCACCACGCCCTCGAGGTTGATGCGCCGCACGTCAACTAAAAGATCTGCATGCTGCCCCTGGCGGATGGAGGGGGCGGGGTTGTCCAGGAATAGCTGCAGGTCGGGTTGCTGGCTGGGTTCTATCTGCAAGGGTAGGTTGTTGGTGGCGCTTATGGATCCCTGGGCAGCCCTTACCCGCAAGTTAAAGCTGCCCACGGCTGCGCTGCTCGAGGTCTGAACCCGTAGGGTGGCGGTGTCGCCGCTTGTGCTGGAAGGGGTAAAAGAGGCGGTTACGCCTTCTGGTAAAGGGTCAGGCAGATCCAGTGCTACCACTCCAGGCAGATTCTGGCGCACAAGGGTAATGTTGACCTCTCCGGCCCCGCCCGGCACAAGGCGCAGGCGGTCTGGGGAAAAGTTGATCTGCAGGAGGGGTTCCGGCGCAGGCAGGAGGGGTTCCGGCGCAGGGCGGGTGCAGCCTGCCAGTGCCAGTAAAAGTAGAGTGGACAGGTGAAGCCAAAATCTAAACAATCCCAGCAATAAGCGCATAATCCACCTTTATGCTTTTGAGGCTAGCATTCCTGAAAAAGCTGTCAAGCAACGGGGCGTTACGTGGTGGGGTAGGATATGAGAAGTTGCTCAAGGGGGTTCAATCCACTCCCCATGAACATCTGATGCGGTGGGTTTGTAATGCTGCTACATATGCTCCGCTATCTATGGGTGCTGGCCGTTGCGATGACGGCCTGTGGCGGCACTCTTGAGTTCACCGCTCCAAATCCCACCCCACCATCCAGCCCCGCCCCGGGTGGATGGTGGAAGCCTGGGGTGGATACCACCTGGCACATCCAATACACCGGTACGCTCGATAAAAACCGTCAAGTAACGGCCTACAACCTCGATCTGTTCGATACCCCGGCCAGTGTGGTACAGGAGCTGGCGGCGCGTGGGGTAAAGGCAGTCTGCTACCTGAGTGCGGGTTCCTGGGAAAACTGGCGGCCCGACAGGAACCTGTTTCCACCTGAGGTGCTGGGCCGCAACTACGACGGCTGGCCTGGGGAGCGCTGGCTGGATATCCGACAGATTGACAAGCTGGCCCCCATTCTGCGGGCCCGGCTCGATCTCTGTAAGCAAAAGGGCTTTGTGGGTGTAGACCCTGACAACGTGAACGGCTACCAGAACAACACCGGTTTTCCCCTTACGGCCCAGGATCAGCTTCGCTTCAACCGTTGGTTGGCTGGCGAAGCCCACCAGCGCGGCCTGGCTATCGGACTCAAAAACACCACCGAGCTGCTCCCACATCTCATCAACGACTTCGATTTTCTGGTCACCGAGGAATGTTTTGCCCAGGGTTGGTGCAACCAGACCCGGCCCATGGTGCAGGCTGGCAAGCCGGTGCTGAACATCGAATATACCGACACCCGCATCAAGAGCGCCTCTCAGTTTTGTGCTAGCAGCATTAGCCTGGGTATTTTCTCCATCTTGAAGCGGCGTGAACTGGATGGCTGGGTAGAGGAGTGCAGGTAACTCCCCCGTTAAGTCAGGATAACAAGCCCTAGACGCAAAAATCTCACCGAGCCCTGGGGGGCTCGAGTGCGTTTTGCACATGCCATGAGCGGGTGTGTAAGGGCGGGCCTGAACTATTGGGCGCGGCTTTGATAAGGCTTAAAAGCCTATTTTTGAAGAGTATGTGGGGTTTTTTAGGCCCATGAAATGTTATTGAGTTCTAAGTGAAAAGGTGCATTAATGTAACGTGCGGTAACTCAAGGAATCTACTACTGCGTTTGACCATCTTCTTCTACCCTTAGACTTGGTAAGGCGGCCTCAGGGGTTTAAGTCCATCTCATTTTAGATTAAGGGTTCACTAGACGATGAATACGACACACATTGCGCCTCTTTTAGCTCTGCTTGTACTGTTGCTATCCGGATGCAACCTGCAGAAAAGCAATTCGGGCCAGGTATCGGATGGTTCGGCCCAGACACCCTCCATGCCCCGTTTTGAGGGGGCCCCGGTGGCCCTGCCTTTGCAGCAGCCAGACGCCAACCGTCCCCTTCCCAGGGTGCAGATTTCCGGCTCGAGCCAGCCTCGGCCAGGGAGCGTGCAGCCGCAGGGGCTGCCGGCAAACCGTGTGGCCCTGCGCATCCTGGTGATTGGCCCAACCCCCGAAGACCCTGGCCTGCAAGCCTGGCGGGCCTTGCTCGACCAACTGGGGGCCAACTACGAGGTCTTGATGGCCTCCACGCAAGATCTAACCCCGACAATGCTGGAAGATAGCTCTGGTGGGCGCTTCCAGGCTATCTTGCTGGCCAGCAACAACCTGGCTTACGAGGTATCACCGGGGGTTTTTGCCAGCGCTTTTGATGCGGATGAGTGGAATCGGCTCTGGGACTACCAGCGCCGTTATGCAGCCCGTTTGGTTTCGCTTTACACCTTCCCCGGAACAGGCGATCCGGTTTTCAATTACGCCGAACCCGAGGACTACTGCATTCGCGCTGTGCGGCCCGCGGGCGATGAAGGGGTGCGCACCGATAACCCGGCCGACAATCCGCCGGGTAATCCACCTCCTTATCCCCCTGTTCGGATGACCCTTACCCCTGAGGGGCGGGGTTTGTTTAGCTACCTCAACCCAAACGCAGAGATTCCCATTCAAAACGCCTATCTTTACCCGGCTCGTCTGGCCACGCCCCAGGAGTCACCCGGCTGTTCGGCACAGCCGCTTTTGCAGGACTCGAGCGGCAATGTGCTGGGGGTGTTGAGCAGGTCTGCCGATGGACGTGAGCGCATTGCCCTGACCTTTGCCAGCAACCCCTACCTGCTGCACACCCAACTGCTGGGCTATGGCCTCGTTCGCTGGGCTACGCGGGGGCTGTTCATCGGGGAGCGGCGGCATATTCTGGCCGTTGACGTGGACGACTGGGGCCTCGAGTCCGACTGGTGGGACGAGGCCCTCCGGCCCGGCGATCCCCTGCGCTACCGGCCCCAGCCCTTCAGGCTTTCGGCGCAGGATGCGTGGTCGGTCTACCAGCAGCAGCGCCAGCTCAATGCCAGCTATCCGCTCAGCAACGGCTTTATGCTGAACCTGGCCTTCAACGGGCGCGGGGTGAACCTTGGTGCGGCGGCCAGTTGCAACCCAGGGGTGTCCAGCGGCGACCCTTTGTCCAGCCTGACCAAGTGCCTGGCCAGCCGGATGCGCTGGGTCAACCACACCCGCGACCATCCCTCCATGGACAACATCACCGACCCGGTGGCGTTGCGTTTCCAAATAGCTGAGAATACCCGCTTAGCCAACCAGATAGGGCTTTGGTACAGCCCCAAAACCCTCAAAACCGGTGAACTCTCGGGCCTGGGCTGGTACCGGAGCCCTGCCCCAGCGCCGGTGATTCCCCCCGCGTTGCCTTCGGAGTGCCCTGCGGTTTCGGGGTCCACCGGCCCTGGTTCGGATGAACCGCGCAAGGATTTTGGCCTGGTCTGCGCCAATCAAGCCCTCCTCGACCGCGCGGTTGAACTGGGTATTCGCTACATTCATGGCAATTACTCGGTAAAAAGCCACCAGCCCCCCTGTCCCATCTGTGGGGTGGCGCTGCGCCCCGGTCTGCTAATGATTCCGGTCTGGCCCACCAACATCGCCTACACCGTGACCACCCCGGCCGAGGCTGCCTCGTTCTACAACTACATTTACGCACCGGGTGGGCGCTTCCCATACTGGCCCAGGGCGCTTACTTACCAGGAAATTCTCGAGCAGGAAACCAACCTGGCCCTCTACCATCTGCAGGTTAGCGCCAGCTCGCACTACTTCCACCAGGCCAACCTGCGTGAGTATGCGCCGGGGCGCAGCCTGGTTTTCGATTACCTCGAGCGCTTAATGCAGAAATACACCAGCTACTACAGCATCCCGGTGCTTAACCCCTCCTGGGACGAAATTGGCGCGTATGTGGCTGAGCGTACTCAACACACAGCTCTGCTCCGGTCAGGTATCACCGCTTTTTGGGATCGCAGCCAGGGTCAGGTCACAATCTCTGCGCCTACCGGAACTTCCGGTGTGCTGTTTTTTACGGGGGCTGCGCAGGGGGTGAGCTGGGTGTATGGCGGGGATACCGTGTCAAAAGTAAACCTGTTGGCTGGGCAGGAGTTGCGTTTTTCCTACCACCCTGGGGAATAGGGGAGGGCTTGGACAGATTTTATGAGAATTGCTCTGATCACCGAAGGAACCTATCCCTTTGTGGAAGGAGGGGTAAGCGTCTGGTGTGACCAGCTAATTCGTGGGCTCCAGGAGCTGGAATTTGAAGTAATTGCCCTCACTGGAAATGGCCTGGAAAAAGCGGTTTACCCTCCTCCTGCCAACCTCAAGGGCGTGGTGAATTTTCCCCTATGGAGTTCGGTTCGTAGGGGTCGCTCCAGGAACCGGGCTTCCCGCTGGTTTAACCAGGTACACCACAGCTTTGTAAACGCCCTGGTAAGGCCCAACTGGGGCACCACCTATTTTCTTTGGGCCTTAAAGGCAATGGCTGGCTACGCCCAGCAGGCCGACCTGGGGGAGGCTTTGCTGAGTGAAGCTTCGATTGGACGTTTGATTAAAGCTTGGAAGGAGTGCCAGGATGCCTCCGGCGCGGAGCTACCGGAATTAACCCTACAGGATGCTTTGCTGGCTACAGATCTGCTCGAGCACCTGCTCCGCCCTTTGCAGTTTATCCCACCCAGAGCCGCAGTCTATCACGCCGTTTCCAACGGGCCTGCAGCCTTGGTTGGAATGATGGGCAAATGGCACCACCAGGCCCCTTTTGTGCTTACCGAGCATGGGGTGTACCTCCGGGAGCGCTATCTAAGCTACCTTCAGGCACCCTATAGCTCTTCGGTGCGAATCCTAATTCTGAACTTTTTCCGCTTGCTCTCGAGCGCGGCCTACCGCATGGCCGATCTGATCGTGCCGGTCTCGGAGTACAACCGCCGCTGGGAGGAACGCAACGGGGCTTTTCCTTCCTCTATTCGACCGATACACAACGGCATTGACCCAACGCAGTTTCCGCCACCCGCAGTAGAACCCGATCTGCCGACGCTCGTTTTTGTGGGCCGTATCGACCCCCTTAAAGACCTGCATACCTTGATTGAAGCATTTGCATACACCAAAGAGCAGGTTCCCAATGCTCGCTTGCGCATTTTTGGCCCTACCCCAAAGGGCAACGAGCCTTATCGAGCGAGCTGCGAAGAGCTTATCGTTAGGTTGGGACTGCAGGGGGCAGCGAGCTTCGAAGGCCGTGTTTCACCGGTCGCAAAGGGCTATCAAGCCGGCCATGTGGTGGTGCTGAGCAGCATCTCGGAGAGTTTCCCTTACGCGGTGATCGAGGCTATGTCGTGTGAGCGGGCTACAGTTTCCACCGATGTGGGGGGGGTGGCGGAGGCGGTGGGGGATGCAGGCATTCTGGTACCGGCCCGCGACCCTGTGGCTATGGGCAAGGCATGCGTCGAGCTTTTGCTCGATGATGAACGTCGAATTGCTTTGGGTAAAGCGGCGCGGGCTCGGGTGCTCAAATACTTTACCCTCGAGCGTTTTCTGAACGACTACCGGAAAATGTACCAGGACGTGGTTTTCGCGGCTCAAGCTGGGCGAGTTCCTGTCCAAGAAGAGGCAAAAGATCGGGCTGATCTGATGCTGGTAGGTAGTGGTGAGGTTGTTACATGAGATTCCCTACCCCCGACAGGGTCTGTTACGATGCATATATCTGTGGGGTGGGATATCGTGGAGCCTCCTTGAGAAGGTGGGCGCGGCAATGGATGGTAGGATGCACCCTCCTGTCACAACTTCGCAGGAGGGCATGCAAATTTGAACCGTTGGCAGAAGGCCGGTGGGACACCCCGAGGAGTGGTAGTCGGCATGAGCCAGCGTACAGAGTTTTATAGCGAGCGGGGGGTGGCGGTCTTAGCCAGTTACACCCGCACTGGGTACCCGGTGGGTACCCCGGATCGCCTAACGCCGCTGTTGCAACACCTCGGGCCGTTGATTGAAACCGCAGTGGATGCCCAGCAGGTAGCTGCGGTGCTCGAGGCTCACGGCTACAACGACCGAATGGTGCTGGAACGCTACGGATACCCCAATGTGTTTGAGCTGGCAGAAGCGCTCTATCGGATAGCGCCGCGCCGAGCGGCTGCTTCCAGACGTAAAGCCAATCGCCTACCCGAAACTTTGCGAGAGCTTTCGCATGGGCTTTTTTATGGGATGCCCGGCCTGTTTTTCCCGGCGATTTTTGCCTGGGTGGGTGCCCGGGAAGCCACCCTCGGCCTGATTTTGTCGGCGATTTTGGGCTGGGCATGGAGCCAGGGCATGATTCGCCTGGCCTATGTGCTGATGGGGCGTGGGTTTTTTGCAGAGGCCCGCAGGCTGCTACACACCATGCTGTTTTTGGGCCTGGGCCTGGCCGTACTGGTTGCGCTGCTCCTGCAGGCCGACCTGGCCCTCTCGACCTTGGTGGTATTGCAGTCGGCTTACCACATGGCCTCGAGCATCCTGCTTTTGTATAAACGCGAGCTGTGGCTGCTGCTGGCCGCTCTACCGGCGGTGCTGGCTGGGGTGCTGTTTTTGTGGTTTCCTGACCTGCTGGGCGCTGCTAACACCGTTGCAGTTATGATGATATCTGTTCTGCTAAGTGTAGCCGCTGCCCTTCTCGACCTGCGAACCAAAGCTGGACACTCACCCTGGAAGGTGCTGCACAAAGCCGACTGGCTGGATGCGATCCCGCTGGTGCTGTATGGGCTCTTTAGTGCGATCTTTGTTTTCATCAACCCCTTCTGGCACTGGGTTACCGGCACCTCCATTGTGCTGGGCCTGGCGGTGGTGCCGCTGGTGCTGAGCATGGGCGGGCTGGAATGGCAGTTGCGGGTTTTTTTGGAGCGGGTGAGCTTGCTGCTGGCCAGCACCAGCGACCTGAGGGTGTTTGCCCGTAACATCAATCGCATTTTTCTATCTGCGCTGGCTTCGTATGCCGCGCTGTTGCTAGTCCTAAGCCTGCTGACCAAGGTATTTTTCGGCCTCAACAGCCCGGCGTCGGAGGTCTTTTTGCTCGCAAACTTTTTACTGGGCATTGGGTTTTTCGTGGCTTTTACCCTCACCTCCATGAACCGTACCTTGAGGGTTTTGCTGGGCATGCTGCTGGCGTTGCTGGTTTATGCCGTGGCGTTTGCCCTGTCCATCCAGGGCCTGCTCCCCCTGGATGAGTCGGTGAGCTATCTGATCGGGTGTGGGGTTTTTACCAGTTACCTGCTGCTGGTGGCTTTGCCAGTTTTACGTGAATTGCGCAACTACCAGTGAGGCGAAGGATGTACCGCAAGGAAGCCTTGGCTTTTTACTACGGCAAAGGACGCCTACAACAACTGCGCCGCTATGCCCAGGTGGTCTTGCAAACCTGGGCCTATACCCCTATAGAGCTTCAGTGGCTGCGCCGCCAGGGCACCCGGCCACTGGCCTACTTGAGCCTGGGCGAGGATCAGCCCACCCCGGCGCCATGGCATCGCCACGCCCGCAACCTGGACTGGAATACGGTTTATGTAGATCCGGCCCACCCCGACTGGATTAGAAGCCGCCTGGACGAGGCTCAAACGGCCATCGAGATGGGCTTTGAGGGTCTATTTCTGGATACCCTGGACACTGCGGCCCTCTATCCCCAGGATCGGGGCGCCATGCTGCGGCTCATAGCCCGGTTGCGCGCGCTGGTGAGCTCCAGACCCCTATACGCCAACCGGGGGTTTCATCTTCTACCCGAGCTGTCGAGCCTGATCAACGGGGTGGTTCTGGAGTCGTTTTCCACCACCTGGACGCCCAGGGGTTACCGGGTGCTGCCCGCCTACGAACTCGAGTACAACCTGAGCTGCCTATTTCGCTTGCAGGGGTTGGGCCTCGAGCTCTATGCGCTGGACTACGCCGATCGTTTCTGGCTCGAGGGTTTTGCTCGAGCCCGGGCGATGTACTACGGGTTGCCGACCTTTGTTAGCAACCGCGACCTAACCCGGCTATAGATTAATCCTGGTCTGGCTGGAGGTACTGCTTGCCAAAGGCGTGGGGTAGCAGGGCGCCCACGGTGGTGTGTAGCTCGGGGCCGTCGGCGCTCAGGCAGTGCACGGGCACACCGGGATGGGCGAACTCGCTTAGCACCTGCCGGCAGCCGCCGCAAGGGGTGGCCGGCTGTGCCCCCCGGCTGAGCACCCAGACCTCGGCGATTTCGCGTTCTCCAGCCGAAACCATCTGCAAGGTGGCCGACTGCTCAGCGCAGCGCGAGAGGGGGTAGGCGGCGTTTTCGACATTAACCCCACCGTACAGCCGGCCCGACCCCGACCTGATCACCGCTGCCACAGCGAAGCCGGAGTAGGGCGAGTAGGAGCGTTCCAGGAGCTGGTGGAGCAGTTCTAATATCTCTTTGGGTGTTGGCATACCGTACCTAGGCTTCCTCGGAAGTCACCGATTCACTGAGGGTTTCGTCGTCGGTGGGGGTGGGGGTCTGCTTTTGGGCCCGCACGCGCTCGATGCCCCGGGGGTCGGCGGTTTCGACGATAAACTCATAACCGCCGTACTCGAGCTTTTCCCCCACCTCGGGAATATGACCAAACTCGTTCATCAAGAATCCCGAGAGGGTGTCGTACTCGCCTTCGGGCAGTTCGATGCCCAGCTTTTTAGAGGCTTCTTCGAGCGGAACCGAGGCATCGAGCAGATACACCCCCTCGGCGATCTGCTGCACCGGGGCCACCTCTTCCTCATCCGACTCGTCGTAGATCTCACCGATAATTTCCTCGATGATGTCCTCGAGGGTGACCAGGCCCGCGGTGCCTTTGAACTCGTCCACCACGATAGCCATATGGGTTTTACGACGACGCATCTCGCGCAGCAGCTCCCGGGCCCCCATGGTCTCGGGGACAAAATAGGCCGGGTGGCAGATGCTACCCACCTTGATGCTGTCCAGTTCCGGGCCGCTGTACTCCAGCAGGTCTTTGATATAGGCCACCCCGATGATGTTGTCGATGGTTTCCTGGTATACCGGAACCCGGGAGTAGCGGTGCTCGCGGGCCATCGCCCAAAAGTCGCGCAGGCTGGCCTCGGCGGATATGGTGACCATTTCTACCCTTGGCACCATAATCGAGCGCACCAGGGTTTCCTCGAGGTCGAGGATCTGGCTGATGATCTCCCCCTCGCTCTCGTCCAGAACCCCTTCTTTGGATGAAGCCTCCACGATCAACTTGAGCTCCTCGGCGCTGCCGACCATGGAGTGCGAGGGCGCTTCTTTGAGGCCCATCAGCCGGAGGAAAAAATTACCGCTTCGGTTGAACAGCCAGACCAGCGGTGTGGTGAGCCGCTGGAAAATGTTGAGCGGCAGAATGGTGAAGACCGCGACCTGCTCGGTGCGCTGCAGGGCGATGCCTTTGGGAATAAGCTCGCCAAAGAGCACCGTAACGAAGGTGATGAAAACCACCGAAAGCACAAAGCCCACGCTGGAAAGCAGGCTGCTTTCAGTAGCAGCGGCGGCCTCGGGCTGGCCGAACAACACCCCGATGCCCGTCACAATCAGCCGGGTGACGTACGGTTCTCCAAAAGCCCCCAGAACCAGGTTGGTGGCGGTGATGCCAAGCTGGGTGGTGGCAATGTAGGCGTCAAGCCGGGCCATGGCATCTTTGAGCAGCCGGCCCTGCCAGGCCCCGCTTTCCGCCAGGTGCTCGACCCGGCTGCGCCGGATGGCTACCAGGGAGAATTCAGCGGTAACGAAAAAAGCGTTGATCAGGATGAGCAAAGCGATGATACCAAGACTACCAGGGATGCTTTCCATAAGGTTCGCGTCAGGCCCAACCAAAAGCTAACTCGCCCCGGAGCGTCCCAGGGCAAGGCCAGGGCCAGGTTTTGGGTGGGGAGTCCATACGCTACTAGCCGAGAGTTTACCACAGCCCCAGCCGGCTCACAAGCGGCGGAAAAAACAGCAAAAAGCCGATCAGGGCTGCAATTGTGCTCACTATCAGTACGCTGGCCGCGGCGATGTCTTTGGCGGCTTTGGCCAGCGGGTGGTAGTTGGGGGAGACCAGATCCACCACGGCCTCGAGGGCGGTGTTGATAAGCTCGAGGCCCAACACCAGGGCTACCAACAGGAGCACCGGTACCGGGTTGACCTTCAGCCACCAGGCCAGGCCCAGGGCCAGGGCGGCCACATAGACCTCGAGGCGGAAATTGCGCTGGCTTTTCCAGGCATAACGAACCCCGGCCCAGGCATAGCCAAACGAAGCCCGCAGGCCTCGCAGCGGCAGGGGATCGGTTCCGGGTTTGGGTGGTGGGGGGCGGGTTGGCATGGTTCAGAGCTCGAGGATGCGGGCCTGCACCCGCCTAAACCCTTCCCATTCGGTCTCGGAGCGGTGGTCGTGTCCCAGCAGGTGCCAAAGCGAATGGGCGGCCAGTACCTTAACCTCGTGCTGAAGACTGTGCCCAAGCTGCTCGGCCTGGCGGCGGGCGGTATCCAGGCTGATCACGATATCGCCCAGGTGCGGCGGGATGAAGGGGTCGCCCGGTTCGTAGGTGGGAAACGACAAAACATCGGTAGGGGCATCCTCCCCCCAGTGCTGCTGCTTGAGGGCCCGTATCTCGTCGTCGTTGGTAAGGATCAGGGTTAGAGACTTGTCCCCGTGCCCAAGCTCCGCCAGTAGAAGCCCAAGCGCCCTGCGCACCGCAGGGCCCAGCCCTCGAGGCACTCGAGTGTGCGCAACCAGATCTACCCCCATGGCTAGCTCTCGTGCTCATGGGCCTCGTAGGCCTTGATGATGCGGGCTACCAGCGGGTGGCGTACCACATCGGACTCCAAAAAGCGCTGCTGGGCAATGCCCTGGATGCCCTTTAGGATGCGCAGGGCCTCTACCAGGCCGCTTTTTTGGGCCTTGGGTAGGTCGATCTGGGTAATGTCGCCGGTGATCACCACCCGGCTATTGAAGCCCATGCGGGTCAGGAACATCTTCATCTGCTCGGGGGTGGTGTTCTGGGCTTCATCCAAGATGATAAAGGCGTCGTTCAGGGTACGGCCCCGCATGAAGGCCAGGGGGGCCACCTCGATCACCCCCGACTGGATGTACTGTTCGAAGCGCTCGGCATCGATCATGTCGAACAGGGCATCGTAGAGCGGGCGCAGATAGGGGTCGATTTTGGCCTGGAGGTCACCCGGCAAAAAGCCCAGGCGCTCCCCAGCCTCCACCGCCGGGCGGGTCAGGATGATGCGCTTAATTTTCTTGGCCTTGAGAAAAGCCACCGCCATGGCGACGGCCAGGTAGGTTTTGCCAGTGCCGGCCGGCCCGATGCCAAAGGTGATGTCGTGGGTGCTGATGGCCTCCACATACTTTCGCTGGCCGGGGGTTTTGGGCTTCAAGCGGCCGGGCAGGGTAATCTCGCCGCCGAGGGCGGGTGTGGTGGTTTCGACCGGCAGCGACTGACCATTTTCCGCCACCAGGATGACCTGCTCGAGGGTGCCCGAGTCAATTTCCGCGCCCTGGCGTACCAGGGTGACCAGGTCGCGGATGACCCGTTCGGCCAACCACACCGCTTCTGGGTCGCCCGAGATTTGAACCTCCTGCCCCCGCACCACAAGCTGGGCCGGCAAAAGCTTGCGAAGGGTTTTTAGATGTTTATCCCCGTGGCCCAGCAAGGACAGGGCTTCCTGGGGCGAACGCAGGGGAACTACCGCTTTGCTTTGCGTACTCTTCTCCAATATTGGCTCCTGGGTTCGGCCAGTATCTGGTGCCAAACCACACCGTTCAGAATAGCACGGGTTGAGGTTGAAAACGCCCGCTGCTCGATGGTTTTCTTGGTCTTGGGCTGCGGCTTGCTGGAGGCTTTTTGAGGGGGTTCTGAGGAGGGGCGCGGGCTGGGGCGGCTTTGACGCTCACGCTCGACCTCCTCGAGGCTCCGGGGTCGTCTGGGCGGTGTTTTGGGTTTTGGGGATGGGGCCGGCTGGCTTACCACAGGCCGGGCGGGGGGGCTTGGGGGAGGGCTGCTGGGGGTTGGGGTGCTCGAGCGGGTGGGCGGGGCGCTCGAGGCCGGGCGACGCTCCTCACCGGGTAAGAGGATCTCGTCGGGTTCGAAGTCGGGGGGAACTTGCTGGCCCCGCCGCAGCAGCCCTTGCAGGGCCGGCAGCACGATAAAGAAGAACAGGAACAGCAGACCTAAAAGATCGTCTAAGCCCATGGGGCCCTCCAGATGGGGGCGAGCGCCGCGCCCCCAGAGCGCTTAGCGTTGCGAACCATCATCGGAAGTGCTGCCGCCGCTGGCTTTGCTGATGGAATCGCGCATCTCGGTGTCGGCCTCGATGTTTTTAAGCTGATAGTAGTCCATAACGCCTATGCGACCGTTGCGCAGGGCCTCGGCCAGGGCCAAAGGTACGGCCGCTTGGGCCTCCACCAGCTTGGCCCGCATGGCCTCTACCAGGGCCGCGTTTTCTTGCTCCAGGGCCACCGCCATCGCGCGGCGCTCCTCGGCCTTGGCCTGGGCAATTTTCTTGTCGGCCTCGGCTTGGTCGGTGCGAAGCTGGGCCCCGATGTTTTTACCCACGTCCACCTCGGCGATATCCACCGATAGGATTTCAAAAGCCGTGCCGGCGTCCAGGCCTTTGGCTAGCACGGTTTTGGAGATACGGTCAGGCTGCTCGAGCACCTGCTTGTGATCCTCCGACTGGCCGATGGAGGCCACGATGCCCTCGCCCACCCGGGCCACGATGGTTTCTTCGCCGGCCCCACCCACCAGGCGGTCAATGTTGGCCCGCACGGTGATGCGGGCGGTTGCCAGCAGCTGGATGCCGTCCTTGGCCATACCCGCTACCATGGGGCTGGTAATTACCTTGGGATTCACCGAGAGCCGCACGGCCTCGAGCACATCCCGCCCCGCCAGGTCAATGGCGGCGGCGCGGTCGAAGTTCAGCTTGATGCCGGCCTTGTCGGCGGCAATCAGGGCATCCACCACCCGGTCTACGTTGCCCCCGGCCAGGTACTGGGCCTCGAGCTTGGCGGTCTCAACCGGAATGCCTGCCTTGAAGGCCTTGATCATGGGATTCACAATTTTAGCCGGGGGAATCCGTCGGAAACGCATGCCGACCAGGGAGGTTAGCGGTACGTTAACTCCCGAAAACAACGCGGTAATCCATAGGGGCACCGGTACCAGGTAAAAGAATAAGAAAACGGCCAGTAAAACGATGCCAGCGACGATTAACACTCCAAGCTCCATGCGATCCTCCTCGAGATCAAACCGCTATCTAGGTATGTTTAGATCGGATGCCGGACAAAACCGGGCGCTTCCTCAGGGTACATCATGGGCCGCCAGATGGGTATGGGCGGGCTTCAGCGCGGAGTTCCCCAGAGCTGGCGAGTAGAAACGCATGGCTGGGCTAGCCTTCTACCTTCCGCACCACCACCCGGGGGCCTTCCACCTGGATCACCCGGACGGCCTGGCCCCGGTCAATGAACTCGCCCATAGTGACCACATCCACCCGCCGGTCGCCAAACTGGGCCGTGCCCGCGGGGCGCAGGTCGGTGATGGCCTGGCCGATGGCCCCCAGCAGCGATTCCAGCTCGTTTTTGGGCGGTGCTACCTCTTCAACCGCGCTGCTTAGCACAAAGGGGCGGGCCACCCGCCCTTTTGGTAGATAGCGGAATATGAAAAAAAGCCCCAAAGCCAGCCCGATAATGGCCAAGGAACCGACCTGCAGGGCCTCATCCCCAAAGGTGAAGTAGATTGAAGCCCCGATCAGACCCAGGCCGACCAGACCGGGAATGCCAAAACCGGGGGTTACAAACAGTTCGAACACCACCAGCAGCAGGCCCCCGAAGAGCAGGATGATGGACAGGGCGCTGGAAAGGCCCGCCAGGTAGCCCCCCAGGAAGAACAGGCCCAGCGAGGTCAGGCCGATGATGGCGGGGATAAAGGTGCCTGGGGTGAAAAATTCCAGAATGAGCCCCAGCACCCCCACCGCCAGCAGAATGGCCGCGATGGTGGGGTCGGTCAGAAAACGGGCCACCCGCACCTGGGGGCCCGGCTGCAGTTCCTGGGTGTCGGTGTTAAAGCCGGCTTTCTCGAGGGCGGCCCGCAGACTGGCGACTTCAGCATCGGCCACCTTGAGCTCCACGGCCCGCCTGGCCGAGAGGGTGAGGGGTTCCCCTCGGGTGGTGATGCCGCGCACCTCAACCTCGGGATCTACCATCGCTTCAGCGATGTTGGCAGGGCGGTTGCGGGCCTCGGCGACCGCCCGAAACTTGCCTTTCAGGGCCGATATGACCTTGCGGTCGGCGGCATTGGTGTTGCCCACGATGGGGGTGATGGTAACCGGCAGGGCCGCTCCGATGTTGGAGCCGGGCAGCATCATGATCTGCTGAGCCGCCAGTGAGATGAGGGCCCCGGCCGAGAAGGCGTTTTCCACCACGGCCAGCGTGGGTACGGTGGAGGACAGGATGCGGTCGGTGATGCGGATGGCCGCATCCACCCGGCCCCCGGGGGTGTTGACCCGGAACACCACCCCGCTGGCCCCCTCGCGTTCGGCCTGGTCGAGGGACTGTTCAACAAAGGTGGCTAGAGGCCCATCGATGGTTCCTTCAATGGGGATGATGTAGGTTCGGGCCTGCGCAAAAGAGGCAACCAGCAGTAAAATAACCAGTAGCTTTCTCACCAAGATTATCTTAGCAAGCCAGGCTAGCGGGAGTGTAATGCCGAGGGCTCGAGCTGTTTGTGGGTTGGGTTTTCGCTTCGACCATCGCAAACCGCCGCGCAAAAGCGTAAAATCCAGGCGTGCAACTGGGTCTGATAGGATTTCCGGTCGGACACTCGCTTTCCCCGGCCATGCACCAGGCGGCGCTGAGGGCGGCGGGGCTCGAGGGCTCATACCGGGCCCTGGAGACCCCGCCTTCGTTTTTGCGGGCCCGGCTGCAAGAAGTCCGGCGGGCTTTCGTCGGGGTTAATGTGACCATTCCCCATAAGGAAAGCGTGCTGGAATACCTGGACGAGCTAAGCTCCGAAGCGGCAGCCATCGGCGCGGTTAACACCATTGTGTGCGAGCAGGGCCGGTTGATTGGCTACAACACCGACGCCATGGGTTTTATCGCGGGGCTGGATGAGGCCGGCATCGCTTACCGCAACAAGAAAGCCCTGCTGCTGGGGGCAGGGGGGGCTGCCCGGGCCATTGCGTATGCCTTGAAGAAGGAGGGCGTGCATGTGGCGGTGTACAACCGCACCACCGAGCGGGCCAGGGCCCTGTGCGCGGCCATGGGGCTGCACCTGGTGACGGAGCCGCTGCTGGAGGCGGCGGTGCGAAGCTGTGACCTGCTGGTCAACACCACCAGCGTGGGGCTCAACGACCCCACCCGCTCACCCCTGCCGCCGGGGCTGCTGCCTCGAGCGGGGGTGGTGGTGGATATCATCTATCATCCCCAGACCACCCGTCTGCTGCTCGAGGCCCAGCAGGCTGGGCTGGTGACCCTGGGCGGGCTCCCTATGCTGGTCTGGCAGGGGGCGCTGGCCTTCGAGCTCTGGACGGGTGTAAAGCCGGATGTGCGGGTGATGTATGCAGCGGCCCAGGCCGGGCTTGGTCACACTCCTTCTGCATGAACTCTTTTACCCTGCAAGCATCCCATCGCTACGAGCTCGAGGTCAAACGCTCGCGCTTTGTTGCCCATGCGGTGCCGCTGCCCAGCCCCGAGGCCGCACCCGTCCTTTTGCAGACCCTTCAGGACTTGCAGGCCGCCCACAACTGCTGGGCCTATAAGGTGGGCGCGCAGTACCGTTTTTCTGACGACGGCGAGCCTGCTGGCACGGCGGGCCGCCCCATCTTAAGTGCCATTGAAGCGCAGCACCTGGATAGGGTGATGGTGGTGGTAACCCGCTACTTTGGCGGGATAAAGCTGGGCGTGGGAGGCCTGGTGCGGGCCTACGGGGGGGTGGCTGCGGAATGCCTGCGGCAAGCCCCCAGGCGAGCAATTGCGCCCCGGGTGCGTTGCGAACTCCAGGCCCCGTTCGAGTTTGGCAACGCTTTATATCGCTTGCTGGAAGGCCTCGAGCGCGAAAGCGAAACCTACCACGCAGCCGGGGTGTGCTGGGTGCTCAGCCTGGAGGAAGCGCGGCTGCCCCAGTTTCAAGAACGGGTGCGCGACCTGACTCGAGGTCGCGCCAGCTTGCAAGTTCTAGAACGCTTCGAGGCCTAGGGTTCCAGGCCTGAACACGCTTGCGCGCGTCAACCTTCGATTACGATGGGCAGGATGACCGGATTGCGCCCCGTGTTCTTAGCGATGAACTTCTTGACAGGGTAGTAGATGTCGTCACGGATCTCTTCGAGGCGCTTCTTCTCGCGCACACCCCTATACAGCGCGTCCATGGCCATTTTACGCACCTCGCCCAACAGGCGCTCGCCGGCCTTGACAAAGCCTTTGGAGATCACCTCCACCAGCGGGTCGCGGCTGACCAGGGCGGTGATGATCACCACCCCCTCGGCGGCCATGTGGTGGCGGTCTTCCAGAATCTCATCGGTGATGTCGCCCACCCCCAAACCATCCACATAAAGCTGGCCGTGGGGTACGGTTCCGTTGAACTCAATGTTGTTGGCGGTAAGCCGGATCAGGCGCCCGTTCTCGGGAATCAGGATTTTTTCCGGCGGGTGCGGGATGCTCTGGGCCAGCCACTTAAAGTTGACCTGATGGCGAATCTCGCCGTGCCAGGGCATCAGGAATTTGGGGCGGGCCAGGTTGAGCACGGTTTTGAGCTCCTCGTGGCTGGCGTGGCCGGAGGCGTGCACGCGGTAGCGGGGCGGATAGAACACATAGGCCCCCAGGGCGTATAGCTGGTTGATGACGGTGTTGACGGCCTCTTCGTTGCCGGGAATGGGGCTGCTGCTCAGGATGACGGTATCGCCCTCCTTGATGGCCATTTTGCTGTGAGCGCCAGCAGCCAGGCGCGCCAGAACCGCCTCAGGCTGGCCCTGCGAACCGGTGGTAATTACCAGCACCTGCTCATCGGGCAGGTCTTTGATCTCGTCCAGGGTGTAGAAGCGGTCTTTTTGCTTGAAGTAGCCGAGCTCGAGGGCGATACGGGCATACTTGAGCATGGAGCGCCCTTCCACAGCGATTTTTCGCCCGTACTTTTCGCCCGCCGTGACCACCGACTGGATGCGGTGAATGTGCGAGGCGAAGGTGGTTACAAAGATGCGCCCCTTGGCCGCACCGATGACTTTGTCGAGCTCTTCGGCCACCTCGCTTTCGCTGGGCGTGACCCCGGGGCGCTCGCCGTTGGTGGAATCGGCGATCAGGCAAAGCACCCCCTCGGCCCCGGCCTGGGCGATTTTTTCCAGGTGGGAGGTCTGGCCGTCAATGGGTCGCTCGTCGAGCTTGAAGTCGCCGGTGTGCACGATCCTGCCGATGGGCGTGTGAATAATCATTCCGAAGTTGTCGGGAATGGAATGGGTCATGCGGAAGAGGTCGAGCTGGAAGTAGCGCCCGATGGAGATGCGGTCATCGGGGGAGACCTCTTTGAAGTTGTAATCCCCCACGGGAAGCCCGAACTCCTCGAGCTTGCCCTTGACCAGCCCCAGGGTCAGCTTGGCCCCGTACACCGGAACCCGCGGTAGTTGTGGGAAAAGGTAGGGCAGGGCCCCGATGTGATCCTCGTGGCCGTGGGTCAGCACCCAGCCCCGGATGAGGTCTTTGTTCTGAACCAGATAATCGATGCGTGGAATCACGATGTCCACGCCGAGCATCCTGGCGTCCGGGAAAGCCAGGCCACCGTCGATGATGAACATCTCGTCTTCATAGCGGACGGCGGTGATGTTCTTGCCAATTTCGCCGGTTCCGCCCAGAAACACAATTTCGACGGCGCCGTCGGGCTTGCCCAGCAGGATGGGCCCCCTGGGTTTGGGACGTTCCTGCCGTCGCCGGGGGGCCCTGGGACGGCTAAATGGTGGGTTGTTGTTCATGTTCACTCCAAAAGCAGCACCCTAGGATGGGGAAAAGGGCCTGGCTTTACCCCTGAGCCCATGTCCTACACAGCCGCGATTTATCGTCGAACAGGGGGTTTGCGTGGGGCGATCAGGCCCTCGAGCTCCGGACGAATCAGATCCACCCGCCCCTGCTCGTCGATGCTGTTGACCTTGACCTTAATCTTCTGGCCCAGCGAAAGCACATCCTCGACCTTTTGCACCCGCCCTTGAGCCAGTTGGCTGATGTGCAGCAGACCGTCCTTACCCGGCAAAATTTCAATGAAAGCCCCGAAATTGGTAATCCGGGTGACGGTGCCCTCGTAGATCTCACCCACCTTGGCCTCGGCGGTCTGGCCCAGGATGCGGGCTTTGGCCTCTTCGGCTGCGGCTGCGCTGGCACTGTAGAGCCGGATGGTGCCGTCCTGCTCGATGTCGATTTCCACCCCCAGCTCCTCGAGCTGGCGAATGTTTTTGCCACCAGGCCCGATAATCCCCCCAATTTTATCGGGGTTGACCTTGAGGGTGAGGATGCGGGGCACATGGGGCTTCATCTCGGCGCGGTGGGTGGGCACGGCGCGTTCCATCAGGCTCAGGATGTGCAAACGGGCCTCGCGGGCCTGGTACAGCGCTGCCCGCATGATCTCGGGGGTCAGGCCCTTGATCTTGATGTCCATCTGGAGCGCGGTCACGCCGTCGCGGGTGCCCGTGACCTTGAAGTCCATGTCGCCCAGGGCGTCCTCCAGGCCCAGGATATCGGTGAGCACCACCGCCTGCTCACCTTCCTTGACCAGGCCCATGGCCACCCCCGCCACGTGCTTCTTGAGGGGAACCCCAGCATCCAGCAAGGCCAGACAACCGGCGCACACCGTGGCCATACTGGAAGAGCCGTTGGACTCCAGCACGTCGCCCACCACCCGGATGGTGTAAGGAAACTCCTCCCTGGAGGGCAGCACGGCCCGCAAGCCGCGCTTGGCCAGGTTGCCGTGACCCACCTCGCGGCGGCTCACCCCGCGCAGGCGCCTGACCTCGCCGGTGGAGTAGGGCGGGAAGTTGTAGTGCACCAGGAAGGGGTCTTCGGTCTCGATGCCGAGGTCGTCCACAAGCTGGGCATCGCGCCCGGTGCCCAGCGTGACCACGCCCAGCACCTGGGTCTCGCCCCGGCTGAAGATGGCCGAGCCGTGCGTTTTAGGCAGCACGTTGCTTTCAATCCAGATGGGGCGCACCTGCGTTGGGGTGCGACCATCGGCCCGCTTGTTTTCTTGTAGGATCAGCCGGCGCAGCTCCTGTTTGACCACCTCATCAAAACCCTCGGCCACCAGTTTGCGCCGCTCCTGGTCTACCGAGCCATCCTCGGCGGGGGGAACCAGCTCTTCCAGCAAGGTCTGCCGGAAGGCCTCGAGGGCCGCCGAACGCTCACCCTTGGAGGCGGTTTGCAGCACGCTGGAAAGCCCTTTTTCCACGGCCCTTTGGTACAGGGTGGCCTGGGTATCGGCGTCCAGTTTGGCCGGGGGCTCGTAAGCAAACTTGGGCTTGCCCAGCTCGGCCCGCATCTGCTCTTGCAGCTCCAGGATGGGCTGCATAGCCCGGTGGGCGAACTCGAGGGCCTCCACCAGGCGGTCTTCCGAGACCTCTTGCGCGCCAGCCTCCACCATGATGATGGCCTCTTTGGAGCCGGCCACCACCAAATCGAGCTGGCTATCCTCCTGGGCCACCGGGTTCAAAACCAGACGCCCATTCTGCAGGCCTACCCGCACCGAGGCGATGGGGCCCTCCCAGGGGATGTCCGATAGCATCAGGGCCGCGCTGGCTGCGATGGGCCCCAGGATGTCCGGGGTGTTTTCCTGGTCGGCGGAAAGCACCGTCAGCAGCACCTGCACCTCGTGCCGGAAGCCCTTGGGGAAGAGGGGCCGGATGGGCCGGTCGGTCAGGCGGGCCGAGAGAATGGCTTTTTCGCCCGGTCGCCCCTCCCGCCGCATAAAGCTACCTGGAATGCGCCCAACAGCGTAGTGCCGTTCTTCAAACTCCACCGTCAGGGGCAGGAAATCGGCCTGAATGGGCGCGTCGGAGGCCTGGGCGGTCGCCATCACCACGGTTTCGCCATAGGTTACCCAGACCGAGCCGGACACGTGCTTGGCGTATTTGCCGGTCTCGATGGTGAGCGTGCGCCCCCCGACGTCCACGCTGTAGCGTCGTGCCTGGGGTATTGGATTTTCCTCGTTCATATCTACTCCTAAGAACCCAGTTATAGCGCTGGGTGCGCTCAAAGACAGTTTCAACTCGCGCCGCTAGGGCCTGCTAAAAATGCCAGGGGCCGCTGGCGGCTGCGTGCGGGTTTGCACTCAATGCACCCTGCAAAGGCCGTTACCACATTGAAAACCGCTCCCATGACCGGAGCACACTGCCGCAAGAAAGGGGTGGGGCACCGCATGGTTTGGGGATGGCGTCGGCAGGGTGCGGGTTGGGACATATACGAAACACTGGGCTGGCAATTACGCCTGAACACAAAACAAAGCGTGTTTTAAGGTTTTGGCGGAGCCAAACCCCCGGCCCCGCCTACCGAGTCACACCTATTGTACACGATAGAGAACGTCCGGGGTTGCCCCCGGAAGTTTTTTACTTGCGCAGCCCAAGCTTTTCGATCAGTGCTTTGTAGCGGGCCTTGTCTTTACTTTCCAGATAGCTCAAGAGCCGCTTGCGCTGACCTACCAAGCCCAGCAGACCCCGCTTGGCCGCCATGTCCTTCTTATTGACTGTGAGATGGGCCGACAGGCGGTTGATACGTTCGGTGAGCAGGGCTACCTGCACCTCGGTCGAACCGGTATCGCCAGGCTTGTGGGCGTGTTTTTCGATAACGCTAGCTTTTTCTTCTCTGGTAAATGGCATCTGTATCTCCTCGTCGGGTGAGCCGCAGTCTGCTGACCGGGGCTTCCTCATGGCCCATGAGAGGGGCCAGCTAAGAAGTATAGCGGCGCCTGGACGTAGGGTCAAGCCAAAATAGTACCAGGGCGGCGGCGGAGAGGGTGGCCGCGGTAAAAAAAGCCACACTGGAACCGAAATGCTGCCACAGCGCACCAAACAGGGCGCTGGCCGGCAGCAGGAGCAGGCCTACCAGGGTATGGTAAAGCCCAATGGCGCTGGCTTTTTCGGCTGCGGGGATGATCTGGGCCAGATAGGCCCGGCTGCTCCCTTCGAAAGCCGCGCTGTACAGCGCGTACAGCAGGAACAGGAGGACGCCCTGCCAGGTGGTGTTGCTGAGTCCAAATCCCAGGTAGACCAGGGCATAGGTCATAAAGCCCAGCATTACCAGGGCTTTAGCCCCCACCCGGTCGGCCAGCGAACCCAAGGGATAGGCCATAAGGGCATAGAGCAGGTTATAGGCGGTGTAGACCAGGGTGGTCTGGCTTGCGCTTAACCCCAGGTCATTCAGGCGTAGAATCAGAAACGCATTGGAAGAAAGCCCCAGTGTGGCCACCCCAGTAACCAGCAAAAACCAGCGATATTGAAGGGAGAAAGCCGATAGCTGAAGGGGTGGCAGGGGCCTGGCCTGGCTTCTCTTCTCTCGTAAAAAAAGCACAATGACCAGGGTGGCTAAAAGAGCCGGTATGGCCGAAACCCAGAACACCCCCCGAAAGCCCAACAGGGGTAGCAGTAAAAAAGCCAGCAGCGGCCCGATGGTTGCGCCCAGGCTGTCCATGGCGCGGTGAAACCCGTAGGCCCGCCCGTAGCTATCCTGGCTGGCTGCCTCGGCAATCAGGGCGTCCCTGGGTGCGGTGCGCAACCCTTTTCCTACCCGATCCAAAAAGCGGTAGGCCAGCACCTGCCAGGGGGCCATTGCCAGGGCCAGCAGGGGCCGCAGCAGGGCTGGGAAGCCGTAGCCCAGCAGAATAAGCGGCTTCCTGGCGGCCATGCGATCGGAGATGCGCCCCCCAACCACCTTGAACAGGCTGGCGGTGGCCTCAGCAACGCCCTCTACCAGCCCCACCACCGTAGTAGAAGCCCCCAGCACCCCGGTTAGAAACAGCGGGAGCAGCGGGTAGACCATCTCGGAGGCGATGTCCGTAAAAAAGCTGACCGCGCCCAGAACGTATACTGCGGGGGGTAGTTTCTTCACCAGCTCCACTCTATGCCCAACTTGTGCGATAACTGCCAAGGCATGCCCCCTGCCGGTTTATCCAGGGGCATTCCTTCTGAGAGGGGGAAGCTACCAGAGCCGCTGGCCCGGGACGGGGTTCATGTTGGTGAACATCTGGAAGAGCACCGGGCCATAGGCCAGCACCACCAGCACCACCGCAAGGCCAAACCAGAACCAGACCCGTTCGGTGAGCTGGGCCAGCCCGCTGCCCTCGGGCTTGGACATTACCTCGGTGAAGGGCACCTCGGGGAGCACCTGGCCGGGCTCCCGGCGGTTTTGCAGGGCCGTGGCGAAAATCACATAGAAGAACAGCAGGGCCGCGATGAACAGGATAACCCCTGCGACGATGTTCAGCGCCATCCAGGCCGCGCTTTCTTTGTAGGCCTCCATGGCGATGGGGCTGGCGGAAATGTGCGCGCGGCGGGGGATGGCATAGAGGAAGCCCATCCAGTGCAGGGCGAAGGTCATGATGAACATGCCCAGGAACCACAGCCACTGTGAGGCCACGGCCATTCCGCGGGCGACGAGGGGTTTGCCGGTCAGGTGGGGAATCAGCCAGAAGGCCGTGCCCATGGCGGCCATGGTCACCAGGGTGCCCACTTGCAGGTGGAAGTGGCCTGGGATCCAGACGGTGTTGTGCACGTTCTGGTTCAGGTTGAAGCTGGCATTGACCATACCGCCGGCCCCGCCCGGAATGAAGGCCAGGAAGCCCAGCAAGAAGGCCAGCACGGTGGGGTTGTTCCAGGGCAGGGCTCCAATCCAGCCCAGCAGGCCCTTACCGCCGTTGGCCCGGCCTGCGACCTCGAGCGAAGCCGCGATGGTAAAGGCGGTAATCAGGCTGGGCACCGCCACCAGCATGGTCAAGACGGTGTGGATCATCTTCCAGTAGGGGGCGATGCCGGGGTCGGCGAACTGGTGGTGGAAGCCCACCGGCACCGAGAACAGCAGGAAGAGGATAAAAACCAATCTCGCTAAAGGGTCGGAGACCAGCTTGCCCCCGGCCAGCCTGGGCAGGGTTACGTAGGCCAGGGTGTAGGCCGGCAGCAGCCAGAAATAGACGATGGGGTGGCCGGTGTACCAGAACAGGGTGCGCATCAAGAGCGGGTCTACCCCCGCTACCAGCCCAAACGACCAGGCAATCAGAAACAGCGCCTCCACTACCAGCCCCAGGCTGGCCAGGAACCACATCAGCCAGAAGGTAACCGCCATGAAGGTGGCCAGGGGGGTGATTTTGCCCGGGTTGGCCCTGCGCCAGCGGGCCCACATATCCAGCACCAGGTAGATGCTCAGGTAGCTCGAGAGCACAAAAATAGCCGCGCCCAGATAGAAGGCCCAGTGCGCCTGGAGGGGGGCATAAAAGGTGTAGAGCACCGAGGCTTCGTTGAGCAGCAGGGGCACGGCGGCCAGGAGCAGCCCGCCCAGCGCCATCCAGAACGAGACCCAGGCCAGGGTCATGTTGGGCCGCAGGCCCAGTTCCCGCGCCGGCAGGTAGACCATGATGGTCTGGGCGAAAAGCTGGGTAAACACGATGGCATTGAGCACCCCGTGGAGGGTCAGCCCCTGGTAGTAGTTCTGGAAAACCGGCTTGAGCAGGGGGTAGAGATCCAGACCCCCATAGTTCATGGCCTGGAAGGGGCCAAAAAACGTGCCCAGGGCCAGGGCCGCAAAGCCCAGCATCATCATGTACAGGGCGTACTTCTTTTCGGGTGCAGATGCGTAGGCATCGTAGTTGAACAGGGTTTTGACTGCCATTGAGCGCTCCTTTTACGGCTCCACAATGAGCTTGCTGATCATGTTGGCGTGCCCGATTCCGCAGTATTCGTTGCAGATGATGGGATACTCGCCGGGCCTGGTGAAGGTGTAGCTAACCTTGGCAATTTCCCCCGGTATCACCTGTACATTGATGTTGGTGTTGTGCACGTGGAAGCTGTGCTGTACGTCCGGCGAGGTGATGTAGAAGGTGACTTTCCTACCCACCTTGAACCGCATCTCTGCCGGCAGGTAGCCGAAGGCAAAGGCCTGCACGTAGGCCACGTACTCATTACCGATCTGTTCTACCCGCGGGTTGGCAAAGTCTCCCTCGGTACGCACCTTGGTAGCGTCGATGCGACCTGCCCCCACCGGGTTGGTGTTGCCCATAGTGAGCATTAGATAGCCCACCAGGATGATGAAAACCGCAATCATGGCCAGGCCGAAGAAGATCCAGGCCCGCTCGTAGCGCTCGATGACGTGTTCCTGGTGTTCCATACCCTACCCCCTTGCCAGGTGCATAAAGAAGTGGAAAAACCAAAAAGCCAGGATAAAAACCGTGACCACACCGACAACCAACAAAGCTCCAACGGGTCGCTGCTCTTTTTCTTGCATAGCTCCCTTCCCCCTCTGGGGGAAGTCTAAGAACCTGGTTAGAGGACATGTGTCCTAGGGAAGAATGTCCCCAACGGCATTTGTTTACCTATGGGCTAAAAAAGTTTATGGCGTTCATTAGGCTCGAGCACGCGCATGCGGTAGCAAGGAACTTAAAAACGGTATGATTGCGGGGTATGACCGAGACGCCCCCCATTGCCAAAACCGCGATTGATGCCATTCGCATGCTGGCGCTGGATGCTGTCGAGCAGGCCAAGTCGGGCCACCCTGGGATGCCGATGGGCATGGCCCCGGCGGCGTATGTGCTGTGGACGGAGTTTTTGAAGCACAACCCCAAAGACCCCCACTGGCCGGCTCGAGACCGCTTTGTGCTCTCAGCGGGGCATGGTTCGATGCTGCTCTATGCCCTGCTGCACCTGACCGGCTACGATCTATCCATCGAAGAACTCAAGCGCTTCCGTCAGTGGGGTTCCAAGACCCCCGGGCACCCCGAGTACGGCCACACCCCCGGCGTCGAGGTGACCACCGGGCCCCTGGGGCAGGGTATCTCGACTGCCGTTGGGATGGCTATTGCCGAACGCAAGCTGGTGGCTGAGTTTGGCGAAATTGCCGAACACTACACCTACGTTATCGCCTCGGACGGCGACCTGATGGAGGGGGTGAGCGCCGAGGCCTCCTCGCTGGCCGGGCACCTGCGGCTGGGCAAGCTGATTGTGCTCTACGACGACAACGAGATCTCCATTGACGGCAGCACCGCGCTGGCTTTTACCGAGGATCGCCTTAAGCGCTACGAGGCCTACGGCTGGCACGTGGTGCCGGGGGTGCACGGGGAAGACCTCGAGGCCATCCGGGCGGCCCTGCGCGAAGCCCAGGCCGACCCCCGCCCCAGCCTGATCTCGGTGCGCTCGATCATCGGCTTTGGCTCGCCCCTGGCCGGCCACCACAAAGCCCACTCCGACGCCATGGGGCCCGAAAAGGTGGCGGCCACCCGGCAGGCCCTGGGCTGGCCGTATGCGCCTTTTGAAATCCCGGAGGAGGTGTACGCCCACTACCGGCAGGCCATCGCGCGGGGCCAGCAAGCCCAGGCCGAGTGGCAGGAGAAATTGGAGGCTTTTGCCAAGTCCCACCCCGAGAAAGCCGCCGAGTTCCAGCGCCGCCTGCGCCGTGCGCTCCCCCTGGGCTGGGAAAGCCACCTCCCCCGCTTTAGCGCCGGGGAGAAGCTGGCTACCCGCGCGGCCTCGGGTAAGGTGCTGGAAAAACTGGTTCCGGTGCTGCCGGAGCTGGTGGGCGGTTCTGCCGACCTCACCCCCTCCAACAACACCCGCACCCCCGATATGACCGATTTTGGCCCCGAAAACCCCGGCGGGCGGTACATCCGCTACGGGGTGCGGGAGCATGCCATGGGCGCGGCCATGAACGGCATCGCCCTGAGCGGTGCGCTGCGCCCGTATGGGGGTACTTTTCTGGTCTTTTCGGACTACATGCGCCCGGCCATCCGTATGGCGGCCCTGATGGGCACCCCCACGGTTTTTGTCTTCACCCACGACTCGATAGCGGTGGGGGAGGACGGCCCCACCCACCAGCCCATCGAGCACCTGATGAGCCTGCGGGCCATCCCCAACCTGTGGGTGGTACGCCCCGCCGACGCCAACGAGACCGCGGCGGCCTGGAAGCTGGCCCTGGCGCGCACCGACGGCCCCACCGCCCTGATCCTGACCCGCCAGGCGTTGCCGGTGCTGGCGGGGGTGCGCCTCGAGGGGGTGGAGCGCGGGGGTTACATCCTCTCCGAGGTGCCAAACCCCCAGGCGGCCATTGTGGCGACCGGCTCGGAGGTGGCCCTGGCGCTGGAAGCCCAGCAACTGCTGGCCGAAGAGGGGGTTGCGGTGCGGGTGGTCTCGCTGCCCTGCTGGGAGGCCTTCGAGGCCCAGCCCGAGGACTACCGCCAGGCCATCCTGCCCAAAAGCCTGCCCACCCTGGCCCTCGAGGCCGGTACGACGCTGGGCTGGGAACGCTACGCCCACAAAGCGGTGGGGCTCGATCGCTTTGGCGCCAGCGCCCCTTATGCCGATGTGTACAGCAAGCTGGGCTTCACCAAAGAGCGGGTGGCCGCCGAGGTGAAGTCCCTGCTGGGGGTTTGAATGGTTCAGACGGTTCTTTCCAATCTGCCCGCGCTGCTTTTTACCCTGGCCCTGGGGGCCGCGCTGCTGGGTTTGCTGGTCTGGGCGCTGGCTGTCCAGGGCGCGGCCAGCAAGCGCACGGCGCAGGTTTTATGGGCCCTGGCGGCGGGCTTGGGGCTGGTAGGCCTGATTCGGCTGGTGGTTACACCGTGAGCCGCGGATGGGTTTTGAACTGCAATAGTAGGGTGTGAGCCATGCCCAAGCACGTGGTCAGTGTTTCGATAGGTTCCTCCAGGCGCAACTCTAAAGCCGAGGTGTATGTGGAGAGCCTGGGGGAGACCTTTGTACTCGAGCGCATCGGCACCGATGGGAGCTGGGAGAAGGCCATCGAGCTGGTAAAGGAACTGGATGGAAAGGTAGACGCCTTTGGGCTGGGCGGGGCCGACCTCTACGTGTACGCGGGTAGCCGCCGCTATACCTTCCGCGACGTCGCGCGCATGGCCCGGGCCGCCCGGAAGACCCCCATGCTGGACGGCTCGGGGCTGAAGCACACCCTCGAGCGCAACGCCATCCGGCTGCTCGAGCCACAGATTGGCTGGAAAGACAAAAAGGTGCTGGTGCCCAGCGCGGTAGACCGCTTTGGGCTGGCCGAAGCACTGGATGCTGCGGGGGCCCAGACGCTCTTTGGCGACCTGATTTTTGGCCTGGGGGTGCCCATCCCGCTTTACCGCCTCTCGCTGCTGCAAAAAATCGCCTACATTCTGCTGCCCATCATCACCCAGCTTCCCTTCCAGTGGCTTTATCCCACCGGTGAAAAACAGGAAAAAGAGGTGCAGGACTGGCGGCAGCGCTACTTCGAGTGGGCCGACGTGGTGGCCGGGGACTGGCACTATATGCGCCGCTTCATGCCGCCCAGTATGCAGGGCAAGGTCATCCTGACCAATACCACCACCCCTGAGGACATCGAGTTCATGCGGGCCCGGGGCATCGCCAAGCTGATTACCACCACCCCCCGCCTGGCAGGCCGCAGCTTCGGTACCAATGTGATGGAGGCTTTTATTGTGGCGGTGGCCGGCAAGTATCCCCTGAGCGAGGCCGATTACCTCGAGTACATCGAAAAGCTCAACCTGCGGCCCGAAATCACCGAATTACAGCCCACGCCCGGATGACCGCCGGCGCCGCAGGTAGTTTGCCAGGCCTTTCGCATCGCCCTTGGCCAGGTAGGATGCCTGTTTAGCCCAGGTGCCCAGGCCGGGGGCCCGCCTTATTCCGGCCTCGGCCAGCGCTGCGCGAAGGGTGCTCTCTTTGGCTTTGGCAAGCTGGGCGTAGGTGGAGATGCCTGCAGCCTGTAGTGCCGCTGCGATTTTGGGGCCGATGCCCTTGATGCGCTCGAGGTCGTCCTGGGGGCCCCTGGCCTTGGGCTTGCTTTTGGCAGCGGGTGAGGAAACCTTTGCCGAAGCCTTGCGGGTGGGGCGGGCTTTTTTAGACCGGGGTTTTTGCGCGATGGCTCGTAGATACCCGTCCACCGTAAAACCCGAGTCCAGCGCGGCCTGCTCGAGCTTTTGCTGCAGGGCTTGCCAGGTTTTGCGCAGATTCACGAGCCGGGCGGCAGGTTTTCTCTGTGCGATGTACAGGGCCTGCCCCAGCTTCCCCAGGCCCTCGAGCCAGGCCTGATGGGCCTCGCGGTTGAAGTAGACCTGCTCCTCGAAGCGGTTGACCCCTAAAAAACTTTGCACGGCGGGGTCTTGCAGCAGCCTGGGCATCTGCTGGGGTAGGCGGCTTGGCTTCAGCGCTAGCTCACCCTGGGCCAGTAGCAGCTGGGTGAGGCCCACCGCACGGCGGGCGGCGGCCTCCTCCAGGCCCAGCTCGCCCAGGGTCTGCTCCAGCACCCGCCCCAGCCGCCACTCCTCCAGGTGCGCCGGGCTTCCTAGGCCATGGGTAAAGGCCCAGCCCAAAAGCGCGCCGCCGGTCTCCAGCGTGTGGGGGCCGGCCTCGAGCACCCCCGCCAGACCATCCAGCACCTGCTGTACCGGCAGCAGGGTCGGTTTGCCCTCGGCGTGCGCCTCGATGCCCCTGTACAGCGCCAGAAGCTTCTCCTGCACCTCTTCCCGCAAAGCCCCGTCCAGCCCGCCCCGGTCGGCCAGCAGCCTGCGGAACAGGGCCGGGCTCACCAGCGCGCGGAAGGGTTGCAGGATGGGCCCCAGCCAGAGCTCCTGCCGGGCCTCGGCCACGCTGGGAACGCCGCGCCCGGAGAGCATCTGGGCCAGCCGGGCATAGGTGCCGTCGTGGTCGTAGACCTCGCGCCAGTCCAGGAACACCTTGCGCTGGTAGGGGCCCAGCTCCAGGTAGAGCCCCTGCTCGTGCAGGGCCTGGTTGTTGTGCAGGTGCTCGAGGCCCGTCACCAGGTCGCGGAAGATGCTAAAGGTGCGGGCGTCGTAGCTGAGCTGCAGACCCTGCCCCAGCCCCACCCGCCGGTTCTCGCGGCCCTGTGCAGTTTTGAAGGGCTGGGCCACCGACTGCCGCACCCAGATTCGGGTTTCGGCGTTTTTGTTGTGGTACACCACCAAAGCCCGCTCGCTGCCCGCCCGATTGGAGTAAACGAACACATCCTCGTTGACTGCGTCGCCGGTCTGGGCATCGTAGAACACGAAATTCTCTACTTCAGCAAATAGGTGGCGCTTTTTGAGCAGGGGGAAGATCTGCTGCTGGTGGTAGGCGATCAGGCCCTCGTCGGGGGCCTCGTCGTAGTAGGCCCGGCGGTACTCCATGCCGTAGCGTTCGGTGAGCCCCTCCACCTGCCCGTGGCCCAGCATGGGCAGGCCCGGCAGGGTGGCGCACAGGGTCATCACCCCGAAGTACTTGTCGCCCTTGCCAAACTGCTCGATGGCGGTTTTTTCGTCGGGGTTGTTGAGGAAGTTAACGAAGCGTTTGAGGATTTCCGGCTCGAACTCGAGCGTATTTTTCACAATCTGCCGGTACTCGGCGTTTTTTTCGTCGCGCAGCATGTTCATGAAGGCCGAGTTGTAGACCCGGTGCATGCCCAGGGTGCGCACGAAGTAGCCCTCCATCATCCAGAAAGCCTCGGCCAGCAGCAGGGTGTTGGGGACCTCCACCGCGACCCGATCCACCACCTCGCGCCAGAACTCCCTGGGCATGGCCCGGTCGAAGTCTTCTTTGCTCATGGCGAAGGCGGCCCGGCTGGGCACCGAGGCCCCCCAGGGCGAGCCCCCCGGTTCCGGCCACCACAGCCGCTGGATGTGGCGCTTGGCCAGGGTCATGGCCGCGTCGAAGCGGATGATGGGAAACTGCCGGGCCACGTGCAGGATGGTCTGGATCACCGCCTCGCGCACCTCGGGCAGCAGGTAGTTGAGCTGGGCGGTGTCGTTCCAGGGCATGGCGGTGCCGTCGTTGCCGTGGTAGATGTAGCGCACCTCGCCGGTCTGCCGATTAACCCATTTGAACACCACCGCCGCGTCGGTCTTGTCGTAGTAGTGGTCTTCCAGGAAGATGCCCACCCGCTCGTCGGACGACAGATCCGGCCCGTTGAAGGTGTAGCTGGGGTAGGGCGGGTAGGGAAGCTGGATAAACCAGTCGGGGTGCTCCACCACCCAGCGCCCGTCGATGCCCACGTGGTTGGGCACCATGTCCGAGGCCAGGCGGAGGCCATGGCGGGCGGCTTTTTGCCGGAGCACCTCGAGGGCCTCCTCACCCCCCAGCTCTTTGGCAATCACATAGTCGTGCAGCGCGTAGGCCGAGGCGATGGCCTCGGGGTTGCCCATTCGCTGCTTGATGCGCGCTGAGGCTTTGCTGCGCTCCCAAAGCCCAATGAGCCACAGGCCCGTCACCCCCCAGCTTTGCAGAAGGGCCAGCTCCTCCTCGGGAATCTGGTCGAGGGTTCTGATCTCGCGGCGGTATTTTTTGGAGAGCTGATCCAGCCAGACATAGGTGTTCTTGGCGATCAGGACGCAGCGCGGCATCCAGTCCAGGTCGGGGCTGAAGGCCTCGGGTTCGGGCTCGGAGAAGAGCCGCCGGATGTCCAGCATCTCACTCTGGCCCCCGCCCCCACCGCCCGGCCCATCAAAGTGAACCGGCGCGGCAAACGAGCGCCCCTCCTCGCGGATCACGTCGAGGCCGACCAGCATCCGGTAGTAAAAGCGCCCCAGGCTGCCGCCAAAGCGCTGTAGCAGAAACTCGAGCTGGGCTTCCAGCGAATGGGGGTGCAGCAGGGCCGGCAGCCGCAGGGTTTTGAAAAGGGAGAGGCCGGTCTGGCCGAAGGCCGGCTGGCCCTCGAAGAAGGTTTCCAGGTTCTGGATGATGGGCAGATAGGCGGTGGTGCGCTCGAGTTCGTCGTCCTCGAACAATTCAGCCAGCGGACTGAAGGCCGGGTTGGCGTTGGCCATCCACAGCATCAGGAGTTCTTCCAGCAGAATCTCCCGGTTGGAGCGGCCCTCGGTGGTATCGGCCAGGTACTCGTCCAGGCCGATCTCGCCCCGGTAGACCCGGATGGGGGGGAAGAGGGCGGCAAAGACGCGCAGGGTCTGTTCTACCGCATCGGGGCCCAGGTTGCGCTTCAGGGCCGCCAGGGCCTCCTGCATGGCGTGGGGGTGCGCTTCCAGGTACTGCCGCACGATAAGGTGCAGCAGCTCGTCAATCAGGCCCATGGCGTTGAGCTGGCCGGGGCTCACGGCCTGCTCGGGGTGGCGCAGCAGGTCGCGCCTGGCATTGATGGCCTCGGCGAAGCGCCGGGCTGCTTCAAAGTCGGCCAGGATGACATTGCCGCTAAGCGAAAACAGCGAAAGATCGAACCGGTAGTAGTCCCGCGCGCTCTTGGAAACGTGGAACTCAAACGCGCCCGGTTGGGTCTGGTGGCCGCTCACAAAGTCCCTCCCTTCCGCCCCAAGTTTATCGCATCGTCGTGTCAGGGCTTCGCCGCCAGAATCGGGTGGTTTGCCTGTAAACTAACGCTATGCCGGAAGTGATCTCCGAACTCTACATCCCCAAACCCCCCAAGGAAGTTTATGCCGCTGCGCGTGACCTGGCCGGCCTCAAGCCCTACCTCAAGGACGTGGAGACCCTCGAGGTGCTGGAAGACCATGGCAGCACCTCACGCACCCGCTTTGTGGCGGTGGCGATGGGAAAAAAAGTGCAGTGGATTGAGGAGGAGCGCTGGTTTGACGCCGAGCTGCGCAACGAGTTCGACAGCAAAGAGGGCGATTTCGATGTCTACCGGGGCTCCTGGACCTTCCTGCCCGAGGGGGAGGGCACCCGGGCGGTGCTGAAGCTCGAGTACGAACTCAACATCCCCATTTTTGGGGGATTGCTGCAAAAACTGGTCAAAAAACTCATGCAGGAAAACGTCGACGATCTATTGCGCGGCCTCAAGGAGCGCTGCACCGCGGCTTGAGGTGCTATACTCCGGTTATGTACTTCGCCCTGCGATGTTAAGCTGAGCGATCCCGCCGGGGTCATGGTGTGCTGTACGCCACCAGCCCGGCGTTTTTCTTAGGCTAGCTTGTAGCAAACTACCGCTCGCTAATAGGAGATTCGGATGTCTTTGCAAATCTACAACACCCTCAAACGTCAAAAAGAGCCCTTTGTGCCCGCCACGCCGGGCTACGTGGGCATCTATGTTTGCGGCCCCACGGTCTACGCCGACCCGCACCTGGGGCACGCCCGCGGCCCCATCGTCTACGACGTGCTGCGGCGCTGGTTGCGCCACCAGGGCTATAAGGTGCGCTTCGTCTCCAACATCACCGATGTGGGCCATCTGACCGACGACGCCGATCAAGGGGAGGATAAAATCCAGCGGCGCGCCAAGCTCGAGCGCCTGGAGCCCATGGAAGTGGCCGAAAAATATATGTGGAGCTACTTCGACGAGATGCAGGCCCTGAACGTGCTCCGCCCGGATATCACCCCCCGGGCGGCCGGGCACATCCCCGAACAGATCGAGCTTACGGAAGCCCTGATCGAGCGGGGTCACGCCTACGTGGTCAACGGCTCGGTCTACTTCCGGGTGAAAAGCTGGCCCGCTTTCGGCAAACTCTCCAACCGCGACATCGAGGAGCAGGAGGCCGGGGCGCGGGTCGAGGTGCGCGAAGAGAAGGAAGACCCCCGCGACTTTGCCCTGTGGAAGCGGGCCGAGCCCGAGCACATCATGCGCTGGAACTCGCCCTGGGGGGTGGGGTTTCCGGGCTGGCACATCGAGTGCTCGGCCATGAGCCTCAAGTACCTGGGCGACGGCTTCGATATTCACGCCGGCGGTGTGGACTTGCAGTTCCCCCACCACGAGGCCGAAATTGCCCAAGCCGAGGCCGCCGGGCATCCTTTTGCCCGCTACTGGATGCACCACTACCACGTGCTCTTGAACGGGCAGAAAATGGCCAAGAGCACCGGCAACCTGATTACCCTGGCCGAGCTCCGGGCCCGCTACGAGCCCATGTACATCCGCTTTTACCTGCTGAATAGCCACTACCGCAGCGTGCTGGATTTTACCGACGAGGGCCTCGAGGCCGCCAAGAATGGCTACCTGCGCCTGCTGAACGCCTACCGCGAGGTGCGCCGCTTGCTGCACAACGCCCCCGCAGGCCGACACGCGGGGCTGGATCGGGCCATCGAGAATCTTCGTAAAGACTTTGCCAACGCCCTGAACGACGACCTGAACACCGCCCAGGCCATTGCCGCTTTCTTCAACTTCGTCACCGAGCTTAATAAAGCCCTAACCGAGCGGCCAGGCCGGGAGAGCCTGCAGGCAGCGGAACAGGTCTTTGCCGAATTGGGCGAGGGGGTGCTGGGGCTGTTCCCCGCGCGGGTGTTGGAGCACCAACTGGGCGGTGCTTTGCTGGATGGACTGGTCAACCTGCTGCTTGAAATCCGTGAAGAGGCCCGCCGGAACCGCAATTTTGCCCTTTCAGATCGTATCCGTGAGCGCCTGATCGAACTGGGGGTGGTGGTCGAGGATACCCGTGAAGGCCCCAAGTGGAAAGTGGGAACCTAAAGCGAAAAGGCCCCGCCTACGCGGGGCCTTTTCGTCTGGAGCAGCTTACTCGCGCTGCGAGGTCATGATCGCTACGTAGTGCAAAATGGTAGCCAGCGAGTTGGCTAGAGCCGCCACGTAGGTCATGGCCGCCGCCGTCAGAACGGCCCGGGCGCCGTCCATCTCGCTTTTGTCGAGGAAGTTCATCTTTTTGAGGATGTTCAGGGCCCGGTTGGAGGCGTCGAACTCCACCGGCAGGGTTACGAGCTGGAACAGCGCGGCCGCTGCAAAGAGCCAGATGCCAATGTTCATCAGCCCAGTTGCGCCCATGAACATACCCAGAATGAAAATCCAGGGGCCAAACATGCTGCCGATATTGGCAACCGGCAGGATGCTGTGCCGCACCCGCAACCAGGCGTAGCTTTTGGCGTCCTGGATAGCATGCCCCACCTCGTGGGCGGCCACGGCCAGCGCCGCCGCTGAAGGCGAGTGAAAGTTGGGCTCCGACAGACGCACAGCCTTGGCGATGGGGTCGTAGTGGTCGGTCAGGGCCCCTGGTACCATCTCGACCCGAACGTTATGCAGGCCGTAAGCATCCAGGATGGCGCGGGCTACCTGTTCTCCCGTCACCCCCCGGCTGTTGGCGACCCGGCTATAACGGGCATAGGTGCGCTGGAGCCAGAACTGTATGAACAGCGTGGCTACAAAAACCGCAATCATCAGTACGAACGTTATGGTCATTCTCCCCTCCTACACGTACAAGGTATCAGATTCCCTGTGGGCTCTCTGAGTCTTGGGTTACTTGCAGGCAGCCCACTACCAGAATCCGCCCCACCAACCGGTTGGAAGGCTGGATTTGCTGGCTGGGCTATGGTTGCAAAGGCTGGCTGCGTACGGTGAAGCGAAGTGCGGTGCGCTCTTCGCTCTCGAGCTCTAGCTTAACAAAAGCCGGTTTTACTATCAAATCGAGGTTATCGGGGGCGATGTAACCCCTGGCAATTGCAATGGCCTTGACCGCCTGGTTAACCGCCTCGGGGCCGATGGCCTGCACCTCAACCTCACTCTGGGAGCGCAACAGCGCAGCTATCGCGCCGGCCACAGCGTTGGGACGTGACTTGCCGGACACACGCAGCGTTTCCACAAAACCTCCTAGTACACCGTCCACACGATTCAGGTAGGTACCTTTATTCAAATATACGCAGGCTGCTGACTGTGCTCCATGCTCGGCGCCACTTTTTCGGCTATACCACTGGCGCTATTGGCCTACTTGCATTGTAGAAGTAAAGGTGTTGCGATGTCAAGAAAATACGTCCTTATTGGGATTTATTGAGGGGTTGGCGCGACATGTAAAATGGAGGGGTTACCACACCGCCTCTTGTATTGACGCAAGCAAGGGGGATTCGTATACTGCTTCAAATCTTCGCATAAGTTTGCGAAGGCTTCCCCCTACATCATGTGCGAACCCGGAGGTCTGTTGGATGAGATTTAGTGAGGCGTACCCTGGTATACCAAATGGTCACGACGCTTGCGGAATTATCGCCATCGTCGAGAAAAGTGCACGTCCAAGCCACGCCAACGTGCAACGCACCATCGAAAGCCTCTACAGGATGGCGCACCGGGCCGGTTTGATTCGGGGGGAAGGCGATGGCACAGGTATCCAGACCGACCTACCGCGTGAACTCTGGGCCGGCTACCTCTATGAGGCGGGTCTGGACAGCAACCTGGCGCAAAACCCCCGCTTTTTTGTGGGGCACCTGTTTATCCCCAAGTCCGAGGGGGCGCGCATTCAGGAGCTGTTCGACCTGTTCCGGGTAGAGGGCTCCAAGCGGGGCATCAAGCTCCTTCTGGAGCGCAAAGGGGAGACCAACAGCCGCGTGCTGGGGCCAGTGGGCAGGCGCACCGAGCCACTTTTCTACCAGGTGGCAGGCCTCTCCACCGATGGTGACGGCCCCCTGTGGGAGCTGGGCCTCTTGCTCGAGCAGCGCTTCCCGGTGCACGTGGTCTCGCTCTCCACCGCCACCGTGGTCTACAAGGTGCGCGGCTCCGCTGAGATTCTCAAGCGCTATTTTCCCGAGCTTTCGCGGGCCGAGTACAAGTCCACCATCACCCTGGGCCACAACCGCTACTCCACCAACACCATGTCCACCTTTGAGGCGGTGCAGCCCTTTGGCCTCCTGGGCCACAACGGCGAGATCAACACCATCGAGCGCCTGCGGCGCGAGGGGCGCTTTCTGGGCATCCCGCTTACCGGCGGCTCCGACTCGCAGGATCTGAACCGGATTCTGGAGGGTTTGCTCTACCGCTTTGGCCTTTCCTTGCCGGAGGCCATGGATGTGGCCTTCCCGCCCATCCTGGGTGAGATTAAGAACTACTCCCCGGCCTTGCAGGATCTGTACATGAACCTGCGCCAGCGTTTTGGTCCGCTGGCCCAGGGCCCCGCGGCCCTGGTGACCCGCCACCGCGAGGAGGCGGTGTTTGCCACCGATGCCATGGGGTTGCGTCCTTTGTGGTTTGTTGAGACCGAGTCGGAGTATGTTTTTAGCTCGGAGCGGGGGGTGTTTACCGTAGAGGAGTTTGTCTCGGAGCCGCGCCCGTTTGCTCCCGGCGAGAAGATGTACCTGCGCCTGACCCCCGACGGAGCGCGCCTGTTCTCCTTCGACCGTCACCAACGGCAGGTGCTCGAGCGCATCCTGACCAAGTCCCACCACCTCGAGGGCTACGCCGCTCACCTGGCCGGGCCCCGCTACGCCTCGGTTCCGCCGCTGGCGGGGGGTGGCGAGGCCCAGGTGGAGGACAAGCCCGCCCCGCCCTCGCTAAACCTCGAGCGGGCCTACGGCTGGGATCGCTGGGATGCAGGCTACCTCGAGGCCCTTACAGAAAGCGGCAACGAGCCCATCGGCTCGCTGGGCTACGATGGCCCCATTGCGGCTTTGAACCCCGAAAAGCCCAACCTTTCGGAGTTCTTTAAGGAGACCGTGGCGGTGGTGACCAACCCCGCCATCGACCGCGAACGCGAGATTGAGCACTTCTCTACCCGTAGCATCCTGGGCCGGCGCCCCCTGCCCGATGGGCGCGGGGCGGGCCATGTGGAAGAGCTGGTGGTACCCCTGCTGCTCGAGGAGACCGCGCCCTCGATGGGGGCCATTGCCCAGAAGCACGGCACCCTCACCTACGAGGAAGCCCTGCGCCGCTTCCAGCATGCCGTCCTGCCTTTGCAGTTTTCGGTGGAGGAAGGGATTGCTGCTGGGCTCAAGCGCCTGCAGGAGGCGGCGGTCGAGGCTGTCCGGGGTGGGGTGGAGCTGCTGGTGCTCTCGGATCGGGGGGCTTTTGAAGGGGGCGTCTGGCTGGATGTGTACCTGGCTTTGGCGGCGGTGGGCCGGGCGCTGGAGGAGGCCCGCGACGAAGAAGGAATCTCACTGCGCCGCCGTACCTCGGTGCTGGTGCACTCGGGCGGGGTGCGCAACCTGCACGATATAGCGGTCTGCTTGGGGCTGGGGGCCGATGCGGTGGCTCCCTGGTTGATGCAGCACAAGGCCCAGGCAGCCCGGGGCACGCTGGGCCTACAGAACCTGCTCGAGGGTCTCAAGAAGGGTCTGGAAAAGGTCATCTCCACCATGGGCATCCACGAGGTGCGGGGCTATGGGCGCATCTTCAGCGCCATTGGCCTCAAGCCCGAGCTGGCCGAGTACTTTGGCATCCGCAACTTCTTGGGTTCCGAGCGGGCGGGTTATGGTCTCTTGGAGCTCGAGCGCACCCTGCTGGAGCGGCTCAACCTGCTCAACGCCGAGAAAGTAGTCCCAGCCAAGGACTTCCGCTTCAACTCCCGCATCTTCAAGGCGGCCATGGATGTCTCCTCGGGCCAGTCGCCCTACGAGCACTTCCAGGAAAAAGTACGGGGGCTCGAGCGCGAGTCACCGGTGGCGGCCCGGCAGTTGCTGGGGATTAAGTTCCCGGGCAAGTCCGGGGTCAACCCCGAGGAAGTGGATCTGAGCGTGGGCGGGCACTCGCTGCCGTTTGTGATTACCGCCATGAGCTTTGGCTCCCAGGGCGAGGCCAGCTTCCGGGCCTACATCGAGGCCGCCAAAAAGCTCAACATGGTCTGCATCAACGGCGAGGGCGGCGAAATTCCCGATATGCTGGGCAAGTACACCCACTGGCGCGGCCAGCAGGTGGCCTCGGGCCGTTTTGGGGCGCACGCCTACATGCTCAACTCGGCGGGCTTCATCGAGATTAAAATCGGCCAGGGAGCCAAACCCGGTGAGGGGGGCCATCTGCCCGGCAAAAAAGTCACGGCCAAGGTGGCCGCGGCCCGCAACGCGGTGCCGGGCGTAGACCTCATCTCACCCTCCAACAACCACGACCTCTACTCCATCGAAGACCTGGCCCAGCTCATCGAGGAGCTCAAAACCGTGAACCCCAAGGCCAAGGTCTCGGTCAAGGTGCCGGTGATCCCCGGTATCGGTACCATTGCGGTGGGCATTGCCAAGGCCGGGGCCGACGTAATCGCCTTGTCGGGCTTCGAAGGGGGTACAGGGGCGGCCCGCTGGCACGCCCTCAAGTACGCCGGCCTGCCGGTGGAGATTGGGGTGCGCCGGGCCCACCGGGCGCTGGTGCGGGCGGGTATGCGCGACCGGGTCGAAATCTGGGCCGATGGCGGCCTCAAAACCGCTTACGACACCCTCCGCATGGTGCTGCTGGGCGCCGACCGGGTGGGCATGGCCACCATGGCCATGGTGGCGATCGGCTGCACCATCTGCCGCCAGTGCCAGATGGACACCTGCCACGTGGGTATCGCTACCCAGATCGAGACCGTGGAGCAGGCCCAGGCCCACGGGCTCAAGCGCTTTGTGCCCCAGGAACTCGAGCGGGCCGTGGAGCAGCTCACCACCTTTTTTGGGGCCAAGGGCCAGGAGTTGCGGCGGCTGGTGGCGGCCCTGGGCGCCGGCAGCCTGCGCGAGCTGGTGGGTCGCAGCGACCTGCTTTTGCAGGAAAGCCATACCGACGAACTCGACCTCGGCTACTTCTTTGAGCCGGTCTCGGCCCCGGAGTGGCTGGGCGAACGTTCGGCCCATGTGCTGCGCAAGCCCCTGAACCAGCTCACCCGCTCCATTACCGAGGTGATCACCCAGGCCTATGCCGAGGGTGGGCGTGAGCTGTTGTTCCAGGAAGGGCCGGTAGGCTCCACCGACCGGGCCCTGGGCACCCACCTGGCCGGGGAAATTGCCCGCCGCCGCCTGTATGGCAAGGGCTGGGACGCCAAGGTGGAGATTCGCTTCGATGCCGGTAGCGTGGCCGGCAACGGGGTGGCCGCGTTTAATGTGGAGGGGATCGAGATTGTGGTGGAAGGGGGCGCCCAGGACGGCATCGCCAAGAACGCCTACGGCGGCAAGGTCGCCATCCTAAAGGGCCGCAACCCCTTTGGTCAGTATGTGGACGGCTCGGTGGGCAAATCCTTTGCCTATGGGGCCATCGGCGGCCTGCTGATTGTGGAAGGGCAGGCCGACAGCCGCTTCTGCATCCGCCTTTCCGGGGCCGATGTGGTGCTGGCAGGGGAGCCCGACCGTCCGGTGCAGGACGAGCTGGGTAATATCGCGGCCCGGGCCCAGGCCAAGGGTTTCGCCTTCGAGTACATGACCCGCGGTCGGGCGGTGGTGCTGGGCGACCCCGGCCCCTGGATCTGCTCGGGTATGACCGGCGGGCGGGTCTACCTGCGCTACTGGCCTGAGATGGGCCTGAACGAAGAGGCCATGCAACGCCGGCTGGCCAAAGGGGCCAGGGTGGTCATCCAGAAGCTGGATGAGCGGGGTATTGCCGATGTGCGCGAACTGATGAGCGCCTACCTCGACGCTTTGCGGGCGGCGGAGCGGGAGGACAAAGCTGAGCGGCTGCTCCGGCTCTTGGCCGACCCCGCGGCCCACTTCCGCATGGTGCTGCCCGTCAACCAGCAGGTAGCGCAGGAAGTTAGCACCGAGTAGGGGTGAGGCCCGGTGGTTTGGTGTGGGGCTTGGCTTGATGCCGGCTCCACCGGGCTCGAGCCGCCCGCAGGAAGTGGGGGCGCCTTCCGGCTTACGGTACAATTCCTAGGATGAACGCCGGAGCGCTGTTGCAAACCCTGGTGCGACGCACGGGCCTGGTTGAGTTGCACATGCAAACCTTGCGGAGCCTCGAGCCCATCGCCAGCCCGCTGGCGCCCGAGGTGGCCCTGGCGTTCTACGACTACCTGGGCCGCGACCCCGAGATGCACGAAATTCTCTGGAGCGTGCCGGGCCGGGTGGAGCGGCTGTACCGGTCGTTTGCGGCCTGGTACCGCGAGCTTTTTTCGGGGCAGTACGACGAACGCTACGCCGAGCGGCGGATGCACATCGGGCTGGTGCACGCCCGGGTGGGGGTGCGCCCCAGCCACTACATTCCAGCGGTGGGCATCGTGCAGGAACTGACCCTCGAGCACCTGCGCAACGCCCTGCGGGGGCCCGAGCTGCTGGCGGCCATGACCGCCTTTGAGAAGATCATGGCCGTCGAGATCGCCCTCATGCAAGAAAGCTATATGAATGCCCTGACGGAGGGGCTCAAGTACACCCACGACGAGCGGGTGGCCCTGGTGGAAGGGGCGCGGGTGCTTTTGGAGAAAGCCCGCTAGCCGTACTTCCCGTAAGATTGTAGGGTGATTCAAGCGATTCTCTTTGACCTCGACGAAACCCTGATTCTGGATCACCCGGTCTCGCTGCACGCCCTGCGAAGCTGTGCCTTTTATGCGGCCTCCTGGTACAGCCTGGACATCCCCCGGCTCATTCAGGACGCCGAGGAAGCTGCGGTGCGGTTGTGGAAAGCCTCGCCGGTGTTGGACTACACCCAGCGCATCGGCCATAGCGCCGGCGAGGGGCTGTGGGCGCGCTACGAGGTGCAGACCCACCCGGCCTTGAAAATTCTGCACGACTGGGCCCCCACCTTTCGTGTGGCCGTGTGGGACGAGGCCCTGGCCCGGCAAAACATTCACGACGACGCCCTCAGCGAGGCCCTGGCCCACCGCTACCCGGGCGAGCGGCGGCTGTATCCGCGCTATCCGGAGATTGACGAGCTGCTGGGGGCCCTCTCGGGCTACAAGCTGGGCATCGTTACCAACGGGGTGCCCGACTTGCAGCGGGAGAAGCTCGAGGGCTCCTGCCTGCTGGATCGCTTCCAGGCCGTGGTGATCTCGGGGGAGCTTGATATTGGCAAGCCCGAGCGGGGCATTTTCGACCACATCTGCAAGGCGCTGGAAGTCGAACCCTCGGCCTGCGTGATGGTGGGCGATAACCCCGAGCGCGATGTGGCGGGGGCCGCGGCCGCCGGGATGAAATCGGTCTGGGTCGAGCGCGGTTTCAAGGCCAAAGACCCCCGGTACCCTGCCGACCTCGAGGTCACCAACCTGCTCCAGATGCTCCCCTGGCTGGAGGCCTTATGACCTACCACGAGGCCCACCAGCACGCCAGCCGCCACCGCGCCGAGATACTGCAAAGCGAGCTGTGCGGCTGCTTTTACTGCCTGCGCATCTTCCCACCAAGCGAGATTGAAGAGTGGATAGACGAGGGCCAGACCGCCCTCTGCCCTTACTGTGGCATCGATGCGGTGCTGGGCTCGGCCTCGGGTGCCCCGATCACCGAGGATTTTTTAGGCCAGATGCGCGAGCGCTATTTCTAGCGCAGGGCTTTCAGGGCCAGCTTGATCAGTTCCTGGGTGCTGGCCCCGGGGTTCTTCTGGGCGATCTCGGCCACCACGCTGCGCACCTGGCCCTCGCGGAAGCCCAGGGTGATGAGGGCCAGCTCGGCCTCCTCGGTCTGGCTGCTGCGCACCAGGTGGCCCCCTTCGCCCATCAGGTGGGGCGGCACCTTGCCGCGCAGCTCGAGCGCGATGCGTTCGGCCAGCTTCTTGCCCACCCCCTGGGCCGCCGTGAGCAGGCGCAGGTCGCCTTCGGCCAGGGCCCGCGCCAGCAGGGCGGGGGTCTGGGAGGAAAGCAGGTTCAGGGCCACTTTGGGCCCCACCCCCGAGACCGAGAGCAAAAGCTCGAACAGTTCCAGGCTGCGTTCATCGGCAAAGCCAAAAAGCGACAGGTCGTCCTCGCGCACCACCAGCTTGGTGTGCAAAGCGGCTTCCTGGCCCTCGCTGAGCTGGGCCAGCGTCGAGGCCGGACAGCTCGCCTCGAGGCCTAGGCCCCCCACCAGCAAGACCACGCTGCTGGGGCTTTTTTTCAGTACCGTTCCCTTGAGGTAGCGAACCACGCCGCTAGTCTACCTACCCTGGAAGCGCGGGGGGCGCTTCTCGTAAAAAGCCTGCACGCCCTCCTGGTGGTCCTCGGTGCGGCCCGCCACCTCCTGCAACAGAGCCTCGTACTCGAGCATCTCCTCGAGGCTGGCCCCCGCGCTCCGCCGCAGGGCCCGCTTAATCAGGCCGTAGGTTTTGGTGGGCCCCTGGGCCAGCTCACCCGCCAGCCGGGCCACCTCCTCGGCAAAGCTTTCGGCGGGCACCACCCGGTTCACCAGGCCCAGGGCCAGGGCCTCCTCGGCCTTGAGGCGCTCTGAGAGCACCTCGAGCTCGAAGGCCCTGGCGTAGCCCACCATGCGCGGCAGGTGGTAGTTCATGCCCGCATCGGGGATCAGGCCAATCCTGCTAAAGCCGGTGGTCAGCACCGCGTCGGAAGAAGCAATACGCAGGTCGCAGGCCAGGGCCAGCGACAGGCCGGCCCCGGCGGCGGCCCCGTGAATAGCGGCGATGACCGGCTTTTCCAGTCCGGCTAGACCCTCCACCACCGAGCGGTAGTTGCGCAGGTGGTTCTTGTACGAGATGCGCTGCCCGGCAAACTCGCGCAAATCCTGACCGGAGCAGAAGCCGCGGCCCGCTCCTCGCAGCACCACCACCCGCACCTCCGGGGCGGCGGCCTCTTTGAGGGCTTTGCTAAGCTCCCGCAGCATCTCGGTGGTGAGGGCGTTGATGGCCTCGGGCCGGTTCAGGGTGAGGGTTAGAACGCCGTCGTTTTGCTCGCGTAGAAGTACCTCCATGCTTCCTCCCTAGCGCCCTTTCCACTGGGGCTTGCGTTTTTCCAAAAAGGCGGTGGTGCCTTCCTGCTTGTCCTCGCTGCCAAAGGCAACCAGGAAGTTGCTGCGCTCGAGGCCCAGCCCGTGCTCCAGGCTCATGTCCTGGGCCCGCAGGACGGCATCCTTGGCCAGCCGCGCGGCCAGGGGGGCCCGTTCGGCGAGGGTCTGGGCAAGCTCGAGGGCCTCTTCCAGATACAGTTCCACCGGCACCACGCGGTTCACCAGGCCGTGCTGCAAGGCTTCCCAGGCCGAGAGCACCCGCCCGGCCAGAATCACCTCCATGGCCAGGTACTTGCCCACCTGCCGGGTGAGGCGCTGGGTGCCCCCGCCGCCGGGGATGATGCCCAGGTTAATTTCCGGCTGAGCAAACTTGGCGGTATCGGAAGCCACAATCAGGTCGCAGAGCATGGCCAGCTCACAGCCGCCCCCGTAGGCAAAACCCGAGACCGCGGCCACCAGCGGCTTGCGCACCTTGCGCAGCACCTCGTACTGATCGGCCCGCAGGCCTTTCATCAGCTCGGCCAGGCTGGTTTGCTGGAACTCGGCGATATCGGCCCCGGCGGCAAAGGCCCGCTCGTTGCCGGTAATGACCATGGCCCCGATGGCGGCATCCTGCTCGAACGCAACAACGGCGGTAGCCAGCTCGCGCAGGGTGGCGCTGTTGAGGGCGTTGAGCTGTTTGGGGCGGTTGAGCCGCACCAGCCCGACTGCCCCGTGGGTTTCCACCAGAATGTTCTCGTACATAAAACCCCCTCGAGCCCTACTTAAGGCGGTCGGCCGGGAAGCGCTCGTTTTCCCACACATCAATAAAGGCGGTGCCCGCTGCCAGCCTGGCGCTGTGCGGAACACCGGCGGGAATGTGGTAGTAGTCGCCCTTGCGGAACACCCGGGTCTCGCCGCCGATTACGAACTCGACCTGGCCTTCCAGCACCACCCCCCACTGGCCGTCGTGGGCGTGTTCAGGTACGAAGGTTTCTTCGGCGACCTGGGCAAACCCCACCTGCCCCTTGTGGCCCGAAAGCACCGCCATATCCATGCCGGGCCAGATTTCCACCTGCTTGAAGGCCTTAAACCACTCGGGAAAGACGTCCATGTTTTGACCTCGTGTAGTTTGGGTTCGGGTCGAACAGCAGACCGATTCTACCCTAAAACATACCGCCTGCAGGGCCTTTGGGCCGGGTGGTAGTGGAGGCAGCCCTCCACAAGAGACTTTTGCCGCGCGAGAATCTGCCCCGCCAGGCTGAAAGGCGGGCCATGCCAATCCTGGAGCAACTGGCCTGGAGTCGCGCCGCTTTCCTCGGTGCTACCGGAACTGGGTATCCTGTTGCTGATGGGGGTGGTTCTAATTCCGCTGGGCCTGTGGGTTTTCCACACCGCCGAGATGTGGGCCAAGCGCACCGGCTGGCACTGCCGGAGGTTACATGATCGAAGCTATCAACCTGCAAAAAAGCTACCAGAAGATGCAAGCGGTTCGAGGCATCTCGTTCAGCGTGCAGCCGGGTGAGGTGTATGGCCTTTTGGGCCCCAATGGGGCCGGCAAAACCACCACCCTGCGGATGCTGGCCACCCTGCTCAAGCCCACCGGCGGCAGCGCTAAAGTGGCAGGTTTTGATGTGCTAAGGCAACCCCTCGAGGTGCGCCGCAACCTGGGCATCGTCAACGGTGGGATGAAGGTCTACGACAAGCTCACCGGCTACGAGGTGCTGGACTTCTTCGGGAGCTTCTACGACCTGTGGGGGCCCAAACTCAAGGAACGCATCGCCTGGGCCGCCGAGCTTTTGCACCTCGAGCCTTCCATCCTGAACAAGCAGGTCAGGCAGATGTCCACCGGTATGCAGCAGAAAATCGTCATCGCGCGGGCCATCCTGCACCAGCCCCAGGTCTTATTGCTGGACGAGGCCACCGCTGGCCTGGATGTGTTCGCCCGCCGGGCTCTGCTGGATTTCGTCAAGCAGTACGCCGGGCTGGGCAAGACCCTCGTCTACTCCACCCACGTGATGAGCGAGGCCGAGGAGGTCTGCGACCGGGTGGGCTTTATTGACCACGGCCTGCTGGTTTTTGAGGGCAGCCTGCAGGAGGCCCTCGAGCTCGGTTCGGGCAACCTCGAGCGGGCCTTCATCCGTCGCCTGGAAGAGGCCGCCTAAAGGTTGGGTGCCCCATGAACGAAATCCTGATCATCGCCCGAAAAGAGCTGCTTAGCGTGGTGCGCGAGCGCCGGGTGCTCTTTACCACCCTGGTGCTGCCCATCCTGATCATGCCGCTATTGATGTTTGGCCCCATCCTGCTCTTTGGCAACGCCGCCCGCCAGACCCAGGAGTCGGTGCAGAAGGTGGGGGTGGTGGGGGTTCCGACGGTGGTGCTGGAGGAACTCCGCAAAGCCAGGGTCGAGCCCATCGAGGTAGCCAACCCCCAGGAGGCCGTGCAGAACCGCGAGGTGCAGGCGGCCCTGGTCTTCGAGAATGGGCGCTACATTATCTATGGCCGGCTCTCGGGCGGGGCCACCCAGAGCGCGCTGGTGGTGGAGAAGGTGCAGGCGGCGCTGCGCGCTTACAAAGACCAGGTGGTGGCCGAACAACTGCGGGCCCGGGGGATTGGCACCGATATTCTGGAGCCTTTTAGCATCGAGACCAAAGATGCCTCGCGCGAGCAGGAGCGGGCTGCTGGCCTCTTTGCCTTCCTGATTCCGTTCTTTTTGGTTTCGTTTATTCAGGCGGGCGGTATGCCGGTGGCGGTGGATGCCACGGCAGGGGAGAAGGAAAAGGGGACACTCGAGGCCCTCCTGGCCGCCCCTGTCCCGCTCGTCCAGGTGCTGCTGGGCAAAGGGCTGGCGGTGTTTGTGATGTCGCTGCTCTCAACCTTTGCGGCCGTGGCCGGGCTCTTGCTGGGCGGCGGGGTGTTCCGCAACCTTTTTGCCGCTCAGCTTCAAGCCGTGCAGAATGGAGAGAACCAGGCCCAGCTAGGGGGTGCCCTGGCCCTCGACCCGCTGGGCTACCTGGCTATCTTGGTAACGGCAGTGTTGTTTGCCCTGCTCATCATCGCCATCATGATTTCCCTGGGCCTTTACGCTCGCAGCTTCAAGGAGGCCCAGAGTTATATGAGCCCCTTATCGCTGGTGATGCTGATTCCTCTGCTCTTCCTGCAGTTCTCCGATTTTCTCAAACTGCAGGACTGGTACTTCGCCCTGCCCCTTGTAAACGTAATGCTGGCGCTGGACGCGATTGTCAAAGGCGCGGCCACTGCCACCCAACTGCTCATCACCTGGGCCTCTACCCTGGCCTATGGCGCGCTGGCCCTGTACTTGGCCTATCGCAATTTCCAGCGGGAGGATGTGGTTTTCAGAAACTAGGCCAGCGGCAGGGCCACCGGGGGCTTCTCGTTCAAAATGGCCTGTACATCGGGGTACTGCTTGATGTTGTAGTAGGGGTCGCGCTCGGCCGGGATAAAGCCCGCGTCGGCAATATGGCGCACAATCTGCCGCACGGTGGCGTGGGTGCGGTTGTGCCCGCCGGCGGCGCTGACCACGTTTTCTTCCAGCATGGTGGAGCCGAAGTCGTTGGCGCCGTAGTAGAGCGCGGCCTGGGCCACCTTGAAGCCCATGCTGGGCCAACTGGCCTGCAGGTTGGGGATGTTGTCCAGCGCGATGCGGGCGATGGCAAGCTGCTGCAGGTACTCATGCGCGGTGGCCCCCGGGGCCTTGCCCTTCAGGCGGGTGTGCTCGGTTTGCAGCGTCCACATGGCGAAAGCTGCAAAGCCCTGTCCATAGGCGTGCAGGGCTTTATCTTGCTGTTCGCGAATCTGGAGCAGGTGGGCCACGCGCTGCTCGTAGGTCTCGCCAAAGCCAATCACCATGGTGGCGATGGTGTATAGCCCCAGGCGCTGGGCGGTATCCAGGATGCGGAACCAGTCGCCGCTTTTGATGCGGGCCGGGGCTGCTTTGGCCCGCACCTCGTCCACCAGAATCTCGCCGCCTGCGCCCGGTAGACCATCGAGGCCGGCTTCCTTGAGCGCTACCAGCAGCTCGTGGCAGTCGCGCCCGGTGATCTTTTCCAGGCCCAGAATTTCCTCGGGGCTGAAGGCATCAATGCGCACCTCGGGGTAGTGCCTCTTCAGGTAGCGCAAAAGCTCGAGGTACCACTCGAAGGGCAGGTCGGGGTTGACCCCACCCTGCATCAGGATGCGCCGCCCACCGATCTGCATGAGTTCTTCAATCTTGTGCCCGATCTCCTCGAAGGAGAGCACGTAGGCATCGCTCTGGCGCCGGGTGCGGTAGAAGGCGCAGAAGTTGCAGGCCACGTTGCAGATGTTGGTGTAGTTGATGTTGCGGTCGATCAGGTAGGTGACCACCTGGGGGTTGCTACGGCGGAGCCGCAGTTCGTGGGCTACGGCCGCTACTTCGGGGAGGGGAAGCTGGTAGAGCTCGAGTATTTCACTGGCCGAAAGTCGTTCGCCCGCCGCTGCACGGCTCAAAACGTCCATGTGCTTATTCTACCCACTGGCTTTTTGGAAAAAGTAGGACAAATAACCCCTGCCTATCGTTGTGCTCTGTGCCTGACAACCCGGGGCCCCTGGATGAGGAAAATGCGATGGCAGGTGTTTGAAGGCTCACTGCTCGTCTTCTTCCTCTTCCCAGTCGTCCTCGTCGTCTTCTTCCGACTCGATACCGTCGATGTAGTAGTCCTCGATCTGGCTGGCCCCGGCCACCACCTGACCCTTGCTCACGAAGCGCAGGCCCTCCTCGTCAATCTCCAGGCTCAGATCCTCGAGGTCGGTGTCTTCGGGTACGTGCACCTGCATCATCACAGCCACTTCAATGCGCATAGCCACCTCCGTGTGGCCTCAAAGCTATGCTTCTATGGTCAGGGAAATTCAAGCTCGAGTCTTCCGGCCAAAGCGGTACCTTAGAAGTTCGGCGTACATCTTGAGGCGCATGCCCAGGCCCTTCCAGAAGCCGCGTTTTTGTTCCTTCATAATCTGGCCGGCCCCGTGCAGCTCTACATAGGCCCAGCGGGCCTGGGTGCGGGCCAGGTGGTCGGTGATGGCGGGCTCGGGCCAGCGCCGCTCGGTCAGGTTGGGCACGCTGCGGAGCCACTGGGTACTACAGGCCCGTTGCCCGGAGAGAAACGGGGTGGCGCGGTTGCCGAAGTCGGTCATCAGGCCCCCGGACTTGAAGACCCCAATAGCCATGTCCAGTTGGCCGCTTCGCACCGGCTCGAGCAGGTTCAGCAGGTGTTGAGGTTTTATCCCCACCAGATCGGCATCCAATAGCAGCACATAGGGGGTTTGCACATGGGCCAGGCCGAAGGCCAGGGCCGCGCTTTTACCCTGGTTTTCGGGCAAACGCAGCACCCTGGCCCCGGCGGCTTCGGCGGCTTGGGCGGTTGCGTCGCTTGAGCCATCGTCCACCACCAGCACCGGAAAACCGGCTTCCCGCGCAGCCGCCACCACCGCCCCGATATGGGCTGCTTCGTTATAGGCCGGTATGAGCACCGTGGTGTCCATCGGGGGCTATTCTATCGTGCTTAACCACCGCTAAGGTTGCGGATATCGTTGATGGTCACCAGCACAATCAGCAGAATCAGGAAGACAAACCCCGCGTAGGTGAGCCGGGCCTCGGTCTCGGGTTTGATGCGGCCCCCGCTCAAAGCATTGGCAATGAGCACCAGAATGCGCCCCCCATCCAGCCCGGGGATGGGCAGGAGGTTGAACACCGCCAGCGAGAGGTTGATGGCAGCTAGCAGTCCTACCAGCGTGCCAAGCCCCTGCTGCGCGGCCTGCCCGGTGATGCTGACGATGCCCACCGGCCCCGCCACCCCCTGGGCCTGCTGCCCCGAAAGAATGCGGGCGATGCTACCCACGAACTCCTGCACGAAGCGCGGCACTGCCACCACCGTCTCGCCGATGGCTCGAGCGAACCCCTGGAAGAAATTGATGCGGGTATAGCCCACCAGCTCGGGCCGGTAGACGATGCCCAGCCGGGCCTGGGTGTTGTCCCAGTTGAAACGTATGGTCACCTCGGCGCCGTCGCGCAGCACCACGAACACCTTCTCGCCCGTGCTCTGGCGGAAGCGGGTGACCTGGTCGTAGGCGGTGAGCTTCTCCCCATTCAGACTGAGGATGCGGTCGCCCACCTTAAAACCGGCCTGCTCGGCCAGGCTGCCGGGCAGCACCTCGGTGATCTCGGCGCGGGTCTGGGGGATGCCCTGAATCGAGGCGAGGGCGGCCAGCACCCCCCAGGCCAGCAGCAGGTTCATAACCACACCAGCCACCAGAATAAAGAACTTGCCCAGCCCCGAGAGCCGCGCGTAGCCGTGGGTGTCGCCGGGCATCATGCCCTCGATCTCGGCGTAGCCGCCCAGTGGGATGGCGTTGAGCCGCCAGGTGGTGCCCCAGCGCTCAAACTTGAGCAGGGTAGGGCCAAAACCCACCCCAAAGTTCTTGACCCCCACCCCCTGCACACGGGCGGCCAGGTAGTGGCCCAGCTCGTGTACGAAGATGCTGATGGAGATAATCAGTAAAAACCAGAGGATGCTCATGCTTTGCTCCACGCTAGAAACTAGACCTTTATTTTCAAGTATTCCCGGGCCCAGCGGCGGGCCTCGAGGTCGGCATAAGCGATATTGTCCCAGGTCAGTGCGCCTGCAGGAGTCTGCTGTAACACTTTTTCCAGCACCCTTGGGATATCCAGGTAGCCGATCTGCCCCTGCAAGAAAGCCTCCACCGCGATTTCGTCGGCGGCGTTGAGCACCACCGGGGCCAGCCCCCCCATCCGCCCGGCCTCGTAGGCCAGGGCCAGGGCCGGGAAGCGAGCGGTATCCGGCGGGTAAAACTCCAGCCGCTCGGGGATGGGGGCCTCGCGGAGCGGGGTGGGGGGCCTTTGGGGGTAGGTGAGGGCGTACTGGATGGCCAGCCGCATATCGGTGGGGCCGAGCTGGGCCTTGAGGTTGCCGTCCTGGAAGCGCACCATGGAGTGCACATACGACTGGGGGTGAATCTGCACCTTGACCTTTTCGATGGGCACTTTGAACAACTGTACGGCTTCCAGCACCTCGAGGCCCTTGTTGAAAAGCGTGGAGGAGTCAATGGTCACCTTGGGCCCCATCTTCCAGCGGGGGTGCTGGAGGGCCATCTGAGGGGTGACGCTGGATAGATCGGCGGGTTCGCGTAGAAAAGGGCCCCCAGAAGCGGTGAGAATCAGCTCGGCCAGGTCTTCAAAAGGCTCCCCCAGCAGACTCTGAAACAGGGCGGAGTGCTCCGAGTCCACCGGGATGATCTCGGCCCCGCTCTGCCCGGCTTCCTGCCACAAGAGCGGCCCGGCGGCCACCATGCTCTCCTTGTTGGCTAAGGCCAGGCGGCGCCCGTGCTGCACCGCCACCCGCACCCCCGGCAGACCGGCCAGGCCCGGTATGGCCCCCACCACCACCTCGGCCGGCCAGGCGGCCACCTCGAGGGCGTCGGCGGTGCGCAAACCGGGAAAGCGGGCCTTAAGTTCGGGCAGGATGGAAGGGTCGGCGGCCACCACCTCGGGCCGAAACTCGGCGATCTGCTGGGCCAGCAGCTCCAGGTTTTTCCCAGCCACCAGCCCCACCACCCGGTAGCCCCGCCAGCGGCAGACCTCCAGGGTCTGGGTGCCGATGGAGCCGGTCGAGCCCAGCACCACAACGCGTTTAGGGTTATCGTTCATCTTCCTGTCAGTGTACCGATTTGGCCTCAAATAAAAATGGTGAGGAGGTAGTAGGTGAGCGGAACCGTGAACAGGTGCGAGTCCAGCCGATCCAAGAGCCCGCCGTGGCCGGGCAGAAAGTAGCCGGAGTCCTTAACCCCGCAGTAGCGCTTGAGCATGGACTCGGTCAGGTCGCCCAACTGGGCGGCAAACGAAAGCACCAGGTTGACCACAAACAGCTCCACCGGCCTGAACAGGGCAAAGGGGCTTTCGGGGTAGGCCGAGCGCACGATGGTGGTAAAGAGAAAGAGCAGCAGCAGACTGGTGGCAATCCCGCCAATCGAGCCCTCCACGGTTTTGCCGGGGCTGATGGTAGGGGCCAGTTTGCGTTTTCCCAGGTAGCGCCCCACGAAATAGCCCCCGATGTCGTTGGCAAAGCTGGTGATAAGCGGCAGGGCCAGAATCCACAGCCCCACGTTGCCGTCGGGCGAGTGACGCAAAAGCAGGAAGAAGCCCAGCGTCCAGGGCAGGTACAGAAAGGCCATCAGGCTGTAGGCGAACCGCTGGATGTTGGCGCCCACGATCAGCTCCGAGCTGAACGCGCCAATCAGCACCAGCCCCAAGGCAATTTCCCGCCAGGGCACGCCCGGGTAGGCATCGTGGAGCTGGGGGAGGCTGAACAGGAGCATCACCAGCCCCCCCCCAATCAAAAAGGCCATGTTCAGCTCGATGCCCTTGTTGCGCAGCATGTAGCGCAGCTCGAGGGAGCCCACCACCAGAATCAACATCAGGGCCAGCAGCATGAAAATACGGCCTTCCCACAGCACCACGAATAAGACCAGCACCCCGATCAGCGAAGAGACAACGCGGGTCGGCAGCGAAGGGTCGGGTCGGGCGTTGGGTATCACGATTAAAGCATAGCAGCGGGCATAAAAAGCCGCCCGGCAGCGAGACTCAAACCAGCAGCCTACCGGCTGGGCGGCTTAGGGGTGGGGGTGCTTGAAATCCCTAGCCCTTCAGGATTTCCTGCTCCTTTTTGTGCAGGGCCTCGTCTATTTTGTGCACAAACTCGTCGGTAATCTTCTGAATTTCGGCCTCGGCGCGCTTGATATCGTCTTCGGAGAGGTGCTTTTCTTTTTCTAGTTTTTTGGCCTTGTCCAAAGCTTCACGCCGGATGTTTCGCACCGCAATGCGGGCCTCTTCCGCGTACTGCTTCACCGATTTGACCAGGTCGCGTCGGCGTTCTTCGGTAAGCGGGGGAATGCTGATGTACAGCGCATCGCCCTTGTTGGTGGGGTTTAGGCCCAGGTCGGAGTCGCGGATGGCCTTCTCGATCTCCTTGAGCATGTTGGGATCCCACGACTGTACCACCAGCGTGCGGGGGTCGGGAGAGGAGACCGTCCCTACTTGGCTGAGCGGCATGGTTGAACCGTAGTACTCGACCTTGATGTTGTTGAGGATGGCCGGGTTGGCCCTTCCGGTGCGCATGGTGGTGAGGTGGTGCTCGAGGGCCTCCAGGGATTTTTGCATGTGCTGTCTGGTCTCGTTGTAGAGCTCTTTGAGCATAGTTCCCTCCTATATTTGTGATAGCTTATACCAGATTTGGATGAGTTGGGCGCTCTCTAACTCTACAGAAGAGAGCCCTCTAGGATTCAAAAACAGACTGTTTCTGATTGGGCCAGATAGCCCCCAGCACCCCAACTAGCTGTGTACCAGGGTGCCTACCCGTTCGCCTTTTATGATTTTTTCCAGGTTGCCCTCGGTAAACATGTCGAAGACTACGATGGGCATGTTTTGTTCCTGGCACAGGGCCATGGCGGTGGCATCCATTACCTGCAAACCCTGGACGAGGGCTTGGTGGTAGGTGAGGATGTCGAACTTCTTGGCCTCCGGGTTTTTACGCGGATCATCGCTATAAACGCCATCCACCTTATTTTTAGCCATCAAAACCGCATCCACGTTCATTTCCAGTCCGCGCAGGGCCGCGGCGGTATCGGTGGTCACGAATGGGTTGCCGGTGCCACCGCCAAAGATGACCACCCGCCCTTTCTCCAGGTGCCGTATAGCCCGGCGGCGGATGTAGGGTTCGGCCACTTGCTGGATGGTGAGGGCGGTTTGAACGCGGGTGGGTACCCCGATGAACTCGAGCGCATCCTGCAACGCCAGGGCATTCATGATGGTGGCTAGCATGCCGATGTAATCCGCGCTGGCCCGATCCATGCCCACCCCCTGTCGAGCCCCACGCCAGAAGTTGCCACCCCCCACCACAATTGCCACCTGCACCCCTAACTGGTGGGCCTTGGCTACCTCCTGGGCCAGGGCTTTGGTGGCCTCAGGCTGGATACCAAAGCCATTACCGCTCATGAATTCACCCGATAGTTTGAGCAGAACCCGTTTGTATTTCATCTAGCCCCCTTTGCTGCCCTCAAATTTTTCCTCGCCCCAAAAAGTAAAGGGTCGAAAGCCTCTCGACTCTCGACCCTGACTGCGCATCGCTTACGCCCCTACTTCAAATCGGCAGAAGCGCTTGACCTGGATGTTCTCGCCAATCTTGGCAATAGCGGCCTTGATCAGATCACCGACCTTGACCTTTTCATCCTTCACAAAAGGCTGCTCCAGGAGCACCATCTCCTCATAGAACTTCTTGAGGCGGCCCTCGGCGGCTTTCTCAGCGATGTTTTGCGGCTTGCCCTCATTTAGAAGCTGCTGAATGTAGATGGCTTTTTCTCTCTCGAGGTCTTCCGGCGAGACTTCCTCAACGCTCACGTACCGGGGGTTGGCCATGGCGATGTGCATGGCGATGTCCTTAGCCAGGCGTTGAAACTCCTCGTTGCGCGCTACGAAGTCGGTCTCGGAGTTCAGCTCCACCAGCACCCCCACCCGCAGGTTGTGATGGATGTATGAGCCGATGACACCCTCGCGGGCCTCGCGGTCGGCTTTCTTGGCGGCCTTGAGGGCCCCCCGCTCACGCAGCAGGGTGGTGGCTTTTTCCATGTCCCAGCCAGCATCTTCCAGCGCTTTCTTAACGTCGCTCATGCCGGCGCCGGTTTGCTCGCGTAGTTTTTTGATCTGCTCCAGTTGGGTCATTGTTTTCACCTCTGGGAAAGGCCCTATTTTATGCTTCGGCTACCTCGGCCTCGGCGGTCTGGGCAGGTGCTTCACGCCCACCGCCACGGGCCTCCACGATCAGGTCGGTCATGCGGCTGACGATGAGCTGAATTGAGCGAATGGCATCGTCGTTGCCAGGGATGATGTAGTCGCAGACGTCGGGGTCGGAGTCGGTATCGGCCAGGGCGATCACCGGGATGCCCAGCTTGCGGGCCTCCTTGACGGCGATGGCTTCTTTGGTGGGGTCTACCACGAAGATGGCGTCGGGCAGGCGGCGCAGCTTGCGGAAACCCCCCAGGTTTTTCTTCAGGCGATCGAGCTCGTGCTGGAGCTTGACCTGCTCGGTTTTGACCCGCTCTTTGATCTCCTCGGAGGCGAAGAGGGCCTCGAGCTCCGCGAGGCGGTTGACCTGAGCGGTAATGGTGCGGAAGTTGGTGAGCATACCGCCCAGCCAGCGCTGGTTGACGTAGGGCATCCCGGCCCGGTCGGCCTCCTGCTGAATGATTTCCTGGGCTTGCTTTTTGGTGCCCACATACAGGATGGTGGCCCCCCGCATAGCCAGGTCTTGCACGTACTTGAAGGTGCGCTCGAGCTCGACCATGCTCTTTTGCAGGTCGATGATGAAGATGCCGTTGCGCTCGGCATAGATGTAGCGCTTCATCTTGGGGTTCCAGCGCTTGGTCTCGTGACCGAAGTGCACACCGGCCTCGAGCAGTTCCTTGATGCTTACGTTTGCCATGGTTTCTCCTTACGGGACGGTTGGAGTGGGCGTTGAATTGTGCAGGCTGCGCTCTTCCCCTGGGCACCGTTCCCTAACCCAGGCTGCGCGCCAGCACACCCAACGTTGGAGTATAACCGAGGCCAACTCTTTACGGAAGCCCCGATTGTTGCTATACTCCTTGCTTGGCTTGGGGGCGTAGCTCAGCGGGAGAGCAGGTCCTTTGCAAGGACAAGGTCGGGGGTTCAAATCCCTCCGCCTCCACCAGAGAAGCCGGATGTGGGCTGGTCATCGGAAGTCCAGCCCTTTTTAGTTATGCTGATGGGGTGAACACGCCGGTTTGGGACGACGGCAGTTGGTCGGGCTTGCCCAGCCTGGAAGGCGACCTCGAGGCCGAGGTGTGCGTGGTAGGGCTGGGCGGTTCGGGCCTGGCGGCAGTCCACGAGCTGCTGCGGCTGGGCCGAAGTGTGGTGGGCCTGGACGCGGGCCGGGTGGCTGGGGGGGCGGCGGGCCGCAATGGCGGCTTTTTGCTGGCAGGGCTGGCAAAATTCTACCACCAGAGCGTAGCCGAACACGGGCGCGACTTTGCCCGGCGTGTGTACCAGGCCACCCTTGATCAGATCGCTCGAATGAAAGAAGAAACGCCTGAAGCCATCCGGCAGGTGGGCTCCTTGCGCATTGCGGCTTCGGAGGAAGAACTGCAGGACTGCACGGCGCACCTCGAGGCCCTCCGGGCCGATGGTTTCGAGGCGGAACCCTATGAAGGCCCGGAGGGGCAGGGCCTGCTGATACCCAGCGATGGGGTTTTCAACCCGCTCGAGCGGTGCAGAACACTGGCCCGGCAAGCGCTGCAGGCCGGGGCCAGGCTCTTTGAAAACACCCCCGCCCTGAGCATTGCGGGTCGGATGGTGCAGACCCCCCAAGGGCGGGTGTACTGCCAGAAGGTGCTGGTGGCGGTGGATGGTCGGCTGGAGTACCTGCTGCCCGAATTAAAAGGACGTGTGCGCACGGCCCGCTTGCAGATTCTAGCCACGGCCCCGGTGGCGATGCGCTTTACGCGGCCAGTGTACCGCCGGTGGGGCTACGATTACTGGCAACAGCTACCCGATGGCCGGATCGCCCTGGGGGGGATGCGCGATGCCGGTGGCGAGGCTGAGTGGACGATCCAGGCTGAGCCTACCGAAGATATACAGCGCCGCCTGGAGGCACTTCTACGCCAGCTCGATATCGAGGCCCCCGTCACCCACCGCTGGGCGGCCTCGGTTGGCTACACCAGCAGCGGGCTCCCGGTGGCGGAAGAGGTGCGGCCAGGGGTATGGACAGTTGGGGGCTACAGCGGAACCGGAAACGTGCTGGGGGCCTTACTGGGGCGTGAGGCGGCCTGGGCTTTACAGGGAAGCCGGATGCCCGGGGCGGTGATGGTGCGTTGAGTTCTGATCCTCACTCATTTATTAATTGGCCCTATCCATCCTCATCTGATATACTCTCACCTTGCGTGATCCGAGAGGATCGCCTGCCGGAGTTGTGCCCCATCATGCTTTGCAAAACGTGATGGGTAAACGCCAACCAGAAAGGAGGTGAACATGCCACAGTACGAGATCGGTATCATTCTTAACCCCAACCTCGACGGGGCCCAGGCCGCGCTGGAGAAAGATGTCATCAAAGCTACTATCGAGCGTCACGGCGCCAGCATCAAAAACGTCGACGATTGGGGCAACCGCCGCCTGGCCTACCCCATTCAGAAAGACCCCGAAGGCAATGTGGTCTTTTACACGGTGGAGATGGCTGGCAATAACAACGCCGCGCTCGAGCGCGAACTGCGCCTGCGCGACCATGTGCGTCGTGTAACCATCATCCGCGACCGTCCCGAATGGCGAAACAGCCAGAAGAAGAAGTAGGCTGCTGGCCTTGAGCTGAGTTCGGAGGCCAAGACCATCGACGGAACGCAAGTGCACAAGCTGTACTAAACTAACTCAAGACCGCAACGAAAAAGGACTGATCAACATGGCTCGAGGCCTCAACCGCGTAACCCTCGTAGGCACCCTGACCCAAGACCCCGAACTGCGCTACACCCCAGGTGGGCTGGCCGTGATGGAACTCAACCTGGCTGGCAACGATGTGTTGACCGATGAACAGGGCCAGACCCGTGAACCGGCCTGGTACCACCGCGTGAAGCTGCTGGGCAAAAGCGCAGAATTTTGGGGTGACACCCTGAAAGCGGGTATGGCGCTGTTTGTAGATGGCAAGCTCGAGTACCGGGCCTGGGAGCAGGACGGCCAGAAAAAAAGCAGCCTGGATATCCGTGCCGACCGGATGGAGATCGTGAGCCTGGAGGGTAAGCGCGGCCCGCTGACTGTCACCGATGCCCGTGGGCAGGAGCGCCTCAAGGACGGCCTTAACCAGGTGATGCTGGTGGGCAACCTGACCCGTGACCCCGAGCTGCGCTACACGCCCCAGGGTACCGCCGTTACCCGTCTTTCCCTGGCGGTGAACGAAAAGTTCACCACCCGCCAGGGGGGCGAACAGGAAAAGGTGCACTACGTGGAGGCTCAGGCCTGGCGTGAGCTGGCCGAGTTTGCGGCCGAACTCAAAAAAGGAGACGGAGCGTTCTTAATGGGACGCTTGGTGAACGACTCCTGGACTGCTCAGGACGGCACAAGGCGCTACACCACCCGTGTAGAGCTTTCCCGCCTCGAGCGACTTGCCCGTGGAACTGGACAGAGCACAGGTGGAAACAGTTCCCAGATGGCTTCCGCAGCCAAAGGCCGTGCGGGCAAGGTAGATATTGAAGAAGGCTTGGAAGAAGATTTCCCACCTGAGGAGGATTTACCGTTTTGAGCACCAAGAAGATGTCCAATCGTACAAACCCCAAAGGCGGCCAAGACCGTGAGCGCAGTGTGCGCCGTGGCCGCAAACCCAAAGTGGCTGCCGCCGTTGGTGCGTTTGACCTTACCGATTTCAAGAACGTAGAGGTTCTGCGGCGCTTTTTGTCCGAGACCGGGAAAATTCTGCCCCGCCGCCGTACTGGACTTAGCGCTCAAGAGCAGCGTAAGTTGGCGCGTACCATCAAGCGTGCGCGTATGCTGGGCTTGCTGCCCTTTACCGAAAAGCTGGTACGGAAATAGGGAGAGTGGAAGATGAAAGTGATTCTGCTTGAACCTATGGAAAACCTCGGCGACGTGGGGGCAGTGGTCAACGTGAAGCCGGGCTACGCCCGCAACTATCTGCTACCGCGCGGCCTTGCCACCCTAGCCACCGAGAGCAACCTCAAAACCCTGGAGGCCAAAATCCGCGCCCAGGCCAAAAAAGCTGCCGAGCGCAAGGCCGAGGCCGAACGTCTCAAGGAACTCCTCGAGCCCATCACCCTGGTGCTCAAGGTGAAGGCCGGCGACCAGAAGATCTATGGCTCGGTGACCAGCCGCGAGATTGCCGCTGCCCTGGAAGCCCAGCACCAGATCACCATTGACCCCAAGAAGCTGGCCCTGGAAAAGCCCATCAAAGACCTGGGCGACTATACCCTGGCCTACAAGCCCCACCCCGAGGTGCCCATGACCCTGAAGGTCTCGGTGGTGGCCGACAAGGGATAACCGCCCGATGTACTCCCAATGCCGCCAGATCTGGCGGCATTTTTCTATAAGCGTGCGGCGAAAACCGCCCTGGCTCGCTCGGCCAGGGGGGCTGTGAGGATCCAGCGAAGCCGGGCGGCCTCGGGGGCTTTGTCGTACCAGAGATGGAATACATCGGCCAGGGTGGGGAAGGTTGTGGGGGCTGCAATTTTTTGAATGGGGTCGCCCTGCTGCACCCGGCCTGCTTCCAGCACCCTGGCATAAAACCCAGGCCGCGCGGCCTGGCGGAACTTCTTTACAAACTCCAGATCGTTCATGCGGGCGGCCAGGGTCGAGCAGGGGATGCGGGGGGCGGTGACCTCGAGCAAAACCTCACCCACCCTGAAACGGTCGCCAATGCGCACGGGCTCTTCGCCGAAGCTCGAGAAGGTCAGGTTTTCGCCAAACGTACCGGGCAGCAATGCCTCGCCCAACTGTTCCATCCACCAGTCGTAATCCTGGGCGCTGTAGACATACACCGCCTGGTCGGGGCCGCCGTGGTGCTCCTGGTCGGCGACGTGGTCGCCCACCAGCCCCAGAGTGGAAATTTGAGCGGCTTCAACCGGGTTCTTGTAGATGCCGGTGGTGGTGGGGCGGGGGCCGATTTGCAGGGGCTCCGGGCGGCCGAGGTTGATGGAAACGAGGCGCATAATCCACACTTTACAAGCTGTACACAACCCTAGCGGTAAAGGCCACTGTCTAACATTCCTTTAGGACACGACTGCATCAGCTTCGATCTCCACCAGCATCTCGGGTTCGACCAGCCGGCTGACCTCGAGCATGGTTGAGGCTGGGCGGATGCGGGCAAAAAACTCCCCGTGGGCCCGGCCTATCTCTTTCCAATCGCGCTCGATATTGACCCCATAAATGCGGGTGCGAGCTGGCATCGGTGGCGGTGGTTCCGGCTACGTGAATGTACGACCCGACCCGCACCGCTCGGCTATAACCCACAACCGGCTCGTAGGGCGAAGTGCCTGCAATGTTGACTCGCATGACCCCAGTGTAGCGTGGTTAGGGTTTGCTGCGCAGTTGACGCAACCACACCAGCGCCAGCCCCCGCCAGGCCAGCAGCAATACCAGGGTGGCTCCCAGCGCAACCGCCCAGAAGATCAGGTAGCCCAGGTCGAACGGTTTTTGCAGCACCATAAAGCGCAGCCAGACCCCGGCGCTCACGGCAATGGCCCAGGTGTAGAGCAGGTTCTGCCAGGAGGGCCGGGTGTAGGTGCGCAAAAATGGCGAAACCAGCCACCAGACCAGCAGGATGGGCAGGGCGTTGCGGAGGATTCCGGCCAGGCTGAGGGGCTCGCCGTGGGTTTGCAGGCCAATAACGGCAAACAGCACGATGCACAAAGCATCGCCCCAGGCCAGCCTTCGGCTTACGCGGCGGTCAGAGCGTACCATAGGCGACTACTCGGCCTGGGTGGCCTCGAAAAAGACCTTTTCGGCCCGGTAGGAGCTGCGCACCAGGGGGCCGCTGAACACTTCCATGAAGCCCTCCTCGAGGCCCCAGTCGCGGTACATGGCGAACTCCGCCGGGGTCACGTAGCGCTCGACCGGCAGGTGGTGCTGGGTGGGGCGCAGGTACTGCCCAAAGGTCACGATGTCCACCCCCACGGCCCGCAGGTCGCGCATGGCCTGGCGGATTTCCTCGTCGGTTTCGCCCAGGCCGAGCATCAGGCTGGACTTGGTGAGCACCTCGGGGCGCACTTTTTTGGCGTGCTCGAGCACCCTTAAGGTCTGGTCGTAGCCGGCGCGGGGGTCGCGCACCCGGGGGGTCAGGCGGCGGACGGTCTCGAGGTTGTTGGCAAATACGTCCTGGCCGCCCTGCAAAACGGTCTCCACATCCGCCAGGTTGCCCTGGAAGTCGGGGGTCAGGGTCTCGACCTTGACCGAGGGGTCGAGCCGCTTGATCTGCCGCACCACCTCGGCGAAGTGGGCGGCCCCGCCGTCGGGTAGGTCGTCGCGGTCTACCGAGGTCAGCACCACGTACTTGAGGCCCATCTCGGCCACGGCCTGGGCCACGTGCAGGGGCTCCAGGGGGTCTACCCAGCCCCTGGGGTTGCCGGTGTCCACCGCGCAGAACTTGCAGGCCCGCGTGCACACGCTGCCCAGTACCATGATGGTCATGGTGCCGTGGCCCCAGCACTCGCCGATGTTGGGGCATAGGGCCTCCTGGCAGACGGTGTGGAGCCGTAGCCGCTTGGTCATCTCTTTGAGGCGCTGGTAGTTGGGGCCGGTGGGCACGGTGGCCCGCAGCCAGGAAGGTTTGTTGCGATCCACCGGCTCGGGGCGCTCCTGGGCGATGCCGCCCGGGATCACCTTAAGCTCGATCAGGCCGCCGTGCTGGAAGTCCTCGAGTTGAACGGTTTTGAATTTGCTCATGCCAGTTCCTTGGAGGGTAGGGGGGCTTGGTCGAAGGTCGGGAACTGCTGCTCAAAAGCCTGTACCACCCGTTCCATCACTTCATCCATGCTAACCATCCGGCCCAGGATTTTCTGGAGCGAGGTCACACCCTTGTCCTTGAGGCCGCAGGGCACGATCAGATTGAAGTCGTCCAGGTTGGTGTTAACGTTCAGGGCAAAGCCGTGCAGGGCTACGTCCTGCTTGACCGCCACCCCGAAGGCACAGAGTTTTTCTTCCAGGTCGGGCCAGCCGGCCACGGGCGCGGCCCTGCGCACCCAGACCCCGGCGTAGCCCGGCGTGGCGTAGGTCTCGATGCCGTAGGTTTTGGCTACCGCCATAATCACCGCCTCGAGCTGCCGCAAAAAACCCCGCACCTGCCGCCCCACCGGAAAGATGGGGTAGCCCACCAACTGGCCGGGGCCGTGGTAGGTGACATCGCCGCCCCGCTCGATGCTGAATAGCTCGATGCCCTGGGCGCGGTACTGGGCCTCGCTCAGGAGCAGGTTTTCGGGTTTGGCGGCCCGGCCCAGGGTGATGGTGCGGGGGTGCTCCAGGAGCAGCAGGGTGGGTTTGCGGAGCCCTGCCACCACCTCGGCGTGTACTTTTTTTTGGTACTCCCAGGCTTCTGCATAGGGGACGAGCCCCAGTGGTTCCACCTCGAAGGCGGCGCTCATACCCCTCAAGCATACTCCCGGCCGGCTGCCTGCATAGGAACAAAGTTACAGACGGGCCTTCAGGGCCTGGAAGGCTTCTTCGTACTCAAACTGATTGAGGCCCCGGCCAATCACCACCAGCCTCGAGCGGGCTTGCAGCGGCTCCTGGGAGAGCTCGAGGCTAAAAATCTCCCGCACCGACTGGAATAGCACCTGCCTGTCGAAGCCCTTGACGCTCAGAAAACCCTTGGCCCGGAAAACCGCGTCGGGCCGGGAGATCAGGTACTGGTCGATAAACTCGTTGACCTTGGGGCGCTCGAGCAGCCCCTCGGCGCTGAGGGTAAAACTCTGCAGGTTGGGCATGTGCAGGTGTTGGTAGTTCTGGGGGCGCCAGTCCAGGCTAAAGGCGCGCAGATGCAGCAGGTCTTGGGGGTTAACCCGCGACTGGGCGGTGCGGAAGATCTGGGCCAGGGGGTTGATTTTGCGAATCAGGGCCTCGGCCGCGTCTACCTGCTCTGGGCTGGCTAGATCGGTTTTGTTGAGCACGATGACACTGGCATAAGCAAGCTGCACCGCGCCTTCGGGGCCGTCGCGCAGGGTTTGCTCGAGGTTGCGGGCATCGGCCACGCCAATGATGCTGTCGAGTTCGAACCTGGTACGCGCAAACGGATCCAACACGGTCTGGGCCACCGGCACCGGGTCGGCCAGACCCGAGAGCTCGATGAGGATGTAATCGGGCTTGTCCTTGCGCGAGATGAGCTTGAACAAAGCCGAGACCAGATCCTCACGCCCCACACAGCACAAGCAGCCATTGGATAGCTCGGCGATACCGTCGGTGTCTACGTTCTCAATCAGTGAGCCGTCGATGCCGGTTTCGCCGAACTCATTGACGATGATGCCAAACTTTTGGGCTCCGCTCGCCACCAGATGGTTGACCAGGGTGGTTTTGCCTGCGCCCAGAAACCCTCCGATAACGCCTACGGGAATGCGCTTTTGAAACTGCGCCATGGGCCCTACGATAACCCAGGCATTGCCGTTATGGGAAACCGGCTTTACATTTAGACTGGCGTGTGGCCGGGCCTGCTGGCCGCTGTGCGGGAGGATCCGGCGTATGAGAACAAGCCTAGGTGCATATGACCAGAGTTTTGGTAACCGGTGCGCTGGGTCAGGTGGGTTCCGAACTGATTCCGGCTTTGCGTGGTTTGTACGGTAGTGAAGAAGTCTTGGCGACCGATATTCGGCGGGCGCCTCCAGGGCATCCTGCGCTGGAGGGGCCCTATGAGCAGCTAGACTGCACCAACGGCCCGGCCTTGCTGGAGTTTTTCGTGCGTCATCGTGTGGGTGTGGTCTATCACCTGGCAGCCATCCTTTCGGCCCGGGCCGAGGCCGAGCCCGAGCTGGCCTGGCGGGTCAACATCGAGGGCCTGCACAACGTGCTGGAGGCAGCGCGGCAGGTCGGGGCCCAGGTATTTGTCCCCAGCTCCATCGCGGCCTTTGGCCCCAACACGCCGCGCGACCCCACCCCCCAGGACACCCTTCAACGCCCCAACACCCTTTACGGTGTGACCAAGGTGGCCGGTGAGCTGCTGTGCGACTACTACGCCCATCGCTTTGGCCTGGATGTGCGGGGCTTACGGTACCCTGGCTTGATCTCGTACACCGCACCGCCGGGTGGGGGCACCACCGACTATGCGGTGGAGATTTTTCATCACGCCCTGCGGTACGACCGGTACACCTGCTTTCTGGCGCCGGACACCCGGCTGCCCATGATGTACATGCCGGATGCCATCCGGGCCACCCTCGAGCTCATGCAGGCCGATCCGGCCCGGCTGCGGCATCGCAACGCCTTTAACCTAGCGGCCTTTAGCTGCACCCCCGCCGAGCTGGCGGCCGAAATTCAGAAGCACCGGCCCGGCTTCAAGATGTACTACGAAGTGGATCCGGTGCGGCAGGCCATCGCAGACTCCTGGCCGCGCACGCTGGATGATAGCGCGGCCAGGGAGGAATGGGGTTGGCGGCCCCGGTACGACCTGGCGGCCATGACCAAAGACATGCTAGAAAAACTGGCCGAACGCGCCTTGAAGGAGGCTTAGAAATGGCATTGAACCGCTTGAACGACGTTTTGCGCCAGAGCGTAGGGGCGCTGGAACAGGAAGGTCGCAGGAAGGGGGCTGAGGCTGTGGTGGTGGGGGTGTTGCCCCCAGAGGGCGAGCGCGGGCCGCGCTATTTGCTGGCAGGCTATGGTGATAAGCCCTTTATTCGCATGAACTCCAACAGTTACCTGGGCCTGTCCCGCCACCCCAGCCTCAAACAGGCCGAAGAAGAGGCCATCGAGCGCTTTGGCGTTGGGCCCGGGGCGGTGCGTTTTATCAGTGGAACCTACGCGCCCCATGTGGAACTCGAGCGCAGCCTCGCCGCTTTTCATGGGCGCGAGGCGGCCATGATTTTTTCCTCGGCCTATGCCACGGTTTTGAGTGTGGTGGTGCCCCTCACCACCGACCAAACCGTTCTCATCAGCGACGAGCTAAACCACAACTGCATTATCAACGCGGTGCGGCTGGCCCGACCGTTGGAGAAGTTAATTTACAAACACCTCGACCTCGAGAGCCTCGAGCAGGCCTTGCAAAAAGCCGCAGCCATGGGGGCCCGGCGGGTGCTGGTTATATCCGATGGCGTGTTCAGTATGCGGGGGTCGCACGCCCCTCTGGCAGAAATTGCACAGCTTGTGAACCGCTACGACCCCCAGTTTGCCGAAAACGCGATCCTGGTGGTGGACGACTCGCACGGGGTGGGGGCTTTTGGTGCTACCGGCCGCGGCACCGAGGAGTTGACCGGTGCACGGGCCGATATTTTGGTCGGAACCCTGGGCAAGGCTTTTGGGGTGAACGGCGGTTATGTGGTGGGCTCGAGCGACCTCATTACCTATCTGCGCGAGACCGCCCCCATGTACATCTACTCCAACCCCATCACGCCGGGGGAGGCCGCCGCCGCTCTGGCTGCTTTGAACCTGCTCCAGACCGAGGAAGGCCAGCAGCGCCTGCAACACCTTACGGCCATGACGGAACGTTTTCGTCAGGGGTTGAGGGCGCTGGGCTACGCGTCCTTTGCGGGGGTTCATCCGGTGGTTCCGCTGGTGCTGGGCGATGCAGACCGCACCAACCGCATGGCCGCCTTCTTGCGTGAACAAGGCGTTTTGGCTACGGCCATTGTGTACCCGGTGGTGCCCCGGGGGGAAGCCTCCATACGCTTCCAGATCTCCGCCGAACACACCCGGGCCGATGTGGATGAAGTGTTGGGGATTTTGCAGGCGGCTGGGTAGTGAAGCTCGGGCTATACTGGGTGGGCAGATGGACTATGTGCTGATCAGCCGAAAAGGCTGCCACCTCTGTGAGGAGGCCGAGCTGCTCCTGCAAGCCCAGGGTGTGTCGTACACGCTGCAGGATGTAGATGCCGACGAGCGCCTTAAAAAGCTGTATACCTTCCGGGTTCCGGTACTCCTGTGGAGGGGGCGGGTGGTGCTCGAGGGCAAGTTTACCCTCGAGCGCCTATCCAAGAAACTATCGTTGTAGCCGGAGGCTCTAAATGGATCCAATTCTGATCGAAATCGGTTCGCTGCAAATACGCTGGTACGGCCTGTTCTTGGTACTGGCGATCTTCGCATCCTTTGAAATAGCCAAACGCATCCTGAAGCAGTGGGGTTACAACCCCGAGCAATTCGAGCAAATTGCCTTCTGGGCTGTGATTTGGGGGGTTGTCGGGGCCCGGGTGGGCTATGTGATCACCAGCCCGGGGGAATTTAGCGGCAACCCGGCTGCGGCCCTGTACATATGGCAGGGCGGCCTTTCCTTTCATGGGGCCATCATCGGCGGCCTGATTCCCTTTGTCTACCACTACCACCGCAATAAAATACCCATCTGGGCTTACCTTGATGCGGTGGTGCCCGGTGTAGCGCTGGGCATTATGGCAGGCCGGCTGGGCAACATAATGAACGGCTCGGATACCGTGGGGCGCCTGACCAACTGGCCCATCGGGTTCACCTGGCCTGCCTCGGCCAGCGGTTTCCCGGGGGTTTGTCCGGGCATCCAGGATATCAGCGAGGTGGTGCGCTGCGCTCCCGAGACGCTCGTGCGGGGCCCGGTTCACTTCACCCAGTTGTATGGGGTTTTGATTGGCCTGGCTTTGCTGCTGCTTTCGCTTTACTGGCTGCGGCAGAACCGGGCCTACGGCTACGTATTTTGGCAGTTTGTCTTGTGGTACAGCGTGTTGCGCTCGGTTTTCGAGGAAACCTTCCGCCTTAATCCGCTGTGGGTCAAGGTGTACCTCAACGAGCAGGCTGGTATCGGCTTTTTCACCGCAACGCAGATCATCTCCATCCCGCTCATTGCACTCTCCATCTATTTCCTCACGCGCTGGAAGGGGCCGCGCGAGCAGCCGGCGCCTTCGCCTATGCTGAGCGGGTCTGCTGAAAGCAAAAAAATCAAGCGATGAACCGCCCTGCGGGTTACAACCAGCCCTCGAGCCCCCTTTTTGGGAATACAATCAGAAGGATATGGCGCATGCTGTGGTAATTCTCGCAGCGGGTCTGGGAACCCGCATGAAATCGAGGCTACCCAAGGTCTTGCACCCCTTGCTGGGCAAGCCCCTGGTGGGCTACTGCATCGACACGGCGTTTGCCAGTGGGGCCGAGAAAGTGGTGGTGGTGATTGGACACGGGGCCGAACAGGTACGACAGACCTTTGCGGGGTACCCCAACCTGAGCTTTGTAGTGCAGGAGCAGCAACTGGGCACCGCCCATGCCCTGGCCCAGGCCCAGCCGGTTTTGGCGGATTTCCAGGGCCCTATTGTGGTCACCCAGGGCGATACCCCCCTCACCCGGGTCGAGACCCTCACCGGCCTGGTGGACACCATGCAAAAGGAGCGGGCCGGAATGGCCCTGCTGACCATGCGGCTCGAGGATCCCACCGGCTATGGCCGGATCCTGCGCGATGAGCAGGGCCAAATTCTGGGCAATGTGGAACAAAAAGACGCCACCCCAGCCGAGCTGGCAATCCGGGAGATTAACCCCGGGGTGTACTGCTTTGATGGCAGCCTTTGGGAAAAGCTGAAGCTGGTGGATAACCGCAACGCGGCGGGAGAGTACTACCTGCCCGATCTAATCCGCATCTACCGCGAGGCCGGGCAAAAAATCGCCTCCATCGAGTCGAAAGACACGGGCGAACTGCTCGGGGTGAACTCTCGAGCTCAACTGGCCCAGGTGGAGCGGGTGTTGCTCGAGCGCTTACGGTCGCACTGGATGACGCAGGGGGTGCGGATGATCCAGCCCGAGACCATCTACATCGAACCCAGTGTAGAACTGGCCCCCGATGTCACCCTGTGGCCGGGGGTGATTCTGCGGGGCAGTACCCGCCTGGGCGAAGGGGTGGAGGTAGGGGCCTATGCGGTGCTGATCGATACCGTGGTTGAGGCCGGGGGGAAGATCAAGTCGCATACGGTCTGTGAAGAAGCTTATGTCTCGAGCGGGGCCGATGCCGGGCCGTTTGCGCGCTTGCGGCCCAAAGCCCATCTGGAGCCCGGTGCCCACGTGGGCAATTTCGTAGAACTCAAGAATGCCCGACTGGGCAGGGGAGCCAAGGCCGGCCACCTCGCCTACCTGGGTGATGCCGAGGTGGGGGAGGAGTCCAATATCGGGGCTGGGGTGATCACGGCCAACTACGATGGTCAACGCAAGCACAAGACCATCATTGGGAAACGGGTGTTCGTGGGTTCGAATAGCGTTCTGATCGCGCCGATCACGCTAGAAGATGATGCTTTTGTAGCGGGTGGCAGCGGCATTAACCAGGATGTACCCGCGGGGGCGCTGGCTATTGCCCGTGAACGTCAGCGCAACATTGAGGGCTATGTGAAACGCAAGCGGGGGGAGACCCAGTAACCGCTTTCTTCTGCTGCAAAGAAAGTGTGGTTCTGCAACGATATGGCCCTGGCTACGGCTCAAAGGCCCGGGTGGGAACCAGTTGCACATAGGCCACGGCCCGGGCCAGCGTGGAAAAACCAAGCAACAGCAGGTACATGCTGGTTTGCAGGGGTATCCAGGTGGAAAGGGTCGAGACCAGTATCAGCGACTCCAGGATGGCGATCAGCCACAGGTGGTTGAGCAATCCACCCTGCTGCATCAGATCCCAGCCTTTGCGCATGGCGCTGGGCCAGGTCTGGTCGTCGTCTACCATAATCTGGAAGGTGTAAAACCACAGCAGGTTGATGGCCGCAAGCCCAAGGTAGCTCAGCAGGGAGGCCAGCCAGGGGTTGGGCACAGAGGTGGGAAGGCCCACAATAAACGCGGCCAGTGCGCTGGCTACAAACACCACACCGGCCACGATGTTATGCCCGGTTGTGTGTCCCCAAAGGGCCTCGGGGTTCCACTCACCGGTGCGGGCATAGCGAACCAGGACGGTATAGATCCCCACCTGCATCGGTCCGGCAAGAAAACCAAGGGTAAAGATACTCACCAGCAGGGCTTGTACCAGTAGCCAGACAATACCGACGGGATGCCGCGCCAACAACCCAAAGCTGTGGCTAAGAACCTTGGCAATATCCAGCACCGATTACCTCAGAGATTGACCCCACCGTTTGCTGAAAGCGCTCTGGCCCATTACTCCCACTTAAGCTCACTTTTGTGCACGGTTACTGTGCTGCCCTCTTCGGTAAGCAGATCCACAGTTCCGGCCAGCGGGTTTAGCTTGGCTACCTTGCCGCAGGTGCCCTGGAGGCTGCAGGCTTTGCTGTTTTTGCGGGGTAGCTCGGCCAGGAGTTCTTGGTACTGTTGGTGTTCGTACTGCAAACAGCACAGCAAGCGCCCACAAGGGCCCGAGATTTTCTCGGGCGAGAGCGGTAGCTGCTGGTCTCGAGCCATCTTAATGGAAACCTGGGCGAAGTCCTGGAGCCATTTTGAGCAACACGACTCCATGCCGCAGGCCCCCAGGGTGCCAAGATAGGCGGTCTGGTCGCGGGGGCCCAGGGCCACGAACTCCACTCGAGCCCCGGCCAGCCTGTTCAGCTCGCTCACCCAGCGTCGCAGGTCGATGCGCTGTTCAGCGGAGTATTGCACAGAAATATGATTGCCGTCCAGGGTAAACTCGCAGCCCAGCACCTTGGCCCGCACGCCCTCCCGGCGCAAACGGGCCTTGAGCCACCAATAGATCTCCTCAGCGCGGTTTTTGAGCTTACTGTGCTGATCCAGATCCGCCGGGGTGGCGATGCGCACAATCTCGCCCACGGCATGCCCCAGGCGCGGCTCGGTTCGCACTTTGGCCAGCTCCAGCCCGCGCGGGGTTTTGACCACCACCCAGCTATCCACGGGTGGGGCCTGGCTACCGAATCGGTAATCGTAGATTTTGGGGCTGTGCGCAAATCGCACGCCTACGCATTCCATTTCAAACCTCCCGAACAGAGATCTACCCTACAGGATTAAGCCCGGGCGGGCTGCTGCCCTTGCTTCAGATGGCCGAAGCTCCCAGCCTGTCCCTAGCCTAAGGCAAGGTATGTCTACAAATCTAGAGTTGGGATAGCTTAAGGGCCAGCCAGGTTTGAACCAGATCCTCGCTAACATAAGCAGAGTGCGCGTCCTGTGCACGGGCAAGGGCCTCGAGCGCGGCTTTGTAGGCTGGGCTTTCTACCGCAAAGTGTGCCTGTAGCCGTTGGCCCAGGTAGGGCAGGGCCCCTTCCACCTCGCTGAGCAGCTTTAGCGCCTCTAAGGTCTGGGCGGGGCCGGCCTGCAATGCTTCCAGCAGGCCCTGGGTGCGGCTGACCAGGCGGTTGAACTCGGCGGGATGTTCCAGGGCCCAGCGCACCCGGCCGGGCGCGCCCTGTGCATAGGCCAGCACCTCGGGGTCGGTGGTCAGTTGTTGCAGCAGGGCTTCGGGTACCGGCGCGAAGCCGACCTCGAGGCTCCGGCTCACCAGGGTGGGTAGCACCAGCTCGCGGCTGGGCGCAATCAGAATGATGCGGGCGAAGGAGGGGGGTTCTTCCAGAACCTTCAACAGGGCATTGGCGGCGGCTTCCCCCAGAAAATGCGCCCCGTCCACCACTGCGACCTTGGTTTTGAAGCGAGGGTAGGTGGTGATCCAGTCCAGCAGATTCGGCTCCTCGGATTCGCGGGGAGCGATTTGCTCGAGGCGGATTTGCGGCAGGCGGGCCTTTCGACCGGTTTTGGTCTCGTGCTCCGGAGCGATTTCTAGGTAGTCTGGGTGGGCTTCCAGCCGACAGGAGGCACAATTACCGCAAGGCGGAAACCCCACCTCGCAGTTGAGGCCGGCTGTAAACCAGCGGGCCACCAGTCGGCGCCCCACGCCCTCAGGGCCGGTGAACAGGAAGGTTTGCGCCTTAATTTTGGGTAAAAGCTCGAGAATACGCTGATGTCCGAGTATGTTCATACCGATCTCTGAGAAGCGCAAATTGAGCCCGGGCCGCTTTTATGGCTACTTACCCAGCACCAGCCGCTCGTAGAGCCACATAGGGAACTGCTCATGATGCAAGCGGGCCAGCACGTGCTCGAGGTTGTACTTGGCCCGGTAAAACTCCACCGTATCCTCTTTGGAGTCCCAAATTGCATAAGCAGCCCCAACCACCCCGTCTCGAGGCTGGCCGGTGGAGCCTGGGTTGATAATGGCTCGAGCCCTGGGTGCAACAATCAGCTCGCCGCCGTTGGCATAGCGGTTGTAGCGCACCAATCGGCCCTGAGGGCTCCCTTCGGAACTGCCGGGGGTATTTCGCGGGGAGGCCTCCAGGGTTAGGTAGCTGCCGGCCAGGTGGGTGTGTCCGTGAAAAATCCAGCGGTTCTTCACTTTGTCAAACACCTCTCGGGCCTGCTCAATTTCTTCCAGATAAGCCAGGGGGTCGAGGGGGCTGCCGTGTACCAGGAGGGCCCCTTCAACCTCGGTGGTCCAGGGCAGGCTAGATAGATAGGCCCGGTTCTCAGGGCTGATCCGCTCGGCTTGCCAGGACAAAATTTCCAGCACCGGGCCATCGATTTGCATGGATTTAATTTCCAGCAGCCAGATGTCGTGGTTGCCCATCACGCCCCGGGCGTTTGCCGAGCGTAGCCAGTCCAAGACTCGGTTGGCATCGGGGTAATAGCCTACGGCATCGCCTAGGAAGAGCACCTGGTCGTAGCCCCTGGCTTCTTTCAGTACCGCCTCGAGGGCAGGCCAATTGCCATGCAAGTCGGAAACGATTAGGTAGCGCACACTTTCCCTATCATACCCAGCTCACCTGGATAAGTCTTGTTAATGGATACGGGGAAGCCCGCGCACCACGGGCCCCTAAGGCCGAGGCCGGTGGCGATGTGGGGAGTTTGTGGGTATCCTGCAGTTGTGCAGACTGTGGCTTCAGACGCCGACTGGCTGGAGACTTTACTGGCCGAGCGCACCCACACCTTTATAGACGAGTTCGGCAGTTTCTATGCCTGGCTCGAGGGCGCTTTTGGTGGCGCTACTTTGTTGTTGTGGCTGCCGCGTTCTTTGCTGGCGGCTGTGCTGCCACAACTGCCCGGGCGGTTCAAGGGTCGAATAGTTCTGGGCCTGGATGCTTCCGAAGGTCACGCGGTGCCTTTTGCCAGGGCCCTGCACTGGGCCAACCCCCGCTGGGCGCTGGTGGTGTGTTCTGGCGAAGGGCTGGGCCTGGCCTACCCTGGGCGCAAGGAGGTGGCCGAGGGGGTCTGGGCTCCCTGGGATGATCCACGGGAGGCCCGGTGGCTCGAGGTTGTACCCAGGCCCGGGTTTAGCTACCTCGAGCACAGGGCCTATGCCCCCTGGCAGGCCCCCCCTCCGGCTGCGCTGCCCACCTTTGAAGGCCCCCCGGTTGGCGCGGTGGGCTGGGAGCGGGGTATACCCACCTACGGCCTGGGTTTGGTAGGCTTAGATAGGAGTTTGCAGTCCCTACTGGAAGCCTGGCGTTTGTGCTAACCGGTAGAGGGTATAGGAGGAAAAAAGTGCTGTTTGCGATCCTGTTCACCATCGGTTCGATTCTGGTCACCTGGCTCTTGTACCTGGCTTTGCGCCCCCGCACCCTCGAGGTCGAAAGCGAAGGCGCCGACCTGCGCTACGTTGCCATGGCCTTGCTGCTGAT
>BPIL01000003.1 GCA_026004095.1 Meiothermus sp.
ATTCTGACCGAGGTGCGGCGGGTGGGTTTGAAGCCGGAGGCGATTTTGCTCACCCATGCGCACTTCGATCACGTGGGGGCGGTAGCCCCGCTGGTAGAAGCTTTGCAGCTACCGGTTTACCTGCACCCGGCCGACCTGCCGCTCTACCGAAGCGCAGCTTTGAGTGCGGCCCGCTGGGGTCTCTCCATTCCCCAGCCGCCCGAACCCATCGAGCCCCTGGCCGAAGGGCAGACCCTGGACTTTGGCCTGGGCCTCGAGGTGCTGTTTCTACCCGGCCACGCGCCGGGGCATGTGGGCTTCTACCGGCCCGGCTACCTGGTGAGCGGCGATGTGCTCTTCCGTGGGAGCATTGGCCGCTACGACCTGCCGGGCAGCGACCCCCAGGCGCTGTTTGCTTCCCTCCAGCGCATCTACCAGGCTGCCGCCCGAAACGGTGGTCTACCCTGGGCATGGCCCCACCACCACCCTTGCAGAGGAGCTGGCGGGCAACCCCTACCTGGCGGGCTGAGCCGGGTCAGCGCAGGGCCCGCCCGGCCAGCAACACTGCCAGCAGCGAGACCCCCAGGGCCACCTCGAGGCCCCACAGGGGGCTTTGCCCGATGAAGGGTGGATATACCAGGCCGGCTACCGTCCCACCCAGGTAGAACGCCGCCACATAGGTGCTGCTCACCCCACTCCCGCCCCGCCCCGAGACCCCACCGACAATGGCCTGGGCGCTGAAGATGCCGGCCATCATGATCACAAAGCCCACCAGAATCCACAAGGGCAGGTCGGGTAACTGCGCCAGCAGGCCCAGGGTGACCATACCAAAGGCCAGCCGGAAGGCCCTTACCTCACCCAGCCGTTTGACCAGTACACCAGCCAGGGCGCTGCCGGGAATGCCAGCCAGATAGGCGAAAAATATCCCCCCAATCTGGGCCTGCGACAGACCCAGGGCCTCGAGGCGGTAGGGCAGCAGGTTGGCTCACAAAAAAGTTCATGAAACAGCAGAGGGCAAAGCCCAGGGTGTACAGGGGCCAGGCCCGCAGGGTGTACTGGGGTGCGGGCAGGGCCAGGCGGTCGCGCGTGCGCAGCACCGCCCAGGCGATGACGGCCACCGGAAGGGCCAGCAAGACCATGGCCCAGCGCTCACCAAACCACTCGGCAAACAGTCCCCCCAGCCCCCGCCCCAGGCCCCCGCCCAGCACATTGCCGGCCACCCAGAACCCGGCCATCTGGGCGTGCTTGCGGGGATACAGCCGGGGCAGCAGGGCCAGCGAAAGCCCTGGAACGGCTGCCGCAAAGGCCCCCTGCAGGGTTCGGCAGAGCGTCCAGATTTCTAGGCTGGGCGCCAGCCCGGCCAGCACGCCAAACAGACCCACCCCCAGCAGCCCGCCGCCCATCACCATACCCGCCGGCAGGCGGAGGCGCGGCACCAGCGGTGAGAGCAGCACCAGCAGCACAAAGGGCAGGCTGATGCCCAAATGGGCGCTGCCGGGCGGGGTGCCGAACAGGCGTTCCAGGCCGGGGAGCATGGGCACCACCGCATACAGCGCTACGTAAAGCAGCGCGCCCGATGGAAGCAAGGCCCAGGCCACGCCTAAAGCATATCCGGTTCTGCCGGGGCGGGGGGCCTGGATGTAACGCCGATCTATGTTTTAACGCTCATTCCTGTGGCATCCGGCCCGGAGGTTTTTCTACAATAGCCCCATGTGGCAGCCGCTCGAACCGGTTGGATCCTGGCTCCACCGGCTGTATTGGCGTATGACCGTATTCGGAGGGGGGGCCCTGGCGCTAACCCAGTTTGTGGTGGGCACCGACACAGCCCGGTGGGTGTCCCTGATCTACCTTGGAACCATCCCCATCATACTGTCGCTAACCCAGCGCTACCCGCAGCCAGCGCTCATTACGCACCTGGGGATAACCCTGGGGCTGCTGGTCTGGGCGGTGCAGCAGCCGGAGGCGGTCGTGCCTGGCTGGAATCAGGAGGTGATGTTTTACGCGGTCGCCACCCTGGCCACCCTGGGCCTGACCGCGCTGGCCTTGTTTGGAGGGCCCTGGGTAATGCTGGGGAGCCTGATTGGTTTGGTGGCGCTGCTACCCCATCCCGAGTCGGGGCCTTACTGGGTGGTGTGGCCGCTGTGGGCCCTGGGGGGTTTGGTGGGGGTGGCGCTTTTCCAGGCTGTGCGCAACCTCGAGGTCACCCAGCGGGAGCTATCCCAGGTGGCCCTCTTCGACCGCCAGACCGGCCTGAGCACGCGCCTGGCCCTCGAGGTCGACTACGAACGCTACCAGGCCCTGGCCAGCCGCAGCGACCAGCCGCTGCTGTTCTCCTACTGGCTGCTCCCGGAGACCGGCCAGAACCTCCAGCTTTTGCAGGAGCTGGGGCAGATTATGCGCGAAGCGGTGCGGCAGGGGGATGGGCTATACCGCATGGATGATCACCTGTTTTGCGGCCTGCACATTGGACTGGTGAGCGGGCACGAGCTGACCGAGCGCCTGAGCCAGCGGTTCGCCAACGCCCGGGTGGTCTGGGTGGCCTGCAACGGCCTGACCCTGGAGGAGGCCCTGCGCCAGGCCCAGGAGCTGCTGTATCGAAGCCACCGGCGGCCCCAGCAAATCCACACCGGGATGCCCAGGGCCTAGCGGTTTTAGGCGACTGCGCGGCGGGTTCCCCGGAACAGCACCCCGTAGGGGTTGGAGGATGCCACCGGCCCCGCGCCTTCGGGTAATCTGGGCGGGATGTGGGTCTTGAAGGTTGCCCTGCCCTTGCCGCTCGAGCCGATGACCTACCTGCCCCCGCACGCCGACCCTCGAGCGGAGGTGCTGGGCTACCGGGTGGTGGTGCCCTGGCGCGGCGAGCTGCGGGTGGGCGTGGTGGTTGGGCGCGAAGAAGCTCCCCAGAAAGCCTTTGCGCTGCGGGAGGCCCTGGCCTACCTCGACGCGCAGCCCTGGCTGAACCCTGCAGCCCTCGAGTTTCTATTGTCCGCCGCCCGCGACAGCTTTTGTGCGGTGGGCGTTTTGCTCAACGACCTGCTGCCCTTCCTCGAGCCCCCCCTTACCCACCGGGTGCGGCTTGTGCCCGGGGCCGACCCGGCGGTGCTACCCGGAGGCCTGGAAGCCCTGGCCGCAGGCTGGCAGGAGGCCCAGGGCCTCGATCCCAAGCTGCTGGATTTTTTGCGTGAGGCCGGGGTTTTGCAGGAGGAGGTGGCTGAGCGGCGCACCCCGGCCCAGGCCCTGGTGGTGTTGCGCGAACCCGCGGAGGGCCTGAGCGAGAAGGCTAAAGCGGCCTGGTATGCCCTGCGCGACCTGCGCCAGGTGGAGAGCATGGCCGCGCTGGCTCGAGCCGCCGGGGTGGGGGTGGGGGTGGTGAAGGGCCTGCTCGAGAAGGGCTATATCGGGTTTGTGGAGGTAACGCCGGCCCTCGAGGCCGTTGCGGCGCGCGCGCTCGAGCCCCTGGAACTGCCCCTGTCGCCGGTGCGGCTGCAGGGGGGGCGGCTGTTGGAGCGGCTGCGGGCCCTGGCGGGCCTGGTGCAAAAGGGCCCGGCCCTGCTGCTCTTTCCCGAGGTCTCGCTGCTCAAAAAATGCCAGCCCTTCTTCCCCGAGGCCGCCGTTTTACACGGCGAGATGAAAGCCGAGGAGCGCCGCTTGGTGTGGGGAAGGCTTATTCAGGGGGCGGCCAGGTGGGTGCTGGCGACCTATCAGGGGCTCTTGCTTCCGCTCGACTGGGAACGCATCGTGGTGGTGGAGGAGGCCGCCGAGGCCTACAAGCTTCCGGGGGGCTCGAGGGCCTTCGTGCCCCGGCTGGCCCGGCTGCGGGCCCAGGGGCTGGGGGTGCCCATCCACTACTGCTCGAGCGTCAACAGCCTGGAGGTCTGGGACGAACCATCCTACCTGCTGCCCCCGCCCCACCCGCGGCTGCACCTGCTGGATCTGCACCAGGAGCGGGGCTGGCCCCTGACCGGAGCCGCCATCGCCCTGTTGCAGCAGGTGCAGGAGAAAAAGCGCCAGGCCATTGTGCTCTCGGCCCGGCGGGGCTATAGCGCAGTGCTGCGCTGCAAGCAGTGCGACTGGAAGGCTATGTGCCCCAACTGCGCCCTGCCCCTGCGCTACCACAAGAGCGGGCGGCTGGGCCTCTTGCAATGCCACCAGTGCGGCCACGAGGAGAAAGCGCCCGAGCTATGCCCTAGCTGCCAGTCCGACGTTTTCGACCCCAGGGGGCCGGGGGTGGAGTGGCTTGTGGAGGCCCTGGGGCGGTACCTTCCCAGCCTGCCCCGCTACCGCTACACCGCCGAGGCCAAAGACGACCTGCGCCCCTTGCTGGCTGGCGAGCCGGGGGTGCTGGTGGGCACCACCGCCATTCTGCGGGGGCCGGTGCTGCCCGAGCTGGCGCTGGTGCTGCTGCCCTATGCCGATGGGTTTGTCCTCGAGACCGACTTTCGGGCGGTTGAGCGCTACCACCGGCTTTTGTGGCAGCTCACCGACCTGCACCCCCAGCGCCGCCCGCTGCTGGTGTTGCAGACCTTTGAGCCGGGGCACGCCGCCCACCGGGCGCTCCAGGCCGCCAGCCCCCAGGGCTTTATGGAGGTTGAGTTGGCCCTGCGCCGCACCCTGGGTTACCCCCCGGCCAGCCGGATGGTGAAGCTCGAGGTGGCCCACCCCAAGGAGCCGGTGGCCCGCGATGCCATCTTTCGCTTAGCCCAGCTTCTCCAGGCCAGCGCCGAGCCAGGCGAGCTGCTGGGCCCGGCCCCGGCCCCTGTGGCCCGTCTGCGGGGCCAGTACGTGTTTCACCTGCTGCTCAAAAGCTCCGAAGAGCGAGTCCGGGCCCTGATGGCGAACCTGCCCCCGGTGCGCGGCGCGCGGCTCAGGATAGACCCCGATCCGCAAAGCTTTGTGGGACTGCTGGAGGACTGATGCAAGGCATGGGTTTCGCCATCCGCCCCTATGAGCCGGCCGATCTGCCGCAGCTTTACCGGGTCTGTTTGCTAACCGGCGACAGCGGGGCCGATGCCAGCGGGTTATACCGGGATGCCAGCCTGCTGGGCCACTTCTACGCGGCCCCTTACGCCGTTCACGAGCCCGACCTGGTTTTTGTGCTCACCGACCTCGAGGGGGTGTGCGGCTACGTGCTGGGCTGCTGCGACTCCCTCGAGTTCGCGGCCTGGATGGAGAGCGTGTGGCTACCGCCCCTGCGACAGAAGTACCCCCTGCCGCTCGAGGCCGATACCTCCAGGGATGCCGCCATGATCCGCCTGATTCACAAAGGCTATGTGCCCTCGAGCCTGGCCGATACCTACCCGGCCCACCTGCACATCGACCTGCTGCCCAGGGCCCAGGGGCAGGGGCAGGGCCGCAAGCTGATGGAGGTGTTTCTGGAGCGCCTGCGCCGGCTGGGGGTGCCGGGCGTGCACCTGGGGGTGGGCCGGCGCAACCTGGGCGCGGTGGCCTTCTACGAGCGGATGGGGTTTACGCGCCTGCAGACCTTTTCCTGGGGCTACGAGTACGGCTTGAAGCTTTAGCGCCGCAAGCCCAGCTAACCGGCGGCGATGAGGGCGATGGCCGCCAGCGAAAGCACCACCCCCATCACCTGGCCCTGGCCCAGCCGTTCTCGCAGCAGCGCCCAGGCCAGCACAGTGGTAAAGGCGGGGTATAGCGAGGAGATCACGGCGGCCACGTCCAGCCGCCCGGTCTGGGCCGCGACCAGAAAAAGCAGGTTGCCCCCGGCGTCCAGGAGTCCGGCCAGGCCCACCAGACCCAGGCTGGTGACCAGCCTGGCCTCCCGCCGCAAGAGACCCAGCCCCCCCACCAGCCCGAGCATCAGGGTGGTGGCGGTGAGCTTGGCCAGGGCCGAGGGCCAGAACAGGCCCTCTACCTGGTGAATCAGGGTGAAATACCCCCCAAACCCCAGACCCGCCAGGAAGGCGTAGATCAGCCCCCTCGAGGGGCCAGAAGCACCATCGGGACGCGCCGCCAGCCAGACGCCCAGCAGACCCACCCCAAAGCCCAGGAGCTGGGATGGCGTGGGATGGCCCTCGAGCACAAACCCCACCAGGGCCGCCAGCCCGGCCCCCACCACCCCGGCCACGGGGGCCGCCAGCCCCATCTGCCCGGCCTCGAAAGCCCGGTACAGAAACACCAGCCCTGCACAGCCCGCCAGCCCTGCGCCCAGGCTCCAGGGCACATCCTGCGCCTGAAAGGCCTCCCCGCGCAGCAGGGCCAGCAGAGTAAAAAGCAGCAAACCGGTGGCATGCACCAGCAAAGCAATCAGGTAGGGGTTGAGCCGGCGGGCCGCCACCCCTCCGCTAAAGTCGCCTGCGCCCCACGAGATGGCCGAAAGCAGCGCAAAAGAAACCGCGAGCAGTTCGGGACTCATGAGCGCCAGCATACGCTATGGCTGGGCAGCAAATGAGCTTTCTGGTCTTGAGCCTAAAGCCTGGGGCCCTTAGCCTATAGCCAGTGCGTCTGTTGCGCTTGCGGCAAAAAAACTTCCGAAACCTTTTCACCCCAGTTTTCGCGCCGGGGCCGGGCCTGACCACCGTGGTGGGGGGGAATGCCCAGGGCAAGACCAACCTGCTCGAGGCCATCGAGCTGGCCCTGGGTGGTGAGCTACGCAATGGCCTGGCCGAACGCATCGCCTTCGGCCAGGGAGAGGCCTGGCTACATGCCGAGATCGAGACCCAGTTTGGCAACAGCCGCCTGGAGGTAAAGCTGAGCCGCGAAGGCCGCGAGCACCGGCTCAACGAGGCCCCGGCCTCGCTGCGGGAGCTGGCCCAGCTGCCCGGTGCGGTGCTGCTGGGCCCCGACGACCTCGAGCTGGTGCTGGGCCCCCCGGAGGAACGCCGCCGGTTTCTGGATGTGCTGCTCTCACGCTTCTCGGCCCGCTACCGCTCAATGCTCAGCCAGTACAACCGGGCTTTGCAGCAGCGCAATGCCGTGCTAAAGAGTGGCTTTCGTCCGACCTCCAGGGGACAGGGCGAGGGTGCACCCAGCTCAACAAGGGCCTCCATCGGCATCTGGAACCATGAACTGGTCAAGTATGGCAGCGAAATTCTTAGCCTGCGCCGCCGAATGCTGGCCAAGCTCACCCCCCTGGCCCGCGAGGCCTACCGCGAGCTGGCTCCGGGCGAACTGAACCTGGAGCTGTCTGAGACCACCGACCCGGATCGCTTTTTGCAAACCCTGGAGGATAACCTGCAAGACGACCTCCAGCGCGGGGCCACCAGCGTGGGGCCCCACCGCGATGATCTGGTTATTCTGCTCGAAGGGCGCGAGGCCGCGCGGTTTGGTAGTCGGGGCGAGTGCCGTAGCATCGCGCTGGCCCTCCGCCTGGCCGAACACCGCCTGCTCTGGCAACACTACGAGGAGGCCCCACTGCTGCTGGTAGACGAGTGGCACAGCGAGCTGGACAACCGCCGGCGCGGGGCCTTGCTGGCTTATGCCCAGAGCCTGCCACAGGCCATCCTGGCCGGCCTGGAAACCCCCGGCACCGGGGCCGTGATCGAGATTGAAGCCGGGGTGTGGAGCGTATGAAGCCCGGGAGAGAAATAGATGCTTCATCGATCCAGGAGGCCCGGCGCGGGCTGGCCTGGGCCCTGCTGCTGGGCCTGGCCATCCTGGCTGTAATTGTGGTGGTGTTTATGGGCTTTGTGTTGGTGCGCCTGCTACCCTACGCCGAGGTTCTGGCGACCTCGAGCGGGCCTGTGACCCTGCCTTCGGGCGAGCGCCTGCACCCCTCCTGGCTGCGCGTGGCGGTTGCAACGTTTGCTGTCGCGCTGGGACTGGGCCTGGCCTCGCTCTGGGGTTTGGTCTGGCTGCGGCGGGTCTGGGCCAGGCCCCTGCCGGCTGCCAGCAAGAAGGCCCAGAAGAAACCCAAAAATAAACGCAAACGCTGAAAGACCCCCCTAGGCCAGGAGCAGCCGCAGGCCCCCCAGCAGGGCCAGCAAGAGCGCCATCCACTCGAAGGTGCTTTGCGGGATGTGGTTTAGCAGCCGGCGGCCTGCCAGGGCCCCCAGCACCACCGCGGGGGTTAGCCACAGGTTAAAGGCAAGCGACTCCCAGGTGATAAGGCCCAGGCCTACCGCAAAAGGCACCTTGAACAGGTTGACCACCAGGAAATACCAGGCGATGCTGCCCACCACCTCGAGCTTCCCCATCCGCATAGCCAGCATATAGATGAGCACAAAAGGCCCTGCCGCGTTGGCTACCATGGTGGTAAAACCAGCCGCCACGCCCATGCTGAGCGCAAAGGCGGGGTGGCGGGAAACCATCACGTCGTTTAGATTGCGGGCCTTGCGGTATAGCTGATACAGGGTCATGCCGGCCACAATGGCCCCGATCACCCGCTGCACCTGCGCGTCGTTGCTAAAGTAAAGCATCAATGTGCCCAGGCCCACCCCCACCGCTGTCCAGGGGAAAATTCGCATGAGCGCTTGCCAGCGCACGTTGTTGCGCAGCATGCTGACAGCGATAAAGTCGGCGCAGATCAGCACCGGTAGCAAAGCGCCGGTGGCCTCGCGCGCCGGAATAATGCTGGCGAATAAAACCACGGCAATGGTCACCGCACCCGATAGACCGGCCTTGGAAGCACCCACCAGCCAGGCGGCCAGCAGGGCCACCGCCCAGGACTGGGGGCTGAGTTCCACACCGCTACCATACCCTGGCCTGGCCCATTGGTGGGCTGGGTAGTAGCCAAGGGAGGGGCTTTTGCCTAGCCTGTAGTGAGGGATGTCCAAGGCTCGTTCATCTGCCGAGATTGTCGCCCAAATTTTGCGCCAGAAAGGGCTGAGCAGCGGGGTTCGGCGAGGCCAGGCCCTGGCGCTGTGGCCCGAGATTGCCGGGCCGGCCCTGAGCGAGCTCACCGAGGCGGAGCGCCTGGAAGACGGGGTGCTGTTCGTGCGGGTGGTCGATGCGGTGGTGGCCCACCAGCTTACCTACCTGCGGGAGGAGTTCCTCAGGCGCTACCAGGAGAAGCAGCCCGGACTGGTACAGGAGCTGCGCTTCTTGGTGGGAGCCGAGAAAAAAGCCAGGCCCAAAGAAAAGCCAAAAACCCTACCCAGGCTAGACCCCAAAGAAGAAGCCCGGCTGCAAGAGTTGGCCAAGCGCTCCCCGCAAGACCTCCAGGGGGTGATTCTCCGGGCTGGCAGGGCCATACTGCAAAGGCAGAAAGGCAACCCTCACCCGCCATGCCCCATCTGCGGCGCGCCCAGTCCGGTGCATCCTTGCAAATCCTGCCAGAGGCTGCTGGATGCGCCTACTGTGCAACGCGAGGCAACACACCTGACCCGTTTTCCCCTACGAGCGCGCCTCGAGGGCGAGCCCCTGCAGGCCGCTCGCTACCTGGCCCAGCAGAAGCTCGAGGCCCAGCTACGCGACCTGCTACCCCAGGTGATCCAGCAGCCCGAGCTGATGCCCATCCTGCAAGACACCGCCCGGCGTTACCTGCAGCTTCGCACCGGTGAACAGGAGGTTCGAAGCCACCGCCACCTGCTACCCGATACCCTGGCCTCGCTGCTCAAAGAAGTATGATGGTGGAGTCCGCAGCGCTTCCCTGGCCTGCCGCGAGGGATGCACAGCAAATGAACCGCGTTTGTTCTTGGAGGAAACATGGCAACCGAGACCAAAACCAAAAGCGTTGGTGGCGATAGCAAAATGAAGGCCGGGCTCATCTGGTTCAACGGGCAGATGGTGCCCCAGGAAGAGGCCAAAGTCTCGGTACTGACCCACGCTTTGCACTACGGAACCAGCATTTTTGAGGGCCTCCGGGCCTACAACACCCCCCAGGGCCCGGCCATCTTCCGCCTGCAGGAACACACCGAGCGCTTTTTTCACAGCGCCAAGGTCATGATGTTCGAGCTGCCCTTTAGCCCTGAGCAGATCAACCAGGCCATCCAGGAGGTCGTCCGGGCCAACGGCTATACAAGCTGCTACATCCGCCCGCTGGCCTGGATGGGGGCCCACACGTTGGGGGTGAACCCCCTGCCCAACAACCCAGCCGAGGTGATGATCGCGGCCTGGGAATGGGGCACCTACCTGGGTGAGGAGGCCGTGCGCAAGGGGGCCCGGCTGATTACCTCGTCCTGGGCTCGCTTCCCGGCCAACGTGATGCCCGGCAAGGCCAAGGTGGGAGGGAACTACGTCAACAGCGCCCTGGCCCGCGTGGAGGCCCAGCAGGCGGGGGCTGACGAGGCCCTGTTGCTCGACAAAGAAGGCTTTGTGGCCGAGGGGTCAGGAGAAAACATCTTCTTCATCCGCCATGGTGTGCTGTATGCGGTGGAGCACTCGGTTAACCTGATGGGCATCACCCGCGACTCGGTCATCACCATTGCCCGCGACCTGGGCTACGAGGTGCGCGAGGTGCGGGCCACCCGCGACCAGCTCTACATGGCCGACGAGGTCTTTATGGTAGGCACAGCCGCCGAGGTTACGCCGGTCTCGTACCTGGATCACCGGGCCATTGGCACGGGTAAGGCCGGGGAGCACACCATGAAGATCAGGGCTGCCTATATGGACGTGGTGCACGGTAAAAATCCCAAGTACGCAGCCTGGCTGACCTATGTTAAGTAGGCCGAGCTGCGCCGACCCCAGTGGGCTCCCGCCCGGCTTTTTATCCAGCTCCTCGAGCCGCGATGGTTGAATGGTGAAACCACTTTCGTTGCTGTTCCTAACCCTGTTTAATAGCATTCTGGGCTTATCGGTCTTGTTCCCTATCCTGGGGCCGCTTGCACGAGAGCTGGGTTTGAGCGAGGTGCAGGTGGGGTTGTTTTCCACCGGCTACGCCCTGATGCAGTTCATCCTGGCTGCCTACTGGGGGCGACGCAGTGAGGTGGTGGGGCGCAAACCCATCTTGCTGATGGGCATCCTGGGTTTTGCGGCCAGTTTTTTTTTGTTTGCGCTGTTCGCCTGGCTGGGCTACCAGCAGGTGCTTTCGGGCTGGGGGCTGTTTGCATGCCTGCTCTTCTCCAGGCTGTTGGGGGGTGCTTTCTCCTCGGCCACCCTGCCCACCGCCCAGGCCTACCTGGCCGACATCACCCCGCGCGAACAGCGCACCCAGAACTTTGCCGTTTTGGGGGCTGCCTTTGGGCTTGGGGTGATTTTTGGCCCGGCCATCGGGGCGGGTTTGGCGCACTTTGGGCTGCTGGTGCCGGTGGTTTTTTCGGCCAGCCTGGCCTTACTGAACGCGCTTTTTGTCGGGCTGGCCCTGCCTGAGTCGCGCCGGCCGCTCGAGCGCACCCCAACCCCTCCCAGCCTCTCCTGGACTGATCCCCGCATCCGGCCTTTGCTCCTTATCGGCTTGAGCATCAACCTGGCCTCCATCGCCATGGAGCAGACTGTGGCCTTTTTGTACCAGGATCGCCTGGGACTCACCCCAGCCCAGACCGCCCAGACTGTCGGCCTGGCCCTGGTGATTTTTGGCATTGTGGGGGTACTGGTGCAGGGCTTCTGGGTGCGCACGGTCAGGTGGCCGCCCAGGGCGTTGCTGGGCCTTGGGCTGGCCCTGCTGTTGCTGGGCTACCTGGGCCTGGTGTTCGCGCCCAGCTTCGCCTGGCTCACCGCCTCGCTGGTCTTGCTGGGGCTGGGTTCGATGGCAACCCCGGGGCTCACGGCCGCCCAGTCGCTGGCGGTTTCCGACGACGAACAGGGGGTGGTGGCCGGTCTATCCAGCGCGGCCCAGGCCCTGGGGCGCATGCTGGGGCCGGTGGTGGGCACCTCTTTGTACGGGTTTTCCCCGGCCTATCCGTATGTGTTTTCCGCCATGCTGATCGGTCTGGCGCTTTTGTTTTTCCTGGCCCGACCGCAGCTAGCCAGTCAGCGGGAGTAGCCCGGCTTCCTCCAGCAGCCGCTGCAGCATCTCCAGATTGACCAGGGCGTGGCCCCTGGTGGTGTTGTTGAAGATGAACCAGACCTGGGTGGGGGTTTCGTGCTCCAAGGCGGCCTGCAGGGATCGCACCCAGAAGCGCAGCTCCTCCTCGCTGTAGCGGTAGTCGTGTCGCTCGGCCTGGTCTTTGCCTTCGTACCACTTTTCCTTGTTGCGCCCCGAGAGCCTGATGTAGGCGACCTCACCGGTGATGTGTAGCTGGTTTTTGGGCAGGCCGGGCAGGGGCGGGTAGTCGGTGCTGACCCAGATCAGGCCGGCTTGGCGGAAAGCCTGGCGCACTTCCTCGTTGTCCCAGGAGGCATGGCGAAACTCCACTGCCAGCCCGCCGGGGGCCAGGGTTTTATCGGCGAAGCGCTGGGCCAGGGCCGCCAAATACCTGCGGTTCTCGGGGGTGCGGTGAAAGCTCTGGGGAAACTGGGCTAAAAAAGGCCCCAGCACCCCGGCTTCGCGCAGGGGGGCCACCGACTCAAAAAGCCGCCGGTAGTCCTCGTCGCCGGCCTTGCGTTCGTGGGTCATGCTCTGGTGAATCTTGACCGCCCAGTGCACCCGCCCTTCGCTGCGCTTTAGCATTCCAGCAAAGGCCTTGAGGCCGGGTATGTTGTAGAACGAGGAGTTCAGCTCCACGGCGTTGAAGTGGCGGGCGTATATCGAGAGCCACTGGTCTTTTTTGGCCTCGAGCGGGTACAAAAGGCCCACCCAGTCCTCGTTGGTGTAGCCGCCGGTGCCCAGGTAGATTTCCACCCCGCCTATTGTGGCACAGGAACCAAAAAAACGCGCCGCCCGCAGGTGGCGCGTTTATACGGGCGCAGCTACTCCACCGTCACGCTCTTGGCTAGGTTGCGGGGCTGATCCACGTCGCGCCCCAAGAACACCGCCGTCTCGTAGGCCAGCAGTTGCAGGGGCACCACGCTCACCACCGGGGCCAGCAGATGGTGGGTCTGGGGGACATAAATCACGTCCTGGGCAAACTTCTTCACCTCTGTATCGCCCTCCGTGGCTACGGCAATCACCCGCCCGCCCCGGGCCCGCACCTCCTGGATGTTGGAGACGGTTTTCTCGTAGAAGGGGCTCTGGGTGGCGAGCACCACCACCGGCAGGCGCTCGTCGATCAGGGCGATGGGGCCGTGCTTCATCTCGCCAGCGGGGTAGGCCTCGGCGTGGATATAGCTGATCTCCTTGAGCTTGAGGGCTCCTTCGTAGGCGGTGGGGGCCTGAATATGCCGCCCCAGGAACAGGTAGTCCTGGGCCTGGTGGTACTTCTCGGCGATGTGGGCTACCTGGGGGCGCAGCTCGAGCGCCTCTTCCACCAGCCTTGGCAGTTTGCGCATCTCCCCCAGAAATTCCCGTGCGGTCTTCTCGTCCAGGCTGCCCCTGGCCCGGCCCATCCAGACCGCCAGCATGGCCATGGCGGCCAGCATGGCGATGTAGGCCTTGGTGGAGGCCACCCCGATCTCCGGCCCGGCGTGGATGTAGAGGGTGTCGTCGACCTCGCGGGTGATGCTGCTGCCCTTGGCGTTGATGACCCCCAGGGTGCCCGCGCCCTTGCGCTTGGCCTCACGGATGGCCTCCAGGGTATCGATGGTCTCGCCCGACTGGCTGATGCAGATGGCCAGGGTTTTGTCGTCCACCACCGGGTCGCGGTAGCGGTACTCGGAGGCCACGTCGATCTCCACCGGCACGCGGGCCAGGGCTTCCAGCAGGTACTTGCCCACCCAGGCCGCGTAGTAGGCCGTGCCACAGGCCACGATGTGCACCTTGTCGTAGTGGGTGGGATCCAGCTTGAGCCCCAGCTCCACTCCGGCTTCTTCCTCGTGCAGGCGGCCCCCCAGGGTGTTCTCCAGCACCCGGGGCTGCTCGTAGATCTCCTTGAGCATGTAGTGGGGGTGGCCGCCTTTTTCGGCGGCCTCGAGGCTCCACTCCACCGTCACCACCTCACGCTCCACCGGGTTGCCGGCCAGGTCGGTCACCTTAACCCCTTCACGGGTCACCACGGCCATATCGCCGTCGTGCAGGAAGATCACCCGGCGGGTGTAGGGCAGCAGGGCCGGTACGTCCGAGGCCACGAAGTTCTCGCCCTCGCCCAGTCCAATCACCAGCGGGCTCACCGTGCGGGCCACCACAATCTCCTCGTGGTCTTGGTGGGCCACCACCAGGGCGTAGGCCCCATAGGCCTCGGCCAGGGCCAGCCGCACCGCCTCCACCAGGTCGCCCCGGTATTTTTCCTCGATCAGGTGGGCCAGCACCTCCGAGTCGGTCTCGGAGGTGAAGGTATGACCCCGGGCGATCAGGCCTTCCTTGAGCGGCAAGTAGTTCTCGATGATGCCGTTGTGGATCACCACAATATCGCCCTTCTCGGTGGTGTGGGGATGGGCGTTGGGGTCGGTGGGGGCCCCATGGGTGGCCCAGCGGGTATGCCCCACCCCAAACTGCCCGCTCAGGTTATGCTCCTTGAGGCTGTCGGCCAGCACCTGGAGCTTGCCAGCTTTTTTGACCACCTCGAGGTGCCCGTTAACCTTTACTGCAATCCCCGCCGAGTCGTAACCGCGGTACTCCAGGCGTTTGAGCCCGTCCAGAATTACCTCCGACGCCTCGCGGAAACCCACATACCCTACGATTCCACACATCTTTTTACCTCATTTCCCTAAACCATAGACCAACTGTCCGTTCAAGCCGCTGCTATTTGCACCAAACCTGGGGCCATACACCCCAAAGGCCACCCCTTACCGGCTGGATAAGGCCGGTGGGTGTGATGAATTTAGGCTGCTTTCTCCACCTGAACCCTGCCCATTGGCTGTCCGGCGCTCGCGCATCCGGCTTTCCCGCAGGGCTGCTCTGGCCGCTGGGCCAGCGGAGAGGGAGGGGTTCGCCCCCTGGCGGCATCCGCGGAACCACTCGATCTTTCGCAGTTGGCTGCTTATCTCGGCATGAGACCGCCACCTCGTAAGGTCGGTATCCGACCCCCTGCGCTCCTCACTTTGAGACCCAACCTCCTTTCCTGGGGCCTTAATAAACCCCAGCCCATTGTACAGTTTAATCGTCTGAGCGCCTGTTCATACTTGACATCCCGATAAATACATGGGTATGATGCCCCCGGATGCGCAAGGTGAGAGCTTTTTGAGCCCCGTGAGTGGGGAGCCCGCTCTACCGAGCATCCGTTGCGGACGCTGGGGACTCTGGGAGAGGAAACACGGCAACTCGCCCCGCAAAACCCCGCGCCTCCGCAAAACCGGTTCTCGTGCGGCATCCATCCGGAGGCCCGCGAGGCTTTGAGGAGGCAGAATGAAGAAGAAGCTAGTAGTTTACTTGGCTGGGTTGCTGACCGTGCTCGGTCTAGGCTTCGGCCAGGCGCAGTTCTCCGACGTACCCGCCGGGCACTGGGCCAAAGAAGCCGTCGAGCGCATCGCGGCCTGCGGTCTTATCACGGGTTTCCCCGATGGAACCTTCCGTGGTAACACCAACCTGACCCGCTACCAGGCTGCCCTGATCTTCCAGCGCCTGCTGAACGAGATTCAGCAGGGCGGCGAGTGCGTGAAGGCCGATGGTAAGGGCCTGAGCGAGGAGGATCTGACCGCCATCCGCAACGCGGTGCAGGAGCTGGCCGCCGAGCTGGCCGCCCTGGGCGTGCGGGTATCGGCCCTGGAAGACAACGCCGCTTCCAAGGACGACATTGCCCGTCTCGAGGCCGCCATCGAAGAACTCAAGGCTATGAAGGCTGAGCCCGCCGCCGGTATGGACGAAGCCGCCCTGGCCGATCTGGCCGACCGGGTGGAGGCCGCCAGCGTAGCCGCCGATACCGCCCTGGCCCAGGCCCAGGTGCTGGCCGAGCGCCTCGATGCCGTGGAAGGCGATGTGGCCGCCCTCAAGACCCAGGTGGAGGCCGACGCCGACAGCATCCGCGCCCTCAACGAGCTGGCCGTGCTCCTGAACCAGGACGTCCTCTCGCTGCAAGACCGCGTAACCGCCCTGGAGAAGCAGCTCGGCGACGTGGACTTCGAAAGCTTCGCCAACCGCGAAGACGTGAGCGCCATCCAGGAGTTCGCCACCGCCCTGCGCAGCGACCTGGTGCGCCTCTCCGACCGGGTGAGCGCCCTGGACACCCGGGTGGGGGCCCTGGATCAGCGCCTGACCGCTGTAGAAGGCACCCGCCCGACCCTGACCGGCTCGCTCTCGGCCACCTATGGCTATGCCACCAACACCGGCGGTAACTTCGACATCGACCGCCTCTTCCCGAACAACGCCCTGAGCTCCGGCACCGGTGCGGATGATAGCTCGGGTAACCGCATTCGCAACGCCTTCCGTCGTGGGGACTTCGACCAAACTTACACCTATGGCGGGGCCACCCTGAACTTTGGTCTCAAGCCCACCGGCGGTGCCATCAGCGAGGTCAGCCTGGGTCTGAGCGCTGATCTGGTGAACTCGGGTGCAGCTCGTACCCTGGCCCTCAACAGCGCCAGCGTCAAGGGCAGCCTCTCCGGCCAGGCCTTCAGCGTCACCTACAACAACGACGACAGCACCTTTAGCTTCAACCCCTACCTCTTCAACAACAGCACCGTGGGGGACTTGATCACCACCCGTGGCTTTGTGGCTACCCTGGATGCCAAAGCCTTCCCCCTGGCGCCTAAGTTCACCGTGGTGGCAGGTGAAGGGATTGACAGCACTTCAGTTCCGGCTGCAAGCCGCGTATGGGGAAGCGACCCCACCTACGGTGGTCTGCGGGCTGAACTCAACTTGCTGGGTATTACCACCGGCCTCAGCTACGCTGAGAACCGTGGTAACCGTTCGGCTTTTGGAGTGGACTACAAGGGTAGCCTCTTTGGGCTTGTGAACCTGGAAGGTGCCTATGTGGCCTCCACGCCCTTTGCCTTTACTCCCGACTTCTCCAACCAGCTCGTAACCGACCAGGCCTTCTACACCAAGATTGGGGTGAAGCTGGGTATCCTTGAGGCCAACTTCAACTACCGCGCCATTGACCCGCAATACAATAACGGTCAGGCTGGCCTGTCCTCGGCCTCCAGCTACTACTTCTTTGGGTTGGGTGGCAACGGCGAGGCCCCCTACGGCGCCAACAACATCGGCTTTGGTTTCGATGGTAAGCTGACCCTGTCCTTCTTGAATAACATCGAGGCGCGTGTCTTCTACGACAACTCCGCCGACTTTGCCACCCGCAGCCAGACCGCAGATACCCTCAGCTTGGGTGTCACTGTGCCGCTGTTCGCCGGCTTCAGCCTGAACGGCTTCTACAACAACACCAACGTGAACGGTGGGCAGGTCTCCGCCGTTGCTGGCACCCAGTCGGGCCTCAACGGCAACTACAACTTCTACGTCTACAACAACCTGGACGCCCGCTGGTCGAGCGGCTGGGGTGTCAAGCTGGTGCATAGCGGCCGGGCCAGCAACGCGCTGGTTCCGAACCTGGATCTCAACCTGTGGTACCAGTCCTTCGCGGGCCCCGATGCCGGCACCGATATCTTGGCCAGTGCGGGCTACAACCTGAAGCTAGGCTTTATCTCGCTCAACCCCATCGTGCGCTACCACAGCTTTGCGGATGCGGCAGGGGGCAACACTAACTTGTCCACCAATGCCCTCAAATACGGTATTGGCGTCAGCACCGACCCGCTGGGTATCCCCCTCAAGCCCAGCCTCGAGGGTGCCTTCGTGCAGCAGTCCATCACTGAAACTGCACCTGGCAGCAACTCCTCGAGCGAGCAATACTGGCGGGTGGGCCTCAACCTGAACGAGTTCCTGGCTACCGGGAGCGTCTTCAAGGTGGGCTATGCTCAGTACAGGGCGACCAACGTGGTATCGCCCCTCCCTGTGGGCGGTGCTCCGGCCCGCGGCTTCGGCAACTTCCCCTTGAGCATCACCACCGACCGCGTCTTCAACTACCCCGGCGAGGTGCAGTACCCCTGGAACCTCACCGGCGGCTTCGGCACCAACTCGGGTAGCGTGACCGGTCTGTACCTCGAGTGGAAGTATGGCAACCTGACCATGGCAGCGGCCTCGGCCACCCTGGCGAACGGCTCGGGCGCGACTGTCAGCAATGGTACGGGCTTCAAGATCAGCTACGAAGTGAAGTTCTAAATACCGAACCCACTTCAAGCCCCGCCCGAAAGGGCGGGGTTCTTTTTTCAGGGCAGCAGCTCGAGCTTGATTCTGGCCTCCACCGCCCCAAAATGCCGGCGGTCGAGGGTGGCGATCTGCCCGATGCCAAGCTCCTCGGCTATGGCAATAACAGCAGCGTCCACGAAGCCCAGGCGGAGGCTTTCGTACTGCCGGTTCAGCTCCAAAACCCGCCAGTACCCGGCTTCGGAAAGATCGACTACCTGGTAAACCTGCGACCCGATGTCCTCGTAAAGCGCCATTTGGGCGGCCAGGCCCATGCGCCTACCCAGCAGATAATCCACCTCGGGGATGACCGGGGCCGGCAGCAGCAGTATTTCTCTTTCATCCAGGAGACGGGCCACCGCGTGATGCCACTCATCGCGGCGGTTGTAATAGGCCACAAGGATGCCGCTATCCAGGAGCATTAGCTGTTCTCCGGCTCGCCAAACCCCAGCTCGTCCAACACTTCTTCAAAGCGCTCGGCGTCGGTGGTGTGGCCGCTGTCGAAGGCGCCAACGTACCGGGAGCGCGGGCGTTTTGCGGTGATGCCTTTGCGCAGCACCTCGCGGATAATCTCGGCCATGGGCTTTTTTGTACGCCGGGCCTCGAGCTTGAGGAGGAGCTCGAGCTCGGGATCCAGGTAGATGGTCGTCCGCTTCATATGTTTATGTTAGCATACATCGCTCCGCACGGGGCGGGCTTGTGAAAGTCGGCCTGGATACCTAGGATATAAGGCGTGAGGATGGTCACCGCGCACCAGGCTAAGCAGCGCTTTTCCGAACTGCTCGAGCGCGCCCACGCGGGGGAGGAGGTGGTGGTCTCGAAGTGCGGCAAACCCTACGCCAAACTGGCGCCCCTGGAGCCGGTGGACAAGGTGCCCCTGGGCTTCTTGAAAGGCAGCGTGGAGGACGCCTTCTTTGAGCCGCTGCCCGATGAAGCGCGGGTGCCGGGGATTGTATCCTAAGGTGCCGGTTTTTCCGATGTTCCGCTACCAAGGCCCCGAACCCAAAGGCGACCAGCCCCAGGCCATTGCCGCCCTCACCGAAGCCCTGCGCGATGGCGAGCGCTTTGTCACCCTCCTGGGCGCGACCGGCACCGGCAAGACCGTGACCATGGCCAAGGTGATCGAGGCCTTGCAGCGCCCGGCCTTGGTCATGGCCCCCAACAAGGTGCTGGCCGCGCAACTGGCGGCCGAGTTCCGCGAGCTTTTCCCCCAGAACGCGGTGGAGTTTTTTATCAGCTACTACGACTACTACCAGCCCGAGGCCTACGTGCCGGGACGCGACCTGTACATCGAGAAAGACGCCAGCATCAACCCCGAGATCGAGCGGCTGCGCCACTCCACCACCCGCAGCCTGCTCACCCGGCGCGACGTGATTGTGGTGGCCTCGGTCTCGGCTATCTACGGCCTGGGCAGCCCCGAGGACTACAAAAACATGAGCCTGGTGGTGGAGGTGGGGCAGGATTACCCCCGCGAGCGGCTGATCGAGCGGCTGGTGGACTTGCAGTACGAGCGGGGCGATCTGCAGCTTTCGGCCGGGCGCTTCAGGGCCAGGGGTGAGGTGCTCGAGGTCTGGCCGGCCTACGAAGAGGAGCCCATCCGCATCGAGCTGTTCGGCGACACCATCGACCGGGTGACGGTGGTGCACCCCGTGACGGGCGAACGCCTCAAAGATTTGCCGGGCTTTGTGCTGCTCTCGGCCACCCACTACGCCACCCCGGAGTGGCGGCTCAAGGAGGCCATCCCGCAAATCCGGCGGGAACTGGAGGAGCGGCTTAGGGAGCTCGAGGCCGAGGGCAAGCTGCTGGAGGCCCAGCGGCTCAAGGAGCGCACCCTCTACGACCTGGAGATGCTGGGGGTGATGGGCACCTGCCCCGGCATCGAGAACTACAGCCGGTTTTTGTCGGGCAAGGCCCCCGGCGAGCCGCCCTACACCCTGCTCGACTACTTTCCCGAGGACTACCTGGTGCTCCTGGATGAGTCGCATGTGAGCGTGCCGCAGATCCGGGGGATGTACAACGGCGACCACATGCGCAAGAAAACCCTGGTGGACTACGGCTTCCGCCTGCCCAGCGCCCTGGACAACCGCCCCCTCCGGTTCAACGAGTTTTTGGAGCGGGTGGGGCAGGTGGTGTTTGTCTCGGCCACGCCGGGGCCCTACGAGCTCGAGGTCTCGGGCCGGGTGGTGGAGCAGATCATCCGCCCCACCGGCCTCTTAGACCCCCGGGTGACGGTCAAACCCACCGCCGGCCAGATCGAAGACCTGATGGGGGCCATCCGCACCCGCGCGGCCCGGGGCGAGCGCACCCTGGTGACCGTGCTCACGGTGCGCATGGCCGAGGAGCTCACCGCCTACCTGGTGGAGCACGGGGTGCGGGCCCGCTACCTGCACCACGAACTCGACGCCTTCGAGCGCCAGGCCCTGCTGCGCGACCTGCGGCTGGGCTACTTCGATGCCCTGGTGGGCATCAACCTGCTGCGCGAGGGCCTCGACCTGCCCGAGGTCTCGCTGGTGGCCATCCTGGATGCCGACAAGCAGGGCTTCCTGCGCTCCGAACGCTCCCTGATCCAGACCATCGGGCGGGCTGCCCGCAACGTGGGGGGCGAGGTGTTCCTCTACGCCGACACCGTGTCAGACGCTATGAAGGCCGCCATTGAGGAGACCAACCGCCGCCGGGCCCTGCAGGAAGCCTACAACCTCGAGCACGGCATCACCCCCGCCACCGTGCAGAAGTCGGTGCGCAAGCTGGTCAAGCCCGAGGACTACGAGGCCGAGGCCGCCGAGGCAGTGCTGGACGACCCGGCGCTCTTACAGAGCCTGCTGGAGCAGCTCGAGACCGAGATGTGGGCGGCCTCCGAGGCCCTCGACTTCGAGAAGGCCGCCAGCCTGCGCGACCAGATGCGGAGCCTCGAGGCCCGCATCAAAGGCCTGCCCGAACCCACCACCGCCGGCAAAGCCCGGCGCCGCCGCAAGCGCTAACCGATAATCTCTTCAGGCTTGAAGAAAATACCAATTTCGCGCTGGGCGCTCTCCGGGCTGTCCGAGCCGTGGATCACGTTTTCGTCCACGGTGGTGGCAAAGTCGGCGCGGATGGTACCGGGGGCGGCTTCCCAGGGGCGGGTGGCCCCCATCAGGCGGCGCATCTCGGCGATGACCCCCGGCCCCTCCACCACCATCGCCACCACCGGGCCGCTGGTGATGAAGTTGACCAGCCCCTCAAAGAAGGGCTTGCCCCTGTGCTCGCCGTAGTGGGTCTCGGCGGTCTCGCGGGGTATGACCATCTTCTTCATCGCCACAATCTTGAAGCCCTTGCGCTCGATGCGGTTGATAATCTCGCCGGTGAGGCCCCGGCGCACGCCGTCGGGTTTGACCATGATGTAGGTGCGTTCCATACCGCCCTAGAGTTTACACGCTGCCGGCCAATTGCAGAAGGTCGGCGCGGGGGCCCCCGCTGCCATATAAAGACCCTCCCCGCCTTGGGGGAGGGCCACAAACAGTACGGGATTAGCGGTTGGCCGGGGTGCTTTGATTGGTGCCAGGCTGGGACGAGTTGCCGCTGGGCTGGCTCTCGTTGGTCTTGGGCTGCTCTTGTTTGGGCTCTTCTTTGGGGGTCAGGGCGGTCAGCACCTTTTGCAGGTTGTTCTCTACCTTGGCGGCCTTGCGCACCTCCTCCAACCACTTCTGCGCGGCCTCGGCCCGGCGGCTGGCTAGTACCTGCTGGCGGGCTTCTTCCCTGACCTCCTCAAAGGGGCGCAGCACCTCGGCCTTGCGGTCGTTGACGATGAGCACCTGGAAGCTCCCGTCCTCGAGCTTCACCACCTCGCTCACCTCACCCAGCGGCCCTTTGGGGAAGGTGCCGCGGGTCAGGAAGACCAGCCGGTTGGGTACGGGGGGCATGGTGCCGGGGTTGACCACGCCATAATCCTGCACGGTGCCGTTGTTGGCCTTAGCCAGATCCTCGAGCTTGCCGCCTTTGAGGGCGGCGGCCCGGAAGGCATCGGCCTTGGCCTTGTCTTCCTTCTTGAAGTTCACCGCCTGCACCTTGGCCGAGGCCGGGATGGTGAAGTTGGCCAGGTTGGCGTCGTAGTACCTGCGCACCTCGGCTTCCGTCACAGTGATGTCGCGGGTTTTCCACTGCTGGGCCTGGGCGACCACATCGCTTTTGGAGCCGAAGAAGGGCTGGCCCAGGGTTTGGGCAAACTGGTAGGCCGCCTCCCGGCTGATGAGCTGTTCCAGCGTCTGGGGCATGAAGAACTGCACGGCCAGCTCCCCCAGGCCCTGCTGCAGAAGCTGGGGCACCTGCGGGTTGGCAAAGACCGACTGGGTTACCTCGGTCAGCTTGATCTCGGTATCACCGACCTTAGCCACAACCGGGTTTTCAAATTTGTAGGTGGAGCCTTCGGCAAACTTCACGTTGGCCTTGGCCCGCAATTCTTCGATGTAGGCTTCCAGGGCGCCCTGGCCCTTGATGCGCTTGGCGTCTTCCTTGACCCGATCCTTGACCTCTTCAAACTTCACATCGCCCGCCGGGAGGTACTTCTCGACCTTCACGATGTAGAAGCGGCCCCCCGCCTCGATGGGTTTGCTGATCTGTCCGTCGCGCAGCTTGAAGACCGCCTCGGCCACCGCGTTGGGGAAGACCACCCGGGTCACCGGGCCGGGCTCGCTCTGGCCGGCCTGGGCGCCCAGGGCCCCGCCCTGCTCGGCGTTCAGCTTGGAATTGGCCTTGGCGATGGCGGCAAAATCCGCGCCGGGAGCGGTCACCTCGGCGTAGATTTTGTCGGCGGTGGTCTTGTCATCCACCACAATCTGGCGGGCCTGCACCCGTTCTTCGTTTTTGTACTGATCGCGGTTCAGCTCGAAGTACAGCCGCATCTCTTCTTCGGTCGGCTCGGCTTTTTTCTGGATTTCCTCTACCCGCTTATTGATGCGGATCTGGTCGCGCAACTCGTTGCGCAACTGCGAGTCGGTGTAGCCCACCTGGGTCAGGAAACGGTCGTAGTCTTCCTTCTTTTGCAGGCCGAAGCGCTCCTTGATGGTGTCGAGCTCTTTCTTGAGCTCCCCGCTGGAGACCCGCACGCGCGCGGTGTCCTGCAACAGCGCGGTGGTCACGATCATCCGATCGACGAAGTTGACCTCGGCCAGATTTTTCAGAAGACCCTGGGGGTTGGTGCTCAAAATGGGGTCACTCTGCTGGGCCCTGGCCAGATCCAGCTCGTAGACCGGGCGACCGTTCACGGTGAACTCGGTCTTGCCCTGGGTGCTGCGCTGGCCCTGGGGGGTAAAGAGCAGAACCGAACCCACCACAAAGGCCAGGGCCAGAACCCCGAAAATAACCGCAACTACCCTTCTGTTGATTCCAAACACTTGACTGCCTCCTCTATGCGGTGCTACCCTGCTTGGTGCTTATGCACCCGTAGCTCAGTGGATAGAGCGTTCGCCTCCGGAGCGAAAGGTCACAGGTTCGAGTCCTGTCGGGTGCGCCAGCTTCTTGGGGTCGGGCCTGGCCCGGCCCCTTTTTCCGGTAGCATCGCCCACCGAACTCTTTGTACCCCGATAAGCTAAGACCCGGGTTAAGCATCAGCGAACCTACGCCAAGGGCCGATTGTAGCATACCTGGCCGGTGGTTTTGGAAGCGACGTCGCGATGGCCGGGGTTGCCCAGCGCTACAATTGGTACGGCGCGTTTTGTGCAGGGGTATGCAGAACCTTTCCTGGAGGAGCGATTTATAGAGGGGGTGGATGATGCCGCCCGCCTGACCTGGCCGGGCAGCTTGCAGGCGGCAGCGGCGCTGCAAGCCGAGCTTGCTAGGGCCGTGGTGCTGGCCGGGAACCCCTGTGGGGCCCGGTATATCGCGGCCCTGGATGCCTCCCACCCGACCCGTTTTTCCAGGCAAAAAGGCCCCTCGGTGGCGGTGGCGGTCTTGTGGGACAGGCAGACGGGGGGGGTGCTCGAGGTCGCCGCAGCCCAGATGGACGCGGCCGAGCTCTTTCCCTACATTCCCGGCTACCTATCGTTCCGCGAGGCCCCGCTGTACCTGGCGGCCCTGGCCCGGCTATCCCGCCTGCCCGAGGTGCTCCTGGTGGACGGACAGGGCATCGCGCACCCCAGGCGGCTGGGCATTGCCGCCCACCTGGGGGTGCACCTGAACCTCCCAGCCCTAGGGGTTGCCAAAACCCTGCTTTGGGGCCGGCCAGAGGGTGTACTGCCTTTGGAGGCGGGTTCAGCGGTGCGCTTGCTGGATGGGGGGGCGCAGATTGGCTGGCTTTTCCGTAGCCGCACTGGGGTTCGTCCGCTGGTGGTCTCGCCGGGCCACCGGGTGGGCATGGAAGAGAGCCTGGCTTTGGTGCGCTTGCTGATGGGGAAGACCCGCCTGCCCGAGCCCCTGCGCCAGGCCCACCTACACGCAGGGTTGCAGCGGCGGCAGGCCAATGTGAGGTGAGCCTACATTGGGCTGAACCCCCTAAGCTATGGTTTTTTACGTACTTTATTTCGTCAAGCAAGATGAGAAAACCCTAAGGAGGCTCGTATGAGTAAAGTTTCTCGTCGCCAAGCCCTCAAGCTGCTGGGTGCTACCGGTGCGGTGGCGGCTGCCGGTACGATACCCACCATGGCTCAACAGGCGTCTGCGATGCCCAATGGGGCCGGCTTTTACCGGTTCAAACTGGGGGATTTTACCCTAACGGTTTTGAGCGACGGTCAGACCCCCCCTGGCAACGCCTTTCCCAACTGGGGGGCGAACCCTGGCAGGCAGGCCGAGTTTGAAGCAGCCCTGCGGGAGAACTTCCTCGAGCCCACCCAGTTCATCAACAACTTCAACCCCATGGTCATCGACACCGGGCGGGCCAAGATTCTCATCGATACCGGCCGGGGCCAGGCCGGGCAACTGCTGAACAACCTGGCCAACGCCGGCTTGCGGCCTGCCGATATCAATATCGTCTTCATCACCCACGGCCACGGCGACCATATTGGCGGCCTGGTGCGGGATGGGCAGCCGGTGTTTGCCAACGCCCAGCACGTCATCGGCGAGACCGAGCTACAGTTCTGGCTCTCCCAGGCCACCCCACCCGCCAACCTGGTGGCCCTGCGCGACCGCTTTACCCGGGTGCGTCCTGGGGCCGAGATTGCCCCCGGCGTCACCGCAGTGGATACCCCGGGCCACACCGTAGGGCACCTGGCCGTACAGGTAACCTCGGGTGGACGGACGCTGTGGCACCTGGGCGATGCCGGGGGCCACTACATCCTCTCCCTGCGCTTCCCCGATCACTACCTGGGCTTTGACAACAACCCCCAGCAGGCCGTGGCCACCCGGGCCCGGCTGTGGCAGGCCGCGGCGGCGGAGCGGATTATGGTGGTGGGCTACCACTTCGCCTGGCCGGGCGTGGGCTACGTGCGCCGCGCGGGCAACGCCTACGAGTTCGTGCCGGCCTTCTTCACTTTCTAGAATCTACAAACCACCTTACCCAAATCAGGCACTGCAGTTATGTTTAGAGCATGAACCGCCGTGCTTACCCATCGGACGTCCGTGATGAGGAATGGGCTCTGGTGCTGCCCTATTTGACCCTCGCCCCGCTGGAAGCACCCCAGCGCAAGTACGACCTGCGCGAAGTGTTCAACGCCCTGCGCTGGATGGTTCGAACCGGTGCTCAGTGGGACTACCTGCCCCACGACTTCCCACCCCCCCATATCGTTCAGGCGCAAGCCTACCGCTGGATGAACCGGGGGGTCTTCGAAGACCTGGTACACGACCTGCGCATGACCCTGCGAATGCTCCAGGGCAAAGCCGCCCATCCCAGCGCTGCCATCTACGATGCTCGCACCCTACAGTCCACCCCGCAAAGTGGGGAGCGGGCCGGATACGATGGGTACAAACGACGCAAGGGAAGCAAAGTTCACCTGGCGGTAGATACCCTGGGGCATCTGCTGGCCCTGGTAGTAACGGCGGCCAGTGAACAGGAACGGGCCCAGGTGGGAGCCCTCAGTCAACAGGTGCAGGAAGTGACGGGGGAGCAGGTGGAAGTGGCCTTTGTGGATCAGGGTTACACTGGGGAGGAAGCGGCACAAGCGGCAGAGGCGGAAGGCATCGCCCTGTGTGTGGTCAAGGTGGAAGGGGCCAAACGAGGATTCGTGCTGCTGCCGAAGCGTTGGGTGGTGGAACGTTCGTTTGCCTGGACATCCCGGTTTCGCAGGCTGGCGCGAGACTATGAGCGGCTGGCTGAGACCTTGCGAGGTTGGCACTGGTTGGCTTTTTCGATTCTGATGACAGCGAAAACTGTGGAGCTTTTACGAACAGCTAGTTAGCAGGCTCTAGGCCCCTTCCTGGAACCCCGGCCCCCTCGTGGTAAAGACCTCGAGGGGGTCTTATACTTTTGTTACAACCCGAAGCGAGAGGAGATGCCCATGCAGTCCACCATGATGGATTTTCCCCTGACCCTGCCGCACCTTTTGGAGCGGGCCGGCAAGCTGTTTCCAAAGGAAGAAATTGTGACCCGGCTGCCCGACAAGTCGCTGCACCGCTACACCTTTGGCGATTTTTACCAGCGTTCGCGTAGGCTGGCCTCGGCCCTGCAAAAGGCCGGGCTGCAAAAGGGCGACCGCGTAGCCACCCTCTCCTGGAACACCTACGCCCACCTCGAGGCCTACTTTGGCATCCCGGCGGCCGGGGGGGTGCTGCACCCGCTGAACCTGCGGCTGCACCCCTCCGATATCGCCTATATCATCAACCACGCCCAGGACAGGTTTTTGATCGTAGACGATGTGCTCTTGAAGCTGTATGAAGCGGTAAGGGAGCAGGTGAACCTGGAGAAGGTGATTGTGGTGCCCCTCTCAGGCCAGCCGGTGCCGGAGGGCTTCATGAGCTACGAGGACTTCCTGGCCACCGGCGACCCCGACTTCAGCTACCCCGCCCTCGAGGAGCGCGACGCCGCCGGGATGTGCTACACCTCCGGTACCACCGGCAAGCCCAAGGGGGTGGTCTACTCGCACCGCTCCATTGCCCTGCACAGCCTGGCCTCGGCCCTGCCCGATGCCCTGAACCTGGCCGGCCACGATGTGCTGCTGCCGGTGGTGCCCATGTTCCACGTGCTGGCCTGGGGGCTGCCCTTCACCGGGGTGATGGTGGGCAGCAAGATGGTGCTGCCAGGGCCCCACCTCGACCCGGTGAGCCTGCTGGATCTGTTCGAGTCGGAACAGGTGACCAAGACCGCCGGGGTGCCCACCATCTGGCTGGGGGTGCTGCAAGCCCTCGAGAAAGAACCCACCCGCTGGAAGCTCAAACCGATGGAGATGGTGGTGGGGGGGAGCGCGGCCCCCGAGGCCATGATCCGGGCCTACGACCGCCTGGGCCACACCGTGCTGCACGCCTGGGGCATGACCGAGATGAGCCCGCTGGGCACCGTGAGCCGGCTCAAGCGCTACCTGCGGGGCGACCCGGCGCTCGAGTACCGCTACCGGGCCCAGCAAGGCCTGCCCACCCCCTGGGTGGAGATCCGGGCGGTGGGTGAGCAGGGCGTGGTGCCCTGGGACGGGCAGTCGCTGGGCGAGCTGCAGGTGCGGGGGCCCTGGGTGGCCGCGAGCTACTACAACCTGGAAGAAGAGTCCGACAAGTGGACCCCCGACGGCTGGTTCCGTACCGGCGACGTGGTGGCGATTGACCCCGAGGGCTACATCCGCATTGCCGATCGCACCAAAGACCTGATCAAGTCCGGCGGCGAGTGGATCAGCTCGATTGACCTGGAGAACGCCCTGATGGCCCATCCGGCCGTCAAAGAGGCCGCGGTGATCGCCATACCCGACCCCAAGTGGGACGAGCGCCCGCTGGCCGCGGTGGTGCTCAAGGAGGGGGCTAGCGTTACCCCGGAGGAGCTGGCCCGGTTTTTGGAGCCTCGGTTTGCCAAGTGGTGGCTGCCGGATGCCTATGTCTTCCTGGACGAGATTCCCCGCACCAGCACCGGCAAGTTCCTCAAGTCCAAGCTGCGGGAGCAGTTCAGGAACTACCGGCAAGTACCGCAGTAGGAGGCCGTATAAACCCTGGATGAGGGCATGCACCTTTGACAGCATCCATATGGAACAATACCATGTCCTTTATGGGACAAACCGTTGGGTTGCGCTTCGACTTTTCGCCCGATGAGGTGGCCCGCGTGCGGGAGGGCCTGCCGGTTGAACTCATCGGAGAAATCGCGCAGCGGTATGGTCTGAGCCAGCAGGAGGTGCTCGAGGCTGCGGGCATTCCGCGCAGCAGTGCGCACCGATATAAGGGGTTTGGACGCCTGAACCGGGAGCAATCCAACCGGCTGTACAAGGTGATGTATCTGCTCCGGAGGGCGGAGGAACTCTTTGGCTCTGCTCGGCTGGCAGCAGGGTGGATGAATAGTCCCAAGCTGTTTTTACATGGTGCTAGCCCGCTGCAATACCTCGATACCGAGCCCGGTTTTAGGGCCGTTGAGCATCTGCTGGGGCGCCTGGAAGACGGCCTGGTGACATGAGGGCCTGGCGGATCACCTCGCGCAGATATGCCCATGCGGCTTTCACCGGTGAGGGAGCGGCCCGAAGTCCAGGCCGTTGGAACCAGAGCGGGGTTCCGGTGGTGTATTTGGCGGGGAGCCTTGCCACGGGAATTCTGGAAATCCTGGTGCACGTCACCGAACGGTCGTACCTGGCCGCTTTTGTGGCCATTGAGGTTGAAGTCCCCGACGCGCATATAGAGACCTTGCAGCATCTGCCGCCGGACTGGCAGCAACTGCCCGAACCCTACCCAGCGTCCACCCAGCAACTGGGTAGCGAGTGGGCGCAAAGCTTGCGTTCGCTGGCGCTCAAAGTGCCTTCGGCGGTCGTGCCTGTTGAGTTCAATTTGCTGCTCAACCCCAGACATCCAGCGATGTCTGAGATAAAGGTCGGTAAACCCCAAGACCTATGGCTCGACCCTCGGCTGCTGCGGTAGCAGCGCCCAGGTGGGTCGGCTGGTGAAGGTTGCCAGCTTGTCGTACAGAAGACGTATAGTCTAACCATGTCCAGAACCGAAGCTATAGACCGCTACCTGCAAGAGCACCTCGAGGCCTACCTGCAAGAAACCATCCGCCTCTGCGCCCAGCCCAGCGTCTCGGCCACCGGCGAGGGGGTGCTGGAGTGCGCCCAACTGGTCGAACAAATCTTGCAACAGCACGGCTTTGAGACCTGGAAGATCGAGGGCTACGGCAACCCGGTGGTGGTGGGCCGGGCTGCCGGGAAATCGGAGCGCACCCTGCTCTTTTACAACCACTACGACGTGCAGCCCCCCGAGCCCCTGGAGCTGTGGGACTCGCCCCCTTTTGCGCCGCAAATCCGCGAGGGTAAGCTCTTTGCCCGCGGGGCCAAGGACGACAAGGGCGAGTTTATGGCCCGCCTGGCTGCGGTGGAGGCGGTGCGGGCCGCGCATGGGGGCGAGCTGCCCTGCGGGGTGCTTTTCGTGGTGGAGGGCAACGAGGAGGTGGGCAGCCCCGGCATCGCCCGGTTCGTGCAGGATCACCTGGACTTGCTCAAATGCGACGGGGCCATCTGGGAGGAAGGGGGCATTGACTTTGAGGAACGGCCCGGCACCTCGCTGGGCCGGCGGGGGATTCTGGCTTTGGAGCTCGAGGTCGAGACCCTCTCGCGCGACGCCCATTCCGGCAACGCCCACATCCTGCCCAGCGCGGCCTGGCGGATGGTGCGGGTGCTGGCCGCTTTGAAAGACGAGAACGAGCGCATCCTGATTCCCGGCTTCTACGACCATGTGCGGCCTGTCTCGGAACAGGACCTCGAGCTCTTGCGCAACCTGCCCGACCTCGAGGCCTACCTGCGCCAGAGCTTCGGGGTGCGGGGCTTTGTGAACAACCTGAGCGGTTTCGAGCTGCGCAAGGCCGTCTTCAACCCCACCTGCAACATCCAGGGCATCACCACCGGCTACCAGGGCCCGGGCACCAAGACCGTGATTCCCGCCCGGGCCAAGGCCAAGCTCGACTTCCGCCTGGTGCCCGACCAGGATCCCACCGACATCCTCCAGAAGCTGCGGGCCCACCTCGACGCCGAGGGCTTCACCGATGTGCAGATCACCCACGCCGACTACATGTTCCCGGCCCGCTCCGACCCCCAGCACCCTTTGGTAGAGCTGGCGGCCCGCACAGCCCAGGAGGTCTACCAGAAGCCCTACCAACGCATCCCCCTCACCGGGGGCAGCTCGCCGGTGTACGCCTTTGCCGGGCCCCTGAACATCCCGGTCATCGACGCGGGGGTGGGCTACGGCATCACCAACCGCACCCACGCCCCCAACGAGAACATCCGCATCCAGGACTTCCACAACGCTGCCCGGCATATCGCCCGCATTCTGGACGGCTTTGCAGGCATCTTTTAGGCCGGCATACAATAGGCCTGTGATCCACATCCTCGACCTTCATGACCGCGCCCCCAGGGTAATTGCTTCGTTCCTGCTGGAAACCAGCCAGGGGCCGGTGCTCTTCGAGACCGGGCCGGAGTCGCGCTTCTCGGTGCTGCTGGATGGCCTCAACGCGCTGGGCTACGCCGCCTCCGACATTAAGCACGTCTTCGTGACCCACATCCACCTCGACCATGCGGGCGCCGCCTGGCGCATGGCCGAGCGGGGGGCGACCATCTACGTCCACCCCAAGGGGGCGCCGCACCTGGTAGACCCCAGCAAACTCTGGGCCTCGGCCAGCCGCATCTACGGCGACCGGATGGAAGAACTCTGGGGCCAGATGGGCCACGTGCCGGAGGGCCAGATCGAGATCGTTCAGGATGGTCAGGTGATCCGGATTGGCGAGGCCCAGATCGAGGCCCTCGAGACCCCCGGCCACGCCTACCACCACCACGCCTACCGGATTGGCGAGGTGCTGATTGGCGGTGATGTAACCGGGGTCAAAATTGGGCGCGGCCCGGTGCTGCCCCCCTGCCCCCCGCCGGAGATTCACATCGAAGCCTGGCGCGCCTCCCTTGCCCGGCTACGGGCCTTAAAGCTGAACAAGATTTACCTGACCCACTTTGGCGAGACCGAGGAGGTCGGGCCACACCTGGATGCGCTGGAGGCCCGGCTGCTGGAGTGGGCCGACTGGATCAAGCAACAGCTCAAGGCCGGCCTGACCCGTGAACAGATGGTGCAGGCCTTTGAGGCCTACGTGACCAACACCCTACGGGCTGCGGGGCTTTCGGAGGAGGAAGTTCGGGAGTACGAGTTTGCCGACCCCGCCTGGATGAGCGTGGATGGGCTGGTGCGCTACTGGAACAAGCACCACCCGGAAGAGGTGATGAGCTAGCGGGTTTGCGCCAAGACGCAACGACAACGGGGGGTATTGGCTGTGAGTAAATCTCCGCAAGGCCAGGCCCCTGGGCTGGCCATCCGGGACTCCTTCACCAAACCTACACATCTCGTTCGTTGCGCGTACATGCGCCTTGTCAAAGATGACCCGAGTGGAGGTGGCGTTTTGAAGAGACTACTCCCAACCATTGCAACCTTACTGGCCCTGGCCCCCCCGGTGCTAGCCCAGGGGCTTGATCTTTCCGATGCGCTCAAGGCCCTACCCAGCACCCTGGACTGGCAAAGCGCCGACCTCAACTACGAGAGCGCGGTGCGGCAGCTCGAGGCCGCCCTGGCTGCCCAGGGCCTCAAGCTCTCAGGTGGGGCCGACTACACCCTGCGCGAGGGTGGCGGCAGCGGCCTGACCGTTTCCGGCACTGCCAGCCTGGGGGTGCTGCCTTGGTCGAGCAGCGCCGACGCCGTGCGCAGCGCTGAGCGGGCCCTGGAGCGGGCCGCCCTGACCCGGCGCGAGGCCCGGAATAACCTGTACATTGCCCTGCACACCCAGTACTTCAACTTACGCCAGGCCCAGGCCGACCTGGCCCTGGCCCAGGCCACCCTGGCCCTGCGCGAGCGCCAGCTACAGATTGTGACCGCCCAGAACCAGGCCGGCAGCGCCACCCTGAGCGATCTGCTCACCGCCCAGCAAAACCTGGACACAGCCCGCTCGAGCCTGCTGAGCGCCCAGGGGGCCCTCGAGCTGGCCCGGCTCACCCTGGCGGGCACCCTGGGTCTGAACCCCCAGCAGCTCGGCAACCCCACCACTGCCCCGGAGGAACCCAGCCTGCCCGATGAGGGCCTGGAAGCCCTGCTGCAAAGGGCTCTGGCCAGCCGCCCGGATGTGCTGCGGGCTCTGTCCCAGCTCCGCGACGCCGAAGAGAACCTGGCCAGCGCCGAGCGCAACCGCTTGATTCCCAACGCTTCGATTAGTGTGGGCTACAGCGACAGCGGCAGCGGCAGCACGCTCTCGGCAGGCCTGAACTTCAAGAGCGGCACCGCTTCGCTCTCGGCGGCCCTGCCTGTGGGCCAGGCCACCAGCAGTACGCTGTCGCAGGGCTACAGCCTGGGTCTGTCGCTGAGCGTGCCCATCTTCGACCCTGTGAGCGACAGCAGCATTCGCACTGCCCAGACCGCTTTGCAGGCAGCCCGGCAGGCCCTGGAAACCGCCCGCAGGGCCGCCGAGCTGGATGTGCGGCAGAAGTATCAGAACCTGCAGACCGCCCAGGCCGCCATTGCCGCAGCCAGGGCCGCTTTGAATACGGCCAACCAGAACCTGCGCACCGCCCAGGCCCGGCTCCAGGCCGGCACCGGTACCAGTGTGGAGGTGCAGGCAGCCCAGGTGAGCCAGCTTCAGGCCCAGCGCAACCTCGAGGCCGCCCTGATCCAGGCCCAACTGGCCGCCCTGGCCCTGCAAAATGCCCTGGGCGCCGACCTCACCGCAGCCCTTGGAGGAAAATAGATGATTCGCTTCGCAAAACGCTTTTTTTGGCTACTGCCGATGCTGGTTTTTTCGGCTGGGCTGGCCCAGAACAGCCTGACCCTGGTACAGGCCCTTGCGCAGGCCTATAGCCGGGGCCCCTCGCTGCAAAGCGCCCAGGCCACCCTGCAAAACGCCACCCTCCAGCTCAACGCCCTCAAGGCCGACCCCAGCACCCTGATTGTGGCCCTCACCCAGGCCGAGCAGAACGCCCGGCTGGCCCAGGTCAACCTCGAGGCCACCCGGCTCTCGGTGATGCAGAGCGTGGTGAACGCCTATACGAACCTCTACGAAGCCCAGCAGAACGTAGCCCTGTTCCAGGCCCAGGTGGCCCTGAACCAGCGCAACCTGGAGGTGGCCAAGGCCCGCCAGGCCGCGGGCAACGCCACCGCGCTGGACGTGGCCCGCGCCCAGACCACCCTGGACAGCTCGAGGCAGTCGCTCACCAACGCCCAGGCGCAGATACCGGTGCTGGCCGCCCAGCTCGCCGCACTCCTGGGCCTGAGCGACCTGGGCAACGTGACGGTGGCGGCCCCCCCGAACCCGCCCGCTTTGGAAGCCAACCTCGAGGCCCTGCGCAACGGCCTGTTTGAGCGCCTCCCCAGCGTGCTGCAAGCCCAGCAGGCGGTGGAGCTTGCCCAGCTCAACGTTAAACTGGCCGACAACGACTATACCCCGGCGGTTCAGCTCAACACCGCCAAAACCAGCCTGGAAAACAACCTGCGCACCCTGCAAACCGCCCAGCAAAACGCCCAGACCAGCCTGACCAACGCCTACCAGGCTGCCCAGAGCGCCTACAAAAGCATCGCCCTAGCCCAGGCCAACCTCGCCAACGCCCAAAAGGTGGTGGAGCAGAGCCAGGCCGCCCTGCGGGCCGGCACCATCTCGGCCTTGCAGCTCCAAACCGATCAGGTCTCGCTTAAAAGCGCCGAGTACGCCCTGGTGCAGGCCATTGGCAGCTACTGGAGGGCCCTGGCGGCCTTCTCGGTGGCCGCCGGCCAGGACTTCACCGGCCTGGTGCGGGCGGCCAGTGCGCCCTAGCCCTTTGGAGTCCTAATCGAGGAGACGCAGGGATGATAGACGGCCTCGAGCGAATCCAAGCCCGCAACCGACTGCTGCTGGAAGAGATGCGCCAGGAGGCTCCGCGGTTCATCGGGCTGCTCGAGGCCCAGGTCACCACCCTGCGCACCCTTGATATGCAAAATGCATCAAGCTTAGAGCAACCTTGGCCGAAGCATGGTTGGACGAGCGTGTCGGACCATTTGTTCTGCTGCTCCGTGAACCCCTTTAGCGAAGTAGAACTACAAGGTAAGGAAATAGCGTACCGCCCAGGTTTGCCCCGGAGTGCGCGGCCGCTGCGGCAAAATACCCGTACTTGCGGTACAGCAACCCGGCAAGCACACCAAAGAGCAGGGCGAATAGAAAACCAGGCCAACCTTTCAGTACATGCATCAGACCAAAAAACAGGCTGCTTATCGCCAATGCAACCGGGAAACCCATGCGGTTCATAAGGTTTTTGAGCATTATTTCGCGCATAAAGTATTCTTCAAATAACGGCACGTAGATCATCAGCCGCAAAAGCGGCCAAGGCTCGAGCCGGGCCTCCAGCATTCTTCGGTGTTCTGCTTCTGGAATAGTGAAGTCGATGGTTAGAAGGTGGGGTATGGTGTAGGCGAGACCAAGCAGGAATGCCAGCGCTAGCTCCCTGGGCCGGGCTTGATGGAAAAAGAGAGACCGACGGTTAAGCAGTCGCTGTACTACCGTTATGACAATAACGGCCAGAAACAGATCGTTGCTTGTAACAGTCATACGATTGGAGCGGTTCGGCGGGCACGTGCTGTCCCACCGAACCACCAGCGGCTTAGTAACCCATGCGCTCGCCAGCTCGATAAAGGTTGTGGGCCATTTGTTCCTGCGAGATCATGTAGGAGCTGCCCGGAGTTGCCCTGAACGTATACAGGCTATAGTCAACATCATGCAATCCAGTATGTGGTGAAGTCAGATTGCAGCAGCGGATGGTAATCGAACCATCGCCCCAAACAAACGAATGTGTAGGGGGTGTATCCACCCTGACACTCGAGCGCGCGCCGTCAGCGGTCTCGAACCAGGTATACCTGTCGCCTGTCTCGGGGTTCACCGTACTGTTCCACGAACCACCCTGGCCACCGTGGATTTGTTCGAGGTTCGTCGGTGGAATCTCAATCAACCTCATCTTTTTACCCTCCTCTTTCACGCTTTATCCTGCTTGCTCGTTCTTCCTCAGCCAAAAATTCACTGCTGTGGTGCTACAGTACCCGCCCGTGCGGGCGGCATTGCCCCCTTCCTGTACAACAGGAGGCTAGTAAACCTCCAAAGAAAATGGAAGTGAAAAGTTACCGGTTTTGGAACCTGGGATTTTAATATTTCGTCAAGTTCCCGTGCAGGTAAGTGCTGGCCCTCAGGCTTTTATCACGAAGAGCACAACAACCTGTAGAGTCTGTTGGGGGAAGTAGCGAATGAAGCGCAGCGGGGATAGGTTGTTGAGATGTAAAAGGTTGAGGAGCACATCGTGGAAATACATCAGCCCAGCCGCCCCCTTGCGGCTGCGGCAAGCATCTTCACCAAATCTTCGCATGGCATACACCAAACATTGGATATCCTGGGAGAAACTCAAAGGGTGAATATGACTCAAGCCCGTTCCCGTATCCGCGTACCCTGGCTTTGGCTGGTTGTGGCTTTGGTGCTGGCCGGTCTGGGGGGTGCGGCCTACTGGTTTTTGCGGCCCAAGCCCACCAGCACCGCGCCTGCACTCGAGACCGCCACCGTGCAGCAGGGGGTGTTCCGGGTCTCGGTTTCGGGGCCGGGCACCCTCGAGGCCGTGCAGAGCCTCTCGGTTAAGCCCGCCGTGAACGGCACGGTGCTCAAGCTGCCCACCGTGGGCGACCGGGTGCAAAAAGGCCAGCTCATCGTGCAGCTCGACCCTACCGAGTATGCCCGCGCCCTGGAAAACGCCCGGCTGGCCTTGCAAAAGGCCCAGGCGACCCTCGACAAGCTCCGGGCCGACCAGCAAAGCGCCCTGGCCTCAGCCCAGCAAAGCGTTTCCAGTGCCGAAGTGGCTTACGACAGCGCCCGGCGCGACCTCGAGGCCGCCCGCACCAACCTCGAGGCCACCCAGAAGCTTTTCGAGCTGGGGGGGGCCAGCGCCCAGAGCCTGCAAAGCGCGCGCGACACCTACGCCAAGGCCCAGGCCAGCCTGGAGATGGCCCGGGTTAACCTGAACACCGCGCGCCAGGCCCTGGCCCTGCGGAAAAACGCCGACGCACAAGAGCTGAGGAACGCCCAGATCGCCGTGGAGCAGGCCCGCCTCGATGTCAAAAACGCCGAGGAAAACCTGGCCAGCACCAAAATCTACGCCCCCTTCGACGGGGTGGTCTCGGAGGTCAACGCCCAGGTGGGGAGCATCGGGGTGGGGGCCACGGTCAGCAACAGCACCGCCCTGCTCACCCTGATCGACGACAGCAGCGTCAACCTGCCGGTGCAGATTGACGAAAGCGAGATCGCCAAGGTCAAGGTGGGCCAGAAGGTGGAGGTGACCCTCGACGCCTTCAGCAACGAGACCTTCGAGGGGGTGGTGACGGCCATCTCGCCCAGCGCCACCATCCAGCAGAACATCGCGGTGTTTTATGTGACGGTGCGGATCGCCAACCCCGAGCGCAAGCTGCGGCCGGGCATGACCGCCGAGGGCGAGATTATCGCGGAGGAAATTCCCAATGCCCTGACCATCCCCAAGCGGGCGGTGCAGACCGTGCGCAACCGGGCCTATGTGGACGTGCTGCAGCCCGACGGCAGCAAGGAGACCGTGCGGGTGGTGCTGGGGCCCGACGATGGGGTGAACCAGGTGGTGCTGGAGGGCCTCGAGCCGCGCCAGACCGTGGTGCTGCCCAGCCGTGTCCGATCCACCTCCAGCAGCTCCAGCAACCAGGGCGGGCTGCGCCTGCCCCTGGGGGCCCCTCCGGGAGGTGGACGGTGACGGTGGTCTCCCTGCAGCAGGTGCGCAAGGTGTACAAGAGCGGGGCGCTCGAGTTTGAGGCCCTCAAGGGGGTTTCGCTGGAGATTCGCCAGGGCGAGATGGTGGCCCTGATGGGGCCCTCGGGCTCGGGCAAAACCACCCTGATGCAGATCATCGGCCTGCTCGACCGGCCCACCGAGGGGCGCTATATCCTGGCCGGGCGGGACGTCACCACCCTGACCGAAAACGAGCGGGCCGAGGTGCGCAACCAGGAGATCGGCTTTGTTTTTCAGGCTTTTCACCTGTTGCCGCGCCTGAGTGTGCTGGAAAACGTGGAGGTGCCCCTTACCTACGCCGGTTATGGCCCCCAGGAGCGGCGGGAGCGGGCCCTCGAGGTGCTGCAAAAGGTGGGACTGGGCAACAAGCTCAAGAACCTGCCCTCCCAGCTTTCGGGCGGCCAGAAGCAGCGGGTGGCCATCGCCCGGGCCCTGACCATGCGCCCCTCCATCCTGCTGGCCGACGAGCCGACCGGCAACCTCGACTCCAAGACCGCCGTAGAGGTCATGCGGCTGTTTCAGGAGCTCAACGACGAGGGTACCAGCGTGATTATCGTGACCCACGAGCCCGATATCGCCGAGTACACCGGGCGCATCGTGCGCATCCGGGACGGACAGATCGAGTCCGACGGCCCCAACCCCCACCGCAAACGGGCTGTAGGAGGTGTGGCATGAGTGTTTCAGTAATGGGCTCGGCTCCCCAAAAAGTTCGCTCCCACGTGGGTGGCATGAACCTCTGGCAGGTCTTCCGCATCGCCTGGCGCGCCATTCTGGGTAACCCCTTGCGCTCGGTGCTGACCACCCTGGGGGTGATCATCGGGGTGGCGGCGGTGGTGGCCCTGACCATGGTGGGGCAGGGCTCCACGGCCAACATTACCCGCAGCCTGCAAAGCCTGGGCACCAACCTGATCACCATCGGCAGCAACACCGGGGGGCGGGGCGGGGGCTTTGGCCTGGTGCGCTTTGGCGGCCCCCAGACCATCACCCTGGCCGACGCCGAGGCGGTACAGTCGGCCTTTGCAGGCCGCATTGTCGGCATCGCCCCCACCCTGCAGAGCAACCAGCAGGTCAAGGTGGGGGCCAACAACCTCAACGTCACCGTGATTGGCACCTGGCCCGACTACGCCAGCGTGCGCAACGCCCAGCCGGCCTCTGGAAGCTTCTTTAACGAGACCGACCTGCAAAGCCGCCGCCGGGTGGCGGTGATTGGGTATGGTATCGCCCAGGATCTGTTCGGCGGCCAGGATCCCCTGGGGCAGCGCATCCGCATTGCCGGTATCTCCTTTACGGTGGTGGGGGTGCTGCCCGACAAGGGCGACTCCGGCTTTGCCAGCCCCAACTACCAGGTGATGGTGCCGCTCTCGACCTACCTGCAGCGCCTGGCCCGCAGCAGCAGCACCGGCGAGCCCAGGGTAAATGCCATCTATGTGCAGGCCCCCGATAAGGACTCACTCAGCCGCTTGCAGCAGGAACTCACCGACTTTATGGCCCAGCGCCGCAAAGTGACCGACCCCAGCGAGTACGACTTCAGCGTGCAGAACCAGGCCGACGCGCTGGCCTCGGTCAACCAGGTAACCCAGACCATGACCCTGTTCCTGGGCGGGGTGGCCGGGATCAGCCTGCTGGTGGGGGGCATCGGCATCATGAACATCATGCTGGTCTCGGTGACCGAGCGCACCCGCGAGATTGGCATCCGTAAGGCCCTGGGGGCCAAGCCCCGCGACATCCTGACCCAGTTTTTGGTGGAGTCGGTGGTGCTCTCGGTGGGGGGCGGTATCCTGGGCATCCTGCTGGGGCTGGCCATGGCCGGCAGTGTGGGGCAACTGCTGCGGGTGACCCCGGTCTTCGACCCCTTCAGCATGGTGCTGGCCTTCCTGTTCTCGGTGGCGGTGGGGGTGTTCTTTGGCTTTTACCCGGCCTCGAGGGCGGCCCGGCTCGACCCGGTGGAGTCGCTCAGGTACGAGTAGCAATCGGTTAAGCCAAACTTTATCGCTTCTACACAAAGCAATGGCAGACTGCAAGCGTTGGAGGCGTGCACATGAAAAGACTGATCGGCCTGCTAACCACACTGGCTCTGGGCTTGGCGCTGGCACAGGGTGGGCCGTCCAACCTCAGCCCGGAGATGCGGCAGCGGTTCGAGGCCTACCGTCCGGTGCTGGATCTGGTGGCCACGGTTGGGCTTTTGGACGAGCTGGACAAGCAGCGGGGCTTGGCCTTTACCAAGGCCCAGGCCCAGAAGCTGCTGCCCATTCTGCGCGACCTGCAAAGCCGCACCGACCTCAAGCCCGCCGAGGCCAGCAAGATACTGAGCAACATCGAGGACAACATCCTCACCCCGGCCCAGCTTATGTGGATTGACCAGACCATCCTCCAGCAGCGGGAGGAGGCCCGCCAGCGGCGCGAGGCTGCCGGGCAGAACCCCCAGATGGGCCCGGGCAACCTTCAGGGGCAGCCGCGGGGGCCGGGCGGCCAGGGAGGTTTCTTCCAGGCGGTCGCCCAGGGCAAGCCCTACAACCCCTTCAAGGAGCAGCCCCGTGCGGCCGATAACCTCAAGAACCTGATCGCTTTGTTGTCCAGGAGGTAGTGGAACGATTATGTGGAGACTTGTTGCCCTGTTGCTACTCTTCGGTTTGGCTTGGGCCCAGAGCCGGCTCGAGCTTGTCCCGGCCCAGAGCGAGGCCCGCTACCGGGTGCGTGAGCAGCTCGCTGGCGTCAACTTTCCCAGCGACGCGGTGGGGGTTAGCAAGCAGGTGCAGGGGGTGGTGCGGCTCGACCGGAACGGGCGGGCCCTCGAGGGCTCCCGCTTTACGGTGGATCTATCGGCCCTTACCAGCGACCAGGCCCGGCGCGACAACTACCTCCGGCGCAACACCCTCAACACCGCCCAGTACCCCCTGGCCGAGTTCGTGCCAAAGGAGGTGCGCGGCCTGAGCTTCCCGCTGCCCGCGAGCGGCAAGGCTACGGTGCAGGTTGTGGGTGACCTGAAGATTCGCGACGTGACCCGGAGCGTGACCTGGGAGGGTGAGGTGGAGTTCCGGGGCGACACAGCCATCCTGCAAGCCCGCACCAGCTTCACCTTCCGCGACTTTGGCCTGACCCAGTCGCGGGTGCTGTCGGTGCTCAGTGTGGACGAGACCATCCGCCTCGAGGTGAGCTTTACCTTCCGGGTGCTGGAGCGCTAGAAAGCCCCTGCAAAAACCTTTGCAGGCTGTGCAGCGAGTCGATGGGGGTGAGCAGCTCCAGGTGGTCGGGGGTGACCTCGAGGCCGGGGCGGATGACCTCGAGCCAGCCCACGTGCACCCCCAGCGGCTTTAGGGGCTTGCCGTGTAGCTGCGCGATGTGGTTGAGGTTCCAGGCCGCCAGAAGCTCGGCCAGGGTGCCCACCCCACCAGGCAGGGCCAGGCAGGCCACGCTCACGTCAATCAGCCGCTCGATGCGGGTGAACAGCGAGGAGGAGGGCAGCTCCAGATCCACATGCGGGTTGGGCCCGTTGCGCTGGGGGAACAGGCTGGGTGCGGTGATGCCCACCACCAGCCCCCCGGCCTCCTTGGCCCCCTGCGAGACGGCCTCCATGGCCCCGTTGTAGCCGCCGGTGGCTACGCCGAACCCGGCCTGGGCGATGGCCCGCCCCCAGGCCTGGGCTTCGACAAAAGCGGGTGTGCCCGGTTGTGCCCTCGACGAACCAAACACCGTAATGAGCTGCATGCCTACAGTTTATCGTGGGTAGAAGGGCACGCTGGCGGGAATCTTGGCGTGGATTACCCACCTCCGACCGCCTTTTACGGGTATCCTGATGGGCGTGGAAGTTCTGGCGCTCATCTACCGCAACCTGCGGGCCCGGCCTGTTCGCAGCATCCTGACCCTGCTGGGAATTGTGGTTTCGACGGCCTCTATGGTGCTTTTTTTGTCGTTTGGCGAGGGGTTGCGTAAAGCCCTGGGAGCCGAGTTATCAACCGTGGGGCCTGCGGTGCTGGTCTTGCCGGAGGGGGTCGAAGCCTTTAGCCCCGGCTACCCAGAGCTGCGACCCGAAACGGTAGAGGCTCTGAAAGAATCTGCCTCCGAACTGGGTATCAGCCAGGTGATCCCCTATGTGGTGCTGACTCGAGGGGGGCTGGATCCCCAGACCGCTTTTGTCTTTCAGGGGATCCCCGAGGGGCTCAGCCCCCAAGCGCTGTACCCCAACCTTACCCTGGCCGCGGGCAGCCTGGTTCCAGGCCCCAAAGGTGCGGTGGTGGGTAGCCGCTTGGCTGAACGCAACCAACTCGGCCTTGGTAAGGTGCTGCGCCTCTCGCCCAGCATCTCGCTGCGGGTAGAGGGTATTTTGAAGCCCAACGGGGGCCTCTCCGACAACATCATCTACGTTCCTTCTAGCGTCGTGCAGGAGGCCCTGGGCACACGCAACTACACGGCAGCGGCGGTGGGTGTGCGGGAAGGATTCAAAGCCGACCAGGTGGCCGGGGCCATCAAGGCCCGGATCGCCGGGGTGAACGCCCAGACCACCGGGGATGTGCTGCGCTTCGCCGAGCGCGCGGTGCGCATCTCCGATCTGGTGCGCTTTGGCATCAGCCTGGTGGCGCTGGTGGTGGGGGGCTTGCTGGTCGCCAACACCGTGATGATGTCGGTCTACGAGCGCATCCGGGAGTTTGGCCTGATGCGGGCCCTGGGGGCCAAGCAGGGTTTTATATTCGGGCTGGTGCTCCTGGAAGCCCTGCTGCTGGGGGTGGTGGGGGGGCTTCTGGGCCTGCTCCTGGGCCAGGCAGCCTCCGGGCTGGTGAACTGGTTCACCGGGCGCGAGGTGGGCCTGGCCCTCTCCGCCATCACCTTTCGCCTGGCCTTCTTCGCGCTCCTGGTGGCGGTGGTGCTGGGGTTGCTGGCTGGGTTTTTGCCGGCCCGAACCGCCAGCCGGCTCAAGGTGGTCGAGGCGCTGGGGAGGTTGTGATGCTCGAGGCCATCAACCTGTACAAACGCTACCATCAGGGCGAGGTGGACGTGGTGGCGGTGGATCGCTTCAGCTACCGCTTTCCGGCTGGCCTGACCGCCATTGTGGGGCCTTCGGGCTCAGGCAAAACCACCCTCTTGAACCTGCTGGCCGGCTTTGATGTGCCCAGCGAGGGCGAGGTGTGGCTTGGCAACACCCCCTTTTCCACCCTGTCCGAGGACGCCCGCTCGGAGTTGCGCCTGAAGCACATGGGCTTTGTTTTTCAGCAGTGGAACCTGATTCCTACCCTGACCGCCCTGGAAAACGTGGCCTTCCCGATGATGCTGGCGGGTATCGGCCTCAAGGAGCGCACCGCCAGGGCCGCGGCACTGCTGGAAGCGGTGGGGCTGGGGCATCGGGTTAAGCACTGGCCCCACAAGCTATCGGGGGGGGAACAGCAGCGTGTAGCCATTGCCCGCGCCCTGGCCCTGAACCCCCCCATCCTGTTTGCCGACGAACCCACCGGCAACCTCGACTCGGCCTCGGGGGCCCGGGTGGTGGAGTTGCTTTTGCACCAGGCCCAGGAGGGCCGCACCGTGATTTTGGTGACGCACGACCTCGAGCTAGCCCGCCAGGCTGAGCGCGTCCTGCGGCTGCGGGATGGTCGGCTGATGGAAATCGAAGAGGCCCCCGCCAGGCGATCGGCGGTCTCGAGCTGCTGATACCGCCTCCACTCACCTTTGCAAGGGAGGAGGGTTTGAGCCGATCGAGGGCCGGATAGCCCGTACCGGCCGTCAAAAACTGCGCTAGCGGCGGCTTTTCTCCTCGATGTTGGACAGCAATAAGGCGCCGAGCCCAAACACCGCGGCCTGGGCAATCCAGCCCAGGGCGTAGCTGTTGCTGGAATCTACCAGCAAGCCAAACAGGGGCGGTGCAGCCGCGATGCCGATGGAGGTAAAAATCAGGCCAAACCCCACCACCCGCCCTTCCCAGCCGGGGGGCGAAAGCTCGGTCAGAAGCGAAAAATGCAAGCCCTGCCAGCCCAGTGCGGTGGCCCCGTACAGCAGCACGATGAGGGTCTTGAACAGCAAGGGCGTGCCGGGGGGAAGCCAGGCCAGCACCAGCGCACTTAATCCGGCCAGCCCCACCATCATGACCAGCAGCGGCTTACGCTGGCCCCCCATCCTGTCCGATAGCCACGACCAGAATACCCGGCTAAAGGCCCCAGCTAACTGGGCAGCGGTGAGCAGGGCAGCGCCGGTGAGCTCAGGAACCCCGTACTGCTCCTTGAGAAACAAAATCAGGTAGGTAATCATTACAAACTGCCCGGTTGGTAGGGTCACGCCGGCGGTGGCCGCCAGCAGGATGTTGCGTGAGCGCAACACCGTAGCCAGCCCTGGGGGGGTGGTTTTAGAGGGGGTTTTTGGCGCTGGGTTTTCCCGGTAGAGCCGGGCTGTAACCAGGGCGGCCAGTATGGCGATGGCGGCCGCAACCACCGAGGCCCAGCGCCAATTGGTTTGATGGGCCACTGCTGGCAGGATGGCGGCGGCCAGGGCGCCTCCCAGGGGAACTGCCATCTGGCGCAGCCCAATTACCAGGCCGCGCCGCTCAGGCGGGAACGACTGGGCGACGGCGTGCGAGCCGGCGGGCGTGGCCGAGGCCACCACCAACCCCACCAGGAACAGAAACGGGATGAACATCCACTGGGACTTGGCCAACAGGGCAATGGCAACAGCGAGTCCAGCGCCTGCCAGGGTGCCCACAACCATCACCGTGCGGCTGCCCAGCTTGTCGGTGAGCCAGCCTGAAGGCAGCGAACCCAGCATGGTGCCGATGTAAACAAACGTGTTGAGCAGGCCTACAGCGGCCAGGGAAAGCTGTAGATCGGTGCGGATATAGGGGGCCAGGGTGGGGTAGGCCTGTCCAATCAGCGAGACGGCAGTTCCGGCAAACATGGCGGCGATGAGGACGGCCCAGGGCGACATGCGGGCTTCAGGCTACCGCATTTAGCCAGATGCGTAAAACCGGGTCATGTGGGTTGGCTTGAAAGATCGGTAAACTGAAAAAAGAATGCGCGACCTCGACGCTCAAGAAACCTATCTGGCCGACCGCTTGGGGCTGGCTTTTGATCTGCGCGACCTGGTGGGTAGTGGGCCAGTCCCCCAGGCTAGGTACGCCCCGCCTTATGGGGTGGTGGGGTTTGGGGAGGGCTGGTGGGCGGCGCAGTTGGCGCGCGACTTTGCCCTGGAGCTTACCGCTACCGGTACGCAATTCGTGCTCGAGGGGGGCTACGACTTTGGCGGTGCGGCCGGGGCTGGGCTTTATGCAGCGGTGAGCGGTGCGGAGATCGTACGGCTGGGTTTTCGAGAGAATGTCGAGGTGGAGGTGCCGGCCCACCCCCTCGCCACCTACCGTTACCTGCGTTTTTTGCTGCTGGCCACAGGTCAGCAAGCTGAGCTGGCCCGCATTGACCGGGCTTTGCTTTTGGAGCGCGACCGCTTACGCCCCGAAGTAAGTCTGAGCAAAAATCCGGCCAAGTTTATGGCCTATTCGCTTCTGGAGCGCACCCCTATGTGGGTGGTGCCCGACCGTTATCCAGGCCTGGGCCAGGCCCTGCAACAAACCTTTAGCCGCATTGGTAAAAGCCTCTCCTTCACCCCCCCGCCCTCGGCGCTGGAGTTCTTTGTGACAGCGCTGGAGGCCCGCCACGAGCAGGGCGATCCCATTGCCGCTGTGCTGATGGGCGACGACGAGCGCCGAAGCTATGCCCAGGAAATCCTGGAAAGCCGGGTGGACACCCTCATCGAACTCCCCGAGCCTGAGGCCGAAGGCACCCTGGCCAAAGCCCTGTGCTACTGGTACCGGGTGGCCTGGGCCAGCTACTACCTGGCCTTGCTGTACGGGGTGGAGCCGGGCGACTGGGAGGTGCTGGACAACCTGCGGCAGGCCACCTGAGGGTACGGGGTACGGCTGCAAAAGACCGGGCCTGTCGAAGTGGTACACCCCAGCCAGGCTTTGATTCCTAAATCGCTTTTCCTGACCCGGCGGTCAGCGTATGCTCTTGGGGTGCTGCCGTTTTTACTTTCCTGGCTCCATGCTACCAACGACCTATTCGGTGCCTTTCTCACCCCTTTGCTGCCCAAACTCCAGGCCGCCTTTGGCGTGAGCTATGGGGCGGTATCGCTGCTGGTGGCCTTGCAATCCCTCACCGGAAGCCTGTTGCAACCCCTGGCTGGGCTGGTGGCCGACCGATACGACCGCCGGGTTCTGGCCGCCCTGGGGCCTTTGCTGATGGCTTTGGGAGGGGGGTTGCTGGGCTTTTTTCCCAACCTCTGGGTGGCGGGGGCGGTGCTGGCCTTGTCGGGGTTGGGCTCGGCCCTGTTCCACTCGGCGGGGGCGGCTTTGGTGGGGCAGTACGCCGACCCGGCCCGGCGGGGCTTCTGGATGAGCTTTTTCGGTACCGGGGGTTACATTGGCCTTTCGCTGGGCCCCATCGTCTCACTCACCGCGGTTAATCAGGGGGGGCTACAGACCCTGGCCTGGTTCATTCCGCTGGCCCTGATCCCGGCTTTTTTGTTGCTGCGCCAGGCACCGCCTGCCCGGGTACAGACCAAACCCTCTTCCTTTCGGGATTTGGCTCGAGTTTTTCGGGGGCATGTGGCCCGCTTGTGGGCGGTTTCGACCCTGCGCAGCATCGTGTTTATGAGCTTCTCCACCACCATTCCGTTCTGGTTTCATCAGCGTGGTATCTCCGATGCCCAGGTGGCCCTCACCCTGTCGGTCTATAGCATCTCGGCCACCGTGGGGGCCTTTTTGGGTGGAACCCTCTCGGATCGGCTGGGCCGGCGCAACGTGCTGGTGGGAACCATGATCTTTGCCATTCCGCTCTATGTTGCTTTGCTGGTGGTTCCGCCAGAAAACTGGTTCTATGTGGTGCTGCTGGCTACCACCGGCGCGCTGATGAACGCGGGCGTGCCGGTGGCGGTCACCATGGCCCAGGAGCACGAGCCAAGCCAGATGGCTACGGTCTCGGGGCTTTTGATGGGCTTTACCTGGGGTTTTGCTGGGCTGCTGTATGGGGTGGTGGGGCCGATTATCGAGCGGTATGGGGTGCTCGAGAGCCTGAGCGTGCTGGGTCTGCTGCTGGTGCCAGCCCTGACCTTGTCCCTGGCGGTGCGCGAGGTGCAGCCCCAGCCTCGAGCCGCCTAACCCCTATTTCAAAAGTTGGGCTGGGCCAGGTACAATAGCCTACACACTCCGAACCTAAGAGTAAGTGGAAAGGCTTGCCGCTTAGTACACCTGTTTTAGGAGGTGTTCGCTATGACCAGCACAGTACGGCAATTGCTTCTGGCTAAGGGCAATACGGTATATGCCATCCCGCCCGAGGCCACGGTGTTTGAGGCCCTCGAGCGCATGGCCGCCTACGACGTGGGGGCCCTTATGGTGATGAAAGGCGACCAACTGGTGGGCATCTTCTCTGAGCGCGATTATGCCCGCAAGATCATCCTGATGGGCCGCATCTCCAAAGAAACCCGGGTGGAGGAGGTTATGACCAGCGACCTCATCACCGTGACCCCCGAGGCCACCATGGCCGACTGCATGAACCTCATGACCAGCCACCGTATACGCCACCTGCCGGTGCTCGAGGAGGGCCGGCTGGTGGGGGTAATTTCCATTGGGGACGTGGTGAAGGCCATCATGACCCAGCAGGAGTTTATGATTGCCGAGCTGGAAAGCTACATCACGGGCTCGCGCTAGCTTGCCCTGCGGCGATCTGGGGGCCCTATCAGCAGGTTCAGACCAAAACTGATCACCGAGAGCAAGATAGCTCCAATCAAGGCCCCACCAAAGCCCCGCACGTCCAGCGGAGTGAGGGCCGCCACAACCAGCAGAATTACGGCGTTGACCACCAGGGTAAACAACCCCAGGGTCAGGATGTTGAAGGGCAACGTAAGCAATAGCAGCACCGGTTTGAGCAGGGCGTTGGCCAGGCCAAAGATCAGCCCAGCCAGCAGATAATCACCCAGACCGCTTCCATGAGCGAAAAAGAGGCCGCCATAGAGCTGGGTTACGAGCCACAGGGCCAGGGTGTTGAGCAGCAGACTTAGCAAGAAATCGCGCATAACCCAGGGTACACCCTGGGGGCCCGTTCGCATAGGTCGTTCGGAACCCCGCAAGGCTATGTCAGCCATCATGGCTGGGCTCATCGCCGAGGAAAGCGGAAGGCCAGCAGGATGAACAGCACCCCCAAAGCTGCGCTCAGGATAGCCCAGGGGGTGCGGCTCTGGGTGGCGCGGACGGGTTGCAAGACACCGCTTTGGTAGACCTGGTTTTGATCCTGGGAGAGCACGTCGACAGCGGCTGGGGCCTCTGCTGGCCCGTCCAGCGTCCATGCGCCTCCACCGGGGCGCACTGGGCGAAAGTGCCAGGGTGTGAAGGGATCGTAGAGCCCCACCGCCACGTAGTAGCCATAATCCCCTGGGGGCAGGTTGGAGGCAAGCTCGAGCCAGTCCCCATTCCTTGTAACCGACACGTTCTCGATGCGGCCATCAGGGCGGTGCTCTTCGGCTTTCCAGCCGGTGAGCAGGTAGGCCCAGTTCCACCCCTGCCCCGGCGGGGTTTTGAGGCCAGCCCCGGGTAGTTCTTCTTGTCCGCCCGGCGCGGTGTGGATGTAAATGCCAATGGTAGCCAGTGAGAAGCCATGGGGGGCGTGGTTGGGGTTGGGGTAACGGTGGAGCCTGACCCGAAGTACCAGCTTCTCCCCCCTGCGAAGGGCTTCGAAACCGGTCAGGTCAGCGAAACCGGCCTCGGCGAACAGCGGAGCGCGGGGATAGGCATAGCCCAGCCCATGGTCGTCACCTACGGGATCGGAGAAGAGAAACGGGATCATAGCGGGTGAACTCCCCTGCAATACCCAAGCAACCCACAGCAAGGGCTGCCTGAAATGCAAGGAACAGACGAGCCAGAGCGGCCCACAAGCCCACACCCTACCCTTTGTGGGCCCCTATATCAAGAACCCTAGCACAGGTTAATCAGGGCCTTAACCAGGCGGGCGGGGTCGTGCTGGGCAAAACCAGGCTCCAAAAAATCCTCGGCCACAATCTGCACCCCCAACCCCTCGAAGCGCTTGGGATTGAAGCGCACGGGCACCTGGCCTTCGTTCTGATAGCGCTTGAGCAAATCTTCGGGGATGCGGGCGTTGTTGACCAGCACCACGTTGGGCCTGCGGCCCAGGTGCTGCTCGATGGCGTGAAAATGATCGTAGGCGTCCATGCCCTCGGTCTCGCCGCGCTCGCTCATGATGTTGACAATGTAGACCAGCTTGGCTGGAGACTGCTGAATGGCGATCTGGATGCCCTTGGGCAAAAAACTGGGAATCACACTGGAATAGAGGCTGCCCGGCCCCAGCACGATCAAATCGGCTTTTTGCAGGGCGGTGATGGCCTCAGGCATGGCAGCCACCCCTGCGGGAACCAGCCCTACCTTGCGAATCCGACCGGGTTGTTCACGCAGGGCGGTTTCTCCCTGCACCCGCGTGCCATCCCCGCGTTCGGCCCAGAGGCGGGCCGCTTCGAAGGTGGCCGGCCATACCGCACCGCGCAGGCGCAGCACCTGGTTGGCCTGGCGCATGGCCTTGGCAAAATCGTTGTTGAGCTCCGATAGCGAGACCAGCATCAGGTTGCCAAAGGTGTGACCCTTAAGCTCCTCTCCTCGCTGAAAGCGATACTCCATCAGCTCTGGTAGCCCCTCCGCATCCGAAAGAGCGGCCAGGCAGTCCACCAGATCACCCACCGCTGGAACCCCAAATGAGACCCGCAGACGCCCGGTCGAGCCGCCGTCGTCGGTGACTGCTACGATGGCGGTGATGTTAGCGGTTTCCATCTTGAGCCCCCGCAGCACGCGTGAAAGCCCGGTGCCTCCGCCCAGGGCCACAATGCGGGGGCCGGCCTCGAGCCGCCGGCGGATGTAAACCTGCTTGGAGACCGAGCCGGGATCGGTGATGGCCGAGAGCATGCTGCGGTTCATCCAGCGCAAGCCCATCAAAAACAGCACCAGGCCACCCATCAGCCAAAGCCCCCCTGAGATCCACAGCGGGATGGAAAAGTAGCCGGCCCAGCGGGTGGTCTGCAGGAACCAGGGTAAGAACGAGGTCTGCCAGGAGAGATGAACCACCCCGGTGAACATGCACAGCAGGCCCAGGGCCGCCAAAAACGCGTACCGCTTGACCCGCATGCCTGGTAGCAGCCAGCGCAGCGAGCTGAAAAAGCGGTCGTCGGCGGGGTGGGTGCGCAAGCCCTGGGTGAGGGTTTGCAGGTTGGGGCGCTTGGCCTTGTTCCAGAGCATGGCAGCCTCGCTCAGGTGTTCAGAGCCTTGTCCAGGTCGCGGTGCTCGAGCTCCACCCGAAAGCGGCTCGAGAGTTCCTGGGCCAACCGCTCCGCCACGGCCACACTGCGGTGCTGTCCACCGGTGCAACCGATGGCTACGGTGTAGGCGGCCCGTCCGGTCTGGCGGGCGCCATCCGCCGAAAGCCCGATGGTGGTTAGCAGGGTGCGGTAGAAGGGCTCGTGCTTCTTTTCCGAAAACACATAAGCCGCCACCTCTGGGTCGGTGCCCGGGCGCGATTTGAGCAGCGGGTCGTAGTGGGGGTTGGGCAGCGCCCGCACATCGAGCACCAGATCGGCATCCTGGGGCGGGCCCCATTTGAAGCCAAAGGAGAACAGGCGCAGCAGGAATCCCTCTTCTTCGCCCAGGGCGGCCTCGAGGGCCTCCTTGAGCTGGCGGGGGGTGCGCTCGGAGGTGTCAATTACCAGGTCGGCCCGGTCGCGCAGGGGGGCCAGGGCCAGGCGCTCTTCCTCAATCTCGCGCAGCAGGTTGCCCATGCCCAGCGGGTGCAGGCGGCGCGAAAGGTTGTAGCGTTTGAGCAGGATATCGGACTTGGCCTCCAGGTAGATGATGAAGGGATGGAGCTGGGCCAGGATGCTTTCCACCTCGCTCAGCAAATCCCGGGCCCGAATATCCAGCACCACCGCCACCTTATGGATGCCTCGAGCCTCAACGGTTCTGAGCAGCTCACTCCAAAGCTGCGGAGGGATGTTGTCTACCGAAAAATAGCCCAGGTCTTCCAGGGCCATCCGGGCCGAGGTCAGGCCGGCCCCGCTTTGTCCGCTTAGTACCACAAACCGCATTGATTCACCTTTGGAAACAGGGCCATTCGTACCGTTTCCGCTCGAATCCCTCACCGCTATGCCTCAGAGGTGAAGGATGCGAGCCTACCAAAGGGAGTAGAAAGGCATGCCGGTGGTATCGTTTGGGCTTGCCGAAGTGCGCAGCGCATCCCCTGCCGGGCGAATCCACCTCCCAAGTATACCCTTGGCCTTTGCAAGGCATGGGTTACAAGGCCTACCTGATTTCTAAAAGCTCCACGTCAAAAACCAGGGCCGAGTTGGGGGGAATATCGGGGCTGGGGCTGCGCTCACCATAGGCCAGGCTGGCCGGGATAATCAGCCGGCGCTGGCCGCCAACCCGCATCCCCACAATGCCCGAATCCCAGCCGGGAATGACCTGACCCGCCCCTAGGGTGAACTCGAAGGGGGTGCGGCCCGGCTGGCAGGAGGTGTCGAACTGCTTGCCGTCTACCAGCCGCCCGATGTAATGCACCCGCACGGTGTTGGAGGTGATGGCCTGGGGGCCGCTACCTTCTTTAAGGTCTTCGATGCGGAGGGCGGTGACACCCTCGTTGGTCAGGCCGGTGGCTGCTGGGGGCTGGTTGTTGCAAAGCGTACCGTTGCGGCTGCCCGGGCGCTGCCCAAATAGAAAATAGGCCGCACCCAACAAAGCCAGCGCGATAACCACAGTGAGGAGGATGTTTCGGTTCATACCGCTGCCCATTGTATGGGTTTTGCCCTGGCCTGGGGGTCGGCTCAGGCAGGTTGCTTCAGGGCGAGCTGCCCACAGGCCGCCCCTACGTCGCGCCCCCGGCTCCAGCGCACCGAGGTGGGGATGCCCTGCTGCTCCAGAATGGCGGCGAATTTCAGGATTCGCGCCCGGGGGGTGCCCTGGTGGGGGGCCCCCTCCCAGGGATTCCAGGGAATCAGGTTCATGTGGACGCTCAGGCCCTTAAAGTGCTGGGCCAGGGCCCGGGCCTGCCAGTCGTGGTCGTTGACGCCTCTGAGCAGGGTGTACTCCAGGGTGATGCGGCGTTTGGTCTTGGCGTAGTAGTGCCGCACAGCTTCCATAATTTCAGCGATGCTGTAGCGGTGGGCGGTGGGGATGATCTGCTGGCGGGTTTCGTCGTCGGGGGCGTGGAGCGATAGGGCCAGGCGCACCTCGAGCCCCCACTCGGCCATTTTGTAGATGCCCCGGGGAATCCCCACGGTCGAAAGGGTAATGCGGCGCGGGCTCATTGCCAGCCCCTCGGGGTGCAGCATGCGCTCGAGGGCTTTATATACGTTTTCCAGGTTCAGCAGCGGCTCGCCCATGCCCATCAGCACCACGTTGCGGATCTCGCGGGGGGCGTGCCCCTGATGGTAAGCCGCAAATAGAATCTGATCCAGCATCTCGGCGGCGGTCAGGTTGCGCCCAAAGCCCATCCGGCCGGTAGCGCAAAAAGTGCAGCCCGCCGGACAGCCCACCATGCTGGAGATGCAGATGGTTTTACGGTTCAGATAGGGCATGTACACGGCCTCGGTCTTCTGGCCGTCCAGCAGGGTGAACAGGTACTTGACCGAGCCGTCCTGGCTTGGGAAGGGGGCAACCTCGGCGAACTCCGAGATGCGGTACTGCTCGGCCCACGCGGCGCGCAGGGCCTTGGGCAGGTCGGTCATCTCCTCCCACTGCCGCGCCCCCTTGGCATAGAGCCAGGCGGCCAGTTGCGCCCGGCGGTAGCCCTGGCCCGGAAGCTCTTCGATGGGCAGCGAAAGCAGGGGGGTTTGTTCTTGCGGCAAAAGCATAACGCCTCAGTATAGCGGGCGTGACAGATTCAGATGGTGGGCGGCTCGAGCTTCCAATACGGGCGGTTTTGTCAGCCGCCCGTATACTGGGGCAAATGCGCGCTCACACCAACCCTTGGTATTTGGTGCTCTCCTCCTATTGGTTTGCCAGCAGTTTTAAGTGGTTCCTTATTCTGCTTGTGTTGCTGCCGGCGCGGGTGGCAGAGCTGGTGCCCGAACCTGAGCGGGCTACCCGCCTGGGCCTGCTGTTTGCCTTGGGCGCGGTGATGGCTTTCATCGGGCCGCCCATCTGGGGCTACATCTCCGATCGGGTGGGCCGCCGCATGCCATTTTTAGCGATAGGAACCATTCTGACAGCGGGCTCGCTGCTCTGGATGGCCTATGCTGGCAGCTACTGGCAGTTGGTGGTGGCTTACCTGCTGCTGCAACTGGCCGACGACATGGCTACCGGCCCCTACTCGGCCCTGATTCCCGACCTCACGGCCCGGCGCGAGCGGGGGGTGGCCTCGGGCTGGCTGGGTGCGCTCCAGGTGGGCGGCCAGGTGGTGGCGGGCGCAACGGGCTTCCTGCTGTCCAACCTTCAGTGGCAGTTCTTGCTGATTGCCCTGCTCAACCTGGTTGCGGCCGGGATGGTTTTGAGCCTGATCCGCGAGGTGCCGGGATTAAAGCCCCAGCGCCGGGGCTTGTGGGAGAGCCTGGTGGCCCCCTGGCGCAGCGCCGATTTTCGCTGGGTCTGGTTTACGCGTTTTCTGGTTATGCTGGCCCAGTATGTGGTGCAAACCTACTTGCAGTACTACCTGGCCGATGTGGTGCAGATATTCCAGGCCTTCGGTCAAACCCTGGCGACCGAAGCCTTTCAGGCGGTGGCCCTGCTGGGCTTACTCATCTCGGTTGGAGCTGCGATGGCTGCGGTGCCGGCCGGGCGTTTGTCCGACCGGCATGGCCGTAAGCCCATTATCTATGTGTCCGGGGTGGGTCTGGCCTTGCTGATGCTGCCCATTTTGCTGCTGCCCCGTTACGATGTGCTGGTGGTGCTGGCCCTGGTGTTCGGGGTACTGTACGGGGCCTATCTGGCGGTGGACTGGGCCCTGGTCTCCGATGTGCTGCCCAACCCCCAGGCCCACGCCACCGATATGGGCATCTGGCAGACCTCCATTGTGCTGCCGCAGGTTTTGGCGGGGGGTTTTGGGGCCATGCTGGATGCCTTCAACCGTCAAAGCTCTGGGCTGGGTTACACGGTGCTGTTCTTGGTGGCGGCGGTTTGTTTCGTGCTGGGTACCCTCCTGGTTCGCCAGATCCGCTCGGTGCGCTAAGCCCCAGGATTTCAATGGTTTTACTTGACAACCCAGGGGAGCTTAGCCATAGTTAGGAATGCGCTGTCCTGGAGGGATGGCTGAGTGGTTGAAAGCGGCGGTCTTGAAAACCGTTGTAGACGCAAGTCTACCGGGGGTTCGAATCCCTCTCCCTCCGCCAGGCTATTTCATTTGCCAGGTTTTGTGCTAAAGTATCGCTTGCGGTTTTTGGGTTGATACCCAGAACGGGACAGATGGAGGGGTGGCCGAGTGGCTGAAGGCGGCGGTTTGCTAAACCGCTATAGGGAACGAAAGTCCCTATCGGGGGTTCGAATCCCCCCTCCTCCGCCAGCGTAAAACCGAGCAACCCGCATGGGGTTGGGGCCCAGGCCCCAACTTTTTGCTTGGTGGCCTGCCCTGTACACCTGGCGTTGCTGATTTGGTCTATGCTATAGCTCTATGCACAACACCCTGTCAGCCCGTTTTGAGCTTTCGCTGGCCGGTTTGCCGCAGATTCTGGGCCCGGCCACCCCCGAGCAGCTACGCCAGCGCAGCCTGCCCGACAAATGGTCGGCCCACGAGAACTTGGCCCACCTGGCCCACTTCACCCTGGTCACCCAGGATCGCATGGCCCGCATCCTGCGGGAGGAAGCCCCCCTCATCGAGCGGCTGAAGCCCGACACCGAACCGGTCTTTTTGCAGTTGGTAGAGCGCGCTCCGGAAGAGGTGATAACCCAGCTCAAAGAACTGCGGGCCCAGCTCAACCAGCAGGTAGCGGCCCTGAGCGAGGCCCAGCTCGAGCGCATTGGCATCCACAGCGCGGCCGGGCCCATGCCGCTACGGGCGTGGCTCGAGCTCTTCTTAGTGCACGAGGCCCACCACCTCTACCTGGCCTTCTGGCGCATCCGCGAGGTGCTGCAGATGGCCCGCTGAGTCTAGTGCACCCCCGCCTCGGTGATGGCCGCCGCCGAGTTACGGGCAAAACGCACATTTCCCCTGAACTCGGTGAGGTTGGTGGCGTTCACGTAGGTCATGGCGCTCTGCAGGCCTTCGCGCAGGCGGGCGATGGCCTCCTGGGCGGTGTGGTGGAAGGCCCGCAGGGTTTGCGAGGAGCCCTCGATGAAGTTGCGCTTCTCGGTTACCAGGGTGGAGGCCATGCCGTAGAGCAGAACGCCCTCGAGCCGCCCGTCTTTCTTGATGAGCACCTCGTCCTCGAAGCTGCCGGAGGCAAAGAACTTGCCCATCATCACCCCGTCGCTGTAGGCCAGGGCCTTCACAAAGTCGCCCGAGCTGTTGACCCCGCCGTCGGCGATAATCTGCACGTCGCTGTACCCCACCACCGACTGGAACCGGCGAATTTCCTCCAGCAGCGAGAGCTGGCCCACCCCCACCCCGGTGTTGATGCGGGTGGTGCAGACCGAGCCCGGCCCCACCCCCACCTTGAGGATGAAGTGGCGGAAGCCCGAGAGCTTCATCAGCCAGTAGGCGTAGGCGAAGCCCTCGATGGAGCCCACATTGCCCAGGATGACCCCGCTATCAATGCCCAGCCCGCGAATCTTGGCCAGCACCGGCAGCACCGCCGCGTTGGCCCCGTGGGCGATGTCAATCGAGGCGAAAATCAGGTTGGGCTGGGCGAGGAGCTCGGCCAGAAACTCCTCTTTTTCATTGATGCCCAGAGCGGCCCCCACCAGGGCCGGGGCGCTGGCCTGCACGTCCCGGAGGCGCTCCTCGTTAGAAAGCCCCACCCTGGGCAGAATGTGCACCCCGCCGTTGCCCCCGTCCCATACGTCGCGGGCGAAGCGGCTGCGCATCATGCTCATGGAGGCCCCAAAAGCCGGGAAAATCTCGATGGTGCCTTTGGTGGTGTAAAAAAGCTGGCGCACATTTACCTGGCGGCGCGAGACCGGCTGGGTCAGAAAGGTGGGGATGATGGTTTTGTCGGCGAAGGTGTAGTAGGTTTCAAAACGCTCGTAGGGGTAGCGGGCCAGGTCGGCCTGGGTTTTTTCCAGGGCTTCCTGGGCGATTTCATCAAAAATTCCGTAGTTCACGGGCTAAAATTGTACTAAAGCCTGGACAGGGGGTCTACTACGCCCGCTACAGTGGGCTGGCTTTGCAAGAGGTGATGTCCGGCTCGAGGCCATTTCCCTTCGCTCGAGCGACCCGCCAACCCCGGTGTTTCGTTTGGAAATGACTGGTGGGGTTTGCTTGGCGGGGTATATTTTTTATGCTGGGTTAGTTTTGAGAGGCCACGATGAAGACCGCCGAAATCCGCGAAAAATTTCTCCAGTTCTTCCAATCCAAGGGGCATCTGCGCCTGCCGAGCTTTAGCGTGGTGCCCCAGGACGACCCCACCCTGCTCTTCATCAACGCGGGCATGACCCCCCTCAAGCCCTACTTTCTGGGCAAAAAGCCGGTTTTCCCCGGCTACGAGGGCGAGTGGTACCGGGTGACCACCTGCCAGAAGAGCGTGCGCACCGGCGATATCGAGAACGTGGGGCGCACCAACCGCCACCAGACCGTTTTCGAGATGCTGGGCAACTTCAGCTTTGGCGACTACTTCAAGAAAGAGGCCATCGAGTGGGCCTGGGAGTTCCTGACCGACCCCAAGTGGTTGGGGCTGGATCCGGCGCGCATTTACGTGACCATCTACAAAGACGACGACGAGGCCTTTGAGCACTGGACGCGGGTGGGCGTACCCCCCGAAAAAATCCACCGCTTTGACGCCGACGAAAACTTCTGGCCGCAGAACGCCCCCACCAAAGGCCCCAACGGGCCGTGCGGGCCCTGCAGCGAGATCTACTACGACCGGGGGCCGGCTTTTGGCTCGGACACCTGGGCCGACTACTACGAGACCCGTGAGTCCAACCGCTTTGTGGAGCTCTGGAACCTGGTGTTTCCACAGTACGACCGCAAGGACGGCGGCGTGCTGGAGCCCCTCCCCAAGCCTAACATTGATACCGGTATGGGCCTTGCGCGCGTGGCTATGGTGCTGCAAGGCGTGACCGACTTCTACGAGACCGATGAGTTCCAGCCCCTGATTGCCAAGATTGTGGAGCTGACCGGCATCAGTTACGAAGGCCCCAGCTCGGTGGCCCACCGGGTGATTGCCGAGCACGCCCGCGCCGTGACCTTCATCCTTTCGGATGGGGTGCACTTCTCCAATACCGGGCGCGGCTACGTGGTGCGCCGCCTGCTGCGCCGGGCGGTGCGCTTTGGCTATTTGCTGGGCCTGCGCGAGCCCTTCATGTACAAACTGGCCGAGGTGGTGGCCCAGGTGATGGGCGGGGTGTACCCGGAGCTAAAGGAGAACCTCGAGGGCGTGCAAAAACAGATCAAAATTGAAGAAGAACAGTTTTTGCGCACGCTCGAGAGCGGCATCAAGCGCCTGGATGCGATGCTGGCCGGCCTCAAGCCGGGCGATACCCTGGCGGGCCGGGATGCCTTTACCCTCTACGACACCTACGGTTTCCCCCTCGACTTAACCATCGAAATTGCCGGGGAGCATGGGGTTCAGGTGGACACCGAAGGCTTCGAGCAAGCCCTGGAGGAACAGCAGGAGCGGGCTCGAGCCGCTGCCGCCTTCAGCAAAGAGCTTTTCAAGAGATCCAACGAGGCCCTTGCAGCCCTGGCCGCCGACTACGGGGGCACCAAGTTTGTGGGCTACGAGAGCCTCGAGGCCCAGGCCCAGGTCAAGCTGCTACTGGTGGGGGAGCAGACCATCGAGGAAGCGCCGGCCGGCACCGAGGTGCAGGTGGTGCTGGACAGAACCCCCTTCTACGCCGAAGGGGGCGGCCAGGTGGGGGATGCGGGCGTGCTGGAATGGGAAGGGGGCTGGGCCAGGGTCTCGACCACCCAGAAAAACCCCGACGGCATCTTTTTGCACATCGCGCGGGTGGAGGAGGGCACCCTCCAAGCGGGCTCGACGGTGCGGGCTTTGGTGGATCTGCACCGGCGCGATACCGAGAAAAACCACACCGCCACCCACCTGCTGCACGCCGCTTTGCGGGCGGTGCTGGGCCCCCATGCGCAGCAAAAAGGCAGCTATGTGGGGCCGGATCGGCTGCGCTTCGACTTCAGCCAGTTCGAGCCGATTGCCCCCAGGGATCTGGCCCGGATTGAGCTGCTGGTGAACCGCTGGATCCAGGCCGACTTCCCGGTGAGCTATGCCTACAAGCCCCTAGAGGAAGCCCGCAAAGAAGGGGCCATGGCCCTGTTTGGCGAAAAATATGGCGACGTGGTGCGGGTGGTGAGCGTGGAAGGGGCCATCGACAACGTGACCTCCAAGGAGCTTTGCGGCGGCTGCCATGTGCGGCGCACCGGTGAGATCGGGGCCTTTGTGATTGTGGCCGAGGAGTCGGTGGCGGCGGGGGTGCGGCGCATCGAGGCCCTGACCGGAACCGGGGCTACGCAGTACGTGCGCGAGATGCTGGACCGGCTGGGCGGCCTCTCCCGCGAGCTGGGGACGGCCCCCGAGCACCTGCTCGAGCGGGTGAGCAAGCTCCAGGACGAACTCAAGGCCCGCGAGAAAGAGATCGAAAAGCTGAGGCTGGAGCTGGCTCGAGCCCAGCTTGGGGGCAGCGCGGCGGGCCTCTCGCTCAAGGAGGCCAACGGCTACCGCTACCTGGCGGTCAGGCTCGAGGGCCTCGAGGCCGGGGCCTTGCGGGGTGCAGCCGACGAGCTGCTGGACAGGCACCAGGCCGACCTGGTGGCGGTGGGCTCGGGGCAGCACCTGGTGGTCAAGGTGGGCAAAAAGGCCCTGGAGAGGGGGCTGGATGCCGGTGCGGTGATGAAGAAGCTGTCGGCTGTTGCCGGCGGGCGCGGCGGCGGCAGGGGGGCGCTGGCCCAGGGCGGCGGCTTCGACCTGGACAAAGGCTTTTGGGGCGCTCGAGCAGGTGCTGGAATAGTGTTGGGACTCATCTGCATTTCTGGGCTGGAGGGGATAATAGGGTAGATGCGGGTGGTGGCGCTGGACGTGGGGGAAGCCCGGATTGGCCTGGCCGTGGGCGAGATCGGCTCACCCTGGGCTTTTGGTCGGGGTTACCTGGTGCGCAAGAACCTCGAGGCCGACCTCGAGGCCCTGGCGGCCTTTCGCCGAGCGTGAACGGGCCGAGCGCTTTGTGGTGGGGCTGCCCCTGCGCACCGATGGCCGGCCCAGCGCCCAGGCCGAGCGGGTGCAGGCCCTGGTAGAGGCCATGCGTGGGCGGGGCCTGCAGATCGAACTGCTGGACGAGCGCTACACCACCAAGCTGGGGCAGAACCGGCTTAAACACGCCCCCAAGCGCATCCGGCAAGAGAAAGGCAAACTGGACGAAGCCGCGGCCATCGCCTTGCTGGAATCATATCTGGCCCGTGTGGGACAGTAGCCGTGGAGTCTTGGTATGGACGATAAGCCTACCCTGTCCGCTACCTCCCCCGACGAAGCCAGCAAGTCGCCGACCCGCTGGGTTCTGCGGGGTGTGCTGCTTATGTTTGCGCTGGTGGTGGCGGTGCTGGGCTACGCCCTCTACCTGATGGGGCCCACCGGCGTCACCGCCCAGGTGCAGATTCCCAGGGGCAGCGGGGCGGTAGCTGTAGGCCGCATTCTCGAGCAGGCCGGGCTGGTGCGCTCGGGCTATCTGTTTGCCCAGTACCTGCGCTTTTCCGGCCAGGATAAAGCGCTCAAGCCTGGTTACTACCGGCTCGAGGGCAACGGTCTGCGGGCTGTCGCCCTGGCCATTACCGGCCAATCCCGCCCCCTTACGGTGCGCATCACCTTTCCCGAGGGCTGGCGGGCGGTGGATATGGCCCAGCGCCTGAGCGAAAACAACCTGGACGGTTCCAAATTCCTCGAGCTGGTCAACAACCCTCCCTCTGAGCTACGCCCTGCCGAGGCCAAAGGCCCCACCCTCGAGGGCTACCTCTTTCCCGCTACCTACGACTTCCCCCTCGACTTTACCCCCGAGGATGTTATCCGCACCATGACCCGCCGCATGGAACAGGAATTTACCCCCGCAGCCCAGGCCCGCCTGCAGCAGCTTGGCCTGCAAAGCATCCACGACTGGGTCACGCTGGCCTCCATCGTGCAGGCTGAGGCGGCCAACTCGAGCGAGAAGCCGGTAATCGCCGGGGTTTTCCTCAACCGCCTGGAAATTGGTATGCCCCTGCAGGCCGACCCCACCGTGGCCTATGGCCTGGGTAAACGCCTGCCCGAACTCGATCGGGGCGCGGGCGACTTCGAAAAAGACACCCCCTACAACACCTATACCCGGCGCGGCCTGCCCCCCGGTGCCATCGGCAACCCTGGCTCCGAGGCTTTGCAAGCGGTGCTTAACCCGGTGCGCACCAACGAAAAAGGCCAGAAGTACCTCTACTTCCTGCACGCCCAGGGGCGCTTGTTTCTGAATGTAGACTTCGAGGGACATCTGCGCGATACGGCGCGGTATTATCGCTGACGCTCTGGAATCGTGGGGCTAGTTGAGCCAGCGGCTGCGCTGATGGGGGCAGCGGGCCATCTCTGGGCACTTACGCCGGCCCTGGCGCAGAGCGGCCACCTCCGCGGGGTTGAGCAGCTCCTTGCACACAGCACAGCGCTGCCGCGACCCATTCAGCCAACGCATACCGCGCGAACGGATACGACCCTTCCAGCCGGGCGGCAGCACCCCTTGCAAGACCCGCAAGAGAAAATAGAACACCAGCGCAACCAGCAACGCAGCGACCAGATAGTCCACGCCATCATCGTATGACAGGTGGTGGGTGAGGTGCCGAGGTAATTGCAGCACCCCTCCTTGTGTTCTTGTGAAAGAAGGGCCATATTAGGCGGGCTGTCTTATGTTTGCTGCCCTGGCCCGTCTGGTTGTCCGCTACCCTGTACAGGTTGTCCTGGTCTGGCTGCTGCTGGTGTTGCTGGCCGTCCCAGCCGCCCGGCTGGCCCCGCAAAACCTGGCCGCCAACGCCAGCGATGTGAAAAACAGCGAGGCCCAGAGGGTCTTGCAAATTTTGAACGAGTCCTTTGGCCTGCCCTCGGTTGATCGAACGGTGCTGGTAAGCGAGTCCAGCCTGCCCGCGCACGACCCCCGCTTTCGCCAGGCCTACAACCAACTGATCGCCCGGATCCAGAGCCTGGAGGGGGTGCTGCGCATCCACCGCTACGATGCGCCCAGCCCGCTCCAGCAACAAAGCCAGGACGGCAAAATAACCGCTACCCTGCTGGACACGCGTCTGGAGAACGGCGAGGCTGTGATCGAGGCTTTACGGCGTGAAGCTAAAGCCGCTCAGACACCCGAAATTCGCTTTTATGTCACCGGGGCCACCGCCGTCACCAAGGACTTTTTGCACCTGCTGGAGGCCGATGTCAAGCGCAGCGAGCTGATGGCCCTGCCCCTTACCGGGCTGGTGCTGCTCCTGGCCTTTGGCGCCCTGGTGGCGGCCGGGTTGCCCCTTTTGGTGGGGGTGGTGGCCATCACCACCGGCCTGGCCTGCTTGTTTTTCTTGACGCTTGTGGGGGAGGTGAGCAGTTTTGCGCTTTCGGTGATTACCATGCTTTCGCTGGGGGCCGGCATCGATTACGCCTTGCTGATGGTCAATCGCTTCCGTGAGGAACTGGCCGCGGGCCGCACGGCGCAGGCCGCCGCAGCCATCACCACCCAGACCGCCGGCCGTACGGTGGCCTCGAGCGGCCTGGTGGTGGCGATTGCCATGGGGGCCATGCTGGTGCCCGACCTGACCTTCATCCGTTCGATGGGGGTGGGCGGGGTGATGGCCATTGCCCTGACGGTGCTGGCTTCCGTCACCCTGCTCCCGGCCCTTCTGGCCTTGCTGGGCGAGCGGGTTAACGCGCCGCGCCGCTGGGCCTTCAAACCCACCAGCAGTGGGAAGGTCAGCCCCTTCTGGGGTCGGTGGGCCAGCACGGTGATGCAGCGCCCCTGGATGTGGTCGTTTGGGGTGATGGGGCTGCTTTTGGCGCTGGCCTGGCCGGCCACCCAGATGAAACTGGGCTACACCGGCGCGTTTGGGCTGGGCCCTCATGTGGAGTCGCGCAAGGGCCTGGAACTCATCCGGCAGCTCGAGCTTGGGGGGGCGCTGGATGCCTTCGAGGTGCTGCTCGACCTGGGCGAGGAGGGCTTTACCCCCCAAAACCGGGCCCGCTGGCGGGCGCTCGAGCAGCGTATTTCCGCCTGGCCGGAGGTGCGGCTGGTGGTCTCGCCCTTCCTGGCGGGCAGGCTGGAAGGCCAGGGCGGGTTTGCCGAGCTGGTGGGTCTTACCAACCAGTACATCAGCCAGAACCGCCAGTACCTGCGTCTCACCGTAATCCCCAAGGATGCCGTCCAGGCCCCCAGCATCCCCGAATGGTATGCCCGTCTCAAGCAGGAAGCGCAGCAGGCCGGGTTTCAGCGGGTGCTGCTGGGCGGTGCCCCCATTGGCTCGATGGAGTTCACCCAGGCCCTGGTGGGGGCCATGCCCGCCGCCATCGGGACGGTTTTTGTGGCTACCTTCCTTTTGCTGGCGGTGGTCTTCCGCAGCCTGGTCATTCCGCTTAAGTCCATCCTGATGAACACCCTTACGGTGGGGGCGGCCTACGGCCTCATCACCCTGGTGTTTCAGGAAGGATTTGCGGCGGGGCTGGTGGGCGCGCCCACCGATGTAGGGGGCATTGACAGCTCGCTCCCAATCCTGATGTTTGCGGTGATTTTTGGGCTTTCCATGGACTATGAGATATTTCTGCTCTCCCGCGTGCAGGAGGCCCATCTGGCCGGGCTGGACACCCCCCAGGCCGTGCGGTTTGCCCTCGAGCGCACCGCCGGGGTGATCAGCAGCGCCGCCCTGATCATGATTATCGTGTTCTCGGCCTTTGTGCTGGGGCAGGTGGTAGCCAACAAAACCATTGGTCTGGGGCTGGCGCTGGCGGTCTTCCTGGATGCTACCCTGGTGCGGCTGGTGCTGGTGCCAGCGGTGCTGGTGCTGGCGGGCCGGTGGAACTGGTGGCTGCCTGAGCCGCTCCGGCGGGTCATGCCCAAGGTACGCCTCGAGCTGTAGTTGCTTCCGGTATCAGCGCTCCTGGGCCAGGTAACGCTCGAAGGCCAGCAGGGCCGGGTGGAGTGATTTCAGGGGCATAACCCCCAGCTTGACCAAAGCCCCCCCGCCCCGGGCCCCCAGCGGCTTGAGCACCTCCTCCCAGATGGTTTGCAGGTCTTCGCTGCGGCTGGGGTGCTTGAGCAGAACATAGCGGGCCTTGTCCTCGGCCTGGGCCACCAGCAGGGCCAGCACCCCCGGCCACTCGGCCAGGCGCTTGCCCACCATGTCCAGCACGCTATTGGGCACCTGGGCGGCTATGGTTTGCGTGGGGAACTCGGTCAGCAGGTCGCGCATGATGCGTTCGGCCAGCTCGTCCTTGAGCGCGGCGTTTTCGGCCCGCGCCCTGCGCCACTCCTCGCGCAGGTTGCCGATGGGTTTTTCGAGCTCGAGGGGGCTCGAGCTAAACCACTCCCCCAGGCGGGCCAGCAGGCGGTGCTCCTGCTCGAAGAGCTCGAGGGCCTCCCAGCCAGCCATAAAGTAGATGCGCGTGCCGCCTTTGTAGCGCTCGAACCGGGTTATTTTGATGGGCCCGGCCTCGCCGGTGCGGGCCACGTGCAGGCCGCCGCAGGCCACCTTGTCCCAGCCTTCGATCTCCACCACCCGGATAAGCCCGGTCACCTTGGGGGCGCGGCGCAGGCCGTGGGCCGGGGCCTCCGCGTCGTTGATGAAGTAGGTTCGCACCGCCGTGTTGGCATACACCGCCCAGTTGGCCAGGGCCTCGGCCTGACGGATCACCGCTTCGTCGGGTGCGCCGTCGAAGTCCATGGTGCAGACCGGGTTGAGCATATTGACGGCCACCACGTTCCAGCCTGCGGCCCGCAAAAAGGCCTGGCCCAGCATGTGCTCGGCGGTGTGGCGTTGCATGTGCCGGTAGCGCCGGGCCCAGTCGAGCTGGCCTACCACAAGCTGTCCTTCGGAAAGGGGGCTTTCCAGCCGGTGGATCACCTTGGCGTCCTCGAGCACCTCCAGCACCGCAACCCCCCCCAGGCGGCCCGTATCGCAGGCCTGGCCGCCCGAGGTGGGGTAGAAGAGGGTCTGATCGAGCACGGCGAAGTGCTTTTCGCCCTCGCTCCAGGCCCGCACCACCCGGGCCTCAAACTGGCTTTCGTAGGGGCGATCCCAGTAAGCGCGCACGCCGACAGCTTACCCAAAAACCTCAGGCCCCGCCCAGGTTGGGTTTGACCTTGGGCACAACGCGCGGGGGCTCTTTTTCCTCTTTGGGGGTTTCGCCGGCGGGCTCGAGGCGCTCCAGTTTCTCGCCTTCCACCACCCGTACAAACTCTTCGGCGTTCAGGGTCTCGCGCTCCAGCAGCGTCTGCGCGACCCGCTCGAGCACCTCCCTCTTTTCGGTGAGCAGGCCCAGCACCCGGTCGTGCTGCTCCTGCAACAACTTTTGCACGGCCTCATCAATGCGCCGCGCGGTGTCCTCGGAGTACTGGCGGGTGTCGTAGCCGCCCAGGTAGGTGTCCTCGCGCACCTGGTAGGCCACCATGCCAAAGTCGGGGTGCATGCCCCACTCGGTAATCATGCGCCGGGCCAGGTCGGTGGCCTGGCGGAAGTCGTTCTCGGCCCCGGTGGTCACGTCGTCGAAAATGAGTTCCTCGGCCACCCGGCCTGCCAGGGCCACAGCGATCTGATCGGTCAGGCGCTTCTTGCTCCAGTGCAGGGTGTCCTGGCGGCTGGGCATCATGAAGCCCATGGCCCGTCCCCGCGGCACAATGGTCACCTTGTGCACCTTGTCGGCGTGCTCGAGGAAGTGCGCCGCCAGCGCGTGCCCGGCCTCGTGGTAGGCGGTGACCTCGCGGTCTTTTTGGGTGATCACCAGGCTCTTTTTGGCGGGGCCCATCATCACCCGGTCGGCGGCTTCCTCCAGGTCTTTCATGGTGATTTTTTTGCGGCCGTCGCGGGCGGCCAGCAGGGCCGCTTCGTTGAGCAGGTTTTCCAGATCGGCCCCCACAAAGCCGGGGGTGCGCTTGGCCAGCAGGGCCAGATCCACATCCTCGGCCAGGGGCTTGCCCTTGGCGTGAATCTTGAGGATCTGCTCACGCCCTTTCACATCGGGGGCATCAATGGCCACCTGACGGTCGAAGCGGCCCGGACGCAAGAGGGCCGGGTCGAGCACATCCGGGCGGTTGGTGGCCGCCATGATGATGATGCTGGTTTCTTTCTCGAAGCCGTCCAGCTCTACCAGCAGTTGGTTGAGGGTCTGCTCGCGCTCGTCGTTGCCGCCGCCCACGCCGCCGCCGCGCCGGCGGCCCACCGCGTCAATTTCATCAATAAAGATGATGCAGGGGGCATGGCGCTTGGCGGTCTCGAACAGGTCGCGCACCCGGGCGGCCCCCACCCCCACGAACATCTCCACAAAGTCGGAGCCCGAGGCGGCGATAAAGGGCACCTTGGCCTCGCCGGCCACCGCCCGCGCGATATGGGTCTTGCCCGAGCCGGGCGGCCCCACCAGCAGCACCCCTTTGGGAATGCGGGCCCCCATCTCGTGAAAGCGGGCCGGGGCCTTGAGAAACTCGACAATCTCCTTGAGCTCCTCTTTGGCCTCCTCGCAGCCCGCTACGTCTTTGAAGCTGGTTTTGGGGGCCTCGGTTAGCACCTTGGCCCGGCTTTTGGTGAAGCTAAAGGCGCTGTCGCCCGAAGGGCCCCGGTTGCGCGAGAAGAAAAAGAAAAGCCCGACCAGCAAACCGATGAGCAGCAACGGGATCATGAAGCCCAGCAAGGGGTTTTCCCTTCTGGGCGCGGCAATCTCCACCTGGATTTTTTTGTTGCCCCACTCGCGGATGGTGCTGGTGTCTATGGGGCCTGGTGCAAAGGTGATGTACTGGTCGCCGTCATCGCGGCGGGTGACGTTGAGCTGCCGTCCGTCGACCGTGATTTTGGCCACCCGGCCCTGGTCAATTTCGTTGAGGAAAGTGGTATAGGCAACCTGATTGGCGGGCTGCTGATGCGAGGTCAGGCTGAAGGCCCAGGCAATCAGAATGGCTGCCAGCAAGATAAACCATAAATTGAACGGCAGGCGGTTCATTGTTTTTTTAGCGTACACCGATTTACAGGTACAAAGGTAGTCAGAAGAACCGTGTTTGCATAAGGGCTGTTTATTGCTCTTCACCCTCCCAGGCCAGCGGTGTTTTTCGCGGGTAGGGGGCCGTTCATCGCGCACTGTATCGAAGGATTTTCGTTGGATGTATGTGCGCGGCCCGGGGGTCAAACTTGATAATACTAGACTCAACTCTATTGACTATATCAATAATAACAGCTATCATATAGTTCAGTGAGCCGTGCTAAGTGCGGCCAGCGGAGGATGTATGGCAAAAGCCGTAGGAATTGACTTAGGAACGACCAACAGCGTGATCGCTATCATGGAAGGTGGCAGCCCGGTGGTGCTCGAGAACGCCGAGGGCGAGCGCACCACCCCCAGCGTGGTGGCCTATAAGGGAAGCGACCAGCTGGTGGGCCGGGTGGCCCGCCGCCAGGCTGTGCTCAACCCCGAGGGCACCGTCTTCGAGATCAAGCGCTTTATTGGGCGCCGGTGGGAAGAGGTGCAGGACGAGGTCAAGCGGGTGCCCTACAAAGTGGTCAAGGGCCCCGACGGCGGGGTGCGGGTGGACATCGGCGGCAAGCTCTACACCCCCGAGGAAATTTCGGCCATGATCCTGCGCAAGCTGGTGGACGATGCCTCCAAAAAGCTGGGGGAGAAGATCACCAAGGCGGTGATTACCGTACCGGCCTACTTCAATAACTCCCAGCGCGAGGCCACCGCCAACGCCGGTAGGATTGCCGGCCTCGAGGTGCTGCGCATCGTCAACGAGCCCACCGCGGCGGCCCTGGCCTATGGCCTGGACAAAAAAGGCCACGAGACCGTGCTGGTCTTCGACCTGGGTGGGGGCACCTTCGACGTGACGGTGCTGGAGATCGGCGACGGTGTGTTCGAGGTTAAGGCCACCGCGGGCGATACCCACCTGGGCGGCTCCGATTTCGACCACGCCATCGTGAACTGGCTGGCCGAGGAGTTCAAGAAGGAGTCGGGCGGGGTGGATCTGAAGGCCGACCGGCAGGCCCTGCAGCGCCTGATTGAAGCCGCCGAGAAGGCCAAGATCGAGCTTTCGGCGGTTACCGAGACCACCATCAGCCTGCCCTTCATCGGCCTCGACCCGGTCTCCAAGACCCCCCTGCACCTCGAGCGCAAGCTCACCCGGGCCAAGTTCGAGGAGCTGATCCAGCCCCTGCTGAAGAAAATCCGCGGCCCGGTGGAACAGGCCCTGCGCGATGCCGGCCTGAGCGCCAGCCAGATTGATGAGGTGCTGCTGGTGGGGGGTTCTACCCGTGTGCCGGCGGTGCAGCAGATTGTGAAGGAGATGCTGGGCAAGGAGCCCAACCGCAGCGTCAACCCCGACGAGGTGGTGGCCCTGGGGGCGGCGGTGCAGGCCGGCGTGCTGACCGGGCAGGTGGAGGACGTGGTGTTGCTGGACGTGACCCCGCTCTCGCTGGGTGTGGAGACCAAGGGTGGGGTGTTCACGGTGCTGATTCCGCGCAACACCACCGTGCCGACCCGCAAGTCGGAAATCTTCACCACCGCCGAGCACAACCAGCCCTCGGTGGAGATCCACGTGCTGCAGGGTGAGCGCCCCATGGCCGCCGACAACAAGAGCCTGGGCCGCTTCCGCCTTGATGGCATCCCGCCCATGCCGGCCGGCGTGCCCCAGATCGAGGTGACCTTCGATATCGACGCCAACGGTATCCTGCATGCAACCGCCAAGGAGAAATCCACCGGCAAGGAAGCCTCCATTACCATCCAGAACACCACCACCCTCTCCGAGCAGGAGATCGAGCGCATGATCAAGGAAGCCGAGGCCAACGCCGAGGCCGACCGCAAGCGTAAAGAGCACGCCGATCTCAAGAACAACCTCGACGCCGCGCGCATCCAGGCCGAGCGGGTGATGGGGGAGAAGGAGAGCACCCCCGAGGCCAAGAGCCGCCTCGAGGCTGCCGTCAGCCGGGCCAAGACCCTGGTGGAGACCGACGGTTCCGACGCCGATCTGCGCCAGGCCACCGAGGAGCTGCTCGCGGCCCTGCAAGCCTACGAGCAAGGGGCGGCCGCTGGCAGCCAGGCCCAGGGCAGCACCCCCAAGTCCGACGACGTGATTGACGCCGACTACAAACCGGCTGACTAGGCTGCTGAAGGTGGGGTGTGGGGGCGCGTCTCCTGCACCCCACCTTTGGCCCACAGAGGTGCGATGTATGGAGAATAAAGAACCGGTGGTTGAAACCCCTGAAGCCCAGAACGATCTGCCCGAGGTGGAGCGCCTCAAGGGCGAGGTGGAGTTTTTGAAAGCGGAGCTCGAGGCCTCCAAAAACAAATTCCTGCGCCTGTACGCCGACTTCGAAAACTACAAAAAGCGCATGGTGCAGGAGCTCGAGGCCGCCCAGCGCAACGGCAAGTTCGACGCGGTGCGGGCCTTGCTGGGCACGATGGACGACCTCGAGCGGGCTTTGGGCTTTGCCAGCGTGAAGCCCGAAGACCTGATCCCGGGCGTTAAAAGCGTGCTGGAAAACTTCACCCGCAGCCTCAAGAGCCTGGGGGTGGAGGCCGTGCCGGGGGTGGGGGCCGAGTTCGACCCGCGCTACCACGAGGCCATCGGGGCCGTGGAGGGCGAGGAGGGCAAGGTCATGCACGTCTACCAGCAGGGCTTCAAGTACGGCGACCTGCTGGTGCGGCCGGCACGGGTGGTGGTGGGCAGCGGTGCCAAACCGGAAGAGGCCGAAGGCCCGAAACCAGGCGCTGAGAGCAACTAACCTCCGGTGTTCGGCCCTCGGCCACGAGTCGCATGCCTAACTTGCGGGGATGAATATGGCCTACAAGGACTACTACAAAATTCTTGGGGTTTCTAGGAACGCCAGCGAGGATGAAATCAAAAAGGCCTTCAAGAAGCTGGCCCGTAAGTATCATCCGGATGTGAGCAAGGAGCCGGGGGCCGAGGAGAAATTCAAAGAGATTAACGAAGCCTACACAGTGCTGTCCGACCCGGAAAAACGCCGCTACTACGATACCTATGGTGCGGCTGCGGGCAGCGCGGGCTGGCAGGGCCCCCCGCCAGGGCAGGGCGGTTTTGGGGGCTTTACCGGGAATGTGGGCGATTTCTCCGACTTTTTCCAGCAGCTTTTTGGCGGCCGGGGTGGTTTTGGCGGCTTGGGCGACCTGTTCGAGCAGACCCCAGGCCGGGGTGCGCGCCGGGTGGCGGGCGACCTCGAGGCCGAGCTGCCCCTGAGCCTCGAGGAGGCCTACCGCGGCGGGGAAAAAACCATCTCCATTGGCTCCGAGCGCCTTACGGTGCGCATCCCACCGGGGGTGCGCGAAGGCCAGAAGATCCGCCTGGCCGGCAAGGGGCGCGCCGGGGGCGACATGTACCTGCACGTCAAGCTGCAGTCCCGGCCGGAGATGCGCCTGGAGGGCGATGACATTTACACCGTGGTGGAGGTGCCGGCCCCCATTGCGGTGGTGGGGGGCAAGGTGCGGGTGCAAACCCTCGACGGCCCGGTGGAAATCACCATTCCCAGGCGAACCCATGCCGGACGCAAGCTGCGCCTGGCCGGCAAGGGCTGGCCCCGCAAAGACAAAAGCCGGGGCGATCAGTACGCCGAGGTGCGGGTGACCATCCCCACCAACCCCAGCCCCGAGGAAGAGCGCCTGTATGCCCAACTGGCCGAGCTGATCAAGGTTCGATAGCGCAGACATGACCTCCAAGCAGCGCGACGATTTGCTCAGGTTGCTCAAAGACCGCTTTGAGCAGCACCCCCACCGCCACCCGGGGCTGCGCTGGGCCGACCTCGAGGCCCGCCTCCTGGCCCAGCCCGATAAGCTGGCCTCGCTTCTGGAGATGGAAAACACCGGCGGCGAGCCGGATGTGGTAGGCCACGACCCGAAGACCGGGGCTTTTATCTTTTTCGACTGCGCCCCCGAAAGCCCTAAAGGCCGCCGTAGCCTCTGCTACGACCGGGAAGCCCTTCTAGCCCGCAAGCACCACAGGCCTGCGGGCTCAGCCCTGGAGATGGCTGCAGCCATGGGCATCGAGCTTTTGACCGAGGAGCAGTACCAGGCCCTACAGCAACTGGGCCCGTTTGATACCAAGACCTCGAGCTGGCTCAAAACCCCCGAGGCCATCCGCCGGCTGGGCGGGGCCATCTTTGGCGACCGGCGCTACGGCCGCGTGTTCATATACCACAACGGGGCCGATTCCTACTACGCGGCTCGAGGGTTTCGTGGCTGCTTGAGGGTTTGATCATACGCATTTCGGTATCCTTCACCTCTGATATGAAATCCTTTTGATTCATTCCCCTAACATCCCCCCGGCCACCAGTGAAATAGGGTGTAGCTCTGGATAAGCGCGGGCTGGGTTTGTAGGTAAGCGCACCGGGCTTCCACCTTGGCCCACAGCTCCTCTTCATCCTGCACCTGCCCATTGGCCACGACCGCGTCAATGAGCCCCCAGGTTCGTTCTACCGGCTGCAACTCGGGCGAGTAGGGTGGCAGATAACACAGCCCCAGGCCCTTGGCTGGCTCCACCCGCCCCGAGGTGTGCCAGCCAGCCTGATCCAGCACCACCAGTACCAGCTTGCCCGCCCCCGCCCCCCGTAGCCGGGCAAAGGCCTCCAACACCAACTGGAACCCCTCCACCGAGACCGAGGGCAGCAGCCAGTACTCGCTTTCCCCCGTACCCGGTCTTATGAAGGCGTACACATACAGCCAGCGATAGCGGGGCCGCTCCTGCGCTAGCGGCGTCCTCCCTCGCAAGGCCCATACCCGTCGGCGGATGGGCTTCAGCCCTATTCGGTGCTCATCAAAGCCCCACACCTCCAACTCCAGTTCAGGAAAGAGCAACCTGAACAGGAAAACCATCAGAAAGAGCTTTTTTTGAAAGCCTCCTGCCGCTTCGCATCCGCCTCCCGGTGGCGCGGCCGGGGGCGCAGCGGGGCCAGGCCCAGGCGACGCATCCAGTACCAGGCCCGCCGCCCATCCACCGGACGTCCCAGCCTTTCAGCCAGCCACTCCGCAGCGTTGCGAATGCTCCAAAGCCCGTCCCTGGGATGGGGCTGGAGGAGGGCCTGGCGGAAGCCCTCCTGGAGTTCGGGCGGTACGAGGGGGGCCCGGCCTTTGTTCTCGTGCCGCAGATTCTTCATGGGCAGGCCCTGATTGTAGCGGTGGATTACCTGACGCACCCAGCGATCGGTATAGCCCAGATTCCTGGCTACCTCGGGGATGCTCTGACCCCTGGCCAGCAGCCAGAGAGCGTGCCAGCGGGCGCGTTCGGTGTGGTCTTGGGACTCCCGGTAGAGGGCGTGGAGGTTATCCGGATGGTGTCGCAGTTGGAGTTCCAACCGGGGGCGGCGCTGATGTTGGGCCAGTTGCATGGCTCCATTTTAGTGGAAAGAGTCTTGAAGATTTCTTATGACTACGTCCAACAGTGAAGGATTCAAGCGGAAAGGGTATCAGAGGCTGCAAAACAGAGCGGCGCAGTTTACAGGCTGCGCCGCAATCGCTTTGTATGGCTGGTGCCGGGAGCGGGACTTGAACCCGCATGAGCTTGCGCTCGCTACCCCCTCAAGATAGTGTGTCTACCAGTTCCACCATCCCGGCAGGCAAAACTAAGGTTAGTCGGGGGCTGCGTCCTTGTCAAGGCCAAGCACATCCCGGGCAACCAGCAGCGAAGCCTGAAACATACCTGGTTTATGCGGCGCTAACCTGGTTGAAAATCTGCTGTATAACAGGGTCAGCCTATGCTGGGTTCGAGCCAACCCGGGTCTGCTACATGACCTTGGCGAACTCTGCCAGCCCCCGACGCCCCAGTAAAAAGAGCGTGCTGGAATTTTGGAGTCATGCAGGAGGAAATAAGCAATGGAGGACTTGAAGCAGAAACTTCAGCAAGCCTGGCAGAACCTCAAGACCCAGGAGCTCGAGGGGGCAAAGGCCCAGGAGCTGTACCACCAGACCGTCTGGCCGCTGCTGCTCGAGCTTTGGCGAAATGAGCCCCAGGTGTATCCCCTGCGAGAAACCTTCGATGTATCCATCCACACCCTGGGCACCAGCCCGGAAGCCACCACCCTGGCCGCTTTGGGGCTGGGTGCGGGCGAGGTATACGTTTTGCACACCCCCGAGAGCAGACGCTACCTCGAGCAGCTTCAGCGCGACCTGGGCCGCTCGGTTTATCCGATAGAAATCGGTAAAAGCGATGTGACCCGCCTGTACCAGGTCGTTGGCGAGCAGGTGCGCAAGCATCCAGGCAAAAAAATCGCCCTCGACCTTACCAGCGGTACCAAGGCCATGAGCGCAGGCATGGCCGCAGCAGGCTATTTCCTCCAGCGGGTTTACCCCAGTTTACGGGTAGCCTATGTGGACAACGACAACTTCGATACCACCTTGAGGAAGCCAGTAGCGGGAACTGAGAGGCTGATCCTGCTACCTAACCCTCACGAGGTGTTGGGCGACCTGGACGAACACCTGGCCCAGGAGCTTTACAAGGCGCGGGAGTTTGGTAAGGCCGCAGATCGCTTTAATGCGCTGAAACAGAAAACCGGCCAGGGGGGGTTCGATCTCTATGCTGCGGCCTGCGAGATGTACCAGCGCTGGTACGCCCTGGACTTCGAGGGTGCTCTAAGCAACGCTCAGCGGCTTCTGGCATTTCTGACCCAGGATGCTTACCGAAACCATTCCTTGGCTCGCCATGCGGGACGCCTGAAGGAGCAGAAGGAGGGTCTCGAGGCCATTGGGGCCCTGCTCGAGTCCCAGAGCCTAAGCGACCCTAAAGGCGCCCTGTGGCTTACCGCTACCCTAATTCAGCTCGGCGATGAGCGCAGGGAGCGACAACCGGTGCTGGCAGCGCTTTATTACTACCGCAGCCTCGAGCTAATCCTGCAGCACCGCCTGGCCCGGCGGGGGCGGGACGCCGATAGCCCTGACCTGAGCGAGGTGGAACAGCAAGCCATGCGACAGTATTTAGCGCGTTGGCTGGGCGAACAGCCAGAGAATATACGAATCTCTGGCAAACTTGGTCTTCTGGAGGCTGTAGCCCTGCTTCGACACCTGGGTGATTCCAGCATCGGTTTTTCCGATAGCGATATGCGGGGCTATCAGGGCGTACTCAAAGGACGCAATAAAAGCCTCCTGATACACGGCTTGCAAGTTAGTAAAAAAGGTGAGCTGGAGAAACTGCGGGAGTTCAGCCGTAAGCTCTACCAAAAAGCACGGGAGGAAACTGGTTTGAACCCGGCCGTGGAGCCAGTAAGCCTGTCGTGACCCTCCGATGCGTACAAAAGCCCTTCGAGTGCACGCGGGGTTTGGTAGATTGGGGGTGTGCAGGAGCAACCAAACAAAGTTTTGATTCTGGGGGTGGGGGAAACCTTGGAGCCCCTCGAGTTTGCCCTGACCGAGCACACCCCGCAGGGGGTGGTTTTTATAGCCAGCCAGCGTACGCAGGCGGTGGCGGGGGAGCTTATCCGGCGGTATGGCGATGGGTTGCGCTACCATACCCTGCTGCTCGACGACCACGAAGACCTAGGCGAGGTGTTCCGCAAGGGGCGCTTGGCACTGCAAAAGGCCCTCGAGTGGGAGGCGCGGCCCATTGTGGCCGATATCACCGGGGGCACCAAAACCATGTCGGCGGGGCTGGTGCTGGCCCTTACCGGGCAGGGCGTTACCTTTAGCTACGTGGGCGGCGAGGCCCGCGACGACCGTGGGCGGGTGAAAAGCGGCAGCGAGCGGCTGCGGCTGCTGGAAGACCCCACCTACCGCTACGGCCTGCGCGAGTGGGAGGGTTTCCGGCGGGCCTGGAAGCAGTGCGACTACCGGGCCGCCCAGGAGTTTCTGGACGAACTGCTGGCCCGGCCCCTAACCCCCTCCGAAAAGCGCTTTTACGAGCACCTGAAGGGGATTACCGAGGGCATGCTGGAGTGGGACCTGTTCTACCACAAGGCGGCCTGGCAGAAGCTGGAAGCACACCTCGAGCCCGCCCTTGCCATTGCCGAGGCCTGGGGGCACGGAACCAAGGTGCGGGTGTTGCAGGAATTGCAGCAGGCCCAAGTCCGGCTGCGAACCATCCTGGATCGGGAGGGCAAGCCCACCTTTGCCCTGCTGGCCGACCTTTTAGCCAACGCCCAGCGCCGGGCCTCCAGGGGCCGCCACGACGACGCGTTGGCCCGGCTGTACCGGGCGGTGGAGCTGGCCGCCGAGGCCGACCTGTACGAGCGGCACCAGATTGTGCTGAGCGACCCCAAAAGCTATCCGCAGGCAGCCCAGCACCTTGCTCAACAGATTCAGAGGGCCACCGGCCTCAAGGATCGGCTGTCCCTGGCGGCTACCATAGATGGGGTATTGGGGCAGTCCCAGACCCTACCCCAGCGGCTCTACGCGGCCTACCTGGGCGAGCTAGGGAACCTGCTCCAAGCGCGTCACAACAGCATTCTGGCTCATGGGTTTACCCCGGTGAAGCAGGAATCGTGGGAGAAACTTTATAAGTCCCTTGAGGGCCTGGGCCTCGAGGCCGCCCCTGCCTGGCCTACCTGGTAGGCGCTTGTCGGGTGGGTCTTGGGGGTGTAGCCTGGGAACAGGCCCGTTAGGGCCCGACAACCCGGTCAAGTTTTGGTGCCTGGGCGCGTAGCCCTGGCTTAAAGTGGGGAAGTCCGGTGAAAGTCCGGCACTGTCGCGCAGCGGTAACGGTGCGTTGATCGCCCGAAGTCCGAATACCTGCCAAAACGCCTTCCTAACTCCGATACGGAAGGCACCTCTCGCAAGAAGGGGGAGTTTCGGGGAACCTGTTTAGCGTCCTCACTCCCGAGGGCGATTTTTTACGCCCAGCGGCGAGACCGGGTTGGGGAGGGACGCGATGAAAAGAACTTTCTGGCTTTTGCTTCTGGCTCTAAGCTTTGCACTGCTGACCTCTGGGCTGGCCCAGCCGTTCCCGCGCACCCTGACCGACGACCTGGGCCGCAGCGTTACGCTCAAGGCCGCTCCTCAGCGCATTGTAGCCATGCTGCCCTCGGTCACCGAGACGGTGTGCGCCCTGAATGCCTGTGGGCGGCTGGTGGGGGTGGACGACTTCTCCGATTTCCCCGAGCAGGTCAAGCGGCTGCCCAAGGTGGGGGGGCTGTATAACCCCAACCTCGAGGCCATCCTGGCCCTCAAGCCCGACCTAGTGATCGTCTCGGTCTACGGCAAGTTGCACGAGGGGCTCGAGCGGGCCGGGGTGGCTGCCTTTGCCATCAAGCCCGAGACCTACGACGATATCTTCCGCACCACCCGCCTGCTGGGCCGGGTGCTGGGTCTGGAGGCCCAGGCCGAGCGGCTGGTGGCGCAAATTCAGCGCGAGGTGTACGCGGTGGAGACCCGCGCGGCCAAGGCCACCCAGCGCCCCACGGTCTACTACGAGATTGACCCCACGCCCTACACGGTGGGGCCTGAGTCCTTCATCGGTGTGCTGATTACCAAGGCCCGGGGCCAGAACATCATTCCCAAGGAGCTGGGGCTCTTCCCCCAGATCAGCCCCGAGCTGGTGGTGCAGAAGAACCCCGCCATTATCGTGCTCACCCACCCAGGGGCTGCCGAACTGTCCAGGCGGGCGGGCTGGGCAGGGGTGGCGGCCATCCGCAACCAGCGCATCTGCACCTTTACCGGCCAGCAGGATAACCTGCTTTCGCGCCCCGGCCCGCGGGTGGCCCAGGGCTTGCAACTGCTGGTGGGCTGCTTCCACCCGGAACTGCGCCGCTAGGGGGCATGGTGCACACCCCAGCCCTCACCACACCTAAGCGCGGGGTGGCGGCGGGGCTTCTCCCGCGGCTGTGGGTTTTTGCTGCTCTGCTAGTGCTGCTGGGGCTGGGCGGGCTGCTGGGGCTCTGGTATGGGGCGGTGCAGATACCAGCCCAGGAGGTGCTGAGGGCCCTGCTGGGCTGGCAAGACAACCCCATCGTCACCGAGCTGCGCCTGCCCAGGGTGCTGGGGGCCATCCTGGTGGGGGCCGCGCTGGGCCTCTCGGGGGCGGCTTTCCAGGGCCTGTTCCGCAACCCTTTGGCCGACCCCTACCTGATGGGTTCGGCGGCGGGGGCGGCCTTTGGGGTCACACTGGCGGTGAGCCTGGCCGGTGGCTTGAGCGGTGCATTTGCGCAACACGCCATTTTTAGCTTCCTGCCTTTCTCAGCTACCTGGTTTGGCTTTTTGGGTGCTGTAGGGGCGGTGCTGGTGGTGTTGCTGCTTTCAGGGGGGGCCGGCCGCACCCACGACCTGATTCTGGCCGGGGTGGTGGTGGGAAGCATACTGGTGGGCCTGACCAGCTACCTGATGCTGCAGGGCGCCGATCGGGTGCGGGCGGTGTTCGCCTACACGCTGGGTAACCTATCTTTCATAAGCTGGCCGGGGGTGGGGGCGCTGGCCGGTTATCTGCTTTTTACTCTGCCGGTCTTTTTGTTGCTGGGTCGCACCCTCAACGCCCTCACCCTGGGCGAGGAGACCGCCCGCAGCCTGGGATTGCCGCTGGAAGGTCTTAAGCTACTCCTGATTGGGGTCTGTACGCTGCTGACCGCTGCGGCGGTGGCCCAGGCCGGTATCATCGGTTTTGTGGGCCTGGTGGCCCCGCATATGCTCCGGCGGCTCCTGGGGGGCGACTACCGCTACTTGCTGCCGGCCTCGGCCCTGGGGGGGGCGGTGCTGCTACTCTGGGCCGACCTGGGGGCGCGGGTGCTGGTGGCCCCGGCGGAGCTGCCGGTGGGCATCGTGACCACGCTGCTGGGGGGGCCCTTCTTTTTGTACCTGCTGTGGCGGGAGCGGAGGCGGTATGGCTAGGCTTCCCCACTCCGATGGTGCGGCAATTCCCCGGGGGCTGGCGGCCCACAATCTGGGTTTTTCGTACCGGCACAGAAGGGTGCTCGAGGGCCTTGGTCTGCACCTGGAGCCAGGGGAGTGGCTGGCGTTGCTGGGGCCCAACGGCTCGGGGAAGTCCACCCTGCTGCGCCTGTTGGCTGGGCTTTTGCGGCCCACCACAGGCGGGGTGTACCTGGAGGGTCGGCCCCTGGGGGGGTGCTCGAGCTGGCTGCGGGGCCAGCAGATCGCCTTTCTACCGCAGAACGGCGGCTACCCCGAGGATCTCACGGTGGAAGAGGTGGTGGCCCTGGGCCGCATCCCGCACCTGGGCTTGCTGGGGCGGGAGGGCCGGGCCGACTGGGAAGCGGTGGAATGGGCCATGCAGCAGACCCAGGTGAGCGGGTTCCGCCACCGACGGCTCCCCACCCTCTCGGGCGGCGAACGCCAGCGGGTGCTCCTGGCCCGGGCGCTGGCGGCGCGGCCCAGATTTTTGTTGCTGGACGAGCCCACCAACCATCTCGACCTGCACCACCAGGCCGAGTTTCTGGCCCTGGTGGCGGGTTTGCGGGCGCAAGGGCTGGGTATCCTGACGGTGCTGCACGATCCCAACCTGGCCGCTAGGGCGGATCGGGTGGCTTTCCTAATGGAAGGCAGGCTGCTGGCCCTGGGCCGTCCCGCCGAGGTGCTCGACCAGTCCTTGCTGCAAAGGGTGTACGGGGCGGGGGTGCGGGTGCACCGGGTGAAAGACCGGCCGGTGGTGGTGTTGGAGGAATAGATGCAGGCCAGCTTGAAAGTCACCGAGAAGCTGCTTTTGCTCGACCTGGGAGAGGTGCGTCGCCTGGTCACCCAGGATGGCCCCTGCCTGGCCCGCTACATCGCCGTGGCGCAGGAGGCCCGCATCCGCTGTGTCCGTCCTGCACGGGCCCGGCTGATGCGGCTGGGGGTTGCTCCTGGCGAGACCCTGCTGTATACCCTGCCCGGGGATCCGCTGGACTTCGAGCAGGAAGGCGCCAACTTGTTGCTGCCAGGCCTCCGGTTGTATCTGGAAGGGCCGCCGGAGTTCGTAGAGACCCCGCTGTACGCCTGGGTGGAAAGGGGGGGCGGATGCGGGTAGCCAGCCTGGTGCCTGCGGCCACCGAGATACTGCGCTTTTTGGGGGTGGAGCCGGTGGGGGTCTCGCACTGCTGCGCCGTGACAGATAAGCCCGTGCTTACCGAGAGCATCCTACCCCAAGGACTTTCGCAAGCCGAGATAGACCAGCGGGTGCGCCAGGCCGCCCAGGCCGGTCAGAGCCTGTACCGGGTGCGCACAGAGGTGCTCGAGGCCCTCCAGCCCGATCTGATCCTGACCCAGGGGGTCTGCGAGGTGTGTGCGGTGGGGCCCAGCGAGCTGCGCCAGGCGGTGGACTGCCTATCTTTTGGGGTGCCCACCCTCAGCCTGCAGGGCACCCGGCTGGCCCATCTGTGGGACGATCTGCGGGCGGTGGCGGCAGCCACCGGGGTCTCGGCCGAGGCGGGGATTGAGGAGCTGCAGGGCCGGCTCGAGCGGGTGCGGCGGGCCGTGGCTGGGCGAAAGCGGCCCCGCGTGGCCTTGGTGGAGTGGCTCGAGCCCCCTTTTTTGGGCGGCCACTGGGTGCCCGACCTGATCGAGGCCGCTGGGGGTGCGCCCTTGGGGGCCAGCCCCGAAGCGCCCAGCTTCCGCACCACCTGGGAGGAAATAGCCGCTTTGCAGCCCGAGGTGCTGCTGTTTTCCTTTTGCGGCTACGGCCTGGGGGCGGCCCTGCGGGATCTGGCCGGCTGGGCAAACCCCCTGTCCGGGGTGGAGTGCTGGGCGCTGGACTCGGCCTACTTCTGTGCCCTGACCCCCCGGGTGGTGCGGGGGGTGGAGATTCTGGCTGGGATTCTGCACCCCGGGGCCTGGCCGCCGCCCTCGCCCGCTGAGGCTTTGCGGAGGTGAAGGATGTGCGAGCTCTGGCTGGTGCGCCACGGAGAGACCACCTGGAACCAGGAGGGGCGGCTCACGGGCTGGAGCGATGTGCCCCTTACCGCGCTGGGCGAGCAGCAGGCCCGGGCGCTGTCGGGCTGGCTGGCCGCCGAACGCTTCGAGCGGGTGGTGGCCTCCGATCTGCAACGGGCCATCCAGACCGCCCGGCTGGCCTACGGCGAACCCCAGGAAGTCTCGGCGGCGCTGCGCGAGCTCGAGTTCGGCCAGCTCGAGGGCCTGCGGTGGGCCGAGCTGCCCGAGGCCTACAAAGCGGCGCTCCTGGCCTTTGATGGGTTCCAGGCGCCCGGAGGGGAGTCCACCGCCCAGTTGCGACGCCGGGTGTACGGCTTCTTCGACCGCCTGCCGGCGGGCCGCCACCTGGTCTTCACCCACGGGGGGGTGCTGCGCATGGTGCTGCGGGAGCTGGATCAAGACCGCTTCCTGCCGCCCTGCGCGGTGGTGGGGGTGGACTGGGCGCACAAGCGGGTGCGCTTCGTGCGGACACCCGAGAACGGAGGGTGAGGCCCTGTGCAGAACCATCTGGTGCTCATTACGGGGGGGGCCAGGGCCGGCAAGAGCCGCTTTGCCCAGGCCCAGGCCCAGGCCCTGGGGCAGGCGCAGGTGAGCTTTATCGCTACGGCGGAGCCGCTGGACGGGGAGATGCGCCAGCACATCGCCAAGCACCGGGCCGAGCGCCCCCCCGCCTGGGAAACCCTGGAGGCCCCGCTCGAGGTGCCCCAGGCCCTGCAGCAGGCCCGGCATGGGGTGGTGCTGCTAGACTGCCTGACCTTGTGGGTCTCCAACCTGATGCTGGCCGGGCTCGAGGTGCTGCCCGCGCTCGAGCACCTGCTGGCGGTTCGGGCCCAGACCGGCAAGACCCTGCTGGTGGTCACCAACGAGGTGGGCCTGGGCATCGTGCCCGAGAACCCCCTGGCCCGGCGCTACCGCGACCTGCTGGGAACGGCCAACGCCCGCGTTGCCCAGGAGGCCCACCGGGTCTACCTGCTGGTGGCGGGCATTCCGGTACAGATCAAATAGTCTATTATGCGCTTCAACATCCCACCCATCCCCCAAGAATGGCTGGCCCAGGCCCGCGCCCACCAGGATCAGCTCACCAAGCCGCCGGGCTCGCTGGGCTATCTGGAGGAACTGGGGGTTCGCCTGGCCGCCATCCAGCAGACCCTGCGCCCCACCCTGGGCAAAGGCGCTGTGATCGTCTGCGCCGCCGACCACGGGGTGACCGCCGAGGGCGTCTCGGCCTACCCATCCGAGGTGACCGCCCAGATGCTCCTGAACTTTCGGGCGGGGGGCGCGGCCATCAATCAAATTGCTCGAGCCGCCGACGCCCAGGTTTACGTGCTCGACGTGGGCATCAACTCCCCCGTTCCGTCGCCGGAGCGGGTGCGCTCGGGCACCGGCAACATCGCCCAGGAGGCCGCCATGACCCGCGCCGAAGCCGAGCAGGCCATCCGTGTTGGGGCCGAGGCCGCCCGTCGGGCCATCGCCGAGGGCGCTACCCTCCTGGCCGCCGGCGATATGGGCATCGGCAATACCACCGCTGCGGCAGCCCTCACCGCGGCCTTGCTGGGCCTGGAGGCCGAGGCGGTGACCGGGCGCGGTACCGGGGTGGACGAGGCCCGCTACCAGCAAAAGGTGCAGGTCGTCCGCAGGGCGCTGCAGCGGGCTCAGGCCCGCCTGGGCGACCTTGCCCAAGCCGGGCCGCTCGAGCTGCTCACGGAGCTGGGGGGGCTGGAAATTGCGGCGGTAGCGGGGGTCTTCCTGGCCGGGGCCGAGGCCGGCCTGCCGTTGGTCACCGACGGTTTCCCGGTAACCGCCGGGGCTTTGCTGGCCTGCCGCATCGAGCCGAACGTGCGCGAATATCTTTTCGCCGGACACCGCTCGCTGGAGCCGGGGCATAGAAGGCAGCTAGAGGCCCTGAAGCTCAGACCCATCCTCGAGCTGGATATGCGCCTGGGCGAGGGCACCGGGGCGGTTTTGAGCTTTCCCATCCTGCGGGCGGCGGCCTCGGTAATGGCAGGGATGGCTACCTTTGCCCAGGCCGGGGTGTCGCAAGCCGGAGGGCCGTAGAAATCGGGGGGGCCTGGGCTGCAACTGATAAGAAATCTTCAAGACTCTTTCCACTAAAATGGAGCCATGCAACTGGCCCAACATCAGCGCCGCCCCCGGTTGGAACTCCAACTGCGACACCATCCGGATAACCTCCACGCCCTCTACCGGGAGTCCCAAGACCACACCGAACGCGCCCGCTGGCACGCTCTCTGGCTGCTGGCCAGGGGTCAGAGCATCCCCGAGGTAGCCAGGAATCTGGGCTATACCGATCGCTGGGTGCGTCAGGTAATCCACCGCTACAATCAGGGCCTGCCCATGAAGAATCTGCGGCACGAGAACAAAGGCCGGGCCCCCCTCGTACCGCCCGAACTCCAGGAGGGCTTCCGCCAGGCCCTCCTCCAGCCCCATCCCAGGGACGGGCTTTGGAGCATTCGCAACGCTGCGGAGTGGCTGGCTGAAAGGCTGGGACGTCCGGTGGATGGGCGGCGGGCCTGGTACTGGATGCGTCGCCTGGGCCTGGCCCCGCTGCGCCCCCGGCCGCGCCACCGGGAGGCGGATGCGAAGCGGCAGGAGGCTTTCAAAAAAAGCTCTTTCTGATGGTTTTCCTGTTCAGGTTGCTCTTTCCTGAACTGGAGTTGGAGGTGTGGGGCTTTGATGAGCACCGAATAGGGCTGAAGCCCATCCGCCGACGGGTATGGGCCTTGCGAGGGAGGACGCCGCTAGCGCAGGAGCGGCCCCGCTATCGCTGGCTGTATGTGTACGCCTTCATAAGACCGGGTACGGGGGAAAGCGAGTACTGGCTGCTGCCCTCGGTCTCGGTGGAGGGGTTCCAGTTGGTGTTGGAGGCCTTTGCCCGGCTACGGGGGGCGGGGGCGGGCAAGCTGGTACTGGTGGTGCTGGATCAGGCTGGCTGGCACACCTCGGGGCGGGTGGAGCCAGCCAAGGGCCTGGGGCTGTGTTATCTGCCACCCTACTCGCCCGAGTTGCAGCCGGTAGAACGAACCTGGGGGCTCATTGACGCGGTCGTGGCCAATGGGCAGGTGCAGGATGAAGAGGAGCTGTGGGCCAAGGTGGAAGCCCGGTGCGCTTACCTACAAACCCAGCCCGCGCTTATCCAGAGCTACACCCTATTTCACTGGTGGCCGGGGGGATGTTAGGGGAATGAATCAAAAGGATTTCATATGAGAAGCCAGAAGAAGTAAAATGGTCACAAGGAAACAAAAATGGCGAGGGTAGAACTCAAAGAAAACGTAGACTACTACATCGAAAACGGTCTCTACGTTTTCACCGGGGCCTATCACCGCAAGCGCGGCTACTGTTGTGGCTCCAGGTGCCGCCACTGTCCTTATCCCAAAGAAATTCAGGCCCAGACCGTGCAACTGCGGCTCGAGGGCCGTCCCATTAAGACCAAAGAAGAGTTCGAGGCGCGTTTTGGGGCGGTTCTGGTACAACCTTAAGGTGCGCCCTTTCTGGCTGGCCGTAGGCTTTCTAACCACGTTTCCCGTGCCCCACCTGGGTGAGGTCAAAGACGGCGAAATGAAGGCCGCCTCGGCCTTCTACCCCCTGGCGGGCTACCTGATTGGCGGGGTGCTGGCGCTGGTGGCGTGGCTGACCGCTGCCCTGCCCGACGGTCTGCAAGGGGCCATCCTGCTGGCGGTCTGGCTGGCCTGCACCGGCATGCTCCACCTGGACGGCCTGCTGGACTCCGCCGACGCCCTGCTCTCCATGAAGCCCCCCGCCGAGCGCCTGCGCATCCTGGGCGATGTGCACCTGGGCAGCTTTGCCTTTGGGGTGGGGTTTGTGGTGCTGCTCCTGAAGTGGCAGTTGCTGGCCTCGAGCCCCCCGCCCTGGCTGCTTTTGTGCCTGCCCGCCCTGGTGCGCTTTGCTTTGCTCCTGCCCATGAACCTCTTTCCGGCGGCCCGCAAGGAGGGCCTGGGGGCCCGCAGCCGTGAGGGTCGAGTCTTACCGGCCTTGCTGTTTGCCCTGCCAGCCATCTACTTCTTCCCCTGGGTTGCGCTGGCCGTGGTTGCGGCGATGCTACTGCTGGCCTCCTGGGCTGCCAGAAGGCTGGGCGGCGGGCTTTCCGGCGATGTGTACGGGGCGCTGGTGGAGCTGGGGGAGGTGGCGGGCTTGTTGGTGGGGGTGTGTGAAATGTAGCTTGTGCTACACATTGGGGGGGGGTTTGGTCTAGATTGCGAAAAAACGTTCCGAAGGGGGCATTATGCTACATAATCGCAAGGCACTGGCTTGGCTGATGGCGGCGTTGCTGGTATTGGCGGGGTGCTCGAGCACGCCCAGGGTGGTGGAAACAAAGCCAAACCTAACCGCTGTATCCTCAGAAATCCGGGCGCAAATAGAGGCCAATCCGGAATTCCAACTCGTAGCGCGTCTGGCGGCACAGGAAGGAAAATACCTTAACTGGTCGGATTCAAGATTATCCAAAGATTCCTCGCACGGAACTTTGGTCTACATCCCGCTTTTGCTTGCTCAAGACCGCGTTCAACTGGTTGTTGTCAACTATAGTGAAAATAACATCAACATAACTGTTACGAGCGGAGATATTGTCAATAACGAAGAAATGATTCTGCGCACCGTAGATTTTGACCGCAACGTGGTCGCAATGGTGCGGATTACTTCGGAATTGAGTGCCTTTTCCTCGACCTCAGTCAAGATGTACGAAATCGGAAGCATAAATAATCAGGCTCAATCTCTTGATGAACTTTTCAGGCCAGTAGGGTCAAAAAAAGTGAACCTTGATGAAGTAAGTCAACAGCAGAGGCCCTGTGGTCGGGAAGAAGCACTTGTGGCAGCTGCTAGTGCCGCATATGCTGCTGCACAAGCAGCTGTAGGGTCAGCGTGCGGTTGGGGAGCACTTTTTTGGACTCCTCAATGTTGGATTGCTATAGGGGTTCTTGCATCGGCATCCATTTACCTAGGGGTTGCTTTAGGCGATTTACGTAACTGCTATGCTAGGAATGGATAGTAATTGTCAGGAGGCGGCCGTGTTTGCTGTAAGAAATCCTAAGGTACTTAACGAGGTAAGCAAGTATCTATTCAGGCTGGCTGCAAGTTTCTTCCTCATCAATGTTTTCACCAACCTGGTAATTCTCCGCAAATCGCCGGTTCTCACTGATTTTTTGTATCTTGTCATGGCGGTGGGGCTGCTGGTTTTATCGTTTACTACCATTGGTAAGGCGAAACATCCCGATCCGGATTTGCAGCCGTTCGTAGACGTATCTCTGTTCATTAGTGGCCTGCTGGTTCTGGTTTCCTCGCTCATCGTAGTTTTTGCAGGTTAGGAGGTATTACGCTACACAACTGCAAAGCGGCAGCTTGGCTTGTCATGGGTTTATTTGTACTGTCCGGTTGCGTGGCGCCAGTCCTGGTTCCTCAACCGGGGCGCACGTACCAGGCCTAGCTTGAAGAACTGCGTGGGATGTCGCGCATCGAGGTGAGTCCCGGCGAGGCTATCCAGGCCGTTATGCAAGCTGTACGGGAGACCTCGCCCGAGTACTGGCGGCAGACCTTACCGCCGGAGATTCTGAGCGGTATCACTGCTCCTGATGGACGGTTGGATGCGGCTAGGGTTCGCCTTGAGACGCCGCTTAGGGTGGAAAGTCTGGTGCGCCCTACCCCCGATGAGGTGATGCAGCTCGCCGCGCTCAACCGCTCAGAGGCTCTACGGATTGCCCAGGCTACGCCCGATCTGGCTCGCTTGCGTGCGGAGAACCCCCAGGAATTCGAAGCCATGGTGGAACTCATTGCCCTGGAAAAAGCCCGTGCCCTCGAGGTGGCCTACTCGGGCTACTACGTTTTTCCCGTCCGGGTCGAAGGGGTGGGCCTGGTGGGTGAGGTTTACGTGAGCCTGGCCCGGCTGGAGGGCCGCGCGCCGAGCCTTGCGGCTGCTCAGTACCCGGCGCCCCGTTCGAGCCTGCCTTACCTGAGCCTGGCGCAGGCCCAGCAACTGTCTGGCAGTGCGCAGGGGGGCGGCTCGTGAGCCTGTCCGGTCTGGTGGAGGGTCTCACCCGCGAGGCCATCTGGCTGTTTGGCGAGGTGGCTGTACACGCCAAGAGCGGTCAACGCTACCGGCTGACGCGCAAGCTCGAGGCTGCTGGCCTTACAGTTAGCGCTCGGGGCTTCAGGCTGGCAGTTGGGCTCGAGGTGCTTCCATGAGCAAGTGGTGGCGAACGTTGCTGCCGTGTTCCTCCTTTCAACACGGCGACACCCCAGTCCACAGTAAATGCCCAGCACGGCGGTTTTTCGCCGTACTGGGCAGTCTGCGGTGTCTCTGGCTAATACCCCGTCACGCCCCCAAGGGCAGGGCGGGTCGCAAGGTTTCGGAACGGGGGATCGAATAGGTGAGCGCGCGGGCTTGCAGGACTTCGCGGGCGGCCCGCCGTCCGCTGGCATAGGCCCCGTGCACGGTGGCGGCCCAGGCGTTGGAGGCGGTGTGTTCGCCGGCGAAGAAGAGCCGGTTGCCCACCGGCTGGGCCAGGATGCGGCGGGCCTGGGAGGCCCCCACGCTGGCCTTGGAGTAGGCCCCCAGGGTGTAGGGGTCGTCCTGCCAGTGGGCCAGCCGGGCCCGGCGGGGGGTAAGGTCGGGGCGGCCTAAGGCCTGGCGCAGGGTTTGCAGGGCGTTCTGCAGGGCCTCTTCTTCCGGCAGGGCCAGCAGCTCGCGGGCCCTGGGGCCGGTGGCTAAGGCGGTTAGAATCTCGAAGTTTACGTCGTGGCCGGCGGTGCTGCTCCACCACTCGTCGGGGCTGTGGCCGGGCACGTAAAGCTCCACGATGCCGGGCGGGAGGATGGGTTCGTCGAACAGGAAGAAGAGCTTAACCGCGTCCGCAATGCCCAACCGGTGCAGTGCTTCTTGCTTAGCCTTGGGCAGCTCGGGCACAAAGCGGATCTTACCGGCTTTCAGCACACCCAGGGGCACGGCGACTACGGCCTGGTCGGCCAGGAAGACCCGCCCATCGGTGGTAAGGGCCTTGACGCCAAAAGGGCCCCACTCGAGCGTCTCCACCACGGCCCCCAGCCGGATGTCCAGTGAGGTCGCAAGTTTTATCGCTAGTTAATCGTAGCCCTCGAGGATGCGGTAATCCCCTTCCTCGGCGGACTTGTCGCACAGAAACTCCAGCGCGGCCTGCGCGCTCAGGGTTTCTGGAGCATCGAAGTCGGAGATGTACTCTTGCAGCTTGTAGGGGATTTTGTGGCCCTCGAGCCGGTTGCGCTGGAGGTACGCGGCCAGCGACTCCTCGCCGATGGCCTGGGGCCAGTCCACCATCCGAATGTTGTTGTAGCCCAGCGCCTCGCAGCCGATCTCGGCAATGGTGCGCAGGCTGCCATCCGGCAGGCGCACCAGGGTGTCGTCCTGCTGGTTGAAGTAGTGGGTGCGCAGGCCAAACTGTGCGGGGAGGGGATAGGTGGGAACCTGGCTGCTGTGGATGAATTCCGCGCCCAGCTCGATAGGTACAGCAGCAAAACTTCTATCGGTGCGGATGCGTCCTCCGACGCGGTGTTGGGCTTCAAGAACGGTAACCTGATGCTTCGCTTTCTGTAGGTCTTGGGCCGCGGCCAGGCCAGCGGCTCCGGCGCCTATGACGAGCGTTTTCATGCGAATCTACCTTTTTACACTTCTGCAAACCTTTCTCCCGAGAATTGTTCTGGATGCTCGGGCATCACCCTGCCGACTTAGTCGCTCCATCGCACGGTGGCATACCGTGTGGTGGCAGTTCGTCGAATTGCTTGTAATCAAGATCCAACCAGCAATGGGAAGTTCCTTGCGGTGTTCGATCAACCTCCTTTCTGGCTTGGTTTCCCCTCGGCGGGGTAGGTTTAGTTTAGCTCGAGGGCCCAAAGCCCGATGAAGGATTACGCACAATTGAGGCAAAAACCGTATTTTTTGTTACGGCAAAGCACCGGCAAACGAATCCTGGACATGATAGTGCCATATTTCGCAATTGCATATTTATGCAAATAGAAAACGCGGCTCGAGCAGGCCGCGCTCGGGTTGAGCCAGCACACCACCAGAACGCATGGATGATTAGCTATGCGCATAGGCCGGCCACTATTGCGGCGTCGAGGTCGGCAGCTCGAGCAGGGCCAGGATTTTCTCCAGCCGCTCGCGCTCGCTCAAAAACCCCAGCCCCCGGCAGCGCACCAGAGGGCTTGCGGGCGGCACAGCCCGTCCACGCTCTCGCCGGGCAGCCCAGGTACATGGCGGAGTCGTACTGGAAAACCGGCCGGCGCCGGCAGCAAGGCGGCGTCCTCGAGGTTCATCACCCCCAGGCGGGGCAGCGGAGCTTTTCGGAGAGCTGGGCTGCACGCTCCGCAAAACCTGCTTGCTGCTGGAGGTGTATGGGGTCGGGCTCGAGCATGCTTCATTATGCAGCGGAAGCAAAAAAGCGCTCCACAGGGGAGCGCCTTGGGACGGAACAAGCCTTAATCGTCGGCAGCGGAGCCTTTACCAATCAGCTTAATCTCGGGCTCCCGGTTCCAGTCCTTGCCGTAGATGGCCTTCATGATGATGTAGCAGACCACCCCGGTAATAACCGGCACGATAAAGACCAGTACCCACAGCAGCCCGTTGGAGAGGCCCAGATCCACCTTGTAGCCGGCCAGGGTGCTCATAATGTAGAACATCAGCATCCCCACCACAAAGCTGGTGCGGAAGGGGTGCTGACTGGGGAGCTCGAGGTAGCGCTGCTTCTCTTTGGAGTAGTCCAGGAAGGGGATGGCCAGGGCCCCCAGGATGATGATGGTGGGTACCAGGATGCCGCCCCAGAACTGCGGGCCAAAGGTGGCCCCCAGGAACTCAAAGCGCCAGTTGGCCGGGATGATTTGCAAGATCCCGTAGATCCACATGAAGTACCAGTCCGGCTTGACCGCTGGGGTGTTGGCGGTGGGGGGGCCAAAAGCCTGCACCGGGTGGGCCAGGAAAGCCCCGGCGATGAAGGTGGTCACAGCGATGTAGACCAGAAACAGAATGCCCATCATCGCGGCCTGCTGCGGGAAGAGCGGCACCCCCACAATCTTGCCCGGTGCCACCTTTTCGGCGTACTTGGGCTGGGTGTGCTTCTGCTTGATCATGATGGTCAGGTGCACACCTATCAGCGCGATCAGGGCCAGCGGCAGCCAGAGCACGTGAATGGGGAAGAGCCGGGGGATGGTCTGGGTGTTGGTGGGTGAAAGCTCACCGGCAAAGAGAATATCCGAGAGCAGCTTGCCCACCCAGGGGGCCGCCGCGCCAATCTCGTAGCCGATCTTGGTGGCGGTGAGGGCATAGTTGTCGAAGGGCAGGGCGTATCCGGTGAAGGCCGTGATGATGGCGAGCACCAGCAAAAACACCCCCACAATCCAGTTCAGCTCGCGGGGGTTTTTGTAGGCCCCGGTCAGGTGGATGCGCAGCATGTGCAGGAAGGCAGCGGCAATCATGATGTGGGCGGCCCAGTGGTGCAGCGAGCGGATCACCGCCCCAAAGGGCAGCGAGTCGATGTAGAGAATCGAGTAGTAGGCGGCCGGCACTTCCTGCCCGCCCGAGAGCGAGCCCGAGACTGGGCGGATGGACGGCTCGTAGTTGAGGGTCAGGAAAATGCCGGTGAGCACCAGGGTAACGAAGGAAAACAGGGTGATCTCGCCCAAAAAGAACGAGTGGTGCACCGGGAAAGCCTTGCGGAAAGCCTTGGCGTAAAGCTTTCCTAGACTCAAGCGATCGTCTAGCCACTGATACATACTTCCTCCCTAGACATCGACCCCTGGCTTGCCCAGGAACTCGCCTGCCACCACCACCTTGCCCCCCTCAACCTTGACCGGGAGCTGGGGAACGGGTGCGGGAACAGGGCCGCCCACCACCTTGGCCTGGTTGTAGATGTCGTACTTGCCGCCGTGGCAGGGGCACAGCCAGGTGTCGTTTTGCCACTGGCTGACGGTGCAGCCCAGGTGCTTGCAGACTGCCGAGTAGGCCAGTACCCCTTCGGGCGAGGCGTGCTGGCGGGTCTCCGGGCTCATTTTGGCCGGGTCGGCCAGGATGACCATGATGGTGTTGGTGATCAGGTCTTTCTTGACCACATTCTCGGGGCTTTTGGGGAAAGCGATGATGAAGGGGATCCTTTCCCGTTGAGCGGCCCGCAGGTCGTCCAGCGTAATCTCTTGCTCGGCTTTGGGGCCGGTGGCAAAAACCAGGACATCACCCACCGCCACCGGTTCTTTGCTGGGAATCTTTTCTTCGCGGGGTACCAGACCTGCGCCCACCCACAGGGTCGAGAGCACCGCGGCTCCTGCGCTCACGCCGATGGCCGCCTGCAGGATGGCCCGGCGGGTGGCGTGGGCCTGGGGGTCTTCGTGGTGGTGCTCGTGGTGATGGGCAGTGGCTTCATGATCGGCCATTGTCAAATCCTCCAAACGCTGCTACCAGGGGAAGTCGCTTTTCTCGTCCTCGGCCAGGACTTCTTCTGGCACGAAGTATTTTTTGTAGATGGCAATGAGCAGGGCCAGGATGAGCATCATCGAGGCAAACACCCCGGCCTGTAAGGTGGTGGCGTTGTAGTAGCCAATCTCGGGGTTGTTGGCGAACACCAAAGTGCGCACGAAGAAGCCCGAGAGCATCACCAGTAGAAGCGAGAGCACCACCCCAGCCACCATGGGCAGGCTGCTGGGTTCAGGTTCGTGTTTGCCGGGGCGCAGCTCGGAGCCCTCGAGCCAGTTGCTCAACAGCCCGATAAATCCATAAATGAACAGCACCATGGCAAAGGCCATCAGCCCGATGTTGCCCACCGTGAGGTGGGGCACCACCCCGGCCTCGTGCACTACCCGCATCCGGTCGTTGAGGTAGGCCATCAGAAACAACGCCGCCGAGAAGACCAGGGCGAAGTAGGGAACTACCGTGTCGTTGCGATACATGCTCCCTCCTCAGCGGGCGGCCTTGAACTCGTCCGGGGTTACGCCGCCAAACTTGTTGCTCCAGCTATTTTTGATGTAGGTGGCCACAGCCGCCAGCTCCTCGTCGGAGAGCTGGGCAAAGGCGGGCATACCGCCCTTGCCTTTGAGCAGGATGTTGATGACATAGGCTTTGTCGGCCACGTTCTTGCTGCCATCGAGTGCCGGGAAGACCCCCGGAAGGCCCTTTCCGGTGGCCTGGTGGCAGCCGGCGCAGTTGGCGCTGTAGACCTGCTCGCCCTTGGCTTTGAGGGCCTCGTCCACTGCCGCGACAGGGCCGCCGTGGGCGCCCGCCTCGGCGACCGCGGGGGGTTTGGCGACTTCCTCGAGGGTCTTGTTGGTTACCCCGGTAGCAGCAAAGAAGAGCCAGACCCCCCCTAGAATGGCGGCGGTGGCAATGGCCGCAGCCAGCCCGGGAAAGCGCTCGCGGGTGGGCTTAATATCGGGGTCGGCCACCCGCAAGGTGACGTCCAGGATGCCCGAGACCTCCTTGCCTTCCTCGAGGCCCTGCAACAGCACCCCAGGGGTGTTGGCTACCTTGAAGGGCACTTCCTTTACGTCTTTGGCCCCGTTGGTGTAGTGGGTGACTACCCGGAGCAGGTGCTCCCCGTCGCTCAGGGAGCGGGTATCGTAGGTAACTTTGAAGGGGGGTTGGGTGAGCACCTGCACGGGCTCGGTGCCGCCGTCCAGATAGACTTCGATTCGCTCAATCGGCATCGCTTGGTTCCTCCTGGCCAGGCCCGTTCAGGGGGGCTGGGCACTGCTTTCAAGACTACCAGAAAATTAGGGGCCTGCGCCCCGGTAAGACCATCATAAAAACTCGTTGAGGGGCAAATGTCCCTAGCAGGGGCTGCAACAATAAAAGCTTGCGTGCCCCAAATTGTAGCTTGGAGTAAGTTTAGGAATTGGCCCGTAACAGGGCCACGCTCCGGCGCACACCCCCCTCGCCGCCCGATACCTCGAGGGCCGCAGTACCGCCGAAGTTTTCCAGCAGCTTCCGCACCCAGGCCCAGTCCACGGCCCCTTCCCCACAGGGCAGGTGCTCGTCTTGGATGCCCCGGTTATCGTGCAGATGAAGATGCAGCAGGCGGTGGCCCAGCAGGTGGTGGTACTCCTGGGGGCCGGTGGGGCCCCGCTGGATAAGCGCGTGGCCCACATCCAGGCAGAAGCCGTACTGGGGGTGGGCCTCCAGCAGGTTCCGCAGTTCGCTGGGGGTTTCAAGCAGATCGGTTGTCTCAAGACCCAGGTTTTCCAGCGCCACCGGTATGGCCAGTTCGAGCTGCTCGAGGGCCTGATGGGCGAGCTGGTGGGCGTGGTTCACGGCCTCGGGCAGCCGCAGCGGAACCAGGCCGGTGTGCAGCACCCCGCAGGCCGCGCCGATCTGGGCCCCGAACTCGATGGCCCGCTGGGTGCGCTCGAGGGAGAGCCGCCGCACCTCCGGCACCAGCGAGACCAGGTTCCAGTCCACAAAAGGCAGGTGTACGGTAAACCCCACCCCGGCGGCCCGGCCCATCTCAGCCAGCTCCCGGGCCTTGGGCAGCCGGGGATCCATCTCGTGTTGGTCAAAGGCGATTTCCAGAAACAGGCCCAGCTCGGCGGCCAGCTCGAAGGATTGCCGGTAGCTGAGACCAGCGGTAAGGGGACTAAAACCCAGTTTCATATAGAAAAACCGGGTGGATTATACCGCCTGGGCGTTGGGGGTATGGCGTTACATGGTCTGCGGGGCTGGCTTAACTCTGGAACAGTGCAGGTTTTTCAGAACTCCTCATCCCACTCCACGATGGTCTCGCTGGTCAGGCCGGGGTGCGGCTTGGTGCTGGCGGCGGCCCCCGCTGCACTGCCCGCAGCGGTCTGGGCTAAGGTGGAGCTGCGGCTGCGCTGTACTGGGGTGCGCTGGTTTTGCAACAAACCGAACTGGGTTGCGATGCCCCGCAGGCCAATGGTGGCGAAGATGATCACCAAGAACACCGTCAGGCCCCAGAACAACTGGGCCACCAGGTTTTGCTGAATGGACAGGTTGGTGAGAACGCTCAGGAAGGGCAGCCGACCGTAGCGCGGGTCGGACAGGATGGAGCCGATGTAGGATAGGCCTTCCATCATGGCTGGCAGCAGCAGGAAGAAAAAGGCCAGGCCCAGGAAGCGCCAGTAGACGTTGCGCCCGCCGAAGGTCAGCTTAAGCAGGTAAAGCGGGAAGAAGGCCAGCAGTCCGGCCAGGATGAACAGAAAAGCCCGGGGGATGCCCAGGATGGTTTGCAGCAGCCAGATCTGCAGGCTATGGAAAGCCCCTAGGCTCCTGCCCTCCAGAACCAGGGCGTTTTCCAACAGCTCCCCCGAAAGCACCGTGAAGTCGCTGGTGCGCAGACCCACGGCGTTCTCGGCCAGGTCGAGCACCCGGTTGGTGCGTTGGGCCAGCTCGGGTCGCAGGGCCTCGATTAGGGGAGCGATGGCTGTTCTGTAGCGGGCGCTGACCTGGGCCAGGGTGCGGCGGGCGAGGTCGGTCTGCCCGTTTTCAACCTGGGCCTGGGCTTCCAGCAGGCGTCCGCGCACCTCCAGCAGGGCCCGTTTCCAGTCGTCAATGCTGTAAACGCCGGCCCCTGTCAGGCTGTCGGCCACACGCTCGAGCTGGCGGCTATCTTTGATCAGAAAGCGCAGATCCCCCAGCAATTGCTGGTAGGCATCCGGGGTAGGGGCCGCCTGGACGGCCGGGCGGGTTTGCACTGCAATGGCCGGGGCCGTTTCCCTGGGGGCCGGGGGGGTGCGGGGGGCCTCTAGGCGAACCCCCCCAGCGGCCGGGGGGGTTTGGGTGGTGGTGGTGGGGTTACTTCGCCGCTGGCTCTGGGGGCTCGAGGCCGCTCTTAGGAAGTTCTGAGCCTGGGTGACCAACCCCTGCACATCGCTTTTGAAACCGCCCAGGTTGCCGCTGGAGAGCTTGCCCAGGGCATCCACAAAGGCTTTGGCGCTGAGCCCACGGGCGCGGGGCGAGTCTTGCACGATCAGGTAGAGGGCATAGGCCCGGGTGGCCTCGAGGTAGGCCCGCACGGCACTGGTCTGGGCCTGGGCCCGCTGGAGGGCATTGGTGATACCCTGGGCATAGGTGCGCTCAAACAAACGACGCACCCCCTCCAGGTTGTTTGCGGCGGCCAGGGTTTGCACCTGGGCCTGGAGGCTGTTGGGCAGTCCGCTGGCCGAGAGCACTTTGGGCAGCAGGCGGTTGGCGTCGGCGCTGTTGCCCGCTGCGAGGGCGCTAAAGTAGTTGTCGTACAGGGCCTTGCCCAGGATGGCCTTAATGATCTGGATGCGGGCCTCGAGGTCGGCGCTGCTGCGGCGCGCCAGGGCCTGGCGGGCATCGGCCAGGGATTGTTGTATGCCCTCACGCAGCACCGGGGGCAATTCACCGGCCCCTTTGCGGAAGTTGTCCTCGGCCTGGGCCAGGAGCTCGAGGGCCCGTGCGGGGTTGCTGTTTTGTAGCGTGCGCACCTGATCCAAGATGGGTGCGAGCTGGTCGTACAGGTTGAGGGCCGGAGTGGCCCAGGCCAGGCTAAATAGCGCGATTATCGCGAACCAACGCTTCATGGTCATAACCTCCTATTGCTCGGCGCCCACCTGGAGGGCTTCGATCTTGCCCATTCGGTACAGCAGTTGCCCCAGATTGGCCTCGTTGCGCGTGAGCACAGCCAGGTAACCTTGCCCCAGGGGGCGCAGCACCAGCTGAGCCTCTCTGAACACAGTGTAAAACACCCGGTAACTCCCTTTACGGTCAAGTAACCGGTGCATGGTCGAAAGAAGCTCGACCAGACTCTCGCTGTAGGCTCCCAGGCGCAATTCTCGTCCGTAACTGGACTCCAGCACCACCGCCAGCACCCCTTCTTTGCGAGCCAGTTCCAGCACCAGGCGCTGGCGCTCAGACTCGCTTTGCAGATCTATGTACTCGGCCAGATCGGTGACCTCGAGGGTAGGAGCTGCCACTGGCTGGGGGCTGCGGGCTTGGGTTTTGAGCTGCTGAGCCAACTGCTTTAGCTCGGGCAGAAGCCCATTCATCGGCAGGATCTCTCTGATTTCTCGCTGCAACGGCCCCTCGATCAGTTCGGCCCAGCGCTGCGGCTCCAGTGCCTCGGGCGACTGCCCCCCCAGCGCCCGTTTGAGCAGGCTGCTGGCTGCCAGGGGCGAGACCACCTGGGACAGGGCCTCGATGATTTTTTGTGCGGTTCTGTCCAATTGTCCTCCCACGCTGGGTTCAAGCCGGAAAGTCCTAAGCCAGGCCCGGCCTGGGAATGATTATAGTGAAGGGCTTGCCAAAAACCGGGTCATCTTGTACCATACCCGTTGCCTGCTCGAACAGGCTCCCTGTTGGGGCATCGTCTAACGGCAGGACTACGGATTCTGGCTCCGTCAATCGTGGTTCGAATCCACGTGCCCCAGCCAGATTTATCTCGAAGGGCTGCACCCCGACCTAAGTGCAGGGCAGCACCTCCGGGATAAACCCAATCCGGCCCCATCGACTAGCGGTTAGGTCACCGCCCTTTCAAGGCGGCGGCAGGGGTTCGAATCCCCTTGGGGTCACCAACAGCCCTCGGTTCGCGCCGGGGGTTTTAGCTTTGTGAGAGCCCACCCATGAACCCGGTAACCAACGCCCAACGTTTACGCCTGACCTGGGGCAGCGCCCTGGGGCTGTTCATGACCGGGGCCATTGGGGCGGCGGTGGGGGCGGCCATTCCCCAGTGGCAGGCCGGGTTTGGCGTGGGCCCCGAGCTGGCCTGGTACTTCAACCTGTTTTTTGTGGGGGCCTTGCTGGGCATTTTCCTGGGCAGCCGGATGCGCCGGCGCCACCCCTGGCTGGCCCTGGCCCTGCTGGTTGAGGGGCTGGGCCTGCTATTAATGGCCCTGACCCCCCAGATGAGCGGGGTCTTTGGGGCGGCTTTGCTGCTGGGCCTGGGGGTGGCGGTGGTCAACTTCCACTGCAACGCCCTGCCCCTCGAGCTCTACCCCAAGGGCCAACTGGTCGTGCTCTACCGCGTCAACACAGCCTTTGGGGTGGGGGCAGTGCTGGCCCCCTTGTTGCTGGTGGGGCTGGGCTGGCGGGTGGGCTACGCGGTGCTGGCGCTGGTGGCCCTGGCGGCGGCGGGCCTGTTGTGGAAAGCCCCCGCGGCGCGGGCACGTCCCCAGGCCGAAGCAACCCGCACACCTTCGGGTTTGCTGCCCTTTGTGCTGCTGGCAGCGGTCTCGTATGTGGCGGTGGAGCTGGTGGTCTCGAGCTTCTCCGGCCTCTACCTGCGCCACCTGGGCTACGACCCCCGCTGGGTGGGGGTGCTGCTCTCGCTGTACTGGGTGAGCCTGACCCTGGGCCGCTGGCTCCTGGCCGACTTCGTAGCCGCCAACCCCCTGGCCCGGCTGGTGGGGCTGCACCTGGCGGCGCTGCTGGTGGTGGGGTGCTACTTTGTGCCCCCTTTGGCCTGGGTTTTTCCGCTGGTGGGGTTCTGGGTGGCCCCCACCTTCCCTACCCTTTATGCCTTCACCGAGAAGCACATCGGCTACGGTGGGCTGGCCTTTTTGTTTTATGCGGCGGCGGTGGGCAGCAACCTGATCCCGGCGGGATTTGCCCTGCTGCCCAGGGAAACGCTAGCCACCGGTATGCTTTTGGTGGTGGCCTGGATGGCCGGCATGACCTACCTGCTCTGGAGGAAAAGTGAAGCTGAGGGCCCTGCTCTTCGATCTTGACGGCACCCTGGCCGACACCGACCGCCTGCACGAGCAGGCCTGGCTCGAGGGCCTAGCCCGCTACGGCATCCAGGGCGATCACCACTTCTACCAGACCCAGATCAGCGGCGGCCTCAACCCCGAGATTGTAGCGCGCCTCTTGCCCCAGCTTTCCCAGGCCCAGGGTGCGGCCTTCCTCGAGCAAAAAGAGGCCCGCTTCCGCGAGCTGGCCTCCGAGGTGCAACCCCTGCCCGGCCTAAAGGCGCTGTGGGACTGGGCCCAAAGCCAGGGTTTGCGCCAGGCTCTGGTGAGCAACGCCCCCAGGGAGAACGCCCACTACCTGCTAAAGCGGCTGGGGCTAATGTTCGACCCCATCGTCCTGTCCGAAGACCTGCCCGCCGGCAAGCCCGACCCGCTGCCCTACCAAACGGCCCTGCAGCACCTAAACCTCGCCCCCCAGGAGGCCCTGGCCTTCGAGGACTCCCCCTCCGGGGTGCGCTCGGCGGTGGGGGCCGGCATCCCCACCGTGGCCCTCACCACCGGCCACCCACCCGAGGCCCTGGCCCAGGCGGGGGCTTTTTTGTGCATCCCCGACTACACCGACCCGCGCCTGTGGGACTGGCTGCGGGCGCTGGGCTAAGCCCCCTACCGCCGATTTTTTCTCGACCTGGGGCCCCCGCGGGAAGCGCAAACAGGCGTGGCTTCCCGTGGGGTATCTAGTAGACCCAGGGAATCAGCTTTTTGACCCGCTGGCGGTAGGCGCTGTACTCGGGGAAGCGCTCTTGAAGCCAGGTTTCCTCGAGGCTGGCCTTGCGGTCGAGCCAGACAAACAGCAGCCCGCACAACAGAAGCGTCCAGAGGTTCAGGTGGGCCAGGCTGCTGCCCAGCGCCCACAGCAGCACCCCGCAGTAGATGGGATGCCGCACCACCCGGTAGAGCCCCTGCTGCACCAGGTAGCCCCCCGGCCTGGGTTTGGGCAGAGCAGTCAGGTTGCGGCCCAGTTGCCAGGCCGCCAGCAGCAGCACCCCCAGCCCCACCCAGGCCAGCCCCCGCCCCAGCCCCCCCAGCCAGGGCGGGCTAAAGGAAGGCGTAACCCACAAAGCCAGCACCAGCAGGCCCAGCAGGGCAAACTGCCCCACCACATACCCCTCGCCCCGCTCGCCCAGGCGCATGGCTTCAGGATACAGGGGTTGGGGTGCATTTGGGGCTTGTGAAGGCGGGAAAATGGGATAAAATCTGACTCCAAAGTAGCCGGAACCTATAAACCTAGGCCGAAAGACGAACCCTGGATACCTACCTGTACCAAGCTAGAAAAGGAGGGATATTTGAATGAAAGAAGCCTACATCAGGAAGCAGATAAACTTGCGGTATAGTTACTAGTTGTGCCACTTCCATCGGAGTTAAACGTCAATGAGTTATACACCTCGCTCACTTTTTAGGCTTCTTGAAGACATTGACGCTCATCGCATATTACTCCCGCACATTCAACGTCCTTTTGTGTGGGAGAGAGAACAAATGGGCAAGCTGTTCGACAGCCTAATGCGTGAATATCCAATACAGACTTTTCTGTTTTGGCGCACAAAAGAGGAAATACGCGCTCGACGCTTCATGCCAGTGATTGATTTCGACGCTGATTTGTCTACGCTTTACGACATGAATCGCTCTGCGGCGGGTATCGAAAAGGTTTTTGTACTTGATGGACAACAACGCCTACAAACGCTGCACGCGATTTTTCGTGGTGGAATACACGATGATTCAAACGCAATCGAAGAAGCATATTTCGACATCACGGCGGGTGATGTAGAAGTTGATAACGGCGACGTTTTACACAAGTTGATATTCAGTGCTCAGCCACTAGAGTTGCCGTTTTTCCGTGTCCGCGACCTAACAGAAAAGTATGCGAATGGCAATCCGCTGAACATTGCGGACGAGATAAACGATTTACTTGAAGACAAACTTCAGGAAGAAACCGAGAAGCGAAGGTTACGCGAGCGGCGTGTAAGGGCTAACCTGCAACAACTTCACTCAATCTTGAATCATGATAAGCATTTTTGGGTTGATGAACTGGACGGTGTTGCAAAACAATACCCATACCGCCGAATCCTTGAGATTTTCGTCCGCGTCAATTCGGGCGGGACAAAACTTACAGCCGGCGATTTGATGTTCGCGGCGATGAAAGAAGGCTGGGATGACATTGAAGAACGCGTTGAGCAAGTTGTAAACCTTCTTAACGGCGGGAAACTCGGTATTGACAGCGATTTTGTTCTTAAATGTCTCCTGCTCGCTCATGGTGAAGGTGCTGAAATACAGAAAGAGAAATTCTATGGCGCGCGTGGTGAAACGCTCATACAGCATATTGAGCAAACGTGGGATAGAGCTGAAAAAGCCTTTCAGCAGTTACGCGATTTTATCGTACACGATATACGCATGTTTTCTGACAAGCTGGTTCGTAGTTACAACGCCCTGATACCTGTTTTCGACTTCCTTTTTCACAACCCTCAACCGAATGAAGCGAATCGCTTACTTATGGCGGCTTATTATCACAAAGCGCAACTGTTCAACTGGTATAGAAGTTCCACCGACTCAATTTTGAACACCTTGCATTCTGTCGTAGGCAAGGATAATGGTGGTGCTTTTCCCTTGAGCGAGATAAAGAAATACTTTGGTATGTCTCACGGCTATTCTGTGGAATTGCAGGAGTCGCACTTGTCGGAGAACCGTCTGCGGGCAATAATTTTGAACATTGTCTATTGTGACCGTTGGGGCAACTCGCCATTTGATGTGGCATATAAAGGCAACGAGCCGCACATAGACCACATCTACCCGCAATACATGCTCAGAAATCGTTTAGGATATGGAAGCACAGAGATAAACGACATAGGCAACTTGCGTTTTGTAGGCGCAACAGACAACATTCGCAAGCGAGCCGAACTTCCCGAATCGTATTTCAATCGCCTAAAACAACAAGGCATCCCGATTGATAAACACTTGCTTGTTTCTGAATATGCCGACAATCCGCTATTACTGAAATTCGATGCAGTTACCTTTGATGCATTTCGGCAGAAACGAAGGGAAGAAATATGGAAATCGGCAAAGCGAGTCGTAGACCCTGAGATTCTGGAGCAGGGTAACCCCAGTTGATCAAAAGGGGCGGCATAACAACGGGTTGCAGGCGACGCCGCTCTGCTTCGCTACGTGCCGCGCTTGAACCTCACTGTTGTGCTGAACTGCGAAGAAGCATTGCATTAGCACAGTGAGGGAAATTACCCCTGCCCTCGAGTCCACTCCACTCCAGCCAGAGTGCCCTAGGCTCAGGTAAAGATGGGCAAAGGTTGCAATCCCAGTTCAGTTGCGCCGCAGCACCTCGGCATCGGCGGGCCGTTTGCGCAGGGTCTGGGGGGTTAGGTTGGCCCGGCGGAAGTTGGTGAGATTAAGGTCGGCCAGCACCTTGTTGCTGCTGTCGCGCAGGGTGATGGAGAGGGGGCGGGGGTCGGACTTGAGAACCAGAATTTCCATGCTGGCAAAGCCCAGCGAGGCGTCCTTGGGGGCGCCGCCAATGCGCCAGGCCGGGCCGGCGGGGGTGTTTTGCTCGCCCAGAAGCCGCAGCGTGACCCGCTGGGTGAGCTCCTCGAAGTCGCCCAGGTCGGTCAGGTTGAAGCCCAGGCCTTCGATGCGGGCTTTGGCGCGGGGCTGGATGATGAGCTGGTTGGTCAGGAACAGGTAGTTCCAGACTTCCCTATCCGAGATCACCACGAAGTTGCCCTCGAGGGCGGCGGGTTTTCTGAACTCGACCCGGGCGAGCTGCTCCTTGCCCGGAATCACCTGGAGCCGGAAATCGGCCTCCTGGGTGCTGCCGTCGGGTAGCTGCACCTTGCCCGTGACGGTGGCCTCCCAGGGCGAACGTTCCAGGTTGGCCTGCACCTGGCGGGTAATTTCGGCGATGCTCTGGGCCGTAGCCAGCCCAAGGGATAGGAAGGCGATTGCCAGTAGTTTTTTCATTCACTGCCTCCAAAACTGAGCCGGTAGCGCAACCACAGCGAAAAACTGCCCTCGTAGCTTGCGTCGGCGCGGAAGCCGTAGGCCTCCACTCCCAGGGTAGCAGCCCAGGGGTAGGCCACGGTTAGGCGCAGCTTAAGAGTGTTGAGCTGCTCCTCGTCTAAAGGCGTGCTTAGGGCCGCTTCCAGCCGGTTGAGCTGCCCGGCCCGCAGGGTGGCCTCGAGCAGCGTCCCAGCTTCGTCCAGCTCGCCCCGCCAGCCCAGGAGGCCGTACAGGCGCGAGTCGTCCACCCCCAGCCCAAAGGTGTAGGTTTTTTCCTGCCGCAGGGCATAGCTCAGCTCCCCCGAACCGCTAGCGGTACCTGCCAGGCTGTTTTTGAAGCCCAGTTGCAGGCCCAGGGTTTGCCGGGGCTCGAGGCGGTAGCGTCCGCCGAGCCCCAGCTTCAACCCGCCTTCGGCCTCGTCGCCCACCCACAGGCTCGAGCGCAGGGTGTTGCTGTACAGGGCTTCTAGGCTGGCGGCCACCGGGCCCAGGACGGCGCCGGCCCCGGCCTGCAAGCCCCAGCCGGCAAAGCCCAGGCTAAAGCCTGCGCCGTAGCTCAGCCGGCCCAGGGCGCTCAGCTCCAGCGCGCCGTTCAACCCCAGGCCCAGCGCATCGCGCTGCAACCGTGCGCGTAGCTCCAGCTCGCCCAGCGGGAGGGTGGCCTCGAGGGTGGGGGTCAGGTGGTCGGGCGACAGGCGGCCAAAAAGCCCAAAGGTGAGGGACTGCCCAAAGCCGAGGGCCGCAAGCTGAAAACAGAAGGCAAGTACAACAAAGCGCACAGCGTGAGGGTATCGCAGAATCTTCATCCTCACCATGGTAGCTTCTGGGCCCCCAAATGGGGGTGGCGCCGGCTTCCTGGGTGGTGCGCGGGCATGTACCAACTTTCGGGATTGGCGTTCAAATGTCAGAATAGGTGCGCTATGGCGAACCTCAAGAACCTACCGGTTGGGAAAAAAGCCCCTGAAATTGTCCACATGGTGATCGAAGTGCCGCGCGGCTCTTCCAACAAGTACGAGTACGACCCCGACCTCGAGGCCATCAAGCTCGACCGGGTGCTGCCTACCGCCCAGTTCTACCCCGGCGACTACGGCTTCATCCCCTCCACCCTGGCCGAGGACGGCGACCCCCTGGATGGCATCATCCTCTCCACCTACCCCCTCTTGCCGGGCGTGGTGGTGGATGTGCGGATTGTGGGCATGGTGGATATGCAGGACGAAAAAGGCGGCGATGCCAAAATCATCGGGGTGGTGGCCGAAGACCCCCGCTGGGATCACATCCAGGATCTGAGCGACGTGCCCACCGCCTACAAACAGGAGATCCAGAACTTCTTCGAGACCTACAAGGCCCTGGAAGCCCACAAGGGCAAGTGGGTCAAGGTGGCAGGCTGGAAAGACCGGGCCGGGGCCGTGGCCGAGGTGCAGGCCTGCATCGAACGCTTCAAGCAGACCAAGGCTCAATAACAGGGCTTCGAAGAAAAAAACCAGCGTGGTCAAGCCCGGGTTTGCTTGACCGGTTTGCGCATTTGTGGTTATGTAATCAAGCGAGCTTGCTTATGGCCTTGCAACAGCGAATAGAATCCTTGCTGAGAGCGCTGGGGGTGCCCGATCTGAATGTCGAAGTACCCTCTGTGGCCGATGAGGAGGGCTTTCTCGAGGCCCTCGAGGCGGCCATTACCAGCTTTGTAGAGGACGGCGAGGACGACCAAAGCCCCCTGGGCCTGATCGAGGCCGATCCTTCGGCCTACGACCTCTCCGACGAACCCGACCACGAGGAGTTACAGAATGCTGTGCGGGACTTCATGAATGCGGGGGATTCCCAGCTCACCCTGATCACCCCCGAAAGCCCCATCCAGCCCGATGGCGGCGAGAACCCCAGCAAGTTCTGGGTGTTTCTCCTGCAGATGCCCTCGCTCTCTGAACACCGCTGGTGGGCCATTGTGGACAAAAACGGCCGCCACGACACCTACAACTACGGGGTCATCTAAGTACCCTACCACTGATTTTTCTCATTCCGGGGCGCTTAGCCGCCAATCCCCACCATCACCCGCTCGCGCAGGGTGGGTAGGGTGTTGCCAAAGGCCGGTTTGCGGTCGGTGGCCAGCAGAATGGCGTCTACCAGGGCCTCGACAGGGTTCTCGGCCTCGAAGGCCCAGGCGATGTCCATCTCCAGGTCGGTCAGCAAACAGGGCCGGATTTTTTTGTCGGCGGTCAGGCGCAGGCGGGAGCACTTGGAGCAAAAAGGCTCGGTAACCGGGTTGATAAAGCCCACCGTACCCACCGCGCCGGGGATGCGGTAAACCCGCGCGGGGGCGGTGGGGTCGTGATCCACGCGCTCGAGGGGGCCAAAGTGGGCCTCGATTCTGGCGCGGGTCTCGGCCCCGCTGATAAAGCGGGCGTGGTAGAGCTCGGGGTTGGAGTTGTCGAGGTGCATATACTCCAGGAAGCGCACCTCGAGGGGTTTGTCCAGCGAGAGCGAGGCCAGCGGGATTACCTCCTGTTCGTTCATGCCCCGGATCATCACCGCGTTGATTTTGACCGGGTGCATGCCCAGCTCCCAGGCGGTTTCGATGGCCTCCCAGACCTTCTCGACCTGCCCGCCCCGGGTCATGGTTCGGAAGACCTCGGGGGTCACCGCGTCCATCGAGAGGTTGATGCGTTTGAGCCCTGCGCTTAGAAGCTCCTTGGCCTTTCGCTTGAACAGGAGGCCGTTGGTGGTGATGGCGATGTCGGGGATGCCCAGCTCGCTGGCTGCCGCGATCATCTGGGGTAGCTCTTTGCGCACCAGGGGCTCGCCGCCGGTAAAGCGCACCGACTCCAGACCTAGTAGCTGCATGGCCCGCAGGAAGTGGCGGGTGTCTTCAACCGAGAGGGTACCCGGGGGTTCCGACTGCTCCCAGCCCAGCGGATGGCAGTACAGGCAGTGCAGGTTGCAACGCGGCGTGACCGAGAGCCGCAGATCCTTGATGATGCGCCCGTATTGGTCAATGAGTTTCACGCTGGCTACCCCGTGTTGCACATTCTAACAACACGGTGAGTCCACGGCGCAAGGCCGGTTACAAACTCCCTGTTACATTCCCTCGAGCCCCGTCAAACTAAACTAAAGCCATGAAGACGGTGGTGTTGTTCGATGGCGTCTGCAATCTATGCCACCGCACCGTGCAGTTCATTCTCCGGCACGACAAGGCCCAGCGCTTTGTATTTGCCTCGCAGCAGTCCGAGATTGGGCAGCAACTGCTTCGCCGATACGGTGTGCCTACCGAGACGGCCCTGGCCGATAGCGTGGTGGTCATCGAGGGGGCGCGGGTATGGCTGGAGTCGGACGCCGCCCTGTACATCCTCTACCGGCTGGGGGGGGTGTGGCGCGCGGCGGCTGTGCTGCGTTTCCTGCCCAAGCGATGGCGGGACTGGGCCTACCGGCTGGTAGCCAAAAACCGCTACCGCCTTTTTGGGCGGCTCGAGCGCTGTATGATGCCAACCCCCGAACTCAAGAAGCGCTTTTTAGATGCTTTGTAAGTAGCGCTTGTCTAAATGGAATAACAAGCGGCTTGGGGTTAGGCTGGAGGCATGGCGGAGTCTAAGCGCTTTGGAATGGCTTTGGGCGGCGGGGGGGCCCGGGGGTATGCCCACATCGGGGTGCTGCGGGTTTTGGAGCGCGAAGGCTTCCGCCCCAGTGTGATGGCCGGAACCAGCATGGGCAGCATTATGGCGGCCTTTTTCGCAGCGGGTCACTCGGCCGGTCGGGTACAGGAGATCTTGTCCCAGATGTCCTTTTGGCGTTTTTTAGATCTGAACCCCCTGAGCGATATGCTCAACTTCAGCGAGCTGGTGCGCTTTTTGGAGCCCCACCTGCCCCGCCGGATAGAGGATTTCCCCATCCCGCTGGGCATCACCGCTACCGACCTGGTTACCGGAACCGAGGTCTATTTTCGCCAGGGCGATGTGTTCCAGGCCATTCGGGCTTCGATCGCCTATCCAGGGGTGATCAGCCCCATCTGGGTGGGCGAGCAACTGCTGGCCGACGGTGGCATTCTGAACCAGATTCCGGTGGATCTGGCCCGCTTTTTGGGGGCGGAGCGGGTGATTGCGGTGGACGTGACCCCGCTGGAGGTGCTGCACGAGCACCCACAGAAGAAAACCTGGTGGCAGCAGATTTTCCGCCGGGGTACGGATACCAACCCCATCCAGAACGTGTACCGTTCGGTGGAGATTATGCAGATCCGGCTGGCCGAGGTAAAGCTGGCGGTCTCGCGTCCCGACCTGATCTTGCGGCCCAGCCTCGAGGGCATCGGGCTTTTTAGCTTCCAGCAGCTCGAGCAGGCCATCCAGGATGGTGAGGCGGCTGCCGAAGGGAAGCTCGAGGAAATCCGCGAACTGCTGGTTACGGAGTCGAACTGAGCTCTTTCAGGCTGCGCACACCTTCTCGCTCCATTCTTTGCAGCAGCCCCCTGCACAGCTTTTTCACCATCAGGGGCCCCTCGTAGACCAGGCCGGTATACACCTGCACCAGGGTGGCCCCGTTCTCCAGCCGTTGCCACACGTCCTCCGGGCTGAAAATACCCCCCACCGAGACAATGGGCAGGCGGCCTTGTAGCCGCGCGTGCAGGTATCGGAGCACCTCGAGCGAGCGCGCCCGCAAGGGCCTGCCCGAAAGGCCGCCGGCTTCGTCTATGGGGGTTTGCAGGCCGGTGCGGGCGGTGGTGGTGTTGGTGGCGATCAGGCCCGCGAGCCGGTAATCTTCCACCAGGCCCAGAATCTCGTCGATCTGTTCCCAGGTCAGGTCGGGGGCAATTTTGAGCAGCAGGGGCTTCCGGCCCTGCACAAACCCGGTGAGCGCGGCCAGCAGCTCTTCCAGCCGCGCTTTGTCCTGCAAGGCCCGGAGGCCCGGCGTGTTGGGGGAGCTTACGTTGATGGCGAAGTAGTCGCCATAGGGCCAGAGGCGGGAGAGGCTTTGCAGGTAGTCCTGGGGGGCTTCCTCCAGGGGGGTGACCCTGGACTTGCCCAGGTTGATGCCCAGCGGCACCGGGGGCCGGCCAAAGGTTTGTTGCAAGCGTTCGAGCCTTTGGGCGATGGCCTCGGCCCCCTCGTTGTTGAAGCCCATGCGGTTGATTAGCGCCTGATCCTGGGGCAGCCGAAACAGGCGGGGCCTGGGGTTGCCCGGCTGGGGCAGGGCTGTAACCGAGCCAATCTCCACGTGCCCGAAGCCCAGGGCGGCCCAGGTTCGCACGGCCACCGCGTTTTTGTCGAAACCCGCGGCCAGGCCGATGGGGTTGGGGAAGCGCAGGCCAAACGCCGCGACCTCGAGGCGCGGGTCGCCCAGGCTGAAGAACCGGCGGATGAGCTCGAGGCTGGGCCCCCGCTGCCCCAGCCAGGCCAGGCCGTGCATCACCCGCTCGTGGACGTTCTCGGGGTCTTGGCGGAACAGCCAGGGTTTGAGAAGCTCGTACACCGGAAAAGGATAGCAGGGGGCGGGGAGGGGGGGAAGGGTTTCTAGCGGTACTGGGCCAGCAGGTGCTTGGCGATGATCACCTTCAACACCTCGCTGGTGCCCTCCCCGATGCGGGTTAGGCGGGCGTCGCGCCAGTAGCGCTCGACCGGGTACTCCTTGATGTAGCCGTAGCCGCCCAGGATCTGAATGGCCTCGTCGCAGGCCTGCACCGCTACCTCCGAGGCAAAGAGCTTGGCCTGGGCCGCGGCCGGGCCGAAGGGCTTACCGGCGTCGCGCAGTTCGGCGGCCTTCAGGTACAAGAGCCGGGCGGCTTCTAGCTGCGTAGCCATATCGGCCAGCTTGTGTGAGACCGCCTGGAACTCGGCGATGGGCCTGCCAAACTGCTCGCGCTCGAGGGCATACTTGGTAGCAAACTCCAGAGCGGCCCGCCCCAGCCCCACCGCCATGGCGGCAATGCCGATGCGCCCGCCTTCCAGCACCTTCATCACATCGTAGAAGCCCTTGCCCCGCTCACCCAGCAGGGCTTCTTTGGGCAAGGTAATATCCTCAAAGATTATCTGCGCGGTGTCCGAAGCGTTTAGCCCCAGCTTCTTCTCCTTGCGCCCAATCCGCAGGCCTGGAATGGGAGCCTCGAATACCAGCGCTGAGAGTCCCAGGTGCTTCTTTTCCTCGCTGGGGGCGGCATCGGTGCGGGCGTTGACCACATACACCCCGGCCACCGACCCCTGGGTGATGAACTGCTTGGAGCCGTTCAGTACCCAGTTCGAGCCGGTGTCTTCGGCTTTGGTGCGCATGGCTGCCGCGTCCGAGCCGCTGCCCGGTTCGGTGAGGCCCCAGGCTCCCAGCACCTCGGCGGAAGCCAGCCGGGGTAGATAGTGCCGCTTTTGCTGCTCGTTGCCGGCAATCAGGATATGGCCGGTGCACAGGCTGTTGTGTGAGGCCACGGTAAGCGCCAGCGAACCATCTACCGCTGCGATTTCTTCGATAATACGGGCAAAAGTACGGGTAGAGAGCCCAGCCCCGCCGTACTGCTCGGGCACCTGAGCCCCCATCACGCCCATCTGGCCCAGCTTCCTCACGATTTCAAACGGAAAGGCGCCGGTCTCGTCGCGCTCGGCGGCGGTGGGGGCCACCTCGGCCTGCAAAAAATCCCGCAGAGCGCCGATAATCTGGCGCTCCTCACTATCCAGCTCAAACCATAAATCCCTGGGGCGATCGGCGATCATTTTGAGTTCCTCCGTGGTTCAAATATATCACTTTTTATATTTGGTGTTGCAAATACGTTACATTTGGAGCCTCCAGACGGGCGCGGCTTTGTGGTCAAGCAGACTGGGGATGGTATAGTGAGGTATCGTGAATCCCCAACAGCTTTGGTACATCTGAGCTATGGGATTGCGTGTGGTTTTGGAGGAACGCTTGAATGGAGCTTGAAGCCGGTGCAATCGTAGAAGGTCGTGTTACACGAATTATGGAGTTTGGGGCTTTTGTGGAGTTTCCCAACGGTGAGTCGGGGCTGGTGCATATCTCGCAGGTGGCCCACGAGTTCGTCAAGAACATCCGCGACCATTTGAATGAGGGGGATGTGGTCTCGGTGTTGGTCTTGGGACGCGACGAGAAAGGCCGCCTGGATCTTTCCATCAAAGAGCTGATCCCGGCCCCAGTGGAGCCCCCCCGGCCCAAGCGCTTGCCCCGCCAGGCTCCCGAGTTTGAGAACAAACTCAAAAGCTTTTTGCGCGGCGCTGGAGGTTTTGGCGGCGGTAAAAAGCCCGGTGGCAAGGGTGGGCGCAAGCGCCGCTAGGTTTTGTCGGTAAAGCAGGCCGCTCCAAAGGAATGCCCTGGAGCGGCTTTTGGCTATGGTTATCTGGAGGTGTCAGCGAGAATACCTCCCATAGCATTTTTGCCTGTAGCGGGGAAATTGTGCCACTGAGAAGTAAAAAAGCACTGGGTCTATTGCATCTTTATTCCTGTGCATCATCCCAGCTCATGCCCATGATGCTGTAGCCCGCATCCACATACACCGTCTGGCCGGTGGTGCCGCTGGATAGGGGGGAGAGCAGGTACAGGCCCAGGTTGCCCACCTCCTCATGGGTGATCATGCGACCCAGGGGGGCCGTGGCGTTGTACTTGGCTACCATCTTGCGAAAGCCGGGGATGCTCATGGCCGCCACGGTGCGAATAGCCCCGGCGCTGATGGCGTTGACCCGGATGTTTTTCTTGCCCAACTCATAGGCCAGGTAGCGCACGCTGGCTTCCAGGGCGGCTTTGGCAATGCCCATTACGTTGTACCGGGGCACCACCTTTTCGGAGGCGTAGTAGGTCAGGGTGACCAGGCTACCCCCTTCCCGAAGCAGCGGCTCGGCTTCGCGGGCTACGGCGACCAGCGAGTAGGCCGAGACCTGCAGGGCGGTGTTCCAGTCGGCGGCGGTGGTCTCGATGAAACGACCTTCCATGGCGGCGCGGGGGGCAAAGGCGATGGAGTGCACCAGATAGTCGAGGCCGCCCCAGGCCTGCCCCAGGTCGGCGAACATGGCCTTGAGGGCGGCTTCGTCGGTGACATCCACCTGGTACAAGCGCCGATTGGGACGGCCCGCGGTGAGTTTTTCGAGCTTTTCCCGGAGTCGCTCGCCCTGGTAGCTGAAGGCCACCTCGGCCCCGGCCGCGTGTAGCTTTTCGGCGATAGCCCAGCCCAGGCTATGCTCGTTGGTGACACCCATGACCAGGGCTTTTTTGCCGGAAAGATCAATCGGAACCATAACCCCTGTATCTTACCCGCACCTGCTCGAGGGTGGGCAAATTCAAGTGAGGCGCCTCATGATGTAGCTGGATTACGCTGTTGGGTACATGGTTCGTTCTCCGCTCCAATTCAGCACAAATACCTTCAAGACCAGGTTTTGTAGCGGTGATGCAGGTGCTTCAACTGGGATTGGTGGTGCGGGGGGTATCCAGCGCCGGTCTACCTGGAGGGCCTGGTCTGCTGGCCTTGCACCCGCCGGATGTACGAGGCTTTTGATGGCTTGTAGCTGGGGACTAAATGTTGTATTTCATCTGGAAGATTGGTTTTTGTAGAATGCCATCATGTCTTCCGCCCAGGAGATGCTGTCGCGCTTTGGCGATGCGGCCCATTGCCTGCGCCATTTGGAGCGTTCACGGCAAGAGCTTTTGCAATTGGTGGAGGGTCTCACCGACGAGACCTTGTTGAGACGACCTGGGACAGAGGTTTGGAGTCCCGCTGAGGTGCTCGAGCACCTTGCGCTGGTGGAGGAGTCGGCGGGAAAAATTATCCGGCGTCTGCGCAAGGTCGCCCTGGGCGAGGCCGAGCCCTTCCCGCCCCCGCCGCCTGGCCGAACCCGGCCCGATGGCCGCTTGCTGGCCCCACCCCAGATGGAGCCCCGAGGGGGTCTAACCCGTGCACAACTGCTAGAGCGCCTGGAGGCGGTGCGCCAACGCCTGCTGCTCGAGGTGGCCGAAAGCGGGGAGCGCCTGCCCTGGCCCCCTACCTATGCCCACCCCTTTTTCGGTGAGCTGACCGCCCTCGGCTGGCTACAGACCCTGGCCTACCACGAGCGGCATCATCTGCAGCAGCTCCGCCACCGGTTGAGCACCCTGGAACCCTGAGATCTAAAGGTTTATGAGCGGCGTATAAATTGATGGCAAGGGCCTATGTACCTGCTCCCAACTGTTAGGCTCTAGCTAAGGAGGGGTCTATGATTCCCAACGTAGGCAGCACAGACCGGCTGGTTCGCTACATCCTGGCAGCGGTGTTTTTTCTGATCGCTTTTTTCGGTAGCAGCGGCGTCTGGGCCTGGGTGTTTGGGCTGCTGGGGGTGGTCATGGTGGTAACTGCTACCCTCAACTTCTGCCCCATCTGGGCAATGCTCAAGATTAATACTCGAGGGAAGGCCTCTTAACTTCACTGCTTCCCCGCTCCGGCCGTGAAGGCCGGGGTTTTGATTGGCGGTAGGGGCTCGTTTCGGATACAGTTTGCCTGGAGGATATATGGAGCCATTTTTGCGCATAGGGGTTTTATCGCTTCTCCTAGCGGGGTTGTTTGCGTACACACCCTTGGGAATGGGCCCGCACGGGCTTCTATCTTTCGGTGCGTCCTCTGAGTGCGATCTGCCTTACACCCCGATCTACAAAATTCAGGGCAGCGGGATGTCGGCAGCCATCACCGGCGATGTGGCAACCAAAGGCGTGGTGGTGGGGGATTTCGAAGGCCCCACCCCGGCCCTGCGGGGCTTCTACATCCAAGACCCCGGCGGCGACGGAGATGTGAGCACCTCCGACGGCATCTTTGTGTTCAACGCGAACAACGACAGCGTACGCCTGGGCGAAATGGTACGGGTGGTGGGAACCGCGGGTGAGTTCCAGGATCAGACCCAGATTAGCGCGACCTCCATTACCAGGTGCGGAACCGGCACCGTCACCCCCACCGACGTGACCCTGCCCTTTGCCTCGGCCACCGAGGCCGAGCGCTACGAGGGTATGCTGGTGCGGCTGCCCCAGACCCTTTATGTAACCGAGCACTTTCAGCTTGGGCGCTTTGGGCAGGTGGTGCTCTCCTCCGGTGGGCGGCTGAAGCAGCCCACCCACATCACCACCCCTGGTGCAGCGGCCAACGCCCTGCAAGCCCGGAACAGCCTCAACCGCATCATCCTGGACGATGCCCTGCAGAACCAGAACCCCGATCCCATCCTGTTTGGCCGGAACGGCCAGCCCCTTAGCGCCAGCAACACCCTGCGCGGTGGTGATACCGCAACCGGCATCGTGGGGGTGATGACCTACACCTGGGCCGGCAACGCGGCCAGTGGAAACGCCTATCGGGTGCGGCCCGTTGGGGCCCTGAATGGGTACGTTAATTTTGTAGCGGCCAACCCACGCCCAGCCGCCCCGCCCGCGGTGGGGGGCACGCTGCGGGTGGTGGGGTTCAATCTGCTCAATTTCTTCAACACCTTTGACGGCCTGCCGGACACCGTGGACAACTGCACCTACGGGCTGGGCGGAGCCCCCGCCGACTGCCGCGGGGCCGATACCCCGGCCGAGTTTGACCGCCAGTGGCCCAAAACGGTGGCGGCCATCCTGGCTATGAACCCGGATGTGCTGGGGCTCAACGAGCTCGAGAACGACGGGTACGGCCCCGATAGCGCCATCGCCTTTTTGGTGAATAAACTCAATGAAGCCACCGCCCCGGGAACCTATGCTTTTATTGACGTGGACGCAGCCACCGGGCAGGTGAACGCCCTGGGCACCGACGCCATCAAGGTGGGCCTGATTTACAAGCCGGCCCGCGTGACCCCGGTGGGCCGAACTGCGGTGCTTAACACCCCGGCCTTTATTAACGGCGGCGACAGCGCCCCGCGCAACCGGGCTTCGCTGGCCCAGGCCTTCCGGCAAAACGACAACGGGGCCATTTTTATCGTGAACGTGAACCACCTCAAGAGCAAGGGCTCGCCCTGCGACCTGCCGGATCAGGGCGACGGCCAGGGCAACTGTAACGCGGTGCGCACCAAGGCTGTCCAGCAACTGGTGGCCTGGCTGGCGACGAACCCCACCGGCGTGGCCGACCCGGATGTACTCTTGATTGGCGACTACAACGCTTATGCCCAGGAAGACCCCATTGCCACGCTCAAGAAGGCTGGCTTTATCAACCTGCTCGAGGCCCGCCTGGGCCCCGATGCCTACTCCTATGTGTTTGATGGGCAGTGGGGCTACCTGGACTACGCGCTGGCCTCGCCCTCGCTGAATGCCCAGGTGTCGGGGGTGGCTGAGTACCACATCAATGCCGACGAACCCAACGTTCTTGACTACAACACCAACTTCAAAACCCCCAACCTGCAGGCTGTCCTTTATGCCCCAGATCAATACCGTGTTTCTGACCACGACCCGGTGGTGGTGGGGTTGAATCTGAGGGCAGAATCACAGCCCCCGGCCAGACCGTAGGGCCGGGGTTATGTCGGCGGTCGCACGGCAGGAGACCTCTGGACGCGGCCTGTCAAGGCTGCGCTTGAATCCTTCACCGCCGTGCGCAGTCGGAGGTGAGGGATTCGGGCCGACCGGTTCCAGAAGTGAGCAATACTGACGGAATGCGTATCAGAGCGTGTCGAGGCGGGCCCGCAGTTGTTGGGCGCGCTCAAATAGCGGCGTGGCCTGGGGGTTGGCTTGCTCAAACTGCAGGATGGTCATGGGGTGGATGTGGTGCTCGTCGGGGTTGCCAAACAGGGAGTTGAGCAGTTCGAACTCCTCCTGCGAGCGTAGCGAGGCGTCCTCGCGGAACATGTTGAGGTAGGCCCAGGCGAACTGCTGCTCGCTGATTGCTCCGCTCAGGTAGGCGTCCAGAAGCCGCTTGTAGGGCTCGAGGTTGCTTCTACCCCCTTCTTGTGCGGGTTCGACCTTTACATCCGGGAGGTGTTGCTGGAAGAGGGCCTCGAGGTTTTCCAGGGTGATCTCCCAGTTGTTCAGCTCGAAAAGCGGCTGGCCGTTGCGGAACAGAATAATTTGCGGGGAGTGGTGCACAATGCCGGTGCGCTCGGCCACCCGGTTCGAGGCTGGGCGGTGCTCCACCACCTTGATGATGCCCACCGGAATTTCGGGCCGCTCGCGCAGCATTTTTTCGACGTTGCCCCAGCCCTGCATGGTCTTGTGGCAGGTGCCGGCCTTGAAGATGGCCGTGATGGGTTTGCTGTCGATAAAAGCGTCGGCCTCTTCGGGGGTGGTGATGGCGAACATGCGCTCTCTCATGGGTTTGAGTCTAACCCTCGAGGCCGCCCATAACCGTCAGCCGGAACACTTCCCCTAAGGCCGGGCATACCAGAGCAGTTCGTGTTGTATGGGCCCTTCATAACCTGCTAGGTGGAAGGTTTCGCTGGCTAGCCGGGAGCTAAAGCGATCCATAAAGTTGAGCACCGAGAGGGCCTGGGAGCGGTGCTGGGCCATGGCCCGCAGTTTTTGCAGCAGCACCTCCATGGGCAGGTGGCGCACGTGGTTGGGGGGCAGCCAGCCCTCCAGATACTCCGGCAGCGGTTGTGGGGAGGCGTAAAAGAATAGCTTGATCTTCTGTCCGGACTTTTCTACGGCCTTCACCACAAACCGATGGGTGGCGACGTGGTCGGGGTGGCGGTTGGAGCCGTTGGGGCCAAAGGTAATGATGGCCCTGGGCCGCAGCACCTCGAGGCGCCACAGCAACAGATCGACAATTTCGGGGTGATCGGCCACGCCCTGCGGGGTGGAAAAACCGTGGCCCCTGGCTTCGCCGTCCACCGGGTTGTTGGGTAGACCGTTGGGGAAATCGTAGAGCTCGAGGTGGCCCAGTTTGAGAATTTGCGCCGCCCGCTGTAGCTCCTGGGCTCGCAGTTCACCCAACTCCTCCGGCCTGCACAGCCCCAGGGTTCGCCCGGCCTCGCCTTTGGTAAGGGTGATCAGGCCGGTCTCCAGCCCCCAGTCGGCGTATTGAATGAGCGTTCCGCCTGCGCCGAACACCTCGTCGTCGGGGTGAGGCACCACCACCAGCAAGTCCATGGGCTCTATCATGGCCCACCTACACGGCCCGCGCAACCGCAGCGCTCAGAGCTCGAGCAGATACAGGTTGACCCGCCCGCCCCGGTCGGAAGCATAGAGGATGCGCTTCCCGTCCCAGCTCCAGGTGGGGTGGCAGTGGCTGGCCTGGGTGTGCCAGGAGGTGCCGTGCTCGCACAGCACCTCGAGCCGGGCCTGCTCCCCGGAGATATCGATGAGCACCAGGTTGTCGGCATCATCGCCCACCAGCAGGGTGTTGGAGGGGTTGGCGTGGTAATGGTTGCAGTAAAAAGGCATCTCGATCCGGCGTACCAGCCGCCCTTCGCGATCCATCAGGCCCACATATGGACGGAAGTTGTCTGGAGAGGGGGATTGCACCACCGCCTGGGTCTTGGCGGAGGTGATGGTGCCGTCGTGGCCGGGGCCGCGGTTATCGAAGAAAATCAGCCCATCCTGGGTCCAGAACTCGTGGCCGACCGAGTCCTGCTCATCCTGGCGAAAGATGGGTTTTACTTGCCGGGCGGCCAGGTCGAGCAGCCAGATGCGCTGGGTTACCAGGTTCCAGGGGCCTTCGTGGCAGAACATGGCCAGGGTGGGGTCGTCCGGTGCGAACTGGAAGTGCCCCAGCCAGTGGGTGTCGCAGTGAACGTCGAACCAGCTCGAGCCGTCGGTGCGGGCCAGGGTGATGCGTCCATCCTTGATCTGATAGAAACTCTCCTTAAAGCCCCCGTAGTTGACGTTGGTGTTGACGGCCTTAACCCGTTCGTTGCGGGCAAACCCCACATACCGGCGGTTGGGGCTGATCGAAGGGGAGTAGAGGTTGTAGTCCCCTTTGTCTTCGTAGAGCACGGTGGTTTTCCCGGTGCGGGTGTTCAAAAGCTTAACCTTTCCGGCCGTCAGGTAGGCGATCAGCTCGCTGTCGGGGGTTTTGGTGACACTGCCAACTGGCTGGTCTTCGTCGGTAAGCTGGGTGATCTCGCCGGTCAGGTAGTTCAGGCGAAAGAGGTTGTAGTGCGGGTTTTCGTGCGGGGCGCGTTCCTGCTTGGCGGCCCGGTCTGAGCGGAAGATGATCTCGGGCCGGGTGAGATCGAAGGCGTTTTCGGTGAAGTAGAGGTGTACGTTGTTCCCTCGGTCGGTGAGCTGGGTGATGAGCCGACCGGTTCGAGGGTCGCGGAACTGGCGCATGGTGTCTCCTTGCATCAATGGCACGGTTAGGGCCCGATCCTCCAGGGGGCCGGCTACTCCGGATGGGCGGTGGGGCCATCCAGCAGATCCTCGCGCAGAGGGGAGAACACATCGAGCAGTTCCCCCGCCTCCAGCGCCTCGGCGCCGTGCTCGAGGCCGCCGGGGATGAGCAGGCTTTCACCTGCAACCACCTCCCGCGCCTCCTGGCCCAGCCAGAAGCGGAAGCGTCCGCTCAGTACCTGGGTAAGCTGCTCGTGTGGGTGGGTGTGCGCGGTGCCTGCTGCGCCTTTGGCAAAACGAACCCGCACCGCCATCATGCGCTGGCCTAAAGCCACCAGCCGGCGTTCGATGCCTGGTTCCACGGCTTCCCAATCTCCGTTTAACTGCATGTGCACTCCTCAAGCCAGATCAGATGGTTCCAGTGGCCAGGGTCTGGGGGGTATGGCGCCCCGGTAGGCCAGTTTGGCCGCGGCCAGGCGGTTGGCCTGGAGGGCTGCCTCGAGGGGGTTCCACCCTTGCAACAACCCGTGCAGGAAGGCGCCGTTCCAGGCATCCCCGGCCCCCGTGGTGTCGCGAACCTGGTGAGGAGAAGCCGGAGGGACGTGCTGGATCTGACCCTCCCAGCCCAGCCAGGCCCCCGCGGCCCCTGCCTTGAGCCCCACCCGTGGGACGTACTGCAGGAGAACCCGCAAGGCTGCGGGGGCCTCGAGGTGCTCCAGGCCCCACAGGGCCAGATCGGCCGGGAGGCTCGGCAGCAGCAGGTCTACATAGGGGAGGATTTCCCCCAGGGCTTGCCGGGCGGCCTCCAGCCCCCCGCGCAGGGCCCACAGGCGGGGGCGGTAGTTGGGGTCAAAGGCCACCCAGAGACCTGCTGAACGGGCCTGCTCGGCAGCCCGCAGCGTGGCCGCCTGGGCCGAGGGCGAGATGGCCTGGGTGATGCCGGAGAGCAGCAGCAGGCGGGCGCCGGCCAGGTAGGCGGGCTGGATGTGTTCGGGGGAGAGCCTCGAGGCGGCGCTGCCCTGGCGCCGGTAGGTGAACTCGCGCTCGCCATTCTCCAGCAGCGAGATGAAGTACACCCCGTTCTCCCCCTCGACCAGGGGGGCCAGGGTTGTGTCTACACCCTCGGCCTGCCAGGCCTGGAGCAGCCCCGGGCCAAAGGGATCGTTGCCCACCAGGGTGATAAAGCCGGTGGCACTGCCCAGCCGGGCCGCGGCCACCAGCGCGTTGAGCACGTCCCCCCCAAACGAGCGGGTAAAGGTGCGGGCCTGGCCCAGGGGCTCCTCGGTAAAGAACTCCACCATACACTCGCCCAGGCCGATGAGCGCAGGCATGCTCATACCACCCCCGCTTCCGCCAGGGCCTGGCGGGTGGCGGCCTCGATGGCCGCCCAGTCGCCTTGCTCGAGCGCCGCCTTGGGAAAGAGGTTGGAGCCCAGGCCCACCGCCCAGACCCCCGCCTGGAGGTAAGCCGGTACTTCGCCGGGCCGGATACCCCCGGTCGCCAGGATCTTCAGATGGGGCAAAGGCCCCAGCAAGTCCTTGATGTAGGCCAGGCCCCCGCTCGAGCCCGCCGGAAAAACCTTGACCATCTGGGCCCCCAGGCCCAGGGCCCGCACAATCTCGCTGGGGGTCAGCACCCCCGGCAGGTAGGGCACACCCGTTTCGCTGGCTAGGGCCAGCAGATCCTCGCCCAGGTGGGGGCTGACCAGAAACTCCGCGCCGGCCTCGAGGGCGGCCCGTCCTTCCTCTGCCGTCATGACCGTACCGGCCCCCAGTCGGACGTGTGCGGGGAGTTGCTGGCGCAGCGTGCGCAGGGCCTCGAGGGCGCCGGGGGTGGTAAAAGTAACCTCGAGAACCTGCAAACCGGCCCGCACGGCCGCCAGCGCCGCTTCCACCGCCGCAGCGGATGTGCTGCTGCGCAGAATCCCCACCACCCGGGCCGCGGCCAGGGTCTGCATGAAGTTGGGTTGGCTCACAGGCATCCTCCTACCGGGCCATCCAGCCCCCATCCACCACCAGAACGTGCCCGTGGACGTAGTCGGAGGCGGACGAGGCCAGAAAAATGGCCGCGCCTACCAGGTCAGACGGCTGGCCCCAGCGCCCGGCGGGGATGCGCTCGAGGATCTGCCTCGAGCGCTCGGGGTCGGCCCGCAGGGCTGCGGTGTTGTCGGTGGCGATGTAGCCGGGGGCGATGGCATTAACGTTGAGCCCTCTGGCGGCCCACTCGTTGGCCAGGGCTTTGGTGAGCCCGGCCACCGCGTGCTTGGCCGCGGTGTAAGAGGGAACCCGGATACCCCCCTGGAACGAGAGCAGCGAGGCGATGTTGATGATCTTGCCCCGGCCCCGTTTCAGCATTCCTTGCCCCGCCGTCTGGGAGAGGCGCCAGACCGCGTTCAGGTTAAGCTCGATTACCTCCTGCCAGTCGGTATCGCTAAAGTGTTCGGCCCACTCCCGCCGGATGATGCCGGCGTTGTTGACCAGGATATCCAGAGGCCCCAGGGCCGCCTCGGTCTCGGCGATGGCTCGAGCCGCCGATTCCGGCTGCATCAGATTGGCCTGCACCAGGTGAAAGCGCCGTCCAGCGGCCTGCACGGCCTGCCGGGTCTGCGCTGCATCGGCGGTATGGGTCACGATCGCCACATCGGCCCCGGCCTGGGCCAGCCCGATGGCGATGGCCTGGCCGATGCCCACGGCCCCGCCAGTGACCAGCGCGACCCGGCCTTCCAGCGAAAACATCTGCACCTTCAGCCTCCTCACACCATGCCCACGGTTTTCTGTACCCAGGCCAGGTCGGGGTCGAAGCGCACCCCCTGCCGCCGCCCGTCGCCGGCCAGGAACCACAGGTAGTAGCCGGTGTAGCCGGGGGCGCTCACGTAGGTGTGGTAGCCATGCGGAATGGAGAGCAGGGTCTCGTCCTTCACCACATAGGTCTGGTCGTAGCCGCGCTCGGGGCTGTAGTGGCGGGTCAGCCCCCAGCCTTCCGGGGAGGAGATGCGGAAATAGTACATCTCTTCGTGGAATACCTCGCTCCCCTGGGCGGTTTCGTGTTTGTGGGGCGGGTAGGTGCTCCAGTTGCCGCTGGGGGTGATGGTCTCGCCCACGATCAGGCGGCTGGCCGGGCGCCCATCGGGCTCGACCAGGATTTCCCGGAACTGGCGGGTGAAGTTCAGGGTGCCCCAGCGGCCGGTGTTCACCTGCTCGGGGCGGATTTCGTAGGGCTCGGTCTCCAGATCGCTGGGGGCGGAGGGCAGGGCGGCCTCGAAGCGGGTAAGGGCGCGCACCCGGAAGCGCTGGCCTCGAGGTAAGTAAACGCTGTGGGGGCTGCCCGCGAACACACTGGGCCGGCCACCGATCGGGGCAAACTTTCGCCCGCCCACCTCGAGCTCCGCTTTGCCGGAGAGCGCCACCAGCAGTATCTCGCGCTCGCCGGTCTGGCCCTCATAGCTCTGGCCGGCCTCGAGGTTGAGCTTGGCGAAGGCCAGCAGTTGACAGGCCTCGTCGGCAAGGGGCAGGAGGCCCGAACCTTGGGGGATGGTGTGAAAGTACTTCATCGGATGGTTCCGCTCCTTTTGGGGGAGGGGCCGCTAGCGACCCCTCTAGGGCTTACTTGAGGTATCCGCTTTCTCGGAGGGTTTTGGCCGCTGCTTCCTCGTACTGCTCGAAACGCACATTGCGCAGGCCGCTCAGGAACTGGCCCCAGCTTGCGTCGCTGATGGGCCGCTGGCCCAGCGCAAACTGCACCAGGTTTTCCGATACGTAGCGCTCGATGTCGGCCTGGTTGGCGGCGGCCTTCACGACCAGGTCGCCGGTGCGGTCGATCCAGTTGCCCTGCCGCTGGGCCTGGGCCATGAGCTGGTGCATCACATATTTACGCCCACCCACATTGATCTCGGGGTAGCGGCCGCGCATCTCCAGGGGGTTGCCGTTGAAGGCCAGCCAGCGCATCTGGGTGTAGCTCCCGCGCACGCTGATGGGGATCTGGGTGTTGATGGTGGGAACATTGTTGGGCAGGGTGTAGTCGGTCTTGTAGCGCCCCCAGCCCAGCAGGAAGTACCCTTCGCCGCTGTGGGCCCACTCGAGGAAGCGCGCGATGGCCGGGCCTTTGCCCGCGTCCATAGCCCGCTTGGAGACCGCGTAGAGCCAGCCAGCCGAGGAGTAGGTGCCCATGGCGCTTTTGCCCTCGGGGCCTTTGGGTGGGGGGAGCATGAGCAGCTCCGCGCCGGGGTTGTTGGCGTGGAAGTTCTGCAAGCCCGCCTGCAAACCGCCTACGCTTTCAAAAAACATCCCATAGCGGCCCTGCTGCCAGCGGGTGCGCAGATCAGCCCGGCGCATGGTGGCCCAGTCGGGGTCAATAACCTTGGCCTCCACCAGCCGTCGGATGTACTCGGTGGCCCGGCGGAAGTTGGGGTCGCGCAGATTGGCGGCGAAGGCTTTGGGGTTGTAGTTCCAGGTGCCCGCTACCCCGTAAGCCCCATAGACCCACTGAAAGTGGTTGCCCAAACCCAGCCCCGGCAGGATACCGGCCGTATCAAAATCAATCACCCCGCCGAAACCAAAGGTGTCGTTGCGGCCATTGCCGTCCGGGTCGCGCTCGGTAAAGGCCCTGGCTACTTCGAAAAATTCTTCCAGGGTGGTAGGCGCCTTAAGTCCAAGCTTATCGAGCCAGTCCTTACGCACCCAGATGGCGTACTGGCGGCTCAGGGTTACCGGCTCCTGCAAACCGTAGATCTGCCCATTGGTGGTGACCAGCAGGTTGCGCCTGGCATCGCTGTAGCGCTCGGCGGTGCGTTTGGGCATCTGAGGCAGAAGGCTGTTGACCGGGGCGAGCTGGCCTTGCTGCACCAGGCGGTCGAAAAGGGCCAGGCTGCGCACCTCGAAGAGGTCGGGTAGGTCGTTGGCGGCAGCCAGCGCGCCCAGGCGGTTGTCCCCATCGGCCCCGGTGGGCAGCATGGTGAACCTGAGGTTGATCCCCAGCTTCTCCCGCACCAGGCGGTAGACCTCCCAGTTGGCCGGTGGGGCCGGGGCCTCGGGGTTGGCCGCGTACAGGGCCACGCTGAGGTCGGTCAGGTTGGCCTGGGCCAGCGCGCCTGGAGCGGCCAGGAGCAAAGAACACAAGACTCTAGCGCCAATCTTCATACGTACCTCCTATTCCTTCACGCTGCCGATCAGCACACCCTTGGTGAAATAACGCTGGATCCAGGGGTATACCAGAAGCATCGGTAGCGTGATAAGGACAACCGCCGCCATCTTCAGAGCCTCCGCCGGCGCAGCCTGGGCCGCCGTGCCCTCTACGTACTCGGCCACGTTGAGGCCGGTCAGGATGTCCCGCAGCACCACCGGTAAAGGCATCAGGCTGCGGTCGGAAAGAAAGAGGATGGGCTCGAAGAAGTTGTTCCAGTTAGCCACGCCGTAGAACAGCCCAATGGTCAGGAGGATGGGCCGGGACAGGGGCAGCACCACGTGCCACAGCACCTGCCAGTCGTTGGCCCCATCTATGCGGGCGGCCTCCTCGAGGCTCTCGGGCAGGCTCTGAAAGAAGGTTTTCATCACCAAAAGGTTGTAGACGCTCACCGCCCCGTTGAGCAGCACCGACCAGTAGGTGTTGAGCAGGCCCAGATCCTTGACCACCAGGAAGGTGGGAATCAGGCCGGCGTTGAACAAAAAGGTGAAGAGAATCAGGCCCACAAACAGGTTCCTGCCGGGCAGTTCGCGGCGTGAAAGAGGGTAGGCGGCCAGCACGGTAAGGGTCAGGCTGATGGCCACACCGCCCAGGGTGAGCACCAGGCTGTTGAGCGCGGCCCGCCAGATGGTGGGCTGGAAAACGAGCTGGGCGTAGGCTTCAAAAGACCAGTCCCAGGGGGCCAGGAACAGACTGGGGCTTTTGCCAAAGGGCAGCAGCGAGATCATCACCACGTACCACAGGGGCACCAGGGTGACCACCAGCACCCCCACCAGGAACAGGTCGATGCTCCACTCAAAGAGGCGGTCGCCGGGAGATAGGCTGCGCTTTTTCAAGATGCACCTCCTAGTACAGGCTGCTGCCGGTAAAGCGCCGGGCCAGGCGGTTCGCCACCACGATCAAGACCAGGCCGATCAGGCCCTTGAACAGGCCCACCGCTGTAGCCAGGCTGAACTGAAAGTTTTGAATGCCCTGCCGGTACACCCAGGTGTCGATGATGTCCCCCACGCTGTAGACCGGCAGCGAGTACAGGACAAAGATTTGGTGAAAGCCCGCGTCCAGGATGCTTCCGATCTTGAGCAGCACCACCAGCACCAGTACATCCATCAGCCCCGGCAGGGAGATATGGCGCACCTGTTGCCAGCGCGAGGCTCCGTCGATGGCGGCGGCTTCGTAGAGGGCCGGGTTGATGGAAAGCAGGGCGGCCAGAAATAGAATCGCGCTCCAGCCGGTCTCTTTCCAGACCTCCGAGAGCACCACCACCGGCTGGAAGGTGGCGGTGGAGGTGAGGAAGGGGATGGGCTCGAGGCCCAGCGCCCGCAAACCGTGGTTCAGCAGGCCCTCGCTGGGGGAGAGCATGGCCAGCAGAATGCCGTAGACGATGACCCACGACAAAAAGTGCGGTAGGTAGCTCATGGTCTGCACCACCCGGGCCAGAAAGCGCCGGCTGGTTTCGTGCAGGGCAATTGCCAGTAGGATGGCGGGGGGAATACCCAGCGCGATCTTGGCCAGGCTGATCACGAGGGTGTTGGCTAAAAGCTGACCAAAGTAGTAAGAGCTGAAGAAGTCCTGAAAGTGCTGCAGGCCCACCCACGGGCTGCTCCAGACCCCCAGCGTGGGCTGGAAGTCCTTAAAGGCGATCTGGGCGTTCCACAAGGGCCAGTAGCGAAAAACCAGAAAGTAGAGCAGGCCGGGCAGCAGCATCAGGTAAAGCAGCCGGTAGCGCCAGATCCGGCGGACGAGGGTTGCAGGCCCGTTGTGGCCAGCCAGGCTTTTTGCGGTTGCGGGGTTCATACTTTTTCTCCGGGGATTCGGGGGGGTGCGCTCGATTCCCGAACGATCAGCTCGCTGGGAAACTCCACCAGCACGTCGCGCACCTGCTCGCCGGCCTTGGCCTTGATGATCAGATCCACCATGGCCTGGCCCATGGCTTGAATGGGATGCGCTACGGTGGTCAGGCTGGGGTGGGAGTGGGCCGCGGTGGGGATGTCGTCGAAGCCCACCACCGAGAGGTCTTGCGGCACCTGCAAACCCCGGGCCTGGGCCGCGGCGATAACCCCAAAGGCGGTGAGGTCGCTGGCCGCGAAGATGGCGGTGGGGGGCTCCTCGAGGCTCAAAAGCTCATGGCCGGCCTCCACCCCCCGCTGCTGGGTGAAGTCCCCGGGCCGCACCAGCCGCTCATCCCACAGCCCCGCCGCCAGCATGCACTCCCGGTAGGCGCGCAGGCGCTCGGTGGCCTGGCTGGAGTGGGCCGCTCCGGTGATAAAACCGATGCGCCGGTGGCCCAGGGCCAGCAGGTGCCGCACAGCGGCCAGGGAACCCTCGAAGCTGTCGGCCCGCACCACCGGGAGGTGGGTTGGTGCGCCGAAATGGTTGACCAGCACCACCGGGGCGCGGCTGCGCTCGAGGCTGGCTAAAAAGCCCGCCGACCCAATCGGCACCACTATGATCAGTCCGTCGGCCAGCCCACCGAGCAGGGCCCCCACCCGCTCGCGCTCCCGCTCCGGGTCGCGTGAGGTGGTAAACACCGCCAGGTCGTAGCCCATCTGGCTGGCCGCATCGGCCGCGGCCCGCGCCAACTCGGCAAAATACGGGCTGACCAGCTCGGGAATGACCATCCCCAGAATCTGGGTGGGGTGCCCGCGCAGGCTACGCGCCGCCGTATTGGCTACGTAGCCGAGCTGGTTGGCGGCCTGGAGCACCCGGGCCCGGGTGGCCTCCGAGAAGCGCCCTTTGTTGTTGAGCACCCTGGAGACGGTGATGATGGAGACCCCGGCGAGGCGGGCCACATGAGCTAAGGTAACCTTTTCGCTAGACATTTAATTTTGCCATCCTTACGAGGTATTTTTTTGAGATAACGTTAGCGCAAACAATATCACCCATCCTTCCTACTGTCAACCCTGGGCGGCGGTCGCGCATCAAACAGGCACTTGACAGCGCTTTCAAAATCTGATTTACTCTTCCCTCAGAAACCTAAAGCAGTTCTAGAGGTCAGCATGCGCGAAGCCGTAACCCTTAGCGATGTAGCCCGTGAGGCCGGAGTCTCGCCCAGCACCGTTTCGCGGGTGATCAATGGCACGGCTCGAGTAGCTGCCAGCAAGCGGGAAGCCGTTCTCAGGGCCATTGAGCGCCTGCACTACCGCCCCAACATCATGGCTAAGGGCCTGGCCCAGGGTCGCTCGCTCACCATCGGGGTCATCACCCAGGAGATCAGCAGCCCCTACTACGCCGAGATGCTCAAGGGGGTGGAACAGGCCCTCGAGGGCACCGCCTACCACCCCATCTTTGCCAGCGGACACTGGCGGGTTGACCAGGAAGAGGCGGCCTTGAAGGTGCTGGTGGGCCGCCAGGTGGATGGTCTGATCGTGATGGACGGCAGCGTGCCGGAGGAGCGCCTGAAGGAACTGGCCCACACCATGCCGGTGGTGGTGGTGGGCCGCAGGATACCAGGTTTGCAATGCCTGGGTATAGACAACCGACGGGCAGCCTATGAGGGCGTCCAGCACCTGATTGAGCTGGGCCATCGCCGGATTGCCCACATTGCCGGCCCCACCTCCCATCCCGACTCTATCGAGCGCCTCGAGGGCTACCGGGCGGCCCTCGAGGATGCCCATATCCCCTTCGACCCCGCCTTGGTGGTGGTGGGGGACTACATGGAGCAGTCCGGGGTGCTGGCCGTCGAGGCGCTGCTGGCTCGAGGCGCTCTGTTCACCGCCATTTTCGCCGCCAACGACCAGATGGCCTACGGCGCCAATGTGGCCCTGTACCGCCGGGGAATTCGCGTTCCCCACGATGTCTCGCTGGTGGGCTTCGACGATCTACCCAGCTCCAGCTACTTCACCCCACCCCTCACCACCGTCCGCCAGCCGGGCCCGGCCATGGGCTGGGAGGCTGCGCGCCTGATGCTGGCCCTCCTCGAGGGGCGCGATTACACCCCTAAACCCCTCTCCACCCACCTGGTGGTACGGGAATCCACAGCCCTGATCCGTTCTACGGGCGCCCTGGCTGCGCACCTGTTGACCTGACGGCTGGAGTGAAGGAGGTGATGAAGGCTATCTGAATAACTTTGAAAGCGCTTTCAAAACCGGCTTAGGCAATCTGCTTGTTTAGGAGGAAACCATGAAGCAAATCCCATCGCTGCTGGCACTGCTGGTACTGTTTGGACTGGGCCTGGCCCAGAAAACCACCCTCACGGTTGGGGTCTTTCCCAACCTGGACGACGCCCTTAAAGCCCAGATACAGCTGTTCAACAAGAAGTACCCCGACGTCGAGGTCAAGCTGGTAATCCAGCAGTACGCCGACCACCACAACGCCCTCACCACCGCCCTGGCTACCGGGCAGGGCCTGCCCGACGTGGCGGCCATCGAGATTGGCTTTGTGGGCCGCTTTGCCGAGGGGCAGGGTTTCGAGGATCTGAACAAGGCCCCCTACAACGCCGGGCAGTACAAGCGGTTCTTTACCCCCTACACCATCGCCCAGGCCACCGCGTCGGATGGCCGGTTTATTGCCATGCCGGTGGACATCGGCCCCGGCACCTTCTTCTACCGGGTGGATATCCTGCAAAAAGCCGGTGTAGACCCCAAGAACATGATGACCTGGCCGGGCTACATTGCAGCAGGCCGCAAGATCAAGGCCACCACCGGCGCTTTCCTGATTGCCGATGCTTCCGATGTGGCCTGGATCAATATCTTCGCCACCACCCCGGCCAATACCAGCCCCTACTTCGATGCCCAGGGCAAGGTGATTGTGGACAGCCCCCGCTTTGTGCGGGCCTTTGAGCTGGCTAAAAACATTCGTGCGGCTGGGCTGGATGCCCGGGTTGGGGCCTGGACCAACGAGTGGTACGATGCTTTCAAAAAAGGTACCGTGGCCACGCAGTTCTCTGGGGCCTGGCTGCAAGGCCACCTGCAAAACTGGATGGCCCCCGAAACCAAGGGACTGTGGCGGGTGCAGCAACTGCCCGAGGGGATGTACGCGTCCTGGGGTGGTAGCTTCTACGCCATTCCCACCACTTCCAAGAACAAGGCCCTGGCCTGGGAGCTCATCAAGTTTGTAACTACCACCAAAGAAGCGCAGGTGGCTGCTTTTAGGGCCATCGGCGCCTTCCCCTCTCTATTGTCGGCCCAGGAAGACCCCTCCTTTAACGAGCCCATTGAGTTCTTGGGTGGTCAGCAGGCCCGGCTGCTCTGGCGCGACGCAGCCCGCCGGGTCAAGCCCCTCAAAGCTAATAAGTATGACCGCATCGCCAACGAGATTCTGACCCAGGCGCTGTCCCAGGTGCTGGACGAGGGCAAGGACATCCAGGCTGCCCTGACTGAAGCCAAGCGGCTCATCGAACGCCGTATGCGCTAGCCCAACGGGGGGAGGAGGGTAGGCCCTTCTCCCTCTTTCTGAGGAGCATCCGTGCGAAAGTCTGTTCGCATCCCAACCTCCGGCCATGCCGGCCCCAGCCTGGCTATGCGCTGGAGCAGCTTCCAGCGCCGCTATGCGCCCTACATTTTTGTCAGTCCCTTTTTCATCCTTTTCCTGATTTTTGGCCTGTACCCCACGCTGTTTTCTCTGTACATGTCCTTTCAGGCCTGGACGCCCAGCGACGGGTGGGGCCGGTGGAAGTACGTGGGCCTCGAGAACTACACCTTCACCCTGACCGACCCCATGTTCTGGCGCTCCATGTGGAACACCGTCTGGCTGGGGGTGTTCTCGGGTATCCCACAGCACCTGATTGCCATTCCGCTGGCCTTTGTGATTCACATGGTGCTCAGCCGCTTCAAGACCTTTGTCACGGCGGTTTACTTCCTCCCCTACATCACTTCTTCGGTGGCCATTGCCCTCATCTTCAACACCCTTTTTGCCACCAACAACGGTGTTATCAACCTGGTGATCGCCCACCTCAACACCTGGCCTCTGCTGGGTGCGCTGCTGCCCGACCAGAACATCAACTGGTTCACCAGCGCCAACATCAAGTACGCCCTTGCACTGGTGGTAATCTGGCAGTTTACCGGCTGGAACACTCTGCTCTACCTCTCGGCCATCCAGGCCATTCCCAAAGACCTTTACGAAGCCGCTGCGGTGGATGGGGCCACCCGCGTTCAGCAGTTCCGCTACATCACCCTGCCCCTTCTGCGGCCCATGATGTTTTTTGCTGTTAGCCTCACCATCATTGGCAACATGCAGCTTTTTGAGCAGCCCTTTGTGTTGCTGAACGGGGGCGCCAGCGCGGCCACACCGGGGGGACAGACCGCCACCATGTACATGTACCGCACGGCTTTTGAGTGGCTTGAGATGGGCACGGCGGCTTCCATCGCCTGGATACTCTTCGTTTTTATCGGCATACTCACCTACCTCAACAACCTGATTTTTGGGCGTGCAGCTCGAGGAGGCGATTAGTATGGCTCGAGTTTCCCCGGGGGGTTGGCTGCTGCGCCTGGGGGGGTACGCCCTCCTGGTGCTGGGTGGGGTGCTGACCATCGCGCCGTTCTACTTTATGTTCGTGTTTGCGACGCACCAGCGCTCGGAAATTTTCGGCTTTCCACCCCCCATCTGGTTTGGAGAACACTTCCTGACCAACTACCAGATTCTGATCGAGAAGATACCCTTCTGGCGGGCTTACTGGAACAACTTTTACCTGGCCCTGATGACCACCATCACCAGCCTGTTCTTTTGCAGTCTGGCTGGTTTTGGCTTTGCCATGTACCAGTTCCGCTGGCGCGAACAGCTCTTTGCGGTGGTCATGGCGACCTTGTTGATACCCGCCATTCTCAACCTGATTCCCTTCTATTTGCTCATCTACCAGATCGGCTGGATCAACACCCCCAAAGCCCTCTGGGTGCCGGCCATGGCCGGTGCGCTGGGCATCTTCCTGATGCGGCAGTACATCATCTCGGCCATTCCCAAGGAACTGGTGGATGCGGCGCGAATTGATGGCTGCAGCGAGTTCCAGATTTACTGGCGCATCGTGCTGCCCCTGATCCGCCCGGCCCTGGGCACCCTGGGCCTGATTACCTTTATCGGCTCATGGAACCGCTTTGCCGATGTGAACGTGATTATGCGTACCCAGGAGACCAAAACCCTGCCGGTGGTGCTGCGCACCCTGCAAGGGGCCACCGACGTGGAGTGGGGGGCCATTATGGCCGGGACGGCCCTGCTGGTTGCCCCGCTGCTGCTGGTGTTTGCCCTGGCGGCCCGGCAGCTCATGGAGGGGTTGACCTCGGGGGCGGTCAAGAGCTAAGGCGGCACGGAAAAGTTGAAGAACGGTTCCACCTTATGGGCCGGGCTCGAGGTTCATTACGGCCGATTCCATACGCGATAGGAGGTTAGATGTACCTAACTCGCTGGACTTTCGTGGGGGTTTGCTTGGGACTGATGGTATGGGCCCAGCCCGGCCCGCCGCTGCGAAGCCTGGCCGAGGCTCGGAAAATTCAGATCGGAGCGGCTGTGGAACCGAGTCTGCTGCTGCAGGAACCCCAGTACGCCCAGGTGCTGGCTCGGGAGTTCAACCTGGTGGTGGCCGAGAACGTGATGAAGTGGGGGGCCTTGCAGACCGCTCGAGGTGAGTACAACTTTGCCGCTGCCGACCTGCTTCTGAACTTTGCCCAGAGGAACCGGCAGGCGGTGCGGGGGCATACCCTGGTCTGGCACCAGCAACTGCCCCGCTGGATGTACGGCAGTTTTACCTCGGCCGAGATGGAGGCCATCCTGAGCGATCACATCCGCACCGTGGTGGGGCGTTACCGCGGCCAAATCGCCTACTGGGACGTGGTGAACGAGGCGATCGGCGACGATGCCCGGCTGCGCTCGACGCCCTTCGATGTGCTGCCCGGCTACCTGGAAAAAGCCTTTCGGCTGGCCCGTGCGGCCGACCCCAGCGCCAAGCTGTTCTACAACGACTACGGGGCCGAGGGCCTGGGGGCCAAGTCGGATGCCATCTACGCGCTTCTGAAGGAGCTCAGAGCAAGGGGGGTGCCGGTGGATGGGGTGGGCTTCCAGGTGCACGTGGACTCGAGCTTCTCCCCCAGGCAGGTGCGGATGGCCGAGAACCTCGAGCGCTTCGCCCAGCTCGGACTGGAAATTCACATCACCGAGATGGACGTGCTGCTAAGTGGCACCGGTTCCAGAGCCGAACGGCTCGAGAAACAGGCCCAGGTATACCGCGAAGTGCTGGAAGTCTGCCTGCGCCAGCCCCGCTGCAAGGTCTTCACCCTGTGGGGCTTTACCGATGCCCACTCCTGGCGGGGGGCCAGCGAGCCCCTCATCTTCGACGTGGATTACCAACCTAAACCAGCGTACTTTGCCCTCCAGCGCACCTTACAACAACCCTAAGGAAGGAGATCTATGAAACGAAGCGACTTCCCCGCCAACTTCATCTGGGGCACGGCGACCTCCGCCTATCAGATCGAGGGCGCGGTATCCGAAGATGGACGGGGGCCCAGCATCTGGGATACCTTCAGCCATACCCCCGGCAAAACCAAAGGCGGCGACCACGGGGATGTGGCCTGCGACCACTACCACCGCTACCCGGAGGACATCGCCCTGATGAAAGAACTGGGGGTGAACGCCTACCGCTTCTCGGTGGCCTGGCCGCGCATCCTGCCCGAGGGCCGGGGGAGGGTAAACCCCAGGGGCCTGGACTTTTACAACCGGCTGGTGGACGCCCTGCTGGAGCAGGGTATCACCCCCTGGGCCACCCTCTACCACTGGGATCTGCCCCAGTCCCTGGAGGATCAGGGGGGCTGGCCGAGCCGGGAGACAGCCTACGCTTTCGCCGAATATGCCGATCTGGTAACCCGGCACCTGGGGGATCGGGTCAAGCACTGGATTACCCTCAACGAGCCCTGGTGCTCGGCGTACCTGGGCTACCACGCCGGCATCCATGCGCCGGGCCAGCAGAACTTTAAGCACTCGATATGGGCCTCGCACCACCTGCTGCTGGCCCATGGGCTGGCCGTGCCGGTGATCCGTCGGAATGTGCCGGGCGCCCAGGTGGGAATTACCCTTAATCTGTCGCCCGGCTACCCGGCCTCCCCAGACCCCGCCGATGTGGCCGCCGCCCGCCGCTTCGACGGTTTCCAGAACCGCTGGTACCTGGATCCGCTGTACGGCTTTGGATACCCCGCGGACATGCTGGCCCTCTACGGCGAAGCCCCGCCCGTGCAGGGCGACGACCTGGCAACAATTGCCGTGCCCACCGACTTCCTGGGGATCAACTACTACTCCCGCGCGGTGGTGCGCAGTAGCAGCCTCGAGCCCTACCGTTTCCAGTATGTGCGGGTCGGCGAGGAGCGCACCGAGATGGACTGGGAGGTGTACCCCGAGGGAATCTACGACCTGCTCATACGGCTGGCCCGGGAGTACCGCCCCAAAGCCATCTACATCACCGAGAACGGGGCGGCCTACCCCGATGCCATCGCCGACGACGGGGGGATTCACGACCTCGAGCGCACCCGCTACTTCCAGCGCCACCTGGCCCTCTGCCTGGAGGCCCTGCGGCACGGCGCGCCCCTGAAGGGCTACTTTGCCTGGAGCCTCCTCGACAACTTCGAGTGGGCCGAGGGCTACGCCAAGCGCTTTGGGCTGGTGTACGTCGACTTCCCCAGCCAGCTTCGCCGCATCAAGGCCAGCGGCTACTGGTTCCGGGATTTTCTGCGGGAGGCGGTAGTCAGCCCATGAGCCGGATTCTCAACCCCATCCTGCGGGGCTTCCATCCCGACCCCTCCATCGTACGGGTGGGGGACGACTACTTCATCGCCACCTCCACCTTCGAGTGGTGGCCGGGGGTGCGGCTGCACCACTCGCGCGACCTGGTGCACTGGCGGCCCATCGGCTACGCCCTGACCCGCACCTCGCAGCTCGAGATGCTGGGCAACCCCGACTCCGGGGGCATCTGGGCCCCCTGCCTAAGCCACGATGGGGCGCAGTTCTACCTCATCTACACCGACGTGAAAACCTGGGGCAACGGCGAGGTCTTCAAGGACGCGCACAACTACCTGGTGACCGCTCCAAGCATCGAAGGCCCCTGGTCGGAGCCGGTGTACCTCAATTCCTCGGGCTTCGACCCCTCGCTCTTCCACGACGAGGACGGGCGCAAATGGCTCTTGAATATGCTCTGGGATCACCGCAAGGGCCGCAACGCCTTTGCCGGCATCCTGCTGCAAGAGTACGACCCCCAGCAAAAGCGGCTGGTGGGGCCGGTGCACAACATCTTCCGGGGAACCCCCCTGGGCGTGACCGAGGGGCCGCACCTGTACAAGAAGGACGGCTGGTACTACCTGGTGGTGGCCGAAGGCGGCACCACCTACGCCCACGCGGTGACGGTGGCCCGCTCGCGGCGCATTGAGGGGCCCTACCAGGTAGATCCCTGCTACCCCACCCTGACCGCTCGAGGCCACCCGGAACTACCCCTGCAAAAAGCCGGCCACGCCTCGCTGGTGCAGACCCAGCAGGGCGAGTGGTACATGGCCCACCTGGTCGGACGCCCCCTCGAGCCCCCCCAGGCCCTGCGCCGCCACTGCCCTTTAGGCCGCGAGACCGCCTTGCAAAAAATCCGCTGGAGCCCGGATGGCTGGCCCCGGCTCTGGCACGGGAGCAATACCCCGGCCCTGGAGGTGGAAGCCCCGGCCCTCCCCCCCCACCCCTGGCCGAAGGAACCCGAACGCGACGACTTCGAAGCCCCAACCCTGAGCCTCCACTTCCAGACCCTGCGCCACCCCCCCGATCCCTCCTGGCTCTCGCTCACCGAGCGCCCCGGCTACCTGCGCCTTTTTGGCCGCGAGTCGCTCAGTTCGCGCCACCGCCAAAGCCTGGTGGCCCGCCGCCTGCAACACTTTTACGCCGAGGCCGAGACGGTGCTGGAGTTCGAACCCCAGCACTTCCAGCAGATGGCCGGGCTGGTCTGCTACTACGACACCGGCAACTGGGTATACCTGCGGGTAAGCCGCGACGAAGCGCTGGGCAAAACCCTTAGCATCCTGACCTGTGACAACGGCCACTACGACGAGCCGCTGGATGGGGAGCTGGGAATCGAGGGCTGGTCAAGGGTCTACCTCAAGGTGCGATACCAGCGCGATACCTTTGGCTTCGCCTACTCAGCCAATGGCCTGGACTGGAGCGAGATTCCCCTGCGCTTCCCGGCCTACAAACTCTCCGACGACCACTGCCGGGGGCTGGGCTTTACCGGCACCTTTATCGGGCTGTGCGCGCAGGATCTGAGCGGAGCGCGCCTGCACGCCGATTTCGACTACTTTGTCTACCGGGGCCTCGAGTAAGCCTATTGACATAACCCAAAGCATTTGATAATCTCCTCTTTGCGTCGCCAAACGGTGATGCGAGAATCTTGAAAGCGCAGGTTAGGAAATAAATACGACCAAAACGTGGTTTTCCACGTCATAAACTTTTGAGCGTCACAGCTCAAACTCAAATGTTTTCGGAGAGTTTGATCCTGGCTCAGGGTGAACGCTGGCGGTATGCCTAAGACATGCAAGTCGAACGGGCTGTTTATGCAGCCAGTGGCGGACGGGTGAGTAACACGTAGGTGACCTACCCCAAAGTCTGGGACAACTAGGAGAAATCTTAGCTAATCCTGGATGTGGACATCTACTTTGGTGGATGTTTAAAGCTTCGGCGCTTTGGGATGGGCCTGCGGCGCATCAGGTAGTTGGTGGGGTAATGGCCTACCAAGCCGACGACGCGTAGCTGGTCTGAGAGGACGATCAGCCACAGGGGTACTGAGACACGGACCCCACTCCTACGGGAGGCAGCAGTTAGGAATCTTCCGCAATGGGCGAAAGCCTGACGGAGCGATACCGCTTGAAGGACGAAGCCCTTCGGGGTGTAAACTTCTGAACTCGGGACGATAATGACGGTACCGAGGTAATAGCACCGGCTAACTCCGTGCCAGCAGCCGCGGTAATACGGAGGGTGCGAGCGTTACCCGGATTTACTGGGTGTAAAGGGCGTGTAGGCGGTCTCTCAAGTCCGATGCTAAAGACCGAAGCTCAACTTCGGGGGTGCGTTGGATACTGTGAGGCTAGACGGTCGGAGAGGGTAGCGGAATTTCCGGAGTAGCGGTGAAATGCGCAGATACCGGAAGGAACGCCAATAGCGAAAGCAGCTACCTGGACGATTTGTGACGCTGAGGCGCGAAAGCGTGGGGAGCAAACCGGATTAGATACCCGGGTAGTCCACGCCCTAAACGATGAGTGCTGGGTGTCCGACATCTGTTGGGTGCCGTAGCTAACGCGTTAAGCACTCCACCTGGGAAGTACGGTCGCAAGACTGAAACTCAAAGGAATTGACGGGGGCCCGCACAAGCGGTGGAGCATGTGGTTTAATTCGAAGCAACGCGCAGAACCTTACCAGGTCTTGACATCCTGGGAACCCTGGTGAAAGCCGGGGGTGCCCGCAAGGGAGCCCAGAGACAGGTGCTGCATGGTCGTCGTCAGCTCGTGTCGTGAGATGTTGGGTTAAGTCCCGCAACGAGCGCAACCCCTGTTGCTAGTTGCCATCAGTTCGGCTGGGCACTCTAGCGAGACTGCCTACGAAAGTAGGAGGAAGGCGGGGATGACGTCTGATCCGCATGGCCCTTACGACCTGGGCGACACACGTGCTACAATGCCTGCCACAAAGCGCTGCGACCCGGTAACGGGAAGCCAATCGCACAAAAGCAGGCTCAGTTCGGATTGGGGTCTGCAACTCGACCCCATGAAGCCGGAATCGCTAGTAATCGCGGATCAGCCATGCCGCGGTGAATACGTTCCCGGGCCTTGTACACACCGCCCGTCAAGCCATGGGAGTGGGTTTTGCCTGAAGTCGCCGGGAGCCACAGGCAGGCGCCTAGGGTAAGGCTCATGACTGGGGCTAAGTCGTAACAAGGTAGCTGTACCGGAAGGTGCGGCTGGATCACCTCCTTTCTAAGGAGTTCAAGCGCCCTTTGCGGCGCCAATCTGGCGGCTGTCGTAGCCGAGCCAGACTTCGCGCAAGCGAAGACTCGCCTAACCTGCGCCAAGATTTGTGCCCGCCCTTCGGGGCGGGTTTCTTTATTTATGTGCTAGAACCCTCCAGGCCTTGCAGTATTCTTTATCTGGATGATTCTGGATCCCACCGAACTCGAGCTACGCCAAGATCCGCTGGCTTTTTTCGTCCACCTTTCGCGCACCAGCCCCGACATCACCACCTTTCGCTTTGCTTCGGGAAAGGAAATTGTCTTTCTCAACCACCCCGACCTGATCCGGGAGGTGCTCATCGAGCGGGCCGAGCAGTTTCATAAGTCCGACCTGACCCGCTCCTTTGCCGGAGGGATGGGCAACGGTATTTTGCTTTCCGAAGGGGAGTTCTGGAAGCAGCAGATTCGTTTGATGCGGCCGGCCTTCCACTACAAGCGTCTGCAGGGCTATGCCGAGGTGATGAGCCGCTTTACCCTGGAGATGCTCTCCCACTGGCAGAACAGCGAAATCCGGCACATCGACGAGGACATGAACGCCCTCACCCTGCGGGTGGTGGCCAAGTGCATGTTCGATGTGGAAGCCGGCGAAGACCGCGAGATTATGCACCGGGCCATCATGCTGGGGCAGAAGGTGGTGGGGCAGATGGTTTATGGCTGGCTTAACCTGCCCGACTGGCACCCCGGCCTCAACCGCGATGGCATCCGGGTGGTGCGGGCCCTGAACGACATGGTGAGCCGCCATATCGCCTACCGGCGCGAGCGCGGCGACCTGGGCGACGACTTGCTCTCGATGCTGCTAGAAGCCCAGAACCAGCCCGGTGTCGAGCTATCCGACCGGCAACTGCGCGACGAGGTGCTCACGGTCATTACGGCGGGCCTCGAGACCACCGCCAACGCCCTGATCTGGACGTGGTATCTGCTCGACCAGCATCCAGACGTCAAGGCCCGGCTCAAGGCCGAAGTGGACAGCCTGGGCAAGCTGCCCGGCTTCGAGGATGTGCAGCGGCTGCCCTACCTGGATCAGGTCTTCAAAGAGAGCCTGCGGCTGTACCCGCCGGTCTGGATCATCGGGCGGGAAAACGTTGAGGAGCTGGAGCTGGGGGGGATGCGCCTCGCGCCCAGAACCCAGATCGTGATGAGCCAGTGGGCGGCCCACCGCGACCCCCGCTTCTTCGAGCACCCCGACGAGTTCCGGCCCGAGCGCTGGACGCCGGAGTTCGAGAGGTCGCTGCCTCGCGGGGCTTACTTCCCCTTTAGCCTGGGGCCCCGGGTGTGCACCGGCCAGGGGTTTGCGACCCTCGAGTACAAGCTGATTGTGGCCACGGTTTTGCAGCAGTTTGACCTCGAGCTTGTCCGCCCGGCCCCGGTGCGCCCGGAGCCCAACTTCACCCTCTGCGCCCATGGTGGGATGCCCATGCGTGTGCGCCGGTGGAGGTGATGCAGGGCCCGGCTCAGGGGAATGTGAAGCTGCTGGGTACTCGAGATTCTAAAGTACCCCTAAGCTATGTTTTCAGGGTGATCTGATGGCGAAACAACCTAAAAAGAAAAAGAAAGGCGCTACAAAGTACAGCTCCCAGCCCAAGCCCTCGCCCATGCCCTGGGTGCTGGGGGGGGTGGTGGCCTTGGCGGTGCTGGTGGGTGGCTATTTCTGGTGGCAGTCCAGGCAGACCGCACAGGCTTTTGAGAGGCTGGTTGCGGCAGGCAAGGCCAGTCTGGCTGCGCGGGAGATTACCTACCCCGATGCCGGGCGGGGCCATAGCAACATCGGGGTGTCCATCGTATATGCCACCGACCCGCCCACCTCGGGGGTGCACTGGCCCAACTGGACGGAGCCGGGGTTTTACACCCGCCCCGAGCCCAAGGAAAAGCTGGTACACGCCCTCGAGCACGGCAACATCGTCATCTACTACGACCAGCCCCCAGCCGAGGCCCTGAGCCAGATTCGCGCCTGGCAGCGCCGCTTTACCGGGGCCTGGGATGGCCTGGTGGTGGTGCCCAAGCAAGGGCTGGGCCAGACCATCGAACTCACCGCCTGGACCAAGCTGCTGCGCCTGGAAACCTGGGATGCGGCGCTGGCCGCGGCCTTTATTGATGCCTACCGGGGCCGGGGGCCGGAGAACCCGGTGCGCTGAGCATGCCGCGGCCAACCATGAACCACACCCTGCGCTTTGGAACAACGCTGCTGGCGGTTCTGCTGGGTACGGCGCTGGCCCAGGGGGCGCTCGAGGCCCATCCCATGTCCATCGAGGCCCTGCGCCAGGGCAGCTATCCGGGCAGCGCCATCACCCTCGAGCAAACCCTGGCCCCCGGCGCCAACTACCGCCGCTATATTGCTTCATACCGTTCGGAGGGGCTGAAAATCTACGGCCTGCTCACCGTTCCCAACGGCACGCGCCCCCGGGCGGGCTGGCCGGCCATCGTCTTCGTGCACGGTTACATCCCGCCGGCCCAGTACCGCACCACCGAGCGTTATGGGGCCTATGTGGACGCGCTGGCCCGGGCCGGCTATATCGTGTTCAAGATTGACCTGCGCGGGCACGGCAACTCCGAGGGCACCGCCAGCGGGGCCTACTGGTCGCCGGACTACACCATTGATACCCTCAACGCCTTTGCCTCGCTGCGCCGGTTTCCCCAGGCCAACCCCGAGCGCATCGGCATCTGGGGCCACTCCATGGGGGGCTACCTGGCCCTGCGGGCCATGGTGGTGGAGCCGCGCATCCGGGTGGGGGTGATCTGGGCGGGGGTGGTGGGCACCTACGAAGACCTGCTCTACCGCTGGCGGCGCAGCCCCCCGGCCCAGCTTCCGCCGGGGGCCTTGCGGCGGCGTGAGCTGTTTCTGGCCCGCTACGGCTCGCCCGAGAGCAACCCCGGTTTCTGGGCCTCCATCACCGCCCACAACTACCTCGAGCGGGTCGGGCCCATCCAGCTACACCACGGCCTGGCCGATACGGTGGTTCCGGTGAGCTTTTCCCAGCGCCTGGCCCAGTACCTGCGGGCCGCCGGGCGGCCCTACGAGCTTTTTACCTATCCCGGCAACGACCACAACCTGAGCCAGAGCTTCGGCCTGGCCATGCGGCGCTCGGTGGCCTATTTCGACCGCTACCTGAAGCGCTGAGTGGGGCCGGATTCGCCCGGGCACAAGCGAGCCTCCCCTACCCGGTAGGACTGACGTTCTGCAAGACCCAGTCCCCTTGAATCCGGTCTGGCCTGCCTCGAGCAAAAAGTGACTTTCGTCCTTACCCCACCCCAGGGGGGGTGGGTATACTGGCGCTGTGGAGGTAACCATGACCCAACTCAAGATTGAAGGCATGAGCTGCAACAACTGCGTGCGTCACGTGACCGAAGCCCTCAAAAAGGTGCCGGGGGTCGAGCAGGTGGAGGTCTCGCTGCAGGAGGGCCGGGCCACCGTAACCGGGACGGCGCCGGTGGATAAGCTGATCGAGGCGGTGCAGGAAGAGGGCTACACCGCCCGGGTGGCCTGAGATGACCCACGAACACACCCTGCACCTCGACCCCAGGGTGCGGCAGGAGGCCCGCAACCGGCTGCTCTCGGCCAAGGGGCACCTCGAGGGCATTCTCAAGATGCTCGAGGGTGAGCCGTACTGCGTGGACGTGCTCAAGCAGATTAAGGCCGTGCAGGGGGCCCTCGACAAGGTGGGGGAGATGGTGCTCAGAAGCCACCTCGAGCACCACGTGGCCAGCGCCGCTGTGCGGGGCGACACCCAGAGGATGGTAGAGGAACTGATGGAGGTGCTCAAATACCGCTAACCAAGGAGCTACAAATCGGCGTTCAGGGCATGACCTGCGCGGCCTGTGTCAACCGGGTGGAGCGCGGGCTGGGGAAGCTCGAGGGGGTGGCGCTGGCCTCGGTCAACCTGGCCACCGAACGCGCCCGGGTGGTCTACGACCCCGAGAAGACCACCCCCCAGGCCCTGCTGGAAAAGGTACGGGAAGCGGGCTATACCCCGGAGGTGGCCGAGGTTGAACTGGGCATTACCGGCATGACCTGCGCGGCCTGCGTGAACCGGGTCGAGCGGGCCCTGAAGCAGTTGGACGGGGTGCTCGAGGCCCACGTTAACCTGGCGACCGAGCGGGCTTTGGTGAGATACCTTCCGGCCAGCACCGGGGTGGCCCAGTTCAAGCGGGCCATCCGCGCGGCGGGCTACGGCGTGCTCGAGCTGGGGAGGGGCCAGGAGCGCGCCGACCTCGAGCGCGAGGCCCGCGCCCGCGAGCTGGCCAGCCTGCGCCGGGCGCTGCTGGTTGCGGCGGTGTTTGCCCTGCCCCTCTTCCTGATCGCCATGCTGCCCATGCTCTTCCCGCCCGTCGAGGCCTGGTTGATGAACACCTTTGGGCACGGGGTGATGAGCGGCCTGAACTGGGTTATGCTGGCCCTGGCCACCCCCATTCAGTTTGGCCCTGGCCTGCGCTTTTACCGCCACGGCTGGAGGAGCCTGCGCTCGGGCTCGCCCGACATGAACAGCCTGGTGATGATTGGCACCAGCGCGGCCTACTTTTACAGCCTGGGGGTGGTGCTTTTTCCGGGCCTCTTCCCCCCGCAGGCCCGCCACGCCTACTTCGAGGCGGCGGGGGTGGTTATCACCCTGATTCTGCTGGGCAAGTACCTCGAGGCCATCGCCAAGGGCCGCACCTCCGAGGCCATGCGGCGGCTGCTCTCGCTGCAGGCCAAAACCGCCCGCATCGTGCAGGATGGCCTCGAGCGGGAAATCCCGGTGGACGAGGTACTGGTGGGCGACCTGGTGCAGGTCAGGCCCGGCGAGAAGATACCGGTGGACGGGGTGGTGGTCGCGGGGCAGAGCTATGTGGATGAGGCCATGATTACCGGCGAGCCCCTCCCGGTCTACAAAACCGAGGGGGCCCTGGTGGTGGGGGGGACGCTCAACCAGAATGGAAGCCTCACCTTCCGGGCTACGGCGGTGGGCGAGGGCACCGTGCTGGCCCAGATTATCCGGCTGGTGGAGAACGCCCAGGCTTCCAAGCCGGCCATCCAGAACCTGGCCGACCGGGTGGTGGCGGTCTTCGTGCCCATCGTGCTGGCCATCGCCGCCCTTACAGCGGGGGTGTGGCTGGTATTGGGTGGCGACAATGCCCTTACCTATGCCCTGGTCAACACCGTGGCGGTGCTGATTATCGCCTGCCCCTGCGCCATGGGCCTGGCCACCCCGGTGAGCATCATGGTGGGTACCGGCAAGGCCGCCGAGCTGGGGGTGCTTTTCCGCAAGGGCGAGGCCCTGCAGACGCTGCAGGAGGCCCGCGTCATCGCGCTCGACAAGACCGGAACCCTCACCCAGGGCAGGCCCGAACTCACCGACCTCGAGGTGCTGGAAGGCTTCGACGAAGCCGAGGTGCTGCGCCTGGTGGCCTCGGTCGAGCAGAAATCCGAACATCCCCTGGCCCGCGCCATCGTGCGCGCCGCCCAGTCCAGGGGCCTCGAGCTGGCCGAGCCGGAAGACTTCGAGGCCTTCCCCGGCTTTGGGGTGAGGGGCCGGGTGGGCCTCTACCGGGTGGAGGTGGGGGCCGATCGCTACATGGCTCAACTGGGCCTCGAGGTGCACACCCTGGCGGCGCTGGCCCAGAAGCTGGCCGAAGCCGGTAAAAGCCCCCTCTACGCGGCCATCAATGGAAAACTGGCCGCCATCCTGGCCGTGGCCGACCCCCTCAAGCCCGGCAGCGCGGAGGCGGTGGCCGCCCTGCACCGCCTGGGTCTGCGGGTGGCCATGATTACCGGCGACCATACCCGCACCGCCCAGGCCATCGCCCGGCAGCTTGGCCTCGACGAGGTGCTGGCCGAAGTTCTGCCCCACGGCAAGGCCGAAGCGGTGCGGACGTTGCAGGCCAAGGGCCACAAGGTGGCCTTCGTGGGCGATGGCATCAACGATGCGCCCGCGCTGGCCCAGGCCGATGTGGGTATCGCCATCGGCACCGGCACCGACGTAGCCATCGAGACTGCCGACGTAATTTTGATCTCGGGCGATTTGCGCGGCGTGCCCAATGCCCTGGCGCTCTCGAGGGCCACCCTCAGGAACATCCAGCTCAACCTGTTCTGGGCTTTTGCCTACAACGTGCTCCTGATTCCGGTGGCCGCCGGGGCCCTGTACCCTCTCACGGGCTGGCTCCTTTCGCCGGTGCTGGCCGGGGCGGCCATGGGCCTCTCCTCGCTGTTTGTGCTGTCCAACGCGCTGCGCCTGCGCGCTTTTAGGCCGCCCTTTGGGCCGGGTGAACAAACCACAATGGGAAAGCTGGTACGGGAAATGGGATAAAGGCCTCGCTGGAGCGTTTAACGTTTACTCGAGTGCTTTATACCAGCTTAACAACACCCCCCTATGGTGGGAAAGGAGGTTGAAGATGATGCACTGGTGGCCTTATGGCTATGGCATGATGGGCGGCTGGGGTTGGCTGGGCATGCTGATTCAGCTTGCCATCCTGGTGCTACTGATCTACCTTCTGGTGCGGGCTTTCTCCCGCCCAGCCTCGAGCGAGGGAAGAGACCGCGCCCTGGAGATCCTGCGGGAACGCTACGCCAGAGGAGAGATCGATAAGGAGACCTTCGAGCGCATGAAGCACGACCTGAATGGGTGAGGAGGTCTGACATGCGACGCGAGATGCTCTGGGTGGGAATCACAGGCCTGGTTTTGGTAGGCGTTGTCCTCACCCAGGGTCTGTGGGGCCTTCCGGGCTACGGGGGCCCCATGCACGGCTACGGATACGGCCCTGGAATGATGGGTGGAGGAATGGGCATGATGAGCGTTTACCCCGCCCAAGCCCAGCCCATCCCCCCTGCCGAAGCCAGGGCTCGCCTCGAGTCCTTCGCTAAACGCTTCGGTTCCGAGGCCAGGCTCAAGGACTTCATGAGCTTCAGCGAAAACTACTACGCCCAGGTAGTTGATGCCAAGGGGAACGGGCTGGTGGAGATCCTGGCCGATCGCTACACCGGTAGCGTCTACCTCGAGCCCGGCCCCAACATGATGTGGAACACCCGCTGGGGCATGGGCATGATGCAAGTCCAGCCTTCTGTAGCTGTGCGCTACGACAAGGCTGCCGCACAGAAGCTGGCCGAACAGTTTCTCAAGGGCTACCTGCCGGGAGCCAGGGTCATGGAGGGCCAGGCTTTCAGCGGTTACTACACCTTTGACTTTGGCCGCAAGGAGATCGAGGGCATGATGTCGGTGAGCGCCTATACCGGTGAGGTCTGGATCCACACCTGGCATGGGGTCTTCTTGGGCGAGTAGTGAACATGCGTGCCAGGTTAGGATTGCGATTCGAGGAGAAACCGTGGCAATCACCGAAGCTTCACTGGGTCAGTACGTTGCCAGCCTCAAGGCCAGTAAAGGCCTCGTGCGCGACTGCGAAGCCTTTCTCGAGCGCTGCCGCAAGTACCAAACCCCCAGCCTCGCGGGCTTCCCGATGGTGGGACTGGGCGGTAGTTGCGGCAAGCCTGCTTTTCTTCTGCCCTTTGTCGTCCGCTTCGACTTGCCCAAGGTGCTGGCGCTCGAGGCGTGGTTTCGCTGAACGAAGTGAGGGGTGGCCGTGGCCGAGCGCTTCGGCATGTGCGTCGAGTACGGGGCCTATCCCCACCTCAAGCTGCCCGTCGACACCGAAATCGCCGCTGTGCAAGACTGGACCAACGCCACGCTGGTCTTCCTGCGGCCTTCTTATGAGCGCAAAGAAGAGTTGATCGCGGCAATTGCCGAGGCTCTGCAGCCCTGACCCCCCCTATACCGGCTTTACAAAGCCAATCTGCTACACCTTCCAAGAGGTACGTCTTTGTAAAGCCCAGTGGACTCCCTTCGGTCGGGGTATTAAGCTCTCCCCGCAGGTAGGAGGGGTTGACGCTTTGCGCGCTGTCGCACTATGCTGGTTTCATACCCCACCCCAGGTGGGGTGGGATAAGGGGGCGAACCCCGAAGCTCCTGGCGAGGTCCAGCCATGTCGAAAGCAGAGCACAGCACCCACACGCCCGAAGCGGTCCTCGAGCTCAGCCTCAAAAACTGCCACGATGCCTCCGAACAAGCCGACCTGGAACGCCACCTGGCCCGGCTGCCCGGCGTCAGCAGCGTCCACCTCGACCGCACCCGCGCCCTAGCGCACATCAGTTTCGATCCTGGACAAATCAGTGCCCAGGACTTGCGCGAGCGGCTCGAGCGGGGCGGCTATAGCTGCGCCTGCCAGGAATGTGAGGCCTCGGTCTGCCAGCCCGGCCATCCCAGGGTCGGCTCGGATGACCAGCCACACACGCATCCCCATCACCACCCAGCCCATGAGGTCGTAACAGAGCCCCACGCACACCGTACTGCTCCGACCAAAGCCCACGACCACGCGGCCATGCCGCCAGTGCACGACGCTCACGCCGGGCATGGGGCGGCGATGGTGGCTGACATGCTGCGGCGCTTCGTGGTCTCGCTCTTGCTGACCCTGCCCATCGTGATCTTTTCACCCATCGGCGGATCCCTGGGTTTCCCTGAGATGCCACCCTTTGGTATTTCGATGGGACTGTGGGGTTTCCTGCTGAGCACCCCCGTGGTGTGGTGGGGTGGCTGGCCCTTCATACGTGCGGCCTGGCGGGCACTGCGGCGCGGCGAGGCCAACATGATGACCCTCATCGCCACGGGCATTCTGGTCTCCTGGACTTTCTCGGTGGCAGCCACCTTCCTTTTCGAGGGCGAGGTCTTCTACGAGGCCGCCGCGATGCTCACCACCTTCAGCCTGGCTGGGCACTGGATGGAGATGCGCTCGCGCTTCGCTACCGGGCGGGCGGTGGAGGCGCTGCTGAAACTGGCCCCGGCCACGGCCCGGGTTCTGCGGGGGGGGCAGGAGGTGGAAATCCCGCTCGAGCAGGTGGTTGTAGGGGACGTAATTGTGGTCAAACCGGGCGACCGGGTTCCGGTAGATGGAGTGGTGCTCTCAGGTCAGAGCTACGTCGATGAGTCCATGATCAGCGGTGAACCCATCCCCGTAGCCAAGGCTCCCGGCTCTAAGGTGATCGGGGGGAGCGTCAACCAGACCGGGGCTTTCACCTTCGAGGCCACGGCAGTAGGGGCCGACACGGCCCTCTCGCGCATCGTGCAGATGGTGCAGAACGCCCAGGCCTCCAAGGCTCCGGCCCAGCGCCTGGCCGACATTGCCGGGAAGTATTTGGTGTTCATCGCCCTGGGGTCAGGCCTGCTGACCTTCGTGTTCTGGTACTTCTTTGCCGCGCAGGGGCTGGTCTTCGCCCTCACCGCGGGTGTCTCGGCCATCGTAATCGCCTGTCCCGACGCCCTGGCCCTGGCCACCCCCACCGCCATCACCGTAGGGGTAGGCGTGGCCGCCCGGGAGGGCGTGCTGTTCAAGAACGCGACGGCGCTGGAAGCCACGGCGGGCGTGGACACAGTGATCTTCGACAAGACCGGCACCCTCACCGAGGGCAAACCGGCCCTCACCGACCTGATCACTGCTGGGGGCATGGCGGAGCAGGAACTGCTGCGCCTGGCGGCCTCGGCCGACCTGCCCTCGCAGCACCCCCTGGCCGAGGCCATCGTGCGGGCGGCCCGTGAGCAGGGCCTGACCCTGAACCAGCCGGAGGAATTCGACTCGGTGCCGGGTCACGGGGTGGTGGCGAAGGTGCACGGGCAGAGGGTGCTCATCGGCAACAAGAAGCTGATGGAGCGGGAAAAGGTGGCAGTGGAGGCGCTCGAGGAACGCGCAGCCCAGCTTTCTGCTGATGGCAAGACGGCTATGTTTGTAGCGGTGGATGGCCGGGCTGCTGGGGTGGTGGCGGTGGCCGACGCCGTGCGCGAATCGGCCAAGCGAGCGGTCGGGTTGCTCCATGCGCTGGGTATCGAGACGGTGATGCTCACCGGAGACAACCGCCGCACCGCCGAGGCTGTGGCTCGACAGATTGGCATAGATACGGTGATCGCCGAGGTGCTGCCGGAGGACAAGGCCGCCAAGGTCAAGGAATTACAGGCTCAGGGGCGTAAGGTGGCGATGGTCGGCGACGGGGTGAATGACGCCCCCGCACTGGCCCAGGCCGACGTAGGTATCGCCATCGGGGCAGGAACGGATGTAGCGGTGGAGTCCGCCGAGGTGGTGCTGGTGAAGAACGACCCCGCCGACGTGGCCAAGGCCATCCAACTGGCCCGCAAGGTGCGCGGCAAGATCAAGCAAAACCTCTTCTGGGCGGCCATCTACAACGTGCTCGCCATCCCCATCGCGGCAGGAGTGCTCTACAACAGTTACGGCCTGCTGCTGCGGCCCGAGTGGGCGGCGCTCTTGATGAGCGCCTCGACGGTGATCGTGACGCTGAACGCCCTGCTGCTGGGGGTGAGATCCCGACCTCGGGGGCTTACAAAGGGAGTTGGTGCATAACAATGTGCTCTTTATGGAAGCTTAACCAAGCCTGGCGCACAATAGGGTATGGCCCGGGTGCTGCTTGTAGACGATGACCCCGCTATTCGCGAGGTGCTGGGGGTGTATTTGCGGCAAGAAGGCTGCGAGGTGCTGGAGGCCACCAACGGGCTCGAGGCCCTTCGGCTCCTTCCCCAAGCCGATGTGGTGATTTTGGATCTAATGCTACCCCAGCTTACAGGCTGGCAAGTAGCCCAGGAGTTGCGCCGGGACTACCCCGACCTGCCCTTGCTGATGCTGACGGCTCGAGGTGAAGAAGCAGAACGCATCCAGGGCCTCGAGCTTGGCGCGGACGACTACGTCACAAAACCCTTTAGTCCCCGTGAGGTGGTGGCTCGAGTGCGGGCCCTGCTACGCCGTAGCGGCTTCAAACAGGAGCTGGTGTTTGGCGATCTCATCTTGCGGCCCCGTCAACGCGAAGCCCTTTTCAAAGGGCAAGCCCTCAACCTGTCCAAGCTGGAGTTTGACCTGCTGCTGACGCTGGCCCAGCACCCGGGGCTGGTGTGGAGCCGCGAACGCCTGCTCGAGCGGGTATGGGGGAGCGATTTTCCCGGGGTGGATCGGGTGGTGGATGTGCATGTGGCAGGCTTGCGTAAAAAACTAGGAGAAGATGCGGAGAACCCCCTGTATATCGAGACGGTGCGCGGCGTGGGCTACCGCTTTCGGGGAGAATGATGTTTGTACGCCTGTTCATTACCCACTGGTTGGTGGCCCTGGTGGCCCTGGTGGCCTTGCTGGCCTTTGCCGAGTGGCTTGCACCCCGGTTTTACCGCGGCCACCTCGAGCAGATGATGACCCTGATGGGAAGTCAGAGCTTGGAGTTGCGCAGCGACCTCGAGCGCGGGTTGCGTTCGACTCTGACCACGGCCTGGCTGGCCTCACTGCCTTTGGCCGGGTTGCTGGCGGGCCTTATGGCCTGGCTGGCCTCGAGGCGCATCAGTCAAAGCGTGCGCCAGCTTGCGCAGGGGAGCCGGGCGATTGCCTTAGGCCAGTATCAAAACCGTCTAAAAGTCCAGGGCGACGACGAGCTGGCCTCGCTGGCCCAGGACTTCAACCGAATGACCGAGGCCCTGGAAAAAGTTGAACAGCACCGCACGGAGTTGCTGGGCAGCGTGACCCATGAGCTGCGTACCCCCCTGAGCGCGCTGCAGGGCTACAGCGAGGCCCTGGCAGATGGGGTTTTGCCGCCCGAACAAGCGGCGGCTCATATCGAACGCGAGGTGCGGGCCATGGGCCGCCTGATTGACGATCTGGCCCTGGTGTCCCGCATCGAGGCCCAGGCGGTGGAGCTGCACCCCCAGGTGGTCGCTGTAGAAGCCGCTTTCCAGGAAGCACTCGAGCGCTATGCGACGGCCTTTGAGACCTGCGGGGTGGCCCTAAAGCTAAATTCCCTCCCTTCTTCCGTTGCGCTGTGGGCCGACCCGTTGCGCCTACAACAGGTGCTTTCCAACCTGCTTTCCAACGCCCTGCGCTATACCCCAGCCGGAGGGGAGGTCGTGCTCAGCGCCAGCCTTCAGTCGCACCAGGTGCGCATTTGTGTGTGTGATACCGGTGTGGGAATCCCGCTTGAGCACCAGCCCCGCATTTTCGAGCGTTTTTATCGAGCCGACCCTGCCCGCAGCCGCCATACAGGGGGTAGTGGCGTGGGCCTTACCATTGCCAAGGGCCTGGTTGAAGCCATGGGCGGTCGGATGGGCTTCGAGAGTGAAGTGGGCAAGGGAAGCTGCTTCTGGTTTACCCTGCCCAGGGCCTAAGACTTTACAGAGCCTTAACACCCCTTCTGCACAATGGCGCTGGAAGCGATAGATAACCCTCGAGCTTCCACACACGAGGAGAAGCCCAATGAAACTAACCCGACGCAACACCATCAAGCTACTGGGCGCTGGCCTGGGCAGTGCCCTGGTAGGAGCCCATTGGCCTGGCCTGGCCCAGGGAACCCCGGCCTTCCCCGAGCCCAAGCTGCTTCCACTCAGGCGACCCGAATCAGGCTTGGTTGAAGCCAGCCTTGCCGCCAGGGAGAGCAATCTAAGCATAGGCGGCAAGCCCGTAACCCTGCTGACCTACGGGGGCATGCCAGGGCCAACCCTACGACTCCGGGAAGGGGAGACGGTGCGGCTGCAGTTCACTAACCACCTGACCCAGGTAACCAACCTACACCTGCACGGACTGCACGTATCGCCCGAGGTAGACGATCCCCTGGCCCAGATTCAGCCTGGTCAGAGCCGTATGTACGAGTTCACGGTTCCCAAAGGTTCGGCGGGCACCTACTGGTACCATCCCCATATCCACGGAAGGGTGGCCGAACAGCTATATGCGGGGTTGCTCGGTCTCATCGTGGTGGAGGGCCCTGTGGATGCCATACCCGAACTAAGAGAAGCTGAAGAGCACGTACTGGTGCTAAAGGACTTCGCTTTTTCTGGCAGCCGCATTGCCCCCTTCACCCCGATGGACTGGATGAACGGCAAGGAGGGGAACCTACTGACCGTCAATGCCGCAATTCGCCCGACTTTGCGGGCCCAGCGGGGAACTTTGCGACTGCGCATCTTGAATGCCAGCAACGCCCGCTACTATCGGCTGGCCCTGGAAAACCATCCCCTTTACCTGATTGCCACCGATGGCGGTTTTGTCGAGAAGCCGGTGGAGCTTCGCGAGCTCCTGCTGGCCCCGGGTGAGCGAGCCGAAGTGCTAATACGCCTAACCCAGGCAGGCAGCTTCCGCCTACAGGCCTTGCCCTACGATCGGGGTGCGATGATGATGCACGGTGGCGGGATGGGGATGATGAATCATCAGGGCATGGGTGGAATGAGCCATGGAGGGGGGCAAAGTACGATGGCAATGCAGGGTATGATGATGGGGATGGGGCCAAGCCGCCTCGAGACCCTTCTAACCATCGTCGCACCGCCCAACCCCAAGCCGCTGCCTCTACCTACTTCCCTGGCCACGGTCGAGCGGCTCGACCTTACCAAGGTGGCCGCTACCCGCCGCTTTGAGCTGGGTGAACGTATGATGCAGGCTGAATTTTTCATCAACGGTCGGATGTTTGATCCAGGCCGGGTAGATGTGCGGGCTCGACGGGGCACCCTCGAGGTTTGGGAGCTGATTAATAAAACCGACATGGATCACCCTTTCCACCTACACACCTACCCATTCCAGGTGCTTTCGATCAACGGTAGGCCCCAGCCTTACCGGGCCTGGAAGGACACTGTCAACCTAAAGAAAAATGACGTGGTGCGCATTGCCATCCCCTTTCGCGACTTTATTGGCACCACGGTGTACCACTGCCATATCGTCGAGCACGAAGATCGTGGCATGATGGGGGTCTTGCAGGTAGAAGCCGAATAAAGAAAGTCGAGCAAAAAGAAACAAGGGAGGATACATGATGCGCAGATTGTGGACGGTTTTTGTTCTTTTGGGATTGAGCTTTGCCCAGATGGATCACACAGGCCATGGCGGTATGACCATGCAGGCCATGGCCGAGCTGCAAAAGCTCCAGGGGCGCGACTTCGACATCGCCTATATGTCCATGATGATTGACCACCACAAGGGTGCGGTGGAGATGGCCCAGGCCATCCTGAAGGTTTCCAAAGACGCCCGCATCCGCAAAGCCGCTCAGGAAATTATCGCGGTGCAGAACAAGGAAATTACCCAACTTACCGGCTGGCTTAGAAGCTGGTACGGCGTAGCCCCCAGCCAGCGCTACATGGCGATGATGCGCGCGGACATGCAGGCCATGATGGACACCGCCATGATGGGTATGATGCCGGGGCACGGCAGCTCCCCCGACCGGGCTTTTTTGGAGGGCATGATTCCCCACCACCAGGATGCCGTGGAGATGTCCAGGCTGTGCTTGCAAAAGGCGGCCAGGGCCGAACTCAAACGCTTCTGCCAGGGCGTCATTACCGTCCAGAGCCGCGAGATTGAGCAGTACCGGCAGTGGTTGAAAAACCTGCCGTAACCCGAGAGCTTTTCTTCAACTATACCGGGCCTATAAAGCTAGGCTCGGTACTTCACTTTGGGTTGAACCAGAGGATTTTATGCGCATTCCGGCAGTATCGTTCCCTTTATGAACGCCTAAACGACACTGCCGGAATGTACTCTTGCTCCCTTCGGTCGGCTTGAACTCTTTACCCTTGATTACAGCCAAAGATGAAGGTTTCAAGCGGAACCGGTATAAAAAGCCTGCTCTGCCCAAAAGATTTTTACCCTTTGATGCAAATAAGCGGCTCGAGCCTCGCCACCTTGCGCGAGAGGCCGGCGGCGTGGGCAGCGTCTACCACCGCCGAGACGTCCTTGTAGGCGCCGGGGGCTTCCTCGGCCACCCCGCGGGGCGAGGGGCTGCGCACGATGATGCCCCGCTGGGCCAGCTCGCGGACGACCTCCTTCCCGTGCCACTGCTTGAGGGCCTGGTGGCGGCTCAGGGCCCGTCCGGCCCCGTGGCAGGACGAGCTGAGCGACCGGGCCTCGCCCTCCTGGGTACCCACCAGGATGTACGAAGCGGTGCCCATGGTTCCGCCAATCAGCACCGGCTGCCCGACGGCCCGGTAGGCCTCGGGGAGGGCCGGGTGGCCGGGGCCAAGGGCCCGCGTGGCCCCTTTGCGGTGCACGTACAACCGCTCCGGCTTGCCGTGAATGAGGTGCGTCTCGAGCTTGGCGGTGTTGTGGGAGACATCGTAAATCAGGCGCAGGTCGGCCTGGGGTAGCAGGTAGGCGAAGGCCTCGCGGGCCAGGTGGGTCAGAATCTGCCGGTTGGCCAGGGCGCAGTTGATGGCGGCCCGCATGGCCCCCAGGTAGGCCTGACCCTCCTCGGACTGGATGGGGGCGCAGGCCAGCTCGAGGTCGCGCAGCTCGAGGCCGTACTTGTGGGCGGCCTCGATCATCCGCTTGCTGTAATCGGTGGCCACCTGGTGGCCCAGCCCCCTCGAGCCGCTGTGGATGCTCACCAACACATCGCCCACCGCCACCCCAAAGACCTGGGCCACCGCGGGGTCGTACACCTCGGTTACCTGCTGCACCTCGAGGTAGTGATTGCCGGAGCCCAGGGTGCCCATCTCGTCGGCCTGCCGCCGCTTGGCCTGCTCGGAGACCCGTTCGGACTGGGCCCCCTCCATGCGGCCATGTTCCTCGATGTATTCCAGATCCTCGGGCCTTCCGTAGCCCTTTGCTACGGCCCAGGCGGCCCCACCTTGCAGCATCTCGTCCAGCTCGGCGAGCTCGAGGTGAATTTTGCCCACGCTGCCGACCCCCGCCGGCACGTGGCGGAAGAGCCCCTGGGCCAGGTTTTCCTTGATGGGCTCGATGTCTGCAACGGTCAGGCCAGTGTGCAGCGTCCGCACCCCGCAGGAGATGTCGAAGCCCACCCCACCCGCCGAGACCACGCCGTCCTCTTCGCGGAAAGCCGCCACCCCCCCAATGGGAAAGCCATAACCCCAGTGGGCGTCGGGCATGGCATAGGCGGCCTGCACGATGCCGGGCAGGCCGGCCACGTTGGCGATCTGCTCCAGCACCTTGTCGTCCATCTCGCGCAGCAGGGCTTCGCTGGCATACAGGATGCCGGGAACCCGCATGGGGGGAGTGGCCTCGAGCCACCACTCAAACTCGGATTTTTGAACCAGGCGGGATATATCCATAGGGGCCTCCTTCAAACGTCTACCACACACTGCACCACCCATTCGCCCTCGTGGTTTTGCCGAACCTCGAGCTCGCAGTAGGTAGCCCCCTTGACCTCCACGGCGGGCTGGTGTCGGGCAGGATCCACCGGCTCCCCCCAGGCCAGGGCGTGCAGACTCAGGGCGCCCCCCAGGTCAGGCGGGCTTATGTGCACCTCGAACTGGCTGAAAAGCATCCGCCGGATCGCCATCTCGTAGACCAGTTGATTGAGAAAGTCCACCAGCAAGAGTGAGGCCCGGGGGGCTTCGCACTCGATCTCGATGGGCTGGGCAGGCCGTACCAGGGCGGGGTTGGTCACAACAGCGGTGAGGGCCAGGCCCGCCTGTTCAAAGGCTTCATCCAGGGTCGGGCCGATGCCCCGCACCCCAATATCGGCCTGGTGGTAAAAGTGCTCCCAGCGCCCCTGTGCTCTGGTCATACCACCCCCTTAGCCAAGGGGTAACGCATGACTGTTACCAGGTCATTACCAAAAACCAGTCCGCCAGGCCAGGCGCTGGGGGATTGCTAGGTTTTTCCCGAGAGCCGCTCTAGGTTGCCAGGTGGGTTTGCAGGAAGACCTCGAGCGCCTCCTCGAGCATCTCGTACACCGCTTCAAAATCCTGGGGCCCGCCGTAGTAAGGGTCGGGTACCTCGCCCCCGCCGTTCAAGTCCAAAAGCAGCCGGGCCTTGCCCCGGTGGGCGGGAAACATGCGCTCGAGGGTGCGCAGGTTTTCCCTGTCCATCACAAAGATGTGGTCAAAGTGGCTCAAGTCTTCGGCGCGAATCTGGCGGGCCACATGGGGAAAATGGGCGTTGTATTTGCTTAGAACGGCCTGGGTGCGGGGGTCGGCGGGCTCGCCCGCGTGCCAGCCGCCCGTACCGCAGGAGTCCACCTCGAACTGCCCCTCCAGCCCCCGCTCGCGCAGCTTGCGCCGGAAGATGCCCTCGGCCATGGGGCTGCGGCAGATGTTGCCCATGCAGACAAACAGCACGCGGGTCATAGCTTTACAATCAGGCCTTCATTGGGCCGCAGCTCGAGCACCGCTTCCACCTTCCCGTAGCGATCCAGATGGGTCGAAAGCAAAATTTCCCCGCCGGGCGTCGAAAGGGCTTTGGGCTCCTGGGTAAAGTTCAACGCCACCAGCACCTCACCCCCGCGCAGGTAGGCGAACACCCCCGCGGGGGCCTTATAGGTCTGGTAGGCCCCGTGCAGGAGGGCCGGCGTTTCCCTGCGCACCACCAGCAGGGTGCGCACCAGGGTCAGCATCGAGAAGGGGTCGGCGTCCTGGGCCTCCACGTTGCGCTCGGGGTAGTCCGGGTTGATGGGGAGCCAGGGCTCGCGGGTGCTGAAGCCGGCATAGGCGTGGGGGGTCCACTGCATGGGGGTGCGCTCGGGGTCGCGGCCGGGGTCGAGGCCGTGCTCGCCGGCGGCCCCGCGCTGGCGCAGGGCCGCAGGATCCTGCACTTTCTCGGGGGGAATCTCTCCGTCCACCATGCCAATCTCGTCGCCGTAGTACCAGGTGGGCGAGCCCCGCAGGGTAAAAAGCAGCATGGCCGCGACCCGCGCCTGCTCGTGCCCAATGCGGGTGGCCAGGCGGTGCTGGTCGTGGTTGCCCAGCACCCAGTTGGGGGTGGCAAAGGGGGGCAGGCTGGCCTCGTACTCCTCCACGATGCTGCGGATGTTCTCGGCCGTCCAGTTGTTCAGGCCCCTGAAAATCAGGTGGAAGTTGAAGGGTAGGTGGCAGCCGGGCCGCTCCGGGGTGCCGTAGTAGGGTATAAGCTGGTGGTAGGGCAGGTAAATTTCCCCCACCATCACCCGGTCGCCCGGATACTCGTCCAGCACAGCGCGCATCTCCTGCACGATCTCGCGGGTCTCGGGCTGGTCTTCCTGGTAGATGTGGATATGGCGGAAGCGGTCGATGTCGCCGGGCTTGTACTGGGGGTTGTCGGGCTCGTCGCGGAACAGGGCATCCTCCACCAGCAGCCAGATCACGTCCACGCGGAAACCGTCCACCCCCTTGTCCAGCCAGAAGCGCATTACGTCGTACATGGCCTGGCGTACCTCGGGGTTGCGCCAGTTGAGATCGGGCTGCTCGGGCAGGAACTGGTGCAGGTAGTACTGCCCGGTTTTTTCGTCCAGCGTCCAGGAGGGGCCGCCGAAGTAGGCCTGCCAGTTGTTGGGGGGGCCTCCGTCCGGGGCGGGGTCGCGCCAGACGTACCAGTCGCGCTTGGGGTTGTCGCGGCTGCTCCTGGACTCCAAAAACCAGGGGTGCTGATCGGAGGTGTGGTTGGGCACAAAGTCGATAAGCACTTTGAGGCCCAGTCGGTGGGCTTCGGCCAGCAGCTCGTCAAAGTCTTTGAGCGTGCCGAAGATGGGGTCTACGTCGCAGTAGTCGGCCACGTCGTAGCCGAAGTCCTTCATGGGCGACTTGTAAAAGGGTGAGAGCCAGATGGCGTCGAAGCCCAGGTCGCGGATGTAGGGGAGGCGCTTGCGGATGCCCGGCAGGTCGCCAATCCCGTCGCCGTTGGAGTCCTGAAAGCTGCGGGGGTAAATCTGATAGATGCTTGCGGTTTTCCACCATTCCATAACGCGCTCCTTTATACCGGGTGCTGGGTGAGCCACAGCCGGGCGTAGGGCCCCAGGTAGGCCGGGGCCGGGGCCTGGGTGATCTGGTCGAAGGGCTGCACGATGCCTTCCTGCCAGAGGGCCTCGAAGGGGAGGGGCTGATCCTGCTCGCTAAAGTTATACACCTGCACCAGCCGGCCCTGGGGGTGTTCGCGCCTGAGCAGAAGCAGGTGGGGGTTGGGCTGCCAGAGGGCCTGGGTAGGGAAGGCCGCGTGCATCTGGGGGATGCGGGCTCGAGCCTGCAAAAGCCCTTTGATGCCGTGGAAAATCCGGTGCTCCACGGTGCCTTCCTGGTGGCGTTTCTGGGCTTTGGCCCAGTCCATTCTGGGCCGGTGCAGCCAGCGGTTGTCGTCCTGGTGAGCGGGCTCCTGGGCGTAGTCGTAGTCGTTGAGCATCCCCAGCTCGTCGCCCATGTAGATGAGCGGGATGCCCTCCCCATAGCCGATAAAGACCGCGTGGGCCAGCAGAATGCGCTCGATGGCCAGGTTGATCAGGCGGGGATTTCCGGACTCGAGCGCGGCCTCCAGCCCGGCCAGGCTGGCCGCACTGCCCGAGGTGCGCCGGTCGCCGGTGGCGGGGTTCTCCTGGAAGTGCAGGCCTCGAGCAAACGAGCCCGGAAACTCCCCCTTGTAGAAGTCCGATAAAAAGCGCCGGTGGGCCGGGCCGCTCAGGCCCACTGCGGCGGCGTCGGTGTCGGAGATGGCCCAGCCGATGTCGTCGTGGCAGCGCAGGTAGGTGGCCCAGGCGGTGCTGGGGGGCTTTTGCGGAAAGCGCCGGAGGGCCTGCGTAAAAAGCCGGGTGTCGCGGCTGGCCAGGCTGCTCCAGATCTGCACCATCAGGGTGTTGTGGTAGGCCAGCTCGCTCACCTTGCCGTAGTGCTTCCCGCTGCCCAGGTAGGCGATCAGGTCTTCCGGGGCCACGATGGCCTCGGCCTTGAAGGCCACCGCCGGGGCGGCGATGCGCACCGCGGCCCGCAGGGCCTGGGTGAGGGCGTGCACCTCGGGCTGGTTCTGGCAGTGGGTGCCCAGGCGCTTCCAGGTAAAGGCGATGGCGTCGAGCCGGAAGACCTCCACCCCTTTGTTGGCAAGCCACAGAATCAGGTCGAGGTACTCCAGAAACACCTCGGGGTTGCTCCAGTTCACATCCCACTGCCAGCGGTTGAAGGTTGTCCAGACCCAGCCCTGCAGCTCCTCGTCCCAGGTGAAGTTGCCGGGGGCGAAGTCGGGGAAGACCTCGGGCAGGGTGCGTTCGAAGGCGTCGGGGAGGGTGCGGTCGGGGTAGATGTAGAAGTAATTGCGGTACCTGGGGTCGCCACGCCGGGCGGCCTGGGCCCAGGGGTGCTCGCGGGCCACGTGGTTGAGCACCAGATCCAGGCAAAGGCTGATGCCTTCGTGGCGGAGCTGGGTGCAGAGGGCCTCGAGGTCCTCCATGCTGCCCAGGTCGGGGCGCACCCGCCGGTAGTCGGCCACCGCGTAGCCGCCGTCGTTCTCGCCCTCGCGCGGGAGCAGCAAGGGCAGCAGGTGCAGGTAGCGGATGCCCAGCTCCTTCAGGTAGCCGATGTGCTGTCCAACACCCTTTAGCGTGCCCGCGAACCGGTCGGCGTAGGCGATGTAGCCGTGCATATGGGGTTGCTGAAACCAGTCCGGGGTGTGGATGCGCTCGAGATCCAAAGCCAGCAGTTCGGCCGGGCGCTCGGCCAGGTTCCGCCCAATCACCTGGGCTGCCCGCCCGGCCACGGCGGGGGCCTGGGGGTAGACCGCCTGTAAACCGGCCATCAGGTCGGGGAGGTGGCGGCGCACCCGGGCCTGCAGATCGGCGGCCTGGTAGGTGCCCAGTCTGCCCATCTGGCCGGCAATGCCTTCAAAAAAAAGGGCCTCGTCCATGCGCCCTGTATTCTACGCAATCTTTGCAACCCGTTTGGCCCTGGTGAGTAACACTTCAGAAGCCTGTGTGAGTTCGGTTAGGGCATTCTGAGCCAGTCCGGCCTCCATTCTTAAGCTGTGGTTAATCCAGAAAAGTAACGCTCAAAAATCCTTGTACGTTGGTGGTAAGGGTTGTTCGTAGCTCGAGCAAGGCACAGGAGGAAGACCAATGCGAAAAACCAAGATGCTTTTGCTGCTGGGCGGCCTGGGCCTGCTGCTGGGGGCTTGTGGGGGGGAGTATACCGACAACCCCACCCCCGATAGTTCCAACGGCCCCTTCCTGGCCGAGCCCCTTACCCGGCACCCCACCAACCAGCCCCTGACACTGCTCAACCGATACCTGGTGGTAAGCGAAGACAATGGGCGTTTGCGGGCCAGCTACGGTGGGCTGCGCTACTGGCCGCGCCAGGCCGACAAAAACCGCAACCCCAACAACCCCAGCCAGCCCTCGGGGCCGCGCTTTACCCAGTATGCCGGTTGGGACATCCTGGACACGCCCGGCTCGAGCGTCTCGCGGGCCGACTGGCTGCGCCTGAGCCTGACCCGCCCTGCCACGGTGGTGGTGGCCTGGGAACACTCGGCGCTGTGGCTGGCAGGCTGGCAGAAAGGGGAGACCACCACCGCCGATGGCAAGAAGTTCAACACCTACACCCGCACCTTCCGGGCCGGTGAGATCACCCTGGGCTCCCCTGAGGGCAAGGGTGAGTACTGGGTGCTGTTGGCCGAAGGCAACGGGCAGCCTTCGGCGGAACCGGCCCTGCCCAGCGGCATTACCGAACGGCCTGTGCCCAACACCACCTGCCCTTCCTGGCTCGAAAACCTCTGGCAGGCCCGGGGGCCGGATGGTCGCAACTACCCGAGCTGGCACCCCCAGATTGACCCGGTCTACTGGTGCTACTACCGCCACGACCACAACGCCGACCCCGGCCTGATTGGCTACCAGGCCCCCTTCCTCTACACCGCGCAGTACACCAACAACCAGCCCGAACGGGCCGAAGGCTTTAAGGGCTTCGCCATCCGCGACGGCGAGATTGGCTGGTACATCAATATCCACTCCGAGACCAGCACCGAACAGCGGGTCTGCGCCCGCTTCCACACCGTGGTGGTGGTGGCTACCCGCTGGCGTACCGGCGAGAAGCTGGTCGAGCTTAACTACAAGGGCGATTTTGGGGCCTCGAGGCAGAACCAGGGCGACAACCCCTACTTCACCAACACCTGCACCGACCCCCGCACCGGCCAGCAGGTCACCCAGGAGCAGATCGGCCAGCAACTGCAAAGCAGCACCCGGGCCTCCAAGCGCATCCGCATCGCCGCCAACAACTCGGGCTACGAGCAGTGGGATGGGGGCCTGGTCAAGGCTTTAGGCATGGAGTTTAGCGGCCCCGGCCTGGGCCTTGACATCCAGAACCCGGCCACTGCCTGCAACGCGCTCCACTGTACCGACCTGGTCACCAACAACTCCTCCAGTACCCGCCGCACGCTGCAAATCATGAACCTGCGGCTGCGCTACAAGCCCGAACTTGACCCCGATGGCGACGGCTACTTCGAGACCAACCTGTACGGCGATGGGCCTTACATTGCCGGCGACCGCAACTCGGGGACTGGCCCCCTCAAGCAGTACATCAAACCCGGAACCGACCTGCGCCTGGACGGCTTCTTCACCACCGATGACGCCTGGCGTGGGCTGTACGTGCGAAACGGCAGCACCCAGGACGTCGAGCTGGAAGGTGCGCTGGGTACCGTTAACTAAGCGATGCTCCTTTTCTTGGCTCTGGAGGCAAAACCCGTTTTTTTGTTCGAATGTCCATGGGAGCGACTATCAGCGGTGGGACGCTGAAGATGCAGCGGGGCCATGTCGGTGGCTTTTGGGCTGCAGCGCTAAGGCATGTTCCACTGGATGGTGATGCTCCGCTGGGACTGGCCGCTGCACCCGTTGCTGGTGCAGGCGATGCCGTAGATGTAGAAAAAGGGCCTCTTTTCCATGGGGTCTACACTGCGGTCGGTTACGGTAAAAGTGGCGGTCTGGGTGTTGGCGCTGCCCCGCACGAGGGTTTGCTCTACGGGGGTGACCTCGAGGCCCCCGGTGTTGCTCTGGTATCTCAAAATAACCCGCGTCAGGTTGCTGGCGTTGAAGGTCACCCGCACCGTGAGGGGGGCGGTGCCGCCCCGGGGCAGGGTGAAGGGGTCGGCGGCCAGGCTAAAGCTATCGCCGGGGGCGGGGGGGGGTGCTGGGAGGCCGGAAGACGCTCTGGCCGCCACAGGCCACCAGGAGCGGGGTGAGCAGCAGGGTCAGGTATGGGGGGCGCACAATTGGCAGTCTAGGAAGCGGGCCTCGAGGGAAGTCTTAGGGCCGGCTAATGGAATCTTTATGTAACACCAGGCCGGGCTTTTAAGGCCATAGAATAGGCCCATCATGGGCAAACAAATCGCAGTGTTTCTCCTGCTGTGCCTGGGCTGGACGGCCCTTGCCCAAAGCGCCAGGCCTTTTGCGGGGGCCAGCCTGGTATTTCAGTGGGTGGAAGGAACCTCCCTCACCAGCCTGATGCTACAGGCCGGCAGCTACAACCTGGGCGGTGGTCTTGGGGCGCGGGCCAGTGTGGGCATCGGGCTGAGCCCCAGCTTCCTCGAGCTCGGCGCCGACCTGCTCTTTCCTTTTGGAACGGGCCGCCTGCTGCCGTATGGGGGCCTGGGGGGCAACTGGGTGGGCCTGGGGGCGCTGAACTTTTTTGGTATTCGGGGTCTGGCTGGGGTTAGCTACAGCACCGCCAGCGACGCGGGTTTGTTTGCCGAGGCTGTGCCAACCCTTTACCTGGCCAGCGATGCCACGGGCATTTACGGTACGGCCTTCGGTATCCAGCTTCGCTTTGGGGTGAACTACCTTTTCTGAAGGCCAGTGTTGCGGAAGCCACACCCCGGCCCGAGGCAGGAGGCGTAGGCTATAGCTACATGGACACCCGCCAGGCCCTTTTGCAGAGCGCCCGTAAAGCGTTTGCAGAGCGGGGGTATGCCGCTACCAGCCTGGAAGACCTGGCCCGCACCCTGGGCCTGACCAAGGCCGCGGTGTACCACCATTTCGCTTCCAAGCGCGAGCTGCTGGAGGCCTTGTTGCAGGAGGGCTTTGCCGAGACCCAGCGGGCCATTGCCCAGCCGGGCACGCTGCACCAGCGCCTGATGGCCCTGGCCCTGGCCTACCGGGGGCAGGTGGAGCCCCTGACCGCCCTGATGACCGCCTACTCGAGCCGCCGGGGCGGCGACCTCGAGGCGGTCAAGCTGGCCCGCGAGGCCATGCAGCGTGGCCTCGAGCAACTGGCCGGGCTGCTGGAGCAGGTAGCGCCGGGGCATGGCCGGGCCCTGGCGGTGATCTTTGCCTCGATTGTGCATGGGGCCTACATGACCGCCCAGCACATGCCCGGCTACTCGGCCGAGGCGCTTTTGCAGGAAGGGGTGGCCCTGTTTGTGCGGGGCTTACCGGACAAGGCCGGGGAGTCGGCCTAACGGGCGGCAGGGGTTTCTGCCAGAATAGAGGCATGGCCCGGGTGCTGCTCATCGAAGACGACCCCGGGGTGCGCGAGGCGTTGCGCCTGGGTTTAGAACTCGAGGGCCACACGGTGCTCGAGGCGGCCAACGGCGCCGAAGGGCTGCGCAGGCTGGCCGAGAACCCCGAGCTGGTGGTGCTGGATGTGCTGCTGCCCGGCGGCGATGGGTTTGGGGTGTTGCGCGAGATACGCCGGCAGAGCGCGGTGCCGGTGCTGATGCTCACCGCGCTGGACGAGGTGGAGTGGCGGGTCAAGGGCCTGCGGGAGGGGGCCGACGACTACCTGGTGAAGCCCTACGCCCTCTCGGAGCTGCTGGCCCGCCTCGAGGCCCTTCTGCGCCGCAGCAAGCGCCCGGAGGAGGTGCTTTCCTACGCCGATGTGGTGCTGTATCCAGGCAGGATGGAGGCCCGCCGGGGTGGGCGGCTGCTGGAGCTATCCCCCAAAGCCCTGCAGCTCCTGCGGTGTTTCCTGGAACACGCCGAGCACGTCCTGCCCAAAGAGGCCCTGATGCAACGGGTCTGGGGCCAGGAGGTGGAGCCCAACACCCTCGAGGTGCACCTCTCGGCCCTGCGCCGGGAACTGGGCGAACCCATGCTGCTGCACACCCTGCGGGGGCACGGCTACATTCTTAAGCGGCCATGACCCTCCGCCTGCGCCTTCTGCTGTGGCTGTTGCTGGCCCTGGTGCTGTTGTTGTTTCCGCTGGGGGCCCTGACGGTACAGCAGGCCCAGCGCACCGTGCAGGAGGCCCTCGAGCGGGCGGTGCTGGCCCGGCTGGGTTTTCTGGTTAGCCAGGGGGCCGTGCGGGTTCAGGATCTGGCCCAGGTGGTGCAGGAGTTTGGCGGGGTGGGCTTTATCCTGGGCCCCGAGGGCCGTATAACCTTTACCGATCTGGGCGATTACCGGCTCCCCGAGGGTCTCGAGCAGGCCCTGCAAGCAGGGCGGGGTTTCCGGCAGGTGCGGGACAACTGGCTGTGGGTGGCGCTGCCCGGCGAGGAGGGGGGCCTGGGCCTGGGCACGCCCCTGGAGGAGGTGGCGGCCCTGCCCCAGCGGCTGTTGCAGCTCTATCTGGGGTTGGGGGGGGTGCTGGCCCTGCTGGCCTTTGGCGTGGGGGCCTGGGGCCTGACCCGCTCGCTCCGGCCCCTGGAGACCCTCTCGCGCGAGCTGGCCCGCCGCAATGCCGAAAACCTCGAGCCCCTCCCGCCCCCGGGGCTGCCCGAGGTGCGGCCGGCGGTAGAGGCCATGAACGCCCTGATGGGTGAACTCGAGGCCGCCTTGCACCGCTCGAGGGTGCAGGAGCAGGCCGCGCGACGCTTTGCCTATGGGGCCTCCCACGAACTGCGCAACCCCCTGACAGCCCTCAAGGGGTACCTGGAAGTCTTGCAGCGCCGGCCCGGCGAGCCCCGGGCCACCGAGGGGGCGCTGCGCGAGGCGGCCCGGATGGAGTCGCTGCTGCAAGGCTTGCTGACGCTGGCCCGCCTCGAGGGCCAGGGGCGGGTGCGGGGCCAGCCGCTGAACCTGAAAGCCTTCCTCGAACAGCGCGGGCTTAGGGTGGAGGGCGATGGCTGGGTGGAGGCCGACCCCGATCTGCTGGCACTTGTTGTGGAGAACCTGCTGCAAAACGCTATCAAGCACGCTGGGGGTGTGGAGAAGGTGGTGCTCGAGCCCGACGCTGGGGGCCTCTGGCTCTGGGTATGCGACCGGGGGCCCGGCTTCCCACCGGAACTGCAACCCAGGGCCTTTGAGCCCTTCGTTAAGAGCGACCGAAGCGACGGGGTGGGCCTGGGTCTGGCCCTGGTGGCAGCAGTGGCCCGGGTGATGGACGCTCGGGTGCGGGCCGAAAACCGCCCCGAGGGCGGTGCGCGGGTGGGGTTCTGGTGGCCCGAAGCCCGGGGCCGGGATAAGCCTGTGCGATAGCCCAGCGAGGGGCCTCAACTTATGACTGCAGCCACCCTACCCCCAGCTTTTTGAAGTCCTGGTCGAAGGAGGCGACCCTGCCCCCCAGTTCCTGGGCCATTACGGCCAGGTAAGCATCCTCGAAGTCTATGTTGTGCTGCACCTGGAGGGCCAGGGCCGACTCACAGCGCTGCCGCTCCACCACCTCCACCGCTCCCGAGGCAAACAGCCGCAGCAGGGCCGCCTCGATCTCGGCATATTCCATCTGGTACAGTTTTTTTAGCACATACACCACGTCGGCTAAGGTGAGGGCCTCGAGCACCAAGCGCACCGCGCCTTGCTGCCCCGAGGCCAGCAGGTCGCGCGCCCGCAGGGCCTGCTCGAGCGGGGTTTTGGTGATGAAGCGCAGCAGGACATTGGCATCCAGCACGTACAGCGGGGCCGGTTCCGAACTCACCGCTGCTCCTTGCGCACATGGCGTGTCCGCATGACCTCGCGTTCCTTCGCAGGGCCGGGATAGGGCACCGCCGCTCCGGGCAGTTGCTCGAATAGCTCCTCGATGCGCATGCGGGGAACCACCTTCAGCCGGATGGTATCGCCTGTAACCTCAAAATTAATTTGATCGCCTTCCTTAATTCCGAATTTTTCGCGTATTTCTTTGGGAAGGGTTAGCTGTCCGCGGGCAGCTAAAGTTGTCCGATAAATCATAACTAATCTGAAGTATAGCACGGGGCTGGAGGTCTCGAGGTATGCTAAAACCCAGTGAGAAAGGAATACGACTACGTCATCGTAGGGGCCGGGGCAGCGGGGTGTGTGCTGGCCAACCGCCTCTCGGCCCGGCCCGACCGGACGGTGCTGGTGCTCGAGGCCGGTGAGCCCATGCAGGGGCTGTACTGCAAGGCCCCGGCGGCCTTCCCCAAGCTGTTCAAGGGGCCCTACGACTGGGCTTTTTTTACCGAACCCCAGGCCGAGCTGGAGGGGCGCAGCCTGTACTGGCCGCGGGGCAAGGGGCTGGGGGGGAGCAGCGGGATCAACGCCATGATCGTCATTCGTGGCAACCCCCGCGACTACGACGACTGGCAGCAGCCCGGCTGGTCGTTTGCCGAGGTGCTGCCCTACTTCAAGAAGCTCGAGACCCACCCCCTGGGCCCCTCCCCCTACCACGGCGACCAGGGCCCCCTGCACGTGGAGGTGCGCAGGTACACCAACCCCCTGACCGAGGCCTTCCTCGAGGCCGCCCAGCAGTGGGGCCTGAAGCGCAACGACGACTTCAACGGCCCCGAGCAGGAAGGGGTGGGCCTGTTTCATGTCAACCAGAAAAACGGGGCCCGGCACAGCGCCGCCGCGGCCTACCTGACCCCGGCCCTGCCGCGCCCCAACCTGGACGCCCAGACCGGGGCCCGGGCCCACCGCATCCTGTTTGAAGGGGCTACAGCGGTGGGGGTGGAGTACCGCCACCAGGGCCGGCGCTGGCAGGTGCGGGCCCGCCGGGCGGTGATCGTCTCGAGCGGGGCGGTGCAGTCCCCCCAGCTCCTGATGCTCTCAGGTATCGGCCCTGCCGATCACCTCAAAGCCCTTGGCCTCGAGGTGCGGCAAGACCTGCCGGTGGGGCAGAACCTGTGGGATCACCTGGCCCTGCCGGTTATCTGGCACAGCACCCAGCCGGTGAGCCTGGACAAAGCCGAGAACCTCGCCAACATCCTGCGCTACCTGCTGGCCCAGCGCGGCCCGTTCGTGAGCAACATCGCCGAGGCCGGGGCCTTTTTGCGCACCCAGCCCCAGGCCCCTGCACCCGACCTGCAGTTTCACTTTGGGCCGGCCTTTTTCAGCAACCACGGCTTCGACCGCGAGGAAGGCTACTTTTTCACCATCGGCCCCACCCTGGTGGCCCCCCAGAGCCGGGGCTTTATTGCCCTCAGGAGCGCCGACCCGGAGGCCGCGCCCCTCATCCAGCCCCGCTACCTGAGCGAGCCGCATGACCTCGAGGTTTTGCAGGCCGGGGTGGCGATCGCCCGCGAAATCGCCGCGCAAAAAGCCTTCGACCCCTACCGGGGCCAGCCCCACGCCCGGCAGGCCGGGGAGATCCGGGCTTACATCCGCCGCCATGCCCAGACCCTCTACCACCCCGCCGGAACCTGCAGCATGGGGCAGGTGGTGGATGCCAACCTGAAGGTTTACGGCACCGAGAACCTGTATGTGGTGGACGCCTCGGTGATGCCGGGGGTGGTGCGGGGCAACACCCACATCCCCACCCTGATGCTGGCCGAGAAGGCCGCCGATACGCTACTGGGCCTTTAGTGGGTCGAGCAGCCACAGCGACCCCGCCGAAGGGGTGATGCGACCGAGCGCAGCCCGCAGCTCGCGGCGGTACTGCCAGAACAAGGCGGGCCACTGCCAGGGTGGGGTCTCGCGCAGCCGCCGCAGGTACCTGGCCCTGGCTACTCGTACCAGGCGAAGCCGCCTTGTCCGGTACCACCGGGTTTTTCTTAGCAGGGAAGGCCCCTCGTTGATGAGTTTTGTTCCGGGTGGCTTTTCCATCGCTCGGTTTTCAAGGTAGCATAACGAGCCGGTCTTTTTCATGTGTCCGAGACGAAGCAGCCCAGCCCACAGGCCCCGTCGCTAGGCCTCCGGTACCTCGAGCCCGGCGTAGATCTGGGCCAGGCTCAGGGTTCCACGGGGCCTTCTGGTAGACCTCCACCCGGCGTTCTTCTTGCGAGACCAGCAGGTAGGTCTGGAGGGTGGGAATCTTGAAGTAGGCATCGAGCTTCTCGCGCCGGTCACGTTCGGCCGGGCTTTTGGACAGCACCTCTACCACCAAGCAGGGCTGGTGTATCTCGTGGCTGTGTGGTTCTTCGGCACAGCTCACCACCACATCGGGCTAGTATTAGCGGTTGAGCTGGGCGATGGCCACGCGCACCGAGAGAAAAGCAAAATGGCAGCCACGAGCCCTGGCCCGCAGCGCCTCGGTAATGTTGCCGACGATCTTGTTGTGCAACCGGCTTTCGCCGGCCATGGCGTACACCAAGCCGTCCAGGTATTCGTAGCGCTGGTCGGTTTGCTGTTTGAGCTCGAGCCACTCCTCCTTGGACAGGCGGGCGGCCATGCCCGAATTGTAGCCGAGTTCGCCCGACGTATACAAAGCTGCCCGCATCGGCTAGACTACTAGGGTTGCCCGCCGCCGCGCGAGCCTTCCCCGGAGAGACAATGGAACTCAGAAACATCGCAATTATTGCGCACGTAGACCATGGTAAGACCACCCTGGTAGACGCGATGCTCAAGCAGGCCAAGGCCCTCTCACGCCACCAAGCGGAGGGCGAGCGCATTATGGACTCCAACGACCTGGAGCGCGAGCGCGGCATTACCATTCTCGCCAAGAACACCGCGGTGGAGTGGGGGGGTGTGAAGATCAACATCGTGGACACCCCCGGCCACGCCGACTTTGGCGGCGAGGTGGAGCGCGCGCTTTCGATGGTGGACGGGGTGCTGCTCCTGGTGGACGCCGCCGAGGGCCCCATGCCCCAGACCCGCTTCGTGCTTAAGAAGGCCATCGAGGCCGGCCTCAAGCCCATCGTGGTGATCAACAAAGTGGACAAGAAAGACGCCCGGCCCGACGAGGTCTTGAACGAGACCTTCGACCTGATGGCCGAGCTGGGGGCCTCCGACGAACAGCTCGACTTCCCCTACCTCTACGCCATTGGCCGTGAGGGCGCGGCCTGGCTGGGCGACCAGCCCAAGCCCGACCTGACCGACCTTTTCGAGACCATCCTCAAGCACATTCCAGCCCCCCAGGTGGCCCAGGGCCCCTTCCAGCTTCGGGTGGCCAACCTCGACTACTCCAACTTCCTGGGCAAGATTGCCCTGGGCAAGGTGCACCGCGGCACGGTGCGCAAAAACCAGTTCGTGACCATTGTGGGCGAACACGGCAACCGCGACCTCAAGGTGGTGGCGGTGTTTACCCACCGGGGCCTGGAGCGCCTCGAGGTGGACGAGGCCACCCCCGGCGATATCGTGGCCATTGCCGGGATGGAAGGCGTCGAGATTGGCGATACCATTGCGGCCCGCGAAGCCCCCGAGGCCCTGCCCCGCCTGGCGGTGGACGAGCCCACGGTGAGCATCACCGTGACCCCCAACACCTCGCCTTTTGCCGGACGGGAGGGCAAGTATGTGACCAGCCGCCAGATTCGCGAGCGGCTGTTAAAGGAGCTCGAGACCAACGTGGCCCTGCGGGTCATCGAGGTCACGCCCGATACCTTCGAGCTGCACGGGCGCGGTGAGCTGCACCTCTCGGTGCTGCTCGAGACCATGCGGCGCGAGGGCTTCGAGTTCTCGGTGGGCCAGCCCAGCGTGCTGTTTAAGGAGATCGAGGGCCAGATTCAAGAGCCCTACGAGTACCTGGTGGTGGACGTGCCCGAGGCCAAATTCGGCCCGGTGATGGAGGCCCTGGGCAGCCGCAAGGCCCAGATGGTGCACATGGAGCAGGCATCGGGGCGCATTCGGGCCGAGTTCACCGTACCGGCTCGAGCCCTGTTCGGCTTCCGCACCCTCTTTTTGACCCTTACCGCGGGGGAGGGGGTGATGAGCCACAGCTTCCATGCCTACGGGCCGCACGTGGGCAGCCTGGAAACCCGCACCACCGGCAGTGCGGTGGCGATGGAGGCGGGCGTGGCCTATGCCTACAGCCTGTACCGCTTGCAGGAGCGGGTCAATTTTTTCATCGAGCCCGGCACCGAGGTGTACGTGGGCATGATTGTGGGCGAGCACGTGCGCGACAACGACCTGAACGTGAACGTCAACATCAACAAAAAGCTCACCAACGTGCGGGCCGCCGGCTCCGACGAGAACATCCGGCTCATCCCCCCGCGCAGGTTTTCGCTGGAAGAGGCGCTGGAATTCCTGGCCCCGGACGAGCTTCTGGAAGTAACCCCCCAGAGCCTGCGCCTGCGCAAGCGGGTGCTCGACCCCAGCCAGCGCAAGCGGGCCGAGACAGCTTAATCTCGTGCTCCACGGCCATTTTGGGGGATGAATAATCCCCCCACCCGCTGGGCTGGGCGGCCTTTTTCAAGCGGGTCAGGTCGTCGCAGTGGATGCTTACGACAACCTAGCGTAAAGGGGCGGCGCGGCTGGGGAAGCGCCGGTCAATGGCCCCTGCCTACCAGGCCTGATGTGAGGCTGACAGAGGGAGCCTAGATTTGCGGAGGTATGAAACCTTCCCTGCCCGTGCTCGGTTTAGCCCTGCCCATCGAACGTCTGCCCGAGTTTCGCCCCTGGCTTCTGGAGCATGGGGGGCGCGACCTCGAGCTACAGGATGCGGTGCGCCCGGAGGTGCTGGACGGCGACTGGCAGCCCCTGGTGGCCCAAGCCCGGCAGGCCCTGGACGGCTACACCGGACGAATGGGGATTCACGGCCCCTACGACGGCCTCTGGATGGCCTCCTTCGACCCCTTTGTGCGGCGGATGATCGCCGAGCGCTACCGGCGGGCCCTGGAGTTTGCCGCCGACCTGGGGGCCAGCCATATGGTCATTCACAGTCCTTTTCTATTCTTCGGCCACCCCCAGATGGCCCATACGCCCGGTAACGGCCTCGAGCGCGAGATCGAGTGGGTGCACGACACCCTCCAGACCGTGCTGCCGCTGGCCCGCAACCTGGGGTTGGTGCTGGTCATCGAGAACATCCGCGATACCAACCCGCAGCCCCTGCGCACCCTGGTGCAGTCGTTTGGCTCCGAGCACGTGCGCATGAGCCTGGACGTGGGCCATGCCCACCTGATGCAGCAGCTCGGGGGCCCCGCACCCGACCAGTGGGTCAAAGAAGCTGGCCCGCTGCTGGCCCACCTGCACCTACAGGACAACGACGGCCTGCTGGATCGCCACTGGAGCCCCGGCCAGGGCGGGGTCAACTGGCGGGCCCTGTTTGCGGCCCTCCAGACCCTTCAGGGCCACCCCCGCCTCATCCTGGAGGTGCGGCACGAGCAACTGCCCGTGGCCGCTCAATGGCTGGTAGCCCAGGGGCTGGCCTGCTAAGCCGCATGGTCAGCAGATTGTAAGCCCGCGGCTGATGTTTTTTTGAAATTGCTGGCGGATTCTTTTGGGTGCGGTCATGATTAATGCCAAAAACTCCGAGCGAAACCTGCAAAATTCCATCCCAACGCGCCGGATAGGGCGGCTGGGCGAGGGCCTCGAGGTGGCCCTGCTGCTGCTTCCGGCCTTGCTCCTGCTGCTGGTATTCACCGTCTGGCCCACCCTCAACGCCTTCTGGCTCTCCTTTCACCGCGAGAACCTTCTGGGCACCGAGCGGGACTGGGTGGGCCTGGCCAACTACGCCGAGATGCTGCGCGACCCAGCTTTCTGGCGTGCGGTGGGGGCCACCTTCCTGTTTGCGGCCATCGTGGTTCCGGTACAGCTTTTACTGGGGCTGCTGGCGGCGCTGATGGTGGCGCGGCCCTTTCCCGGCGTGGCGCTGTTTCGCACCCTGTTTTTCCTCACCACGGCGGTACCGACCGCGGTAGCGGCGGTGGCCTGGGGCTGGTATCTGCACCCCGTCGGGGGGACGGTCAACCGCTGGCTGGAGGCGGTGGGCCTGCCGGCCCAGCCCTGGCTGACCAGCCCTGAGCTGGCCCTGCCCACCCTGGCGGTTGTCACCGCCTGGGCCGGGGTGGGCTTTACCGCCATCCTCTTGACCGCGGGGCTCCAGCAGATCCCCGAAGACCTCTACGAGGCGGCCCGGATTGATGGGGCCGGAGCCTGGAGGCAGTTCTGGCACATCACCCTCCCCATGCTCTCGCCCACCCTGTTCCTGGTGGCCCTGCTGACGGTGCTCACCAGCCTGACCGCCTTCGGCCAGATCCACCTGCTGACCCGCGGCGGCCCCATGGAGAGCACCACGGTCTGGATTTACCGCATCTACCAGGACGCCTTCTTCAACTTCCGCTTTAGCTATGCGGCGGCGCAGTCGGTGGCGCTGTTCTTGGTTCTGCTTTTGCTGGCTGCGTTGCAGTTCCGCGGTCTGGGCCGGAGGGTGCACTATGAGTAGCCTGCCCCGCTGGTTGGCCCGCCCGTTGTTTTACCTGTTCCTGGGGGTCTACGCCTGGCTTTTGGTGTTGCCGCTTTTGAGCCTGGTCTCGGCCAGTTTTCGCACCGAAGCCGACCTCTTCACCCCGGGCCTGCTGCCCCCCCAGCCCACCCTCGAGGCCTACCGGGAAGCCCTGGCCAAACACCCCATCCTGCGCTACCTGCTCAACAGCCTGGCGGTCTCGCTGGCCATCACTTTAGGGGTGCTGCTGACCTCGGCCACCCTGGGGTATGCCCTGGCCCGGGTTCGCTTTGCCGGGCAGAGCCTTTTGTTCGGCTTTGTGGTGGGGCTCCTGCTCATCCCCGACGAGGTGACCTTCCTGCCGCGCTACCTGCTGGTACAGGAACTGGGCTGGATCAACAGCTACTGGGCGCTGATCGTGCCCTTTCTGGCCTCGCCGCTCGGCATCTTCCTGATGCGGCAGTTCCTTAAGAGCCTGCCCCAGGACCTGTTTGATGCCGCGCGGATCGACGGGGCCGGCCACCTGCGGACGCTCTGGTACGTGGCCCTGCCCCTGGCCGCCCCGGCCCTGGGGGCTTTGGGGGCGCTGAGCTTTCTGGGGGCCTGGAACATGTACCTCTGGCCGCTGGTGGTGATTAACCAGAACGAGATGAAAACCGCGCAGATTGCCATCGCTCAGGTGCAGAGCGTGGAGGTCTCGAGCTGGAACGTGGTGGCGGCGGCAGCGGTGCTGGTGCTGCTGCCCACTTTGCTGGCCTTTTTGCTGGCCCAGCGGGCCTTTATCCGGGGCATCGCGCTGGGCGGGCTGAAGGGATAACGCTAGGAGGCAGATATGCTAAGACGTTGGTTGATTCTGGCAGGCATCGCACTGGGGGGGCTGGGTCTGGCCCAGCAGCGCATCACCATCGACTTCTGGCACTCCATGGGCGGGGTGCTGGGCGAGGCCACCGAGGCCCTGGTCAAGGACTTTAACGCTGCGCAGAACCGGGTTACGGTGCGCAGCCAGTTTGTAGGCTCCTACGACGACGGCCTTAACAAGCTGCGGGCGGCTTTGCAGGCTGGGGGGCAGGGCCGGCCCAACGTGATCCAGGTCTACGATATCGGGGCCCGCTTTATGGCCGACTCGGGCGCGGTCTTGCCCCTCGAAGACCTGGCCCGCGCCAACAACTTCGACCTCTCCCAGTTTGTGCCGCAGCCCCGCAACTACTACACCGTGGACGGCAAGCTGTATGGGCTGGCTTTCAACAGCTCGAATCCCATCCTCTACTTCAACGCCCAGGCCCTGGAGCAGGCCGGCATCCCCTACCGCAACACCTGGAGCCTGGCCGACCTCGAGGCCGCCGCGCGTAAGCTGACCATCAAAGATGCCTCTGGCAAGACCACCCGCTACGGCCTCTCCATCCCCATAGATAGCTGGTTCATGGAGCAGTTCAGCTACAACTCCGGCCAGTACTTCTGCAACAACGAGAACGGCCGCAAAGCCCGGGCCACCGAGGTGACCTTCAACAACCCGGCGGCGGTGGCCTTCCTGGACACCTGGGCCCGCCTGGTACGGGAAGGGGTGGCGGCCAACACCGGGCGCAACTGGGCCGATAGCCAGAGCCTGTTCGCCCAGGGCAACGCGGCCATTGCGGTGTACTCCACAGCCTCCCTTACCGGGGTGCTGCGCCAGGTGGGCAACCGCTTCCCGGTACGCACCGCCTTCTACCCCTACCTGCGCGAGCGCAACGGTACGGCCATCGGCGGGGCGGCGGTCTACCTGATCCGTGGTTTCAGCGACGAGCAGAACGCGGCCTCGTGGGAGTTCATCCGCTTCCTGCTGCGCCCGGAGACCCAGGCCAAATGGATTATCGGCACCGGCTACTTCCCGGTGGTCAAAGGGGTGACCGAGCTGCCCAGCGTGCGCCAGGCCTATGTGCGCCAGCCCAACTACACCACCGCGGTACGGCAGCTCGAGACCTCCAAGGTCAACACCGCTTCGGCCGGCTGCTTGATGGGCGGATTCACCGAGATCCGCCAGATTGTGCAGTCGGCCATCGAGGAGGCCCTGCGGGGCAAGCCGGCCCAGCAGGCCCTCGACGAGGCCAAGCAGCGGGCCGATCAGGTACTCGCCCGCTACAACGCCAGCGTCCGGCCGTAAGCAAACCTGATCGGTCAGGGCCCACCTGTGGCACAGGTGGGTTTTTACTGTGGAGTTTTTAGGACTCGGCGCACGCAGGCAGCTTGAGATTTAGAGGCCTTAGCCTTTAGCCTGTGGCAGATATGCAGTCGGATACCACTGCACGGCTTCTGATTACCTGCCCCGACCGGCCCGGCATTGTGGCGGCGGTCTCGAATTTTCTCTTCAACCACGGGGCCAACATCACCGCGCTCGACCAGCACTCCACCGACCCCGAGGGGGGGCTCTTCTTCATGCGGCTGGAGTTCCAGACCCCGCACCTCGATGTGTCGCGGGAAATCCTCGAGAAAGCCTTTGCCGAGCGGGTGGCGGCCCGCTTCGAGATGAACTGGCGCATCGCCTACGCCGCCGATCTCAAGAAAGTAGCCATCCTGGTCTCCAAATACGACCACGCCCTGCTGGAGCTTCTCTGGCGGCACAGCAACCGCGAGCTGCCCTGTACCATCACCCAGGTTATCTCCAACCACCCCGACCTGCGGCCCGAGGTGGAGCGCTTCGGCATCCCCTACCACCACGTGCCGGTGGAGAAAGACCGCAAAGAAGAGGCCGAGGCGCAGATCCTGCACCTGCTGGGGGATACCGACCTGGTGGTGCTGGCCCGCTACATGCAGATTCTCACCCCGCAGTTTGTGGCCCGCTACCCCCACCGCATCATCAACATCCACCACTCCTTCCTGCCGGCTTTTGTGGGGGCCAATCCCTACAAGCAGGCCTATATGCGGGGCGTGAAGATCATCGGGGCCACCGCCCACTACGTGACCGAGGAGCTGGATCAGGGCCCCATCATCGAGCAGGACGTGGCCCGGGTCTCGCACCGGCACGACGTGGCCGACCTGGTGCGGCTGGGGCGCGACCTCGAGCGCAACGTGCTGGCTCGAGCGGTGCAGTGGCACCTGGAAGACCGCATCATCGTGTACGGCAACAAGACCGTGGTGTTTTCATAATTGCCCTTCATGCCGTCTTCACCGTGATTGATTACACTGCTGGGTGGAGGTCTTTGAGATGTCCATGAGAAATTCTTCCATTCTCCTGGGTTTGCTGATGATGGTGGGTGGGGGGGTGCTGTGGTTTAACCTGAGCAAGAGCCAGACCGAGGCCTCACCCACCCCGCCGACACAGGTGCAGGCCCAGAGTTTCAACCAGAACCGCGCCTTTTTGGAGAACGAGCGCAACACCATCGATGTGGTTCAGCGCACTGGGGATGGGGTGGTGTTCGTGGCAGTGCGGGCCACCCCCAGGGTGAGCAGCGATTTTGGTTTCTTTGCGCCCTTCCTGCAGCCCCAGCCCCAGGAGGGCACGGGTTCGGGCTTCGTGCTCGACCAGGACGGGCTGATTCTCACCAACTACCATGTGATCGAGGGGGCCGACCAGATCACCGTGCGCTTCCACAACGACCCCAAGAGCTACCCGGCGCGGGTGATAGGCCGGGCCGAGCCCCTCGACATAGCCCTGATCCGGGTGCAGGCCCCGCGCGAGAAGCTGAAGCCCATGCCATTGGCCGACTCCGACCAAGTGCGGGTGGGGCAGAAGGCCATCGCCATGGGCAACCCCTTTGGCCTCGAGTTCACCGTGACCGAGGGTATTGTCTCGGCTATAAGGCGCAACCCCAACGACGGCAGCAGCGGCGGCCAGGGGGCTTTTGTGCCCACGGTCATTCAGACCGACGCGGCCATCAACCCCGGCAACTCGGGGGGGCCGCTGCTTAACTCCCGCGGCGAGGTGATCGGGATCAACACCTTCATCTACAGCTCGGCGGGGGCCCTCGGGGCTGCACAGTCGGCAGGGATTGGCTTCGCCATCCCCATCAACCTGGTCAAGCAGTACCTGGCCGACCTCAAGGCCGGCAAAGACATCACCGCAGAAGACATCGTGCGTTCCCGGCCCCGCCTGGGTGTGACCCTCTCGGCCCTCTCGATGGCCGAGTACCCCGAGAACATCCGCCGGCAGAACCGCCTGCCCGATACCGGCCTGATGATCCAGCAGGTGGAGCGGGGCAGCCCGGCTGAGCGGGCCGGGTTGCGGGCCGCCACCCGAACCGTGCAGCTTCAGCTCCGCACCGGCCAGGTGATTGAGCTGGGGGTGAACGGCGACATCCTGCTCGAGGCCGATGGCAACCCCATCAGCAACATCAACGACCTGCGCGCGGTGCTGCTTTCCAAAAAGTCAGGGGAAGCCGTGACCCTTAAGATCTGGCGCGACGGACAGACCCGCGAGGTGCGGGTGGTGCCGCAGGTGATCCGCTAACCCCGGCCGCGCTTCCAGCCCTCCCGCGCGCGGGAGGGTTTTTGTCTTTGCTTCATCTTGATTGCCTATACTGGGCCCAATGTTGCGCTTCCTGGCGGTTGTTTTGCTGGCTTGTTCGCTGGCCCTGGCCCAGTTCGACCCCACCCGGCCCTGGTTTACGGTGCGCACCGAGCACTTCGACATCCACTACCACAGCGGCCTCGAGCGCGTAGCTACCGAGGCCGCCATCTATGCCGAGAAAGCCTATGCGTTGCTGGTAGAAGACTTCGAGGCCCCACCAGGGCGCATCAGCATCGTGCTCTCGGACGTGGGGGATACCCTCAACGGCTTTGCTAACCCCGCCAACAATGTGGTGGGCATTTTTACCGGGCAGTTCCGCAGCTCGGACTTGTTCAATCCCCGGCTTTCCTCCTGGTGGGAGACGGTGATTTTCCACGAAATTGCCCATATCTTCGATCTCTCCCAGGTGCGCGGCCCGCTCAAAGAGCCCACCCGCATCTTCGGGCAACTGCCGGCCCAGAGTGCGGTGAAGCCCTTTCCTTTCGTGGAGGGCACGGTGCTTTATCTCAAACACAAGAAGCTGGGCGAGTCGCGCCTGAACGACGCCACCACCCGCATGATGCTGCGCCAGATGGTGCTTTCGGGCCGGTTCCCCAGCCTCGACGAGATTCGCCAGGCCTACAGCCGGTCCACCTGGCCCTACCTGGGCTTTCTGGTCTACAACTACAGCGCCTGGCTGGTGCAGTACCTCGAGGTGCGCTTTGGCGAGGACGCCTACCGGCGCTTCACCGAGGCCAACGCCGGGATGCTGGCCTTCAAAGACTTCAACGAGCCCTTCCTGAAGGCCTTTGGGGTCTCGCTCGACCAGATTTACGCCGATTTTGTGCGCTGGCTGCCCAGCCAGTTTGAGGGCGAGATCGCCCGCATCCGCGCCGAGGGCCTAACCCCGGTGCAAAAGCTCAGCACCCTGGGGTTTTCTAGCGAGGGCCCGACGGATTCGGCCAACGGCCTGGTGTATGCACACGCCTCGCCGCTGCGCAGCGGCCTGCGCATCATCGTCAACGAGAACGAACGCGAACTGCTGAACGGCCCGGCCCAGCACCCCCAGTGGTCGCCCGACGGGCGCTACCTGCTCTTTACCGCCAGCAGCGCGACCAGCCCTTACTTCGTGGCGAGCGACCTTTACCAGTACGACCGCCTCGAGGGCCGCGTCCAGCGCCTGACCCAGGGCGAACGGGTCTACTACGCCCGCTACGCACCCGACGGCAAGAGCATCTTCCTGGCCAAGAACACCCCCGACGGCTCCACCGAGCTGGCCCGCTATTTCATCGAGTTGAACCGCATCCAGCCCCTGCGCAGCTTCCCCCACCAGGACGGGGTGATCCACTCGTTTGCAGTGGCCCCGGACGGCCGCTCCCTGGTGCTTGCCTTGCTGCGGCGGGGGGGTTTTCAAGACCTCTACCGCTACACCCTGGAAACCGGGGCCCTTACGCCCCTGACCCAGGACAGGAACGTGGATAGCGATCCGGTTTTCAGCCCCGATGGGCGCTACGTGATCTACAGCAGCGATGTGAACCGGGTCTACAACCTGTACGCCTACCGCCTCGAGGACGGGGCGGTCTTCCAGGTGACCAACCTGCTCACCGGGGCCTTCCAGCCCACCTTCTCACACAGCCAGCAGCAGATAATCTTCTCCGGCTACGACCAGACCGGCTACAACCTCTACCAGTTGCCCTACAACCCCAGCGCCTGGAAACGGGTGGAGCTACCGCGCGAACCCCTGCCCGCGTTCAAGCCCGCCGAGGCCGCCAGCGGTGAGCCCTACAACCCCTTCCGCTACCTGCGCCCGCTGTACTGGCTGCCCATCGCCGGGGTGGGGGTGGAGGGGTTCGGCCTGGGGGTTTCGTTTGCGGCCTCCGACCCGGTGGGCCTCCATGCCTACGCGGTAGGGGCCGGTTTCGACAGCAGTTTGCGGGGGGTGTTCTACGACCTGGCCTACCAGTACACCGGGCTGGGCTTCCCGCTGGTGTTGCAGGCGGTGGGGGCAGGCCGGGACAGCGCCCAGGGGGTGGGCGCCTCGTTCTGGTCGCCACAGGGCAGCCTGGGCCTGCAGTACGTGCGCTCGGATGTGCTCGAGCCCGCCCTCGACCCCAACCAGAACACGGTTACCCATGCCTTTTCGGTTGGCTTGAGCGGCGCCAGCACCACCGCCAGCGACCTGTTCCGCTCGAGGAGCAGCCTGAGCGCGGTGGGCACGGCCTTCACGCGCGAGGGCAGCCCGGACTGGCGCTACCGCGTGCAGGGGGCGCTGGGCTTCCAGTTCCGCCTGCCGCTGGAGGCTTCGCACCTGATCGGGCTGCGGGTGGGGGGCGGTTTCACCACCTCGCCGCTGGCTTTGGATGGCTTCGACCTGGGAACCTGGCCCCTGGTGGCCGGGGGCCAGCCGCTGCTGGCGGTGCGGGGTTTTGCGCCGGGCCAGCTTCGGGGGCAGCAGGCGCTGGTGGGTACGCTCGAGTACCGCCTCCCCCCCTGGAGCCTCGAGCGCGGCCTGGGCAACTGGCCGCTCTTCTTCGACGACCTGAGCCTCTCGGTATTCCTGGACGCCGGGGCCGCCGGTTCGCCGCTGAACCTGAGCCAGACGCGCTTTTCGCTGGGGGCCGAGCTGCGCCTGGGCCTGACGCTGTTTTACCTGGCGCCGGGCAGTAGCGTGGCCCTGGGCGGCGCACAGGGCTTTGGGGAGCCGGGGCCGAGGTTTTATCTCAGTCTGGCGTTGCCCGGTTTTTGATTTGGGTGGTTTTCGGAGTGCGCTGGCCCTGGTGGGAGGCTGCGCTATCGTGTGCAAGGTGTACTGTTTGACGTTCCCCCAAGGACGATCTGTCATGGGAAGCAGCTTTTTTGCTGGCCGGACGTCCGTTCGAAGTTATCCAACAAGTGGAAAAAGCTGAGCTGAAGGTTGAAAACCCGTCAATCAGTCGAACGGCACCGTAAACTCCACCCCTGCCGCGTAGAGGAGGCTTTAGCGTGAGTCTGCCGTTCCACACAGGTTTATTCTGCTTTTCTGTTTCCGAACTGACGCTAGCCGATGATGAGCGGATGTTTTAAGGATTTGACAATATATGTATATGCACTTATATTGATTCCTGTGCAGCGACTAAGTAAAAAGCAAAAACTCGAGGTTCGGAAGTTCTGCGCCCACGCCCACCTTAAACGGACGGTGCGCAAAATAACGCTGCAATACGACCAAGTTCTGGCCCACACCGGTTTGCACATTACCCAGTTCACCCTGTTGGTGACGGCCTCGCTGATGGGCGAGGTTGCTGTCAATGATCTCGCCGCCCAACTGGCCCTCGACCAAACCACCCTCAGCCGGAACCTTCAGGTACTCCAGCGGCATGGTTTGGTCGAGATGGTGCCCAGCCCTCTGGATGCCCGGGTACGCTTGGTGCGAATCACCCCAGAAGGTGAGGCTGCACTGGCCCGAGCCTACCCGGCTTGGCGCAAGGCGCAGGAGGAGGTGAGCGCGGCATTTAGCCCACAGGAATATCAGCAGTTTCTCGGTTTTTTGAGCCGGCTTGAAGCCTCGAGCTAGTTCTTTGCCCAAATATATGTACATACATATAAATAGGCCGCCTATGCACCTGCAAACCCACCCAAACTTCTTCGAGCTTCATGCCCAAGCGTCCGCCGGCACCCAGACCGGGGTGTCGCCCTCCGGAGGAGCTAATGTTCACCGATCCCCAACCCCTGTTTATTTTTCAGTTTGCCATGAGCCTGCTGGTTTTTGGGCTGATTGCCCGGCAGTACCTGGAGCCGTGGCTGGCCCGGTTACCCCTTGCGCACGCGCTCAGCCCTTTGCTCTTCTTTCACGCTTTTCGCTACATGGGCGCTAGCTTTATGAGCCCCTCGGTCATAGACCCCAGCGTGCCCAGCAGCTTCACCATTCCTGGAACCATCGGTGACCTGCTGGCGGCCTTCCTGGCCCTGGCCTCGCTGGGGGCGCTTCGGGGGGGCTCGAGGTGGGCCCTGCCGCTTTTGTGGGTGTTCAACCTGGTGGGCACACTCGATTTCATTAACGCCATCTACCAGGGGGTGCGGGTGGGCTTGCCCCATTACCAGTTGGGTGCGACCTGGTTCATCATCACGTTGTATGTGCCAGCGCTGCTGGTGGTTCATCTGCTGATTTTCCGCTTGCTTCTGACCCGCTCGAGCGAACTTTCGGTATCGGGTCGTGGGCTCAAAGCCAGGGAGACGTTATGACCGCCCATGTGCCGCAGCGCTCGGGTGCCGACCCCCGCCGCTGGCAAGCGCTGGGGGTGCTGCTCTTGGCGGGCTTTCTGACCCTGCTGGATACCAGTATCGTGGTCAATGCGTTAGCAACCGTGCAGCGCGACCTGGGGGCCAGCTACGCGCAAATCCAACTGGTGCTGGCGGGCTACTCGGTGGCCTACGGGATGCTGCTCATTACGGGTGGGCGGCTGGGTGACCTCTACGGGCGCAGGCGGCTGTTCGTGTGGAGGCTACTGGGCTTTGTGCTGACCTCGGCGCTGTGTGGGCTGGCCTCCTCGGCGGAGATACTGGTTGTGGCGCGCGTGTTGCAGGGGCTCGCGGCAGGGCTGATGTTCCCACAGATCTCGAGCCTGACCCAGGTGATGTTTGGCCTCGAGGAGCGCCCCAGGGCTTTTGGGCTACAAGGCGCGATGGTGGGGCTGGGCATCGTAGCGGGGCCGCTGCTGGGTGGCACCCTCATTGGGGCTGATTTGTTTGGCTCCTCCTGGCGGCCCATTTTTTTGATCAACGTACCACTGGGGCTACTGACCCTGGGGTTGGCCCTGCGGTTGCTACCGGAATCGCGCTCGGAGACTGCAAGAAAACCGGATGTGGCGGGCGTGTTGATGGTTTCGGTTGGCATGTTTTTGCTGACCTACCCACTGATGCTCGGACGTGAGCTGGGCTGGCCCCGGTGGTCGCTGTGGATGCTGGTTTTAGGGGTGCTGGTGCTGGCGCTATTCATCGCACAGCAAATTTGGCTCACCCACAAAAGTGGCCCGGCACTGCTCGAGCTGTCCTTGTTTACCCAGCCGAGTTTTCGCATGGGTGCGCTGGTGGGTTTCGTATTTCAGACCAGGGTGCTATCGTTCTTTGTCTCGATGGCGCTGCTTTTGCAAAATGGGGGGGCTCCTTATCCTCACTGGGGAGCCGGGGCCGAGGTTTTATCTCAGTCTGGCGTTGCCGGGCTTGTAGGGGCTGGACTTTTGGCTTTAGGCTATACCCGTGCCAGGAATCGCCATTATTGGAGCCCAGTGGGGTGACGAAGGAAAAGGCAAAGTAACCGATGCCCTCGCCGAGGACGCGGATTTTGTGGTGCGCTACCAGGGGGGGGCCAATGCGGGGCATACCGTGGTGGCCCAGGGCAAAACCTTCAAGCTGAACCTGCTGCCCACCGGGGTTATTCACCCCCAGGCCACCAACGTGCTGGGGGACGGGATGGTGATCGATGCCTACCGCTTCGCCGAGGAGATGCAGAACATCCGGGCCGAGGGCCTGAACCCCAGGGTGCTGGTCTCGGACAAGGCCCACCTGGTGCTGCCCCATCACAAAGCCGTGGAAGCCCGTAACAACTTTGTGGGCACCACCCGACGCGGCATCGGCCCGGCCTACTCCGACCGGGCCCGGCGGGTGGGCATCCGCGCTGGGGATCTGCTCAACGAGGCGGTGCTCAAGGAGCGGGTTGAAACCCTGCTTGCCGAGAAACCCAACTCGACCCGTGAAGCGGGCTGGGATACCTCCGAAAAAGCCCTGGCCGATCTTCACCGGATGCGCGAGATCCTGGCGCCGCACATCACCGACACCGGCCACCTGCTGCGGGAGGCCATCAAACAGGGCAAGAAAGTGCTGTTTGAAGGGGCCCAGGCCACCCTGCTCGACCTCAACTACGGCGACTACCCCTACGTGACCAGCTCACACCCCACGGTGGGGGGAATTATTGTGGGCGCAGGGGTGAACCACAAGGCCATCAACAAGGTCTATGGGGTAGCCAAGGCCTACGCCACCCGGGTGGGCAACGGCCCTTTCCCTACCGAGCTTTTTGGCGAGGAGGACGAGTATTTACGCCAGAAAGGGGGCGAGTTTGGCGTGACCACCGGGCGGGCCCGGCGCACCGGCTGGCTCGACCTGGTGCTGCTCAAGTACGCTTGCGAGGTGAACGGCTTCGATGGCCTGGTGCTCACCAAGCTCGACGTGCTCTCGGGTTTTCCAGTGGTCAAGGTGGGTGTGGAGCACCGCCCGGACGGCAGCGTAAGGTATGTGGAAATTCCCGGCTGGGGCGACCTGAGCGGCATCCGCAGCCGGGAGGAGCTGCCGGCCAGCCTGAAGCAGTTTATCGAACTGGTCGAAGACTTTACCCAGACCCCGGTGGTGATGTTTTCCACCAGCCCCCGCCGGGAGGACACCTTTGGGGCGGTGAGCTGGGTTTAGTCGCTCTTCAGGGCCACCACGCGGCCTCCGGTGAGGGCCAGCAGTTCCTCTGGAGAAAGAGCAAACAGCGCAAAAGGGGTTCCAGCGGCCGCGTAAATGCGCTCGTACTGGAGCAGGTCGGGATCGATGAGGGCCTCGAGGGCCTGGGCGTGACCAACGGGCGGCACCCCGCCGATGGCAAAGCCGGTGACCTGGCGCACATACCCGGCGTCGGGCTTTTCCAGCTTTTCCCCTAGATGGGCCTCGAGCCGCATCATATGAAATCCTTTTGATTCATTCCCCTAACATCCCCCCGGCCACCAGTGAAATAGGGTGTAGCTCTGGATAAGCGCGGGCTGGGTTTGTAGGTAAGCGCACCGGGCTTCCACCTTGGCCCACAGCTCCTCTTCATCCTGCACCTGCCCATTGGCCACGACCGCGTCAATGAGCCCCCAGGTTCGTTCTACCGGCTGCAACTCGGGCGAGTAGGGTGGCAGATAACACAGCCCCAGGCCCTTGGCTGGCTCCACCCGCCCCGAGGTGTGCCAGCCAGCCTGATCCAGCACCACCAGTACCAGCTTGCCCGCCCCCGCCCCCCGTAGCCGGGCAAAGGCCTCCAACACCAACTGGAACCCCTCCACCGAGACCGAGGGCAGCAGCCAGTACTCGCTTTCCCCCGTACCCGGTCTTATGAAGGCGTACACATACAGCCAGCGATAGCGGGGCCGCTCCTGCGCTAGCGGCGTCCTCCCTCGCAAGGCCCATACCCGTCGGCGGATGGGCTTCAGCCCTATTCGGTGCTCATCAAAGCCCCACACCTCCAACTCCAGTTCAGGAAAGAGCAACCTGAACAGGAAAACCATCAGAAAGAGCTTTTTTTGAAAGCCTCCTGCCGCTTCGCATCCGCCTCCCGGTGGCGCGGCCGGGGGCGCAGCGGGGCCAGGCCCAGGCGACGCATCCAGTACCAGGCCCGCCGCCCATCCACCGGACGTCCCAGCCTTTCAGCCAGCCACTCCGCAGCGTTGCGAATGCTCCAAAGCCCGTCCCTGGGATGGGGCTGGAGGAGGGCCTGGCGGAAGCCCTCCTGGAGTTCGGGCGGTACGAGGGGGGCCCGGCCTTTGTTCTCGTGCCGCAGATTCTTCATGGGCAGGCCCTGATTGTAGCGGTGGATTACCTGACGCACCCAGCGATCGGTATAGCCCAGATTCCTGGCTACCTCGGGGATGCTCTGACCCCTGGCCAGCAGCCAGAGAGCGTGCCAGCGGGCGCGTTCGGTGTGGTCTTGGGACTCCCGGTAGAGGGCGTGGAGGTTATCCGGATGGTGTCGCAGTTGGAGTTCCAACCGGGGGCGGCGCTGATGTTGGGCCAGTTGCATGGCTCCATTTTAGTGGAAAGAGTCTTGAAGATTTCTTATCACATCCACCCGGTTGGCCCCCGAGACCAGGAGCAGGTAGGGCCTGCCGCTCCTGGCACCCCGAAAAACCAGCGACTTGACGATCTGGCCCACCGCACAGCCCACCGCCGCGGCGGCTTCCTGGGCGGTGCGGGTAGAGGCCGATAGCTCCTGCACCTGCAGGTGGGCAAAGCCCCGCTGGTTCAGGGCTTCCTGTACTTTCAGGGCGCTGGGGGATAGTTTCATTGGGAAAGCTCGTGCAGAATGCCGCAAAGCAGGGCGGTACGGGCTGGTATTTGGGGGATGTAGATATTCTCGCTAAGCTGGTGGGCGGCTTCGCCGAACAGGCCCAGCCCGTCCAGGGTGGGCACGCCCAGGGCGGCGGTAAAGTTGCCGTCGGAGCCGCCCCCGACCCGCCCAGGGCCGAGCTGCAGGCCCAGTTCGGCCCCGATGCGCCGGGCCATCTCGAAGAGCTCGAGCGAGGCCGGGCTGGGCTCCATGGGGGGGCGGTTCAGGCCGCCCTCCACCGAGAGGGTGGCACCCGGCAGCACCGGCTCCAGGGCCTTGAGCGCCTTTTCGACGCGCTCCGCCTCGGCCATCGTCCAGACCCGCAGGTCGATCTCCACCCAGGCGGTGGCCGCCACCACGTTGCTGGTGGTGCCCCCCTTGATCACGTTGGGCCCCAGGGTGGTGCCCTGTTCCCAGTCCTGCAGGGCCACAACCCTGGGTATCTGGTGGGCCAGCTCGACGATGGCGTTGATCCCTTTCTCGGGCTCGACGCCCTGGTGGGCGGGCTTGCCGTGGGCGGTGAGGCGGTACTGGCCCACCCCTTTGCGGGCCACCTTGAGGTCGCCGTTGCCCATGGGGGCTTCCAGCACCAGCACCAGGTCGTTGCGCCGCGCGCCGGCCTCGATGGCCGCGCGGGAAGCCATGGAGCCCACCTCTTCGTCGGGGGTGAAGAGCAGCTCGAGGGTGGGCAGGCCCAGCCCCAGGGCCCGGTTGGTGCGCAAGGCCCACAGGAGCTGTACGATGTTGCCCTTCATATCGTAGACGCCGGGGCCGTAGGCCCGGTCGCCCTCAATCTTCCAGGGCACGGCAAAGGCCCCCACCGGGTGCACGGTGTCGAAATGACACAGCACCAGCACCTTTTTGCCCGAACCCGGGAGGCGCACCCTTAGCAGTGGGCCGTTGGCGGTTTCTTCGCGCTCGAGGCTTCCCAAAGGCCCAAACTGTGCCGCAATCCAGTCGGCCACCTTAGCCAGGCCGGGCAGGTCGTGGGAAGGAGCCTCGAGGGTTACGATGGCCTCGAGGTCTTGCAGAATGGCCGGAAGTTGGGGCTGTAGGTACTCGATTGGTTTCACGGGCCCATACTACTGTGTGGGGCAGCCCAGGGGAATCTTTCTGTTATCCTATTTCGGTGTTAGCATCTCGCCCCGAGATCAAGTCCCAGCTCAAAGCCGCCATCGCCCAGGCCCTGGAGGCCCTGGGCCTGCAGGAGTGGCCCGAAATTATCGTGCAGGAAACCCCGCCGGACAAGGAAGGCGACTACGGCACGCCGGTCGCCATGAGCCTGGCCCGCACCCTGCGCAAAGCCCCGCCCCAGATCGCCGCCGACCTGCTCCAGAATATCCAGCTCCCCGCCTGGGTTCGGCGCCCCTTTGTGGTGGGGGGCTACTTAAATTTCGAACTCGAGCCGGCCTTTCTGGTGCAGGCGGCCACCCTGCCCATTGCGCCGTTTCCCAGGGCCGCGGGTAAGGTGCTGCTCGAGCACACCTCGGTCAACCCCAACAAAGAGCTGCACGTTGGACACCTGCGCAACATCTGCCTGGGGGATTCGCTGGCGCGCATACTGCGCTTTGTGGGCCGCGATGTAGAGGTAATGAACTACATCGACGACACCGGGCGGCAGGCCGCCGAGAGCCTGTATGCTTTGCAGTATTTTGGCCTTACGGAAGCCCCCGCCCAGACCAAATACGACCACTGGGTGGGGGAGGCCTATGTGCGGCTGCACCAGGCCATGGAAGACCCTGAGCAAAAAGCCCGCATCGAACAGGGCGTGCAATCCACCCTCCACCGCCTGGAGGCGGGCGAGCTGCGCGATGCGGTAGACAAAATTCTGCGGGCCCAACTGCAAACCATGTACCGCCTGGGCGCCGAGTACAACGCCCTGGTCTGGGAGTCCGACATCGTGCGGGAAGGGCTGCTGGGCAAGGCCATGAAAATCCTGGAAGGCTCGCCCTACGTTGCCCGTCCTACCGAGGGCAAGTATGCGGGGGCCCTGGTCATGGATACCAGCGCTTTCATTCCCGGCCTGGAAGACCCCTACCTGGTGCTGATCCGCTCCAACGGCACCTCCACCTATACCGCCAAGGACATCGCCCTGCAGTTCTGGAAGATGGGCCTGCTCGAGGGCCTGCGCTTCGTGACCTACGATACCCAGCCCAGCGGGGCGCCCCTGTACAGTACCCACCCCGAAGGCGTACCCCTGCCGTTTGGTGGGGCCAGCGAGACCATCAACGTGGTGGACGCCCGCCAGAGCCACGCCCTGCGGGTGGTGCAGGCCTCGCTCGAGGTGGAGGGGCGGCCCGACCTGGCCGAGAAGTGCTTCCATTTGGCCTACGAGACGGTGCTGCTCGAGGGCCGGCAGATGTCCGGGCGCAAGGGCATTGTGGTCTCGGTGGACGAGGTGATGGACGAAGCGGTTAAGCGGGTGCGGTCGGTTATCGCCGAGAAAAACCCCGACCACCCCAGCCCCGAGGAAGCCGCCGAGCAGATAGGGGTGGGGGCGGTGCGCTTCGCCATGCTCAAAACCGAGGCCAAGAAGCAGATCGACTTCCGCTACGACCAGGCCCTGAGCTTCGAAGGGGATACCGGCCCCTACATCCAGTACGCCTACGCCCGCGCAGGCTCGATCCTGCGCAAAGCCGAGGAGCAAGGGGTTATCCAGGAAGCCCCCGACTTCACCCAGGCCACGCCTTACGAGGTGGCCCTGGCCAAGAGCCTGCTGCGCTTCCCCGAGGCTGTGCAGGACGCCGCCCGTAACAAAGCCCCGCACATCGTGGCCCAGTACCTGCTCGAGCTGGCCGCGGCCTGGAGCAGTTTCTACAACGCCAAAACCCCCGATGGCCGCCCGGCCACCCCGGTGCTTACCGCGCCCCCGGGGTTGCGCGGGGTGCGGCTGGAACTGGTCAAAGCCCTGCGCCAGACCCTCAAGCAGGGCCTGGGTCTGCTGGGCATAGCAGCCCCTGAGGTCATGTAACGCGGCCGGGCCCCGGCAACCCCCGGTTGTTTCGGGTTGTGCAGGTTGGTTGTCCCATACGCTGCGCTGTTAAGCACCTGACCCTGTGTAGCACCCCCTCCTGGGGTGTTACGTGGATGTGCATTTTGCACATGGGGTTGGACTTCACCGTGTTACCCTGCATGGGAGGTTTAACGAAGGAGTTCACGCCTTGAGAAGGGGAGGTAGCAAACACAAGCAAGCTGGCTCGAGCCATCCGCTCGAATCTTTTTTCCAGCGGGGCCTGCTGAAAAAACCCCGTGCTGAATTGGCCCTGGTGGCATGCCCTCACACCCTCACAGCGTTGCGCAATAGCCGGCAGGGCGTTTGTGCGGGACAGATCGCACATATGCTGTCTGGGCTCTTTGGGGAATTGAGCAAGGAGTGTGTGTATGAATAAATCCGGAGGACCCATTCAGCTTAAGCTGTGGGGCCCGGCCCGGCTGGAGTACCAAGGCCGCGAATTAAAGCTCCAACGCAAGGGTTTGGCTATTCTGTACTACCTTGCCCTGGAAGGGGCTACCCGGCGCGAAGTGCTGGCGGATCTGCTCTGGGGCCACTCGGCGGCCTCGCAGAACCTGCGGGTTGAGCTGCACCGCCTGGGTCAGGCCCTGGCCCCCCTGGGCTACACCCTGTTTAAAGCCGGTGAAGACCCCTTGCAACTCCCGCCTTTCGTGACCCTGGATCGCACCCCGGCACCGGGGGCGCCCATGGAAGGGCTGGAGGAGATATCGGTGGAGTTCAGGGCCTGGCTCGAGGGACAGCGTTCACAGCTCATGGCCAGCAGCTCCGGCATGGTGGGGCGCGAGCGTTTGGTGCAGGAGGTGGCCTCGCAGATCGTGTTGCCCTCGGTGTTGATTCTGACCGGACGGCCCGGTTCCGGGCGCACGGCCTTTGCTCAAGCCCTGGCTAAAGCCCTGGGGATGCCCTTTTTAGAGGGCCCTCGAGGGGGTGGCAAGGCCCTGCACTACCTGCGCCCCCCCTATGCAGATGTCTCGATAGAGCGCATCCTTACCGACCGGGACGGGCTTTGGGTGGTGGAGCGCTCCTCCTATGGCGAAGATCCCAGGCTCATCCTGGAGCTGAGAAGCCATTACCCCGCCGAGCGCACCCGCTACATCACCCTGCCGCCCCTGTCCTGGGCGGAGGCCCGCGCTTCCATGCTTTCCAACCTACCCTTTGCACAGGCGGCGCGGCTCTTTCTGGCCTCGGGGGGCTCGCCCGGCCACCTGCGGGAGCTGCTGGCTGTGCCCCACAACGGCACCGAGATGCCCTTGCCCCAGCGGGTGCGGGCGCAGGTGCAGCTCGAGTCCCGGATGCTGTCGCTGGAGGCCCGGCTGGCCCTGGAGCGCCTGTCGGTGCACCCTGGCCCCTACAGCCAGGGTCTGCTGGACGCCCTCGAGGCCACACCCTACCTCGACGAACTCGAACGCCGCGGCTGGTTGATATACGCCGGCCAGTGGCAGTTTTCCGACGATGCCAGCCGCCGGGTCTTGTACCTGGGACTGCAGCCCGGCCGACGCCAGCAGTACCACCGCCAGGCCGCCCTGCAGTGCGCGATGGAAGAGCAGCGCATGGCCGAGGCCTACCACCGACTGATGGCCGGGGATACCGCCGACTGGGGCACTTTTGTCAACACCTTGCCGGGCTGGACCCGCTACGGCCTCAAGGCCTGGCTGGGCATGCACGAACCCCTTCCGATGGGGCCCAGCCTTAGCGAAGTAGCCAAGGGCAGCGAACTGGCCCTGCTGGAGGAGGCCCGCTTTGGACAGGGCTTTGAGGTGGACGGACGCCATGTGCGCTGGATGCGCACGCCCTCCCAGGGCACCGCCTCGGGCATCATCTGGGCAGCGCACGATGAAGCCTCGTTGCTACACCTCAAGGGCAACGCCTACGTCGAAAACCCGCTGGGGGTTGGTATCTCGGGTCGCGCCGCCCCTCTCGTGCTGGAAATTCAAGAACCCCGCGAAGCCCGCGTTATCTTCCTTCCGGGCATCCAGGCCGGTGCGCTGGCTGACAATGCGCTGTTGTTGCCTTTGCAGGAGGAGCTCGACGTCTGGTTCCGGGTGCCGGCTGGCGCCAGCATCCGCCTGACCAGCAGCGCCGAGAGCGGCTTGATAGACCTCGAGGTCACCTCCTACCGCGTGGCGCCGCCTCCTTTGGCGCAGTCGGCCCCTAGAGTGGAGGTATTCGAATTTTTTCGTAGCGCGGTAGAGGCCGCCAGGAAAAGCTAAATTTGGGTTCTTCAGGGCACAGGGCAGCGTTGCTTATGGGTTGGCCTGAAGGCCGACCTGCTCCATCCAGGCTCTGAGCTTGCTAATGGAGAAGCGGCTCATCGAGGCGGCGTGCTCTTTGTACACCAGGGTGGGCACGCTGCGCTTACCGTTGTTGACTTTCATTACCAGCTCGGCTGCGATGGGGTCTTGCTCTATGTTGATTTCCTGAAAGGGCAGCCCAAGGTTGGTGAGGGCTTGTTTGGCGGCGTGGCAGTCGGGGCACCAGGAGGTTGTGTACATCGTAATCATAGCCAGCCAGCAGTTTAGAGAAGACCTGGGCTGCACAGTGTATTCTGGCTAACGTGCCATAGGGGAGAGGCGTGCCCGAACAATGGGCCATCTCAATACAGATCGAAGAATATCGCTAAAAGACCCTTCGTCATGCGCGACAAGGTCGCCCCGGCTAAGGATTGGTATAACTGTATGCGGCCATGCCCGAACTCCCCGAAGTCGAGACCACCCGGCGCATCCTCGAGCCCTACCTGCTGGGCCAGCGCATCCAACAACTCCAGCACCAAGACCCCGCCCGCTACCGCAACACCGAGCGGGCCGAGGGGCGCAGGGTGCTGGGTACTTCCCGCCGGGGCAAGTACCTGATTATTCACCTGGATAAGAACCTGGAACTCATCGTGCACCTGGGTATGACCGGGGGCTTCCGCTTCGAGCCGCACCGGCATACCCGGGTTACCCTGCACCTGCCCCACCAGACCCTCTACTACACCGACCCCCGGCGCTTTGGGAAGTGGTGGGTGGTGGAGTCGGGCGACTACCGCGAGATTGACCTGCTGTGCCGCATGGGGCCCGAGCCGCTTTCGGACGATTTCACCCTGGCCCGCTTCCAGCAGGCGCTTCGCACCCCCCGGAAAATCAAGGAGGTGCTGCTCGCGCAAGAGGCGGTGGCCGGGGTGGGCAACATCTACGCCGACGAATCGCTGTGGCTGAGCCAGATCCACCCCGAACGACCGGCGGCCTCGCTCTCGAGGCCCGAAGTCCGGCGGCTGCATCAGGCCATCCGGGAGGTGATGGAGCGGGCGGTGGAGGCTGGAGGTTCCACGCTTTCGGATGCAAGCTACCGGCAGCCTGATGGCCAGCCCGGCTACTTCCAGTTCCAGCACAACGCCTACGACCGCACCGGCCAGCCCTGCAAGCGCAGGGGCTGCACGGGCCGGATTGCCAAAATTGTGGTGGGCGGGCGTGGAACCCACTTCTGCCCGCAGTGCCAGCAAAATAGCCGCTAGGGTGCAGTTCAGCCAGACTTTTTCGGCAGCTTCCCCTGCTCGGCCAGGGTGTTGGTCACAATCCAGGCCTCGGCCTCCTCGGGGGTTTTGACCCGGTAGACCTCCTCGCCGGTGCGCTTATCCACGATGCCGTAGGCCTTGCTGCCCTTGAGGGGTTTGTACTCGTAAGGGGCCGACTGGAGGAAGGTCTCGAGATCCACCCCCTCGCCCAGCATCTGGCGGAACCAGGCCTGCTGGGCCTGCTCGACCCGCCGGTAACCCCAGTAGTTGACCAGGCCAAACAGGGCGATAAGCACAAAGAGGGCCAGAAAAACCGCAAGCCAGCTCATAGCCCTAGTCTAGTGTGTTATGGGCGGCTACTGCGAGGCAGTCGTTGGGTAGTATCATCATCTATATGAGCCAATTACACACTGTACTCATTACCAATCCGTCGAACGCTCAACCGGTGGGAGGGGCCTGTTGAAGGTTCTACTGCTGGCCGGCGGCCCTCCTGGCGAACACGAGGTCTCGCTCTCCTCGGCGCGGGGGGTGCTGGCGGCCATGCCCCACCCCACCGAACTGGTAGTGATCGCCAAAGATGGCCGGTGGCTGCTGGGGGAGGACGCGCACGAAGCCCTGCGGGCCGGCGTGGCCGAACACGGCACCCATCCCTTCCCGCCTCCCGTTCCCTGGCAGCGCTACGATGTGGTCTTTCCGCTGCTGCACGGCCCCCTGGGCGAGGATGGGGTGATCCAGGGGTTTTTACAGCTCCTGCGGCGGCCCTATGTAGGGGCGGGCGTGGCCAGCTCGGCGCTGTGCATGGACAAGGACCTCTGCAAGCGGGTGCTGCGCCAGGCCGGTATCCCGGTGGTGCCCTGGGTGACCCTGTACAAAGGCGAACCGACACCCCAGCCCCCCTTCCCCCCGCCCTACTTTGTGAAGCCGGCCAACACCGGCTCCTCGGTGGGCATTTCCAAGGTCAAGGCCGACCAGGACGCAACTCGAGCCCTGGCCGAGGCTTTCGCCTGGGACGATAAGGTGCTGGTGGAGCAGGGCATCGAGGGTGTGCGGGAGCTCGAGGTGGCCCTTTTGGGCAACATTCACGCCGAGGCCAGCGTGGTGGGTGAGATTACCTACCAGGCCGAGTTCTACGATTACGAGACCAAGTACACCGAGGGCAAGGCCCAGCTTCACCTGCCCGCCCCCATCCCCCCCGAACTCTCGGACGAGATTCGCGCCACCGCCATTGCGGCTTACCGCATTCTGGGCGTGCGCGGGATGGCGCGGGTAGACTTTTTCCTATCGCCCCAGGGGGCGCTTTATCTCAACGAGTTCAACACCATCCCTGGCTTTACCCCCACCAGCATGTACCCCAAGCTCTGGCAGGCCACCGGCCTGGCCTACCCCGACCTGCTCGACCGGCTGGTGCGGCTGGCCCTCGAGCCGTAAGCCAGGCAATGCAACAGCCGCTCCTGGCTCACCCATAGGTCACTTCAATACCGATTTACTCGGTGGACTCGCATAACTCGTTTTTGTGGAAAAACCAATAAAAGCGCAATCAACAGGTTCGGGAGATACCTTTTTAGCAATGGTATTTGAAGCCATAGTGCCCTCTTAGCCCTGGTGTTTGTACTAGCTAGGGTGGTTACGCGCTTTGTTGAGGCTCCGATCAAAAAACATCAGCGCCAGGCCCACCCCCACAAGAATCAGGGCCAGCAACAAAACATTTTGCCGAAGTACCTGTGAGGAAAAATTCAGAATAGTGGCTGTGGCCCACCAGCCAAACAGGATTGCAAACACGATGGCTGCACTTTTGGGGCCCCAGAAACCTCTCTGCTTTATGTGTAAAGCAATGCCAAGCAAGGCGCCTGCAGCCAGACTAAAAGCCAGCGAAAACCCAACCTCTGCCACCGGCCAACCTGGCAACCAAAGGCTTGCCAACCAAGGGAGTGGAAACGCCAGCAACGCTATCAGGTAGTGAAGCCAGCGGGATGGAGAAACCGGTGTGCGAATCATGACTTTAGAAAGTTTTTAGTCTGAATTTCTACCCTGAGCGCGATGAAGTTGGTTCGCCAGGTGGATCGCACCGACTGTGGGCCGGCCTGCCTGGCCATGGTGCTGGGGTACTGGGGTCGGAAGGAGCCGCTGTACCGGCTACGGACATTAGCCGGTACCACCCAGTCGGGCACCTCGATGCTGGGCTTGGTGCGTGCTGGTAGGCAGCTCGGCCTCGAGGTTCGGGCGCTGGAAGCGGATATAGAAGGGCTCCAAACCCTAAAACCCCCTCTGGTGCTGCACTGGGAGCACAACCACTACGTGGTTCTGGTTCGCCTCACCCCGCGCAAGGTTCAGATTGCCGATCCCGCGGTGGGGTTGCGTTGGATTGGGCTCGAGGAACTGCAAAAGAAGTGGACGGGCAAGCTGTTGTGGCTTAAGCCGGGGCCTGCCTTCGAACGGGGTAACTTTGTGGGCAAGAGAGGACTCAAGGGCTTCCTGGCCCACCTGGCACATTTTCGCGGCACGGGTGGGGTGCTGCTGGAGCTCACCCTGGCCACCATCGCCCTGAGCCTGCTGGGCTTAGGCGGGCCTGTCTTGAGCCAACTGGTCTTCGACCGGGTGCTGACCTTCCGTGAGGAGAGTCTGCTGCCTTATCTGCTGGTGGCGATTTTCACTCTGACCTTTTTCCAGACCTTGCTGGCGAGCCTGCGGGCGCACCTAGCCACCCAGCTCTCGATGCGCCTCAACTACCGGCTCAAACTAAGCTACTTGCACCACCTGCTGCGTTTGCCGCTGCGGACGCTCGAGGCCCGGCTGCCTGGCGACCTGCTCTCGCGGTTCGGCGATCTGGGCCAGGTGGAAAGCATCCTGCGCAACCTGTTGGTGGGATTGCCCCCGACCCTGCTCACCCTGGTGTTGAGTTTCGTGTTGCTTTTCACCTACAACCCCAAACTGGCCTGGGTGGCGCTTCTGGTGGTTCCCATTCATCTGGTGTATCTGCTCTGGCTGGCCCCGCGTTTGCGCGAGAACAGCCGCCAGAGCCTGCGCAAAGGTGCCGAGGTTGATAGCTACGTGCTGGGGAGTCTGGAAGGGGTGGCGGCCCTCAAGGCCTTGCGAGGAGGGGGATGGGCGCTGAGCCGAGGCCGAGACCAGATTGCCGGTCTGAATGACATTCTCTGGCAGGGATTTCTGCTCTCCAACTGGGGTGGGGCTTTGGTGGCCTTGCTGGGCGGGCTATTTAGCCTATTTTTGCTGTGGTATGGCGCCGGACTGGTCTTGCGCCTCGAGCTGACCGTGGGCCAGTTGGTGGCCGCCTACGGTTTGGTGCAGGGGGTCACGGCGGCCCTGGGTACCCTGAGCGGCACTGTAATGGCCATTCAGCAAGGTATTGTGGCCTCCGACCGCCTGGCCGAGGTGGTTGAGCTCGAGCCCGAACAGGAACAAAAGAACGCCGTGTTGCGTCCCCTCGAGCGGGCCATTGCCCTCGAGCATCTCTGCTTTAGCTACCTGCCCGAGCGCCCCCTGCTCAAAGACCTGTGCCTGGAACTGCCCAAAGGGAGCTACACCGCGATTGTAGGGCCCAATGGGGCGGGCAAGAGCACCCTGGGGGGTTTGCTGGCGCGGATGCTCGAGCCCCAATCGGGTCGTATTAGCTGGGATGGGCGCGACCTGGCCGAGCTTTCCCCCGATGCGGTACGGGAGCGGGTGGCGTATTTGCGCCAGGAGGTGCCTCTGTTCTACGCGACCCTGCGTGAAAACCTGAGCCTGGGGCACCCCCTGCCGGAGGAAAGACTTTGGCGGGTTCTGGAGCTGGTGGGCCTCATGCCTGCGGTACGGCGTTTACCCGAGGGGCTCGACACCGTGGTGGGTGGCGAGAGCCTCTACCGCTTCAGCAGCGGCGAGCGGCAACTGCTGGGGGTGGCCCGTGCCCTCCTAAGCCCTGCCGACCTGCTAATTCTGGACGAGCCCACCGCCACCCTCGACCCCGATAAGGAGCGCCAAATTGTCGCCCTGCTTAAGGCTTTGAAGGGTGAGCGCACCCTGCTGGTGATCACCCACCGGCCTGCCCTGCTCGAGCCTGCCGATCAAGTCTTCGCGTTGCAGGATGGGGTTCTGAAGCCGGTCGAACCGGTGTTGCAGGAGGTGTAGGCAATGAGCCAGGGCCGCCTCGAGTGGGAACTCCCGCCTGCCCGCAAAAGCCGCTGGGTGCTGTGGCTGCTGCTCCTAATTCTGGGCACCCTGGTGGTGGGGGCTTGGCTGACACCGGTGCAGGTGTATGCCCTTGCGCCGGGCGCACTGGAACCCAGGGGCCAGGTGCTGCGGGTACTGGCTCCTTCCGGCGGACGGCTCGCCTATGTAGGCGTGCAGCCCGGCCAGCTCGTGCAAAAAGGACAGCGGCTTTACACCCTGGATGGCCTGGGCAGCAGCCCGGAGGAAGCCCGCTTACAGCTTCAGACCGCTATGGCCCAGGCCGAAGAAGCCGTGCGAACCCTGGCCCAGGTACGCGAACAGCTCGCGCAGCGTCGGCGCATCGCCCAAATCCAAACCAGCCTTTATCAGGTAGGAGCCATCGCGCGTGTGGAGTACCTCGAGGCCCTGGAAAACCTGCGCCAAGCCGAGGCTGCCGTCAGGGTGGCCGAGGCCAGGGTTAGCACCCTGCGAGCCCAGGCCCAGGCCCTCAAAAGCCGCCGAAATATTCACCTAAACAGCCCGGCGACCGGACGTATACTCACGCTCTCGAGCCACCGGGCGGGCGAGCCGGTGATGGCGGGGCAGGTGCTGGCCGAGATACTTCCCCAGGACGTACCGCTGGTCTTCAGGGCCTACCTGCCCGAGCGGGAACGGCCCAAACTGCGTGCAAAAGCCGAGGCCGAGGTGGCCTGGAACGCCTTCCCACGCCAGCGCTTTGGCACCAGCCGCGGTACGGTTGAGCGCATATCCCCCAGCACAGTGGTTTACAACAACCAAGCCGTATACGAGATAGAGATTTCGCTGCCCTCGCTAACGCTCTCCAGTGCCGAGGGCACCCGGCAGGTCGTTCCGGGTATGTTGGGCGAGGCGCGGATTGTTGCGGCAAGGCGCAGCGCGTTGAGCTTGCTCTGGGACTGGGTACGGGGGGTGAACCCGTGGGGATGATCCGGGTATTGAGCGGCTCGAGGCTGATTCAGGAAAGCCTGACCCTGGCCTTAGGTAACCTGCTCCTGCGCCGTGCGGTGGTGCTGGTAGCCGACTACCCCCTGGGCAGCGCCCTGGCCTTGCTTCCAGGCGTGCAAGGGCCTTGCGTGGTCAAGACTGCCTCGGACTCACCTTACTACCTTTCCGACCTGGTTGCACTGGGCCCTGCTGGCCTGGTATTGGAGGGTGCGGGTCTAGACTTCCTCAGGTGGACGCTGCAGCAGGTTTCGGAGGGGCAAAGGGTCTTGCCCAGGCTTGGGGAGGTTGGTCTTACACGAAAGGAACGCGCCGTACTGCGGCTACTGGTAGGCGGTGTTTGCAACGATGCGATATCTGCCCATCTCGGCATCAGTCCGCGTCGCACGGCCAACCTGGTTAGCACCGTCAAGCGGGCACTGGGCGCCGAGACCCGCGCCGATGTGGTACTGCGCTACTTTGGTCTGGCCCCTGAGCCAATCATTAAGGCGACCCTTCAAAAAACCGGTAACTTTTCACTTTTGCACGAGGTCGAAACCGCCTAGATTGAAGATGTCAGGAAAGGAGGTGAACCCGATGAAACTTCGAGAGCTCGAGCCTGAGGAGATGGAGCAGGTGGTGGGCGGTGCGACCGAACCCAGCCCATGGCTGAAGCCGATAACCCAGCTTCCCGCGCTGCCGGAGCCCTGGTCCCGCGGGGGGATTGTTCCACCGCCCAGGCAGCCGGCGGAGCGGGAGTAGCGGTAGAAAGCACGAAACAATAATCGTGGCATAAGAAAGGTGGATATGATGAAAGTGAAAGAACTCAGTGTGCGGGAGACGGCAGGGGTGTTTGGGGGAGCACCTGGAGACGGATGTGTTGGAGTGGGTCTATTAATCTGCTATGACAAAGATGGCAATAGCACTCTAAAAATCGATTTACCCTTCTGGCAGCATGAGTTTTCCCTGCAAACTCGCCAGGATAAAATTGACGTCCATAACGAAAATCAGCTGGCTATGGGAGAGTTCATTCGTAAGTACATGGACGACGGTGGAGAAGCATATAACAAAAATACCGTCGTTCCAGGTACGTGGTGGGGAGAAAGATAGTTGATAAAGGTGGGGGGGGGTGGCTTAAAGCTAATCCCCCAGTTAGTTTTTTTATGAGTCTCCGTCGAGCAACCAAATCAATAATACTTCTGCCTCACATGCTTGCGCTGTTTGGAAGCTTTGCATCTGTACTTTCGTTCATCGTTAGTACCGACAATGATTTAGGGAGATCCATAGCTATAGCAATCAGTTCAATGTTGGCATTTATAGGCTACTATCTCCCTGCAAGGGACGAGACACCCGCGTTACCTGAGTTGATACTTGCATTTGGAGTAGTTACTGTCTTAGTGCACTTGATTATGCCACCAACTGTTTTGAGTGCGCTAGCTCAAGTTCTCTGTATGATTTTTCTTGCACTCATGTCAAACAGAGTCAAGCTTTTTTTTCTGATCAAGCCGACGCTTTCAGTTGTTTTTTTGTTCTTACCAATCTCCATGTTCGGAAGCTCATTTCTAATGATGAATCATTGGATAGCATATAACATTTTGAAACCGCACTACCTGGAATACTCTGGAGAAGCAAAAACTAGTCATCAATTCGAAATCCGTGGAAGTATGGTTGTGGCCAATACTTGGGAAGAAATGTTGCGGTTAGGTACATACCTGTCAGGTGTAACAAACCCGTATTTGTCCGGACTGCTTTGGGCATCGGGACATTCGCTTCCAGAAGCAAGTAGGGCTGGTAAGACTGGCGTAGGCGTTCCAAATGGCAATGAAGATATATTCAAGATATGGGTTGGACTGGCCTTTTTGTGTGAGACAATGATTTATGGTGCCATACTGTTGTTTATCTTGAAGCTGACCGGTTCATTCTGGAATGTCTTACTGATACACATGATGACCAACCTTTTTGGCTTTTCTATTACTGTTGGTCCTGAGTTGCTAGGCATATTATTGAGTGGAATATTTCTTGTCTTGGGTGGTGCCTGGCTTGTCTTTCAGTTGAGATACTTAGGAGCCAGATTTTCACAGACAGGGCCTCGGGAATAGAAAAGCATTTCGGTAGTATCGTTTAGACTTTCAAAAGTGAACGATACTGCCGAAATGCGCATTAGAGAGGAAGTCGAGTCGACATCAGTTAGCTCGGCTTGTGTTCAAGATGAAGAAAATCATTTGTTTGATCTCGATTTCACTTTTGTGTCTTGGGGGGGTATTTGGAGTTGCCGGAGTCATACTCACGGTGCAGTGGCTACTTGTGGGTTTCAACCCTAGTATTAGGGGCAACTCATTGAACGCTCAGGTAGCTCGAGCGGTCTATAGGAATTTTTTCGACAAAGAAAAAGCCAAGGTTTTTGTCGCCAAAGTTTTAGAGTGTGGTGAATCCAATGCCACCTGTATAGGAAATCATCTAAGGGCACTTGACCCACATATGGCTGGAAACGATTTTGGTCTGACTAAGCGAAGAGAGCCCTCGCGCTCTACTGCTTTTGGGCAAGCGGCCATTAGTTTAGGAAAGGTAAAGTATCTTAGGATTCCCGATCTCAGGCTTCCTCACCCGATCGGGGGTCGCGAGTCGAATATTCGGTTCCTGGATCCGATTGCAGAATTTTTAGCTACAACTACTTCTCAACATCAGTTGGTTCTAGACCTCAGGGACTGCGGTGGCGGAAGGGATTGGGCTGCTCTTACGCTGGCCTCGCCGTTCATATCTAGTGGCACAGTTGTTGAGGCGAGTTATAGCCCGGTCTGGATGCTTCGCGCACTTTCTTCGATTCTCGAGCCGAGGCAGTTCACAGATAAAGGCGTGCGCAGCAAGGTTGCTTTCTCCCTCGAGCTCCCCTCGGCAAAGAAGGTATACCCGAAGGCCATTTACATCGTTGTCAACAGAGGTACTGCGAGTGCATGCGAGTATATGGCGCTCGTTCTGAAAAAATACTCATCGCAAAAGGTGATTTTTGTCGGAGATCAGTCCTCAGCTGGAATGGGAAATACCTCCATCACGCCCGTCAAAGTTTCTGGAAGGACTATTTATGTGACTTCTAGTATTGTTCGTGGATTACCACCTAGTGTCAAACCCGAGATGAGCATCGCAGAGATGGAGCGTGATTTGGGTTTTCAGCTAAGCAAGCTCGATTGATACCGGTTCCGCTCTAATCCTTCGCCAGAGGATTAGGGCTGACCAAAGGGAGTAGGCGTGCATTCCAGTAGTATCGCTTAGACCCTTAATAGTGAACGATACTGCCGGAATGCGTATAAAATCCACAGACGGAAAACAGGTGGGAACCTCAGCGCCAAGCGATGTGATGCCGCGCTACTTTGGTCTGGCCCCTGAGCCAATCATTAAGGCGACCCTTCAAAAAACCGGTAACTTTTCACTTCTGCACGAGGTCGAAACCGCCTAGATTGAAGATGTCAGGAAAGGAGGTGAACCCGATAAAACTTCGAGAGCTCGAGCCTGAGGAGATGGAGCAGGTGGTGGGTGGAGCGACCGAACCCAGCGCATGGCTGAAGCTGATAACCCAGCTTCCCGCGCTGCCGGAACCCTGGCCCCGCGGGGGGATTGTTCCACCGCCCAAGCAGCCGGAGGAGCGGGAGTAGCGGCAATAGGGATGGTTCTGACGTGGAGATGCACTCTGAAACAACTCATCATGATGTTTTGATGACTGAGAAGCCCAAGGGACTGCAATAGTGAGGAGGCACAGGATGGTAAGGGAACTCTCAGATGTGGAGCTCGAACACACGTCTGGTGGTGAATTCGATCACCACATTAGCGGCGCCGCCGTCATAGATGGTGGTTCGAACCCGAAAAGTGGATCGAGTTACCCCATTAATGAACCGGATCGCACCCCGCACCCTTGTGAACACTTTGCAGTAGAACTCACTGCTCTGAGTGTTGTGGCCTTCAATGCTGGAGCAGCCGTGCAGAGCGTGCGAAAAGGGGATTTTGTAGGCGCTGGACGCGCTGTTTCTACTGCTGCTGCAGCAGTAGGCACCATGTTTGTCTGCGAAAACCAAAACCGGTAAGTTCCGTAATTAGTACTCGAGGGCATAGAAAACCCCTATGCCCTCGAGAATCTAAGAGTATGATAATCTCGGAGGTTGTCTTGAACATAAAAAAATCTGGCTCTCGTGAAATCATTAGTGTAATAGACATTATTATTTCCATCCTAATCGGGGCTGTGATCTTGATAGCAAAGTCGGCGGGATGGTTTCAGCTCAAATCTTCCACCGCAATTCTTATTGGTCTCATTTATATTTTTTTTATTGCGCACTACAGGTTACTTCGCGAACCTCAGTCTAGTCTGAAGAAAATAGCTCCGATCACTGTGACGGGTTTGGGATTGATAGGGATGTCTTTGGTGTCTGTTCTGGGTCTTCCATCTGTGTTCATGATTGTTTGGGTGGTTATATTTGGTGTGAGCTTCCTTTTTACTATGTGGGCTTCAAGATAAGGTTGCAAATTGGTCTGTGCCAACCGCACATTTTTGGGATATTACTTGTTTCCTACCAGTCCAGCATAGTTGTCCGATGAGCGTGGCGTGGGTCTTCTTTTGAGAGATATTAGTGCAGTACCCAAGAACAGACCTTATCAAAGCAGGCGCCTTTTCTGGTGATGAGGGTCAAGCACCATTGGTGAGCACCTGAGAGGGTGACATGTGGTTGGGTCAAGTTGCCTAGGCTATAGAAGGCTAGTTGGAGAGGTAATCCATGCTGAACCTGGGAGGGGTTCCGATGAAGAGAGTTCCGTGGTTTGTTCTGGTTTTTTTAGTTCTTAGTTCTTCGGCCTGGGCCTCGCCCACCCTCAAGCGCTTCGATGCGACCTATACCATCAACCCTGACTATACCTACACTGTTCGCACCGAGATCGCCCAGGTGGCCGAATCCCGTGAGGAACTGGACGAGCTCACCCGTCTGGCTGCTCAGATTTACGCCAGGGGGCGCGAAGAGGTGCGGCTGATCGAGGCCTACACCCTAAAGACAGACGGCACTAAACTGCCTGTCCGGCCCGATCAGGTGTTCCGTCAAGCCCGCCAGGCCAGCAGTGGGGTGCCTATCTTCGACGATACCGAGATAGCCCAGGTGACATTCCCAAATGTGGGGGTAGGGGATACGGCGGTGGCAGTTTGGGAGAAGGTGGTCAAGATACCAAGTTTTCCCAAGCACTTTTTTACTAGCGACTACGTTTGCGGCTGTCGGAAAGTGGAGTACAACCGGTTGGTATTCCGTTTTCCTGCCAACCTTCCTGTCAAGGTCTATGCCCGTGGTAGGTATGTAATAAGTGAAAAGACCTCGGGTGGGATACGCGAGATTACTGCATTGCTTGAGGATTTTCCTTTCATAAGCAAAGAACCTGGTCAGCCGGGCGACCAGGATAGCAGCCCAAACTTTTTAGTGGCCTCCACCTTTGCTTCTTGGGAGGAAGTTGGGGCCGCGTACTGGGCTAGGGCAAAAGATAAAGTTGCCGTTACCCCCGAGGTGCGCCGTATTGCTGAGGAAGCTGCTGCAGGGGCCACCGGCCTGCAGGCGGTAGAGAACCTGTACAACTGGGTGGTTCAAAATATTCGCTATGTGGGCATTTTTTTAGGGGATGGGGGGTACGTGCCGGTCTCGGCACAGGAAACCTTGTCCACCCGCTATGGTGACTGTAAAGCTTACACCACCTTGCTCCAAGCCCTGCTGGCGGCCAGGGGAATCAAGAGCGTGCCGGTGTTGGTTTACCTGGGCAACGATGGCTACACAAGTCTGCCTGGCCCTACCCCCGCCCAGTTCAATCATGCGATGCTGTACGTACCGGAATTTAATCTTTATCTAGATCCTACCAGCCAGAACCACTTTGGGACGCTGGTGCCGGAGGCGCGGGGTAAGTTTGCTGTGCTGGCGGGGGAGGAACCCCGGCAGGTCATCACGCCAACAGGGCAAGCGTCATCCGAAATCTACCGCCAGCAGAGCCGTTACTCAGTCTCTCCCGACGGAACACTGATAGGAACCGCAACGTTAAGCGTGGAAGGGGGCATGGCCCGTGCCTTCAAGGGATTGGTAACGGCAGATCCGGCTGCCACAGCCCGAAATATCCTAGCCCGCTTTGCCGAGGGTGGCTCGGGCACGCTAATCGTGCTGGATAGCTCACTGCAGTACAAGTTTACCGCCAACTGGGAGACCCCCAACCTCTTGCAAGTGGGTGATTTACTCAGCTTTGGTCTGCCTCAGGGGATTGCTTTATTTTACCTGAATCGTTTTCAGGAGCTGGTCACTCTGCCTACCCGTAAAAATCCGCTGGTACTGGGAGCACGGACAGACGAACGCAGTTACCGGTTGGTTGTGCCAGAGGGTTATCGCTTGCTGCGAGTGCCGAACGCAGTAGAGATCAGCACGACGGCAGGAAGCTATACGGCTACGTATACCATCGATGGCGCAGAGTTAGTGGTGCAAAGAAAACTGGTTCTGAACAAAGACGTATACATGCCAGGTGAGTACCCCGCGCTGCGAGAGCTAATACAAAAGATGCTACAGGATCTGCGCACACCCCTGGTCTTCAGTAAGTAGACCCCTTAGAGCGCAGTCCAACGCAGGCCTGCACCGATGTGCTACTGCGCTACTTTGGTCTGGCCCCTGAACCAGTCATTAAGGCAATCCTTCAAAAAAGCGGCAAAACCAGCCTGCCTGCCAGGAGGCTCGACCTTAATGATTTCTTTAACTGTTCTGTGCAAGAAATTTCTTTGATTCTTTTTTTACAAAAATGGTAAACAATGAAAACAGCGGTAAGCTACCGGATGTTATCGCTGTACCGCAAGTGCTAACTAACAACGGATGTGATCTCAATGTCCGTTCTGAGCCCCAGCGCCCTCGAGCTTCTCGCGACCGCCCCGGCAGTGGTGGTGGCCCCGGTGGGTATCGGCTTCGCCCAGGCCGATCTAGAGGCTTGGGCGCACAAAACCAGACGCCGCATCTTGCGCGACCCCGCCGAGTTTTCCGGTCTGGCACCTACCCTAATTTTGCCCCAACGACGCTCCGACTTGGAGCGCCTGAACTCGAGCGACCCTCGAGACTTTCTCTTTCTCCGGGAATCCGATCTACTCTTCAGCCACGACGAATGGCAGCAGGCCGCGGGTGCGCAGCAAACCTACGCTGAGACCGGCGGCTGGCCCGAGGCACTGGCTCTGTTGCAGCGAATCGTCCTACGGCCTGGTGAGTCGTTGGTACGACATCCCCTTTGTGTGGCTCGGCTGGGGTCGCTGCTACCCAAGGATATTCCCCGCGAAATTTTAGCCAAAGCGGCCCAAAGCCCACTTCTGATTCCCGAGCTGTACGGGCTGCTAGGTCTAGATGGCACATCCGTTGCTGAACTCTACGACCGGGGCCTGCTTTATGCCCAGGGTTCCGGTTTGGTCATGCCCAAGCTGTTGCGGCTCTACCTACGGGGTTCTATTTCTGCCGAAGTGGCCCGGTTCATCGAGACAACATTGTTGGCCAGTGGTCATGCGACGGCTGTCCTGGAGTTGCTGGCCGAGCAGGGTGAATGGGAACGGTACCTGCGGCTCTTGACAGAGACGTTTTCGACCGCTCATGGCAACGCCTATCTGCGTGAGCGGCTGGCTCTGGTTCCACCAAAGTACCGAGATTTGCCTGTCTATCGTTATCTGGCTACCTATCTGGCCCGCTTCGCGGGCCATACCACACTCATGGAAAAAGAGCTGGTGGAGTTGTTGCCTTTGGCCGATGACCACCTTCGCCCCTTTGTGCTCAACGCCTATGGAGTTTCTCTGGGCATGCAAGCCAGGTATGAAGAGGCCATCGAAAAGTTTCGTGAGTGCCTCGAACCCAACGGTTCCAGGGTAGAAGAGATCACTGGCAGGGTTTTTCATAACCTGGGGGTGGCCTTTTACCACCTCGGGAAGTTCGCACAGGCCCAAGATGCGCTTTTGCGTGCTACAAGCATTTATCGCCAACTTGGGCTATTTGATCAAGAAGCCATTTCCCTGGCAACCTTGGCTCCGGTGGAGCTTTGCCTGGGTAACCCGCGGGAAGCAATTTCGCTCCTCGAGCGTGCCCTACACTGCATGAATAAGCTGGCAGCCGAGAGCTATCTCACAGCCGAAAACCTGGCGAAGGCCTGGATAATGTGCGGCGATATTTCAAATGCGGAAAAGCACCTTCTCGAGCTACCCGACCCCAAAAGAGATCTTCGCAGCCATTTGGTCACCAAGAAACGCTTGGGCGAGGTGTATTTATGGAAGGGGCGGTATGCAGAGGCGAAACAGTTGGTTGAGGAGGTTTTGTATAGCAACTTCAAGGATCAGGAAGTCCTGGACGATGCGCATTTATTGTTGAGCCGCATTGCTTTTCTGGAAGGCAAGACCGAGCAGGCTCGAGCCCATCTGAATAAGGTGGCGCGGAGTGTTCATGCCATCACCGAGTCGGGTTGGCAGGGCCTGGTCAACCTCGACACAGCCATCGCCGAGCTACGTCGGCTAGGGATGAAGTTCGATTTAGCCCAACTTCTGCTTCGCAAGGGCGATTTGGCTTCTTTACGAGAGGCACTGGAGCTTAGTCGTACATACCAGTATGGCTTGCTGCTGCACCACCCACATTATGCTCACCTCTGGCGGCCTCTGGTGTTGGCCGATAAGGGTGCGCGAAGCGTTTTCCCGTTGCAGATAGGTACTTTCGGTTCTTTTGAGGCCCGGTTATTGGGTACAAAGCTTGACTTAAGCCGGTTCAAGACCCGCAAATCTGCGGTGTTGCTTACATATATGGCCCTTCATCCCAGCGCGCGC
>BPIL01000004.1 GCA_026004095.1 Meiothermus sp.
ACTTCTCGGCAATCTCCTCCACCACCGCAAAAAACTTGCCCTTCTCCGAGCGGTAGACCACATCGGGGTAGTCCTGGCGGATCACCGGGCGGTTGGTGGGGATGCTCACCACGTCCATGGCGTAAATTTCCTGGAACTCTTTCTCCTCGGTCTTGGCGGTGCCGGTCATGCCGGCGGTCTTCTCGAAGAGGCGGAAGAAGTTCTGGTAGGTAACAGTAGCCAGGGTCTGGTTCTCGCGCTCGATTTTCACGCCCTCTTTGGCCTCGATGGCCTGGTGCAGCCCCTCACCAAAGCGGCGGCCCGGCTGCAGGCGGCCCGTGAACTCGTCCACGATGATAACCTGGCCGTCCTGAACGATGTATTCGCGGTCTTTGAAGTAGAGTTCCTTGGCCCGGATGGCCTGGGTCAGCATGTGGGCCAGCTCCATGTGCTCGGTGTTGAAGAGCCCCTCCACCCCCAGAAGCTTCTCGGCCTTGGCGATGCCCTGCAGGGTGAGGTGCACGGCCTTCTGCTTCTCCTCGATGGTGTAGTCGCCGGTGGGTTCGCCCTTGCTACCCACCGGCGGTTTCTCGCCGCGCTCGAGCTTCTTGGCGATCTCGGCCATGCGGTAGTAGATGTCGGTGGCCTTCTCGGCGGGGCCGCTGATGATAAGCGGGGTGCGGGCCTCGTCGATCAGGATGGAGTCCACCTCGTCGATGATGGCGTAGTGCAGGGGGGTGTCGTGGCGCAGCACCAGTTGTTCGGGGGCCACCGCCATGTTGTCGCGCAGGTAGTCGAAGCCCAGCTCGCTGTTGGTTACGTAGGTCACGTCGCAGAGGTAGGCCTTGCGGCGTTCCTCGGGGCTCGAGTGGTTCTGCACCACCCCCACCGTGAGGCCCAGCCCCTTGTAGATGGGCCCCATCCACTCGGCATCGCGCCGGGCCAGGTAGTCGTTGACCGTGACCAGGTGCACCCCTTTACCGGCAATGGCGTTGAGCACCACGGCCAGGGTGGCGACCAGGGTTTTGCCCTCCCCGGTTTTCATCTCGGCGATCTTGCCCTCGTGCAGCACCGCCCCCCCGATGAGCTGCACGTCGTAGTGGCGCAGACCCAGAAAGCGCTTGGAGGCCTCGCGGGTCAGGGCAAAGACCCTGGGCAGCAGTTCGTCGAGGCTCGCGCCCTGGGCGTGCTGTTCGCGCAGCTTGGCGTACTCGGCGGCGAGGTTTTCGATTTTCGAGACCTCGTCCTCGAGGGCATTGACAGGGGCCACCACCTCTTTCCAGTAGCGGGCCACCTTGCGTTCGTTGTTATCCAACAGCTTATTAATCCAGGCCAGCATAACCAAATGCGATTGTACCCTGTCCGGATGAGAATAGCGCGGTGGCGTATACACTAGGAGGTATGCGCGCCCTGTGGTGGGTTTTGCTGCTTGGCAGTCCGGCCCTGGCCCAGCTCTGCGACCAGCCCTTCGCCCCCGCCCGGCCGGGCTGGGAATGGCAGTACCGGGTGACGGGGGAACGCCCCTTCACTTACTCGATTCGCAAAACCAGCATTACCGAGAACAGCTTTGTGCAGGTGCGCCAGAGCGCCAATGGAACGGAAGAGACCACCTACCGCTGCACCCCGGAGGGCATCGCCCCGGTGGACTTCGGCACCCAGGGGGGCGGCCGGGTCGAGGCCGGGGCCCAGCCGGTGAGCTACGACCTGAAGGTGGTGAAGGTAACGGGCGTGGCCGTCCCCGACTACGACCGCTGGGCGGTGGGCGGTAGCTGGAAGCTGGTGCTGGAGGTACAGGGCACCGGGCAGCAGGGGCCGCTGCGCTTCAACATCAGCGGGACGCTCGAGACCACCTACCGGGTGGTGGCGCAGGAGACCGTTGCCACCCCGGCGGGCCGTTTTGTGGCCTACAAACTGCAAACCACCTTTGCCACCCGGCTGCGCGCCCAGGCCGGCCCCCTGAGCCTCCCCTTCAACTTTGAAAGCCAGGGCACGAGCTGGTATGCCGAAAACGTGGGCCTGGTAAAAAGCATCCAGAAAACCCGCGAGGGCGAAAACGTAACCGAGCTGGTGGCCTTGCGCAAGGGCGGTTAGCCAGCGCCCAAGGGCAGGTAGGCCGCCGCCGGAAGGGCCATGGGGTTGTGTGGGTTGCGTGCGTGGGTGCGCCAGGCCGCCAGGGCGATCATGGCCCCGTTGTCGGTGGCGAGGCCCCTGGGCGGGAACATCAGCCGAAGGCCCGCCGCCTGTAACTGGGTTTTTAGCGCGGCGTTCTGCGCCACCCCGCCGGTCACCAGCACGGTCGAAAGGCCGGTGTGCCGGGCGGCCCGGGTCACCACCTGCACGATGTGCTCCACCGCCACCTGCTGAAACCGGGCGGCGATATCGGCGGGCGCGTAGCCTTTCTCCAGGGCCCGGGCCACCGCGGTTTTGAGGCCCGAAAAGCTAAAAGCAAACCCTTCCTGGCCCTGGAGCGGCACCGCCAGCGGCACCCTGCCGGGCTCGCCCTGCCCGGCCAGTCGCTCGATTTCCGGCCCACCCGGATAGCCCAGGCCCAAAAGCCGGGCGGCCTTGTCGAAAGCCTCTCCGGCGGCGTCGTCCAGGGTGGCCCCCAGGAGCCTGTAGCTGCCCCAGGCCGGCACCTCGAAAAGGTGGGTGTGGCCGCCGGAGGCGATCAGGGCCAGGAACGGCGGCTCGACCTCGGGGTGCTCGGCCAGTGCGGCGTAGATGTGGCCCTCGAGGTGGTGCACCGGCACAAAGGGCTTGCCCAGGGCAAAGGCCAGTCCCTTGCCGTAGGTGTAGCCCACCAGCAAGGCCCCGATCAGGCCGGGCCCGCGGGTAGCCGCAATCAGGTCGAGATCGGCGGCCTTCAGACCGGCCTCGCCCAGGGCTTGCTGCACCAGTCCGTCAATCACCTGGGTGTGTTCCCTCGAGGCCAGCTCGGGCACCACCCCCCCGTAGCGCTGGTGCAGGAGGGTTTGCGAGGCCACCCGGTTGACCACCACCACCCCATCCCGCACCAATCCCACCCCGGTATCGTCGCAGGAGGTGTCTATACCCAGAATCCACACAGCCCGATTCTGCCCGCCCAGGCCCCCCGGGTCAAGCCGCAGGCCCAATTGCGGTTTAGGGCCTGTATAGGGGCGGCAGGCTGTGGGTAGTATGGGCCCGTGAGCGACGCTCGAGTTCACTTAACCGCCTTACAAACCGCACTCACTCAGGTGCTGTTTGGGCAGGAACAGGTCATCCGCGAGCTGCTGGCCACCACCGTAGCGGGCGGGCACGCCCTGCTGGAAGGGCTGCCGGGGCTGGGCAAAACCCTGCTGGCCAGGGCCTTTGCCGAGGCCAGCGGGCTTTCGTACCGGAGAATCCAGTTCACCCCCGACCTGCTCCCCGCCGACGTGACCGGAACCGAGATTCTGGAGGATGGGCAGTTTGTTTTCCGCCAGGGGCCCCTCTTCGCCCAGGTGGTGCTGGCCGATGAGATCAACCGGGCCACCCCCAAAACCCAGTCGGCGCTGCTGGAGGCCATGCAGGAACGGGGGGTCACGGTGGGTGGAACCCGCTACGCCCTGCCCGAGCCCTTTCTGGTGCTGGCTACACAGAACCCTTTGGAGCTCGAGGGCACCTACCCCCTGCCGGAGGCCCAGCTCGACCGCTTTATGTCCAAGATTGCCGTCCAGGCCCCTCCCCGGGCCACCTGGATGCGGATTCTTTCGGAAGAACCCGCGCTGCCTGAGCCAGTAGAAGGCCTGGACTTGCTAAAGGCCCGTGCCGAGTCGCAGCAGGTGGTGGTGAGCCAGCCCGCCCTCGAGGCCATCGCCAACACCGCCCAGCTCGCCAGCGAGGAAAAACACCTGCGCATGGGCCTCTCGCCGCGCGGGGCCAAGGCCTGGCTCAATCTGGCTAAAGCCCTGGCTTACCTGGCAGGCCGGGCCCACCTGGAGTGGGACGACCTGCGCAACGCGGCCAAGCCGGCCCTCTCCCACCGGCTGCTCCTGACCGAGGAGGCCCAGTTCGAGGGCCTGCGGGTAGACCAGATTATCCAGGACTTGCTGCGCCGAACTATGCCGAAGTAGAGCCCAGGCGCTCCAGGAGTTTCTTGGGCATCTTGCAGACCATGGTGTAGGCCGGGTCGAAGATGTTGCCCAGATCGTACCGGACGCACTGCCCCATCAGTTGCGAGGCGCTCTGGAGATCCAGGCCGTAGGGGCCGGTAAGCCAGCGCAGCATCTCGCTGGTGGCGTGCTGGACACACTGGTCGAGGGGGCGGGCATTGCCCACGGTGAAGATGTACTCCGCGTCCTCGCCCCGGGGCCAGCGGATGGCCTGGCCTTTGATGATATCCACCGAAAATTGCACGTCCATCGAAATTTCAATGCCGGTTCCAGCGATTTCACCATCCCCTTGCAGGGCGTGCCCATCGCCCAGGAAGAACAGAGCCCCCTCCACCCCTACCGGAAAATAGACCGTGACCCCCTCTTTGAAGCCCCGGTAGTCCATATTGCCCCCGTGCGGCCCCGAAGTGGCGGTGGAGATGGCCTCGCCCCGGCTGGGGGCCACCCCAAAGCAGCCCAGCATGGGCTCGAGGGGCAGCTCGAGCCCCTCCAAACCCCTCACCGGCGAGGCCAGCCGGGCGGTCTGCTTCTCCAGGTCTACGTCCCAGTCCAGCCAGCGCTGCGCCCCCTGGGCCTGGGCCAGCCGGGGCACGTCCTCGGGGTCCACCACGTTGGCGGCCAGCACCACCCCCGACCAGCCGCGGCGGCGGTTGGGCCTGAGCTTCTCCAGCCGAACCACCAGGGTGTCGCCCACCTCGGCGCCTTCGATGTAAAAAGGCCCGGTCATGGGGTTCCCCCTAGGAGTAACCTGCCGCAGATCCCGATCCTGGCCGGCTGCATCCACGCAGGTGGTTTGCACCGTATCGCCCGGCGCAATGCGCAAGACCGGCGGGTGGGTTCCCAGGGTGTGGTGGTAGTGGGTGGGTTCGAAGGTGTGGGTTGGCATAGCGCCCCCAGCATACGCCCAACCCCACATTTCCTCGAGGTTTGTGGGTAACATATCGCCATGTCAAACCGCTACATCGGTCAACCCATGAAGCGCCAAGAGGACGGCAAGCTGGTGCGGGGCCAGGGGCGGTACCTGGCCGACCTACCCTCCGAAAACCTGCTGCACCTGGCCCTGGTGCGCAGCCCCTACGCGCACGCCCGGCTGGTCTCGGTGGACACCACCGAGGCCCGGAAGCTTCCCGGCGTGGTGGGGGTATACACCTCGAGCGACCTCCCCGAGCTGTACGCCCCGGCCTCGGTGCCGCGCGATGCCCAGGGGGCTTTGCACCCCCTGCTTGGCCCGCGAGCGGGTGCGCTACGCGGGGGAGCCGGTGGTGGCGGTGCTGGCGACCTCCGAGGCCCTGGCCCACGACGCCGCCCAGCAGGTGTCTGGGTGGAGTACGAGCCGCTCCCGGCCTATGCCGATGTCCGTGCAGGCCGAGGCCGGCTCCCCGCCATCCACCCCCAGCTCCCGAGCAACGTGGCCCTGGCCCGCAAGACCACTTGCGGGCGAGGTGGCCCCGGCCTTTGCCCAGGCTCACGCGGTGGTGGGCGGCCCGCATGGTGCAGCAGCGGGTGGCCCCCAGCCCCCTGGAGCCCCGGGGGGTTCTGGCCAGCTGGGACGGCATCCGCGAGGCCCTCACGGTCTGGTCGAGCACCCAGATGCCCCACGACCTGCGCAGCGCGGTGGCCGAACGGCTGGGCCTGGCCGAGAACCAGGTACGGGTGATCACCCCCGACGTGGGCGGGGCCTTTGGGGCCAAAATTAACGTTTACCCCGAGGAAATTCTGGTGGCCTACCTGGCCCGTCGCCTGGGGCGAAGCGTGCGCTGGCTGGAGGGGCGCAGCGAAAGCTTTGGGGCCACCATCCACGGGCGGGCCCAGGTGGCCGAGCTGGAGATGGCCTTCGACGCCGAGGGAAAAATCCTGGGGCTGCGCGGGCGGGTGGTGGCCGACCTGGGGGCCTATGCCCTCGAGACCACCCTGGGCAACGCCCCCGGCACCATCCTGATGCTGCAGGGCCCCTACGAGATTCCGGCGGTGGAGCTCGAGATGGTGGGTGTCTACACCAACGCCACCCCCACCGGGGCCTACCGGGGGGCCGGGCGGCCCGAGGCCACCTACTACCTCGAGCGCCTGATGGACATGGGCGCGCGGGCGCTGGGCCTCGACCCCGCCGAGATCCGCCGCAGGAACTTCATCACCGGGCCCTTCCCCTACAAAACCCGCACCGGCGCCAGGTACGACTCCGGGGCCTACGGCGAGGTGTTGCAAAAGCTGCTCGAGGTCAGCGACTACCCCCGGCTCCGGGCCCTGAACAGGCCCAGGCCCGCCAGCCAGGGCCGGCTGCTTGGGCATCGGGCTTTGCAGCTACGTGGAGATCACCGGGTATGGCTGGGAGACCGGCGGCGTGCGCATCAACCCCGACGGCAGCGCGGTGATCTTCACCGGCACCTCGCCCCACGGCCAGGGCACCCAGAACGCCTTTGTGCAGATCGTGGCCGAGCGGCTGGGCCTGCCCCCCGAGCGCATCAGCGTGGTGCAGGGCGATACCCTGGCGGTTCCCTACGGCATGGGCACCGCCGGCAGCCGCACCCTCTCGGTGGGGGGCTCGGCCGTGCTGAAGGCCGCCGACCTGGTGCGCGACAAGGTGGCGCGCATCGCCGCCCACCTCCTGGAGGCCGCCCCCGAGGATATCGAGCTGCTCGAGCAGGGCTGGGGGGTGCGCGGCACCGACAGAGCCGTGCCCCTGGAGCAGGTGATCGCCACCGCCTTCAACCCCCGCAAGCTGCCGCCCGGCCTGGAGCCGGGGCTCGAGGGCCAGGCCAGCTTTGCCCTCAGGGACGCCAACTACCCCTTTGGGGCCCACCTGGCCCTGGTGGAGGTAGACCCCGAGACCGGCCAGGTGCGCATTCTGCGCTACATCGCGGTGGACGACTGCGGGGTGGTGGTCAACCCCCTGCTCTTCGAGGGCCAGCAGCACGGCGGCATCGCCCAGGGCATCGGGCAGGCCCTCTACGAGGGCATCGTCTACGACCAGGAAGGGCAGAACCGCACCGCCAACTACCTGGAGTACGCCCTGCCCAAAGCCGACCAGATGCCCCCGCTGGAGCCCCACCGCCACCAGACCCCCTCCCCCACCAACCCCCTGGGGGTGAAGGGCGTGGGCGAGGCCGGGGCCATCGCCGCCACCCCGGCGGTGGTGAACGCGGTGCTGGACGCGCTGGGCATCGCTCATCTGGACATGCCGCTCACCCCCGAAAAGGTCTGGCGGGCCCTCCGGCGCTAACCCGCTCAGCCCGTCCGGGCGGTCGGTTTCGGCGGGCTCCGCCGACCGTCTTCTGGGTGGTGTTTATTTCCCGTGATTTGTAACCTGCCTTGCAATCTTTTATCTTATAGCTAAATATTTTAGGCTTAAAGCAAAAGCGGGGTTACCATGCAGCACACCCAGGGGGCCAACCAGCAAGCGGCGTTAAGGATTGTCTGCATCGGCGGCGGGCCGGCGGGGCTCTACTTCGCCCTGCTGATGAAAAAGCAAAACCCCGCCCACCAGATCACGGTGCTCGAGCGCAACCGCCCGGACGACACCTTCGGCTGGGGGGTGGTGTTTTCCGACCAGACCCTGGGCAACCTGGAAAAGGCCGACCACCCCACCTACCTGCAGATCAGCCGGGCTTTCCATCGCTGGGACGCGCTCGAGGTGCACTTCAAGGGCCGGGTGATCCGCTCGGAGGGGCACGGTTTTATCGGCATCGGGCGCAAGAAGCTGCTGAACATCCTGCAAGCGCGCTGCCGGGAGCTGGGCGTGAACCTGGTCTTCCAGACCGAGGTCACCGACGACGAGGCCGTGGCCCAGGCCTACCAGGCCGACCTGGTGATCGCCTCCGACGGCATCAACAGCCGCATCCGCAAAAAGTATGAAGCCTCGTACCAGCCCGATATTGAGCTGCGCAAGTGCCGCTTTGTCTGGCTGGGCACCCACCAGCCCTTTCCGGCCTTCACCTTTGCCTTCGAGAAAACCGAGTGGGGCTGGTTTCAGGGCCACGCCTACCAGTTCGACGAGCACACCTCGACCTTTATTGTGGAGACGCCGGAAACGGTGTGGCAGAAGGCCGGCCTGGACAGGATGAGCCAGGAGGAGGGCATCGCCTTTTGCGAGCGGCTTTTTGCCAAGTACCTGGGGGGGCACCGGCTGATCTCCAACGCCGCCCACCTGCGGGGCTCGGCCATCTGGATCCGGTTTCCCCGGGTGGTCTGCCAGAACTGGGTGCACTGGAACGGCCCGGTGCCGGTGGTGCTGATGGGCGACGCCGCCCACAGCGCGCACTTTTCCATTGGCAGCGGCACCAAGCTGGCCCTCGAGGACGCCATCGAGCTGGCCCGCACCTTCGAGCGGCTGGGCGATACGCCGGCGCACCTGCCCGAGGTGCTCGAGGCCTACCAGAAAGTGCGGCAGGTGGAGGTGCTCAAACTGCAAAACGCCGCGCGCAACTCCACCGAGTGGTTCGAGAACGTGGAGCGCTACAGCCACTTCGAGGCCGAGCAGTTCGCCTATAGCCTCCTGACCCGCTCCCAACGCATCTCGCACGAGAACCTGCGCCTGCGCGACCGGCGGTACCTCGAGGGCTACGAGCGCTGGCTGGCGCAGAAGTCCGGCCTGCCCCCCAGGCCCATCCCGCCCATGTTTACCCCCTTCCGGCTGCGGGGCCTGACCCTCAAGAACCGGGTGGTGGTCTCGCCCATGGCCATGTACTCGGCCCAGGATGGGCTGGTCAACGACTTCCACCTGGTGCACCTGGGGGCCAGGGCCCTGGGCGGGGCGGCGATGGTCTTTACCGAGATGACCGCCCCTTCCCCCGACGGGCGCATCACGCCGGGCTGCGCGGGGCTCTACAGCGAGGCCCACATGCGGGCCTACAAGCGCATCGTGGATTTTGTGCACCAGCACACCGACGCCAAGATTGCCCTGCAGCTCGGGCACGCCGGGCCCAAAGGCTCGACCCAGGTGGGCTGGGAGGCCCAGGACGAACCCCTGCCCGAGGGCAACTGGCCGCTGCTGGCCCCTTCCCCCATCCCCTACGGCCCCCACAACCAGATCCCCCGCGCGATGACCCGTGAGGATATGGAGCGGGTCAAGGCCGAGTTTGTGCGGGCCGCCCTGTGGGGGGTGGAGGCCGGCTTCGACTGGCTCGAGCTGCACTGCGCCCACGGCTACCTGCTCTCGGCCTTCATCTGCCCCCTCACCAACCAGCGCACCGACGAGTACGGCGGCAGCCTGGAGAACCGCTGCCGGTACCCCCTCGAGGTCTTCCGGGCCTTGCGCGCGGTCTGGCCGGAGCACCTGCCGATCTCGGTGCGCATCTCCGCCCACGACTGGGCCCCCGGCGGCAACACCCCCGACGACGCGGTGGAGATCGCCCGATTGTTCAAGGAGGCCGGCTGCGACCTGATTGACGTCTCCTCGGGGCAGACCACCCGCCAGGCCCGGCCGGTGTACGGGCGCATGTACCAGACCCCCTTCGCCGACCGCATCCGCAACGAGGTGGGCATCGCCACCATGGCGGTCGGGGCCATCTACGAGGCCGACCACGTGAACTCGATCATCGCCGCCGGGCGGGCCGACCTGTGCGCCATCGCCCGGCCCCACCTGGCCGACCCCCACTGGACGCTGAACCAGGCCGCGCGGCTCGGCTACACCGAGATAAACTGGCCCAAGCAGTATCTATCTGGCAAGGCCCAGCTCGAGCGCAACCTGGCCCGGGCCTCGCTCGAGCGGGCCGAGGAGCTGGCCATCCGATGAAACCGCTGGCAGGCAAACACGCAGTTGTAACCGGCGGGGGGCGCGGCATTGGGGCCGCCATTGCAACGGCGCTGGCCGGTGCGGGGGCCCACCTCACCCTGCTGGGGCGCAGCCGGGCGCAGTTGGAGGCCCAGGCCCGCAAACTGGCAACGGAAGTTCACGTGGAAACCTGCGACGTGACCGACCCCGCCCAGGTGCAGCAGGCCTTCGAGGGCGCGTCCCGCGCCCTGGGGAAGGTAGACATCCTGGTCAACAACGCCGGCCAGGCCGAGAGCCGGCCCTTCGGCAAAACCGACCTGAGACTGTGGAGAACTATGATCGAAGTGAACCTCACCGGAACCTTTCTGTGCACCCAGGCGGCCCTGCCGGGCATGCTGGCCGCGGGCTGGGGGCGCATCGTCAACATCGCCAGCACCGCCGGGCTCAGGGGCTACCCCTACGTGAGCGCCTACTGCGCGGCCAAGCACGGGGTGATCGGCCTGACCCGCGCGCTGGCGTTGGAGCTGGCCCGGAAGAACATCACCGTGAATGCGGTCTGCCCCGGCTTCACCCAGACCGAGCTGCTCGAGGCCAGCCTGGCCGCCATCGTGCAGAAGACCGGGCGCAGCCCCACCGAGGCCCGGGCCGAACTGGTACGGCACAACCCCCAGGGCCGGCTGGTCGAGCCCGAGGAGGTGGCCCAGGCCGTGCTGTGGCTGTGCATGCCCGGGTCGGCGGCCCTGACCGGCCAGGCCATCGCGGTGGCGGGCGGGGAGGTGATGTAGATGCCGGCGGTCAAGCCCGACCTCGAGACCCGCCTGGCCGAAGACCACCACCAGGCCATCAAGCTGTGGTTGCGCCTGCTCACCTGCACCAACCTGATCACCGGGCAGATCCGCACCCGGCTGCGGGAGCACTTCCAGACCACCCTGCCCCGCTTCGACCTGCTGGCCCAGCTCGAGCGCCACCCCGAGGGCCTCAAGATGAGCGAGCTGTCCAAGCGCATGATGGTGACCACCGGCAACGTCACCGGGATTACCGACCAGCTCGAGGCCGAGGGCCTGGTGCGGCGCGAGCCCGACCCCCAGGATCGGCGGGCCTGCACGGTCAAGCTCACCCCCCGGGGCCGCCAGGTGTTCGCCCGGATGGCCCAGGAGCACGAAGGCTGGGTGATCGAGCTTTTTGAAGGGCTCTCCAGCAGTGAAAAAGAACTGATGTACACGCTTTTGGGCAAACTCAAAACCCACCTCAACGGAAAGGAGGCCCGCCGGTGAAACTGGCAAGCTACCAGGCCCAGCATTTTTTGTGGCAGCTCGAGGAGGCCGTCGCCACCATCACCCTCAACCGCCCCGAGCGTAAAAACCCCCTCACCTTTGAGTCCTACGCCGAGCTGCGCGATCTTTTCCGGGCCTTGCAGTACGCCGAGGATGTGCGGGCGGTGGTGCTCTGCGGGGCCGGGGGCAACTTCTGCTCGGGCGGCGATGTGCACGAGATCATCGGCCCCCTGACCCAGATGCCCATGCCCCGGCTGCTGGCCTTCACCCGCATGACCGGCGACCTGGTCAAGGCCATGCGGGCCTGCCCCCAGCCCATCGTGAGCGCGGTGGATGGGGTGTGCGCCGGGGCCGGGGCCATCCTGGCTATGGCCTCGGATATCCGCTTCGGCACGCCCCAGAGCAAGACCGCCTTTCTGTTCAACCGGGTCGGGCTGGCCGGCTGCGATATGGGGGCCTGCGCCATGCTGCCGCGGATTATCGGGCAGGGCCGGGCCGCCGAGCTGCTGTACACGGGCCGGGTGATGATGGGCGAGGAAGGGCTAGCCTGGGGCTTTTTCAACCGGCTGTGCGAGCCCCAGGAGCTGCTCGAGGAGGCCCGCAAGTTTGCCCGAATGCTGGCCCAGGGCCCCACCTTTGCCCACGCCATGACCAAGAAGATGCTGCACCAGGAGTGGAGCATGGGCCTCGACGAAGCCATCGAGGCCGAAGCCCAGGCCCAGGCCCTGTGCATGGCTACCCAGGACTTCCAGCGGGCCTACCGGGCTTTTGTGGCGAAAGAGAAGCCCGTTTTCCAGGGGGACTGATGCGGGATCAAACCTACCTGGACTGGCCCTTCTTTGAGCCCCGGCACCGCGAGCTGGCGCGCGACCTGGAAGCCTGGGCCAGGCATCACCTCGCCGCGCACCCCACGCAAGACACCGACCAGGCCTGCCGCCGGCTCGTCCGGCTGCTGGGCGCGGGGGGCTGGACGCGCTACGCGGTGGGGGGCCAGGCCTATGGGGGGGCGCACGAGCAGATAGACACCCGCGCCGTCTGCCTCATCCGCGAGACCCTGGCCTACCACCAGGGCCTGGCCGACTTCGCCTTCGCCATGCAGGGCCTGGGCTCGGGGGCCATCACCCTGCACGGCAGCCCCGAACAGAAAGCCCGCTACCTGGGCCCGGTGGCCAGGGGCGAGTACATTGCGGCCTTTGCCCTCTCCGAGCCGGAGGCGGGTTCGGATGTGGGGGCCCTCTGCACCGAGGCGCGGGCCGAGGACCAGGACTACATCCTGAACGGGCAGAAGACCTGGATCTCCAACGGGGGCATCGCCGATTTTTACGTGGTTTTTGCCCGTGCGCCGGGCAGCCAGGGGGCCAAGGGCATCTCGGCCTTTGTGGTGGAGGCCGGTACGCCGGGGCTCGAGGTTGCCGAGCGCCTCGAGGTCATCGCCCCCCACCCGCTGGCAAGGCTAAGGTTTGAGCACTGCCGAATTCCGGCCCGCCAGCGCCTGGGCGAGGAAGGCCAGGGCTTCAAAATCGCCATGCAGACCCTGGACATCTTCCGCACCTCGGTGGCCGCCGCCGCCCTGGGCTTTGCCCGGCGGGCGCTGGACGAGGCGCTTTACCGCGCCACCACAAGGCCCCTGTTCGGCCAGACCCTGGCCGACTTCCAGCTCACCCAGGCCCGCCTGGCCGATATGGCCGTGAAGATTGAGGCCGCCGCCCTGCTCACCTACCGCGCGGCCTGGCTGCGCGACCAGGGCCAGCGGGTTACCCAGGAGGCCGCCATGGCCAAGCTCACCGCCACCGAGTACGCCCAGCAGGTGATCGACGGGGCCGTGCAGCTATGGGGTGGGCTGGGCGTGACCCGGGGGCAGGTGGTGGAGTCGCTCTACCGCGAAATTCGCGCCCTGCGCATCTACGAAGGGGCCAGCGAGGTGCAGCAGCTCATCATCGCCAGAGAGCTGCTCAAACGCTTCAAGGAAACCCAGACCACGAAAGGAGGCACCGGAGATGGGGTACAGCGCCCACATTGACACCTTTGCCCGCGACCATCTACCCCCCAGGTCGGAGTGGCCGGAGCTGGTCTTCAGCCTGCCCGAACTCCAGTATCCCGAGCGGCTCAACTGCGCCAGCGAGCTGCTCGACCGGATGGCGGCCCGGCACCCCGAGCGCCTTTGCCTGCAAGGTGCAGGCCTCCGCTGGAGCTACGCCGAGCTGCTCGAGCAGGCCAACCGCATCGCCCATGTGCTGACCCAGGATATGGGCCTGGTGCCCGGCAACCGGGTGCTGCTGCGCGCCCCCAACCACCCCATGCTGGTAGCGGCCTGGTTCGCGGTGATGAAAGCGGGGGGCATTGCGGTCACCACCATGCCCTTGCTGCGGGCCAAAGAGCTTACCGAAGTAGTGAACAAGGCCCAGGTCTCGCATGCCCTGTGCGACGGGCGGCTGCGGGAGGAGCTCGAGCACGCACGACCCAACTGCCCCACCCTGCAGCAGGTGGTCTACTGGGGCGAAGGGGGCAGCCTGGAGGCCCGGATGGCCCATAAACCCACGCACTTCGCCAACGTAGAGACGGCCAGCGACGACACCTGCCTGATCGCCTTCACCTCCGGCACCACCGGCCAGCCCAAGGGCTGTATGCACTTCCACCGCGACGTGCTGGCCATCTGCGACACCTTTGGCAAGTACATCCTGCGGGCCACCCCCGACGACGTGTTCATCGGCAGCCCACCGCTGGCCTTCACCTTTGGGCTGGGGGGGCTGGTGCTTTTCCCCATGCGCATCGGGGCTTCCTCGGTCTTGCTGGAAAAAGCCAGCCCCGATCTTCTGCTCCCGGCTATCGCCGAGTACCGGGCCAGCGTGGTCTTCACCTCCCCCACCGCCTACCGGGCCATGGCCGCCCAGGCCCAAAAGTTCGACCTCACCTCGCTGCGCAAGTGCGTCTCGGCCGGGGAGCCCCTGCCGGCCTCCACCCGTAAGCTCTGGAAAGAGGCCACCGGCATTGAGCTTATCGATGGCATCGGGGCCACCGAGATGCTGCACATCTTCATCTCCCACACCGAGGAAGAGGCCAGGCCGGGGGCCACCGGCAAACCCGTGCCGGGCTACCAGGCCTGCGTGCTGGACGAGGCAGGCCAGCCGCTTCCCCCAGGGCAGGTGGGCCGCCTGGCGGTGAAGGGCCCCACCGGCTGCCGCTATCTGGCCGACGAGCGCCAGCGCAACTACGTACAGCACGGCTGGAACATCACCGGGGATGCCTACCTGGTGGACGAAGAAGGCTACTTCGTCTACCAGGCCCGCACCGACGATATGATTGTCTCGGCGGGCTACAACATCGCCGGCCCCGAGGTGGAGGATGCCCTGCTGCTCCACCCGGCGGTGGCCGAGTGCGCGGTGGTGGGGGCCCCCGATCCCGAGCGGGGCCAGATCGTCAAGGCCTATGTGGTGCTGCGGGCCGGTACAGAGCCTTCAGCCGCGCTGGTGAAGGAGCTGCAGAACTTTGTCAAGCAGAAAATTGCTCCTTACAAGTACCCGCGGGCCATCGAGTTCCGCGAGAGCCTGCCCCGTACCCAGACTGGTAAATTACAGCGGTATTTGCTGCGCAAGGAAGCAGAACAGAAAAGGGTATAGCCATGGAGAAGCTCGAGGATAGCTGGCAAATCCTGCAACCCCCTGGTTGGAAACCGCCCCGGGGATACGTCAACGGCATCGCGGCCAGAGGGCGCATGGTGTTTTTGGCTGGAATGGTGGGCTGGAACCATCAGGGCGTCTTTGAGTCCGACAACTTTGTCGAACAGGCCCGCCAGGCCTTGCAAAACATTGTAGAAACCCTGGCCCAGGCGGGCGGCCGGCCCGAACACGTGGTGCGGCTCACCTGGTTTATCCTCAGCAAACAGGAGTACCTGGCCCAGCTCGACGCCCTGGGCCTGGCCTACCGCGAGGTAATGGGCCGCCACTACCCCGCCATGTCGGTGGTGGAGGTGAGGGCGCTGATCGAAGACCGGGCCAGGGTGGAGATCGAGGCCACCGCCGTGATCCCCGAGTAAGGAGAGCTATGACCTTAGCCAAGCTACAAGCCCTCGACCGCACCGACCCCCTGGCCGCCAAACGGGCTGAGTTCCTGCTGCCCGAAGGGGTCATCTACCTCGACGGCAACTCGCTGGGGGCCCTGCCCAAGCGGGTGGTGGCCCGCATGGAACAGGTGGTACAGGCCGAGTGGGGCCAGAGCCTGATCAAGAGCTGGAACCTGCACGGCTGGATCGACCTGCCCCAGCGGGTGGGGGCCAAGATCGCCCGGCTGATTGGGGCCGAGCCCGACGAGGTCATCGCCGCCGACTCGACCTCGGTCAACCTGTTCAAGGTGCTGCTGGCCGCCCTCGAGCTGCGCCCCGAACGTAGGGTTATCGTCTCGGACATCGACAACTTCCCCACCGACCTCTACATCGCCCAGGGCATCGCCGAGCTTCGGGGCGGGTACGAGCTGCGCTTGGTGAAAAAAGACCAGCTCGAGGACGCCCTCGACGAGCAGACCGCGGTGCTCCTGCTAACCGAGGTGGACTACCGCACCGGCTACCTCTACGACATGGCCCGGCTCACCGGGCTGGCCCAGCAGAAAGGGGCCTTGGCCATCTGGGATCTGGCCCACAGCGCGGGGGCCCTTCCGGTGCAGCTCAACCGGCACGGGGTGGATTTTGCCGTGGGTTGCGGCTACAAGTACCTCAACGGCGGCCCGGGCGCCCCGGCTTTTCTATTCGTGGCCCGGCGACACCAGGGGGCTACCCGGCCTTTCCTGAGCGGCTGGATGGGGCACCAGGCTCCCTTCGCTTTTGTGCCCGAGTACCGGCCCGCTCCGGATATCCGGCGCCTGACGGTGGGGACGCCCGGCGTGCTCTCGATGAGCGCGCTGGAGGCGGCGCTCGAGGTCTTCGAGGGCGTGGACATGGAGCAGGTGCGGCAAAAGTCGCTGCAGCTCACCGACCTCTTCATCGAGCTGATGGAGCCGCTGGCCGCCCGCTATGGCTTCCAGCTCGCCACACCGCGTGAACACCACCGCCGGGGCAGCCAGGTGGCCTACCGGCACCCTGAGGGCTACGCCATTATGCAGGCCCTGATCAGCCAGGGCGTGATCGGCGACTTCCGCGCCCCCGACATCCTGCGCTTTGGCTTCACCCCGCTGTACCTGCGCTACGAGGATGTCTACCACGCGGTGCAAAGGCTGGCCCAGGTCATGCAGAGCGGGCTGTGGCAGGAGGCGCGCTTCCAGGAAAGGGCCAAGGTGACCTGATGAAAGACCCCACCTACCACACCGCCCACACCGACTTCCGCCACGACCTCTCCTATGGCGACTACCTGCACCTGGAGGAAATTCTGGCGGCCCAGCAGCCCCTTACCGAGGCCCACGACGAGATGCTCTTCATCGTGATCCACCAGGTACAGGAGCTGTGGATGAAGCTGATTATCCACGAGCTGCAAAGCGCCATGGGCCTCCTGGCGCAGGGTGTCATCGACCCCGCCCTCAAGATGCTGACCCGGGTCTGCCGCGCCCAGGAGCAGATGAGCTCGAGCTGGGAGGTGCTCAAGACCATGACCCCCGCCGATTACCTCGAGTTCCGCTCGGCCTTTGGCCGGGCCTCGGGGTTTCAGTCGTACCAGTACCGCTTGATCGAGTTCCTGCTGGGCAACAAAGAACCCTTCATGATGAAGCCCCACCAGCACAAACCCGCACAGTACCGGCAACTGGAAGAGGCCCTGAAGTCTCCCAGCCTCTACGACCTGGCCTTGCGCCTAGTGGCGGCTCGAGGCCTGGCAGTTCCCACCGAGGTGCTGGAACGCGACTACAGCCAGCCTTACCAGCCCAGCGAGGCCGTCCGCAATGCCTGGCTGCAAATCTACCGCCAGACCGCCCTCTACTGGGATCTGTACTACCTGGCCGAAAAACTGCTGGACGTGGAGGACAACTTCCGCCGCTGGCGCTTCAACCACCTGACCACCGTCGAACGCGTGATCGGCTACAAACAAGGTAGCGGCGGCACCGCTGGGGTGCCCTATCTCAAGCGGGCGCTGGACATCGTACTCTTCCCCGAGCTATGGCAGGTGCGCACCGCGCTCTAGCTCGAGCGCAGGAAAGGAGGAAGGATGAAAAAGTTGGTTTGGCTGATGGTTTTCCTGGGGTTGATGGGTTTTTCTCTCGCGCTGGCCCAGCCACGCACGGTCAAGGTCGGCTTCGTGAGCACCCTCTCGGGCGGTGGGGCGGCCCTGGGGATTGACGTTCGCGACGGCTTCAACCTGGCCCTGCGCCACCTCAACAACCAGCTCGGGGGCCTGCCGGTGGAGGTTATCGTGGCCGACGACCAGCAGAACCCCGACGTGGCCCGCCAGGCCGTGGATCGCATGCTCAAGCGCGACCGGGTCGACTTCCTCACCGGCATCATCTTTTCCAACATCCTCCTGGCAGTGGGCGACGCCATCTTCGAGGAAAAGGTCTTCTACATAAGCCCCAACGCCGGCCCCTCGGAGTACGCCGGGGAGCAGTGCAACCCCTACTTTGTGAACGTGGCCTGGCAGAACGACAACCTGCACGAGGCCATGGGCCAGTACGTGCAGACCCGCCGCTTCGAGAACGTCTTCCTGCTGGCCCCCAACTACCCCGCCGGGCGCGACGCCCTGACCGGCTTCAAGCGCTACTTCAAGGGCCGGGTGGTGGCCGAGGTCTACCACCGGCTCAACCAGCTCGACTTCTCGGCGGAAATCGCGCAGATTCGCGCCGCGCGCCCCAAAGCCGTGTATGCCTTTGAGCCGGGGGCCATGGGCGTCAACTTCATCAAGCAGTACGCCGAAGCCGGGCTGCTGCGGGAAATTCCCCTCTTCCTGCCGGGCTTCTCGGCCGATGCCGATGTCATCCGGGCGGTGGGCCGGGGCATGGTGGGCATCTACAACAGCTCGCAGTGGACCCTGGAACTCAACAACCCCATCAACCAGCGGTTCGTGGAGGACTTCCGCAAAACCTACAACCGCACCCCCACCCTCTACGCCTCGCAGGGCTACGACGCGGCCCTCCTGCTGGATGCCGCCATCAAGGCTGTGGGGGGCGACCTGAGTAAGAAAGACGAGCTGCGCAAGGCCATGCTGGCCGGCTTCAACAGCACCCGCGGCCCGCTGCGCTTCAGCCCCAACGGCTACCCCATCCAGAACTACTACCTGCGCCAGGTAATCCAGCAGCCGGGCGGGGAGATCGTGAACCGCCAGGTGGGCACCATCTTCACCAACCACCGCGATGCCTACGTGGACAGGTGCAAGCTGAGGTAGATCAAAGGCCCGACCTATGCCGCCCTCGCTGTTCATCGAGCAAGTGCTCAACGGCTTCCAGTTTGGCCTGATGCTCTTTTTGCTGGCCGCTGGCCTGACCCTGGTTCTGGGCATCATGGACACCATTAACCTGGCCCACGGCTCGCTGTACATGATCGGGGCCTACCTGACCGCCACCCTGGTGGGGGTTACCGGCAGCTTCTGGCTGGCCGTGCTGGGTGCTGTGCTGGGCACGGCCCTGATCGGGATGCTGCTCGAGCTTAGCGTGCTGCGCCAGCTCTACCGGCGCGACCACCTTTCCCAGGTGCTGGCCACCTTCGCGCTGATTCTGATCATCAACGAGGTGGTGCGGATGATCTGGGGCTCCCAGCCCCTGCTGCTCTCGACCCCGGAGGCGCTTTCGGGGCCGGTGGAGATTCTTCCCGGCCTGTACTACCCGGCCTTCCGGCTGGTGATCATCGGGGTGGGGCTGCTGGTGGCGCTGCTTTTGTTCTGGCTGGTAAACCGCACCAGGGTGGGTATGTGGCTGCGGGCCGGGGCCTCCAACCGCGAGATGGCCCAGGCCATGGGCGTCCCCATCAAGCCCCTCTTTACCCTGCTGTTTGGGGTGGGGGCCGGGCTCTGCGCCATTGCGGGGGCCTTTTTAGGGCCCATTCTGGCGGTGCAGATCGGGATGGGCGAGAGCATCCTGATTCTGGCCTTTGTGGTGATTGTGATTGGCGGCATCGGCTCCATTAAGGGGGCCCTGGTGGGGGCGTTGCTGGTGGGCCTGGTGGACACCGCTGGCCGGGCCTTCCTGCCGCTTTTGCTCTCGCGGGTGGCCTCGCCGGAGGTGGCCTCCAACCTGGGGCCGGCCCTGGCCTCGATTCTGATTTATCTGCTGATGGCGGTGGTTCTGTTCTTCAGGCCACAGGGGCTCTTCCCGGCCCGCACCTAGGGGTAGTGGTGATGCGCTGGATTTTCCCGACTGTCCTGCTGGGCCTGCTGCTGGCCTTCCCCCCCATTGCGGCGGCGATGGGCCTCGAGTTCTACCAGGGCCTCCTGACCAAAATTATGATTTTCGCCCTGGCCGCCAGCAGCCTCAACCTGATTCTGGGCTACGGCGGCATGGTGAGCTTCGGGCATGCCGCCTACTTTGGGCTGGGGGCCTATACGGTGGCTATCCTGATGCGCGAAGGGGTGACCTCGGGCTGGGTCATCTGGGCGGTGGCGGTGGGGCTCAGCGCGCTCCTGGCCCTGCTGATCGGGGCCATCAGCCTCCGGACGCGGGGCATCTACTTCATCATGATTACCCTGGCCTTCGCCCAGATGATCTACTACCTGGTGGTCTCCTTCAAACAGTACGGCGGCGAGGACGGCCTCCGGGCCCGGCGGCCCGAGTTTGGCCTGTTCGAGCTGAACGACACCACCCTGTACTACCTGACCCTGGGGGTGCTGCTGGCCGCGCTGTACCTGCTCTACCGGCTGGTGCACTCGAGGTTCGGGCGGGTCTTGCAGGCCATCCGGGAGAACGAGGCCCGCGCGCTGGCCCTGGGCTACCCGGTCTTCCACTTTCAACTGGTGGCCTTTGTGCTGGCCGGGGCCCTGGCCGGGCTGGCCGGGGTGCTGATGGCCCACTACACCCAGTACGCCTCGCCCAACCTGCTGGCCTGGCAGCAGTCAGGCCACCTGATGATGATGGTGATTCTGGGCGGGGTGGGCCAGTTCTGGGGCGGGGTGCTGGGGGCGCTGGTGCTTTCTCTGGTAGAGGAGATTCTGCAAGACCTGACCATCCACTGGCAGCTTGGGGTGGGCCTGATTCTGCTCTTCATCGTGCTTTTTGCCCCCAAGGGCCTGGCCGGGCTGATGCGGAGGGGATCGTGAGTCTGCTGGAGCTTCTGGGCCTCAGCAAGCAGTTCGGCGGCCTGGCCGCGGTGAACAACTGCAACCTGCGCATCGAGGCGGGTGAAATCCATGCCCTCATCGGCCCCAACGGGGCCGGCAAGACCACCCTGATCAACCTGATTGCGGGGACGCTCCCCCCCAGCCGGGGACAGCTTCGCTTCCAGGGGGAAAACATCACCCACCTACCGGCCCATCAGCGGGTGCACCGGGGCCTGGCCCGCACCTTCCAGATCACCAACCTGTTCAAAAACTACACCGTGCGCACCAACCTCGAGCTGGCCGTGCAGGCCCGCGCGGGCAGCAGCTTCCGCTTCTGGCAGCCGGTCGCACAGGAAAAACACCTGACCGAAGCCGCCCTGGCCGTGGCCGAGCAGGTGGGGCTGGCCGGGCGCTTCGAGCGGGTGGTGGGCCAGCTCTCCCACGGCGAGCAACGCCAGCTCGAGGTGGGCCTGGCCCTGGCCTCCCGGCCCAAGCTGCTGCTCTTAGACGAGCCCATGGCCGGCCTGGGGGCCGAGGAGTCGGAGCGCATGGTGGCGCTCATCGCCCAGCTCGCACAGCACCACACCATCCTGCTGGTCGAGCACGACATGGGGGCGGTTTTCCGGCTGGCCCGGCGCATCTCGGTGCTGGTCTACGGGCAGGTCATCGCCTCGGGCAGCCCGGCGGAGATAAGGGCCAACCCCGAGGTGCACAAGGCCTACCTGGGCGACGAAGGGGGTGCAGAATGAGCGCCTTGCTGGAAATTGAGCAGCTCGAGACCTTCTACGGCCCCAGCCAGGTGCTGTTTGGCATAAGCCTGCAGGTGGAAGAGGGCCAGGTCGCCACGCTGCTGGGCCGCAACGGCATGGGCAAAACCACCACGGTGCGTTCGATTATGGGCCTGACCCCGGCCCGCAGGGGCCGGATTCGTCTGGCCGGGCGGCCTATCGAGGCCCTGGCCCCCGAGCAGATCGCGGCCTTGGGCGTGGCCCTCGTCCCCGAGGGGCGGCAGATCTTCCCCAACCTCACGGTGGAGGAGAACCTGATCGCCTTTGCCGCCAACCGCAACCAAAGCCTCGAGCCCTGGACGCTGGCGCGCATCTGGGCGCTTTTCCCACGCCTGAAAGAACGCCGCAACAACCTGGGATACCAGCTTTCCGGCGGCGAGCAGCAGATGCTGGCCATTGGCCGGGCCCTGATGACCAACCCCCGGCTCCTGATTCTGGACGAGGCCACCGAGGGGCTGGCCCCCCTTTTGCGCGAGGAGATCTGGCGGGTTTTGCGGCTGCTGAAGGAAAACGGCCAGACCATTCTGGTGATTGACAAGTACCTCGAGCGCCTCTTGCCCCTGGCCGACCGGCACACCATCCTGGAGCGGGGGCGGGTGGTCTGGCAGGGCGACTCCCGCGCCCTGGCCCAGCGGCCCGAGGTGTGGAAGCAGTACCTTAGCGTCTGAGGAGGTGCCTTGGCTATGCCCGAACCCGCCTGGTACGAGCAGCAGTACAACCCCCGGCTCTCCGTCCCCAACTTCGCCGATTTCTTCCAGCGCTGGGCCCAGGAAGCCCGGCAGGCCCGCCAGCGCCTGGAATACCAAACCCTGCCCTACGGCCCCGGCCCCAAGGAAACCCTCGATTTATTTCCCGCCCCCCACAGCCGGGCGCTACTGGTCTTCATCCACGGCGGGTACTGGCGGGCCTTCGACAAGGACGACTTCTCCTGGATCGCACCCCCCCTGGTACAGGCCGGCTTCAGCGTGGCGGTTATCAACTATGCGCTCTGCCCCAGTGTGAGCATCGCCGAAATTACCGAGCAGTGCCGCCGGGCTGTGGCCTGGCTTTACCGGGCACACCCCCAGCCGCTCATCATCAGCGGCCACTCGGCGGGGGGGCACCTGACGGGCGAGATGTTCGCCACCCCCTGGGCCGACTACGGCCTGCCCGCCGGGGCCATCGTGGGCGGAATTTCCATCAGCGGCCTCTTCGATCTGGAGCCCCTGATCCAGGTATCGTTCAACAGCGACCTGCAGCTCGATGCCGCCAGGGCCAGGGCCTGCAGCCCCGCCCACAAGCCACCGACCGTCCAGGCCCCCCTGGTGCTGGCGGTGGGGGCGCTCGAGTCGGATGAGTTCCACCGCCAGAGCCGCCTGCTCAAGGAGGCCTGGCCGGCGATCTGCACAGAGGTTATCGCCCTGCCCAACTGCCATCACTTCAACGCACTGGATGCGCTCACCGACCCCAATAGCCCGCTGTGGGAGCCCTTCCTCGGGCTTTGAGCCCAGCCGAAACTCAGAACGGCACCACCGGCCCCTGGTCGGGCCCTTTGGGGTTTCTGAAGCCGTTGCCCTCGGCCGGTTTGCCATAGCCCAGCAGCATCTCGCGGTCGGGGATCAGGCGGGCCTCGAGCCAGTCCAGCTCCCGCAGCACCGGCAGGGCCTCCTCGGCGGCCCGCACCTCCCGGGCCTCCACCAGCGCCCAGCCGCCCGGCCCCCGCACCTTGAGCTGCACCGGCAGCGGCCCGGCCACCTCATCGAGCCGGCTGCGCAGGTCCAGGAGCTTTTCCTCATCGAGCAGGGCCATGTCCAGCTCGAGCTCCAGCACCTTGGGCAGGCCCTCGAGCTCGTGGTAGGGAAACACCTCCTGCGCCACCACCCGCAGGGTCTCGCCCTCGCCGTCGGGCTCCACCTCCACCGCCACCAGCACCGCGGCATCCTCGGCGATGCGCGGGGATATGGTCTCGTAGGCCCGGCCAAAGGCCACCACCTCTACCGCGCCGGTCTCGTCGGCCAGGGTGAAGCGCACCAGCATCCCCCCCGATTTGGTCGGCTTGCGCACAATGCCCTCCACCATACCGGCCAGCAGCAGCCGCGCGCGGTTGCGGTTTCCCTTGTGTTCGGCAAAGGCCTGGGGCAGCTCCTCTATCGTGCAGCTTGCGGCCTCGCGCAGGCCCTGGTAGCGCGAGAGGGGGTGCCCGGTCACGTAGATGCCCAGGGCCTCTTTCTCCATGCGAAGCTGGGTGATGGCGTCCAACTGGGGCACCGCCGGAATCACCGGCTCGAGCGACTCGCCAAACAGCCCCATCATCCCCGACTGGGCCTGTTCGCGCTCGGCCTGGGCCCACTTGAGCAGATCGTCGAGGGCGGCCAGCATGGGGCCTCGAGGCCCGAAGGTATCGAAGGCCCCGGCCTTGATCAAGGACTCCACCACCCGCTTGTTGGCCACGGTGCCGTCGAGCCGCCGCAGGAAGTCCGGCAGCGATTTGTAGGGCCCGCCCCGATCGCGCTCCCGCAAAATGAGCTCGGTGGGGGTCTCGCCCACGTTCTTAACCGCCGAAAGCCCAAACAGCACACTCTTTTCCAGGGCCCGGAAGCTAAAACCCGACTGGTTGATATCGGGGGGCAGCACCTCCACCCCGGCTGTGCGGGCCGCCCGGATATACTCGGCCACCTTGTCGGAGTCGTGGCGTTCCACCGTGAGCACCGCAGCGAAGAACTCCACCGGGAAGTGGGCTTTGACGTAGGCGGTCTGGTAGGTCAGGATGGCGTAGGCCGCGGCGTGGCTCTTGTTGAAGCCGTAGTTGGCGAAGGCCTCGAGCAAATCGAACAGCCGGTCGGCTTCCTCGGCGGGGATGCCGTTTTTGGCGGCCCCTTCCTTGAACTGCGCCCGCTGCTTGACCATCTCCTCCATCTTCTTTTTGCCCATGGCCCTGCGCAGCAGGTCGGCCTCCCCCAGGCTGTAGCCGGCCACCGCGGTGGCAATCTGCATGATCTGCTCCTGGTAAACCGGAATCCCGTAGGTCTCCTCCAGGATGGGGCGGATGAACTTCTCGGCGTTGGGGAACTGCGGGTAGCTCACCTCCTCCCGCCCGTGGTGGCGGCGGATGTAGGTGGGGATGTTTTCCATGGGGCCGGGCCGGTACAGCGCCCCCAGGGCGATGATGTCCTGGATGCGGCGCGGTTTGAGCCCCCGCACCGCGCTGGTCATGCCCGCCGAGTCGAGCTGGAAGACCCCTTTGGTCTCCCCCCGGCCCAGCAGCTCGAAGGTTTTGGCATCGTCGATGGGCAGGTTGTCGTAGTCGAGTTCGACCCCCTTGGACTCCTTGATGATGCGCTTGCACTCGTCCAAAAACGAGAGCGTGCGCAGGCCCAGAAAGTCCATCTTGAGGAAGCCCAGGGCCTCCACCGAGCCCATGTCGTACTGGGTGACCTTGGCCCCGGTGTCCCCGGCCCGCATCAGGGGGATGTAGTCGCGCAAAGGCACGTCCGAGATGACCACCCCGGCGGCGTGCACGCTGCTCTGGCGCGAGAGGCCCTCGAGCTTCTGGGCCACCTCGAGCACCCGCTTCACCAGGGGGTCTTTTTCCATCTCGGCCCGCAGGTCGGGGACGGTTTCGATCGCCTTGTCCAGCGGCATTGGCTTACCGAAGGTCACCGGGATGAGCTTGGCCAGCTCGTCGGCTTTTTTGACCGGGAGGCCAAACACCCGCGCCGCGTCCTTGATGGCCGCCTTGGAGGCCAGCGTGCCGAAGGTGCCGATCTGGGCTACCATCTCGTCGCCGTAGCGCTGGCGCACATACTCGATCACCTCGCCCCGGCGCACGTCCGAGAAGTCGGTGTCGATGTCGGGCATGGAGACCCGGGCCGGGTTGAGGAAGCGCTCGAAGAGCAGGTTGTACTCCAGGGGGTCGATGTTGGTGATGCGGGTGGCATAGGTCACCAGCGAGCCCGCCGCCGAGCCGCGGCCCGGCCCCACCGAGATGCCGTTGTTCTTGGCCCAGTTGATGAAATCGCTCACGATCAGCAGGTAGCCCGGAAAGCCCATGCGCTCCACCACGGTCAGCTCGTAGATGGCGCGGGACAGAATAGCCCAGCCGTCCCACTGGATGCCTTCCCTGAGTTCGGGCAGGTGGGCCCGGGTGGCCTCGAGATCCTCGATGCGGGCCAGCTCGAGGGCCAGCACCTCCCCATCCCCGTGGGGCACAGGCCGGCCTAGCTTGCGCAGGAATTCCCGGTACAGCTCGGGGGTTACCCGGTCGGGGTAGCGCTTGAGCAGCCCGTTGAAGGTCAGCTCGCGGAAGTAGACCACCTCGGTGCGACCCTCGGGCAGGGGGTACTTGGGGATGCGGTACTGCACCTTTTTGGGCACCAGCTCCACCTCGCACATCCGCCCGATGTTCACCGAGTTGTCGAACAGCTCATCCATGCGGCTGCCCCAGAGGGTTTTTTCGTCCTCAAAGGTTCGGCGCATCTCCTCGGGACTCTTGACGTAGAACTCGTCGCAGGGAAACTTCCAGCGGTTGGGGTCGTCCCAGGTGGCCTTGGACTGCACCGCCAGCAACACCGCGTGGGCCTCGGCGTCTTCTTTCCTGACGTAGTGCCCGTCGTTGGTAGCCACCAGGCCCAGGCCGTACTTATCGGCAAACTCCTTCAGAACCCTGTTCACCTTGTGCTGCTCGGCCAGGCCGTGGTTCTGAATTTCGATAAAGTAGCGTTCCGGGCCGAAAATCGCCAGGTACTCCTGCAGGCGCTTTTCGGCTTCCTCAAAGCGCTCCTGCAGGATGAACTGGGGAATCTCGGCCCCCAGGCAGCCCGAAAGCGCGATGATGCCGGCGTTGTGTTCGCGCAAAATCTCGCGGTCGATGCGGGGTTTGCCGTAGAAGCCCTCGAGGTAGGCCCGGCTGGCCAGGCGGGAGAGGTTCTGGTAGCCCTCCATGTTCTGCGCCAGCAGCGTGAGGTGAAAGTAACCCCCATCCAGCCCCTTGCCCTGCTTGCGGTCGAAGCGCGACTCCGCCGCCACATAGGCCTCGTAGCCGATGATCGGCTTGACCCCCAGCTCGGTGGCGTACTTGTAAAACTGCACCGCCCCAAACATATTGCCGTGGTCGGTCATAGCCAGCATGGGCTCCTCGGGCGAGACCTGCTTGACCCATTTCAGTAGGTCTTTGAGCCGGGCCGCCCCGTCCAGCAGGCTAAACTGGGTGTGCTGGTGCAGGTGGGCGAATTTACAGGTTGGACAGGTGTTGGGATTGTGCGGTTGCCCGGATGAATTAAGCTCGGTCGCCATTATGCGGGCATCATAAAGCAAACCGGGAACCCAATGGTGAAGTCGGGCACGGCCAAGCGAAGGGGGCAACGGGCTGCTGGCGCTCGTGATTAACCAGAGCGGGCTTTTATGGTTACAATCATCGAGTGCAAAGGGTTTTTATTGAGGAAATCGCAAAGTACGACGGGCAAGAGGTCATCATCCGGGGCTGGCTGACCGGCCGCCGCTCCAAGGGCAAGATTCACTTTTTGCAACTGCGCGACGGCACCGGCTTCATGCAGGCCACCGCCTTCAAGGGCGAGCTGCCCGATGCCGAGTTCGAGGAGGCCGACCACCTACCCCAGGAAACCGCCCTGGAGGTGAGGGGGCTGGTGCGGGCCGATAGCCGGGCCCCCGGCGGCTACGAGCTTTCGGTGCGGGGGCTGCGGGTAATCTCCCGGCCCAGCCGCGAGTATCCCATCACCCCCAAGGAGCACGGGGTGGATTTCCTGATGGACCACCGCCACCTCTATCTGCGCCACCGGCGGGCCTGGGCGGTGCTGCGGGTGCGCGACGAGCTCGAGCGGGCCATCCACGACTTCTTCCACGCCCGGGGTTTCGTCCGGCTGGATGCCCCCATCCTGACCCCCAACGCCGTGGAGGGCACCACCGACCTGTTCGAGGTGGATCTGTTCGACGGGGAAAAGGCCTACCTCTCGCAGTCGGGCCAGCTCTATGCCGAGGCCGGGGCCATGGCCTTTGGCAAGGTGTATACCTTTGGCCCCACCTTCCGGGCCGAGCGCAGCAAAACCCGGCGCCACCTGCTCGAGTTCTGGATGATTGAGCCGGAGGTGGCCTTCATGACCCACGAGGAAAACATGCAGCTTCAGGAAGACCTGGTGGTCTACCTGGTAGGGCGGGTGCTGGAAAACCGAAAGCTCGAGCTGGAGATGCTCGAGCGCGACACCCGGGTGCTGGAAACCACCACCCAGGGCCGTTACCCCCGCATCCCCTACACCCAGGCTGTGGAAATGGTCAACCAGATCGCCCAGAGCAAGCCCGAGCTGGGGCTCACCCCCCTGCAATGGGGCGACGACTTTGGCGCCCCCCACGAGGCCGCCCTCACCGCGCAGTTCGACCGGCCCATTTTCGTAGAGAAGTACCCGGCGGCCATCAAGGCCTTCTACATGCAGCCCGACCCCGACGACCCCCGCCTGGTCAAAAACGCCGATATGCTAGCCCCCGAAGGGGTGGGCGAGATTATCGGCGGCTCGGAGCGCATCCACGACCCCGAACTGCTGCGCCAGAAGATCCGGGAGCACAACCTGCCCGAGGAGGTGTTCGACTGGTACATGGACTTAAGGCTGTTTGGAACGGTGCCCCACGCCGGGTTTGGGATTGGCCTCGAGCGCACCGTGCGCTGGATCTGTGGAATTGAGCACATCCGCGAGGCCATCCCCTTTCCGCGCATGTACACCCGGATGCGGCCCTAGCCGGTTTGGTTGGGGTGCTGGGCTCGCCTGAAAATGAGGGCCTCCCCCACCCGGCCCTCGAGCAACCCAACTGCTGGCGAGACCGCAACCTGGGCGCAAAAAGGCACATCGGCCTCCAGTCCTACCTGGCGCAAAGCCCTGGCTGCGCCCGAAAGGTGCAGGGGCTCGAGCGGGTCGGGGTAGGCCCGGCGCGTGGTGAGGGCCGTCAGGGCGCCGTCTTCCAGCTCATACGAGCCCATGATCTGCAAAAACTCGGCCAGCACCCCTGCGGTGTACACATCATCCAGGCCGATCCGGCCTTCCTTGCCAGCACACAGGATAGCCACCTCCTCGGTAGCCAGTTGGTGGGCCAGGCGGGCCGCGGCGTGGGCGTTGAAGAGCGAGGCCAGCAGCACGTGCTTGGCGCTGCGGGCCGCCAGGTGCGCGGTGCGGGTGCCGTTGGTGGTACTCATCACCACAATTTTGCCGCCCACCGGCGCTTCCAGGGCCTCCCGCGGCGAGTTGCCATAGTCGAAGCCCGCGGGTTTTAGCCCCCCTTCCTCCCCGGCCAGCACCACATCGGTGTCGCGAAAAGCCCGGGCGCTCTCCAGATCGGAGGTGAGGTACAGCGCCTCGGCCCCTGCTTCCAAAAAGGCCGTGGCGGTGGTGGTGGCCCGAATCACGTCCACCACCAGAACCACATCGGTATAGCTCAGGTTTGACTGGGGAACTAGATCGACCCGCAAACGCATATTTTTCCCTCATCAACTGATGCCGCTTTGCAACAAGAAGGAGCGACCCATTCTGGAAGTGGGATGTTCTTGGCTGAGGCATCCATGAGAACGAGGGGCATCATAAGGGATAACCCCGCGGTTATGAAAGTGACCTCGAGGATTGACACGCAAAAAGCCCATCCCAGGTGACGGACACAGCAGCAAAACAGGGCCCGCGACGATCCTCTATCGCAGGCCAAACAAAACTTCTTCCAGCCCCGCCGGATCGAGGATTTCCACAAAACCCGAGCCCACCTTGACCAATTGCTCCTCCCGCAAGGCGTGAAGCACCCGGGTTACGGTTTCGCGGCTGGTTCCTGAAAGCTGGGCCAGCTCCTGGTGGGTTAGTTTCATCCTGAGCCCGTCGCCGTAGCGCTGCTTGCGGAGCTTGGTCAGGGCGTAGGCCACCCGGCCCCGGGCCTCCTCGAAGGAGAGCACCTCGAGCTCGAGGTCGGCCTCGCGCAGGCGGCGGGCCAGAATGGTGGCCAGGTTGTGCAGAATCTCCGGCCACTTGCGCACCAGGCTCCAGTAGGCATCCTGGTACAGCACCAGGAGAACGGAGTCAACGGTGGTTTCGGCCGAGGCGCTGCGGGGCTGGTCGTCCAGCAGGCTCATCTCGCCGAAGACCTCCCCGGGGCCCAGGTAAGCGAACATCCGTTCCCGGCCATCCAGATAGGTGCGATAAATGCGAACCTGACCGCTTTGCACAATATAAAGCGCAGCCCCCATATCCCCTGCTTCAAATATCAGCTTACCCGCGGGGTAGTTGCGGGTCACAAAGGCCTCTCGGGCCACCTCGATGGCCTGGGGAGGCACCCCCTGGAAGAGCGGGGTCTTGGCAAGTACCTGTGTGTCTGCCAGCATCAGGTACACTCTACAAGGGTGCGTAACGCTTTGCCAATAGTAGATAACACACCGGTGCTGGAAGTCAGCAATTTGAGCTTTTCTTACGATGAAGTCAGCCTTTTTCAAAATCTCAGCTTCACGCTTGATGCAGGACAGGTTCGGGTAATCCTCGGCCCCTCGGGCAGTGGCAAAACCACCCTTCTGCACCTGCTGGCTGGCCTGTTGCACATCCAGCAGGGCGATATCCGCTGGCAAGGACAGAGCATTCGCGGCCAGGGCGAGGAGGCCCTGGCCCAGCGCAGGCTACGCTTCACCGGTCTGGTCTTCCAGCACCACTACCTGCAGGCCGAGCTCACCGCGCTGGAGAACATCCTGGTGCCAGGGTACCTGGCCGGGGCGGTGGATGTCGCCTGGGGCCGGGAGCTGCTACGCCGAATCGGGCTGCTCGAGCGGGCCCACCTGCGCCCCCAGGCCCTCTCGGGCGGTGAGCGGCAGCGGATTGCAGTGGCTCGAGCGCTCTACAACCGGCCCAGGCTGTTGCTGGCCGACGAGCCCACAGGCAGCCTGGATCGGCGCAACGCCGAGCGAATCTGGGAGCTGATGCTGAGCCTGGCCCAGGATCTGGGCACCGCGGTGATCATCGCCACGCACGACGAGCATCTGGTACGGGGGCTCCCCGAGCTACGCCTGGCCTGATACGGGGAGTCAGGTGGCCCAATGCAGGCTATCAGTCCGACTGGGGCTCCGAGAGGGCCATAAAGTTAAGCAGGCGCCGGGTCACCTGGTGGCAATGTGCAATCTGGCGGGCCAGGCCAGGGCCGGCCAGGTAGCCGCCGGTGAGGAAGAGGCCAGGGGCGTGCACCAGGGCCTGCTCGAGGGCTGCAACCCGGCGGGTATGGCCCGGCGCAAACTGCGGCCTGGAGAAGGGCTGGCGGAACACCCAGGCGGCCAGGGGGTGGGTGGGGGCCTGTAGAAACCTGGACAAATCCTGCTGTGCTAAGCGCGAAAGCTCGGTGTCGGCGGTGCGGGCCACCTCCCCAGCAAACTGTACGCGGGCCAGCACCAGCCCCGAATCGAGCGGGGTTTGTCGGAGGGCAGTTCCGGCGTAGCCTTCGGCTTTGGCCCAGTAGTAATCAACCGGCCCTTCCATGGGCTGGGCGGGGCGGTAAAGCAGAAACGCCTTTGCGCTGTGCTGATAGGGAAACTGATTGAGCCAGGTGGTTAGCTGAGGGGATGAAGGCCGGAACACCCGGGCTGCCTGGGGCGCCGGGAGCGCCACCACCACCGCCTCGGCCTCGAGCCGACCCCCCGGCAGGTGCACCGCCCAGCGGCCGGCCCGGTGGGTAACAGCCAGGGCCTCCTGTCCGGCGAGCAGGCGGGCTTTTTGTTGCAAACGGGTAGCCAGCGCCTGCACCAGGCCCCCCATCCCACCAGCCAGGTGCCACTGCCCCTGGGCCCGGAGCCCCCGGCTGCCGGCCACCAGGCCCCCCCGTAGCTCGAGCTGCGGCAGGGCCGGGCAGGCCTCCGGGGTTGAAGCCTCCCCGGCCGGCCCACCCAGCATCGCTTCCACATAAGGGGCCAGCACCTCCCAGACTTCCGGGCCCAGCCTCCGGCAAAAGAAAGCATCCAATGGTTCATCCTTGCGCGCAGCCGGGGGCACCCAGCGTTCGGTAGCCAGCCGCCACCTGGTTCGGCGGCTAAAAGGTAGCGTCGAAAGCCGGTGCAGGCCGTGGCCTGTGGCCGGGTTGAGGCCCGGGGGCAGAACCCAGTCCCGACCCCGCCAGCGCACCACCTGCGGCCGGTGGGGCCGGGGCTGGGGCTCGAGGCCCAGGTGCCTGCACAACCCCAGCAGGGTGCTGGGGTCTTCGTCGAAGTGTTCATCCCCCAGCTCGAGGGCCTGGCCCTCCAGCCGCACCGTTTGGTTGTGGCCGCCCAGACGCGGGGTGGCCTCGAGCAGGCTCACCTCGAGCCCGGCCTCCGCCACCCAGTAGGCCGCGGCCAGCCCCGAAAGCCCCCCACCCACGACGATCACCCGGCTCATCTTGCGGCCTCGCCTCCATAACCCGGCCCTGGCTTCATTGCCACCCCTTCAAAACTTCTGCACACCCGCCGATTTTATACCGCCAATCTGCGCCAAAACATACCCGAAGGGGGCCAGCCATGATCGGCGCAAGGCATGCTAGCATAGACCCACCAGCAGTTTTGCGACCACCGGTTGGACGTGAGCTGCCCCAGAGGAGCCTGCATGAAGCTAAAGCACCTGCTATTCCTGATAACAGCCCTAGGATCGCTGGCTGTGGCCCAGTCCGACCCCGTGGTCGCCACCGTCGCCAACACCACCATCACCAAAAGCCAGTTGGAGCTGCGTTTTGACATCTACGTACGCGATTCCCAGCGACAAAACGGCCTGTCCTACAGCGAAGAAGCGCTGGCTTTACTCAAAAAGCGTTTTCTGGAGCTTGTAGCCCGCGAACGGGCCATTATTCTAAGAGCGGAAGCGTCGGGTCTTGCCGCCTCCAAAGACGAGGTGCAAGCAGCCATTGCCGAGGTTAAGGCCGACTTTGATAGCGAAGAGGAGTTTGCCCAGGCCCTGGCGGAAGCCGGTATTCCGAGCCTCGAGGTCTATCACACCCTGGTGTACGAGGCGCTGACCTACAACGCCTACCTCGAGCACCTCCTCAAACAGCTAAAAACCAGCGAGCCAGCGCTGCGCCTGCTTTATCTCGTCTCCAAATCGCAGTTTGCTTTGCCCAAGCGGTACTGCTCTGCACATATTCTGGTCGACACCGCCCAGGAGGCCCATCAGGTCATCGCCCGGCTGGGCAAGGGTGAAAAGTTTGCCGATCTAGCCAGGGCGCTTTCAAAAGACCCCGGCAGTAAAGAGGAGGGCGGCGATCTCGGCTGCGAACCCAGGGGCACCTTTGTAGCTCCTTTCGAACGAGCCCTGATTGCGCTGCAACCGGGCGAGAGCTCCAGGGTGCCGGTCAAAACCGAGTTCGGCTACCACATCATCCTGCTCAACCGGGTCGAGGCCGCTGGCTTCCAGAGCTTTGAGGAGGTTCGGGCAGAGCTAGATCAAACCATCCGAAACAGCGCCGTATACAGGCTGCTTCTGTGGATAGAGAAAGGCACCCCCATCCAGCTCTTTCCGGAAAACCTGTAAGCAAACCACAGCCGGGATAGCCTGCTCGGGCTTTGCTCCGCTAAATACGACTCTTATCGGTAGTATCGGTCGCTTTGACAAGCCCAAACGATACTATCGAAATGCTTTTCTACCCCCTTCGGCCGGCTTGAATCCTTTACCTCTGACCACCTCCAGCCGTGTAGGCTTCCAAGCGAAAACGGTATCAGCCGCCCCTGTTTTTAAGAGTCTTTTCCAGCAGCACCAGGCGCACAAAATGCAGCAGCCTTGGGAAGCGCCCCCAGCGCCGCCGATCCAGGGCAATTCGCACCAACCACTCGATCTTAAGCCGCTGGGCCCAGACCGGCGCCCGCCTGACCTCCCCGGCCAGCACATCGATCATGCCCCCCACGCCGATGGCAACCTTGGCCGCCAGGCGGGCTTTATTGCGGTGAATAAAGGTGTCCTGCCGCTCCCCCATCCCCACCACCAAGAGGTCGGGCTGGGCCTGCCGGATGGCCTCCAGCACCGGCCCCTCATCGGAAAAATAGCCGTCCTGAACCCCACACACCTGGATGCCCCAGCGGGCCTGGGCGTTCCGGGCAGCCCGCCAGGCCACGCCGGGGGCGGCCCCCAGAAAGTAAACCCGCAACCTCGAGCCAAAACGCTCAAAAGCCGCCGGTAGAATCTCCGAACCGGGCACCCGGTCGCGCAGGCGGTGTCCAGTGAGCAGCCGCACAGCCCAGACAATGCCGACCCCATCCGCCGTGATCAGCTCGCACTCCCGCAGGGCTTGCCGGAGGGCCGGCTCGGTCTGGGCCCGCACCACCGCCTCCGGGTTGGTGGTGATGATCTGGGCGCAATGGGGGCCCGGCTGGGCTATGCGGCTTTCGATCCAGTCCAGGGTCTGCTCGAGGTCAACCAGATCCACCGGCGTTCCCAGGATCTCTACCCGCTGCATCCCCTACCCCACCTGGAAACAGAACCCAAACCTATCTTTGGTCAGGCCGTAGACTTTCGCCTCGAGCACGCGCACCTGCTTCAGCCTGGGCACCACCCCTTCCACACTCACCAGGCTGGCCAGGGCCAGCTCTTCGCTGCGCCCCAAAAGGTAAAGCTGCCGGCCCATCTCAGACTGGAAAAGCGACTCTTGCGGATCCGGGAAGGACTTCAGCAGGGCCGTGGCCAGGTGCGCGCCCTCCCGCAAGACCCCCACCTTACCCAGGGCCTGGTGCAGGCGTTTGGCTATAAAGCCAGCGGCCACCGTGTTAGCCAGGCTGGGCTCGAGCCGGCCCTGGGCGGCCGCGACCACCGTATCAATCCTGCGCTCGAGGGCCTGGGCCACCACTGCTTTGGCGTTGCGGAAGTAAGCCAGCCCTGTTTCCAACGGCATCTGCTCCAGCGACTCGGCCAACGACGGGGCCAGCAGCACACAGGTTTTTCCCTCCACCTGCAGCCCCGGTAGGGCCTGCAGGGAGAGCCCCCCGTGAAAGCCCTCCGGTGGAACCCCCTCCTGTTCACCCAAAAGCAGCGCCCCACCCTCAGCCAGCAGGCGCGCCGCTCGCACACTTTTGACAACCCAGACCTCCCGGGCACCGGCCGATAGCAGCGCCCCCACCAGGCTGCCGAAAAAAACATCCACCACAAGCACCGGCTGGGGATACGGGGGACTGGGAATCAAATCTACCCGAAGCGTCACAGCAAAAAAGCCTCCCTCAGGGCCTGGGCCCTACCTGCGGCATTATAACGAAAGGCTGGTAACAGTCCGCTGTTTTGCGCCGAGCCAACCCCCTAGCTGCGCAGCAGCAGCACCGGGCCTTCCCCCAGCGGGGGCAGGTCGGCCAGGCTTTCCAGCCCGAAAAGCTCCAAAAACCGGTCGGTGGTTCCGTACAGCTTGGGTCGCCCGATGGCCTCCTTCTCCCCCACCACCCGCACCAGTTCGCGTTCCAGCAGGCCCTCGAGCACCCCCTCCACACTCTTACCGCGCAGGGCTTCCAGCTCGGCCCTGGTCAGGGGCTGCTGGTAAGCGATCAGCGCCAGCACCTCCAGCGCGGCCTTGGAGATTCGCGGCGGGTTGGGACGCAGCACCTGCTCCACCGCATTGAGGTGGAGGGGGTGCACCACCAGGCGCCATCCACCTGCCACCCGCTCGAGCTGTACTCCCAGGCGCCCATCGGCCAGATCGCGCTCGAGGGCCACCACCGCCCGGGTTAGGGCCTCCTCGCTCCCCAGCGGACTCAGATCCTGCAGGGAAAGCGGGCGCCCGGCCGCAAACAAGACCGCCAGAAGCTGGGCTTTAAGTTGCTGCAGATCCATACCAGAGACGCTGGGCTGGGATGTGGTTAATTCACCTTCCCCCGGCCCCGCAAAGGCTATACTAGGCCCAGTATGCCAACCTATCAATATAAGGCCAGGGATCGCCAAGGGCGGTTGATCAATGCCGTCATCGAAGCCGATGACATCCGCACAGCAGCCCGCAATTTGCGCGAAAAAGGTCTGTTCATCGCCGAGATCAAGGAGCCCGGTAAGGGCCTGCAGGCCGAGATCAAACTGCCAGGGCTGGATCCCAAGCCAGGGCTCAAGGATCTAGCCATCTTCAGCCGCCAGCTCGCCACCATGCTCAACGCCGGTCTACCCATTGTGCAGGCCCTGGCTATTCTGGAGCGGCAAACCGAGAAGAAAAAATTCCAGAGCATTCTCAAGGAAATCCGCACCGAGGTGGAAGGGGGGGCCAATTTCAGCGAGGCCCTGAGCAAGCACAGCTTGTTTACCCGCCTTTACATCAACCTGGTGCGGGCCGGCGAGACCTCGGGTACGCTGGATGCCATTCTGGACAGATTAGCCACCTTCCTGGAAAACGAGCTGGCCCTGCGTGGAAAAATTCGCTCGGCCATGACCTACCCAGCCATCGTATTTGTCTTTGCCATTGGGGTGACCTACTTCCTCCTGACCGGCATCGTGCCGCAGTTTGCCCAGATCTTAACCGGGCTCGGCTCCGAGCTGCCGCTCCTGACCCGGGCGCTGATGGGCATCTCCGACTTTTTGCGCCAGAGCACCATCTTTATCGCTTTGATGGCGGTGGCGCTGTACTTTGCTTACCGGGCTTACTACCGCACCGACAAAGGCCGGCACCAGATCGACCAGATCAAGCTCAAGCTGCCAGTCTTTGGTAACCTGATGAAAAAAAGCGCCCTGGCCCGCTTTTCGCGCACCTTTGGCCTGCTGATCTCGAGCGGTGTAAACATTGTGGAAGCCCTCGACATCACCAAAGGCACAGCGGGCAACGCCATTGTGGAAGATATCCTCGAGCAAACCAAAATCGCCATTCAGGCGGGTGAGCCGGTCTTCACCACCATCCAGGCCCACCCGCAGGTCTTCCCGCCGATGGTCAGCTCGATGATTGCCATTGGGGAAGAGACCGGCGCCCTGGATACCATGCTGCAAAAAATCGCCGACTTCTACGAGCGCGAAGTAGACGAGGCCGTCAGCGCGCTCACCGCGGCCATCGAGCCCCTGATGATTATCTTCCTGGGCCTGGTGGTGGGCGTGATTGTGGCCGGGATGTTCCTGCCGCTTTTCAAAATCATCGGTACGCTTTCATCGCAATAATCCTTTCCGCCACCTCCGCGGCCACCGGCATCACCGACAACCTGTTACCCCGGCGAAGCAGAAGCAGCTCGTCGGGGCTAAATTTCGCCCGCAGCATCTCCAGGGTAATCATTCGTTCGAATTTCTCCACAAAACCCACCCGCACCGTCCACCAGCGCGGATTTTCGGCAGAGCTGCTGGGGTCGAAATAGGGCGACCCTGGGTCGAACTGGCTGGGGTCAACCAGGCCCGTCTCGAGCACCTTGCACAGCCCCACGACACCAGGCGGCTGGGTACTGGAGTGATAGAAAAAAGCCAGGTCTCCCACCTGCATGGCCCTCAGAAAATTGCGCGCCTGGTAGTTGCGTACGCCGTCCCAGAGGGTGGTTTTGTGCTTTTTCAGGTCGTCGATACTAAACACAGCGGGTTCGGACTTGAGCAGCCAGTGGTTCATACCGGAACAGTCTATCTTTAGCCGCAAGCCTGAGATTGCGCCTGCCACCAACAGCAGCCCAGCCCGGCTGGTCTTTCCCGGCATTCCGGTGATTGACAACGGCCCCTGAGGCCGCCCTGATAAGCTATAGGCGTGACCCTCAACCTCGGGAAAAAACCCCTCAAGTCCCCGTCCCGCTCCACTTACACCCAGCCGGCCCAGTCCGTCCAGGAATTGCAGGCGCGGCTGGGCCGGGAGAAGGTGCTATTAGAGCGGGCCCAGCGGCGCAACTACTCCTACGACGGCATCGCCATGGGCGTAACCCCGGCCCTGGTGGTGCTGCCAACCTGCACCGCCGATGTGGTGGAGGTGGTGCGCTTCGCCAACCAGGTGGGGCTACCCATCGTGGCCCGGGGGGCGGCCAGCGGGCTCTCGGGGGGGGCGGTTCCGGTTCAGGAGTCCATCGTGCTCTCCTTTACCCGCATGACCGGGCTGCACATCGACCCCCAGGCCCGCACCGCCACCGTGCAGCCGGGGGTGGTCACCCAGCAAATCAGCGAGCAGGCCCGGCCGCATGGCCTCTGGTACCCCCCCGACCCGGCCTCCTTTCGCACCAGCACCATCGGGGGCAACCTGGCCGAGAACGCCGGGGGGCCCATGTGCTTCAAGAAGGGCGTAACCGGCGATTATGTGGAGGCGCTCGAGTTCGTAGACTTTGCCGGCCAGGTGCACCGCCTGGAGCGCAAGGCCCACGACCTGGCGGGCCTGCTGGTGGGCTCCGAAGGCACGCTGGGCCTGATCACCGAGGCCCGGCTGCGCCTGGAGCCCATCCCCCGCTACACCCGCACCCTGATGGCCATCTTTGGTGAGGTGGGGCAGGCGGCCGAAGCGGTCTCGGAAGCTATTGCGGCGGGTGCGGTGCCGAGCAAGCTCGAGTTCGTGGACAACGGTTGCATCAACGCGGTGGAAGACTACCTGCGGCTGGGCCTGCCCCGCGAAGCCGCGGCCATTTTGCTGGTGGACACCGACGGCGACGATCCCCTCATCGTGGAAGAGGAGCTGCAATGGGTGGCCGAGGCCTGCCAGAAGCACGGGGCTACCGTGCGGGTCGCCCAGGATGCCGCCGAGAGCGAGGCCCTCTGGAAAGCCCGCCGCTCGATCTCGCCGGCGATTGGCGCCATCAAGCCCAAGCGGCTGAACGAGGATATTGCCGTACCGCGCTCGAGCCTGCCCGCGGTGGTGCGGGCCATCGAGGCGCTGGGCCGGCAGTACGGCCTGCAGGTGGTGCAGTTTGGACACATTGGCGATGGCAACCTGCACCCCAACGTGCTCTACGACCCCAGGGTGGACTCCGAGGAGAAGGTCTGGGAACTGCTGCACGAGATCGCCCGGGTGGCCTTGCGGCACGGAGGTGTGCTCTCCGGCGAGCACGGCATCGGCCTTATGAAGCGCGACTTTATGAGCGAAGCGGTAGACCCCGAGACCCTCGAGGCCCTGCGGCGGGTCAAGGCCGCCTTCGACCCACACAACCGCCTGAACCCCGGCAAAGTGTTGCCCGAGCCCCACTCGCCAGCACCCTGAGCAGCGAAGCTGGAGGCATGCGCAGAGGCCTCTGGTTTTCACTTTTGGCCTGCTTGGCCTTTGTGGGGCTGGCCCAGGCGCAAAGCCCCTTTTCGGTGGGAATGGCCTATGCGGCGGAGACCCAGCCGACCGAACGACCCCCCTGGGATCGGCTGCTCTTTGGCCCGGCCCCGGAGGGCTACCGGGGGCTGGCAATTTCCACCCGCCTTCTGGCCTGGAGCGTGCCCTGGACCCTGGTAGGCTCCACCGTTGGGCTCACCAGCGACGACCCCTGGCAGCGCTCCTTCTGGCTCACCAACTCGGTCTGGGCGGCGGTGAACTCCGGCATCGCCCTGGTGGGGCTGCTGGGGCCCGAGCCGGGCAAGGATAGCCTCCGTAACCTGCTGTATATCAACGCCGGTCTCGATCTTCTTTACATCGCCGGGGGTGTGGTGCTGGCCCTGCAGCCCGACCCCCGCAGCCAGGGGGCCGGGTGGGCCATCGCCTTGCAGGGGGCCTGGTTGCTGCTGTTCGATCTGTTCAACGCCTTGGCCCTGGAAAGCCCATAAGCACGGGCTAGGCGTATCCCAGAATTTCTCTGCGTTTCTGGCCCCAGGCCAGGGCGCTGGCGATGCCCTCGTCAATCGAGTGTTCGGCCTTCCAGCCCAGAAGCTCCAGGGCCCGGTCGGCGTTGGCGTAGGCCCCGGCCACATCGCCGGGGCGGGGTGGGGCCTCGCGCTTGGGGATGGGCTGCCCGTAGACCCGCTCGAACGCGGCCACCAGCTCCTTGACGGTGACACCGTGGCCGGTGCCCAGGTTGATGACCACGTAGGGGCTGCCCACTTTTTCGATGACCTGGTCGAACTGCTCCACCGCTTTGACGTGGGCCATGGCCAGATCCCAGACGTGGATGTAGTCGCGGATGCCCGAGCCGTCGCGGGTGGGCCAGTTTACGCCGGTGATGGCGAACTCGGGCAGCTTGCCCAGAGCCACATCTACCATCTTGCCCAGCACGTGGCTGGGCTCGCGCACGTGGATGCCCGAGCGCAGCTTGGGGTCGGCCCCGATGGGGTTGAAGTAGCGCAGGGCAATCCCGCGCAGACGGGTGGCTTTGGACAGGTCTTCCAGCACCATCTCCATCATGTACTTGGTGCGGGCGTAGGGGGAGCTGGGCTTGAGCGGCGAGGTCTCGGTGACCTTGAACCCCGGCACCGCGTCGTAGATGGAGGCCGAGGAGCTGAACACCACTCGAGGGTAGCCGAGTTCTTCCAGGTTTTTGAAGAGCTCGAGGCTCTTGCAGACGTTTTCGCGGTAGTAGAGGTAGGGCTGCTCCACCGACTCCGGCACCACAATCCGCGCGGCGCAGTGAATGGTGCTGTGAATATCGGGGTGCTCCCGGAAGATGCGCTCCAGCAGGGCCCGGTCGGCGATATCGCCCTCGTAGAAAATTTTGCCCTCGGTAAAGACCCGGGGCCCGGTTACCAGCGAGTCCAGGAGCACCGGGGTATGGCCGGTGTCGAGGAGTGCGTGGGCGATGGTGCTGCCGATATACCCTGCTCCACCTGTAATCAGAACCTTCATGCCGCCGATTCTACCCATAAAAGCTTTAGTATCTCGAGCATGGGCGCGCTGGATGGTCTCAAGGTACTCGACCTTTCCCGGATTCTGGCCGGCCCCTTCTGCACCCAGATGCTGGCCGACCTGGGGGCGGAGGTCTGGAAGATCGAACCCCCCAAGGGCGACGACACCCGTAGCTGGGGCCCCCCCTTCTTGTCAAAACGACAGCCACCCCCTTCCCCCCCGGCGGGGGATGAGGGAAACCGGGCCGGGCCCGATGAGCAACCGGGCTGGGAACTGGGGCCGGAGGGGGAGAGCGCGTATTACCTCTCCTGCAACCGGGGCAAAAAGAGCGTGGTGGTCAACCTCAAAGACCCCAGGGGCCAGCAGATGGTGCAGGAACTGGCCCGGCAGGCCGATGTGCTGGTGGAAAACTACAAAACCGGCGACCTGGCCCGCTACGGTCTGGACTATGCCACCCTGTTCAGGCTGAACCCACGGCTGATCTACCTGTCCATCACCGGCTACGGCCAGACCGGCCCCCGCGCCCAGGAACCGGGTTACGATGTGGCGGTGCAGGGCCTGTGCGGCATTATGTCGGTCACGGGGGCGCCGGAGGGCCCGCCCATGCGCGTACCGGTGGCCTGGATAGACCTGATGACCGGGCTGCATGGGGCCGTGGCGGTGCTGGCCGCCTTGCAGGAGCGGGCGAAGAGCGGGCTGGGGCAGCACATTGACCTGGCCTTGTTTGATGTGGGGCTTTCGGCCATGGTCAACCTGGCCCAGAGCTACCTGCTGACCGGCCAACTGCCCGAACGGCTGGGCAACGCCCACCCCCAGATTGTCCCCTATGGGGCCTTTGAAGCGGCGGACGGCTGGTTCATGCTGACCATCGGCAACGACGAGCAGTACCGGCGGGTTTGTGAGGCCACCGGGCACCCGGAGCTGTGGGATGACCCGCGCTTTCAGACCAACGCGGGCCGGGTCACCCACCGCGCCGAGCTTTTGCCGAGGCTCGAGGCCATCCTACGGGCCCGTCCGCGTAAGGAGTGGCTCGAGCGCTTCACCCAGGCCGGGGTTCCGGTCACGCCGGTGAACAATCTGGCCGAGGCCCTGGCCGAGCCCCAGGCCCAGGCCCGGGGTATGCGCCAGCAGGTGCAGCACCCCTGGCTGGGGACGGTTCCGCTGCTGGGCTCCCCGCTGGCCCACTTCTCGCGCACCCCAGCCCAGATTCGTTCACACCCCCCGCTGCTGGGGGAGCACACCCAGGAGGTGCTGCACGCAGCCCTGGGCCTTTCTTTGGAGGAGATAAGCGCGCTGGAAGCCGCCGGGGTGGTCAAGACCCACCGGGGGCCTTCGACAGGCCCGGCCCACACCGCAGCGATTCCATATACTGAGAGGTAACTATGCACAGGCGGCTTTTGTGGCTTATGGGTTTGCTGGTGCTGGCCTCTTGCGTACCGGTCAATCAGGTACAGCAGGTGCAGGGGCTCACGGGGCCGGTGCACATTACCTTCGACCGCTGGGGGGTTCCGCACATCCGGGCCCAGGCCAGCGATATGGACGTGTTTTTCGCACAGGGCTACGTGCACGCGCGCGACCGGCTTTTTCAGATGGAGCTGGGCCGCCGGGCCGCGCAGGGGCGGCTGGCCGAAATTCTGGGCAGCGGGGCCATCGAGCAGGATCGCTTCTTCCGCACCTGGGGCTTCTACCGGGCCGCTTTGGCCTCCCTTCCCAACCACACCGAGTTTACCCGCCGGGCCCTCGAGGCCTACGCCGCCGGGGTCAATCAGTTCATCCGCGAGGGCCACCTACCCCTTCCCTTTGCCCTGCTGGGCTTTACCCCCGAGCCCTGGACCCCCGCCGACACCCTGGCCTGGGGTAAGCTGCAGTCCTACGACCTGGGGCAGGTCTGGCAGGACGAGATAGACAACACCTTCATCCTGAGCAAGGTGGGCCTCGAGGGCTTCAACGACCTGCGCGGGGCCTATCCGCAGGGCTGGCCCACCATCCTCCAGCCCGAAGACCTCCGCAGCCTGGACGAGCCCGCCCAGAGCCGCCGGGTACACCAGCCAGCCGCACTCCCCCCTGGCCTCCTGGAGCGGCTCGAGCAGGTGGCCGCGTTATCCAGACAGCTCAGCATTGCCCCCCAAGACCCCGACCAGGGCTCCAACAACTGGGTGCTGAGCGGCGCGCGCACCACCACCGGCAAGCCGATGCTGGCCAACGACCCCCACCTGCGGCTGCAAAACCCCGCGCTGTGGTACATCGCCGACCTGCGCGGCCCCACCTACCACGCCATTGGCGCCACCATTCCGGGCGTGCCGGGGGTGTTTCTGGGGCGCAACGACCGGGTGGCCTGGGGGGCCACCAACGTGCGGCCCGACGTAATGGATCTGTTTGTGCTGGATCTGGAAGGAGAGTCCTACCGCACCCCGCTGGGCCTGGTTCCGCTGCGGGTTCGGCAGGAGACCATCCGGGTACGGGGGGCCGCCCCGGTGACCATCACCGTGCGGGAAAGTGAGTACGGGCCGGTGATCTCCGACCTGGGCCCGGCCTTCCTGCGGCCTGGCCTCACGGCGGGCGCCGCCATCGCTACGGAAAAGCAGGCGGTTTCGGTGCGCTGGACGGGCCTCGACCCGCGGGACACCACCCTGGACGCCTACCTGGGCATGAACCGCGCCCAGAACGCCGAGGAGTTCCGCCAGGCCCTGAGGCGCTACGTGGCCCCCATGCAGAACTTCGTGTATGCCGATGTGGAGGGTACCATCGGCTATTTCGCACCGGGCTGGGTTCCCATACGCGACTGGGACGGGCGCTTCCCGGCCAGCGCCAGCAAAGGGCAGCAGTGGAAGGGCTACCTGCCTTTTGAGCGGCTACCCCAGGTGGTCAATCCCAGGGAGGGGTTTGTCTCGAGCGCCAACAACCGGGTGCTGCCGCACGGGGGGCCGGACATCTCCAGCTACACCACCGAGGTGTTCCGGGCCCAGCGCATCCGCGAGCTGATTCTGGCCACGCCCAAGGCCAGCCTCGAGGACATGGCCCGCTGGCAGGGCGATACCTACTCCATCATTGCCCGCGAGCTGCTACCGGGCTTGCTGGCCTTGAAGCCCCAGAGCGAGGCAGCCCGACGCCTGCAGAACGCCGTGCGCAACTGGGACTTGCGGGCCGAGCTGGACTCGGTGGGGGCCACGGCCTTCGCCTTCTACTACCGCGAGATCTCCCGGATGCTGGAGGATGAGCTGGGCCTGCGCTACCCACCGGTGCCCTATACCTTCATCAAAACCCTGCGCGAGGATGGCCGCTGGTGCCAGAATGCCGGCGCGGGCATTCGAAACTGCGCCCAGTTTATGGCCCAGGCCCTGGAGAAAGCCGGTGCCGAGCTCGAGCGCCGCCTGGGCCCCGACCCCTCCGGCTGGCAGTGGGGCCGGCTGCACCAGGCCAGCCTTCCCTCCCCCCTGGCCTCCACACCGCTTATCGGCGGTCTGTTCAACCGCACCATCCCCACCCCCGGTTCGATGCACACCGTGAACGTAGCCAACTACAACCAGGACACCTTCCAGCACACCTCGGGGGCCAGCCTGCGCACCCTCTTCGACCTTTCCGACCCCGACAACAGCCGCATCATCTATCCCATGGGCCAGTCTGCCGACGTGTTTAGCCCGCATTTCGACGACCTGCTCTGGCTCTGGCGCGACAAGCAGTACATCCCCCTCAGCACCCGCCCGGCCGACTGGGGGCCCACCTGGACGCTCGAGCTGAGGCCGTAGGCCCCCTCCCGTACAATCGGGGTGTGCAGTCCCTCCCGCACCCCTACATCCCCATCCAGGTCTCCGAAGGCTCGGTTCTGCGGGCCAGGGCCATGCAAAGCTACCTGCTGGACTTACGCAAGGGCCTGGTGCGCTACGCCCCGATACCACCCGTACACCTGATGGTGCTGGACGAAGCCGACTGGGCCGCCCGGGTCAAACACCCCTACGGCTTCCCCTTCCAGCGCACCAGCCTGCGTGAAGGGCTGTACCTGTTTCTACCGGCCCGCTACCCCGAGCGCCTGATCTGGCGGCTGCGCGAAGCCCTGGTTCCGGCCATCCAGCGAGCCGGCAGACCGCCGGGCCAGCCGGGTGATTTCCTCGACCTCAACCTGGGCCACGAGTATGCCCACGCCGTGGCCGTGGCCTGGAAGCTGCGCACCCGGGTTCGCTGGGTGGACGAGTTTCTGGCTAACTACCTCTATCTTCTTGCGCTCCACCTGGCCTTGCCGGAGCTCTACCCCAAAGCCAAGCAGTGGGGCTTGCTACTGGCCCAGCTCACACCCAGCGAGCCCAGCCTGGGCAGCTACGAGACCAAACCCAAGCGGCTTTCCGACCAGCTCTGGTTCCAGGGGCAGTTCACCACCGAGGCCGCGCGGCTGGTGGAGGAAAAAGGCGAGGCCTTGCTGCGGGGTCTGCTGCAAGCCGCACCCCTCAGAAAATCGACGGTGCACAAACTGCTGGTGGGCCTCGAGCCCCACCTACGCGACTGGTTTGCCAGCTTTGCTCCTCAAAAGAAGCCTGGCTCTGAGGAAGCAACCAAGGCGCTGGGGTGGGAGGGGGTGGGCGACCCCTCCTGAGCATGAGCCCGGCTGGGTTTCGCCGGTTTATCTGGATGGGGCCACGTCGCCGGGTTTACCGTCCGATACCAGCTTGCGCACCCAGTCCACAAAGCGCACATCCCCCACCCGGGTGCTGTAGAACTCGGGCCGCCCGATAATGCAGTGCTGGCTGCCCGGGGCCAGGTAGCTATAGAAGTTGGGGGCCGCTTGTTTGATGGAAGCCAGGTTCGCCAGGGCGCCCTGCACCCATTGCTGGGCAATTTCGGGGGTGGGGCGTGGCTGGCCCACAATCAGGCTGTAGAAGAAGATCTGCACCTCGTCGGCCAGGGTGCTGTACTGAGCAAAGCTGCGGTTGGGGTAGGCCCTGGCAAAGATCTGGTACAGGTCGTTGGAGCCCAGTTGGGCGGGCTCGAGGCCCCCAATCCAGCCTGGAAGCGCACCCTGGATACCCCAGGCCCTCGAGGCCACCGGGAAGAACGCGGCCGGGGCCACCCCCAAGGCGGCATCCCCTAGCTGCGTCACCTGCGCATTGGGGTAACGGCGCATGAAGTAGGGGGCCCACATAATCGAGCCATAGCCGCCCGCACTGCAACCGGTAACAAACACGTTCTGTGGATTGGGGATGTTGTTGAAGACCCAGAGCACCGCCTGGCGGGCGTTAACAGCCCCTTTATGCTGAATGGTCAGATCGCCATAGCGGGCTGTGTTGTTGCCCCAGTGCAGGTCGGCGGTGCAGTAGGGCACGAACACATGCGTCCAGTCACGGAAGGGGTTTTCGGGGTTGCCGCGGTTAAAAATACCCTGACCGGCCTGCAAGTCCTGAAGCTGCAGGCGGGTGGTGTAGAGGCGGGACTGGGGGTTGCAGCTAGCAGCATCCCAGCAGGCCCCACCCCCCTGGAAATTGACAACCACCTTGTCGGCGGCCCCTGGGGAGACATAGAAACGCCAGGGGGAGCCATCCGAGCAAACCGCCGCGCCCCCCGGGCGAATTTCCTGCCAGCCTGCCGGGGCCTGGGCCAGGGCAAAACCAAAGACCACAACCAGCACCGTCAACCAACGTTGCATACTGCCTCCTTGGTATAAGCTTATCGCAATTTGTCCAAAATGCTTTAAACTCTGCTGGGACGGCTTTCTTACCGGGCCGTCCGGAGGTGAAAAATGAGAAAACTGCTCGTCTTGTTGGTAGCCATGGTCTTAGGTGGGGCTTTTGCCCAGGGACGGTTCTTCGGCGAGGTAGCCAGCGGGGATGTAAACCTGGTGCCCAACTTTAGCCTGAGCGCCGCTGCCCGCCTGGGGGCCGAGAACGTGCTGGGCCCGCTGGCCCTGCGCGGCGGGTTTGGGCTGCAAGCCAGCAGCGGGGGCACCGTTTTTGGTATCGGTGCAGACGCGCTCTACTTCCTGCGCAACCCTGGGCTGGACTTCTACTTTGGGGGTGGGCTGGGCCTGCAAGCTGGGGTCAACACCGTGTTTGTTCTCTCCGGTACGGCCGGCCTCGAGCTCCCCGTAAGCGGCAACTTTAACTTCTTGGTTGAGCTTCAGCCTGCGATCAATTTCGTTGGCGGCAGCAGCCAGTTCACCCTTGGCGTGGAGTTCGGGCCGCGGCTCTACTTCCGCTAAACCCAAAGACCCAACCCATAACCAGGGATTTGCAATCCCTGGTTTTCTTATTCGTAGCGCAGGGCCTCGATGGGATCGAGCGCTGCCGCCCGCGCCGCAGGCCATACCCCAAAGAACAGGCCCACCAGCGCACTCACCGCCAGGGCCAGCAGCACCGTTGCCGGGTTGAGGATGAAAACTTTGAAGAACGGCACCGTCGCGGTGATCACCAGCAGCAGCCCCGCCGCCAGCACCACGCCCAGCAGCCCCCCCACCAGCGTGAGCACCACCGCTTCTATTAGAAACTGCTGGCGGATCTGGCTCGAGGTCGCCCCCAGGGCTTTGCGCAGGCCAATCTCACGGGTGCGCTCGGTTACGCTTACCAGCATGATGTTCATGATGCCGATGCCACCCACCAGCAACGAAAGCCCGGCAATGGCCCCCAGCAGCGCCTGCAAAATTAGGGTGATGGAGCGCAGGGTGTCCTGGAAGCTCTCGGTGGAGGCAATCTGGTACTTGCCCTTGCCGTAGCGGCTCTCAAAGATGCGCTGCGCCTGGCGGGTGACCTGCCTGGCATCGGCCCCTTTTTTGAGGGAGAGCACCACAAAATCGTACTGGCCCTTGCGGGCGGTGGGCGAGGTGTTCCAGATTAGCTCGTTGGGGACATACACGGTCGCCGCCGCCCCCAGCCCCCCAAACAGCCCTCCGGGGGGCTGCAAGACCCCCACCACGGTAAGCTCGAGGCGGGCCCCATTCGGGTAGAAAAGCCGGGCCACCTGGCCCACCGCCTCGCGGCCAGGGAACAGATCCCGGGCAGCCCGGTCGGACAGCACCGCCACCGCCAGCCCTCCCCGCGCTTCAGCCTCGCTAAAGTAGCGTCCTTTAGCCAGCTTGTTGGTGGGATCGAGCCGGGGCAGGTCGCCGGGGGTGCCCTGGAGCTGGATGGAGCGCCGCGTGCCGGGCCGGGCCTCATACTGCGCGCTGGTGAAAAGCTGCGGAATAACCGCGGCGGGCAGGGTCTGCAGGGCCAGGATATCTTCCTCGCGGATAGGCGCGGTGCTGAAGTCCTGGCCCTCGTTGAAGTTGGGCTGTACAAAAATCGAACGGCCCGCGATGGCCTCCAGATCCTGGGTGATACCGGCGGTCGCCATCTGACCCAGCGAGATCATGGCCGTGACAGCAAACACCCCAATCACGATGCCCAGCAAGGCCAGAAAGCTGCGCAGCTTGTTGCCCCACAGCGACTCAAAGGCCATGCGGAAGTTCTCGAGCGGGTTCATACCGGACTGGCCTCCGTGCGTTGAGCTGAAGCGGGATTCATACCATACCTCCCTCGGCCACCCGGCCATCGCGCAGCCGCACGATGCGCTGGGCCCGGGCCCCCACATCCGGCTCGTGGGTCACCATCACGATGGTCTTGCCCTGGCGGTGCAGGGCATCGAACAGCCCCAGAATCTCGTCGGAAGACCTGGAGTCGAGGTTACCGGTGGGTTCGTCGGCCAGCAACAGGTCGGGCTCCTGCACCAGGGCCCGCGCGATGGCCACCCGCTGCTTCTGCCCCCCTGAAAGCTCGGAGGGCAGGTGGTCGAGACGGTCGCCCAGACCCACCGCCTCGAGCGCCGCTCGAGCCCGCTTAAGCCGCTCCGCTGCCGGCAGTCCGCGGTAAACCAGGGGCAAGGCCACGTTGTGCAGCGCGGTCAGGCGTGGCAGCAGAAAAAACGCCTGGAACACAAACCCCACCCGCTGGTTGCGAATGCGGGCCAGTTGGGCCTCGCTCAGGCCCCGCACCGGCTCGCCCCCCAGCCAGTACTCGCCCTCGGTGGGCGTATCGAGCAGGCCGATGATGTGCATCAGGGTCGACTTGCCCGAGCCCGAAGGCCCCATCAGGGCCACGTACTCACCAGGGTAAATGCTCAGGTCAACCCCTGCGAGCGCCCGCACCTCCACCGTGCGGCTTCCGGATCCCGAGCGGTAGATCTTGGTCACGCCGCGCATCTGCACGACGGGTCTGTTGTCAGGCGCCACACGCCACCTCCCCCCACCTCAGCGCCCCCCGGCCTCGGGCAGGCGGTAGCTGACCTTGCTACCTTCTTTAAGGGTTTCAGGCGGTAAGGAGACCAGCAGGCTGTCCTCGGCCAGCCCCTCCACCGCGGCCTGGGTCAGGTTGCGGGCCTTGAGCACGATGGGCTGTTTACGCACCGTGCGGCTCTGGGCATCCACCACCCAGACAAAGCGCTGCCCCTGTTCCTCGACCAGGGCCTCGAGGGGAATCTTGAGCGCGCTGGGCAGGCGCAGGGTGATGATATTGGCGGTAGCGGTCAGGCCGGGCCGGGCCACCGCCTCGGCTTGCGGGTCTAAAAACCGTATGAACACCGGCAAGACCGCACTCCCCCCACCAGCGGCCACCTCGGCCTGCACCCCCAGGCGATCCACCTTGCCCTGCAAGGGCTGTTCCGGGGCAGCGTCGAGTTCAATCCGCACCGGCTGACCGGGGCGCACGAAGGGAATCTCGGCCTCGGATAAGCGGGCCTGTACACGCAGGCTCCCCGCCTCCACCAGGCGGATGGCCGGGGCGCTGGGCGAGGTTCCACTGCCGCCGGGCGCGGTAGTCTCGACCCCCACCAGGAAGCCCACGCTCGAAACCACCCCCGCCACCGGGGCCCGCAGCGTGGACTGGGCGATGGTTCGCTCCAGCGCGGCCACCTCGTTCTGCCGGGCCTGAAGCTGGGCTTGCAGCTCGCGCTGGGCACTGACGCGGTTTTGCAGCAGGCTGATCCACTGAGCCTCGAGGTCTTTCACCTGGCGCTCGGCCTGGCGCACCTCGTTGGCGGCCACCCCGCCCGCGGCCAGCAAGGTTTGCAACAGCCCCAGGTTGCGCCGGGCCTCCTGGAGCTGGTTTTGCAAACGGGTGCGGTTGCTGGCAAACTCGGTCTCCTGGGCCTGGGCCCGCGCCTGCAGGGCTCGCAGGTTCTCGCGGGCAGCCTGAAGCTGTGCGGTTTCGTTGACGGTCTCGAGCACCGCCAGCACCTGCCCGGCCTGCACCGCCTGGCCCTCCCGCACCCGCACCTCGGCCACCCGGCCCGGCCTGGGGAAGGTAAGGGTATAAACCCGCGCCTCCACTGTGCCGCTGGCCCTTACTTCCCGAATAAACTCCCCCCGCTCCACCCGCACCACATTAACCGCAAGGCCCTGCTCGGCCCTCGGGCGCAGCAGGCCCAGCAGGGTCAAACCCAGCGACAGGGCTACCAAAAGAGCCCAGAACCAACGTTTCATGCTTATTGCCTCCAGTTGCAGCCCTTAACCCTGGGCCAGGATACCCCACAACGAAAAAGCCAACGAAACCGCAGCCACTGCCAGCGTGGCCCAGAGGGCTCGAGCCGGGGCCAGCACCCGCAGGCCCGACCAGATAATCCAGAACGACCAGACGGAAGCCAGAAGTCCCAAGCCTTGCAGCACACGGGTGCCCACCGCAGAACCCACCACCTGCTGGTACTCCCGCTGCCAGGCCCGCACCGCTTCGACATCGGTCATGGGCGGCACCGGGGGCAGATCGGCGGTTACCGGAAACAAAGCCCCAAAGGGTATCAGCACCAGCCCTACCAGCAAGGCCGGAACATTGGCCCAGCCGTACACCTCCCAGGCCCGGCTATCCGGCCCGGCCAGCAGGCGCACAATAAGCCCGCCCAGCCCCCAGAGGATCATGCCAACCACCACCCCGCTCACCAGGGCCAGCACCATCTGCACCAACCAACCCCCAGGCAGCAGACCGGGCAGTAATCGGAGTAGCAACACCTGCCCCAGCGAAGCCGCCGTGGTGGCCGCAATCACGATGAAAAAGGGGGCTACCAGGTTGGGCTTGCGCTCGGCCAGGGCTCGAAAAAAGTTGGTAGGTTGCAGCAGTACATCCAGCATCTTCCCTCACCTCACGGTCTAAGTTTGTGCCTGCATCATCGGGTAGATTGCGCGTCCGGCGCCCTCTGCTACAGCTCAGTTTACACAGCTAGCCCCGGGGCCCACCTCGAGCACCACCTCGCTGGCACCGTCAAATTCCACCCGGAGTTCTTCGGAGATAAAACCTGTGGTGCAGCCAGGCCTCAAAGGGGTGTCCTCGAGGCGCGCCTCACCGCCCTGGTACCCCAGGGCATAGGGCTGGGCGCCCTGGGGGCGCAGGGTGTACTGACCGGCGACCCAACGCCCGTGCAGGCGGTATTTGCCCCCTTCCAGGCTGCGCCCGCACCCAATACAGACCCCACCGCCGCTCACCTCCACCACCCCAGGCACCACCTCGGTGGCGGCTGAAACCACCCCAGCATCCACCGACCGACGGTTCAGATCGAACAAGTCCTGGGCCAGCCCCAGGGCCGCCAGGGCCACAAAACCAACCCCCACCCAGCGGGCCGTCGGGCTGAAGGTGCCCGTCCACAAGCGGTATCCTGCATAGGCCAGCCAGGCCAGCACCAACCCCCAGACCACCTGTTCGAAAGTTCCAAAATGCGCATTGGGCATCTCATATGAAATCCTTTTGATTCATTCCCCTAACATCCCCCCGGCCACCAGTGAAATAGGGTGTAGCTCTGGATAAGCGCGGGCTGGGTTTGTAGGTAAGCGCACCGGGCTTCCACCTTGGCCCACAGCTCCTCTTCATCCTGCACCTGCCCATTGGCCACGACCGCGTCAATGAGCCCCCAGACTCGTTCTACCGGCTGCAACTCGGGCGAGTAGGGTGGCAGATAACACAGCCCCAGGCCCTTGGCTGGCTCCACCCGCCCCGAGGTGTGCCAGCCAGCCTGATCCAGCACCACCAGTACCAGCTTGCCCGCCCCCGCCCCCCGTAGCCGGGCAAAGGCCTCCAACACCAACTGGAACCCCTCCACCGAGACCGAGGGCAGCAGCCAGTACTCGCTTTCCCCCGTACCCGGTCTTATGAAGGCGTACACATACAGCCAGCGATAGCGGGGCCGCTCCTGCGCTAGCGGCGTCCTCCCTCGCAAGGCCCATACCCGTCGGCGGATGGGCTTCAGCCCTATTCGGTGCTCATCAAAGCCCCACACCTCCAACTCCAGTTCAGGAAAGAGCAACCTGAACAGGAAAACCATCAGAAAGAGCTTTTTTTGAAAGCCTCCTGCCGCTTCGCATCCGCCTCCCGGTGGCGCGGCCGGGGGCGCAGCGGGGCCAGGCCCAGGCGACGCATCCAGTACCAGGCCCGCCGCCCATCCACCGGACGTCCCAGCCTTTCAGCCAGCCACTCCGCAGCGTTGCGAATGCTCCAAAGCCCGTCCCTGGGATGGGGCTGGAGGAGGGCCTGGCGGAAGCCCTCCTGGAGTTCGGGCGGTACGAGGGGGGCCCGGCCTTTGTTCTCGTGCCGCAGATTCTTCATGGGCAGGCCCTGATTGTAGCGGTGGATTACCTGACGCACCCAGCGATCGGTATAGCCCAGATTCCTGGCTACCTCGGGGATGCTCTGACCCCTGGCCAGCAGCCAGAGAGCGTGCCAGCGGGCGCGTTCGGTGTGGTCTTGGGACTCCCGGTAGAGGGCGTGGAGGTTATCCGGATGGTGTCGCAGTTGGAGTTCCAACCGGGGGCGGCGCTGATGTTGGGCCAGTTGCATGGCTCCATTTTAGTGGAAAGAGTCTTGAAGATTTCTTATCAGGCCTCCACTTCCTGCCACAGGCGGCTGGCGGCCCAAAAAAGCGGCACCGTCAGCGCCAGTGAAAGCACAAAGCCTTCGGTCGGTAGACCGGGAAAGCTCTCCCACAACCCCCGTACTGCGGGGTTCTGCTCGAGGGTGGGCGCAGGCAGTTTCCAGGGCGGCAAAAGCCTGTAAAACAGGTCGCCAAAAAGCCGCACACTCCACTCCAGCACCTGGCACATACCTATCACACCCATCACCAAAGCAATCAGGGTGGCTTTACCCGGGGTATAGGCCGTCACCCAGAGCCCCAGGAAAAGCGCCGGAACCACCAGTGCCAGCCCCCCCAAACCGTAAAGCCAGAGGCTAATCCCCAGACCCAGGGGCAGGCCCACCCCTACCTGGGCCAGCCAGAAAGTAAGAATGAACCACACCGCCCCATTGAAGAGGCTCAGCACGGCCCCGCCAAAAACCGCCCTGACCGCCAGGTGCAGCCAGGCCGGCTGAGGGGAGCCCAGCAACAACGACCAGCGACCCGCGCGGTACTCACGCCAAAAATCCTGGGCCAGCCCCACCAGCAACACTGTGCTTACACACATGGCAAAAAACACCGTCGTAGAGACCACAGCGATGGCCGACTCGAGGTTGCCCCCAGTCCAGGCAAAGATCTGGCGGGCCAGCAAAAACCAGGCCACCACCCCCAGCAATAGCCCCAGCCCAAAGACGCTAAACTTGCGCAGCTCGAGCCAGAACAGGGTTGAAAACGCGTTGATCACAGGTAAACCTCCCCATCAAAAGTGGCTGTACCGCCCACCCATATCAGGCCAGCACCTCGACAAAAGCGTCCTTCACGCTCTGCCCCCGGGCCCGCAAATCCTCGGCCAGGGCATCCAGGGCCAGGCGGCCCTCCTTCAAGAGCAGCACCCGCTCAAAAATCCCCTCGGCCTCGCTTACCTCGTGGGTTGAGAGCACCAAGCAGGCCTCCTCCCGCCACTCCAGCACCAGGCTTTTGAGGATGCGGTCGCGCGAGATCACGTCTATGCCCGAGAGCGGTTCGTCGAGTAGAAACAGCCGGGCGTCGCGGGCCAGCACCATCGCCAGTCGCAGACGGGCCCGCTGCCCCCGCGACATCGCGCGGTAGCTCCGCTGCGGCACCTCCAGGAAGGCCAGCAGTTCGCGGTAGCGCCTGGGGTTGAAGTCGAGGTACAGCCCCCGCATCAAACGTTCGGCATCGCCGGGGGTCATCCAGGCGTACAGGTTGTCGGCGTCGGAGAGATAAGCAATCTGGCCCCGGTTCTCGCGTGGGCTTTTTCCCAGCACCTCCACCCGGCCCTGGGTGGGAAAGAGCATCCCGGCCAGGAGCTTGAGGGTGGTGGTCTTGCCCGAGCCGTTCAGGCCCAAAAGCCCCACCGCTTGCCCTGGGTAGAGCTCGAGGCTCAGATCGTGCACCCCCTCGGTTTTACCGTAGCGCTTGGTCACGCCAATGAGTCGGGCCAGCATCACCGCACCTCCCCGCCGCTGTTGGGGCCCAGGCTTCTAAGGGCTTTTATGGCCTCCTCGAGGCCCAGTCCCAGGCTCTGTACCTCCGACCAGAAGCGCTGGGCGGCCTCTTGCAGAATGCGAAGCCGGATGCCCTCCACGTTTACATCCTCCCGCACAAAAGTACCCAGGCCCCGCCGGGTCTCGGTGATCTGGGCCATCTCGAGCTGGCTGTAGGCGTGTATCACCGTGTTGGGGTTGACCTTCAAGGCCGCCGCCAGCTCCCGCGCTGAGGGCAGCTTATCCCCTGGTTTCAACTGCCCATTGGCCAGCATCCGCTCCACCCCCCGTACGATCTGCGCATAAATCGGCCCTGCTTCCACGTCCAAGTCCCACAATCGAGCCACCTCCTTAGTGCACTAGCTAGCTAGTACACTAAAACTCGAGCAACAACATGTCAAGCCCCCAACCCTGCTGCCCTAGCGCAGGGGCTCGAGGGTCTGGCGCGTCCTGAAACTGGTCTCCCCCATCCGCATGGGCAGGTACTGTCCGCCGGTCCATTTAGCCAGCAGGTTGTCGTACTCACCGGACAGAAGCGCACCGGACTGGCCCATGGGGTGAATGAACCTCGAGTTCTCCAGATCGGCAAAATCCAGAATGTGCCGGTAGCTGCTCCCCACCGTCATGCGGAAGGTGCTGGGATCGTAGGAGGCCCGGTTCAGGGTGTAGCGGTCGCCCCCGTGGGGCACGGCCCGGTCGGACAGGCGGTTGAGCGGCGGGACGTTGGTCAGGATGGCGTGGGGGAAGGTGGCCCGGTGCACCTGGCCCCAGCGCGGGGGGTTGTTGCCAAAGCGATCCAGGGCCTTATCGAGGGCGAGGGCAGCAAATTCCAGGCAGGTCTGGGTATCGGGCGTCCGGCAGGCCGGGTCGCCCTGGCGCATGGCGGCCAGCAGGTAGCGGGGCTGCTCCCAGAACTCCTGTTCCACCTCCTGGCTGGGCAGGCGGGTCAGCTCGGTGTACCAGGCCTGGAAGACCGTGGGCTCAACCTGCTCGGCCCGCATGACCCCATCCCAGGCCAGCAAACGGGCCTTCCACTGGCGCGCGTTCTCCGAGAGCGGGTTGAGCAGCTCCAAAACCGGCTTAAACTCCCGGTACAAGAGGCTGGTAATGTCCTGCTGCATGGCGACCATGTCTTCCAGGGAGAGTTTTTCCTTGGCCAGTATCAGCTCGCGGATGCGCTGGGCCCGGTAGGGCTCCTCCCACTCCAGCGAGATGGTGTGCGGGTAGTTGGGGGCGGTCACCTTGTTGTTGGCGGTGACGATAAAGCCCTCTTTGGGGTTATAGACTTGCGGCCACTGATCCTGGGGCAGGTAGCCCTGCCAGTCCCAGTTGCCGTCGCCCGGCACCGGCATCAGGCCCGAGTGGCCGGGCCGGCGGATGGGGAAGCGGGCCGGGGCCATGTAGCCAATGTTGCCGTCCACATCGGCATAAACAAAGTTCTGGCTGGGCGCGTTGTAAAGGGCTAAGGCCGCCTTGAACTCTTCCCAGTTCTGCGCGCGGGCGATCCCCAGGAAGGCCTCGAGGGTGCGGTCGGTGGGATCGAGGCTGGTCCAGCGCAACGAAAGCGGCTTTGCGCCGGGGTTTTTGACCACATCGTTGATCACCGGCCCGTAGCGGCTTTCCCGCACCTGAAGGATCACCTCGGGTTCGCCTTTGACCTTGATCACCTCGGTGCGGGTACGCCAGGGCTCAATCTGCCCCTTGTAGCGGTAGCCACCCGGAACTTCCTCCATGATGTACAGATCCTGCACGTCGGCCCCAACCGTCGTCACCCCCCAGCCAATGCGCTCGTTGCGGCCAATCACCACCGCCGGAAGCCCCGGAAAGCTGCTGCCGATGGCCTTGTAGGTGGGGGCTTCGATATGCACCAGATACCAGATCGAAGGAGCACCCAGCCCCAGGTGGGGGTCGTTGGCGAGCAGGGGTTTTCCACTCACAGTGCGCGCAGGGCCAATCACCCAGTTGTTGGAGGCCCGGGCCATCAGCTCGCCCGGCAGGTGCAAAGCCTGGGGCAGCCGGGATGCCAGGCTAAGCAGGGAACGGGCCGACTCCCCATCCGGCTTTGCTGGCGGGGGGAGTTGTAAATCCTCGGCCTGCAGCACGGTGGGCGCATCGGCGGGGTAAGGGGGCTTGAGCTGCATCATGCGCGCCGCGGGCATGCCTTTAGCCGCCCACTGCAGGCGCTGCAGCTCGCTGCGCCAGTTGCCCGAGAGGTCGTAGGACATCATCTTGGCCCAGACCAGCACATCCGCGGGCTTCCAGGGCTCGGGCCTGAAACCCAGCAGGCGGAACTCGAGCGGCAGCGGCGGGTTGGTGGCCAGGTAGGCGTTGATGCCCGCCACATAGGCATCCACCACCGCCCTGCCCTCGGGCGATAGGCTCCCATAGGCCTGCTCGGCGGCCCGGTAGAAACCCCAGGTGCGCAGGAAGCGGTCTTGCTCCAGGGTGGCCTTCCCGATCACCTCGGAAAGCCGCCCGGCCCCCACCCGGCGCTGGAACTCCATCTGCCATAGCCGATCCTGGGCGTGGGCCACGCCCAGGGCAAAGAACGCGTCCTTGTCGGTCTGGGCTTTGATGTGCAGTACGCCCTCGGCGGTGCGGCTCATTTCAACCGGTGCCGAGAGGCCTTTCAGGGCCAGCCGCCCCGTGTGCTGCGGGATGGTGGCCGCCCGCAACCAGAACCAACCCCCCACAACCAGAACCAGCGCCAGCCCGACCACCACCAACAACAAACGTCCCAGGAAACCCAGTAAGCGCACACTTCCTCCTTGCTTTAGCCCCAGTATAAGGCCACTGTTGGCGGTGCACCCTCTGCCCGCCTATCGCAGAAAAGGCAAGGCAATAATCAAAGGGGGGTGCCCTCGCCCCGCCAGAAGGCCCGTCCCCCCGATGCGCGGCGATCCAGGAACAGCTCTACCGTGTTGCCATCGGGGTCTTGCAGGCCCAGCACCCAGGCGATCCCGCGATCCTCCAGCCGGAAGGGCACCCCCTCGAGCCGCACGAAATCCTGGGCTGCCCGGAAGTCCTCCTCAGAGGCGCAAACGAAACCCAGCACAACCGAGCCTGAAGGGGCCCCCTCACTAAGGGCCAGCTCGAAGTGCGCATCGTTCTCCGAGGAGACCAGCAGGGCGGTTTTGCCAAAACGCTCGGAGAGTTGCAGGTCCAGGAAACGGGTGTAAAAAGTGACGGCGGCCTCGAGGTGCCGCACGGTCAGGTGGACGTAGGCCAGACGGGTGGTATACATCCAGAGTATTCTGGAATGCCTGCGCCTCCAGGTCAAACCCAAGCGATGTGCTGCCAACCCATTTCTACCACGCAGCAGGCACGGTTAGAATTGCATCCATGAAAATCGAGTTTCGCGAGAATGGCTCCATCGGTATCGAAACCGGCGGCAGGTACGTCTTCCGTCAGGGCGACCAGGAGGTGGTCATCGAGAAGCCCAGGGTCTCGCTGTGCCGCTGCGGTCACTCGGCCAATAAGCCCTTCTGCGACGGCACCCACAAGTCGGTGGGCTTCGTGGCCCCGGCTGCGGTCATCGAGCTCGAGGAGCCGAGGTAACCCAACTCCCAATCACCGGTGTGACCCGCGATAAGATGGCGGGCGGAGGTTACTATGCCCATGCGCTATCGCAAACTTGGTCAGTGGGGCTTGAAGGTTTCGGAAATTTCGCTGGGGGCCTGGGTCACCTACGGCGACGCGGTGCAGGATCTCGAGCGCATCAAGGCCATCACCCGCATCGCCTACGAGGGCGGGATTAACTTTTTCGACAACGCCGACGTCTACGCCAAGGGGCTGGCCGAAGAGCTGATGAGCAAGGCCCTGCTGGAGCAGTTCCCCCGCCACGAGCTGGTGCTGTCCAGCAAGGTTTTCTGGCCTACCAGCGACGACGCCAACGGCCGGGGCCTCTCGCGCAAGCACGTGCGGGAAAGCCTCGAGCGCAGCCTGAAGCGCATGGGCACCGACTACCTCGACCTGTACTTCTGCCACCGCTACGACCCCGAGGTGCCCATGGAGGAAATCGTCAGCACCATGAGCAACCTGGTAGACCGGGGCCTGGTGCTGTACTGGGGCACTTCCGAGTGGCCGGCGGCCCGCATCGTGGAGGCCGTACAGTTCGCCCGCAACAACGGCCTGCACCCGCCCGTGGTGGAGCAGCCGCAGTACTCGATGCTCTACCGCGAGCGGGTGGAGCAGGAAATCCTGCCCGAGACCGAGCGCTTCGGGATGGGTATGGTGGTCTGGAGCCCGCTGGCCATGGGCATGCTCACCGGGCGCTACGACAAGGGCGTCCCCAAGGACAGCCGCTTCGAGCGCTATCCGCAGTTCGGCAACCGCTTCCTGACCGAGGAAAACGTCAAGAAGGTCAAGGCCCTCAAGAAAGTGGCCAGCGAGCTGGGCCTCACCCGCACCCAACTGGCCCTGGCCTGGGTCTTGCGGCAAAAAGGGGTGAGCAGCGCCATTACCGGCGCGACCAAGCCCGAGCAGCTCGAGGAGAGCCTGGGCGCCGCCGGAGTCGACCTGCCCCAGGAAGCGCTGGAGAAAATCGAAAAGATTCTGGGCGAAAAGCCTAAAGCCTGAGGATATACTCGGCCAGCCGCACGATATCGTTTTGCAGGTTGAGGGTTTTGCGCTCGGGAGGCCGGTCTTTGAGTTCCCGGATTTTGTCGGCAATCTTGCGGGGCTGGCGGATGTAATACCCCAGCTTCTCGTGCCGGATCAGCTCGACGTTGCCGTGTTCCTGCGGCCATACGTAATCGCAGATAATTAGATCCTTGCCCTGGGAGAGCACCTCGGCGATGGTCGCAGGGCCGGCCTTGGAAACCACCACATTGGACACATTGATGAGTTCGTACATCTGATGGGTAAAACCAAACACAACCAGGTTGGATAGCTGGCTCTTCTGCTTGAAGACCTCGAGCTGCCGGTAAAGCTTCTGGTTGTACCCACACACCACCACCACGTTGATGCCCTCGATCCTGACCAGCTCCCGCACCAGCTTGAAGCTGATTTTTAGGCCGGCCCCACCCCCCGTCACCAAGACGGTGTAGGGATGAACCAGGCCCCACTCCTCGCGCAGCCGGGCCACCTGGGCGGGCTCGAGGGGCTTGTTGTACTTGGGATCTATAAGGGTCTGGAAGTAGTGCAGGTTTTCCGGGGGCACCCGGTAGCGGCGGGCGATGCTGTAGGCTTCGGGGCTGGCCACCACGTACTGGTCTTTGGTGTCGATGAACCAGTACAGGTGCGGGCTGAAAATATCGCTTACTACGGTGAGGGTCTTGGGCCTGTGCTTGCGCACGTAGGGCAGCCGGCGAAAACCGTGGTTCACCGGGTAGCAGTAGATGATTTTATCGGGGCGAAACTCCTCCAGGTACTCGTTGATGGCCGGGGCCAGGCGCATCCCCAGCACCCGCGCAAAGGTCTGGATGGCTGGGCGGGTTTGATAAAACGCCTGAAAAACCGTAAAGAGCCAGCGCTGCTTATTAACGGCAAAGTTGTAGCCGTCCTGGATGGCCTGGGCAATCCAGCGCGGCCCCACATCGAAGAAATTGAACAGGCGAACCTCGGACTCGGGCTCGAGCTCGGTCAGCAGTTTGTGTAGGTTCTGCGCCAGGGCAAAGTGCCCACCCCCGGCTTTTGTGTAGACCAGCAAAATTCGTTGTGGCATAACCCGCGCAGCACGGGGCTGCGCCACTCCAGCTTAGGGCATTTTGGGGTAAATGACGAATGTAAGCGGATGCTGTACCAGCCGCTCAGGCCAGCGGCCGGTGGCAGAGCCAGACCTCGCTTTTGGCCCGCCAGCCCTCGGGCAGCGCGATAAATCGGCTGGGCGGCGGCACCGCCAAAACCTTGTGCCCCACAATGCTGAACTCAAGCGCCGTGAACAGCTTGTCGAGGGCCTGCCCCAGCGAGCGGGTCTCCAGCGGGCTGAAGCGCAGGCGCGGCAGCTTGGCCTCGAGGCTCTTGCAACCAGCATAGGGCAGCAGCTCGGCGGGGTCGCGCCAGCGCCGCGGCGGCCCCACCAGCAGCTCGGCCAACACCAGCGAGAGCCCCGGATAGCGCCGCAAGAACTCCTCGGGGTCAAACTCCAGCGAGAGCTCCAGGTTTACCTCTACATCCTGCCATACTTCTCGTCTAGCCGCACTCGCCATACCTCAGCTTGCAACAGGCAAAGCCCTCAGGTCAAGCGCAAATAACCCGTTCCACACGGAAAAACGAGCAAAAAACCCCTGACAGTTAAGAGCGTTTAGCGTCAATCGGCAAACCAGCGCAGCCAGGTTGCCCGGGCCAGAAACTCGGCCTGGCGCTTGAAGCGGCCCGCCACCGCGTGGGTCTCGAGAGCCTGGACAGTATCACCGGCGTGGTGCCAGGCTAGAGCAATGGCTTTGAGGCAGGACCACTGGCCCTCTTCATCCCCCAAAAAGCGGTAGACAGCCAAAGCCCTCGACAGCAAGGTGATGGCTTTGTGGGTTTCGCCCTCGTATAAGCTGGCCACCCCCCACACAAACAGGCTCTGGGCCCAGGCCCGGTTCTCCCCCGTGCAACGCGCCAGGTGCTCGGCGCGCTGTGCCGGTGCGCTGGACTCCAGCGGTTGTTGTTCTAGCTTGTGCCAGGCTTCGCGCAGCAGTCGTTGTAGGTTCTCGCGTACGGTGGGTTGGTGTGTGTTGGTCAAAGCGCTCATCACTACCCGCCAGGGTATCAGTTTGTGCGAACCTGTTCGGCGCATCCGTCACCAGCGGTTTTCACTTAACGCTCATCGGCTGTTCATGGGCCAAAAATCACTGCACACTGAGCAACTTGTCCACTTTCCATTTCCTTCAGGTAGGCTAGAGCCATGGTGGAAAGCCTCCAACGCCGCATACCCCAAAAAGTCAGCACCGCCCCCGCCGACCTGGAAACCCACAGCAAGGATGAGGGCTACCCAGCCCACCAGCCACCCATCGCGGTGGTCTACGCCGAAGGCCTCGAGGACATTCAAACCACCCTGGCCTGGGCCCGCGAGCACCGCATCCCGGTGGTGCCCTTTGGGGCCGGAACCAGCATCGAAGGCCAGGTTATTCCGCAGGGGAAAGCGCTCTCGTTGGATCTCTCCCGCATGAACCGGGTGCTGGAAGTGCGCCCCGAGGATTTCCTGGCGGTGGTGGAGCCCGGTGTGACCCGCAAGGCGCTGAACGAAGCCCTCAAGGGCACGGGCCTGTTCTTTCCGGTAGACCCCGGCGCCGATGCTTCGCTGGGCGGGATGGCCGCCACCAACGCCTCGGGCACCACCACCGTGCGCTATGGGGGCATGCGCCAGAACGTGCTGGCGTTGCAGGTGGTGCTGGCCAATGGCGAGGTGCTGGAGCTGGGCCGGGGAGTGCGCAAGACCAGCGCCGGCTACGATCTGAAAGACCTCTTCATCGGCTCCGAGGGCACCCTGGGTATCATCGCCCGCCTCACCCTAAGGCTGCACCCCATCCCCGAGCACATCCACACTTTGCGGGTCTTCTTCGAAAACCTGACCGACACCGCCCAGGCCGCCTACGCCGTGATGGCCAGCGGGCTGCCGGTGGCCCGCCTCGAGTTGGTGGACGAGATCGGCATCAAAGCCATCAACCGCTACCTGGGCCGCAACTACCCAGAAAAACCCGTCCTGTTCGTGGAGTTCCACTCCTCCACCCGCGCGGCCCTCGAGGCCGAGTCCCACCTGGCCCTCGAGCTCATGCGAGAGGCCGGGGCCATCAGCATAGACGCCGCCCGCACCCAGGAAGAGCGCACCGCCCAGTGGGAGGCCCGGCACCAGTCCTACTGGGCTTTAGTCAACCTCTTTCCCGGCAAGGAGTACCTCTCCACCGACACCGCCGTGCCCATCTCCAAAATGCCCGATCTGGTGGCCTATTCCAGCCGCTTGCTGCGCGAGCTGGGCCTGACCGGAAACATCCTGGGGCACGTGGGCGACGGCAACTTTCACACCCTGGTGGTCTGCGAGCCGGGCGACCCGCGGGCCGAGGAGTTCTCCCTTCGGCTGGTGGAGCACGCCCTGGCCCTGGGCGGCACCTGCACCGGCGAGCACGGGGTGGGCCTGCGCAAAAAGAAGTACCTGCCCAAGGAGCATGGCCCAGCCCTGGGCTGGATGCGCCAGATCAAGCAGCTTTTCGACCCCGAAAACCTGCTCAACCCCGGCAAAATCTTCGACTAGCGCAGGGTCGCACCTGTCGGCCTCGAGCAGCCCAGAGCACCGGATCAGGCCGGGAGCCCCTGGATTAGTTTTTCAGCCCCAGCCCGGGCGCACAGTGTTTGCTGATCAGTTTGAACTGGTTCTGGAAGCCATCCGAACGCTGCGACATCCAGATGCCCACATCATCGTGGCGCGAGACCAACTGCCGGATGGGGCCACCGGGCCGCCCAAAGGCATCGGTATAGAAGACCTCGGGGCCATCGAGGTTGTACCAGTAGACCGGGCCGTGGTAGGCCTCGCGGTCGCAGCCGCGCAACCCGCTAAACCCGCTGAAAACCTGCTCGGTGTAGTGCAGCTCGGAGAGGTTGGCAGGGTTCATGGTGGTGATGGGGTCGAAGACGGCGGTGGAGGCCACCACCTCGACCTTATCGGCCAGGCGGAGCTTGAAGGCCCAGATCTCGTAGAGTGAGCCGGGGCTGTTGCTGTGGCAGCCGGTTCCCGGAAGGGTCATGACGGTGCGGCCAATGTCGTTGCTGGGGTCGGCATCGCCCAGGGTGAGGTCGCGCTGGCAGATGGAGCCCACCAGGCCGGTGTCGGCCATCCCCTGCACGCTCACCCGGTGCCCGCTGGGGGCCACCAGGTCGAACATTAAGGAGTGCTGGCGCACGCTGTAGCGGCGCACCCCGCCGGTGCCCATGTGGGCCACGATGCGGGTGCTGGTCAGGGCCACCCGGTCTTCGTCGTTGCGGGTGTCGAGGTTGGCTACGAAGACCTTGAAACCCTCGTGGGCCTCCGGCATACCCGCCAGCTTGCCCACGTAACCAAAGGGGGGCAGTTCGGGGTTGGCCAGGCTGGTGCGGGGGTCGTCGCCGTGGTCGTGGTCGAAGTAGCACCTGTAATCAGGGTCTACCTGGGGGTGCCAGGTGGGGTACAGCTCGCCATCGGGGCCTCTGACCACGTGGCGGTTGTGCACCCAGTCGGGGCAGGCCTGCCCCGCGACGGGGGTGGGTTGGTCAGGGGGTACGACGGGGGGTGCGGCCTCGGGGGCGTTGCAGGCCAGCAGCAGCCAGGGCAGAACCGGGAGCAGGGCGGTTCGTTTCTGCATGGAATCCCTCCAGGTTTTAAGGGTATCAAGATCGCTTGGCCCCAGGTGCAGAAGGTTCTTTAACTTCGCTTTACTTAACGCGGAAGCGCTCGAGCCTCCAGGCGCACCTCCACCGGGTCGTTGACCCGCAAAAAGAGCAGGCTTGGGGGGGTCAGCCTCCATTCCGAGAAGCTGGTGTTGAACCCCCCCACAAAGCGGTAGGCGCTGCCCTCGCGGGTAAGTTTGCCGGCTATGCGCACCGGGCGGCGGGTTCCGCTAATTTCCAGCGTTCCGAGCAGCACGGCGTCCTCACCGGTCTGGGTCAGGCGCTCCACCTCCAGGCAGCTCAGGGGAAACTTATTGACGTCGAAGACCCCCCGCGCGTCGGCGTCGCGCAAGGGGTTGCCCGAATCGAAGCGGCCCAGCTCCACGCAGACCTGGCCCGAGGCCTCGCCGGTCTGAGGGTTCCAGCGCACCGTACCGCGCACGCTGGTGTTGCTGCCCTCCCAGCGGCCCAGGTTGTAGCTGGCCGCATAGGTCACGCGCCCCTCGATGGTGAACTGGCCGGTCTGGGCCTGAACACCGCCCGCCAGCAAAGCCAGCCCGAGCAACACCAGCCAATTGCGCATCTTCCTCCCCTACCTGATCTCGAGCACGTCCGGCATGGGCTCGCTCAGGACGCCCTCTAAGATACGCGCCGCGGCCTCGTCTGGATGCAAGGCGTTTTTGGGCGCACCCCCCAGGGGGGCCCAGAGGCCGGTGGCTACCGCGGGCAGCCGCACCAGGCAAAAGCGCACCCCTTCGCGGCGGAATTCCTTGCGGGCCACGTTCAAAAGCCCCTCGGCCCCCAGCTTGGTCGCCACATACCCCGACAAACCCGGTACGGCAATCAGCTCCGGGTAAACCCCCAGCAGCACCCCCCGGGCCTGCGGGTTGAAGGTGGCGTATTTGAGCACCAGGGCCAGGCCCGCAAGGTTGGCGGCAAAGAGGCGCTCGAGGTCGCCCATCCCCTGCTCGCGCAGGCTGGCTTTCTGCACCGCACCCGCCGCGTAGATGAGCAAGTCCAGCGGCCCTACCTCCTGGGCCAGCGCCTGCACCTCGAGCTCGTGGGCCAGCTCGGTGGGCACGGCCAGGGCCCCCAGGTCTCGTGCCAGAGCGGCCAGAACCGCGCCGTTGCGGCCCGAAAGCCACAACCGGCCCACCCGCCCGGCCAGCCCCCGCGCCAGGGCCTGCCCAATGCCCCCCGTTGCGCCCAACAGCAAGGTATTCATGGCCTCAAGTTACGTGTGTTTGCTGCCAAACACCGTGAGGCAGAAGCAAATCCCGCATGACCCTGCTCTTCTACAACGGGCTAAAGTTCCTCACAACCCCAGAGGGCAAACCAACCCAGCGGTGGCTTCCACCAAGTTGCTACAATGAACCCATGCGCAAGGAACAGATTCTCGAGCAAGCGCTGCAACTAGACCTGAAAGACCGGGCCGAGTTAGCCCAGCAGCTCCTCTCGAGCCTTGAACAACTCAGCCCCGAAGAGCACGACCGCCTCTGGACAGAGGTGGCAGCCAGACGTGCCGAGGAGCTGCAAAGCGGCAAAACCAAAGGTTACTCCTGGGAAGAAATTAAACAAGATGCCCTCTCCCGGCTTGGATAAAATCTTCCATCCCGAGGCCAGGCTGGAGTTTGTCCAGGCAGCAGAGTATTACAGATCGGTATCACCCGAGTTATCGCGCAAGTTTGTGGTGGCCTTCGACGGGTTGCTAGAGCACCTAAAACAGTTTCCCGAGACCGGGGTTCAGGTTCACCCAATAGGGGTGCGCCGCCTGGTCATGAAGAAGTTCCCGTACAAAATCTTCTATATAGCTGACCCCGACGCAATTTTCGTCGTCGCTGTGGCCCACGAAAGACGTCATCCCGAGTACTGGCTGCACCGACTGAATGAGCCAGGGCAAAAGTAGGCTCGAGGGGAAGTTCCAGCGAAACAACCCAACCAATTCCAGAGGCCCAAACCACATTGGGTGTGGTTCAAGTCAATAGGCTTTGGTAAAAGCAGCCTCGACCGCCTGCTCCACCGCAACCGGCAGGCCGATGTAGTAGCCCTGGGCATAGTGGCAACCGTGGCGGGCCAGCCACTCGAGCTGGGTTCGGTTCTCCACCCCCTCGGCCAGGGTTTTGAGGCCAAAGGCGCTGGCCAGTTGCAGCATGGCCCGCAGGATGTCCTCCGAGGTCTGGCTTAGCCCGATCTCTGCCACAAAGCTTTTGTCAATTTTGATCAGGTCTACTGGCACCTGCTTGAGGTGGGCCAGCGAGGAGTAGCCCATACCAAAGTCGTCCAGGGCCACCCGCACGCCCAGACCGCGCAACGCCACCAGCCCCCCCAGCCACTTTTGCCGCTCGGGCAGCAGGGCCGACTCGGTGATCTCGAGCCACAACAGGCTGGGCTGCAGGGCCTCGTCCACCAGGGCACGCACCACCTCCCGCACCCAGTTGGGGTGGGCCAGCGTGACAGCAGAAAAGTTGATGGTCAGCTCGCCGCCCAGTCGCTTCTGATCCTGCACCGCCTGTTTCAGCACGGCCAGATCCAGTTCGCCAATCAGGCCCGACTCCTCGGCCAGCGGCACGAACTCGGCCGGGCGCAGCAGGCCGCGGGTGGGGTGCTCCCAGCGCACCAGGGCTTCCCACTTGTTGATGTAGCGCTCGGCGATGTTCAGGATGGGCTGGTATTGGATGAGGAAGCGGCCTTCTTGAATGGTTTTTCTGAGCCGCTGAATGGTCTCGAGGCGCTCGAGGGAGTTGATGTCCTGGGCGGGGTCGTAGACGGCCACCTGGGTCTGGGCTTGCTTGGCCTGGTACATCGCCACGTCGGCCGCACGGGCCAGCTCGTCCAGGGTCTGGCCGTGCTCGGGGTAAAGCGCCACCCCCAGGCTGGCCCGCGCGTGAAGGACGTGCTCCCCCAGATTGAAGGGGTGGTCAAAAACCTCGACGATGCGCCTAGCAGCGGCCATCGCCGAATTGCGGTCGGCAGAGGGCAGCAGCACCGCGAACTCGTCCCCGCCCATGCGGGCCAGCAGGTCGTCCTGGCGCAAGGTGCCTTTGATGCGCAAGGCCAGTTGGCGCAAGAGTTCGTCGCCCACCTGGTGGCCCAGGGTGTCGTTGACCAGCTTGAAGTTGTCGAGGTCGAGGTAGATCAGGGCCGGGGTCTCACGCTTGCGCCGGTCGGCCACAAAAATACTCTCGGCCACGGCCCACAGCTTGCGGCGGTTGGGGAGGTCGGTGAGGGGGTCGTGGTAGGCCAGGTACTCGATGCGGGCCTGCTGGCGCTTGCGCTCGCCCACATCGCGGATGGAGATCAAAACCTGCTCGTGGCCTGCGATCTGCACCCGCACCCCCTGGGCCTCGACCTCGAGCGCGCGGCCATCGCGGGTAACGAGGCGAACCTCCTCGAGGGTATCCCGTTCTCCGCCCAGAATGCGCTGCACCCGCTCGGCCACGCGCGGCAGCGAGTCGGGATGAACAAATTTGGTGAGGGGCTGGCCCACCACCTCCTCCAGGCGCTCGTAGCCCAGCCCGCGCAGGCCCACCGGGTTGAGATACAGCAGCCTGGAGCCGTCGTAAAGGGCCACTGCGTCGGGCAGGGTCTCCATCAGGGTGCGGTAGATGGCCTCCTGTTCGCGCAGGGCCTCGTAGACCTGGGCCCGGTCAATAGCCAGGCTGAGCTGCCCCGCCACCCCCTCCAGAAAACGCACGTCGCGCGGCTCGAGGTCGGTATGGGCACTGCCCACCACCAGCACCCCCACCACCTTGCCCTTGACCGGCAGCGGAACCGCCACCAGGCTGCGCTCGCCCAGCAGGCCGGCTTTGCTGCGCTCCTCGGTGCTGTACATCACCACCGTTTCGGCCAGGTGGGCCGCCCGCTGCACGATCTCGTGGGTGGGCTCGAACTGCTCGGGTAGGGTCTGCCGGCCCGCGGCCCAGAGCAGCCGCAAAGAGGCAGCCTCGGGCCGATAGATGGCGATGCTATCGAAGCGCGGGTGTTCCTGCAGGGCATCCACCACCCCGCGCATCAGGGCCAGCGGCTCGAGGTCGCGGGCCAGCCCGTCGCGCACCTTGGAGAAGAGGGCCAGCTCGAGGTTGCGCGCCTCGGCCTGGGCCTGGCTCTCTCGCATGGCCGCCTCGGCAGCCCAGCGGCGGTCGTACTGAAACCGAAACAGCCCCACCACCAGACAGGTCAGTAGGCCCACCGCCCCTACCACCAGCACCACATCCTGGCTTGAATTCCACGGCACACCCACCAGGCTGAGCAGCGCAACGTGAAAGAGGGGCAAGGCCAGGCCCACCCCCAACGCACCCCACAGGCCCAGCCCCCAGCTCAGCAAAGCCACCCCCGGCAAAACCAGGTGCAGCGCCCCGTGGCCGAGGCTTTGATACATCAGGGGGAAGGTCAGCGCATAAACCAGCACAAAGCCCACACCCACCAGCAGCTCGAGCCTGCGCGGCCTCAACCAGGCGTTTATCTGCGCGTACAAGTGCCAACCTCCAGCATCTGCCCGTGCTCCGCATCGGCGGAACAACCCCCGGTGGGCCAGAACAGCTCAACCGAAGTTACTTCCGTACTCGGTGATTGTACCTACAATGCGGCTTCTCTGTAACGTTAATCACACAGCCATCCCTCGTTACGCGCATACCCCCGGGTAGTTTACGCTGGCCGAAGCCCGATCTCAGCGGACTTTATCGCCCGCATCACCTCCTTGGGCGCGAAACAGGTAACGCCCCCCCCTGTAAGGCTCAAAGCTCCCCTCGAGCAATCCAGCGGCGCAGCACCCCTGCCCGCTGGCGCACCGCCGCCTGCTCCTCTGGGTTGCGCCTGTCCCAGCTTTTGTACAGCACCCCCAGGCGGGGGTTGGCCTCGAGCAGGGGGCGGTGCTGGGCCATAAAGTCCCAGTACAGGCTGTTGAAGGGGCAGGCCCGTTCGCCCAGGGTCTCCTCTACCCGAAAGCTGCAGTGCTGGCAGTGGTTGCCCATGCGGGCGATGTACTTCCCGCTGGCCGCGTAGGGCTTGGAGGAAAGCACCGGCGAGGCAAACACCCCCATCCCCAACACGTTGGGGGCCATCACCCAGTCGGCGGAGTCCACGAAGGCCGCCATGAACCAGGTGTTGAGTTCCTGCGGACTAACCCCATACAGCAGGGCAAAGTTGGCCAGTACCATTAGCCGCTCGATGTGGTGGGCGTAGCCGCGCTGCCGCACCCGCTCGATGACCGTAGACAGGCAGCGCATCCGGGTGGGGGCCCCCCAGAAAAGCGGGGGCAGGGGCCGGTGGGCTCCCATCTGGTTGGCCTGCCCCAGCCCCGGCATCTCGCGGCGGTAGACGTGGTAGACGTACTCCCGCCAGCCGATAATCTGCCGCACAAAGCCCTCGATGCTCGCCAGCGGGATGCCCCCTTTTTCGTACTCCAAAAGCGCCCGCTCCACCACTTCCTGGGGGTGCAGCAACCCCAGGTTGATGGTCGGCGAGAGCAAGGAGTGGTGAAGACTCCAGCTCTGCTCCACCAGGGCATCCTGGTAGGGGCCAAACTGGGCCAGCCGGTGCAGCACGAAATCTTCCAGGGCTTGCAGGGCTTCCCGGCGCGTGACCGGCCAGTCGAAGCCCTCCAGCGCCCCGAAGTGCCCCTTGAAATTCTCCTGCACTGTCTGGATAGCCTGCCGGGTAAGCGCATCCGGGCTAAAGCGCAAGGGGGGCGGGGGCCGGTAGCCCGCTGGAGGGGTTTTGCGGTTCTCAGCATCGAAGTTCCAGGCCCCTCCCACCGGCCGGCCCCCCTGCATCAGGTAGCCGGTGCGCTGGCGCATGAAGCGGTAGAAGTACTCGAGGCGGTAGGTTTTGCGGCGGCCCGCCCAGCGGTCGAACACCTCCGGCTGCAACAGCCACAGCCGGTTGGGCACCGGCCGGTACACGCCCCCCAGCCCCTCCACCAGGGCCCGCGCCCGCTCGGCAAACCCGTGGTCGGCAGGCTGCATCTGCACCAAAGTCTCGCCGGGGTGGGTGCGGAAGAAGGCGGCCAGGGCTTCCGCCAGGGTCTCGGCCTGTAGATAGGTGACCTCGAGGCCGCCCTCGCGCAGCTCCTGGGCGAAGTGGCGCATGGCGCTGAAGAACAGCACCAGCTTCTGGGGGTGCATGGGCGGGGTGCGTCCCAGTTCGTAGGCTTCGACCAGCAAGACCCGTTTTGGGGCAAGCTGCCGCACCGCGGCGTGGTTGAGCTGGTCGCCCAGCACCCAGAGCGTCACGGGCTAGCGCACCCCCTGCAGGTACTGGGCGATGGGGCCCACCGCCTCCCCCCTGCGGCTGGTGAGGATGTCCAGGTGGGTCAGGCCGGGCAGGATGCGAATATCCAGGCTGGAATTGGGGAATACCTCCCCCACGCTGCGAAAATTGCTCACCTGCGGCAGCAAACCCCGCCCCGCGCCCAGGGCCAGCACCGGATACGGCACCGCGCGCGGCTGGAGTTCAGGCATGGCGGTGTCATAGGCCGAGATATCCAGCGCCAGCCGGTAGGGGAAAAACCACTCCGAGAAACCCGTAACCGGGTTGGCGTAGGCTTTTATGAACTCCAGCGGGTCGGTGGCCTCGCCGGTATCGCGCCACTCCACCCGCCCACCGCGCGGGCCCCGGATGGTGTAAACCAGGCTGCCCACCGCCAGGCTCAGCAGGTTGATGCCCTCGCGCCCGGTGGCCTGCCCCACCGAGACGGCAAAGATGGGCGAGAGGGCGTAGCGCTCGTCCACACGGTACAGGGCCGCGGCCAGCCGGCTGGCCCGGAAGGGCGCCCAGCCGGGTGGGGCGTCGGCCTGGGGGTCTTGTGTGGTCATGAAAGCCTGGGCCTCGGCCTGGGCAAAGCCCACCGGGTTCAGCCCGAAAGCGTTGATGTAGGGGGGCGCTTTACCTTCCAGCAGCTCATTGAGCCCGGCCAGCCGGCCAAACCCCCCTTCGGTGCCGCCCAGATACTGCTCGCGTGTGAGGGGAATCAGGCGGGGTGCGCCGTCGAGCAAAATCAGGCCGTGGATGGTATCACCCCGGTACAGGGCGTAGAGCGAGGCCAGGCTGGCCCCCAGCGAGTGCCCGGCCAGCACCACCGGGCCGCTTGAGCGGGCCTGGTTCACCACCCGCTCGAGATCCTCCAGGTGTACCCGCAGCCCCCAGTCCTTGAGGAAGGGAAAATCGGGCAGTGGGTAGTTCTGGTAGTAGGCCCAAGGGTCGGGCGTGGTAAAGCCCCGGCGATCCTCGAGGCCGTTGGCCCGCCGATCCCAGGCCCAGACCGCCCAGCCCGGCGCGGCCAGTACCAGCCGCCGGGCCAGAATATCAAAGTTGGTGGCGCCCCCCAGGAAACCCGGAACAAAGATCACGGTGCCGCGTGGGGTGCCCTGGGCCGGATAGACCATCACGTAACTTCTGTCCAGGGCCGCTCCGGCGGGAGTGGCAGCCCCCGGAATGGCCCGGTACTCGGGCTGGGCCAGCCCCAGCCCCAGCAGCCCCACCATCAGTACAATCCATGCGCGCATGGCTCTTATCCTGCTGCCACCAGGAATTTGTGACATGGCCGGAGCACACAAAAAGGTGGGCCGAAGCCCACCCGGTCGGATGCTGGGGAAGCTATGGACTGCCGAAGCTATCCTCCACCACGATGACCTCGAGGGTTTCCCCAGCCAGCAGGCCCACCGCAAACACACTGTAGACCTTGCCGCCCTCAAACCCCACCCCCTCGAGCGGTAGCGCAACGGTGCGGGTGCCGGTGGGGCGCACCTCGAGGTCGTACACCCCCGCCGGAACCGTGCCATAGCCCGAAAGCTGGTTGAAGGCCAGGTTGCGGAAAAGCACCGCCCCCCCCTTGAGGGCCACGTCCACTGCGGGCGCGTCCGGCGAGGCATGGATCACACGAACCTTCGCCACCCCCTCGGCAGGCGCGATGCGGTCTTCGACCAGGCGGGCCTGAAGGGTGGAGGCCGTGCCCAGGGCCATCACCGTGTAATACTTGCCCGCCTGCACCCGGATGGTCACGTCGGCCACCTTGGCAGGGTTCTCACCAGCGGTCTGTACGGTCAGGGTCAGGCTGCCCGCGGGCACCTCGGCGTAGTAGGTGACATCTTTGAAGGCCTGGGCTTCAAACACTTTGTTCCCACCCGATAGGATGTCCACCGCCGGCGCATCCGGTACTAGGTGGGCAAAGCGCACATAGGCCGTGCCCCCCTGGGCCAGCGCAAAACCGAGTACCAGCACCAAGCCTGCGATCCACCTTGTCCAAAGCATAGCCTGCTCCTTTCTTCCTGCTGGACTTTCTTCATCGGCATGGTATCGCGCAGCGGATGATTCAAAAACCAACCTGGCTTACAAAGCAAATATCCTTGGATCAAAACAAAGCCCCCGCCAGGCGGCAGGGGCCGAAAATTCGGCTGTGCTACTTGGGCAACAACACCGTATCGATCACATGGATGATCCCGTTGCTGGCCTGAATATCTACCGCGGTAACGGTCGAGTTGCCGTTCAGGATCACCTTACCATCCTTGACCTCGATGGTTACGCTCTGGCCCTCTACGGTTTTGGCCTCCTTGAGCGTGACCACCTGGCTCGAGGGCACCCGCCCCGCCACCACGTGGTAGGTCAGCACCTTGGTAAGGGCGGCTTTATCGGCCAGGAGCTTGTCCAGATCGGCCTTGGGAATCTTGGCAAAGGCCGCGTTGGTAGGCGCAAACACCGTGAAGGGGCCCGGGCCCGAGAGGGTCTCCACCAGACCCGCCGCCTGCACCGCGGCCAGCAGGGTGCTGAAGTTGGGGTTGGTAGCCACTATCTGGGCAATGGTCTGGTTCTGGGTGTTGCTCTGGGCGTTGGTCAGGGTAAGGCCCAGGGCGGCTAGGGCTAGACTACCGACTACCAGCAGGGTTCTTAGCTTCATACGTGCCCTCCTGTACTAAAGTTGAACGGCAGGCCCTCGAGATCTCAGCAACCGCTAAACAAACCTGCCCTTCAACCTTGGGGCTAAGAATATTCGTTCAGCATTAGTACAATATTTGTCTAAGATACGTTTAGATTTGTAGGGCATGCAACAGGTCAAAGAAAAATAAGAATAAGCCTTGGATTGCGATAGCAAGGCCAAAACCTTTGAGCATGGGCCTTGGGCGCATCCATAAACCCAAACCCACCGCCATGTACAGCACATCCAGACCGGCGTTAATCCAGAGCAAGCGGCGAAGGCTGGCTGGGTCGGGCTCGGCCCCCAGCCAGCCCCCATAGGCGATGGCCGCGTTGATCAGCGCCCAGACCCCGGTCATGAACCAGAAGGCCCTCCAGAAGACCTGGCCGGTGCGCCACAGACCAAAGATCGCACCAGCTAAACACACCAGCGCCCACAGCATAAGTTGCTGGGCTATGCGTTCCCCTACCAGTTCACTCACACCAGCCTCCCTCTGGCCTGGCGCTTACAGCGCTGGGAGCAGTACTTGACCGCATCCCAGTTCCTGGCCCATTTCTTACGCCACTGGAAGGGCAGGCCGCAGACGGGGCAGAGTTTGGTGGGTAGGTGGGATTTGAAGCCTTTACGGTGCACCCTCGAGCCCGCCTAGCCCCTGGCAATCTTCTCCGCAGCCGCCAGATACCGCCTGCGGGCCGCGTCCAGGTCAATAACCGGGGTTTTGTAGGGCTGGGCCCGGCCCCCCGACTCGGGCACCCAGCGCTTTAGCCACAATCCCTGGGGGTCGTGGGTCTCGGCCTGGGTGATCAGGTTGAAGACCCGGAAGTAGGGGGCCGCGTCCACCCCCAGCCCCCCCGCCCAGTGCCAGCCCTGCAGGTTGGAGGCGTTGTCGCCATCTAAGAGCAGGTTGCGGAAGGCCCGCTCGCATTTCTGCCAGGGCAGCAAGGCCAGCTTGACCGCAAACTGTGCCACCACCATGCGCCCCCGGTTGGACAGAAAGCCGGTGGCCTGTAGCTCACGCATGCAGGCATCCACCACCGGGATGCCGGTCTGGCCGTGCAGCCAGGCCTCAAACACTTCGCTATCGTGGTTCCAGGGCAGACCTTCCCAGCGCGGGTCGAAGGCCTGGGTCATCATCTGCGGGCGGTGGTAGAGCAGGTCGCCGCTAAAGTCGCGCCAGCACAGCTCGTTGACCCATTTGCGGGCCCCCTCACCCCCCACCTGCAGGGCTTTACGGGCGGCCAGCCGGGGCGAGAGAACCCCCAGGGTGAAGTAATAGGAGAGCCTCGAGACCCCCTCCCCGGCCAGCCCGTCACGGGTCTGGTGGTAGTGGGGCAGTTTGTCGCGTAAGAAGGCCTCGAGCGCCTCCAGGGCCGCCGCCTCGCCCGCCGGTGGCAGGGGCACCTCCGAGGCTTCCTGGGGAAGGTGCCCTGGGTCGTAATCGGGTGGCAGGTGGAGGGGTGGGAAGCGGTCGGGGGCCTCGAGCAGAACCGGCTCAGGGGCCGCCCACCAGCGCCTGGAATAGGGCGTAAAAACCGTGTAGGCCCCCCCGTCCGGCTTGACGATGGTTCCCGGCTCGTGGATGTACTGGCCCGGCAGCCAGCAGAGGCGACCCGGCAGGGCCTCGCCCACCTTCTGGTCACGAAACCGGGCATAGGGGGTCGAGTTCCGCACGGCAAACACCCGCTGGACGCCCAGCTCGGCTGCCACCCGGGGCAGAACCTCCCAGGGCAGGCCGCTGCGCACCAGCAGGAGGCCCCCCCGCGCCGCATAGGCCTCGCGCAGGGCCCGGGTGTTCTGATAAAACCAGGCCCGCCGCCGGGGGGTGGTGTTTTGCAGGATGTTGGGATCCAATACCACCAGCCCCACAGCCGGGCCGGTTCGCAAGGCCTCGGCCAGGGCGGGGTTGTCGTGCAAGCGAAGATCGGCGCGGTGCCAGACCAGGTTCACAGGCGCTATGATGCCGCGAAGCCGTGCCCGAAAGTATGCGTTGGCTCCAAATTGCACGGCCGGCCTCGCTTGCTTCTCAGCAAGCCTTGGCATACTGAAGAGGTGCGCAACGGGGTACAAGCGTTGTTTTTTGCTCTGGTGGCCCTTAACTTAGTTATGGGCAGCTTGGTATTGCTGCAAACGCGCTCCGGCAACCACTGGAAAATCCAGCAGCTTCCCGATAGCAGCATTGTGCGGCTGGCTGTGCATTTCCAAAGCGATGTGCCGCTGTTCGCTGAGATCTGCAAACCCAAGGGCCGGGGCCCTTTTCCCAGCCTGGTGCTGGTGCATGGAGGTTTTGTCGGCCCCAACCAGAGCACCCAGGCGCTCTGCCGCACCTGGGCTCAGGCAGGCTATCTGGTGGCCCTGCCCCATCTGCGCGGCCAGGGCCGGAGCCAGGGTCGAATTGAAATTTGTGGAAAAGAAGGAAACGATGTGCGGCAACTGGCCGACGGGCTGCCGCAGCTCGGGGGCACCGCCCAGCGTGCGTATGTGGGGATTTCTTTGGGGGCCTGCGTGGCCCTGAGCGCCGCCCGCAACGACCCACAGGCCAAAGGGGTGGCGTTTCTATTGGGTGCGACCGACTTTGAGGCCATGATGGAGCGCCTCGAGCGCTACGGACGCACCGAGGCCTACAACCGCTGGCAGGCGCTGATCGGCGCCTCGCCCCAAGCCTGCCCTGCATGCTACCGCCAGCGCAGCCCGCTCACCTGGGCCCACGAGGTTACCGCCCCGCTCTTGCTAATTGCTGCGGGAAACGATCCCATCGTCTCACCGCTGCAATACTGCGCCCTCGCCAGGGTGCGCGAAGCCAGTGGGCGAAGTGTGCGCCGGGTGGCGCTGACCAGGGAGGGTCAGTTATGGACAGCCCCCCTCATCAAAGATCGCGCCTGCCTGGGCACCTTTGCTGGCCTGGGGCAGTTCACCCAGGATCACCTGGTGCTCTACCCCGACCTGGAGCACGCCACCACCCCAGCCATCTGGCAACTGGTCAACCAGGCCCTTGCAGCCTGGCTAAAACCATGAACATTAAGATGAAAATATTTCTATATATCTGGTATTTTTAGGCTAACAAGGAGCATTGGCGCTCATACCTATTGCCAATTAGCTCTGGAAAACAAATTTTCACACCCTATTTGTGGGGCTCTTCTAATCGAAGCCAGCTATTTGTTGCGTATGAGCTCGAGTCCTCCCGCAACTACCCATAGCACACTACCCTGGGTGGACATATACCGGGGCATTGCCATTCTGGGCGTTCTGGTAGCCCACGTCGGTGGGCGCTTTTTACGCGAAGTACCCCAGGATTCCGAACACTGGTGGATCATCGCTACGGCCAATCGGCTGCTGGCCTGGGTGGTTCCGGCGTTTCTATTCCTTTCGACCCTTTTGATTGGCATCAGCCTGCTACGCAACAACCGGCCGTATTCTTGGGGCCGGCTGCGCCCTGTGGTGGTGCCCTACCTGGTCTGGACGGGAATTTACCTGCTTTTCCGGCTGTACGAAGGCAACCTACCCCCGCTCACCCTCGAGCGCATCAGCACCTACCTGCTGTGGGGTAAGAGCTACTTCCACCTCTACTACATGGTGCTGGCAATTCAACTTGTGCTGCTGATGCCCTTGCTCCTGCCGGTTCTGCGCCGCAAGGTACCCGCCTGGGTAGTCCTGCTAACCAGCTTCAGCCTCACGCTGGCCTTCTACTGGATCAATCGGCTGTACTGGCAAATCCCTTTCCCTGGCAGCACCCTTATCTGGTACCTGCCCACCCTGGCGGTGGCGCTGACGCTGGTCAACGAGATGCACCGGCTGGATCGAATCCTGCAGCGTTACCGCGTCTGGGGACTGGCGCTTTTGGGCCTCGGGATGAGCCTTTACCTGCCCCTGGCCTACGATGCCATCCGCAACATCCCGGTCAACACCTTCCAGTACCAGGTGGGCTACTGGATTTACAGCAGCGCGGTTTCTTTTGTACTGATCTCCGTCGCCATCTGGCTTTCTCGCACCCGGCTGAGCACCGCCTTGCAGTTCCTGGGCCGTTATTCATTGCACATCTACCTGATTCATCCGCTGGTGATTCGGCTGCTCGAGCGCACCCCCCAATTCCCTGAACCCCTGGGGGTTTCCCCAGCCTTCACCATCTACGTGGCACTCTCGCTGTTGATCCCCCTGGCGGTTGGAATCCTGGCCCGCTGGATACGGGCCTCCGGGCTCCTATTTGGCCGGGCCTAGGGTCTTTGGCGGTAGTATGGTGGCGTGATCGTAGATGCCCACCTCGACCTCGCCCACAACGTAGTGGATCTGGGGCGCGACCTGACCCTGCCGCTTTCAGAGCTACGCCAGCGCGATACCCACAGCGATATACCCGTTGTAACCCTACCGGCCCTGCGCGAAGGGAAGGTGGGGGTCTGTTTTGCCACCCTGTGGGTAGACCCCCGCCGCTACCTCGAGCCCCAGAGCGCCCATGCCCAGGCCCTCCGGCAGCTAGAGGTATACCTGCGCTGGGAAGAACAGGGCTGGGTGCGCATTCTACGCAGCCAGGCCGACCTGACCCGGCATCTGGCCATGTGGCCCGAGGACAGGGTCACAGCCCTGGTTCTTCTGATTGAAGGCGCCGAGTGCATCCGCGAGCCCGGCGAGGCGGCGTTCTGGAAAGCCCAGGGGGTGCGGCTGATTGGCCCCGCCTGGAACCGCACCCGCTACTGCGGCGGCACCCGCGAACCCGGTGGCCTGAGCGCACTGGGGGTAGAACTGCTGCAGGCCATGGACGAACAGGGGCTGGCCCTGGACTTTTCCCACATGGACGAGCAGGCCTTCTGGCAGGCCCTGGAGATCTTCCAGGGGCCGGTCTGCGCCACCCATAGCAACCCCCGGGCCCTGCTGGGGGGGGAGGGGCTCGAGTTCTCCAACCGCCACCTGAGCGATGCCATGATCCGGGCCATTGGGGCGCGGGGCGGCGTAATTGGCACGGTGCTGTATGGCTTTTTCCTCGAGCACACCTGGAAACGCGGCATGGAACGGGTGGAACTGGGCGTGGTGGGCAAGCACATGGCCCACACCGCTGGCCTGATCGGCTGGGACAAGGTGGGCCTTGGCTCCGACTTCGATGGCGGCTTTGGAATGAACGAAAACCCCCAGGGCCTCGACGCGCCCGCCGACCTACAGAAAATTGCCCTGTGCGTTCCCGAATCCTTCCAGGCTGGGGTGCTTGGGGAAAACTGGCTGCGCTGGCTGCAAACGATATTTTGAATCTAAAATCTCACAGGCCGTGGTATAACAAGGCGTGAATCTTTCGAGTTTGTGGATCGGCTTACTGGCAGGGGTGTTCGGGGGTCTGGTGGGGCTTGGGGGCGGCATCGTGGCGGTTCCGCTGATGTCGGCTTTTCTCAGGCTATCTCAACACAAAGCGGTCGCAACCAGCCTGGTGATGGTGGTCTTTACCGGTCTGGTGGGGGCCCTGACCTACGCCACCCATGGCACTGTGGACTGGTTGGCAGCCCTCCTGATCTTTCCTAGTGCAATGCTCACGGCCAACTGGGGGGCCCGCTTTGCCAATCGCTTGCCGGAGTGGAAGCTCAAGCGGGTTTTTGGCTGGTACCTGGTGGTGGTAGCCCTGAGCCTGATCCTCAAGCCCTATATTCCGCATGTGGAAGAGCCCCTGCAAGGCTGGCTGCGCATCATCCCGCTCATCCTTACCGGGGCTGCCGCTGGCTTTGCCTCAGGCTTGCTGGGGGTGGGTGGTGGCACCATCACAGTGCCGATTATGGTCTTGCTGGTGGGCCTCGAGCAGCACACCGCCCAGGGCACCTCCCTGCTGGCTATGATTCCCTCGGCCCTGGTGGGGTCGTACACCCACTACCGCCACGGCAACCTGGCCCAGGAGTACGTGCCGGGGCTGGTGGTGGGCATTCTGGCGGGGGCTTTTGCCGGGGGGCTGGTCGCCAATCAGCTCCCTGAGTTCTGGCTTAGGCTCACCTTCTCGGTGGTGCTCATCTGGACGGCCCTGCGCTACGTGGGGGCCAGATCCAAAACCACCTCCGAGGCCGCCTAATACCGTTTCCGCTTGAATCCTTCACCGTTGGACGAAGTCAGAGGTGAAGGATTCAAGCCGACCGAAGGGAGTAGAAAAGCATTTCGGTAGTATCGTTTAGGCTTGCCGGAGTGAACGATACTACCGAAATGCGTATAACCCGCTTTCTAGCGGCCTCCCAGAAACCCACACCCGGAACCCATCCAGGTTTCCGCGGTGCCAGGCCACACAGCGGCTCTCTAGCCTAGGCCCTGGCTACAGGCTGTTCCTTGCTGCGCCGGCTCTTCTTCATGGGCAGGGTGGTTTTTTGCTGGAGGGCCCCCAGCCCTCCCACCAGCGCCCAGTTCAGCGCATCATCCAGCGACTCGGCAAAGTGAAAACGCAGGTTTTGCCGCAGGTAGAGGGGGATATCTGAAAGATCGGGCTGGTTCTGCTTGGGCAGGATCACCTCACGAATCCCGGCCCGCCGGGCGCCCAGAATTTTTTCCTTGACGCCGCCGATGGGCAGCACCCGTCCGGTAAGGGTGATCTCACCGGTCATGGCTACGTCGTTGCGAACAGGCACCTCGGCCAGGGCCGAGACTAAAGCTGCAGTAATGGCAATGCCTGCCGAGGGGCCTTCTTTAGGCACGGCCCCAGCAGGAACGTGAATGTGCACGTCGGAGTTGTCGAAGCGCTCGAGGGGGATGCCAAAGCGCGTCGCGTTTTTCTTGGCGTAAGAGAGCGCCGCCCGGGCCGATTCCTTCATCACATCCCCAAGCTGCCCGGTCAGGATCAGGTTGCCCTTGCCCGGCATCACCGAGACCTCGATAAACATGATGTCACCCCCCACCGGGGTGTAGAACATCCCCGTAGCCACCCCAATCTGGGGCGCTCTGGCCTCGGACTCGGGCTGGAAGCGGGCTGGGCCCAGGTATTTTTCCAGGTCGGCCTCACCGATGCGCACCCGCTTTTTCCCGCCCTCCAAGATGGCGCGGGCCGACTTGCGCAGCAAGGTGCCGATCTCGCGCTCGAGGTTGCGCACCCCCGCCTCGCGGGTGTAGTGGGTAATCAGGCGCATCAGGGCCGCCTCGGTGATGTGCACCTGGTTTTCCTTGAGCCCATTCTCGCTCATCTGCCGGGGCAGCAGATACCGCTTGGCGATCTCGAGCTTCTCCTGTTCGATGTAGCTGGTGAACTCGATCTGCTCCATGCGGTCGAACAGGGGGCCTGGGATGTTCTCAGGAAAGTTGGCGGTGCAGATGAACAGCACCTCGCTCATATCGAAGGGAACCCCCAGGTAGTGGTCGGTGAACTCTTTGTTCTGCGCCGGGTCGAGCAGCTCGAGCAAAGCCGCCGCGGGGTCGCCCTGGTAGGAAACCCCCAGCTTGTCCACCTCGTCCAGCAGGATAACGGGGTTCTTGCTACCGGCCTGGCGCATGCCCTGGATAATGCGGCCCGGCATGGCCCCAATGTAGGTGCGGCGGTGGCCGCGAATGTCGGACTCGTCGCGGGCACCCCCCAGCGAGATGCGGTGGTACTTGCGGCCCAGGCTCTTGGCAATGGACTTGGCGATGGAGGTCTTGCCCACCCCCGGCGGCCCCACAAACAGCAGGATGGGGCCTTTGGAGACCTCCTCAGGGGGGATTTCGCCCTTTTTCTGGCGCTCGAGCTTCAGCTTGCGCACCGCCAGATACTCCAGCACCCGATCCTTGACCTTCTCCAGGCCATAGTGATCTTCATCCAGGATCTTCTTGGCTTCCTGAAGGTCAATCTGGTCTTCCGTACGGGTATTCCAGGGCAGGTTGATAATCCAGTCCAGGTAGGTGCGCACCACGCTGGCTTCGGCGGAATCGGGGTGCATGCGGGCAAAGCGCGAAAGCTCCCGCTCCACCTCGGGCAAAACGCTTGGAGGCAGGTTCAGCGCAGCAATTTTCTGGCGAAACTCCTCCACCTCCATCTCGCCCTCTTCACCGTGAAGCTCGCGCTGGATGGCTTTCATCTGCTCGCGCAGGAAGAACTCCCGCTGATTCTTGTCAATTTCCTCCTTGACCTGCTGCTGAATGCGGCGCTGGGTCTCCACCAGATCGAGCTCGGCATCCAGCAAAACAGCAATGCGCTTGAGGCGATCCACCACCGAAGGGGTCGCTAGAATTTGCTGCTTGACATCCAGTTTGAAATCGAGGTGGAAAGCGATGTAGTCGGCCAGTTGCGAGGGATCTTCCAGGTTGAGCACAAACTGGGCCACCTCGGGCGATACATACCTACCCTCCCGTAGCAGGGTCTCGAAGCGCTCCTTGACCTCGCGGAAAAGCGCGGTCACCTCAGTGGCCTTGCCCTCAACCTCTGGCAGCCGGGCCACGCTGGCTTCCAGATACCCGCTGGCCGGATGGTATTGCTGCACCTGCACTCGAGCAAAGGCCTGCACCAGCATTTGCACCGAACCATCGGCGTTTTTTCGCATTCTCAGGATGTTGCACGCCGTGCCCACATCGTAGAGGTCTGCGGGCCCTGGTTCCTCAATCTCCTTGTCCCGCTGGCTGACGATCAGGATAACCCGCTCCTGGGACAAGGCCGCTTCGATGGCCCGTATGGAGATGGGACGCCCCGCGTCGATGGGCATCACCATGCTGGGATAAATCACCGAGCCACGTACCGGACAGACCGGGAGCCTCTCGGGAAGATGCGTGTTGTTTTTTTCAGTTTTGTCCATAAGTAACTCCCTATCTATCGCAAGTGTACAGGCAGCACAGACTTTGTGTGGACGGGTGTGTGCGTGAACACCCTGAGTCTAATATTATCAAGTTTAGTGATTGTATCAATAACAATAAGAACCCATGCCACAATACCGTATGCTGAGGTGGATGAGGCTTACCCGAATTCGGGCTCTACTGTTGCTCTGGGCTATGCTAGCCTGCGTCTTGGTCGAGCCCGGCTGGGATTCGGCCCTAGCACAACGCAGCGGCGGCGGCGTGGGAGGCCGGGGGGGGTTTTCCACGCCACGCCCCAGTCCCTCCATTCCCCGGGTCAACCCCTCACCATCTCCATCCCTGCCCTTACCCACCCCCCGCAGCTACCCCAGTTACCCCACCTACCCACGCGACTACTACCCTCCCGGAACCCCGGGCTACCCCAGCACCCGTCCCCCCATTTACGTGACCCCAGGCGCCGGCTATAACATCGACCTTATCGCGCTGCTGTTTATTGGCGGCATCGTGCTGGTTAGCATCTCGATGCTGCGCGGCCTTCAACAGGCAGGCCGCAACAACGGAGGTGAAGTCGAAAGCAGCGTGGCCCGGCTGCGGCTGGCGGTTCTGTATACCCCCGAGCTACAGGCCAGCCTGCGCCAGACCGCCCAGGCAGCCGAGACAGAAAGCCCTCGAGGGCTGGCCGATCTGATAGACAACACCGCGGTACTTCTACTGCGTGCACAGGACGGCTGGCGCTTTGGCATGTACGAAGTCTGGACAGGCAGCCTGGAAAAAGCCGAAGGACAGTTTGACGCCTGGATGACCGAGACCCGCTCTGAGTTCATCGAGACCTACCGACACTTTGAAGGCAAGGAAGAGGTGCAGCCAGGGTATCAGTCGAAAGTTGAGCCCGACGGCCGTTATATCCTGGTGACCCTATTGCTGGCCGTCAGCGGCAGCCTGCCCCCCATACCAAGCCCTTTGCGCCGCGAGGGAGCCCGACAGGCCCTGATGGCCCTAGCGACCTCGAGCCCCACCAACACCCTGGCCGCTTATGTGGCCTGGACGCCCGAGGCCGAGGGGGAGGCCCTCACCGAGCAGGATCTGCTTTTAGGCTGGCCCAGGCTCGAGCTGCTCTAGATCACCTGCTGGCATCCCGGCGCTAGGCCGGCTGCTTACCAAAGCGCTTTTGGATGTACTCCTCCACCATTCCCATAAACTCTTCAGCAATGCGATCGCCCTTGAGGGTTGCGGCAAGCCGACCATCGATATAGACCGGGGCGCGCGGCGCCTCACCCGTACCGGGCAGCGAAATACCAATGTCGGCGTGCTTCGACTCACCAGGGCCGTTGACCACACACCCCATCACCGCGACCTTCAGGTTCTCAACCCCTGGGTACTGGGTGCGCCAGATTGGCATCTGCGCATTAAGGCGCGTCGAGACCTGGAGGGCCAGCTCCTGGAAAAACGTGCTGGTGGTGCGGCCACAGCCAGGGCAACTAGCCACGCTGGGGGTAAACTGCCGCAGCCCGATGGACTGCAGAATCTCCAAGGCCACCTCCACCTCCTTGGTGCGGGGCTCCCCCGGGGCGGGGGTAATGGAAACCCGTATGGTATCGCCAATGCCCTCAATCAGCAGGGGCACCAGGCCGGCGGTGCTGCTGACGATGCCGCTCACCCCCATACCGGCCTCGGTCAGGCCCAGGTGCAACGGGGCATTGGTGCGCCTGGCTAGCTCGCGGTAGACCCACCACAGGTCGGGGGCGTTGGAAACCTTGGCCGAGAGGATGATTTTATCTTCGCCAAGACCGTATTTGAGGGCCCATTCGTAGCTGCGCACCGCCGACTCCACAATGGTCTCGAGCGTAACCTGGTGGGCATCCTTGGGCTCAGGACGGGCCGCATTGGCCTCCATCATCTCGTCGAGCAACCCCGCATCCAGCGAACCCCAGTTCACACCAATCCGCACCGGCTTGCCAAACTCCACGGCCACCTCGCACATGGTTCGGAAGTTGGGGTCTTGCTGTTTACCCTTCCCTACCGTGCCGGGGTTGATGCGGTATTTGTCCAGGGCCAGGGCCATCTCGGGGTATTTGCGCAGCAGGATGTGGCCGTTGAAGTGAAAATCCCCCACCAGGGGCACATCCACCCCCAGGTCGGCCAGGCGGCGCTTGATCTCCGGCACGGCCTTGGCGGCTTCATCGTTGTTGACGGTCATGCGTACAACCTCGGAGCCGGCGCGGGCCAGGGCCCAGACCTGCCCCACTGTGGCCTCGATATCGGCGGTGTCGGTGTTGGTCATCGACTGCACCACCACCGGATGGTCGCCCCCTTTGGGGACTTTGCCAACCCAGACTGTTGGCGTTTTGCGGCGTCGCACTGTCATACCATGAGTCTAATATTCTTTGGTCAGGTAAATAGTGGATGGGGTGGGGGTTCGAACAGAGCCTATCCGGCAAGGGCAGAAGGCGTGCAAAGGCAATTTTGGTAGGAGTTACGCAGTTGCCTTCCTCCCCTCTACTCGGCTACCCTTTTCTGCAAAGCACACAGACTAAGAGGGATTAGCTGCTATGAACCCACCAAAGTGCAACGACCTGGACTACATCCACTTCCTCATCGCTGCCCAGAGGGTCTTTACCTGCAGCGAAGCCGCCCGCTGCCAACCAGAGGCCCCAGCCCACGATGCCTTCACCCGTCTGCTCCAGCGACAGCCTCCCGACACGGAGGCGCTGTGGCAGGAGGCCAGGGCCTTGGTGGAGCCCACCCGAGGGCTTTTGGTGCTGGATGATACCACCCTGGATAAACCCTACGCCCGGCGGATGGAGTTGGTGACCTACCACTGGAGCGGCAAGCACCAGCGGGTGGTCAAGGGGATCGCCCTCATGACCCTGCTGTGGACGGAGGGCCAGGCTCTCATCCCCTGTGACTTCCGGGTCTACGACAAGCCTTCGGGGGGCCCGAGCAAGAACGCGCACTTTCTGGAGATGCTGCGGGTGGCCAAGGGACGGGGCTTTGCCCCGGCGTACGTGCTGATGGATAGCTGGTACGCTTCGCTGGAGAACCTGAAGGGGATTGTTGGCCTGGGCTGGCGCTTCCTCACCCGGCTGAAGGGGAACCGCCTGGTGAACCCTGAGGGGGCGGGGCTGCGGCCGGTGAGCGAGGTAGAGATACCCCCGGCGGGACGGGTGGTGCACCTGAAGGGTTTTGGTTTGGTCAGGGTGTTCCGGACGGTTTCAAAAGACGGGGACGCGGAGTACTGGGCGACCAACGACCTGGGGATGCGCGAGGAGCAACGGGGGGAGCTGGAGCGGGCGGGATGGGGTATAGAGGTCTACCACCGGGGCCTCAAGGGGTGTTGCGGGGTGGAGCGGGCCCAGGTGAGGAAGAAGGTTTCGGTCTTAGGCCACCTGCTGCTGGCCCTGCGGGCTTTCCTCAGGCTGGAGGCACACCGCTTGCGGACGGGGGTGAGCTGGTACGAGTCCAAGACAAGCATCATTCGCGAGGCGATACGAAGTTACCTGGCCAATCCCATCCACATCCTTCACCCAACTGCGTAACTCCTATTTTGGGTTAACCTGGGTGTGCTATGGCTATACAAGTTGGCGACCGCCTGCCCGATGTAACCGTGTTCAACACCGCTGCTGAGCCCATCCCGTTAACAACCCTTGCCAAAGGAAGACCCCTGGTACTGCTCTTCTTTCCTGCAGCCCACACCCGCGTGTGCGAAAAGGAGCTCTGCACGGTGCGCGATGGCCTGGCAGAGTACAACCAGCTCGGGGCTGAGGTCTACGGCCTAAGCGTGGATACGCCCTGGACCCTGGCCGCTTACGCACGGTCGCTGGGTCTGGCCTTCCCCTTGCTCTCCGATTACAACCGGGAGGCCACCCGGGCCTTTGGCCTCGAAATCAGCCTGCGGGGCCTGCCCGGCTTTGCCCAGCGGGCCGCCTATGTGGTGGATTCGTCCGGCCAGATTACCTGGGCCTGGGTGGCCGAGGTACCAGCCCAGGAACCCCCCTACCCAGAGGTGGCAGCGGCTGTCAGAGCTTTGGTTGAAAACGGGGCGTCCCGCAGAACCAGCCCCTAGCCAGCGCGCTCCTTACTAGAAGGGTGAAGAAACCCCTCGAGGGGCCCCCCAGCCAGGTTTCGAGTAGTTAAGCGTCGAATTACACCAACCAGAAATGGTTTTTGTGTAAGCAATCTACAAGTACATTAGGCATGGTGTAATATTTTGTGTGTATATGTAGCAATACGTGTATAAGTTTTCAAATTCAGATCAACAAAATCAACACCATTTACCCTATCCTGGTTTCCTGAGGAGGGAACCTCATGGAGACCACCCTGATGCCAAGCGACAATAACCCGCCGGGGCCGTATCCAAGCTCGAGCCGCCTGGTTCGCCCCGCTTCCCTGATTCTCCGCCGCCCACCAGCCAAGGGCTCGGTTAAGGCCATCTGGGATGGCTTCCGTCTCAGCAAGGCCTGGGGTGAGGTGCTGGAAACCTACGACCTGCCCCAGGAGTAGGTACACACAGATGCGGCGCTGCGGCTGTTCAAAGCCCAGTCTTATCCGATACGCACCGGGGGCTCATGGCCAGGCTTCCACTTGATGGTGCAGCCGATCGCGTCGGCCTCGGCCATCGGGGGCTCCTGCCCCTGTGTCAAGGCGGCCAGCGCCATGTCCAGGGTATGCTCCCGCACCCCGGAGGGATCCTTGGGTGCATCGTTAACCCGGCCGTGGTAGCGCAGTTTGCGATCTTGGTCGAACACAAACACCTCGGGGGTGCGCAGGGCTTTGTAGGCTTTTGCGGTGGCCTGGGTCTCGTCGAGCAGGTAGGGGAAGTTGAGGCTGTGGGCTCTGGCAAAGGCCTGCATCCCCTCGGGGGAATCCTCGGGATAGCGTTCGTAGTCGTTGGCGTTGATGCCCACAAAAGTCACCTTACCCCGGTACTTATCGGCCAGGGCTACGATTTCCCGGATGGAACCCTTGACGTAAGGGCAGTGGTTGCAGATAAAAATGACCGCCAAAAACGGCTCACTGAAGGCTGAGAGCCGCACAGTCTGCCCCGAAAGATCGGGCAGCTCCGCATCAATCAGACGGGTGCCCAGGGGTAGTTGATCGTACTGCAGCATGGCTTAATGCTAGCAGACTTCCCGGCCAGGCAATAAAGCGCACCTACCAAGGCATCCGCACCGCATGGGGATACCACTGCAGCGCGTCGGGGGAGGGCACAAACGCCCCCAACAGTTGCGCCTGTCCGGTGAGTTCAAGCCCCTCCCCCGCCCCAACCAGCAAGGTATCGCCCCACGAGAGCGGGCCCTCCAGCCACTCAGCCTCCCCGGCCACCAGGGTAAGGAGCAAGAAGCTATCGGCAGGTGCCTGTACAACCTGCCGTCCACAAAGCTGGTAGCGCTCGAGCACAAAAGCTTCACCCGCCAGCAGGATTTCCTTCTGGTGTGCCGGCAGCGGGGTGGGGCGTGGCAGCGGGGTGGGCTCGAGCCGGGCCACATCCAGCCCTTTGTCCAGATGCAGTTCGCGGGGGCGTCCGTAGTCATAGAGGCGGTAGGTCAGATCGGATCGCTGCTGCACCTCATAGAGCAGCAACCCCGGCCCCAGGGCATGAATGGTTCCCGCGGGCACCGGGATTACCTGCCCCGGTAGCACCCACTCGCGCTGCAGCCAGTCCCAGAGGGTGCCATCCTGGGCTGCCCGGGCCAGACTTTCGCGCTCCATGGGGGCACGCAGCCCATAGACGATCTCGCCCTCGCCCTCGAGGATGTACCAGGCCTCGGTTTTGCCGTGAAAACCGGTGGCTGCTTCTACCGTGTGCGCATACGCATCGTCGGGGTGCACCTGCACCGAAAGCCACCCGGCGGTGTCGAGCAGCTTAATCAGCAGGGGCAGCTCGAGGCCATAACGACTACAGGCAGCCCGGCCGATAAAACCCGACCCAAGTTCGGGCAGCGCTTCCGCCAAAGTCCGACCAGCCAGCGGCCCCGAACGAATCCGATTCTGGTCGTAAGCCAGCCAGAGTTCGCCGATGGGTTCTTGGGCCTCCAGGCCCAGGCGCTTCGCAAGGCGCGAACCACCCCAGACCCGCTGCACCGGGCGGGCCTCGAGGTTCATCACCGAGGGGATCGGTCTCATGGGCTCGATATTAACCCACAGCCCAGACCGTGCAACCAGCCATCCGATTTGACAAACTCGAGCCAGCGCTGCTTAGACTATACCCAGTTGGGGTGTTGGCTTTAGTCTAGAACTGCTTGTGGGACTGTTCGAAGCCCAACCACCGGGTTGTAAAACAGCCTGAGGCTCCGGTGGAGTGCCAGCCATGCGGCAACGGCCATGCACAGCCATAGGGATTTTCCACCATGCGTATATTAGCGCTCTCCGACCAGATTCATCCGTTTATTTATCAGGAGCGCTTCCCGCACAACCTGCCAGCTTTCGATCTGGTGTTGCTGGCCGGGGACTTACCCGGCAGTTATATCGAGTTTGTGGCAACCAAGGTGCGGGTGCCGGTGGTGTACGTGCACGGCAATCATAAAGAGGAGTACATCCAGGATTACCTCGGCAACCTCACCCCTCCAGGCGGGGCCATCAAAGCCCACGGGCGCATTGTGGATGTGGCCGGGGTGCGGATTGCGGGCTGGGGGGGGTGTCCCCGCTACAACGACCGCGATATAGGGCAGTACAACGAAATAGACGCGCAGGCCCGGTTCCTGGCCTGGTATCCGCGGCTCATGCACCGCCGCTGGCGCACCGGCCACGGCGTCGATATCCTGCTCAGCCATGCCCCCCCACCTGGGGCCCACGCGGGTTCCGACTTTGCTCACCGCGGCAGCACGGCGCTGGGCCTGTTCCACCGCCTGTACCGCCCGAAGATTCACGTTCACGGCCACATCCACCTCTACGAGGCCCAGCCCCAGCGCGAGTACACCAGCCCGGAAGGGGTACGGGTCATCAACGCCTTTGAGTACACTCTGATCGAGCTATGAAGATTGCCGGGAGCCTGTGTGTAATCAGCGGAGCCAGCAGCGGAATCGGTAAGGCCACAGCCCTCGAGCTGGCCGCACGGGGGGCCCGGGTGGTGCTGGTGGCCCGCCGGGCCCAGGTTCTGGCCGAGGTTGCCGAGCAAATCCAGGCCCAGGGTGGGCAGGCCTGGGCCTTTGCTGCCGACCTGAGCCGGCCACAGGAGGCTGCCCGCCTGGGGGGGTGGGTGCTGGGGCAGGTGGGCCCACCGGATGTGCTGGTGCACAGCGCCGGGGCCGGGGAGTGGCGCTTTTTAGACGAGACCCCCCTGGAAGACTTTCAGCGCTTGATGGACACCCCCTATTTCAGCGCCGCCTACCTCACCCGGGTTTTTCTACCCGCCATGCTGGAACGCAACCGGGGCTTTATTCTTTCGGTGTGTTCGCCCGCCAGCCGCCTGGTCTGGCCCGGCGCAACCGGCTATGTGGCGGCCCGCTGGGCCCTGAACGGCCTGACCGAAGCCCTACGGGCCGACCTGTACCACAGCAAGCTCCGGGTATGCGCCTTCTTCCCCGGAAAAATCAGCGATAGCGAGTATTTTCTTCGCCACAGCGACACCGAGGCGCGCATTCCCAGGATAGGACGGTTTATCCCGTCGATCACCGCCCGTCAAGCCGCCCTGGGCATTGTGCGGGCCATCGAGCGCGAGGCCCGGGTGATGTTTGTACCCTGGCAGCTATACGCCTTCGACCGGCTGGCGCGCTGGTTCCCGCGTATCGCCGAGCACCTGGCCTGGAGCAGCGGCGCCCGCCGGGCAAGGCTCTGAGACCCTTGACCCCGCTAGCAGGGCTCCCGAGAATGGGCGCATATGGCTATCTACATGGTGTACGAAGATGCCCTGGCCCTCATGAAGCGGTTTACCCCCTCGGAGAGCCTGCAAAAGCACATGATGGCCGTCGAGACCGCCATGCGGGCCTATGCCAGAAAATATGGGCAGCCCGAAGAAAAATGGGCCATTACCGGCATTCTCCACGACTTTGACTACGAGCGCTTCCCCGAGGAGCACCCCTACAAAGGGGTGGAGATGCTGCGCGAGATGGGCTACCCCGAGGACGTGCTCGAGGCCATTCTGGGTCACGTGGACAGCCCCCAGCACCCCCGCACCACCCTGATGTCCAAGGCGCTGTTTGCTGTGGACGAGCTGGTGGGTCTGATTACGGCAGCGGTGTATGTGCGGCCCGACAAACGCATTCAGAGCCTCGAGCTGCCCAGCCTCAAAAAGAAATTCAAAGACAAAGCCTTTGCCGCCAAAGTGGATCGGGAGGGCATCGTGCGCGGGGCACAGGAGCTGGGGGTCGACCTCGACGAGCACATGGCCTTTGTGCTCGAGGCCATGAAAGCCGATGCCGCACGGCTGGGACTGGGCTGACCCCGCCTACAACCAACCCGGCTCGAGGTAGGCTGATGGCGTGAACCCCCTGCGCCCCACCCTGGTGGCACTGGTTTTCCTGGCGCTGGCCTGGGGAAAAAGCTACCGCCTCGAGCGGGTCGAACAGGATGTGTATCTCCTGCCCAATGGGCTGGTGCGGGTGGTGGACGTGCGCACCTGGCGCTTTGAGGGTGCCTTTCGCGAGGTCTTCCTGGAGATCGACCCCCGCCCGGGCGGCGTCGTGCGCTTTGAAGAGGCCCAGGCGCTGGATAGCGGCCCCCCCATTCGGTACGAAGTACAGGGCAATCGCATCAGCCTGACCGCAGGCCCCCCCGACCGGTCGGGCAACCTACCGGTGCTGGCCGAAAACCAGCGCCGCACCTTCCAAATCAGCTATACCCTCAGCAACGAGATCACCGCGGCCCCGGATGCGGCCCTCTTCGACCGGCAGGTGCTGGAGCCCGAACACGCCGCTGTGGACACGTATCTACTGCGGCTGCATGCCCCCAGGCCCGTGCCGGGGCTGTTCCGGGTGTTTATCTTTACCGGAAGGGGGCGCATAGGAACGCTCGAGTTCGACCCAGCCCGGCAGGTGGCCACCGTGCGGCTGGCCCCGGTCAGCCAGAACGAGTTTGTGCGGGCCCGGGTCATCCTCGAGGCTGGGGCCTTTAACTTTCGCACCCTGAACGCGCCCCGGCTCGAGCAATGGCTGCAGGAAACCGAGGAAGAGACCCGGGGATTTCGCGAACGCTCCCGACAGCTAATCGACGGCCAGCCGGCGCCCGCCTGGGCCTGGGCCCTGGCCATCGGGCCGCTGGTGCTGCCGGTCGTACTCTTTGGCCTATTTCTGCGGGCTTACGCGCGCTTTGGCCGCGAACCCCAGACCGAGGAGGTAGGCCGTTACTACCGGGAACCCCCCGAAGCAATTCCGCCCGGCCTGGTGCCCTACGTGATAACCCAGATCGACCCCGGCCAGAGCATGCTGGGCCGGATGATCGCCGCCACCCTGCTGGACTGGGCCCGGCGGGGCTCGGTCGAACTCATCCAACACCAGAATCCAGGCCTGTTCGGCTGGTCTGGGGGCAGCGAAACCCACTTCCGGCTGGTCTCCCCACCGGAGCACGCCAACCCCCTGGAAAGCGAGCTCTGGCACCTGCTCAGAAGTGCTGCCGGCCCGGACGGCTTGCTTAAGCCCAGCGAGCTCAAGCAATTTTTCCGGCAGCGCCCCAGCCTCCTGGCTGGCCTGAGCCGCCGCCCCAGGGCTGTTTACGAGGCCACCTACGGCCCACTGCTCGATCCCAGGAGCAGCAAGGTCGCGGCTCGATGGGGGGGCTGGCTGGTGGGGCTGGGCTTTTTACTCTTCTTCCTCGCCCTTACCGCCGGGCCTCGCCTGCTGGAAGCCTGGAACGGGGCCTTGTGGGTGGGGGTGCTGATGCTGAGCAGCGTGCTGGGGGGGCTGGGCCTCCTGGCGCTGGGCTTTCTGGCCTTTGGATCTCTGGCCCGCTGGATGCCAGACAAGCTGCTGAACGCCAAACGCTGGCAGGCCTACCGCAACTTCCTCGCCGACTTCTCCCAGATGGAAAGAGCCCCCGCCGAGCACTTCAAGATGTGGGACTATCACTTCGTGTATGCCGCAGCTTTGGGCGTGGCCGAGCGCTACCTGCGCAACCTGCGTCAGGTGGCCCAGCAGCGGCCCGAGACGGTAGCCCTGCCGCGCTGGATTCGAGGGTCGAACCTGGGTCAGGCAAGCACGGCGATGGCCTCGAGCGAGGTGCTACAGCAGATCAGCCGGATGACGGGGGGCCTCGAGCAGATCGCCCGCAACCTGGAGAGCCTCGAGCGGGCCCTCAGGCCCTCCTCGAGCGGCTCCGGTGGAGGCTTTGGGGGTGGCTCGAGGGGAGGTTCTTCTGGTGGTGGCGGCTCGAGCGGGGCTCGATAATGGAGCCCAGGGAGGGATAAGGTATGGAAATCCTGTTGATCCTGGTTCTGCTGGTGGTGGCTTTATTCGTTCTGTACTACAACCGCATCATCACCCTGGAAAATCGGGTGAACAACGCACTCTCGCAGGTAGACGTGCAGCTCAAGCGGCGCAACGACCTGATTCCCAACCTGGTCAACACCGTCAAGGGCTATGCCGCCCACGAGACCGGGGTCTTCGACCGGGTCACCCAGGCCCGCGAGCGGATGCTATCGGCAGGCAGCATCGAGGAAAAATCGGCGGCCTCCAACCAGCTCACCCAGGCCCTGCGCAGCGTTTTTGCCATTGCCGAAGCCTACCCCGCGCTCAAGGCCGACGCCAATTTCCGGGCGTTACAGGAGCAGCTCGAGGAGACCGAAAACAAGATCGCCTACGCCCGCCAGTTCTTCAACGACACCGTGCTGGACTTCAATAACACCGTCAGCACCATTCCCGGCGTATTCGTCGCCCAGCTCATGGGCAAGAAACCCAAGCCCTTCTTCGAGACCGACGAGGCCGCCCGGCAGGTGCCCAGTGTGAATTTTTGAGGAATAACCCCTCCACCGGGGCGATACCCGCTATACTGTTATAGCAGCCTATAAAGAGCCATCGATTTCTCCATCCGAGGGAGGTATCTCATGAAGCTGGGCCCACAGGTTCGAAGCGAACTCCTCTCCCGCATCAGCGCCAACCCCGATGTTCTGCGCGGCAGGCCCCGCCTCAAGGGAACCCGCATTGCGGTACACATGGTGCTGGAAGCCCTGGCCGCACAGATGTCCATCGAAGAGGTGTTGTTGCAGTGGCCGGAACTCACCCGCCAGGATATCCAGGCGGCCTTGCTGTACGGGGCCCGCTCGACCAACTACGAGTGGATCGCCCTGCACGAAGAGTAATGCGGATTCTGCTCGACGAAAACATCCCCCAGCGGGTCTTGTGGTGGCTGATTGGCGAGGGCCACGAGGTGGTCACGGCCCGGGAGGTGGGCCTTACAGGCCGCTCCGATCCGGTGTTGTACGCCTACGCCGAACGCCACAATTACGTACTGATCACGCTCGACCTGGACTTTTCCGACCCCGTGCGCTTTCCCCTGAGCTTTCCGCGCATCGTGCTGCGCCCCGGGGTCATCGACCCCGAACTGATGCGCGAAATCCTGCGCGATGTGTTTCGCCTGGGCTTTCCGCTCTGGGGCGAACTCTACGTGGTGCAGCCGGAGGGCATCGCCCGGTATAGTGAGGAACTGTGAGGTGGGTGGAGTGTCCACGGGACTCCTGGCAGGGCTTTGCCCGGTTCATCCCGACCGAGGAAAAGGTGAGCTACCTGCTGGGGCTGCTCGAGGCCGGTTTTACGAACCTCGACCTCACCAGCTTTGTCTCGCCCAAGTGGGTGCCCCAGCACGCCGACGCCGAGGCGGTGCTGGCCGCCCTGCCCGCGCCGCAAGGGCGGGAGTACCTGGCTATCATCGGCAACCTGAAGGGCCTCGAGCGGGCCCGACAGGCCGCCCACCTCACCACGGTGGGCTACCCCTTTTCCATCTCCGAGACCTTCCAGCGCAAAAACCTCAACCTGGGGATTGAGGAGTCCTGGCCGGTGTTGCAACAGCTCCTGGCCGAGGCCCAAGGGCTCAGGTTTGTGGTCTACCTCTCGATGGCCTTTGGCAACCCCTACGGCGATGCCTGGACACCGGGCCTGACAGCGCAGTTCGTGCAGCGGCTAAAGCAACAACCTGGGCTTGCGGGCATCGTGCTGGCCGACACCTACGGGGTGGCCTCGGCCCAGACCATCGCCCAGACCCTGGAGGCCGTGGCCCAGGCCGGCGGGCTGGATGAGCGCCTGGGGCTGCACCTGCACAGCCGCCCGGAGCACACCCTGGACAAGGTGCGGGTGGCCCTGGCGTCTGGGGTGGGCTGGCTCGAGGGGGCCCTGGGCGGGATTGGCGGCTGTCCGTTCGCCGGCGACGACCTGGTAGGCAACCTGGCCACCGAGCAGGTGCTGCCCTATCTGGCCCAGCAGGGCCGGGTCACCGGGGTTGACCTGCATCGGTTAGGGGAACTCTCCAGCCGGGCCCTTTTGCTTAGAACCCAGTACGCCTAGCCCCGCCGCAGGCCCAGCAGCAAACCCGCCACAAAGGCCCCCCCAAAGGGCAGGTTGGTGGTGAGCACCCGAACCAAAGCATCCCAGGCGCTCTTAATCTGATCCTGTTGCAATAAAGGCTCCACGTCGCGCTGGATGCGCGTCCAGTCTACGTTGATGTAGCCCATCGAGGCCAGCACCTGCACCACCACAAAGATCAGGCCCAGGATGATAGCCACCCAGCGCCCCACGGTCTTGATGGCATAGCCTACGGCAAAACCTGCCAGCCCTCCAAAGGTAAGCTGGCCGATGTACGGTTGTATCAGTTCCACGTTTCTATTGTGCCACGCTCAGGCTGGACCGAAGGGTCAACCTTTTTTACGCATGGCCTCGAGCATATCCCACTGTTCTTTGGTCACCGCATCCAGCACGTTAAACTCCCCAGCGTTCCAGACCGTCTCGCCCCCGTCGATGGTGATAACGTCGCCGGTGATAAAACCGGCATAGTCCGAGATTAGATACGCAGCCAGGTTGGCGAGTTCGATGTGCTGGCCCACCCGCCCCAGGGGAATCTTCTTCTCGAACATCCGGGCAATCTCTGGGGTGGGCATCAGGCGCGTCCAGGCCCCCTCGGTGGGGAAAGGCCCCGGCGCGATGGCGTTGAGGCGGATGCCGTACTTGCCCCACTCTGCGGCCAGCGATTTGGTCAGGGCCACCACCCCGGCCTTGGCCGTGGCCGAGGGCACCACGTACCCCGAACCGGTCTGGGCGTAGGTGGTGGCGATGTTGAGCATGGTGCCTTTATGTCCTCTGGCAATCCAGCGCTTACCCACCTCGAGGGTGCAGTACACCGTACCGTGCAGCACGATATTCAGAACCGCATCGAAGGCCCGGTAGGACAGCCGCTCGGTGGGCGATATAAAGTTGCCCGCCGCATTGTTGATCAGCACATCGATCCGGCCAAAATGGGCCTCCACCGCATCTATCATGGCCCGCACCGCCTCGGGGTCGCGCACATCCACCGGTGTGGCGAAAACCTCCCCGCCGGTTTGCTGCATCATCTCCTGGGCGGCCTGGGCGATGGTCTCGGCCCGGCGGCTGGTGATGGCTACCCTGGCCCCCAGTTCTAGAAAACGCGTGCTCATCGAGCGGCCAAGGCCTGTACCGCCCCCTGTAACCAGCACCACCTTATCCTTCAGAAGCCCGGGCTCAAACATACACACCCCATCGGTTCAGAAAAAGAATCCGCTCCATCGGCCCAATTTTTCTCACATAGGGCTCGCGCAGGCCGCTCTCAGGCTTGTGGGTAGACCTCGAACACCCCGGCAGCCCCCATCCCACCGCCAATGCACATGGTCACCATACCCAGCCCGCCCCCACGCTTGCCCAGCTCGTGGATAAGCTGGGTGGTGAGCTTGGCTCCGGTCGCACCCAGGGGGTGGCCCAGCGCAATGGCCCCACCGTTGACGTTAACCTTTTCGGGATTCATTTGCAGCTCCCGCATCACCGCAAGCACCTGGGCTGCGAAAGCTTCGTTGAACTCGATGAGCTTGAGGTCGTCCAGGGTAATGCCGGCCTTCGCCAGGGCCTTGGGCACGGCCTTGATGGGGCCCACACCCATGATGTCTGGGTCTACCCCCCCCGTGGCAAAAGAGACAAACCGGGCCAGCGGCTTCAGGCCCAGCTCCCTGGCTTTGTCCGCGCTCATCAACAGTACAGCCGCGGCCCCGTCGGAGTAGGGGGAGGCGTTACCGGCGGTCACAGTACCCCCTTCTTTGAAGGCGGGCTTGAGCTTGGCGAGGCGCTCGAGGCTGGTATCGGCACGGGGAAGCTCGTCTTTAGCAAACAACACTTCCTCTACCTGTTTTTTGCTCCCTTTCCAGTGCACCTTTTTGACCGGGATGGGCACAATTTGCTCGTCGAAAGCACCCCGAGCCTGGGCTTCCAGGGCTTTCTGGTGGCTCCGCAGGGCCCAGGCGTCCTGGTCGGCGCGGCTAATGCCCCAGCGCTCGGCCACCCGCTCGGCGGTGAAACCCATGCCGATATAGGCCTCGGTCAGTTCGGGGTGGAGCTGGGTATGGTAGCCCGACATCGGCACCTGGCTCATCATCTCCACACCCCCAGCCAGCACCACCTCGTTCATGCCCGAGATAATAGCCTGGGCCGCATAGGCCACGCTCTGCAGGCCCGAGGAACAGAACCTGTTGATGGTTGCAGCCGAAACCTCTACGGGGAAGCCAGCCCGCAGCATGGAGAGCCGGGCCACGTTCAGGCCCTGGCTGGCCTCGGGCATCGCGCACCCCCACTGAATGTCTTCGATGAGGGCGGGGTCTACACCGACCCTGTTCACTGCTGCTTTCATCACCTCGGCCGAGAGGTCGATGGGGTGTACGCTAGCCAAAGAACCATCGCTTTTGCCGCGCGCAACGGCGCTGCGAACCGCACTGACGATAACCGCTTCCTTCATGGCTGCTCCTTAAAAGTTATACTGAGTCAAAGTTTATGGCAAAGCGCTTCCGGCTTCAAGTCTGCCCAACCATCCAGTGGGTTCGGCGCAAATGGCCCCGTGCCTCCAAACGCGTTAGGATATCTGCGTGGCAGAGAAGCCTTCTACTTGGTCACAACTGCTCGTGGGTTACGGCGAAGACGCGCACCGCCTGGGCGAAGGGCGCGAGCTCTGGCTGGGAGGTGTTCGCATCGGGAGCGACCGGGGCGCCATAGCGCATTCCGACGGGGATGTTCTACTGCACGCCCTTTCCGATGCCCTGCTCTCGGCCTTTGCGCTGGGTGATATCGGCAGCCACTTCCCCGACCACGACCCCAGGTGGAAGGGCCTGGAAAGCCGGGTGATCCTCGAGGTGGTCTTGCAAAAGGTGCGCGAGAGCGGCTACCGGCTCAGCCAGCTTTCGGCGGTGGTGACGCTCGACCGGCCCAAGCTGGGGCCGCACCGCACGGAGATCCAGCAACACCTGGCCCTGCTGACCGGTCTACCCGAAAAGCGGGTGGGCCTCACCTTCAAAACCTCCGAGGGGCTGGCCCCCGACCACATCCAGTGCCGGGTGGTGGTCTACCTCGAGCCCCTCCCGGAAAAACAAAGCTAGCCTTCTTTATGCAGCACTGGCAGTTGCTCGATGTTCTTTCCTGGGCCGGCCTCCTGGCTTTTGGGGTCTCGGGCGCACTGGTGGCGGTGCAAAAACGCTTTGATCTGGTGGGCATTATCGTGCTGACCGGGGTTACCGCTATTGGCGGGGGGGCCATCCGGGATGTGCTGGTGGGCTCCCTGCCCGCCGGCTCGCTTCGCAATGAGGCGGTGCTGTGGCTGGTGTTTCTGGTGGCCCTGGCGGTGTGGCGCTTCAACCAGCGGCTGGGCCGGCTCGAGCGCCCCATCTACTACCTCGATACCATCGGCCTGGGGCTGTTTGCTGCGCTGGGGGCCGAGCGGGCTCTGGCATTTGGTCTGGGGTTTTGGGGCTGCGTGTTCGTGGGTACGGTCTCAGGGGTGGGGGGTGGGGTTCTGCGCGATGTGCTGGCTGGAGAGATTCCCGGCATCTTTTATCGCAACCGCGATCTCTATGCCTCGGCGGCCAGCGGCGGGGCTGCGGTGGTGTTTTTGATTTACACGTTCTTACCCTCCTACGCGGCCCTGGCGGTGATCCTGGGGGCCCTGGTCACCATTGGGCTGCGGCTCTCGAGCCGCTGGCTTGGCCTGCGCCTTCCCACCCCGTGAGCAAGGTCATGTCTGCTTGCTTTAGCTCCCCCGGGGTGCTAGGCTACTTTAGGCTTTGCCCAGCAGGAGACGCTCGGGTTTACCTGCAGGTGGCAAGCACATAGGAGGCACCGTGGAAGATCACAGTTCTAGTCGAAGATTTTACCCGGTGTGCTCCCACACCGAGTAATCCTCGACAAACCGTGTACCCTGCGGAGCTTCCTTCCAAGATTCGGCTTTGGCCGAAAACCGAAGGAGGCCGCATATGTACGATGCTGAAACCCTGGTTGGGCTCGAGGCCCTCAAAAACGCCCTGCGAGAGAGCGATGCTTTCAAGGTCAAGGCAGCCCTGGAGGAGCTATACCCGGCCCAGATTCTGGAGCACTGGTCGGAGTTTGCCCCCGAACACCGCTTACCCATCCTGACCCTGCTCTCCCCGACCGAGGCAGCGGAGGTCTTCAGCCACCTCGAGGAAGCCGAGCAGGCTGAACTGCTCGAGGCCCTGCCCCCCTGGCGAGTTAAGGAGCTGCTGGAGGAGCTGTCGCTGGACGACCTGGCCGACGCCATCAACGCGGTCGAGGAGGAAAACAGCCCCGAGGCCGCCGAAGCCCTTTTACGCCAGCTCGACCCCGAGACCCGGGCCGAAGTAGAGGAGCTGGCCGAGTACGACGAGGACGAGGCCGGCGGCATCATGACCTCGGAGTACATCGCGGTGCGGGACTCCATGCGGGTGGAAGAGGTGTTCCGCTTCTTGAGGCGTGAGGCCCCCGACGCGGAGCAAATTTACGTGATTTACGTGGTGGACGCCGAGGAGCACCTGCAAGGGGTGCTCACTTTACGCGACCTGATCGTGGCCGATCCCAAGACCCGCGTCGCGGAGATCATGAACCCCGACGTGATTTACGTGCGCGACGATACCGACCAGGAAGAGGTGGCCCGGCTGATGGCCGACTACAACTTCACCGTGCTGCCGGTGGTGGACGAGGATAAAAAACTGGTCGGGATTGTGACCATCGACGATGTGGTGGATGTCATCGAGGAGGAGGCCACCGAGGATATCTACCGCCTGGGTGCGGTGGAGTCGCCCGAGCTGGTGTACAGCAAGTCGAGCGTTTTAAAGCTGTGGAGCGCCCGGGTGCGCTGGCTGATTATTTTGATCATCACCGGCAGCATCACCAGCACCATTCTGCAGGGCTTTGAGTCGGTGCTCGAGGCCGTCACGGCGCTGGCTTTTTACGTACCGGTGCTGGTGGGCACCGGGGGTAACACCGGCAACCAGTCCAGCACCCTGATCGTGCGGGCGCTTGCCACCCGCGATGTGGCCCTGGGCGACTGGCTTCGCATCATGCGCAAAGAACTGGGGGTGGGTATGCTCCTGGGCCTGACCCTGGCCTGCCTGCTCAGCATCAAGGTGCTGATCGATGGGCAGGTACAGTTGCTGTGGGTGGTGGGCATCTCGCTGGGCCTGGTGGTGCTGCTGGCCAACGTGGTGGGGGCCATGCTGCCCCTGCTGCTGCGCCGGCTGAAGCTCGACCCAGCCCTGATTTCCAACCCATTGATCGCTACCGTCACCGACGTTACCGGCTTGGTGGTGTACCTGACCGTGGCCCGCTGGCTATTGAACCTATGATATGCATTCTGGCCGCGTCGTTCGCCCTGGCAAGGCTAAACGGTGCCACCGGAATACACTCCAGCTCTCTTTAATCAGCTCGCACCCTTCACCTTCAGGCAAGGAATTTCGAGTATGTTCGGTTTAAACCCCGTCGTTTCTATCACAGACCGCCGCCCACCTCGCGGCAAAACCTGGTGGAAGCATAAAATAACCAAAAACCGACAAAGATACTTGATTTATATTCTATAGCTTGCTAGCTTTGGGGGTGCACGGCCGCATAGCGGCCTGCGTCCGCTGCGCCCATGGTCTACAGTCTGTCCAAACCCATCCCCAAACCCTTGCTGGCGGTGGCCCTGCTGGTCGGCGCGGCGGTGCTGTTGCCGCTTTTTTACCTGGTACTGCGGGCAGCCCAGGCCGAACCCCAGCAGCTTGCCGAGATCGTGTTGCGGGAGCGCAACCTGCAACTCCTGGTCAACACCCTGGCGCTGCTGGTAGGGGTGATCGCCTTTACCACCGTGCTGGCCCTGCCGCTGGCCTGGATCACCAGCCGCACCGATCTCTGGGGTAAGCGCTTCTGGACGGTTTTGTTGGTTCTGCCGCTGGCGGTGCCGGGGTACGTGGGGGTGTTTGGTTTCTTCGGGGCCACCGGGGCCAGCGGCTGGCTCGAGCACCTCCTGGGCTTTCCCTGGCCCCGGCCCACCGGCTACCTGGGGGCCCTGGGGGTGCTGACCCTTTTTACCTACCCCTATCTGTTTTTGAATCTGCGGGCGGCCCTCCTGGGGCTGGACGCGGGCCTCGAGGAGTCGGCCCGCAGCCTGGGCTACAGGGGCCTCGAGGTCTTCTGGCGGGTGGTGCTGCCCCAGCTCAGGCCCGCCCTGTTTGCCGGCTGGCTCCTGATTGGCTTACACGTGCTGGGCGACTTTGGGGTGGTCAGCCTGGTGCGCTTTGAGACCTTCAGTTACGCCATTTACCTGCAGTACTCGGCCTCCTTTGACCGGGTGTATGCGGCCTGGCTCTCGCTGATGCTAATTCTGCTCACCGGGAGCCTGCTCTGGCTCGAGGCCCGCCTGCTCAAAAACCTCTCCCTGAGCCGGGTGGGGCTGGGCAGCGCCCGCAAACCCCAACCGGTGCGCCTGGGGGTCTGGCGGCTGCCTGCGCTGGGCCTGATGGCGGCGCCCATCGTGGGGGCCCTGGTGGTGCCGCTCACCTCCATCGGGTACTGGCTGGCCCAGTACCCCAGCAGCCCCCACACCCGCAGTTTTGAGGCCGTTCTGGAAGCCCTGCGCAACTCGGTGCAGGCCGCGGCTCCAGCCGCGTTTTTGGCGGCCCTGCTGGCGCTGCCGCTGGCCTACCTAGGGGTGCGCTACCCCAGCCGGCTCTCGAGGCTCCTGGAGCGCGCCGCCTACATCGGCTACGCCACCCCCCCGCTGGCTTTTGCCCTGGCCCTGATCTTCTTCAGCCTGCGCGGGGTGCCCTTTCTGTACCAGACCCTGGCCTTGCTGATACTGGCCTATGCGCTGCACTTCCTGGCCGAGGCCATCGGCCCCATCCGCAGCGCGCTCTACCAGGCCCCGCCCCGGCTCGAGGAGGCCGCCCGCAGCCTGGGCTACAACCCCTTGCAGGCCTTCCTCAAAGCCACCTTTCCCCTGCTACGGCGGGGCCTGCTAGCCAGCATGGCCCTGGTCTTTCTGTCGGCGGTCAAGGAACTGCCCCTTACCTTCCTGCTAGCCCCGGTGGGCTACTCCACCCTTTCGACCCGCATCTGGGGCTACACTTCAGAAGCGATGTTTGCAGAGGCCGCCCCCTACGCTCTGCTGATCGTGCTGTTCTCGGCGGGATTGGTGGGCCTGCTGCTCTCCCAGGAACGACGATGAACACCCAACACGCCGAACGCCCCACCACCCCTACCCAGGCCCACGCCCCCATCCTGCGGGTGCAGGGCCTGACCAAACGCTTCCACCCCGGCTTTCCCCCCGTAGTAGAGAACGTGGGTTTTACGGTGGAACAGGGCGAGGTGTTCGCCCTGCTGGGCCCTTCGGGCTGCGGCAAGACCACCACCCTGCGGCTCATCGCCGGTTTCGAGCAGCCGGAAAGCGGCCAGATCTGGCTGGAAGGACGGGAAATTACCAGACTGCCCGCAGAAGAACGGGGTATCGGCTTTGTGTTTCAGGACTACGCCCTGTTTCCGCACCTGAGCGTGTTTGAGAACGTGGCCTTTGGTCTGCGCCGCCTGCGGGGTAAAGCGCGGCAGGCCCGCGTCCTGGAGGTGCTGGGTCTGGTGGGCCTAACCGTCTTCAAGGATCGCAAGCCCGGTGAGCTTTCCGGGGGCCAGCAGCAGCGCGTGGCCCTGGCCCGGGCCATTGCCCCCGGCCCCAAGCTGGTGCTGCTCGACGAGCCCTTCAGCAGCCTGGACGCCGCCCTGCGCCAATCCACCCGCGACGAGGTGCGCGCACTCCTGAAGCAGGCGGGCATCGGGGCCATCCTGGTTACCCACGACCAGGAGGAGGCCCTTTCCTTCGCCGACCGGCTGGCGGTTATGCGCAGCGGGCAGCTCGAGCAGGTCGGCACCCCCGAGGAGGTCTACCACCACCCCCGCACCCCCTTCGTAGCCCAGTTTCTAGGCCGCACCAACCTGATTCCGGGCGAAGCCCGGGGCCTCGAGGCCGAGACCCCGCTGGGGCGCCTGCTGCTCGCGGAGGAGGCCCAGGGCGCGGTGCTGCTCTCCCTACGGCCCGAGGGGTTGGGCCTGGCCATGCCGTTGGGGCATCTGGGCATCGATGGCAAGCAGCTCGAGGGCATTGTGCTGGCTCGAGAGTTCAAAGGCCACGACATGACCTACCGCGTCCAGCTCGGCAGCCGCGAGCTAATCGTGCAGGAAAGCCCCGAAAGCCCCTTCCGCCCCGGCGATAAGGTGCGGGTGCTGGTGCGGGCCAAGGCCGTGGTGGTGGGGCGGGGCCGCTAGAACTTCCCTTAGGCGTTGCCGATACAATATCAATCGCCTTGGAAGACCTCGAGCTATCCACATCAACCAACCTGAGACGCATACTGCTTACCCTCGAGTACGACGGCAGCGGCTTCGCCGGCCTGCAAACCCAGGCCCAGGGCGAACGCACGGTGCAGCAGGAACTCGAGGCCGCCCTCAGCAAAATTCCCGGTGCAAGGCCCAAAATCTGGCCCTGTGGCCGCACCGATGCCGGTGTGCACGCCCTGGCCATGCCGGTGCATTACGACACCCTGGACAACATCCCCACCGAAAAAATCCCCCACGCCCTCAATACCCTCCTGCCCCCCGATATCCGGGCCCTTGCCGCAGAGGAAGTCCCAACCGATTTTCACGCCCGCAAAAGCTGCCACTGGCGCGAGTACCGCTACCGCATCCTGCAGCGCCGCATGCCCCCCGCCCTGGACCGTCACCGGGTCTGGTGGATTCCACACTCGCTCAACCTGATTCCCATGCGACATGCGCTGGAATACCTGGTGGGCACCCACGACTTCCGGGCTTTCGCCGTGAAGGAGGAGCGCTCTACAGTACGCGAAATCTACCGCGCCCACCTCGAGGTCTGGCCCACCGAAGGCGGACGTGAAATCTGGCTCGAGTTTGTAGGTTCGGGCTTTTTGCGCGGCCAGGTGCGCAGCATGGTGGGCACCCTGGTAGAGATTGGGCTGGGCAAACGGGACTCGAGCAGCATCCAGGCCCTGCTCGCAAACGGCACACGCAAGGACGCTGGCCCCACCGCCCCCGCCCAGGGCCTGTATTTCGTGCGGGCCGGCTACCAGCCCTACCGCCAGTAGAGCTGCCCATAGACCCGCACCGCCTCCACTGGGGCTCTGGACAGGTCTACCCCCAGCCGAAGCCGATCGTTCCAGCTATAGGCAACCCCCACCAGCAGTTTGCGCGGCTCCTGCAGCCAGGCCCTAAGGCGATCCTCGGGCAGATAGGGGCTGTTCTCACCCAGGTAGTCCCACACCGGGTTCCACCACAAAAGCCCTTCTAATCGGCTTTTATCCAGGGCTTCCACCCAGGCTTTGGCATCGGCCTCGCAAGGGCACTGCAGTACCAGGGCCAGCGCCTGGCCCAAGGGGAGCGGCAGGGAAAACGTACCCCAAAAACCCCGATCCCACTGCCAGAAGAGCCCCATCTGAGCGCCCTGCAACCCCAGCCGGGGGACAAGTCGGATGGAGGGCTCCGGTTCTCCCAGAGCATTGGGTACCTGCACGACTTCAACAAATGTACCCACCTGGAAAATATCCGCCCTACCCCCCACAAAACCCTGTCCTCCCGCCAGCCCCGCATGGGGCAGGTAGGCCAGCTCGAGGGCCACGCCGGGGTTGTAACGGGCAAACAACCCCCAGCGCCCATCCCGCCCCATCAGGGTATCGTCCCAGGGGCCGCTGTAATCGCGGCGCTTGCCCAAGCTCAGCCAGAACACACCCAAGTCCTGCTCAACAAAAGCCTCGAGGAGGCCCCACTGCAGCGCTGCCTCGTACCACAGGCCCAACTCGGCCTGGTAGCGCACCCCTGCCTGCTGGGTCTGGGCTTGCAGACGCCCCCCCAGCGCCCAGCCTATTTCGCTGGAACCCGGGGGGCTCGAGTAAATCAACCCACCCTGCAGCAGCCCAGCGGGCCGGAGGCAAATCACCTTTTCTTCTGGAATCAAGCAGTCCCAGGCAATCTGGAACGCACCCTCCTCCTGGGCACAAGCAAACGGGAGCAAAACCCACAAACCAATGACCAGCGCACGCATTCCCCTACAATACCGCCCTTCCAGTTGAAACCCAGGCCAAACACCCGCAGACAAAAAATCGGTAGGGCCGGTTTACCCTACCGATTCCACCGCACCCGCCTAAAGGCGGCTGCGCGGGTCAAGCGCATCCCGCAACCCGTCACCCAGATAGTTGAAGGCCAGCACCGTCAGGAAGATCATAAAACCCGGCGCCAAGGCCAGCCAGGGTGCGGTAAAGATATATTCCTGGGCCTTGGTGAGCATGTTGCCCCAGGTCGCCACCGGTGGCTGAATGCCAAACCCCAGGAACGAGAGGGCGGCCTCGGTCAGGATAGCCCCGCCGATGGCCAGGGTGGCGTTCACGATGAGGGGGGCCAGGGTGTTGGGCACCAGGTGCCGGAACATGATGCGGGCCTCCCCTGCCCCAAGGGCCTGGGCAGCGGTGGTGAAATCTTGCTCCCGCAGGCTCAATACCGCCCCCCGAATCAAGCGGCCCGTTCCGATCCAGCCAAACAGCACAATGATGGTAATAATGATGAAGACCGAGGCCGACTCGCCAAACACGGCCTGGGCCCACTGCCCCACCACCCCCTGGTTATCGCGCAGCAAGGCCGATAGCACCAGCAACAGGGGTAGCTCGGGAATGGTCAGCATAAAGTCCATAAAGCGCGAAATGACCACATCCAGATCCAGCCTCCCCTGACCAAACAACCCCCAGATGCCAATCAGCAAAATCACACCCCAGACCAGGGCCAGTCCCAGCAACGAAAGGAGGTTGTTAAGGGTAAAGGTTCCCGAAAACAGGGCCTGCACATTGGCCCCCGATAGCGTCCAGGCCAGATCGGCCGCCAGGAAGAGTAACGTGTACAACAGCAGCCACGAGGCCACCCGCCACAGCGCGAAAGGCCACGGCTTCCAGCCACCAGCCACCTTGGCCAAGGGGCCCATATAAAAGCGCAGGGGCCGGCCCGAGAAGTAGCCCGCAATAACCCCCAGGGTGGTGCCCAGCAAGGCCGCAGCAATGGCCGCCACAAAGCCCACCAGAAGCGATATACGAGCGCCGTAGATGATGCGCGATAGCACATCGCGGCCCAGCTCATCGGTGCCCAACCAGTGCTCCCAGGAAGGGCCCTGGAAGTAGTAATCGGCCAGGTTATCACCGGTGGGCTGCGCAGTAGGGCTGTAAGGCGCAATCCAGGGAGCAAAAATTGCCATTAGAACCAGGGCAATAACCACCCCTAAGGAAAACATTGCCGCCTTGTGCCTACGGAAACGGCGCCAGGCCAGCGCCCAGGTCGATTGGGATTTGGACTTCGAAGTAGTTGCAACCGCAGCCATAAAGCCCCCTAACTATAGCGGATGCGGGGGTCTACCACCGCATACATCAGGTCGGCCAGCAGGTTGAAGACCGCTGTTAGCAAAGCCAGAAACGCCAGTGCCGCCATGGCGACGTTGTAGTCTTTGTCGGTAAGCGAGTCCAGGATAGCCCGGCCCATGCCCGGGTAGGAGAAGATTGTCTCGGTGATAACCGCCCCCCCAAAAACCCCGGGGATCGCCAGGCCCACCAGTGTCACAATGGGAATGAGCGCGTTGCGCAGGGCGTGCTTGTACAGCACAACGCGTTCGCTCAGGCCTTTGGCTCGAGCCGTGCGCACATAGTCCTGGTTCAGAACCTCGAGCAAACTCGCCCGCATATAGCGCGTCCAGGAGGCCATCTGGATGGTGGAGAGGGCCAGCACCGGCAGCACCAGCTTGAAAGCCCAGTCGCCGATAAACTGGAAGAAGGTAATCTCGCCGCTCAGCACCTGCGACCACTGAAAGTCGGAGATGCTCTGCACGGGGAACTTAGGAAACCACGGCACCCGCTCCGGTATCCACACCGCAAACAGGAACAGGAGCAGGATGCCCAAAAAGAAGATGGGCATTGAAAAACCCACAAACGAGAAGAAGGTGATGATGTAGTCGGCCCGGCTGTACTGCCGCACCGCTGAAAAGATGCCCACCGGAATAGCCACCAGCAAGGCCAGGGTGAGGGCCGCCCCCGAGAGGATGAGCGTGCGGGGTAGACGCTCCACAAAGATAATCTGGGCGGCTGGCGTGGCGTATGTGCGGGATTGGCCAAAGTCGCCCTGCAAGGCCCGGCCCAGCCACTTGAAGTAGCGCACATAGATGGGCTGATCGAGGCCATAGGCGCGGCGCAATTGCTCTAGCTGCTCAGCGGTGATCCGCGGGTTCTGCTGGCGCAGCTCATCCAGCGGGTCTCCAGGTTGTAGGGCCAACAAGGTAAAAATCACTACAGAGGCTGCAAACAACAGTGGAATCATTTGCAGCAGTCGGCGAACCGTGTAAGCAAACACGCCCTACATAATACTGTTTCAAGATGCCTTGTGAATGCGTGTTCCGGGTTTTCAAAGCCCGCCATCAACCGGGCAGGATAGTACGTTTCCCCGTCCAAGACGTGCTTGTTGCGTCTTTTGGCCGGCTTATCCACCAATCGATGGATGCGTGCAGCCGAGGCATGCCGCCCCTTACCATGCACCGACCCCGATTCCAAGTAAAAAGATGCCCCCTGGGTGGGGACATCTGTGGGGCTAAAAACCGCGCCTACTTGATGGGCTGGCCGTACTTGGCCTGGTCGTAGACCTTCTGGGCTCCGCGCGACTGCCAGCCGATGAGCCAGGGCTCGATGGTCGGGTAGGCCGAGTTGGCAAAGGTCGAGGAGACGTAGTTGAGCAGGCCCACCTTGTACACGCGCGCATCGGACTGGAAGTACAGCGGGATCATCGCCACTTCGCTAGCCCAGATCTCCTGCATACGGGCAAACAACTGCTTGCGCCGGTTTACATCGAACTCGGTAACCGCCTGGTTGCGCAGACGGTCGTACTCCTCGTTACACCAGCCGCCGAAGTTGAGGCCGCGGAATCCGTTTTCACGGGTGGGTATATAGACCACCTTACCCTCCTCGTCGCGGCAGGCCGAACGCACCCCGTCGTCGGCCAGGCCCAGGCTAAAGGCGTACTGCAGGAAACCCGTCCAGCTTCCTTCCTGGGCCCTCGAGCGGTACTGCGCCCCCAACACCACGGCGCTGGGCGCGTTGTTAATGCGCACCGCAATCCCCACCTGTCGGTAGTTCTCGGCCACAAACTGCTGGATGCGCTCGCGCACCTGGTTGCCGGCGGTGGTGGCCCACTCGATCTCAAAGCGCACGGTACGACCATCCACGGTGCGCTGCAGTATGCCGTCGGGCCCCGGCCGCCAGCCCAGCTCGGCCAGGAGCTGGCGGGCCCGCTCCGGGTTGTAGGGGTATCTGGCGACGTTGGGGTTAAACATGGGGTTTCTTGGAGAAACCCAGGTGGGGGCCACCGTGTACAGCCCGTCAAAGAAGGCCTTGGTAATGCCTTCACGGTTCATGGCGTAGATCAGGGCCTGGCGGGTCTTGACGTTATCCAGCATCAGGTCGCGCACCCGTTGCACGTTGGTGAACTGGTTGATCTCCAGGTGCTCGAAAAATGGGGTTTCTATCGCCCATATCTCAAAACGCCCCGGCGCCCGGCTGGTGAGCTGCTTGCTACGGCCCTGATCGAAGGAGATCGCGACGCTCGAGGTTGCATCTATCCCACCACCCAGGATGGCTACCAAAAGCGAGTTGGTGTTCTGGATGATGCGGTAGATTACGCGCTGCACGTATTTATCCTCGCCGCCCGGCGGTTTTATCCAGAAGCGCGGGTTGCGCCGCATCTCGATACTGCTACCAGGCACCCAGCGGGTCAGGGTAAAAGGGCCCGAGTAGACCATCTTACCGCTGTTCAGATACTGAGGGGAGGAAAACTGGGTAAAGAAGTTACGGAAAATCTCAGCCTGCCGTGCAGTGTCACTGACCTGGGCCGCTGCGGCTTTGGCTTTGTCCCACTCCGCACGCATGATGTGGTTGGGGGCGTAGTAGATCTGGTTGATGTCCAGGTCGTAGAAGTAGGCTGGCTCGAGGATCACCGTAAAGTTGCGGGCATCCCGCACCCGCAAGGTGGCCCGGTCAAAAAAGTCAACGTTGGTGGAGGGCACCCCTTTGGTCTTGCCCATCTCGAAGTACAGGGCCACATCGTCGGTGGTGATGGGCCGCCCATCCGACCAGACCGCATCGGGCCGGATGGTGTAGTCGAGCTCGAGGCGCCGCACCCCCGGCCTGATGTTGGCAAAACGCAGACGCCCGTTCTGCTGGGTCGGCACCTCGGTCACCACCACTGGGATTTGCTCCAGGTCGCGGTTGGTCTGGACTATGGGGGCAAACAGGAAGTTCTCAATCTCAAACTTGATGGCCTGGTTGGAGATAACGTTGACCACATCCCCTGCCAGCACCCGGGGTTCCTGGGCCGTACCGATAATCAGGCTGTTGTCCTGAGGGCCGGCAAGGGCCAATCCACCCACTAGCATTAGGGTTGCAAGCGCTCGTTTCATAAAGCCTCCTTGTAAAGCCAAGTACTGGCTGGGCTAGATTTTATTGTGTGGAATGCGTTTTTGTGTACCCTTGGTAGTAGCATCGCGCACAAGACAAAGAATAAAGCCAGGGTTTCCCCTGGCTTTATTAGAAGCGGCTGTTTTACTTGATAGCGATACCACCGGCCTGGGCCTGGTCGTGACGCTTGACAGCCCCACGGCTGGCCCAGCCGATCTCCCAGGCGTTCCAGCCAGGGTAGCCGTTGCCGCCGGAGTAGGTCGAGGCCACGTAGTTGACCAGACCGTTGCGCACCACCAGGAAGTTGGAGCGGAAGCGCAGGGGCAGGGCAGGCAACTCCTCAGCCCAGATCTCCTGGGCACGGGCAAAGAGCTGTTTGCGACGAGCTTCGTCGAACTCGAGCACGCCCTGGCTGGTCAGGCGGTCGAACTCGTCGTTGCGCCAGTTGCCGATGTTCTGGCCAGCGTAGTTGTTGTCCTTGGTGGGAATCTGCACCGCACCGGTGTTGAGGTTCCTGTGCTGGAAGAGGCTGCCATCCTCGGCCAGGCTGCTCACCCAGGCGAACATGAACATCAGCCACTTGCCTTCCTCACCCCGCTGGATGAAGTCGTCGGCGAAGACCACCGAGCTGGGGGCGTTGGCAGTCCTGACCGCGATGCCAACCTGCCGCCACTGCTCAATGAAGAGCTGTTGCGTGCGCTCGCGGATGGCGTTGCCCGAGGTAGTCACCCAGTCCAGCTCAAAGCGCACCGTACGTCCGTCCACCGTGCGCTGCAGGATGCCGTCTGGGCCGGGGCGCCAGCCCACCTGGGCCAGCAGCTCGCGGGCACGGGCCGGGTTGTACTCGTATTTCTTAACGTTGGGGTTGAAGAGCGGGTTGGAGGGCGCTACCCAGGTGTGGGAAACCGGCTCGGCCCCATTGAAGAAGGCCTGCACCCAGGCATCACGGTTGATAGCGTAGAGCAGGGCCTGGCGGGTGCGCTTGTCATCCAGGGTCAGGTCGCGCACGCGCTGCACGTTGGTGAACTTGTTGATATCGATGTGCTCCCAGATGGCGCCCGGAATGGCCCAGATATCAAAGCGGCCGGGGGCGCGGGTGGTGAGCTGCTTGCTGCTGGCCTGGTCGGCCGAAATACCCACGGTGGAGGTCGCGTCAATCCCCCCGCCCAGAATGGCCACCAGGAGCGAGTTGGTGTTCTGGATGATGCGGTAGGTTACGCGCTGCACGTACTTGTCGGCCCCGCCCTGGGGCACGATAGCGGTGAAGTTGGGGTTGCGCACCAGCTCGATGGAGCTGTTGGCATTCCAGCGCTGCACACGGAAGGGGCCGCTGTAGACCATGCGCCCGGAGTTGATAGCCTGCACGGAGCTAAACTGCTGGAAGAAGTTGCGGTACAGCTCGTTCAGGCGCTGGGCATCGCGGTCGGGGTTTAGGGGAGCCGCAGCCGCCTTGACCTTTTCCCACTCGGGGCCCATCTTGTGCACAGGGGCATACCCAATCGGCGAGCCGTAGGTGTCATAGTAGTAGGCCGGCTCAAAGATGACGGTCATGTTCTGCTTGTCGCGCACCCGCAGGCTGACCCGCTCCCAGTAGTCCGGGTTGATCACGGCCATACCCTTGGCCTTACCCACTTCGTAGTAGAAGGCAAAGTCGTCGGTGTCCAGCGGATCGCCATCCGACCAACGCAGGTTGGGCTTGAGGGTGATGTCGATCTCCAGGCGGCGCTTACCCCCACCAATATCGGTCACCCGCAGGCGGCGGTTGGCCAGGGTGGGCACCTCGGTAGCCAGCACCGCTTCGTTTTCAGCCCGCAGGTTCTGTACGATCAGCGGTGCGAAGAGGTAGTTCTCGATCTCGGTCTTGATCGACTGGTTGGAGATCACGTTGAGGAAGTCGCCCCCCAACACCCGTGGTTCTTGGGAAGCCCCAATCACCAGGCTGTTGTCGGCTGGGCCCGCCAGCGCTGCACCGGCCACCAAAGTTAGACCAAGTGCAACAATCTTGCTATAACGATTCATCAAGCCTCCTTTGGGATTCTGCGTTTGCACAGAATCGTTTAACTATGGCATTTTGCCGTCCCTATTATAGCCATCCTGCTCAACCCGTCAAATGTCGCTAGGGTGAGGGCTGGGCATCCAGCCATTGAGCCTTTGTTTAGACAGGCACGCCATTCTAGCCACTGGTCTTAGTCGCATCCACCGGTTGGTGGATACCTGCTCCATCCCATCGCCGAGAACGTTAGAGGCACCCCTGCAGCCGCTTTGGATGGATGGTGTAGGAAAAAACACGCCTGCCGTGAACAGCAGGCGCGACGCGGTGTAAGGGTGGGTTGGAGATCAACCACCGCAGCAGCCGCTGCTACCCTCACCCGCGGGCGCTTTAGCCCCATCGGTACGGAACGAGTGGCCGCAGCCGCATGAGGAGGTGGCGTTGGGGTTGTTTACGCTAAAGCCCCCCCCCATAAGATTTTCAACCCAGTCCACTTCGGAGCCTACCAGCAACGGCAAAGACATGCGATCCACCACCAGGCGCACCCCGTGCATCTCCACAACCGTGTCGCCCTCGAGCTGCCGCTCATCTACCGCCATGCCATACTGGTAGCCACTACAACCGCCGGACTTAATGAACACCCGAATCGCCGCATCGGGCTTGTTATAGCGGTGGAGAATCTCTTTGGCGCGTTCAGCCGCCAGGGGTGTAATGGAAAGCACCGTCTGCTCCTGAACCACAAACAACCTCCTCACCCAAGACTAGCACTTCGGCCAAGCCAAAAGGTAAGCAAGAGCACCCCAGACCGCCCGGTAGTATGTAGGCATGGACATCGCCAAAGCCCAAAGAGCCTTGCAAGAAGCCCGCATCCCCGGTTGGTTGCTCTACAGTTTTCAGGGCAGCAACGCGCTGGCGCTGGAAGCCCTGGGGCTACAGGGACGGATGCTCAGCCGGCGGTTTGCTTACCTGATTCCAGCCCAGGGTGAGCCGGTGCTGATTGTTCATGCCATCGAGAAAACCAGCTTTCCCACCCTACCCGGGCGCTGGGTGGTGTTCTCGAGCCACCAGCAATTTGTACAAGCCCTGCAAAACCACGTAGCCCCACTGGGCCGCATCGCCATGGAGTACCTGCCGGGCGGCGGCATCCCCTATCTTTCCCGCGTAGACGCTGGAACCCTGGAGCTGCTGCGGGGTATGGGGCTCGAGGTGGTCTCGTCGGCGGAAATCCTGCTGCAGTTCCAGACCTGGACATCCGCCGACCTGGCCGCCCACAAACGCGCAGCCGCTGGCATCCGCGCTGCTCTAGAGCATGCCCTGGGCTTTGTGCGGGCCCGGCTCGACCACCCCCCCAGCGAGCTCGAGGTGCAGGCCGAGATCTGCAAGGTCTTGGAAGCCAGGGGCCTGGTTTTCGATCACCCGGCCATGGTGGCCTACGGCCCCAACGCTGCCAACCCCCACCACAGTGTGGGGGAAAGCCGCCTGGAACGGGGTCAGGTAATGCTGATCGACCTGTGGTGCAAGGAGCCCGGCGGCCCCTACGCCGACGTAACCTGGATGGCCGGCTGGGATGTGCCCGAGGAAATTCACCGGGCCTGGATGGTGGTGCGCGATGCGCGGGATGCCGCGCTCGAGTACTGCCGACAGGCCTATGCCGACGGGCGGCAGCCCCGGGGGTTCGAACTCGACCGGGCAGCCCGGCAGGTGATCGAGCAGGCCGGTATGGGAGGCCATGTGCTGCACCGCACCGGCCATCACCTGGGCTTCAGCACCACCCACGGCAACGGCACCCACCTCGACGACCTCGAGACCCACGACACCCGCCCGCTGATCCCCGGCCTGGCCTTTACCATCGAGCCAGGGGTTTATCCGGGGCCTTTCGGCATCCGCAGTGAAATTAATGTCTACCTGCACCCGAGCGGCCCCGAGGTGACCACCGGCTTACAACAAGAAATGGAGCGACTTTGAGCCATTAGAGCCTCACAACCGCCGGGCTGCGCCTACTGCCCACAGCTCGGGTCGTTGTATGCTTTCAGGCGGTTATGGAACGACCCCTGATGGTGTTTAGCGGACAGTCCAACCTACCCCTGGCCCAGGAGATAGCCGACAACCTGGGGGTTCCTCTTGGCAAAAGCATCACCGAGCGCTTTGCCAACGACTGTCTCTTCGTCCGATACGAACAAAGCCTCCGCGAGGGCGATATTTTTATCATTCAATCGCTCACCCCTCCCGTGCAGGATCACCTGGTAGAACTTCTGATGATGATCGATGCGGCTAAAAGCAGCAGCGCAGCCCGGGTCACGGCGGTCATTCCCTACTACTCCTATGCCCGCAGCGACAAAAAAGACGCCCCCCGCATCTCGATTGCGGCCCGGCTGGTCGCCGACCTGATCCAGGCCGCCGGGGCCGACCGGGTGCTGACCATGACGCTCCACTCGGCCCAGGTGCACGGATTTTTCAAGGTTCCCGTAGACCACCTTTCCGCTGAACCGGTAATTGCCAACTATTTTGCCACCCGCGTAGAAAAGCTGGAAAATGCCGTGGTGGTAGCGCCCGACGCTGGCGATATCAAACGGGCCAGTTCGCTGGCACGCCGGCTGGCCCTGCCCATTGCCTTCATCGATAAGCAGCGGCTGTCCGACACCGAGGTGACCTCGAGGGGGCTGGTCGGCGACGTGCGGGGCAAAACCGCCCTGGTCATAGACGACGAGGTCTCAACAGCCGGAACCCTGGTGCAGGCCGCCGAATCCCTGGTGCAAAACGGCGCCCAGGCGGTCTATGCCGCCTTCACCCACGGCGTGTATGTGGGCCCCGCCATCGATCGGATCGACAAAGCCCCCATTGTGGAGGTGGCGGCCACCAACACCTGCGCCTACAGAGCCCGGCCCAGCAGTAAAATCAAGCAGCTCAGCGTTGGGCCCCTCTTCGCCGAGGCCATCTGGCGCATACACCGGGGGGAATCGGTCTCGAGCCTCTTTACATAAAACCACTTTCTGACAAACCACAACACCAGGGGGGCCAGACCGCTGCTCGAGAGCGGTCTTTCAAAACACCTGACGCGCATTTCAGCAGCACTGCCAGAATGCTTTTCTACTACGGGCCCTGTTCACCGGGGTTGGCGGAGTCGGCCCCAATGCGCACCGTCAGATCGGCGTACAAAGCCGCCTCACCGGAAACGCGTGCAGGCAGCCCGATGGCCTCGCCCAGCGCCTGGGCCAGCCCGGCCTCACCGTTGGTCAGCACCTCGCTGTGCGGGGGTGCGGTCTCGATTTCTCGTAGCAACACCCGCAACCCCAGCGCCCGTAGCTTATCCCGCATCGCAATGGCTACAGATTCCTGCGGCGCTGCATAAAGCACCGCGGCTTCGCGGCCCCGTAAATCCTCCAGGGTTGCTTGAGCCGGTTCCGGCGCGTCGGCGAAGTAACGCTGGATCAATTTTTGCAGCTCGGCACGGTCTACCTCCCAGCCCTGGCCGAACCGGCCCGGCGCCAGGAAGGAGACCAGTTGGGGCTGCTGTATGGCAAAACCCATCAGGCTGGCAATCTGCGTGCGGGTCAGGTCGGTGCGGATGTTCTGTTCCACAGCGGCGATGGCCTGTGGCAGGCGCAGCAAGCCACTGGGCGTGAGAATCTGCTGCTTTAGCGCATGAAAGAAGTTCTGCTGGCGTTGAACACGACCAATATCGCCCAGGGCATCGTGGCGAAAGCGCAGATACCCTTCGGCTTGTGCGCCGTTTAGAAGCTGGCAGCCGGGCTCGAGGTCGATATCCAGCTTGGCGGCGGTATCCTTATACCTCATGGGCTTTTCCACGCAAACTGTTACGCCCCCCAAGGCATCCACCCCATTGCGGATGGCCTCTACGCTCACCGCCAGATAGGCGTCGATCTCAACCCCTGTCAGGCCGCTTACCACCTGCTTGGCAAGCTCGGGGCCGCCAAACTTGTTGGCGTGGTTGATGATGTACCACCCATAACCGGGAATCTGCACATACACATCCCTGGGAATCGAGAGCACCACAATGCGCTTGGCCGTGGGGTCGAAGCGCACCAGCAGGTTCACATCCGACAGACCACGGAAGTTCTCGGGTGCGCGCTGGTGGTAGTACTTGTACTCGGGCGCCACCCCCAAGACCAGGACGTTGAGGGGGCGATCCAGGTTACGCGGCAACGTGCCGTAGCGCAGCAAGGGTTGAAGCAAGGGGTAGGCCCACCAGGCCGCCGCTGCCAGGATAAGCAGAACCAGAAAAAGGACGACACGCCGCATATCCTTGCTAGTTTAGCCCAACAAGGGTGAGAAAAGCCGACCCGCCAAGGTTGCTGGGCGACTAGTCCAGGGTGAAGCGGGGTTCTGTCTCGTGCAGGCGCACCCGGCGGATGATGCGCTGGTCGTGTTCGGTATCGTGGGTACTGGCGATGACCGTGACGTAGTCGCGGATGGGGCTGCGCAATACCTTTTTGGTTAGCACCTCCTCTACCTGGAAGATGCCCGCCGAGTTGTTCATGATCACCCGAATCTCCACCGGCACCTGTGCCCCTTTCAAGATCTGCACCTCGTCGACGGCCAGGGCGCTGATTGAGTGTATGTCCACCGACCCCAGGGCAAAGGCTTTGCGCCCCCGGCCCTTGGAGATATCGGTGCCGTCGGCCACAGCGGTGATCCCCGCCTCAATGGTCAGGGGCTCGGGCTCGAGGTCGTGGCTATTAATGGAGTGCAGCATAAAAGCCCGCAGCTCGACGCGCTGTTCGGGGTCGCGATAGATTTTTTCTAATATCCTGTCCAGAATGGGAATCGCCAGCATCACGCTGAAGGACTCATGGCGCACCCGGTGCACCTGGTTGCCGATGTCATGCAGCATGGTGGAGAGCAGCACGGTAAGAAACGTATCGTCCAGATCGCCCACACCACTCTCCATCACGTCGGGCTTGACCCCGTGGTCAACCAGTAGCTGCAGGATGGTCACGCTGGCTGCACCGGTCAGCAGGGCGTGCACCCTGCCGTGGTCGTTGTAGCCCAGTTTGCGCACGGTGATGTAGTTGGCCATATCCCAGTGGCCCCGGGCCTCGGAATCCGCGGTGAGCATCTCGTAGGCGGACAGCGCCTTGGGGTAGCGCTGCAGGCCCTCACGGATAGCCAGGTCGGCCTCGACGTAGAGTTTGGCCTTGGGCTGGGTGACCTGAACCGTGCGTTCGTTCATAACCGTGCCGCCATCGCTCATACCCTGATGGTAGGGCCTCGAGGCTTAATAGGCCGTGATAAAAACCACAGGCACCCGAGGCCTTTCACTCCCCCTTAAACTGCGCCGGGCGCTTTTCCAGGAAGGCCCTGGTGCCCTCGCGCATATCCTGGGTCGCACAGGCCAGGCCAAACAGATCGGCCTCGACCTCGAGGGCCTCCTGCAAATCCAGGTTCTCACCCCGCCCCACCGCCTCCTTAGCCAAGGCCAGGGCCACCGGGCCGTTTTTCAGGATGGCCGCAGCCAGCTCCTTGGCGGTCTGCAGGGCATCCTCGCCCACCCGGTTGACCAGGCCCAGGCCCAGGGCTTCCTCGGCAGGTACGTGCCGCCCGGTAAAAATGAGATCCAGGGCGCGGCCCCGGCCCACCAGGCGGGGCAGGCGCTGGGTTCCCCCGAAGCCGGGGATGATGCCCAGCCCCACCTCAGGAAGGCCCAGCTTGGCGTTGCGGCTGGCTACCCGCAGGTCACAGGCCAGGGCCAGCTCGAGCCCACCCCCCAGGGCATAGCCGTTGATGGCCGCAATGCTGGGCACCGGCAGGGCCGCAATCTCGTTGAAGACCGACTGGCCCATAATGGCGAACTCCCGCGCAGCAAACACATCCTGCAGGCTGGCAATCTGGGCGATATCCGCCCCGGCCACAAAAGCCTTGCCTTCTCCGGTAAAGATGGCTACTTTTACCTCGGGGTCTTGGGTGATCACCTCGGTCACGCCAGCCAGTTCGATGAGCAGATCCTGGTTAAGGGCATTGAGGGCCTGGGGACGGTTGATGGTGACAATGCCCATTCCGTCCTCGACCCGGTAGGTCAGGTACTCGAATTCGGGCATCTCGAGTTCAAAGGTCTGTGCCATTGCGTACCTCCACGGGGCTCCCGCACGCAGCCGTTAATGCTCCGTGCCTGCCCAGCATAACAGAGCCGGGTTAGCTGCACACCGACCTACTTAGCCTCGAGCCAGTTCTCCCCTATGCCGGTGCCGACCTCGAGGGGCACCGCCAGGGCCCAGACCTGCTGCATGACCTCGCGCACCACCCCGGCCACTGCCTCCGCTTTATCGGCCGGGGCCTCGACCAGAAGCTCGTCGTGCACCTGCAAGACTAGATGGGCTTCCAGCGGTTCCAGCTCCGGCTGGAGCTTGACCATAGCCAGTTTCATCAGATCGGCGGCGGTGCCCTGCACCGGCATATTGAAGGCCATGCGCTCGGCGGCCTCCCGCACGCTGCGCACGCGTGCATCGAGATCGGCCACAAAGCGGCGGCGGCCAAACAGGGTTTCCACGTAGCCGGTCTGCCGGGCAGCAGCCAGCACCTGTTCGATCCATTCCCGCACCTTGGGATAGGAGGCAAAATACCGCTCGATAAAGCTTTCGGCCTCGGCGTAGGAAATGGAAAGCTCGTTGGACAGACGATGGGCCGACATGCCATAGAGCACGCCAAAATTGATGGTTTTGGCAGCCCGGCGCTGCTCGCTTGTCACCCTGTCCAGCTCCAGCCCGAACATCCAGGCCGCGGTCTGGGCGTGAATGTCCTTGCCCTCGCGGAATACCCCGATAAGGTTTTCGTCGCCCGAGAGGTGGGCCAGCACCCGCAGCTCGATCTGGGAGTAGTCGGCCACCACCAGCCTCATCCCCGGTGCGGCCCGGAAGGCCTTGCGGATACGGCGGCCGATCTCGGTGCGCACGGGGATGTTTTGCAGGTTGGGGTCTACCGAGGAAAGCCGCCCGGTAGCGGTGCCGGTCTGGTTGAAGCGGGTGTGCAGGCGGCCGGTTTTGGGGTGGATCAGCTTGGGCAGGGGATCTAGATAGGTGCTTTTGAGCTTGGTCAGCTCGCGGTAGGTCAGGATGCGTTCGATGATGGGGTGCTGGCCTAAAAGCTCCTCGAGCGCGCTGGCGGCGGTGGAGCGTTTGCCGGTCTGGGTCTTGCGGCCCGGGGCGCTCAGTTTGAGTTCGTCGTAGAGCACCACCTCGAGCTGATCCCTCGAGTTCACATTAAAAGAACGCCCGGCCAGCCGGTGAATCTCGGCCTCGAGGTAGGAAATTTCCTTGGCAAGTTCTTCCGAAAGCTGCAACAGGTATTCGGCATCAAGCGAGATGCCCCGGGCCTCAATTCGGGCCAAAACCGCCGAGAGCGGTTTTTCGATCTGCTGATACAGCCACTCGATTTTGGGGTTCTCACCAATGCGGTTTTGCAGGGTCTGCCACAGGATGTGGGCGGCCTGGGCCCGCTCGGCAGGATCGGGGCCCCAGTCCCCCGCCCCGTAGCGCCGCACGGTGCTGGCAGGGTCGGAGTTGGAGGGGTCGTAGAGGTAGGCCAGCAGCATGGGGTCGTCGCCGGGCGGCACCCAGACCCCTTCCTTGAGGGCCAGCACCGAGAGGTCCTTGGCCACCATGCTGCGAATCTCGGGGAACTTTTTGAGCTCCTGCAGGCTGGGCTGGCCCCGGTACACCCTGCCCTCGGCATAGGCGGCCAGGCCCAGCCAGTTGGCCCACATGGGCTGGGCGCGGTCGAGGGTGTAGCCCAGAAAGGCCTCGAGCGGCGGCGGCCAGGGGGCTTCCTCAGCGGCGGGAGGGGCGGCCAGCAGGTTCAGCTCGCGCAGAATGGAGCCGAACTCGAGTTTCTCCAGGGCTTCGCGCAGGGCCATGCGGTCGGGTTCACGGCGGTGGCAGTCGCGGAAGTCGAGCTCGAGGGGAAGGTCGGTGTGGATCAGCGAGAGCGCCCGGGAGAGCTGAACCTTGTCCCGGCTCTCCTCGAGGCTGGCGCGAATTTTGGGGGACAGGGCTTCTAAGTTCGCATACAGACCTTCCAGCGAGCCCCACTCCTGCAAGAGCCTGGCCGCGGTTTTCTCGCCAATGCCCTTGGCCCCCGGCAGGTTATCGGAAGAATCGCCTACCAGCGCGCGGTAATCCACCCACTGCGCCACCGATACACCGTACTTCTCCTGCACCGCCTGGGGGTGCATTAGCCGCCCGTCCGGCAGCATCACCTGCACGGCCTCGGAGAGCAACTGGAAGCTGTCGCGGTCGCCGGTGAGAATGCGCACCGGATAGCCCTCGCGTTCCCCTTTTTTAGCCAGCGTACCGATCACATCGTCGGCCTCGTAGCCCGGCACTTCCAGCCGCTGGAGGCCCATCAGATCCACCAGTTCTTTGATCTTCTCTAGCTGTGGATGAAAGTCGTCGGGGGTGGCCGCCCGCCCGGCCTTGTACTCCTCAAAAGCCTCGTGCCGGAAGGTTCTGGTGGGCGGGTCGAAGACCACAATCACGCAGTCGCCGTCTTCCTTGAGGAGTTTGAGCAGGGTGCGCAGAAAGCCAAAAATGGCCTGGGTGGGTTCGCCCCTCGAGGTGCTGAGCTTTTCAAAGGCAAAATAGCTGCGGTAGGCGAGGTGATGCCCATCTACCAGCCAGATGCGATCCGGCCTGGGCCGCTCAGATGCGGATGGTTCACTGGAAAATAAAAGAGGTTGCTCCACCCATACATTCTACCCCCGTTCGGTTACCAACAGAAAGCACACCGCCCCCGCGGGGCCTGGGGGCTGGTAGGATGGTGGGGTTCGCCTGGCCCCCGGGCCAGCAGAAGAAAGGAAAGCTATGCAGAACGAAGTAGAGAAGCTCGAGTGGTTCGAAATCCAGCTCCGCATCAAGACCATCGAGGTGATGCTGGGGCCCAAGTACCGCGAGGCCATGGCCGTTACGCTCGGCACCCTGTACAACGAGCAGAAGATTGTGGCGATGGCCAAGCGCCTGGGGGTTTCCCCCGAGGGCCTCCTGGAACGCCTGGAGAAGATGCGCCTCGAGCTCGGCATCGAGCAGGAGATCACCAAAGGCGTGCTCAAGCTGAAAAAGTAAAACTACGGCGTCAGGCGGTGGCGGTCGCGCGGGAAGGCCCGGGCATAGCGCACGTTGGGCAGCCCCACCAGCTTCTGGGTGAACCGCTCGGCCCCGATGGCAAAGCCGCCGTGGGGGGGCATCCCGTACTTGAAGACCTCGAGGTAGCCCGCGAAGTGGGCGGGGTCGTGGCCCTTTTTCTTGAGCTGCTCCACCAAGACCTCGTACTGGTGGATGCGCTGCCCCCCCGAGGTAATCTCGAGGCCCCTGAACAAGAGGTCGAAGCCCCGGGTGGAGCCGTCGCCCTCGGGGTAGGCATAGAAGGGCCGGGCGGACTCTGGGTATTTACTGATGAACAGGAAGTCCACACCCCATTTCTCCTTGGCCCAGGCCCCCAGGGCCCGCTCGGCTTCCTCGTTGAAGTCGGCCCCTACCGGCATCCCCAGCTCCTCGCGCAGGATGCGGCGGGCCTCGGGGTGCTCGAGGCGGGGCATCTCGGATAGGTTGGGCCACTCCACCCCCAGCAGCTCGCACTCGGGTGCAGCGGTGTGGCGGGCCTCGTCCAGCATGGCCCGGATGAGGTCTTCCTCGAGGTTCATCACATCCTGCTCCGACTCGATGAACCCCATCTCCACGTCCAGCGACAAATACTCGTTGAGGTGGCGGCTGGTGGCGTGCTGCTCGGCCCGAAACACCGGCGCAACCTCGTAGACCCGCTCGAAAACCCCCACCATAATCTGCTTGTAAAGCTGGGGCGACTGGGCCAGGTAAGCCCGGTGCTCAAAGTAGTCAATGCCAAACAGGTTGCTGCCCCCCTCGGCCCCCGCCGAGACAATCTTGGGGGTAAAAATCTCGGTAAAGCCCTGGCTATCCAGGTAGTTGCGAAACCCGCGCACCAAGGCCGCTTGAATTTTCAGAGGCGCGCGGGCTTTCTCTCCGCGCAGGCTCACATAGCGGTACTCCAGCAAGGTTTCGGGGTTCACCCGCCACTCTTCCTTGGGAATCTCGATGGGGCTGGGCTCGCTGGCTTTGGCGTAGAACTCGATCTCCTGGGCCACCACCTCGTAGCCGCCCGGTGCTTTGCTATTGGCTACCACCTCACCCACCACCCGCATCGAGGACTCAGCCAGCGGGAGCTCAAACCGCTTGTCCGCCACCACCTGTACAACGCCGCTGCGGTCGCGTAGAAGGGCAAACTGAATCCCGCCCAGGTCGCGCTTCCAGTGAAGGAAGCCCTGCAAGGTAACGGTCTGGCCTACGTGCGCTGCAATCTGACTGGCAAGGGTTCTTGACATGCGTTCTCCTGTAGGACGGGCGGGCTTGGGTTCAACGAAAAACCCCCGATACAACGAGGTATCGGGGGTCAAAGTCGCACCCCCACTATAAATTGTTGTCCGCCCGTAACATCCTGCTCAGCATCTTACGTGCCAACCCTCACTTGGTCAAGGCGAAGCAGGGTTTCGCTGTGCGATTTTCGTTATTTCAGGAGCGACAAGAGTTCCCGGCCATACTTGGCGGCCTTTGCTTTACTGAAGCCCTTCACCTGAGCCAGCTCCTCGAGGGTCCCGGGCTGCTCCTCAAGAATCGCCTTTAGTTCGGCGTTGGTCGCAATCACATAGGGTGGAACGCCCTCTTCTTTGGCCTTGCGACCTCGCCAGGCCCGCAGGGCCTCGAACCTCGGGTCGCTGGGGATACGCACGGCTTCTGTGGGTTTGGGCTGTGGGACCACCCCTTCGTAGAACACCAGCACACTCCAGAAAGGTGTATCACCCGGAACCAGGCTGCTGGACACCTGGATGGGCATCACCTGGGCTAAAAAGCGGTTGAGGCGCTCGAGGTCTTTGGCATTATCCAGCCGTAGGATAAAAGTCTGGCACTGCATGGCTGTTACCCATTATCCACGAAGCCCCTTTCTGCCCAGCTTGGGCCGGGTGGGTTTAGGCCGTCGAAACTTGCCGTCATCAAGACCAAAACCCAGCGTGCCAAACACCTGGCCGGTGGTGGGCTCTACCAGGTTCCGGTGGTCGCGGTAGAGGCGGGGGGTCTTCCAGAGGTAGAACAGGGCTTTCCAGTGGGGCAGTTCGTTGTAGCGCTCAGGCCAGAGTTCCTTGAGTTTCTGGGCTACCACATGGGCGTACTTGGGCGAAAGCGCCGGAAACACGTGGTGCTCGATGTGGTAGCCAAAGCCCAGGGTGAGCCACTCGAGCCACCTGGGGTTCCGCACCGTGAGGCTGTTGAGCAGGGGGTCGTTGGTCTCGGTGATGGGGTTGAGCAGGTGGTTGGTGGCAATAAAGCTCATGGCGATGAAGTTGGCCATCAACCAGGGAAGGAGGTATATAAACAGGAAGTTGAGCGGCCCTACCCAGAAAAGCACCAGCAACCAGACCAGCAGCGGTAGAACCGCCTGGAAAATTACGACGGGCCGCTCATGGGGTTTGAACTCGGGCAGGAAACGCCGGAACATCATGTGGGCGTGCAGACTGAACCAGAAGGTGAAGGAGAAAAACAGGAAAAAACTCCGCAGCGCCGGCACCTGGCGGAACATCCACTTCACAAAAGGTTTCTGAATGGCCGATTCCAGGGCTCCCATGGCGTCGGGGTCGTCGTGCGGGTGCTGGGTATGGCCGTGGTGCTCGACGTTGTGCCATTTGCGCCAGAGCCGGGCCCCTACCAGCAGCGGCATAAAAGCGATGGTTCCGGCCACCGAGCGCACGATGGGGTGTTTGGTAACCGCACCATGCAGAATCTCATGGGCCAGAAAACCCAGCCCAACGAACGAATACCCAATCCCAAACGAGAGCAGCAGCTTGAGCCAAATATAGGGCATCGCCATAATGCCCCAGGCACACAGGCCAAACAAAGCCAGAAACACCGGCAAATAGACCAGGCGGGCCGGAACCGGTTCGAAAAAGTGGCGTGGCAGCCGGGCTTTAAGGGCTTTGGTGTACTCACGCAGGTGCTGTTCTTCGGTCATAAAAGTGCTCCTCGAGGGCTCAGGTTAGGGTTTGCGGCAGTATACGAGAACCCCTCTTACGCTCGCCAGCGCTCCGGCAACTTACGCTTCCAGGATCGGTTCAGCTTCTCCAAATATCTGCGCGCTTTATCTGAGGAAAGTCAGCGCACGCCAGCCTGCGCTTGAGGGCTATACAAAAAAGCCCCCCTGGTTTGGGGAGCTTTGAAGGGTGCGATGCTTAAGCCAGCTTCACATTCTTGGCCTGGGGGCCCTTGCCATTCTTGCCGGGCTCGATCTCGAACTCAACGCGATCGCCCTCGTTGAGGCTCTTGAAGCCCTGGCCCTGGATGGCGGTGAAGTGCACAAACACATCGGGGCCGCTTTCCTGGGCGATAAAACCATAACCTTTTTCCGCGTTGAACCACTTAACAGTACCTTTGTTCATCTACTACTCCTGATGTCCTACTGAAACCGGCTGGTTTTAGGGGACACCAGATGTTAGCACGGGTAGCCAGTAAAGTCAAACCAAGGCCGTGGGTCATCACTCCGCCCTGGAGGTTCGGCTCGAGACCCGCCCCTCTTTACGCAGCAAAGCCCGAAAGGTTTTCATAGCTGCCAGCGCGTTGGGAAACCCCACAAACAGCACCGACTGAATGATGGTCTCGCGCACTTCCTGCTCGGTCGCGCCGTTGCGCAGAGCTCCTTCCAGGTGGGTGGCAATCTCCTTGGGCGCGCCCAGGGCAATCAGGCTGGTGATAGCCAGCAGTTCGCGGGTCTTCAAGTCCAGGCCGGGGCGGGCCAGCACCTCTTCGTAGGCGAAGTCGCGGATGTAGGCATAGAGGTCGGGGTCTACCTCGCCCAGGTTTTGCTCGATGGTTTCGAAATTATCCCCCCAGATGGCCTTGCGAACGCTCATGAAGGCCAGTCTGGAGGGTCTGGGGGCTATACGTCAAGGGCCCGGCGCTATAACCTGCCTGTGCGGCCTGTAGCGTACTCGATCACCCTGGCCAGATCGCTCACGGCATTGGGATTCTGCCGGTATGGGTCGAACAGAATAGGCCGAACCCCGGCGGCTGTGGCCCCGGCGATATCGTCCTCCGAGTCGCCCACGTGAATCGCTTGCTGTGGCTCCATGCCCAGATGGCCCAGCACGATCTGGAAAAACCGCGGGTCGGGCTTGGCTACCCCCTCCAGCGCCGAGACCCCCACATAGTCGAAGAAATCGGCCAGGCCCGTGGCCCGCAAAACCCCCGGCAGCGTCCAGTCCCAGTTGGAGACCACCCCCAGCTTGAACCCCAGGCTTTTCAGCTCGCCCAGCACCTCTTTGGCCCCCGGCGTGAGCGGCCAGATGTGGGGGCTTTGCCAGTGTTCTTTCAGGTAATCGGCCACCTCATCGGCGTAGGCCCCCAAGCCAATGCCGTTCATCACCTCCCAGTGAAAGGCCCGCCAAAACGAAAGGGCCGTGGCCTCGTCGGTGGCGCGCATGTGATGGTCAGAATAATGGGCGTAGGCATCCTGAATGGCCTGAGGAAGGCGTTTTAGGTCGGCCTGGTGGGCGATGCCCTTGGCCTCCAGAATGGGCCATAGCCAGTACTTAGGGTGTCCCAGAATGAGCGTATCGCCTACATCGAACAACACCGCACGGATCATGGCCCCAATACTAACCCGGCAGGATGAAAACAAACCGAGGCTCGCGGTTGCCCCCACCCCCAGAGCATGATAGGCTCATGGCGTTGTTCACCAGATTGTCCAGCGAGGCAATGAAGAACAACAAGTGATCCCGCGTGGAAAAAACCAATCCTACGTTCTTTGATCGGACGGCGAAGGGGGTGATGGGGCCATGATTGAGCGTTACCAAACCCCTGAGATGCGGCTCTTATGGAGCGAGGCCCGCAAGTACCAGGCCTGGGCCGAGGTGGAAATTCTGGTGATGGAAGCCTGGGAAAGCCTGGGGCAGGTGCCCGTTGGCATAGCCAAACAGTTGCGCGAAGCCCTGGAGCAAAAGCCGCTGGATGCGAGCTTTGCCCGGCGCGTCGAGGAAATCGAGGCCGAGACCCGGCACGACATCGTGGCCTTTACTCGAGCGCTCACCGAGTGGGTGGAAGATGTGCAAGGCTCGAGCCCCGAGGTAGCCCGCTGGCTGCACCTGGGCCTGACCAGCACCGATGTGGTGGACACCGCCCAGAACGTGCTGCTGGACGAAGCCCTGGGCCTGATCGAACAGGAGCTGGATAAGGTTCTGGCCGCCCTGAAGCACCTGGCGGTGCGGTACAAGCACCTGCCAGCGGTGGGGCGCACCCACGGGGTGCACGCCGAGCCCACCAGCTTTGGTCTGCGTTTTCTGGCCTTTTATGCGGCTTTGCTGCGCGACAGGGAGCGCCTGGGTAGAGCCCGCGAGGGCATTCGGGTGGCGATGATCTCGGGCTCGGTGGGGAATTATGCCCACGTGGAGCCCGCCGTCGAAGCCTGGGTGGCCCAGAAGCTGGGCTTCCAGATTGAGCCGGCCTCGAGCCAGGTAGTACCGCGCGACCGCCACGCCGAGCTGATGGGCGCGCTGGCCATCCTGGGGGCCGACCTCGAGCGCATCGCGGTGGAGCTGCGCCACCTGCAGCGCACCGAGGTGCTGGAAACCCAGGAGCCCTTTAGCTACAAGCAGACCGGCTCCTCCTCCATGCCGCACAAGAAAAATCCGGTGGCCCTGGAGAACATCTCGGGGCTGGCCCGACTGTTGCGCAGCAACCTGCAGGCCGAGCTGGAAAACGTGGCCCTCTGGCACGAGCGTGACATCTCGCACAGCTCGGTGGAGCGGGTGATCCTGCCCGACACCACCACCCTGGCCCACTACATGCTGCGCCGATTGGGGCGGGTGCTGGAGGGGCTGGTGGTGTTTGAGGAAAACATCCAGCGCAACCTCGAGCGCACCCGCGGCCTGGTCTACTCCCAGCGGGTGCTGGGCCTGCTGATTGAGGCAGGCCTGGATCGCACTGCGGCCTACGAGATCGTCCAGCGCAACGCCCTTAGGAGCTGGGCCGAGGGGCAGGACTTCCGGGCGCTGCTCGAGGCCGACCCGGCCTGCCCCCTCAAGGGCGAGGCGCTGGCCCAGGCCTTCGACCCCGGCTACTTCTTGCGCCACGTGGATGCCATCTATGCCCGCTTTGGGCTGTAGTAGGGGTAGTATGGAAGAGGTTCGGATGGAGAAACTCTACGAGGGTAAAGCCAAAATTATCTATCCCAGTTCCGCGGCGGGGATGGTGCGGGTCTATTTCAAGGACGACGCCACCGCCTTCAACGGGCAGAAGCGGGCCCAGATTGCCGGTAAGGGGGCTGTGAACAACCAGATTTCTTCGGCCCTGTTTCGCTACCTGGAAGACCACGGCATCCCCACGCACTTTGTGCGGCAGCTATCCGAGCGGGAGATGCTGGTGCGGCAGGTGCAGATTGTGCCGCTCGAGGTGATCGTGCGCAACCGCACCGCTGGAACCTTTGCCCGGCGCTATGGAGTAGAGGAAGGCCGGGTGCTCCCCAAGCCCCTGCTGGAGTTCTCCTACAAAAACGATGCCCTGGGCGACCCCCTCATCTACCCGGAAGCGGCCCTGGCCCTGGGGCTTTTGAGCGAGGCCGAGCTGGAGCACATCCGCACACTGGCCCTGCAGATCAACACCCTGCTAAAAGACTATTTCGCCCAGCGCAACCTCGAGCTCGTAGACTTCAAGCTGGAGTTTGGCCGCCTGGCGGATGGCCGGTTGGTGCTGGCCGACGAAATTTCGCCCGACACCATGCGCCTGTGGGAGATGGAAACCGGCGAAAAAATGGACAAAGACCGCTTCCGCCGCGACCTCGGCGGGGTGGAGGAAGCCTATCAGGAAGTGCTGCGGCGGGTGCAAGGGCTATGAAATACCACATTACCCTCCTGATCGAGCTTAAGGACGGCATCCTCGACCCCCAGGGGCGGGCCGTGGAAGGGGTTTTGCAGGGCTTGCAGTACCCGGTCGAGAACGTGCGGGTGGGGCGGGTACTGGAGATGGAACTCGAGGCCCCCAGCGAGGCGGAGGCCAGGGCTACCGCCCATAACATCGGCAAGGCGCTATCCAACCCGGTGATGGAAGTGTTCGTGGTGGAGGCGGTGAAGGAGCTGGCATGAAGGTGGCGGTGATTCAGTTTCCTGGTTCCAACTGCGACCAGGACGCCCTTTGGGCCCTGCGGCTGGTAGGGCTTGAAGCCGAGCTGGTCTGGCACACCGAGCGGAGCCTCGAGGGCTTCCAGGCCGCCCTGCTGCCGGGAGGGTTCTCCTACGGCGACTACCTGCGGGCGGGGGCGCTGGCCAAGTTCTCGCCGGTGATGCAGGAGGTGCGGCGGCTGGCCCAGCGCGGCTACCCGGTGGTGGGCATCTGCAACGGCTTTCAGGTGCTCACCGAGGCCGGACTGCTGCCCGGCGCGCTGCTGGCCAACACCAACCTGCACTTCACCTGCAAGGAGGTGTTTTTGCGGGTCGAGCGCACCGACCTGCCCTTCACCCGCGCGTATACCCCAGGGCAGGTGCTGCGGATTCCCATCGCCCACGGCGAGGGCCGCTACTACGCCGACGCAGAAACCTTAGAACGGCTCGAGCAGAACCACCAGGTGGTCTTCCGCTACACCTCCCCCCAAGAAGCGCCCTCGAAGGAAGGCTACAACCCCAACGGCTCCCTGAACGACATCGCGGGTATTGTGAACCCAGCGGGCAATGTGCTGGGCCTGATGCCCCACCCCGAACGGGCGGTGGAAAGCGTCCTGGGCTCTGCGGATGGGCTGCCGTTCTTCCGGAGCCTCAAGCAGGCCCTCGAGGTAGTGGTCTAAGCCGGGCAACAATTGAACAGGAGGTATGGGCATGGTAAAGGCAATCACCTTCGATTTCTGGGGCACCCTTTTCATCGAAGGCCCGGAGTATGCCGGGCAGGTGAAGAACCTGCGCAACGAAATCCTGCTGGATGCGGCCTCCGAGGCCGGCGTGCCCGCCGAGCCCGCCGCGGTGATGGAGGCCTGGCGGCAGGCCGCGCTGGACTTCGACGCAGCCTGGAACGCCGGCCAGGCCATGACCCCCTTCGAGCGGGTCACCCGCATCTTTGCCTACCTGGGCCTGCCCTACGACGAGGGCCTGGTGGCCCTCACCACCCAGCGCATCGTGGAGGCGGCCCTGCAAGGGAGCCTTCTGCCGCTGCCGGGGGTGCTCGAGGCCCTGCCCAAACTGGCCCAGCGCTACACCCTGGGCATCGTTTCCGATACCGGCGTCTCCACCGGGCGCATCCTGCGCGAGCAGCTCATGCGCCACAAACTGCACGACCTCTTTAGCGGTTTTTCCTTCTCCGACGAAACCGGGGTGGTCAAGCCGCACCCCGAAGCCTTCCTGGCTGCCCTGGACGAGATGGGGGCCAAGCCCCAGGAAGCCCTGCACATCGGGGATATCCCCCGCACCGACATCGCCGGGGCCTTCCAGACCGGCTACCCCTACGCGGTGCTCTACACCGGCCACACCCACCGCAACGGGCCGCCCGAGCCCAGCGCCCGCATCGGTAGCCACCTCGAGCTGTTCCCGCTGCTCGAGAACGTCTTTGGGCATCCACCGAGGGCCCTGTGAACCCTTTTCTGCGAGGGCCAGAAGACTGTGCTTTAGAGATGATCGGTTTATGACCCAAGAAACCCAACCCCCCCTCCTCCAGGAAACCGGCATTCCGCTGGATGAGTACCAGGCCATTGTGCGCCTGCTGGGGCGCGAGCCCAACCGGCTCGAGCTTTACTTGTTCAAGGTGATGTGGAGCGAGCACTGCTCCTACAAGAACTCCCGCCCGCTGCTGCGGCTGCTGCCCAAGGAGGGCCCCGCCGTGCTGCAGGGCCCCGGCGAGAACGCCGGGGTGGTGGAGATCGGGGAGGGCTGGGCGGTGGCCTTCAAAATCGAGAGCCACAACCACCCTTCGGCGGTGGAGCCGGTGCAGGGCGCAGCCACCGGGGTGGGGGGCATCATCCGCGATATCGTGGCCATGGGGGCCCGGCCCATCGCCCTGCTGAACTCGCTGCGCTTTGGCCGGCCCGACCACCCCCGCACGCGCTACCTGGTGCGGGGGGTGGTGGAGGGCATCGCCCACTACGGCAACGCCATCGGCGTGCCCACGGTGGGGGGCGAGGTCTACTTCCACCCAGACTATCAGGAGAACCCCCTGGTAAACGCCATGTGCGTGGGTCTGTTGCGCGTAGAGGAGCTTAAGCGGAGCCGGGCCTCCCTGGGGCGCCCGGTCTACTACGTGGGCTCCAAGACCGGCCGCGACGGCATTGGCGGGGCGGCTTTTGCCTCGGAGGAGCTTTCGGAAGAGAGCGAGTCCAAACGGCCCAGCGTGCAGGTGGGCGACCCCTTCCTGGGCAAGCTGACCATGGAGCTGACCCTCGAGGCCATCCGGCAGAACCTGGTCGAAGGGGTGCAGGACATGGGGGCCGCCGGGCTCACCTCCTCGCTTTCTGAGCTGGCCCACAAGTCGGGGCTGGGCCTCGAGCTCCACCTCGACCGGGTGCCCCAGCGCGAGGCAGGCATGAACCCCATCGAGCTGATGCTCTCGGAGTCGCAGGAGCGCATGGTGCTGGTACCCCGGCCCGGCCAGGAGCAGGCCCTGGAGGCGCTGGCGGCGCGCTACGGCCTGGACGCCGTCCCGGTGGCCCACACCATCGCCGAGCCGGTCTTCCGGGTGATACAGGCGGGCCAGGTGGTGGCCGAGGTGCCCACCGCGGCCCTAGCCGACTGCCCTACCTACACCCGCGAAGGGCGGGAAGACCCGGCCATCGCCCGGCTGAGGGCGGTGGATTTGAACGCCCTACCGGTTCCTTCCAACCTGCAAGAAATTCTGCCCCGGCTGCTCTCCTCGCCCAACCTGTGCAGCCGGGCCCCCATCTACGAGCGCTACGACCACCAGGTGGGCACCAACACCGTGCTGGTGCCCGGCTGGGGCGATGCGGCCATCCTGCGCATCAAGGGCACCCAGCGGGGCCTGGCCGTCAAGGTGGATGCCAACCCCCGCTACAGCAAACTCGCGCCCCGCCTGGGGGCCATGCACGCCCTGGCCGAGGCCGCCCGCAACGTGAGCGTGGTGGGGGGGCGGCCCCTGGCCTACACCGACGGCCTCAACTGCGGCAACCCCGAGACCCCCGAGGGCTACTTCGAGCTGTCCGAGACCATCCGGGGCCTGGCCGAGGCCTCGAGGGCCCTGGGGCTGCCGGTGGTCTCGGGCAACGTCTCGCTCTACAACGAAGGGCCCAACTACCGCATCCCGCCCACGCCCATGGTGGGGGTGGTGGGGCTTCTGGAGAACCTCGAGCACCGCGCCCAGCAGGGCTTCCAGCAGGCGGGCGATTTTATCGTGCTCATCGGCGCGCTGGAGGGTCAGTTGGGGGCCTCGGAGTACCTCTGGGTGGTGCACGGCCAGGAGGCCGGGAGCCCGCCGCCCCTGGATCTGGCCCAGGAGGCCAGGGCCCAGGCCGCCATCCGCGCGCTGATCGAGCAGGGCTGGGTCAGAACCGCGCACGACGTGGCCGAAGGGGGCCTGGCGGTGGCCCTGGCCGAGATGTGCCTGCCCCGGGGCCTGGGGGCCACCCTCGAGGTGCGCAGCCCGGCCCGGCCCGATGCCGTGCTGTTCGGGGAAGCCCCCAGCCGCATCCTGTTCAGCGTGAACCAGGCCCACTTGCAGGCTGCGGTCAAACTGCTGGAGAACCACGGCCTGCCCTACCACATCCTGGGGCAGGTGGGGGGCTCAACCCTCACCATCCTGACCCCCAAAGCACGCCTGGAATGGCCCCTGGCGGATTTGCGGCAGGCCTGGGAAGCGCCCTTGCGGGAGGTGTTGCCATGATGGACAAACCCCAGGAGGAGTGCGGGGTTCTGGGCCTGTGGTCACCCGAACCCCTGCCGGTGGCCGAGCTACTGCAACTGGGGCTCTTCGCCCTGCAGCACCGGGGGCAGGAAGCCGCGGGAATTTGTGTCTCAAACGGAAAAGACCTGGTGATCGAAAAAGACCTGGGCCTGGTTACACAGGTCTTCGACGAGGCCCGGATGCAGCGCCTGCGCATCCAGGGGGCCAACCTGGGCATCGGGCACACCCGCTACTCCACCACCGGTTCCAACCTGCGCTTCAACGCCCAGCCCCTCAACGTGCGCAGCTCCAAGGGGATTCTGGCCATCGCCCACAACGGCAACTTTGTGAACGCCCTGCAGATCCGCCAGCAGCTCCTCGAGCACGGCGCGGTCTTCCAGACCACCAACGACACCGAGGTGATGATCAACCTGATCGCCCGCTACGCCAGGCTCAACCTGGTGGAGGCCACCGCCCGGGCCATGCGGGAGCTTACGGGGGGCTTTAGCGTGGTGCTGATGGATCGGCAGACGGTGCTGGCGCTGCGCGATGGCAACGGGGTGCGGCCCCTGGTGATCGGGCGGCTGTCCAACGGCGGCTGGGTGTTTGCCTCGGAGCCCCCGGCCCTGGCCCTGATGGGGGCCAGCTTCGTGCGCGACGTGCAGCCCGGCGAGCTGGTCTGGGTGGAGTCGGGGGAGCTTCGCTCCATGCAGGTGCTCGAGCCCCGCCCCACCCCCTGCGCCTTTGAGTGGATTTACTTTGCCCGGGCCGATGCAACCCTGGACGGTATCGCCACCCACCCCGCCCGCATCCGCATGGGCGAGGTGCTGGCCCAGGAAGCCCCCGCCCAGGCCGACCTGGTGGTGCCGGTGCCCGACTCCGGGATTGGGGCGGCCATCGGCTACAGCCGGGCCTCGGGGATTCCTTTCGACTACGGCCTGCACAAAAACCCCTATGCGGGCCGCACCTTTATTCAGCCCACCCAGGAGATGCGCGACCTGAAGGTACGGCTCAAACTGGCCGCCACCCCGGTGGTCGCAGGCCGACGGGTGGTGCTGGTGGACGACTCCATCGTGCGGGGCACCACCTCCGGGCGCATCGTGCACCTGCTGCGCGAGGCCGGGGCCGCCGAGGTGCACGTGCGCATCTCCTCCCCGCCCATCAAGTTCCCCTGCTACTACGGCATCGACACCGCGGCCCGCAAGGAGCTGGTGGCCTCGACGCACACGGTGGAGCAGATCCGCGAACTCATCGGGGCCGACTCGCTGGCTTTTTTGAGCGAGTCCGGGGTGCGGCAGGCCATTGGGGGGCCGGTCTGCCTGGCCTGCTTCAACGGGCAGTACCCGGCCGGCCAGCCCGAGGAAGAGGTGCGCAAGGAGGCGCTCGAGCAGGCCTGATCGCACTCAACACGGTAGGCTACTGTTATGAACGATCTACACACGCTATACCAGCGCCGCGCCAGCGTGCGCAAGTTCAAACCCGAGCCCCTGCGCGAAGGCGACCTGGAAAAGATTCTCTTTGCGGCCCAGCGGGCCCCCACCGATGCCACCGCGCAGATGTACAGCCTGCTGCGCATCAGCGACCCGGAGCTACGCCGCAAGGTTTCGAGCCACTCTGGCCACAACCCTCACATCGAGACCTGCGCCGAGTTTTTCCTGATTCTGGCCGACGTATACCGCCTGCGACGGCTGGTGGAGCACCGGGGCGGGGTGTTCGGGCACTGGCCCCGCACCGCTTTGCACTTTGCCATCACCGACGCGGTGCTGGCCGGGAGCGCCCTGGCTACCATGGCCGAGAGCCTGGGCTATGGCATCGTGTGGATTGGCGGGGTGCTGAACGGCATAAAAGAGATCAAGGCGCTGTGCGGACTGCCGCAGGGGGTGGTGCCGGTGGCCGGTCTGTGCGTGGGGGTGCCGGACGAAAGCCCGGCCCCCCGCCCCCGCCTGCCGCGGGCGCTGGTGGTGCACGAAAACCAGTACCACGACTACAGCCCCGAGGCCCTCGAGCAGGCCTACGCCGCCATGGCCCCCATTACCCGGAGCGGTGACTGGTACAGGGTACTGGAGCGCTACTTCGCCCAGGGCGGCACCATGGAAGCGCGCGAGCCCGTCTACCAGCAGCTTTCCGCCCAGCAGGGCTTCGAGCCCGATCTGCCGCCCGAACTGCTCGAGGCGCTCAAAGAAAAGGGCCTCGAGGCCGGTTCGCTGGGCCAGCTCATCGAGGCGGCCTTTGCCCAGGGCTTCCGCAGCCTGCAGTTCCACCACCAGGGCTACGCCTGGATCGAGAAAGAACCCGAGGCCTACCGGGGCGACGGCAAGCCCGGCGAGGCTTTGGGCAAAGCCTTGCTACAGGCGCCCAGGGAGCGGATCATCCCATAAGTTCCTGGTAAACCCGTATAGCCACCCCGGAGGGGTCGAGGAGGGTGAACTCGCGGGTGGCCCAGGGCTTGTTCTCCAGCCGGCCGTTGGGATGCACGATGCCGGCGGCCTCGCAGGCCACATACAGCAGGTCTACCTCGTCCACCTCGAGCCGGAAGGCATAGTTACGGCTGATCTCGGGGTTGGGCTCGAGGTAGAAGTGCAGCCGCAGCCCGTCCCGGCTCACCCCGCCGTACTCCACCGGGTTCTCGCCCCAGGTAAAAGCATCCTGGAAGCCCAGGTGGGTCTGATAAAACCGCAGCGATTCCCGCACGTCGCGGCTGGGTATCACCGGAATGATGGCCGAAACCTTTGTTTTCATAAGCTACCTCTGACAACTCCACCAATCAGGCATAGGCCTTTTGCAACTCGGCCAGCTCGAGCTTTTTCATCTGAAGCACCGCCTGGTTAACCCGGTTGACCCGTTCTGGGTCGGGGTCTTGCAGCATCTGCTCCAACGCCCGGGGCACTACCTGCCAGCTCAGACCATACCTGTCTTTGAGCCAGCCACACTGCTCGGCCTCCGGTACCGCTGAGAGCTTCGTCCAGTAATGGTCAATTTCGGCCTGGGTGTCGCAGTAAATCATGAACGAGATGGCCTCGTTGAAAGCGAAGTTGTGCGGGTAGGCGCTGTCCATGGCGGCAAACCACTGGCCCGCCAGCATGAACTCGCTGTACATCAAGGTACCTTCGCGCTCGGGCGCCATGCCCGCCGGATAGCGCATCGTCGCTCCCCGTCGAGCGTTGGGGAACACCGAGGTATAGAAGTCCTGGGCCTCCTCGGCCTTGCCGCATACCTCGCCCACAAACAATAGCGCGGGCGTTATAAAAGGACGCGCCTCGCCACCGGGGTCAGAGAGGATAAGCTGCCAGGAAAGGCCGTAGCGGTCTTGAATCCAGCCGTAGAGGGGTGCAAAGGGATAGGCCTGTAATGGCATCAGCACGCTACCCCCTGGCAGCAACTTATTCCAGAGGGCCTCGAGGTCTTGTCGGGTGCGCCCCTGGGAGGGGTCGAAGTTGAGGATAAACGAGGTGGAGGGATTGAATTTGAAAAGCGGCCCCGCGCTGATGGCCATGAAGGGCTGGCCGGCCAGCTCAAACGAGACCAGGTCGCAGTCACCCGAAGGCGTATCGCGCAAAACAACCAAACTATTTATCCTGGAACCCGGAATTGCATCGCAATAAAACCGGGCGGCCTCCTCGGCCTCTTTGTCAAACCAGAGATTGGGCACGATCTTGAACATTCAGCACCTCCTGGTGCGCATACAGGACACAATTACCCTTCAGGCCGCGAGTTTGACCGAAATCTTACGAACGCCTGGGGTGGATTGTACTTCAATCAGAAGCGACTGCAAGGCCTCAAAATTGTGCCGCTCCACCACCAGCACGGCCTCGGAGGCCCCCAACAAGGCATCGGCCTTGATCACCCCTGGCAGGCGGCCCAGGGCCTGCACAATACGCTTGGGTTGGGCACACGAAACAAACACGTACGCGGACACACGACGGATATCCTCCGCAACCGAAGCCTGGGTCTGCTGGGCAAGTTGCATCATGCGGGCCTCCTGTACTGTTTTGTGAACGCTGGGGCCAACCCCCAGGGTTTCCTCGAGCAGACGCTCGTGCCGGTAGCGGGCCTCTATTTCTGCAAAAAACATAGTCACCCCGCGGGGCTAGCTTGCGAAGGGAAGGGGCAGTTGTTCGGGCTGAACGAAACGGTGAAACAGCCTGGATAGGCGGCCCTCGGGGTAGTAGGTGGTGCGGTAGAGGACGGTGGCCTCGAGCCAGGCCTGGGCCAGAGGCCGGGCCGCAGGGCGCAGCAGGGGCATCTTGGCGCGCAGTTCGTTCTCCAGGGCCCACAGCCCAACCTGGCCTTTGCGGTTATCCAGCTCGATAAGGGCATTGAGCACCTCGCTGGGGTGTGCTGCACCACGCCCCACGGACTTCCAGACGATTTCGCTGATGTTCATATGTCCGCCTCCTGTTATGATTTTAGCATAATCTATCTGCATAACGCAACATCCCAGCAAAACATTACGTCTTGACCATAGAAAATTTTTATGCTACCGTCAGAACCATGACACTGGCCGAACGTCTCCGCGAGCTGCGCACCCAGCAGGGCTGGCGCCTCAAAGACCTATCCGAAAAAAGCGGGCTCTCGGTGCCCTACCTCTCCGACCTCGAGCGGGGCCGCACCAACCCCTCCCTCGACACCCTGCAAACCCTGGCAACCTCCTACAACCTATCGGTCAACGACCTGCTGGCCCCGGTAGACTTCTACGGCGAGCGCACCGAAGCCTCGCTGCCCAAGGGCCTGGCCGAACTCATCGCCGACCCCATCCTGGGGGCCGAGATCACCCCCGAGTGGCAGCGCACCCTGGCCCGCATCGAGCTGCGGGGCAAGCGCCCGGAGTCCAAGCGCGACTGGTATGAGATCTTCCTGCACCTCAAGCGGGTGCTGGAAGGCTAGAACAGCCTCTAAGTTAAGGTTGGGGCGGCACCAGGTGAATTAAATGAAGACGCTCATTACAGAATTCATTAGCCTTGACGGAATCGTCCAAGCGCCTGGTGCCCCAAGCGAAGACACCGACGGCGGCTTTGCCCATGGTGGGTGGATGGCAAAGTACTTTGACCCGGAGGTGATGGGAGGTACGTTTGACGAGCTTGCTAGGCAAAGCGACGCGCTCTTACAAGGACGCCGCACCTATCAGAACTCGGCCGCCGCTTGGCCTACTCGGTCGGGGGATTCCTTCTCGGACTGGATCAACCAGGTGCAGAAGTACGTCGTGTCCAATACGCTCACCGAGAAGGACATTACTTGGAAGCCCACCTCTATCATCCGCAGCGACGACCTCCTCGAGGCCGTGTCCGAGCTCCGTGCGCAGCCGGGTGGCTACATCTACGTGTACGGCAGCGCAACATTGGTGCGGTCGCTGCTTGCTGCTGACCTTGTCGACGAGTTGCTGCTAACGGTTGCACCGATTCTCCTTGGCAGGGGCAAGACCATCTTCCCCACAACCGAGAAGATGGCCTCGTTCGAGCTGGTGTCTTCAGTCAAAGCAAAAACCGGTGCGCTGGTGTGCCGATATGTGCGCGCCCGGTAAGCCCTTGTCTTAGCAAAGGTCATTAGGCCGCCCATCAAACCCAGGAGTGCAGAATCGTGAGCAAGGTTTTCGTCAACATTTCCCTTAGCCTGGATGGTTATATGGCGCCGGAAGGCATGGACTTGGCCCATTTCAGCGATCCGGGGTACAAGAACTGGGGTGCAAAATGGGGTGCACTCATGACCTGGGCGCTTAAGCAGCAGTATTTGCGCGAGAAACTCAAGTTGGGGCCTGGAGGAGAGACCGGCCCTGTGAATGAGATGGTTCGCCGCATCTTCGAGCGCACCGGTGCTCACATTATGGGCAAGCGAATGTTCGATGGGGGCGAGCGCGGTTGGCCCGAAGAGGCTCCGTTTTACACACCGGTTTACGTTCTCACCCACGAGAAGCGCGAGCCCTGGGTGCGCCCCGGCGGGACGACCTTTTACTTCATCAACGACGGGCCGGAGCGTGCCCTGGAACTGGCCCGGGCATCGGCTGGCACTCGTGATATTCGCATCTCGGGTGGAGCAGAAGTAATCCAGCAGTACCTGAACCTGGGTGTAGTTGATGAGCTGGAAATCGCTTTGACCCCGGTGTTGTTCGGTGGCGGGCGGCGTCTCTTCGAGAACTTACATGAGCCTGCACCACAGTTTCGAATTGACAAGGTTCTCGATACTCCAGATGCCACACACTTGCGCTATGTGCGTCGGTGAGGATGGCCTCTGACACGGAGGTTCGCCGCTTAGTCTGCCAAAGAAGCGGAGCGTTAGAAGTAGGCGGCCGACAACGGCCGTCCTCTCATAAGTCATAATAAGACTATGGAACGCCCCGTTCGCACCCTCGAGTCCGGCTTTTTTGTCGCGGGGTACGAGGTGCGTACCAGCCTGGCCCTGGAGCACGACCCCCAGACCGCCCGGATTCCTCCGCTCTGGCAAAAGATAGAAAGCGGGGCGCTCGAGCTGCTCATTCCCAAGCGCCGGGCCAGGGGCAAACCTTTTGTGGTCTATTTCAACTACGAAAGCGAGCAGGGCCCTTTCTCGGTGCTGCTGGGCTACCAGGTGGGGGGGCCGGACGACCTGCCACCCGGCCTGAGCGGCCTGAACGTCCCTGGGGGCCGGTATCTGATGTTTAGCGCCAAACCGGGGTCGGTGCAAGAGGCCTGGCAGCAAATCCGGGCCTATTTCCAGCAACCCGGCGCACCCCAGCGGGCCTACACCTTCGACTACGAAGTCTACGAAAACACCCAGCGGGTTTCGCTTTTCGTAGCCATCCGGTAATCTGACGAGAAGATGTCCAACCATCTCAGGTGGAGGGTAATTGCGCTGGCTGAGCAGTACCGCAAAGCCCACGCCCCCCTGACCCCCGAGCGTTTGGCTGCGGGCATTGGCGCGAGCCTCTCCTACGGCCGACTGCCGGAGGGACGGTTTGGGGCCTGGATGCCAGGGCAGAATCACATCCTGATTGACCAGGACTCCCCGCCCAAGCGCCAGCGCTTTACCCTGGCCCACGAGGTGATGCACATACTGATCCAGCAGGACGACGACCTGCTCTCCGAGCTGCACGACGCGTATGCGGGTCAGGAGCTGGAAAAGGAGCTCGAGGCCCTCTGCAACCTGGGGGCCGCCGAGATGCTGCTGCCCGGCCAGGCGGTGGAGGCGGCCATCGCCAGAAAAGGCCAGACCCCCCGGCTGATACCCGAGCTGGCCGAGCTGCACCAGGTTTCGGAGGAAGTGGTGATCATCGCTCTGGCCGAGCGGGGCCCGGTTCCTTCCGTCGTGCTGATGGCCGGTAGCAAACCCCTGCGGGTTTATTTCAGCGCCAAGCACCCGCAGGTTGTGGGCTGGGTGGGCCGAGGGGCGGGCTTTCGCCGCGAGGATCCCCTGGTGGTGGCCTTTGAAACCGGCCTGCCACAAAAGACCACCGCGCGCTTGCCCAATCACGAGGTGCTGTATGGCCTCGAGGCCTACCCCAGAAATGGGCGGGTCTATGCGGTGTACAAGGTATTGCAGAATTAGCCCCAGGAGCCAGCCATGTTAACCTTCCGCACCTTCTGCAGGGGCCTGGCAGCGTAGCCTAAAGCCCGGTATGGAGCCAAAATATCCGATTCCCACCGTGGGCGCTTTGGTGAAAGGGCCTTCGGGCCGGGTGCTGATCGTCAAGACCAGCAAGTGGCAGGGCTGGTGGGGGGTGCCGGGGGGCAAGGTTGAGTGGGGCGAACCCCTCGAGGCCGCTTTGCAGAGGGAGTTTCGCGAAGAGGTGGGCCTCGAGCTCACCAACATCCGCTTTGCTCTGCTGCTGGAGGGGGTGTTCGACCCCCAGTTTTACAAACCCATGCACTTTCTGTTCATCAACTACTTTGCCGAAAGCCCGGATGAGACCATCCGCCCCAACCAGGAAATCCTCGAGTGGGCCTGGGTCAGTCCCCAGGAAGCGCTCCAGTACCCCCTGAACCACATCACCCGCACCCTGCTGGAGGCCTCCATGGGAAGGGGGGCGGTATGAGCCGGGTGGCCCTGGTCACCGGCTCGGCCCGGGGCATCGGACGGGCCATTGTGCTGGCGCTAGCCCGGCAGGGGTTCGATGTGGCGGTGCATTATCACACCAGCGCCCTCGAGGCCGAACAAACCCGCCAGGAGGCCCTTCAGCACGGGGTGCGGGCCATCCGGGTGCAGGCCGATGTCACACAGGTCAAGGAAGCCCAGGGGCTCATCGAGGAGGTGGCCGGGCAGCTTGGGGGCTTGCAGGTACTGGTCAACAACGTGGGCAATTACCTCAAGAAGCCCATCGAAGCAACCACCCCCGAGGAATGGCAGGCCATGCTGGACTCCAACCTGAACGCGCCTTTCTACCTGACCCAGGCCGCCCTCCCCTACCTAAGCCAGACCGGCTATGGGCGGGTGGTCAATATCGGGTTCGCCGGCGCGCAAAACCTGCTGGCCCGCCCGGAGATTGCCCCCTACGTCATCGCCAAAACCGGCCTGATTCTGTACAGCAAGGCCCTGGCCCAGCGCCTGGCCCCCAGGGGTATCACGGTGAATGTGGTCGCACCGGGGGTGGCCGAGAACTCCGTCTCCAAGCCTCTGAAAGAAATTCCCATGGGCCGGCTGGCACATCTGGAAGAGCTGGCTCGAGCGGTGCTGTTCTTTGTGGATGAGCAGAGCAGCTACATTACCGGACAGGTCATGGAGGTTTCGGGGGGATGGAATCTGTAGCGGCGAACAAACCAGGCCATTGGCGAGAAAAGGCCATGACAAGGGCTTTTCGCCAGGCTGGCGGTAAAAGACCCGTGCCCGCTTTAAGAAAACTAGCGTCCAGGTTACGTTCAGTTTGTGTATAAGGTGGCATGCTGTGAGGGTGCAGTTGGGCTGGATCGCCATTGGTGCCCGGGCTCGCGTGAAGGGAAGCAGCCCAGGACACCACCCCATAGGTTCCCTTCACACAAGCACTCGTCAGACTGCTCGAGGTTGCTGACGAAAAAGGAGACGCCCTTGCTTAGTTTCGACAATAAGCAAATCCTCGATACACCCCCCCTCAAAATCGAAAAAAACGGTGGCAAAAAAGCCTACCTGTTCCGCAACACCGACGGCGCGGAACCCGTCATCGCCCGCCACTACGACCACCAGTTCCGGCCCGACGCGGCCTACAGGGCCAGCCTCCCCGATATGACCGAGACCGTGGACTCGGTGGAGGGGGCCAACGTCGCCATCCAGCAGGTGGGCATCTCGGGCTTCCGGCTCCCGCTCAGGTTCGCCACCCCAGCCGGCGAGGCCCTGACCCTCGAGGCCCGCGTCACCGGCACGGTATCGCTCCAGGCCAACCTTAAGGGCATCAACATGAGCCGGATCATCCGCACCTTTTATGCCCACAAAGACGAGGTTTTTAGCCTGGACACCCTGGCCCAGGTGGTGCAGGACTACCGCCGCGACCTCGAGAGCATGAGCGCCCGGGTCAAGGTGGCCTTCAGCTACCCCATGCTGGTCTCGGCCCTGCGCTCCGGCCTCGAGGGCTACCAGTACTACAGCGGCAGCTACGAGGCCGTTCTGGAAGAAAACGGCACCCTGCGGCGCTTCGTCGAGCTCGACTTCGTCTACTCCTCGGCCTGCCCCTGCTCCGCCGAGCTGGCCGAGCACGCCCGCGATGTCCGGGGGGTGTACGCCATCCCCCACAGCCAGCGCTCCAAGGCCCGCATCAAGGTGGAGGTCGCCCCGGATACCTCGCTGCACCTGGAAGACCTGATCCATCACGCCCGCGCGGCCCTCAAAACCGAGACCCAGGTGATGGTCAAGCGCGAGGACGAACAGGCCTTTGCCGAGCTAAACGGGGCCTATGTGAAGTTTGTGGAGGACGCCGCCCGGCTGCTCTACGAACAGCTCATCGCCGACCGGCGCATCCACGACTTCCAGGTGGCCTGCTCGCACCTCGAGAGCCTGCACTCCCACGACGCGGTCTCGGTCATTGCCAAGGGCGTACCCGGCGGCTTCCGCGCCGATTTCAACGACTTCAGCACCCTCCTGTGCTAGGCCCCCTGGGCCTTGGTTCTGGCCTCCTGGGCCGCCTGCTCGAGGGCGTTCCAGGCCAGGGTGGCGCACTTGACCCGGGCCGCCAGCTTGTGCACTCCCGACAAAGCCGCCAGGTCGCCCAGCTCCGGTGAGGGCGGCGTACCGTCCAGAATCATGGACTTGAACTTGCGCTCGAGCTCGAGGGCCTCGGCCCAGGTCTTGCCCTTAACCAGGTCGGTCATCAAGGAAGCCGAGGCCTGCGAGATGGCGCAGCCCTGCCCGCGAAAGCGCACATCGGCGATCTGCTCGCCATCGGTCTCGACCAATAGCTCGATCTGATCGCCACAGGAAGGGTTATCCCCCACGACCCGCACGTTGGCTGATTCCAGCGAGCCGTAGTTGTGCGGCGACTTGTAGTGGCGCAGGATGATTTCTTTGTACAGCTCCTCCAGGAGGCTCATACGGTCCATTGTAAGTCCCCCGTGCTATAGCCAGTCTTTGAAAAAGTCGCGCACCCTCTTCAGGGCCTCGATGAAGCGATCCACGTCTTCTTTAGTGGTGTAGACGTAAAAGCTGGCCCGCACCGTGGCCGCCACCCCCAGCTTGCGGTGCAGGGGCTGGGCGCAGTGGTGCCCGGCCCGCACCGCGATACCGTACTGGTCGAGGGCGGTGGCCACGTCGTGGGCGTGGATACCGCCCAGTACAAAGGGAATCACCCCGCTCCGATCGGGGCCGCGGGGGCCAAAGGTGCGCACCTCGGGGAGTTCTTCGTCGAGCCGCTTCAGGGCGTAGGCCGCTAGCTCGAGCTCGTGCTGCCACACGTTCGCCATACCCAGGCGCTCGAGGTATTCCACCGCCGCCGCCAGCCCAATGGCCTCGGCCACCGCCGGGGTTCCGGCCTCGAAACGCTGAGGGGGCTGGGCATAGGTGGAGCGATCTAGGTAAACTTCGCGGATCATGCTGCCGCCACCCAAAAAAGGGGCCAGGGTTTCCAGCACCTCGTAGCGCCCCCAGAGCACCCCGATGCCGGTAGGCCCCAGCATCTTGTGCCCAGAAAACGCGTAAAAATCGGCTCCCAGAGCCCGGACATCCACAGGCATATGGGGGGCCGACTGGGCCCCATCCACCACCACCAAAGCCCCCACGGCCCTGGCCGCCTGGGCGATCTGGGCCACAGGGTTAACGGTGCCCAGCACATTGGAGACGTGCATCACGCTCACCAGCCTGACCCGCTCGGTGAGGAGGGTGCCGAGGTGCTCCAGTTGCAAGCGCCCATCATCCCCAAGGGGTATGGCTTTGATCTTGGCCCCCGTGCGCTCGCAGACCAGGTGCCAGGGCACCAGGTTGGCGTGGTGCTCCATCTCCGTGAGGAGAATTTCGTCGCCGGGTCGCAGGTTGCGCAGCCCCCAGGCATAGGCCACCAGGTTGAGGGCCTCGGTGGTGTTGCGCACGAAGATGATCTCGCGCTCCTCGGCCCCAATAAAGCGGGCCAGGGTGCGGCGGGCCTGCTCATAGGCCTCGCTGGCCTGCGCCGAGAGGGTGTAGGCCCCCCGGTGCACGCTGGCGTTGAGTTCCCGGTAGTAGCGGGATACCGCCTCGATGACCGCCTCGGGCTTCTGGCTGGTGGCCGCCGAGTTGAGGTAGACCAGCTCGGGATGGCGCACGAGCAGTGGAAAGTCCTGGCGAAGGGTTTGCGGCGTAACGATAGCCATGTGATCAGGGTAGCCCATCGGCGTCCGAATGTTTAGGACAGAGGGTTCATTTCAGGCCCGCGGTCGGGGATGTGTTGAGGGTATAAGCGCAGTGTCGCAAAATAACGCTGATATAACACCCGGCAGAATATCCTCCTGAAAAGGAGCTGCGTATGCGCCAATTGCTTGCGGCCTCGATACTGGTACTGGCCTCTTCAGCCTGGGCCCAGTGCAACCATCCCTTTTTCCCGGTGCGCGAGGGTTGGGTCTGGAGCTACCGCTCGAGCCCGGATAACTCGACCCACACGGCCCGCATCATCAAGGTGAGCGACAAAGGTTTTGTCCAGCGTATAGCCTTCAAAGACTTTAGCTTCGATATCCGCTGGGCCTGCGATGCCAGAGGCCTCACCCAGCTCGAGTACCTCCAGCCACCAGGCAGCCAGGGAATGCAGATGAACCTCAAAACCCGCAAAGTGAGCGGGGTGGTAATTCCCCAGGGGATGCGGGTTGGAACCACCTGGAGCTACGGCTACGAGGTGGCGGGCGAGGCCAGACAGCCGAACATGACCCTGCAGGTCGAGCAAACCATGAGCGTGGTTAGCAAGGTGGTGGGCCAGGAGAGCCTTGGCGTGCCGGCAGGGCGCTTCAGTGCCTACAAGGTCGAAAGCACCATGACCATCCGTGGGAGCATGAAGTCGGCGGGGCAGAGCATGCCGATGAACCTCGAGGTGAAAACCACTTCGTGGTATGCCCAGGGGGTGGGGTTGGTCAAAACGCAGTCCGAAGGGGTAACGGTCGAGCTCCTAAGCCTTAAGCGCTAGCCAGACCCACACCCCCACCGCAAACAAGGCCGCCAGGCCCAGCGCCAGCCGGAAGAGCCGCACCAGGTGGGCGGCCCCGAAAAAGAGCAGCGCGCCCACCCCGGCCATCCAGGCCCCGGCGGTGGCGAGGTGGCGGGCCAGCCCATCCAGAAAACCCGACAGGTCGAGCCGGATGCGCAGCAGGTTTTTCTCGAGGCTGGGGTCAATGGCCTGGCCGGCCAGGGTGAAGGCCAGCCCGGCGAGCAGCACTCCCAGCACCACCAGCAGCCCGCCTAGAAGCTCGAGCCACAACACAGACATCGCATTGGAGTTCATGGGGGTAGGATACAGAACATGCCGGCAGCTTTTCAGATTTTTGCAATCCTGTTGTTGGCCTACTTCCTCTCCTACTTTTTCCGTGCGACCAACGCGGTCATCTCGCCCGATTTACGGCGCGACCTGGGCCTCACCTCGGCCGAGCTGGGCCTGATGACCAGCCTGTTTTACCTGACCTTTGCCATCGCGCAGTTGCCCTTAGGCGCGCTCCTGGATCGCTTTGGCCCGCGCTTCGTGCACCCGGCCCTCATGCTGTTGGGGGCCATAGGGGCCCTGATTTTTGCCGCGGCCCAGGACTTTCTGACCCTTTCGGCGGGGCGGGCGCTGCTGGGGATTGGCTTTGCGGCCGCCCTGATGGGCGCATTGAAGGCGTTTTCGCTGTGGTTTCCTGCCCAGCGCTACGCCAGCATCAGCAGCCTGTATGTGGCCCTGGGGGCCTCGGGGGCCATTGCGGCCTCGAGCCCCCTGGCCTGGCTCAAGGAGCAGATCGGCTGGCGCGGGGTGTTCGAGTGGGGGGCCTTAGTGATTGTGCTGGTGGCGCTGGTGGTGGCCCTGGGGGTACGCAACGCCCCCAAGGGCATGGCGCTGCCCCGGAGCACCCAGGCCGGCAACGCCAGCCTGATTTGGCGAAGCAGCCAGTTCTGGCGCATGGGCTGGCTCAACTTTATGGTGGGGGGCGGGTTTCTGGCCTGGCAGACCCTGTGGGGCGGCGACTTTTTGTTCAAGGTGCGGGGGCTGGGGAGCCTCGAGGTTGGCAGCGTGCTCTTCACCTTCTCACTGGCCGCGCTGCTGGGCTTTTTGCTGTGCGGCCCCCTGGCCGACCGCTGGGGTCTGCCGCGGGTGTTGCTCTCGGCCAGCCTCGGGTTCACCCTGGGGCCTCTGCTGCTGGCCCTGTGGCCCCAGATGCCCGCCTGGGGCCTTTACCTGACCTACGGGCTGATGGGCTTCACCGGCGCCTTTAACATCCTGAGCCTGGCCCAGGCCCGCCTGGCTTTCCCCACCGCACTCACCGGACGGGCCGTTACGGCCATCAACTTTATGGGGTTCATGGGGGTGTTTCTGCTCCAGTGGGGAATGGGGGTGGTGCTGGGCCTGAGCGATTACAGCACCGCTTTGCTCGTCTGGGCGACCCTTATCGCCCTGGCGATTGTTGGATATATACCCTTGGCTCTGGGGCAAAGGAAAAGCGCCCTTTAATCTGTTTTCATAGCCTGTGCAAGACCGATCGATATGCTAAACCCATGCTACGTATTCTCTGGCTTGGCCTGCTTGCGCTTGTACTCACCGCCTGCACGAACCAGCCCCCCGCGCCCCCGCCGTCCGGCAGCGGTGTGATCAGTGGAACTGTGCGCATCGCCCTGCAAACCGCGCTGCCATCCGCCGACCCGTTGGCGCCTTTTGTGGAAGGGGAGCTGATTGTACAGTTTAAGCCACAGGTGAGCCTGCAATCGCTGGGCAGGCTTTCAGCCGCGGGGGTGGAGCTTGAGCAGGTCAGACCGCTGGGCCTCGAGCGTACCTTCCTGTACCGGGCCGGCCTGAACCGGGCCGACACCCTGGCCGTGCTGGCCGAGCTGCAACGCCGCAACGATGTGGCCTTTGCCCACCCCAACTATCTTCTTTTCAGCCAGGCCACGCCCAACGACCCCCAGTACAACAACCAGCGCTGGCACTACGAGGCCATCGGGCTGCCCCAGGCCTGGGATCTCGAGACCGGCAGCTCCAACCCGGTCACGGTGGCGGTGATTGACGGCGGTGTGGTGGCCGGCCACCCCGACCTGGCCGGAAAACTGCTACCCGGCTACGATTTTTACTCCGATGCTGCCAGCTCGGGCGACGGCGATGGGCGGGACGGCAACCCCGAAGACACCGCGCCCGGCAGCGACTACCACGGCAACCACGTCACCGGTACGGTGGCGGCGGCAACCAACAATAACTTGGGGGTGGCGGGGGTCGCCTGGGGCGCCCGGCTGGTTCCGGTGCGCGCCCTGAGCGGGGACAGCGGCACCCTGGCCGACGTGGCCGACGCCCTGCGCTGGGCCGCCGGTCTGAGCGTGGCCGGGGTTCCTGCCAACCAAAACCCGGCCAAGGTCATCAATATGTCGCTGGGGGGGCCCGTGGCCTGCACCAACGCCCCGGCCCTCCAGCAGGCCATCAACGAGGCCAGCAACGCCGGGGCCATCATCGTGGTGGCGGCGGGCAACTCCAATGCGGATGCCAGCACCTTCAGCCCTGCGGGGTGCAGCGGGGTGATCACGGTGGGCGCGACCAATGCTGCCGGCAACCGGGCCTCGTACTCCAACTACGGCAGCCGCATCGACCTGATGGCCCCGGGGGGTGAACCAGGTGGGCAGCAGGTGGTGAGCACCCTGGCGAGCGGCCAGTACGGCGGCAAAGCCGGCACTTCTATGGCCGCCCCCCACGTGACGGGGGTGCTGGCCCTTATGAAAAGCAAGCAGCCCACCCTCACCGCCGCCGAAGCCATTAGCCTGCTGAAGGAGACCGCCAAGCCCTTGAGTGCGACCCAGTGCAACCGGCCCAGCGGCAGCGAGTGCGGCGCCGGCCTGCTGGATGCCAGAGCAGCCCTGGAGCGACTCAACACCCCACCCCCGCGTTCTCTGGTGCTCTCGGCCAGCCCCAACGCCCTGAGCCTGAACACCGGCCAGAGCGCCCAGGTCACCCTGCGCATTGCCCGCACCAACTTTACTGAGCCGGTTGCCCTCAGCGTAACCGGGCAGCCAGCCGGCACCAACCCGAGCTTTAATCCGCCCAGCCCGGTTGCGGGCAACAGCACCACCCTGACCATCCCGGCTGGCAGCACCCCCGGCACCTACACCCTGGTGGTGCGGGGCAGCGCCAGCGTGGGCGGGCAGACCGTGGAGGCCGAGACCCGCATCACCCTCAGCGTGCAGCAGCCCCCGGCCACCCCTCCACCCGCCCAGAGTATCCAGGGCACCCGCATCTACTTCGACGCGGTGCTGCGCGAGACCCCCACGCTCAGCCTGCTGCTCGATTTCAACCCCATCACCATCACCCAGACCGGCACCCAGGCCCCCTATACCCGCACCGGCCTCTCAACCAGCGGGCTGGTGGGCTACCGCATCTCGGCCTGGAAGGATGTCAACAACAACGGCACCCAGGATGAGGGCGATTTGTTCGGGTGGTACCGGACGGGCGGCAATATCGCCCATGTGATGCCCGATGCCAGCAACATTGACATCGTCCTCGAGCCCATTCTTTCCACCACCCTCACCCGCGAGAAGTGGCTGCGGCAGATGGGCTACCCGGCCCGTTAGCGGTGGTAAGGCTCCCCCCGCTTGAGGGTTTCGATGCGGTAAAGCTGCTCGAGCAGAACCACCAGGGCCAGCTCGTGCTGCAAGGTGAGCCTGGACAGGGCCAGAACCCAGTCGGCCTGGTCGCGCACCATCTGGGCGTGGCCCTCGGCGCCCCCGATTAAAAAGGCCACCCCTTTCTCGGCCTGCATGGCCCAGCCCTCGAGGCGCGCCTTGAGGGCCGGGGTGTCCACCATCTGCCCCCGCTCGTCCAGCACCACCCGACGGTAGCCCTCGGAGGCTTCCAGCAGGCGCTGCCCCTCCTGGGCCTGGGGGCCTTCCTTGAGGTAGAGGAGCTCGAGCCGCGTATAGCGTTCCAGCCGCCCGGCGTACTCCGCCAGACCTGCCCTGGCGTACGGCAGCCTGGGTTTACCGATTACACAGATTCTCAGCTTCATACCCGCTCCAGGGGCCAGTTTATAGGTTCCCAATCTTGACCCCATCCAAATTGAGATGGCCCGAAACCGGCTATAATCTTGGGTACCAAGAGGTTCCTATGGAGACGCGCCTAGAACCGGTGGCAGGATTGGGCGCACCCAAAACCTTTGGCCCGGTATACCAAAGCCTTGATAGCGACCTCCCATCCAGGGGGTCTTTTGCTTGGGCCGGGTGGTTCCCCGCGGAAGCCCTTACCCAGGGCGACCCGCGCTCGAGGGCCTTTACCCAAGGCCCCGCAGAAGAGGCGAGCCGGCCAACCCGGTAAGCCAGGAGGCAGCATGATTCAGGAAAAAGTACGCTTCCAACCCTTCAGCAGCGAGCCCATCCGGCTGATAGACGAGCAGGGCCGCTGGATCGCCCCGTTTGAGCACGGGCTGCCGCCCGATCGGCTGCAACGCTTCTACCGCGATATGCTGGCCGCCCGGCTGCTGGATGAAAAACTGGTCATCCTGATTCGCACCGGCAAGACCAGCTTTATCGCCCCCCACGCCGGCCACGAGGCCGCCCAGGTGGGCATTGCCCATGCCCTGCGCAAAGGCCACGACTGGCTCTTTCCCTACTACCGCGACATGGGCCTGGTGCTGGCGCTGGGGGTGCCACTGGTGGAAATTTTCGGCCAGACCCTGGGCAACGCCGCCGACCCGGCCAAGGGCCGCCAGATGCCCTCGCACCCCGGCAGCAAGGCCCTCAATGTGTTCACGGTCTGTTCGGCCATCGCTTCGCACATCCCGCCCGCGACCGGGGCGGCCCTGAGCATGAAGCTGCGCCGCACCGGCCAGGTAGCGGTCTGCACCTTCGGCGACGGGGCCACCAGCGAGGGGGACTGGCACGCCGGCATCAACTTTGCCGCTGTGCAGCAGGCCCCGGCGGTGTTCGTCTGTGAAAACAACCGCTACGCCATCAGCGTGAACATCTCCAAGCAGACCGCCTCAGAAAACATCGCCATCAAGGCCCAGGCCTATGGCATGCCCGGCTACTACGTGGACGGCCTGGACGTGCTGGCCAGCTACTTTGTGATGCAGGAAGCCATCGAGCGGGCTCGAGCCGGCCAGGGGCCCAGCCTGGTGGAGCTGGTGGTGCACCGCTTTGGGGCCCACTCCTCCGCCGACGACGACAGCCGCTACCGCTCGCGCGAGGAGCTGGCCGCCGAGCGCCAGCAAGACCCCTTGCTGCGCTACCAGCGGTTCTTGGAGCAGCAGGGCCTGTGGGACGCCCGGTGGGCCAACGAGCTGCGGCTGGAAATCTCCAAGGCCCTCGAGGCCGCCCTGCAAGAAGCCCTGCAGGCCGGTGAACCCGACCCGCTCGAGATGTTCGACGATGTCTACGCCGCCCGTCCCTGGCACCTGGAGGAACAGCGGCGCCTGGTAGCAGAGGAATTGCAGTCCTGAAAGCGGAGGATATATGCCAACCATGACCCTGATCCAGGCCATAAATGCGGCCCTGGACGAAGAGATGAAGCGCGACGAACGCGTGATGTTGCTGGGCGAAGACGTGGGTAAACGGGGCGGGGTGTTCCTAGCCACCGAGGGCCTCCAGCAAAAATACGGCCCCGACCGGGTGATGGACACCCCCCTCTCGGAGGCCGCCATCATCGGGGCGGCGGTGGGGCTGGCCGCGCACGGGATGCGCCCGGTGGCCGAAATTCAGTTCGCCGACTACGTGTTCCCCGGCATCGACCAGCTTTTTTCCCAGGCCGCCAAGCTGCGTTACCGTTCGGGCGGCCAGTTCAGCGCGCCCATGGTGGTGCGCATGCCCACCGGCGGCGGCGTGAAGGGCGGGCACCACCACTCGCAAAGCCCGGAAGCCCACTTTGCCCACACCGCCGGCCTGAAGGTAATAGTGGTCTCGACCCCTTACGACGCCAAAGGGCTCCTGAAGGCGGCCATCCGCAACGACGACCCGGTGGTCTTCATGGAGCCCAAGCGCCTGTACCGAGCGGTAAAAGAAGAGGTGCCCGCCGACGACTTTCTGCTGCCCATCGGCAAGGCGGCGGTTCGCCGGGAGGGCCGGGATATCACGCTGGTTTCCTACGGGGGGCCGATGGTCGAGACCCTCAAAGCCGCCGAGGAGATGGTGGCCGCGGGCCTTGACCCCGAGGTGATCGACCTGCGCACGGTGATGCCCTGGGACAAAGAAACGGTGCTGGCCTCGGTAGCCAAAACCGGCCGCCTGCTGATGATCTCCGAAGCACCGCGCACGGCCAGCATCGCCTCGGAGGTCACCGCCACCGTTTCGGAAGAACTCTTTGACCAACTGCTGGCCCCGCCCCTGCGGGTCAGCGGGTTTGACACCCCCTACCCGCTGGCGCAGGATAAGCTCTACATGCCAACCGTTACCCGTATCCTGGCTGCAGCCAAACGTCTACTGGACTATTAGGGAGGAATCATGCCTAAAGAAGTGGTGCTGCCCGAGCTGGCAGAGTCGGTGGTGGAAGGTGAAATTCTGCGGTGGCTGGTGAACGAAGGCGATGCCTTGAAAAAAGACCAGCCTTTTGTGGAGGTCATGACCGACAAGGTCACGGTGGAGCTACCCAGCCCCTACGAAGGGGTGCTGCTGCAAAAGCTGGTCAAGGAGGGGCAGGTGGTGCCGGTGCACGCCCCCATCGCCCTGATTGCCGAGCCTGGGGAGGTGGCCGCGGTGGTTAGCGATAAAAAACCCGCCCCAGCCCCCAGCCTGCAAGCCCAGGAGGAGCGCTCCATTGTGGAGCCGGGCCAGGTAGCAGAAGACGACGGGGCCAGCCTCTCGTTGTTCAAACCGGATAACAGGCCAGAGCAGGTCAAAAACCCCTTCACCAAAGCCGCGCCGCTGGCATCGGGGCCAAGCACCACCACGCTTCAGGCCCCCGGACGGGTGATCGCGGTGCCGGCGGCCCGCAAGCTGGCCCGCGAGCTGGGGCTGGACATCGCCCAGATACCGGGTTCGGGGCCCAACGGGCGGGTGCGGGTGGAGGACGTGAAGGCCTACGCCGAGCAAAAAAGCCGTGCCACACCTTCGGCCCCTGAGCGCGGCGCGCCCCTGCTGGGCCTGGCGCCGGTGCAGTACAAGACCCCCAAGGGCTACGAGGAGCTCGAGACCCGCGTACCCCTGCGCGGCCTGCGGCGGGCCATCGCCCAGCAGATGATGGCCTCGCACCTTTACACGGTGCGCACCCTCTCGGTGGACGAGGTGGACATGACCGAGCTGGTGGCCCTGCGCAACCGGCTCAAGCTCGAGGCCGAAGCCCAGGGGGTCAGGCTCAGCTACCTACCCTTCATCTTCAAGGCGGTGGCGGTGGCCCTCAAAAAATTCCCGGCCCTCAACAGCTCGCTGGACGAGGCAAGGCAGGAGGTGGTGCTCAAGCACTACGTTAATATCGGCATGGCCGTGGCCGCCGAAAACGGCCTGATTGTGCCGGTGGTGCGGGACGTGGAGCGCAAAAGCCTGCTGCAGATTGCCCGCGAAATAAACGACCTGGCCGAGAAAGCCCGCAGCGGCAAGCTATCCCCGGAGGAGGTGAGCGGCTCTACCTTCAGCATCACCAACATCGGCTCGATTGGGGCGCTGTTCAGTTTCCCCATCATCAACGTGCCGGATGCTGCCATCCTGGGCGTGCACTCCATCCAGAAGCGCCCGGTAGTCAACGAGCGCGACGAAATTGTGGTGCGGCAGATGATGTACCTCTCGCTCTCCTTCGACCACCGGCTGGTAGACGGGGCCGAGGCGGCCCGCTTCACCAAAGAGGTCATCCGGCTCCTGGAAAAACCCGAGCGGCTCTTCCTGGAAGCGCTGTAGTTTTTCGCTCTGCGGATTTTGTTTTTCATACCTAGCCCGACTAGAATGGGGTGTCTATGTCCACCATCTACGACGTAATCGTGATCGGAACCGGCCCCGGCGGCTACCATGCGGCCATCCGGGCTGCCCAGCTTGGCAAGAAGGTGCTGGCGGTAGAGGCCGAGTATGTGGGGGGGGTCTGCCTGAACGTGGGCTGCATTCCCACCAAAGCCCTGCTGCACGCGGCCGAGGAGTTGGAGGGCACCAGGCATGCCAGCGCCTTCGGTCTGGAAGTTAAGGAGGCCAGGCTCGACCTGAAAAAGCTGGGCGGCTGGCGCGACGGCATCGTCAAGAAGCTAACCGGCGGGGTCTCGCAGCTCTTGAAGGGCAACAAGGTAGACCTGAAAACCGGCTTTGCCAGGTTTGTTGATAAAAACACCATCGAGGTTGGGGGCGAGCGCATCCAGGGCAAGACCTTCATCGTGGCTACCGGCTCGGAGCCCAACACCCTGCCCGGCTTTGAAGTGGATCAGAAAGACATTGTGGACTCCACCGGGGCCCTGCGCGTCGAGGATAAGTTCCCCAAGCGGATGCTCTGCATCGGGGGGGGTGCGATTGGGCTCGAGTTCGCCCAGGTCTACAAGCGCATGGGGGCCGAGGTCACGGTGATCGAGTTCATGGGCCAGATTCTGCCCGCCGCCGACCCCGAGACCGCGGGCCTCTTGGCTAAAATCCTGGGCAAGCAGGGCATCCATATCAAAACCCACACCAAGGGCGTGAAGGTCGAGCGCAAAAAAGACGGCCTCCACGTCACCCTCGAGCACACCCAGACCGGCCAGCAGGAAACGCTGGTGGTGGATAAGATTCTGGTCGCCACCGGGCGCCGGCCGCGGGGCAAGGGGCTGGGCCTCGAGGCCATCGGGGTGGTGGTGGACGAGCGCGGTTACATCCCCACCAACGAAAAAATGGAGACCAACGTTCCCGGCATCTACGCCATCGGCGACGTCACCCGCCCGCCCCTGCTGGCCCACAAGGCCATGAAGGAGGGCCTGATTGCCGCCGAGAACGCCGCCGGGGGCAACGCGGTAATGGACTACCAGATTCCCAACGTGGTCTACACCAGCCCCGAGTGGGCCGCGGTGGGCCTGACCGAGGAAGAAGCCACCAAGGCCGGCTACAAGGTCAAGGTGGGCAAGTTTCCGCTCTCGGCCTCGGGCCGGGCCATGACCCTGGAAGCCACCGACGGCCTGATCAAGCTCATCGGCGACGCCGAGACCGACCTGTTGCTGGGGGGACATATCGTGGGCCCCAACGCTTCCGACATGATCGCCGAGATCGCCCTGGCCCTGGAGATGGGCGCCACCGTGACTGACGTGGGCCTCACCGTGCACGCCCACCCCACCCTCTCCGAGGGCATCATGGAGGCCGCCGAGCACCTGCACCGCCAGGCCATCCACATCGCCAACCGCTAGGCTTTCTGGTATAACTGCCTTGCATGCGGATTCGTGCGACCCTAAACGCCCTGGCCCTCCGGCTCGACGGCAACGAAACCCCGGAACTGCTGCACAAAGCCCTGGCCGACCTGCCCCCGCTGCCCCTCGAGGTCGAGGTGGCCGGGGTGGTGGGCCAGGGGGTGCTGGAGGCCCTGCTCGAGCTTGGACGCGAGCGGGGCTTGCAGCTCAGGCCGCCGCGGGGCGAGAAGTACATCCCCTACACCGAGGTGATTGACCAAACCGTTCGCTCGGGCGTGCGCATCGAGTCGCCGGGTACGCTGGTCATCCTGGGCGACGTCAACGCCGGGGCCGAAGTGGTGGCCGCCGGCGACATCATCGTGGTAGGCAAGCTGCGCGGCCTGGCCCACGCCGGGGCCACCGGCCAGGAAGAGGCCGCCATCTGGGCCATGAGCCTGGAGGCCAAGCAGATCCGTATCGCCCACCATGTGGCCCAGGCCCCGGCCGGCGAGGCCGGCGCGCGCAACCCCGAGCGGGCCAGGGTTGTGAATGGTCAGATTGTGCTCGAGGCCTGGGGCAGGCGCTAGCAATTTCAGTACAGAGGCGCGGTCAGCCGCGACAGGCCGGGGCTAAAAACCAATCCCCCCCGCCGACTCCCCGTAGCGCTTGAGCACCAGGTCAATCACCCAGCCCGTCACCGCCACATACAACCAGACCGGCACCGTCCAGCGGGCCCAGGCCTTATGGATAGCAAAACGCTGCTTGAAGGCGTTGTAGAGCAACCACAAGACCAGCGGGCCGTTCAGGGCGGCCAGGATGGTGTGGCTGATCAGCAAGGCATAGTAGGCACCGCGCCACTCCTCGGGCCCGACGTAGCGGGTGGTGCCATACAGCCCCCACTTAAGCAGGTAGAACACCAAAAACAGGGCGGCCAGCACGGTAGCCAGCAGCATCATCCGGGGATGCCAGACCCGATCCCCGCGCTTGATGAAAACAACCCCCACCACCACCGCCAGCCCCGAAAGCGCTATGAGCGTAGCGGCAATGTCTCCCAGCAACTCTCCCATCTAAAAAACCCTCCTTTGGCGTCTGGGCCTGCGCCCTTGATGCGTCTCACAGAAAACGCATTATGCTAGCGCTGTCCACCTTGCACCAGCGTGCCTGGCATTTCTGGTCGGGGCTTTGCTAGCCCTCGAGCAGTGTATCGGCTGGTCGGGCTCTTATCCCTGGCGCTGGCTCACAAATTCACGGTTAAGCTTCTCGGCCAGCCGGCGTACCCGCTCCTGCCTCGAGCTTCTCGCATAGCTATATCCCAGCATGAAAAACCGCTCGGCCTCGTTGCGCCTGTCCAGTTGGCGCTGTAGCTGCGCCAGTCGCAGGTAGGCCAGGGCCATCATACCGTCGCGCTCCCTGGAAGGGCGGGCGGCTTCCAGCAGAGCCACCGCTTCTTTGAGCGCGTCCACCGCCTGTTCGGGCAAAGCCTCCCGTGCATCGCGTATCAACACTGCGGCCTGGTCAAGCAACCGCTGCATAAAGCCCAGTATATCGCCTCCAGGTAGACCGGCTTTCCCCGATAAGTCGGTTCTTGCGATACAATCGCCTGGCGAATCGCTATGATCATCCCACCCCTACCCACCCCCTTCGACCACAACGGCCGCCTCGACACCGAAGCCTTCCGCGCACTGGCCCAGGCCATCGAACCCCATGTGGACGGCCTGCTGTTCTACGGCTCCAACGGCGAGGGCGTTCATCTGACCCGTGAGGAACGAGCAGCGGGCCTGGCCGTCCAGACCCCTCAGAAGCCCGCCATGGTGGGCCTGATGGAAGAGACCCTGGCCCAGGCCGCCATCGCCCTCGAGGAGGTCGCCCGCCTTGGGGCCAAAGTGCTGGTCACACCCCCGCGCTACTACGAGGCCAACCTGGGCCCCGACGGCCTGCTGCGCTACTTCGGCGGGATTGCCGATATGGGCCGGGCCGAGGTCTGGCTTTACCATGTGCCGGCCAATACCAAAGCCCAGCTACCCCTGCCGGTGGTGGCCGAGCTGGCCCGGCACCCCAGGATTGGAGGACTGAAAGACTCCAGCGGGGAACTGGCCCGCATGGCCTTCTACGCTTCGCAAAACCTGGGCATCCAGCTTTACACCGGCCACGCCCCCACCTTTCTGGGGGCTTTAGCACACGGGGCCCATGGGGGTATTCTGGCGGTTTCGAACCTGGCCCCCAAACCCTATAAAAAGCTGCTCGAGCTCTGGCGGGCCGGCCAGGTGGCCGAGGCCCAGGCCCTGCAAGCCGAACTCGAGCCCTTTGGCCGGGTGCTGGCCCAGGGGGGCTTTGTGCTCCTGAAGCAGGCCCTGCGCCACCTGGGCCTGCCCGGAGGCTACCCCCGCCCCCCCTACCCCGCCGAAAGCCCGGTCTGGCCCAGCTTCAAGCCCCTTCTGGAAGCCTTCAAAGAACGGGGCTGGACAGTGGGTTAAGGCTCGCCAAGTGAGCAATTCGGTGTTAGGCTGCCGCAAATTCGGTAAGCTCAACTGGGAGACAACCATGAAGCGATACGCACCGTGGCTCTTGTTCGGACTGGCTTTGCTGCTAAGCGCTTGCGTACCCCAGGCGGTGCGGCCCCAGCCTCCCCAGGTCGAGCTGTTGCAGTTTAGCCTGGTCTCCATAGACCCCTTCAGCGGGCGGGGCGAGTTTGACGTGCGCCTGCGCCTGACCAACACCAACTCCTTTACCCTGCCCCTGCTGGACAGCACCCTCACCGCCGAGCTGGGGGGCTCGCAGTTCCGCCTGACCCTACCCGCTCTGGAAATCCCCGCCGGGGCCAGCCGCGAGGCCCAGACCCGCCTGGTGGTGCCCCTGGTGGAGGGCACCCGCGCCCTGGCCAGCCTGGTGGGCGGCCAGAGCACCCGCTTCCGCCTCCTGGGTGAGCTGCGGGTGCAACTCGGCCCGGCAGTGGTTCCGATTGGGCCGGTGACGCTCCTGGACCGCGAGGTGCGCATCCAGTTTACCTTCCGGCTCCCCACCATCCGCCTGGTCGAGATCCGGCTGGACGGGCTGGCCGTCCGGCTGGTGCTGGAGGTAGAGAACCCCAACCCCATCGGGTTTACCCTGGAGGGCCCGCTGCGCCTCCTGATTGGCGGGCGGAGCGTGGCCGAGAGCGCGTTCAACCTGGGGCTCGGGCCCAATGGGCGCAACCGGGGCGAGCTGCGCCTGGGTTTGTCGGGGCTGCCGGGGCTGGGGGGTGTGAGCGTAGACCTGGGGCTTACGGCCCGCATTCCGGGCATCCTGGATCGGCCGGTAGTGCAGGTTTTGCAGGGGGTGTTGCGGTAGGCGCTGAATTTGCCAGGCACCTGGGTTCGCGGACAAAAGTAGCCTGCGAGGGCACACCTATGCCGCACCTGAACAGGGGCCGTGCAGGGTTCTGGTGGGCTTGAATAAGCGTATGGTGATAATCTAAAGCCTGATGAACGCTGTGCTCGAGGCCACCGGCCTGCGCAAACGCTTTGGCAGTCTGGTTGCGGTGGATGGGGTAAGCCTGCATCTGGCAGCGGGGGAGGTGCTGGCCTTCCTGGGCCCCAACGGGGCGGGCAAGACCACCACCATCAAGATGCTGGCCGGGCTGCTCTGGCCCGATGGGGGCCAGGTACACCTGCTGGGCCAGAGCCCCCACCAAAACCCCGGGGCCCTGCGCCACCTGGGGGCGGTGCTGGAGGGCAACCGCAACGTCTACTGGCGCATGACCGCACTGGAGAACCTGGTCTATTTTGGGGTGGCCCGTGGGCTGCGCTACCAGGCGGCCCAGCGCCGGGCGCGGGCTTTGCTCGAGCAGCTCGAGCTTGGCGCCAAAAGCCACACCGAGGTGCGCCACCTTTCGCGCGGGATGCAACAAAAGCTCTCGCTGGCAGTGGCCCTGATGCACGACCCCGAGCTTTTGCTCCTGGACGAGCCCACCCTGGGGCTGGACGTGGAGAGCGCCCTGCGGGTCGAAAGCATGGTGCGGGAACTAGCCCAGACCGGCAAGGCCATCCTCCTAACCACCCACCAGCTCGAGGTGGCCCAGCGCCTGGCCAGCCGCATCGCCATCATCCAGCAAGGGCGCATCGTGCTGGAGGGCCGCACGCCCGAGCTGCTGGGCCGCTTTGCCGGGGAGCACTACCTGATCGAAACGGAAACCCCTCTCTCACCCGCGCAGCTCAGCCACCTGCGCTCGCTGGGCCTCGAGGGCGAGGGGCCACCATATGTGTACCATGGCGATAGCGACGGGCTGTGGCGGCTGCTCGAGGCCCTCAAGCCCACGCCCCTCAAGAAGGTGGCGCGGGCCGAGATCGATCTGCTCGAGGTTTTCCTGAAGGTGGTGGGCCGTGCTTGATCTGTTCTGGGTGGAGTTCAAACGCAGTTGGCTTTATCTACGCCGTTACCCCAGCGAGTTTGTGGGGGCTGTGGTAAGCCTCAGCATCCTTTTCTTGCTGTTGTTTTTGGGGGCCCGGTTCCTGGCCGGGCCGGGGGCCGACTTCGGCGAGCGAACCGAGGCCCTCCTGGTGGGGTTTTTGCTCTGGACGCTTACCATCTTCGCCTACAACTCGCTTTCCTTTGGTCTTTCGGAAGAGGCCCAGACCGGAACCCTCGAGCAACTCTTCCTCACCCCCTACGGCCCCATTCCCCTGTTTTTGCTACGCAACCTGGCCGGCCTGGGAACCCAGCTCCTGATGCTGGGCAGCATTGCCCTGGTGCTAATGCTCCTGACCGGGGCCCGCCTGAGCTTCCCTCCCTTGGTGGTGCTGCCTATTCTTACAGTACTGATTGGCAGCTATGGCCTGGGCTTTGCCATGGCCAGCCTGGCCCTGCTTTTCAAGCGGGTGCAGCAGCTCCTGGGGATCAGTCAGTTTCTGCTGATTTTCTTGTTGCAGGTGCCGCTCGAGGGCAGCGGCTGGCTGGCTCAACTGGGCTACCTCCTACCCCTGGCCCCCGGCGCCCACCTGGCCCGACAGATGATGAGTGCCGGCGCCGGCCTGGACTGGGGCCTGCTGGGCCTGGCCTTCTTGAACGGGCTCTGCTACCTGGGGCTGGGCCTCTTGATCTTTAGCCGGGCCGTGCGTGCGGCCAAACGGCGGGGGCTTTTGTTCGGGTACTAACTCCCAGCAAACAGGCAGGCCCTATTCCAGCCCCCCCACCGCCTGCTCGGCCACCCGCACCAGCTCACCGGAACGGATCAGTTCGCACAGGCGGGCCAGCTCCGGCTTGAGGTAGCGGTCGCGGTCGAGGTGGGGGATCTCCTGCCGGATGCGGCGGTAGACCGCCTCCACCCCCCGGCCCGGGCGCAGCGGGGCGTGGAAGTCGAGGGCCTGGGCCGCCGAGGCCAGTTCGATGGCCAGCACCCAGAGGGTGTTCTCGAAGATGCTGCGGGCCTTGCGGCAGGCAATGGTGCCCATCGAGACGTGGTCTTCCTGGTTGGCGCTGGTGGGAATCGAGTCCACCGAGGCCGGGTGGGCCAGCACCTTGTTCTCGCTCACCAGGGCTGCCGCGGTGTACTGGCTGATCATCAGGCCGGAGTTAAGGCCGCTGCCCTCGGCCAGGAAGGCCGGCAGGCCCGAGAGGGAGGGGTTCAGCATCTGCTCGATGCGGCGCTCGGAGATGCTGGCGAGTTCGGCCAGGGCCATGCCGGCGTAGTCGGCGGCCAGGGCCAGGGGCTGGCCGTGAAAGTTGCCCGCCGAAAGGGTGCGGCCCTCCTCGGGCAGCACCAGGGGGTTGTCGGTGACGCTTTGGAGTTCACGCAGCAGCACCGCCCGCACGTGCTCGAGCGCATCGCGGCTGGCCCCGTGCACCTGGGGGGCGGCCCGCAGGCTGTAGGCATCCTGCACCTTGTCGCAGTCCTGGTGCGAGCGCATGATCTCGGAGTCCTGCAACAGCCGGCGCACGTTGGCGCAGGTCACCCGCATACCGGGGTGGGGGCGCAGGCGGGCCACCGCTGCATCAAAGGGCCGGTGGCTGGCCTTCAGGGCCTCCACGCTCATAGCCACCGCAATATCGGCGGTTTTGAGCAGAACTTCGCTATCCAGCAGCAGCAGCGCCAGCAGCGAGGCCATGGCCTGGGTGCCGTTGATCAGGGCCAGTCCTTCTTTGGCCTGCAACTCCAGCGGCGCCAGCCCCACCGCCCGCAGCACCTCCGCCGCGGGCCGCACCTGGCCCTGGTAGGTCAGTTCGCCCTCGCCAATCAGCGGCAGGCACATATGGGCCAGGGGGGCCAGGTCGCCCGAGGCCCCCACCGAGCCCTGCGAGGGCACCACCGGAATCAGATCGTGGTTCAGAAAGTCCAAAAGCCGCTCCACCACCTCCACCCGCACCCCGGAGTAGCCCAGGGCCAGGCTCTGGGCCCGCAGCAAAAGCATCCCCCGCACCACCTCGGGGGGGAACGCCTCCCCCACCCCAATGGCGTGCGAGAGCAGCAGGTTGCGTTGCAGCAGCCGGAGGTCTTTGGCCTCGATGCGCACCGTAGCCAGCTTGCCAAAGCCGGTATTGAGGCCATAGACCGGCTGGTTTTGCTCGACGAGCTGCTCCACAAAGGCCCGGCAGCGCAGCAGTCGCCCCCGTGCGGCCTCGCTCAGGCGCACCGGCGCTTTTTCCCGCACCACCCGGCGAAAATCGGCCAGGCTCAGTTCTGTATCCAGTTCTAGCATCGCTTCCTCGCTTGACCCTTTGCCGGGTAAGGTTGTATATACAAGCGAGAGGATAAACGGTGAAATACCTGCGCGTCAAGGAAGCCGTGTTGCAGGAGCTGCGCAAGCCCAGCCCCGGCTTTCCCCTATCGGAGAACAGCCTGGCCCGCCGCTTCGGGGTGAGCCGCATGACCGCCCGCCGGGCCTTGCAGGAGCTCGAGCAGGAGGGGTGGCTCCAGCGCGCCCAGGGCCGCCACAGCACCCCCGCCCCCCGGCGCTTTAGCCAGGGCTTCCTGCGGGTGCGCCCCTTCTACGAGTTCGCCCAGGCCCAGGGGGCCAGGCCCCAAACCCAGGTGATGGCCGCCGAGCTGCGCCCCACGCCCCCAGAGGTACAGGCCCGGCTGGGGGTAAAGCAGGCGGTTTATGTGGAACGGCTGCGCTTTCTGGACGAGGAGCCGGTGCAGCGCGAAGCGCGGTATCTGAACGCCGAGCTGTGTGGGGACATCCTCGAGCACGACCTCACCAGCGAGTCCATCCACGACCTGCTCGTCCACACCCTGGGCCTGCCCCTGACCAAAGTCTGGCAGCGGCTGGAGGCGGTGGCTTTGGAGCAGGAAGTCGCCCGTCTGCTCCAGCAGCCCGAGGGCGCACCGGCCCTGCGCCTCGAGCGGGTCACCTACACCCTCCTTCAGCCCGTCACCTGGGTGGAGTACCTGATGCGGGCCGACCGCTACTACCTGGAAGACACCTTTATCCCCCAAGGAGAACGCCCATGAGCTACAAAGCCCCCCGCGGAAACCAACGCACGGCCCCCGGCTGGATTCAGGAAGCCGCCAAACGGATGCTCTTAAATAACCTCGACCCCGAGGTGGCCGAGAAGCCCGAGGAGCTGATCGTCTACGGCGGGCGCGGCAAGGCAGCCCGCAGCCACGAGGACTTGCAGCGCATCCTGGCGGTGCTCGAGCGCCTGCAAAACGACGAAACCCTGCTGGTGCAGTCGGGGCGGGCGGTGGGGGTCTTCAAGACGCAGCCCCTGGCCCCCCGGGTCATCCTCGCCAACTCCAACCTGGTGCCTAACTGGGCCACCTGGGAGGAGTTCGACCGGCTCGACCGGCTGGGCCTGATGATGTACGGCCAGATGACCGCCGGGAGCTGGATCTACATCGGCACCCAGGGCATCCTGCAGGGCACCTACGAGACCTTCGCCGCGGCGGCCCGCAAGCACTTTGGCGGCTCGCTGAAGGGCACCATCACCGTGACGGGCGGGCTGGGCGGCATGGGCGGGGCCCAGCCCCTGGCCGTGACCCTCAACGGCGGGGTGGCTATTTGCGTGGAGATAGACCCCGAGCGCATCCAGCGCCGCCTGGACACCGCCTACCTGGACGTGCGGGCCGACACCCTGGACGAGGCCCTGCGGCTGGCCGAGGAGGCCAAACGCAAAGGCCAGCCCCTCTCCATCGGCCTGCTGGGCAACGCCGCCGAGGTACTGCCCGAGATGGTGCGGCGGGGCTTCACCCCCGAGCTGGTCACCGATCAGACCAGCGCCCACGACCCCCTGTACGGCTACATTCCCATCCTGAAAGCCGACGAAGACCCGGCCCTGCTGCGCCAGCGCGACCCCGAGGGCTACAAAAAGCGCGTACTGGCCGATATGGCCGCCCACTGCCGGGCCATGGTGGAGATGCAAAAGCAAGGCGCGGTGGCCTTCGACTACGGCAACAACCTGCGGGCCTTCGCCAAGCTGGGGGGCTTCGAGGAGGCCTTCAGCTACCCCGGCTTTGTACCGGCCTTTATCCGCGACCAGTTCTGCGAGGGGCGGGGGCCTTTTCGCTGGGTGGCGCTCTCGGGCAAACCCGAGGACATCTACAAAACCGACCAGGCCCTGCTGAAGCTCTTCCCCGAGGACGCGGGCCTGCGCCGCTGGCTCACCGAAGGAGTCAGGAAGTTCAAGTTCCAGGGCCTCCCGGCCCGCATCTGCTGGCTGGGCTACCGGGAGCGCGATAAGGCCGGGCTCCTGTTCAACGAGATGGTACGCAAGGGCGAGCTCGAGGCCCCCATCGTGATTGGGCGCGACCACCTCGACGCGGGCAGCGTGGCCTCCCCCTACCGCGAGACCGAGGCCATGTTGGACACCTCCGACGCGGTGGCCGACTGGCCCATCCTGAACTTCGCCCTGAACGCGGTCTCGGGCGCGGCCTGGGTTAGCTTCCACCACGGCGGCGGGGTGGGGATGGGCTACAGCCTGCACGCCGGGCAGGTCACGGTGGCCGACGGCTCGGAGGAGGCCGCCTACCGCCTCGAGCGCGTCCTCACCAACGACCCCGGCACCGGGGTGATGCGTCACGCCCACGCCGGTTACGAACAGGCCAAAAAAGTTGCGCGGGAGCGCGGGCTCGACCTGGCCGGGTGGGAACAGGCAGAATGAAACAGGTATTTACCGGCATTGCTGAGCTATACACGCCCAACCAGAGGCTCGAGCAGGCTGCTTTGGCCGTGCAGGACGGGCGGTTTGTCTGGGTGGGGGCCGAGTCCAGTCTACCCCGCGAATATCGAAGCTGGCCCCAAACCGACCTGGGCGGGCGCGGGGTGGTGCCCGGCATTGTGGATGCCCACACCCACCTGGTGTACGGCGGCGACCGGCTGGGCGAGTACCTGCAGCGCGCACGGGGCGACAGCTACGAGGCCATCCTGGCCGCGGGCGGTGGGATTTACGCCACGGTGCGGGCCACCGACGCGGCCTCCGAAGAGGAGCTATACGAGCTGGCGCGGGCTCGAGCGCACCTCTTCCTGGCCCAGGGGGTCACCACCCTGGAAATCAAGAGCGGCTACGGCCTGCTGCCCGAGGCCGAACTCAAGATGCTACGGGTAATCAAAAAACTCCAAGAAACCCTGCCCCAGCGGGTCTTCCCTACCCTGCTGGCCCACGTGATCCCCCAGGGCTGGGCGCGCAGGGAGTACCTGGAGGTGTTCTGCCAGCAACTCATCCCCGAGGTGGCCCGCAGCGGCCTGGCCGGGGCGGTGGACGTCTTCTGCGACCAGGGGGCCTTTACGCTCGAGGAAGCCCGGGAAATCCTCGAGGCCGCCCTGTCCCACGGCCTAAAGATTAAGCTCCACGCCGAGCAGATCGCCCATACCGGGGCCACCCGGCTGGCAGCGGAACTGGGGGCTTTGTCGGCCGATCACCTCGAGCAGTCCACCCCCGCCGACTGGCAGGCCCTGGCCCAAAGCAGCACCGTGGGCACTATCCTTCCGGGCGCGGCGGTGATCCTGCGCAAGCCCTTCCCCAAGGCCCGGGCCATCTGGGATGCGGGAGTCAAAGTTGCCATTGCCACCGACCACAACCCCGGCAGCAGCCCGCTTTTTAGCCCCTGGCTGGGGATGCAGCTTGCTATTTGCCTGGGCGGTCTGAGCGCCGAGGAAGCCCTGGTGGCCCATACCGCGCACGCCGCCCTCGCGCTGGGGCGGGCAGACCTGGGCCGGATTGCGGTGGGGGCACAGGCGGATTTTGTGGTGCTGGACTCGAGGAGGGCGCTCGAGGGCCTCTACCGCTGGGGTCATTGCCCCCTATGGGCGGTATTTGTAGGCGGAGGGCAGGCCAGCGGCCTGCGCATCAGCCACACGGGGAGCGGGTGAACAACAGCACCGCAAAGCTGGACGAGCCTGCCAACCGGATTGGTCACCCCACGGGCTTATCCGCAGGCCGTTCGTAGATGCCATACCCAAAACAGGCCGGTAAAAGTACAATCAGCCCATGCGTATTCTGCACACAGCAGACTGGCACCTGGGCAAGGTGCTCAAGGGACGGGAGCGCACCCCGGAAATTCGGCAGGCTTTGCAGGCGCTCTTGGGGCTGGTGCGCTCGGAGCGCATCGAGCTGGTGCTGGTAGCGGGCGATCTGTTCGACCGGAGCGTGGTGTCCACCGAGGCCGAGGCCGCCGCCTTCGAGTTTTTTCTGGGCCTGCGCGAGCTGGGGGTTCCGGCCCTGGTGATTGCCGGCAACCACGACAGCCGCGAGCGGCTCGAGGCCCTCTCGCCCCTGCTCTCCCTGACCGGGGCCACCGTGTTTGGCAACCTGCGCTTTGCCGAGGAGGGCGGGGTGGTGGAAGCCCTGGGTGCCAGCGTGGCCCTGCTGCCCTTTTTGTCAGAGCGCCGGCTGGTTCGGGCCGGCGACCTGCTGCAGGGCGATAGCGCGGATTGGAAGCGAACCTACGGCCACAGCCTGGAACTCATCCTGAAGAACCTGGCGACCGGCTTCCGTACCGACCTCAACCTGCTGATGGCCCACCTGACCGTGGAGGGGGGCCAGCTTGGGGGCGGCGAGTTCACCTTCCACACCACCAACAGCTACGCCATCCCCAAAAGCGCCTTTCCCCTGAGCCTGAGCTACGTGGCCCTGGGCCACCTGCACCGCCAGCAGCAGGTCTCCGAGGCCCCGGTGGCCTGGTATGCGGGTTCCTTGATCCAGCTCGATTTTGGCGAAAGCGAGAACAGCCACCAGGGGGCCCTGATTGTGGAGCTCGAGCCGGGCCGGCCACCCCTGGTTCATCCGGTGCAGGCGCGCTGGGGCAAGCCGCTCAAAACCTTCCGGCTGAGCCGCGAGACCCTGGATCGCCGCTGGGAGGAGATCCGGGCTTTTCCTGGCTACAGCAAAATTGTGATCGAGGGCCCCGGCAACGCCGCCCTGCGCGAGCGGTTGTTCAAGGAGCTACCGGATCTGCTCGAGGTCGAGTTTCACACCCCCGATGGAGGAGTAAAAGGCCCCACCGTGGTAGACACCGAGAACCTGGACTGGGTGGAGGCCTATGCCGAGTACCGCCGAACCGCCACCGCCAGGGAAGCCAGCCCCGAGCTGCTGGAGGCCTTCCGGCAGGTCTACGAAGAAGCCCACGCCCCCACGCACTGAACGTTGCCATGAGACCCCTCAAACTGCTCCTCGACGGCTTTGGCCCCTACGCCGAAGCCCAAACCGTTCAATTCGACCATGACGTGAGCCTGTTTGCCATTACCGGCCCCACCGGTTCGGGCAAAAGCACCCTGCTCGACGCCATTACCTACGCCCTCTACAAAGCCACCCCGCGCATCGGCTCGAGCGGCCTCAAAGACCTCAAGCACCCCCAGGCCGACTCGGCCCGGGTGGAGCTGACCTTTGCCATGGGCGAGCAGGTCTGGCGGGTGGTGCGGGTGGTGGGCAGGGAGAACCAGAACCGCCTCGAGTACCTCCAGCAAGACCAGTGGAAAACCCACCCCGCTTCCGAGAAGGTGCGGGAGCTCGACGCCAAGCTGGCCGAGATTCTGGGCATGGACTACGAGACCTTTACCCGGGCCATCCTGCTGCCCCAGGGCCAGTTCGACCTGTTTTTGCGCGGCTCGCCCAGAGAGCGCCGCGAGACCCTCATCAAGCTGTACGGCCTGGAAGCCCTCCAGGCCATGCGCGAACGGGCGGCGGCCCGCCTCGCGGCCCTGATCGAGCAGAAAGCCCGCCTGGAAGGGGAGCTGGATACCCTGGCCGAGGCCGAGGAGGAGCGCATCGCAGCGCTGCAAGAGGAAATTGCCGCGCTGGAGAATAGCGAGAAGGAGCTGAGCCACCAGGAGAAAAGCGCCGAGCAGACCCTGAAAACCCTGGAGACGCGCCTGGAGCTTTTTACAGCCCTCGAGGCCCTGCGCCGCCGCAAGCAGACCTGGGAAAGCGAGCAGCCCCGCATCGCCGAAACCACCGCCAGACTCGCACGCGCCGAGCAGGCCGAGCGCATCTGGCCCCAGGTCGAGGCCCTTCTGACCGGCCAGGGCGAGCTCGAGGAGGCCCAGCAAACCCTGAGCGCCCACCAGTCGGAGCTGGCAAAGCTCGAGGCCCGGCTCGAGACGCTGCGCCAGGGCTTCAATCCCGAGCGCCTGGAGACGCTCAAGCACCACCTGGCCCAGATACCCCGGCTCAAAGACCAGGAGGCCCGCCTCAAGCGCTATGGGGGCCAGCTCGAGCTGCACCACCCCCACCCGCTGCCCTTCGACGAAGACCGCCTCGAGCAGTTGCGCGAGGCCGAGCGGCTCTTTGCCGACCTCGCCCGAGCCCGCACCCAGGCCGAACGGGCCCAGGCCCGCCTGCAGAACGCTCTTCAGGAAGCGCAAAAAGCCCAGGCCGAGCGCGCGGAGCTGGAAAACAAGCTCCAGAACCTCAAGGATCTGGGCCAGAGCAAAAAAACCGAGCTGGAAGAAGCTAAAGCGAACCTCGAGCGCGAAAAACTCCGGCAGGGCATCGCGCACTACCACCCCCATCTCAGGGTGGGCGAGCCCTGCCCCCTCTGCGGCCATCCGGTCGCTGCCCTGCCCCCGGCCCCGCCCCTGGCCGACCTGCGGGGTTTGCAGGCCCGGGTAGAGGCCCTCGAGGCCACCCTCACCGAGCTGCGGGCCGACTACAAAGCCGCACAGCAGCGCCTCGAGGATCTGAACGAGCAACTGCCAAAGCTGCAATCCCAGGTGCAAACCCTGCAAGCCGAGGCCGATGAGGCCCGCAGAGCCTATGCAGACCAGGAAGCCCAAAGCCGGGCCCTGGGCAGCCTCGAGCAGGTTCGGGAGGAGCGCACCCGGCGCCTGGCCGGACTGGCCCAGGAAATCCGCGCCATAACCGACGGCCAGACCCTAGCGGCCTACGAGCAGCAGCTTCAGAAAGAACTCAAAGCCGCCCAGGATCGGGCCGATCAGATCGCCCAGGCCGAGGCCAGCCTGACCGAGGCCAGGGGCAAAGTCCAGAGCCAGACCGAGGTGGTGCGGGTGCTGGAAGGCGGCCTGGCGCGGCAGCAGGAGATTGTGGAGAACCTCTTGCGCGAGGCCCGGTTCGATAGCCTCGAGGCCGTCCGGGCGGCCCGCCTGAGCCCGACCGAGGCGGCGGCCCTGCGCAAACGGCTACAGGAACACGAGCTCGAGGGGGCCCAGATAGCCCGCGACCTCAGGGAGTTGGAAGCAAAGCTACAGGGCCAGGAACCGGTGAACGCGGCCCAGGTGGCCGAACTAAAGCAGCGCCTGGCCGAGCTAAAAGAGGCCCTCAAAGCAGCTCAACAACACCTGGGCAGCAAGAAGTCCGACCTCGAGCGCCTGCAAAAGCAGCTCGAGCGCAAGCGCCAGGCCCAGAAAGAGAAAGCCGACCTGGACAAACAAACCGACCTCTGGCAGCAGCTCGAGCAGGATCTCAAGGGCCACCGCTTCCAGGATTTCTTGCTGGAGCGCTATCAGTCGGGCCTGCTCTCCAGGGCTTCCGAGCTCATCCAGTCGCTCTCGCACAACCGCTACACCTTGCGGCTCGAGGACGGCGATTACTTCGTGTTCGACCGCTGGACCGAGGCCCTGAGACCGGTGCGCACCCTTTCGGGCGGGGAAAGTTTCATGGCCAGCCTGTGCCTGGCGCTCTCGCTCTCCGAGCACCTCTCGCGGGGCCGCATCGGCGCGCTGTTTCTGGACGAAGGCTTCGGCACCCTCGACGCCGAAACGCTGGAACAGGTGGCCGGGGTGCTGGAAGCCCTGCCGAGCCAGGGCCGCCTGGTGGGCATCGTCACCCACGTCGAAGCCCTGGCCGAGCGAATGCCCGCGCGCCTGGAGGTCTCCAAGTCGCCCGCCGGGAGCCGTGTGCGCTGGAGGGATTGATTGACCCCGCGGGGTATAAACCGCACCATCTCTTGCCGGCTTATTCGTCTAGAAACTGAACCATGCCGTTTCCGCTCATACCGCCATGGGCAGTCAGAAGTGAAGGATTAAAGCCGACCCACGGGCGTAGAAAAGCATCTCGCTAGTATCGCCTAGGCTTGCCGAGGTGAACGATACTGCCCAGTCTGGTATAACCCTGAAAGCCTTGGAGGCTCGAGGCCCTTCCCTATGTCACGCATCCTTCGCAACACCTTTTTGGTGATGGCCGGCACCCTCGCCAGCCGCCTGCTGGGCCAGGTGCGCCAGACCATTCTGACCAATTTACCCCTCCCAGACGCTATAAAAGACGCCTTCTGGGTGGCCTACCGCATTCCCAACCTGCTGCGCGAGCTGCTGGCCGAGGGGGCCATCCAGAACGCCCTGATTCCGGTGCTAACCAGCCTTCCACCCGAGGAAGCCCGTATATTCGCCCGGCGCTTTGGGGCCTTTTTGCTGGGGGTAAATCTGGTGATTCTGGGTCTGGGTCTGCTTTTCGCCCCCCAGATTGCCAGCGCCCTGCTCTGGCTGGCCGAGCTTTCGCTGGCCCAGCCCAGCCCCCTGCGCGACCCGGCGGTGTTCGAGCAGTTGGTGCTGCTGATTCGTCTGGTGATGCCGTTTTTGCTCTCGATCTCGATGGCCTCGCTGTTTTCCTCGATGCTGCAATCGGGCGAGCGCTTCGGCGTGGCCAGCTTCAGCCCCATTGCCTTCAATCTGGGCTCCATTGCCCTGATGCTGTTGTTTCCGAGTAGCGTGGCGGCCCTTGGGTTGTCGGTGGCGGTGGGGGGTGCGTTGCAGGCCCTGGTGCAGCTACCCGCCCTCAAGGGCTACGGCCTCGAGTTCAGGTGGCACCCGGCCTTCCGCACCGCCCTGGGCCGGATTGGCCCCTTCGCCTTCACCACCTCGGTGCGGCAGTTTTTGAACCTGATACTGCTGAGCATTCTGGCCGCCTACCCCACCGCCGCCGTGACCGGCTTCCAGAACGGCGAGCTGCTTTTTACCACCGCGCTGGGCCTGCTGGCAGTCTCGCCGGCCATGGCCGCCTTCCCCCGGCTCTCCGCCCTGGCCGGCAACGGCCAGGTGGCCGCCGCCCGCGAGCTGCTCTTCCGCATCATGGCGCGGCTGGTGGTGCCGCTGGCTTTTGCCTCGGCCATGCTGGTCGCACTGGCCCCCTGGATGGTGGGCACGCTCTACGCCTTTACCGACAACTTCTCCGCGGCCAACCGGGCCTATACCACCCAGACCGTGATGGCGCTGGGCTTTGCGTTGCTCCCCTGGGGCCTGAACCAGCTCATGCTGCGGGGCTTCTATGCCGTGGGCCAGGTGAGCCAGGCGGTGGGCGTGACGGTGCTGGTGGCACTGCTCAACACCCTGGGCTACTGGCTGCTGCGGGAGCAGGGCTTGTTCGCGCTCAACCTGGCTACCGGAGCGGCCGGCTGGCTGGGCCTGGCGATTTATGCTCGGCGGCTACAGGTTTTTCAGATGGTGCGGCCAGCCCAGGTATGGGGCATAACCGCCAGGGCCGCGCTGGCCGCCGCCCCCGCGGGCGGGGCGGCCTACCTGGTGGCAGTTCAGTTTGGCGTCCCGGCCTTCTTTTTACACAACATTTTGCCCCTTGCGCTGGGGGGGCTGGCGGGCTTGCTGGTGTTTGTGGGGCTGGCCTATGCCCTGCGGCTGCCGCTCAGGCTGCGCTAGCCCGCCGAAGACTTGGCCTCTTTCTGGTCGCTTTTTTCCGGTTTTAGCTCGCGCAAAAGCGCCAGGCGCAGCCGGGCGATCTCGGACTCGAGCCGGTTCTGCTGAATGTCCAGCTCATCGCGCAGGCGGATGATTTCTTCAACCCCCGCCAGATTCACCCCCAGCTCCTGGGTCAGGCGGCGAATCTCCCGCAGCTTCTCCACGTCGCGTTCGGAATAGAGACGGGTTTTGCCAGAGGTGCGGCTGGGCGTGACCAGGCCCTCCCGCTCGTAGAGGCGCAGGGTCTGGGGGTGCATGCCCACCAGCTCCGCCGCCACCGAGATGATATAAACCGGCCGTTCTTTGTCGTCGGTTTTCTTGCTTTTAGACTCGCCGGGGGGTGGCAGGGCCGGGGGTGTCTTGAGGGCCTCGAGCTTCTCGCCCAGCTCCTGCTTGAGCCGCTCGGCCTCCTCGCGAAACCGCTTCTCGAGCGCCCATAGCTCGTCGCGCAGTTTCATAATCTCCTCCACCCCGGCCAGGTTGACCCCCAGCTCCTGGGTTAGCCGGCGAATCTCCCGTAACTTCTCCACGTCCCGTTCGGAGTACAGCCGGGTCTTGCCCCCCGAGCGCTTGGGCTGAATGAGCCCCTTGCGCTCATACAGGCGCAAAGTCTGGGGGTGCATATCCACCAGTTCGGCGGCAACCGAAATGATGTACACCGGACGGTCTTTCTTATCCATATATAAACAGGGCTAAAAGCCCTTGACGTTTTAAGTATACGAAAATCTGCCAGGTTTTATACCAGATTGGGTTAGCGCCCCGCCAACCAGCCTGTACCAATCCGCTTCGGGAATGGAGCACGCTTTGCAAAGGCCGTGCTACAGCAGTCTGGGTTATCTGTTGTGGGCGGCGGGCTTATAAGGCAGATAGCGGGGCTGCCAGAAGCGCTCAGCCACATAGGCCTGGATGGCCTCCATACCCAGCCCCTTCAAGCGCTCCTCGCGGGCCAGCCCCTCCTTCATGGCCTGGCGGATCACCCTCGAGGCCACCAACTGGCTCACCTCGCGCAGCTCTGAGGTGGGGGGGTATATGCGGTCGGGGTGGTGCTGGCGGGTGTAGTCGTAGAGGGCGTAGGCCGCCTCGAGCACCATCCCATCGGAGACTTCTTTGGCTTTGGCAAGCACCGTACCAAAGCCCAGCCCCGGAAACACAAAGGCGTTGTTCCCCTGGCCGATTGGGTAAACCCGGCCATCCAGCTCCACCGGCGCAAAGGGGCTCCCGGCAGCCACCAGGGCCTTGCCGCCCGTCCAGCGCAGGATTTCCTCGGGAATGGCCTCCGACGAGCTGGTGGGGTTGGAGAGGGGGAAGATAATGGGCTGCTCGGTGTTGGCCTGCATCGCCTGCACAACGGGCTCGGTAAACGACCCGGCCTGGCCCGACAGCCCCAGCAGAACCGTAATCCGGCCGTTCACCACCGTTTCGTACAGGTTGGGGGCCTCCCCGGCGATGCGCCAGTCCTTAATCAGGGCTGGGTCTTTGGCAAACTTTTGCTTATAGGCTTCCATGCTGCGGTTGCTGAGCAGCAGGCCCTTGGAATCCAGCACAAACAGGCGTTCCAGCGCCTCGGCCTCGGTCAGGCCCTCGCGCATCAGGCCATCAAGCAGGGCCTGGGCCACCCCGATGCCCCCGGCCCCGGCCCCGTAGACCAGGATGCGCTGGTCGGAAAGGTTCTGGCCCTTGATCCGGCAGGCCGAGAGCACCCCCGCCAGCGTGACCGCCCCGGTGCCCTGGATGTCATCGTTGAAGGAGGGCAGCACCTTGCGGTAGCGCTCGAGCACCGCAAAAGCCGTGTCCTTGCCGAAGTCTTCCCACTGCATGACCGCGTTGGGGTAGCGCTTACAAAAAGCCTCCACAAAGCGATCCATAAAGGCGTAGTACTCCTCGCCGGAGAGCCGGCGGTGGCGCACGCCCAGGTAGAGCGGGTCGTTGATGAGGTCGGCGCGGTTGGTGCCCACGTCCAGCTCGATGGGCAGGGCTTTGTCGGGGCCCAGGCCGCCCGCAGCGGTGTAGATGGAGAGCTTGCCGATGGCAATAGCCATGCCCCCAAAGCCCTGGTCGCCGATGCCCAGAATGGCTGAAGAATCGGTGGCCACGGCCAGGCGCACATCGTTGAGGGGTACGTTGGCCAGGGCCTGATCGATCTCGTGGATGTTGTCGGTGGAAGCGGTAAAGCCCCGCGGGTAACGGTAGATGTGCGAAAACTGCTTGACCGCCTCGCCCACCGTGGGCGTATACAGGATGGGCAGCATCTCGCTCATGTGGTCTACAAACAGCGCGTAGAACAGCACCTCGTTGCGGTCTTGCAGGTTGCGCAAGAAGATGTGCTTTTCCAGGTCGTTTTCGATCAGGCGGTAGCGCCGGTAGTTGCGCTGCTTTTGCTCCTCGAGGCTGGTCACGTGGGGCGGCAAGAGGCCCTCGAGCTTGAGGGCTTTGCGCTCTTCGTGGGTGAAAGCCGTGCCCTTGTTCAGCAGGGGCAGCCCCAACAGAAGCGAACCCTCGATAAAAGGCTCCAGGTAGCGCTTGCCTCGCTCGTCACGCTTCACATCGTAGTAGCGACTGACGGTCATGTAGGCAATGTTACGCCCACAGGGTATTTGCGGTCTAGAGCGTTGATTTGCTGAAACCCCTCCCCCAATCGGTGTAACTACCCCCAACCGCTGTCCTTCGACATTCGGCTTTTGCCGCGTTATTATCGTGGGCGGTATAAATGGGCTGCGGCCCAACGAAAGGAGTTTTCAGATGAAATCCCCTGTACGCGTGGCGGTTACCGGTGCAGCCGGTCAGATTGGCTATAGTCTGCTGTTCCGCATTGCTGCGGGTGAGATGCTGGGCAAGGATCAGCCGGTGATTCTACAACTGCTGGAGATCACCCCGGCCCTCAAGGCCCTGGGGGGGGTGATTATGGAGCTCGAGGACTGCGCCTTTCCCACCCTGGCAGGCATCGTTGCCACCGATGACCCCAACACCGCCTTCGGTGATGCCGATTATGCCCTGCTGGTCGGGGCCATGCCCCGCAAACAGGGCATGGAGCGCGCCGATCTGCTCCAGGCCAACGGCGCCATCTTTACCACCCAGGGCCGGGCCCTCTCCGAGAACGCCCGCAAGCACGTCAAGGTGCTGGTGGTGGGCAACCCCGCCAACACCAACGCCCTCATCACCTACAAAAACGCCCCCAACCTCTCGCCCCGTCAGATCCACGCCATGACCCGCCTCGACCACAACCGGGCCATCTCCCAGCTCGCCGCCCGGCTCAAAGTACCGGTCAACGATATCAAGAAGATGACCATCTGGGGCAACCACTCCCTCACCCAGTACCCCGACCTGTTCCACTGTGAGGTAGGCGGCCGAAACGCCTACGAGCTGGTGGGCGACCACGACTGGTACGCCAATACCTACATCCCCAAAGTAGCCAAGCGCGGCGCCGAGATTATCGAAGCCCGCGGGGCTTCCTCGGCGGCCAGTGCGGCCAGTGCGGCCATTGACCACATGCGCGACTGGGCCCTGGGCACCCCCGCGGGCGACTGGGTCAGCATGGCCATCCCCTCCGACGGCTCCTACGGCATCCCCGAGGGGCTGGTGTACAGCTACCCCTGCGTCTGCAAAGACGGCGACTTTGAAATTGTGCAGGGCCTCGAGATCAACGAGTTCAGCCGCAGCAAGATGGACGCCAGCGCCAAGGAGCTGGCCGAGGAGCGCGACGCGGTGTTGCAACTGGGGCTCATCAAGTAGGGCCCGCTCGAGGCAGACTTGACCGCTATGCCGCATAGAGCCCCAGGAAGCGCAGGGCGGAGAGGGGGTTGAAGGAGAAGATTTCTAGGGCTGCCTTCTTCTCCCTCACCCCCTCTCGGTGAAGCATGGAGACCAGGAAGGCCCGCAGCACCGCTAGCGCCCACGCCCCCACCCCCCGCACCTGACAGGCATCCTCCCCAAAGCACACGTCCCGCACCCAGAAAGACCGGTTCTCCACCTCCCAGCGGGAAAGCAACAGGCTCCCCAGCCGCTTTGCGTCCGCTACCTCCGGCCCCAGGCTGGTGAGGGCGTAGCTCACCGTCCGCCGCACCTCCCCCGTCCCCTTGTGCCTCACCTCCCGCCAAAGCCGCACCACCTGCCTGGCCCCAGGGAAGGCCCGCACCTCTTCCGGCAGGTAGGGGGAAGCCCAAACCCGGTAGGTCCACACCTCCCCGTCCCGCACCCCACTCCAGGTCGCCTCCGTCTCCCCGGGAAGACGCCTTCCCGCCATCCCCTTGAACACCTCCAGGGCCCACTCCAAAAGTTCCCCCTGGTTCCCCTTCAGGACCAAGAGATAGTCCCCCCTTTTTTCCGCACCCGGGCCGCCACCTCAGGGTACAGGTACCCCGCGTCCCCCACCACCACCTTGCCCTCCAGCTCCCTCGCCTCCAAACGGTCCAGAAGCTCCAGGAAGGCCTTCTCCTCCCTCCCTTCCGCCCGGGCCTGGGCCAGGGTGGTATGGAGGTGCAGGGCCAGGACCTCCACCAGCTTGACCTGGGGGCTTTTCCCCTTGCCGCTTCCCCGCAGGTGCTTCCCGTCCACCACCAGGACCTCCCCAAGGTCGGCTTCGGGGAAGACCTGGCCAAGGGCCGCCTGGAGCTTCTCAGGATCCAGGCGGTGAAGGAGAAGGGTGATGGCGGTGTGGCCTGGGGCCTTGCGCAGGCCCAGGTGGGGCAAGAGGTGGGGGTTGGCGCGGGCAAAGCGTTCCACGCCGCGCAGGGAGTCCACGCGGCTCAGGAAGGCCACCAGGATGAGGGCCAGAAGGCCCCAAAGGGGGTACTGCCGGTTGTGGGCCCGAGGGTCCGGGACCTGGGATAGCGCCTGGCGCAGAGTCATGATCTTTCTCTACCCCAAGGGCTGTATATCGGTCAAGTCTGCGCTCGAGGGCCTGCTATGGGCCCTCGAGCCGCCTTTAAGCTAGCAAATGGAGCCAGGCTCAGGCCTGGCTGGCCCCCTGGCCCAGCGTCGTCCAGCCCTGCGCCGGATCCCAGGGGTACACAATCCAAGCGTCGGTCTCGGCCGCGTAGTAGTCGGGAGCGTCACCGGGAAACTGGCTTTTTTGGGGCTTATAGTGCAAAACCGCCACCCGCGGATGCCCCCCTGCCATCTTGATGCGCTCCCGCACCGCCACGGCGGTTTTGCCCGAGTCCCACACATCGTCCACAATCAAGACCCGTTTGCCATAGAGCAGGCTATCCGAGGGGAACTGCAAGAACACCGGGTCTTTGATGGTCTCGCCCACATCGCTGTAAAACATCACCGCAGCGGTCAGGATGTTGCGCTGGTCGGTGGCTTCCGAGACCAGACAGGCCGGAATCATACCGCCCCGCGTCACCGCCAGAATGCAGTCGAAGTCGTTGGGGTTGAGCTGGCCCAGCAGCCTGGAGACCAGGTTGGTGATATCCTGCCAGCTCAGGTATTGTTTGCCGGAATAGCCTTGGGCTTCGCTCATGGGCACTCCTGGGGGGCGGAAAGGCCTGCTACAACAGCCGCAACACCGCCGCTCAGGCCACCGGCTTATCCAGCTCGAAGGCGCTGTGCACCGCGCGCAGGGCGGCCTCGGCAAACTGCAGGGGGATGATGGCAGAGATGCGCACCTCGCTGGTGGCGATCATGTCGATGTTGGCCCCCACGCTCGAGAGGGCCTGGAACATGCGGGCCGGAATGCCGGGGGTTGAGGCCAGGGCCACCCCTACGATGGAGATTTTGCAGATGTCCCGCCGTAGCTGGGCTTCGCCGCCAATCTCGGCCAGAACCGGCTCGAGGGCCTCCATGGCCTCCTCGGCGAAGTCCTGGTTGACCGTGAAGGCCATCTGGGTGCGGCTGGCCTCGTGGCCGGGCACGCCCTGGATGATCATATCCACCGCCACCCCCTTGCGGGCCAGGGCCTCAAAAACCCGCGCGGCAATGCCGGGCCGGTCGGGGATACCTATCAGGCCAATCTGGGCGATTTCGTCGTCGAGGGCTACCCCCGTCACTGGGCGATCGAGTTCCATTCCATCCTCCGTAACAATGGTGCCAGGGTTGTAGGAAAAGCTGCTGCGCACGTGGATTTTGACCCCGTAGCGCTTACCGTAGTAGACCGACCGGGGGTGCAGCACCCGCGCCCCCAGGGCGGCCATTTCCAGCATCTGATCGTAGCCGATGCGGCTCAGCTTCTGGGCCTCGGGAATGGCGTGGGGGTCGGTGGTGTAAACCCCTTCGGTGTCGGTAAAAATTTCGCACTCCTGGGCCCCCAGGGCCGCGGCCAGGGCCACGGCGGTGGTATCGGAACCGCCCCGACCCAAGGTGGTCAGCTCGCCCTCGGGGGTGGTGCCCATGAAACCCGCCACTACCGCCACCTCCCCCCTATCCAGGGCCTGCTGGATGAGGGTGGGTTCCACCCGCAGGATTCGGGCATCGCCGTAGCGTCCGTCGGTGGTGATACCGATCTGGTGCTGGGTAAAACCCCGCGCGGGAATGCCCATGGCGTGGAGCTGCATCGAAAGCAGGGCCACCGACTGCTGCTCGCCGATGGTGGTGAGCATGTCGAGCTCGCGCTGGGGTGGGCGTTTGTTGACCCGCTTGGCCAGGGCGATCAGTTCGTCGGTGGTGCGGCCCATGGCCGAGACCACCACGGCAATCCGGTGTCCCTTCTCGAGGTAGTGGTGGATGCGCTGGGCCACCTTGTGGATGCGCTCGAGGTCGCCCACGCTGGTTCCGCCGTATTTTTGCACGATAAGGGCCATAGCTAGCAAAGAATGCTAACATGCCCCATGCCGATAGCCAATAGCAAAAGCCGCCCGAGCGGTTTCCGAGAAAACCTCCGGCAAAACACCGCTAAAAGCGGTAAGCTAGGTTATCCTGGGGTGGTTTTACCCCAGCAAAAGTTAGTTTGTGCGGCAAAACCCGAGGATAGGTGCAGATATGGCAAACAAAGCAACGGATAAACCCAGCAAGGAGCCCTTTCCAGGCGCTTACTTTGTAGGCCTGGTCATCACCCTGGGCTTGCTGATTGTGGTCGTCGCAGTAGGGGCCGGCATGCCGCCGGCGCTCTCGGGCTTTCTGGTGGCCCTGCTGCTGGGCCTGACGGTGAACCCCAAATATGCCCTGGGTTTTCTGAGCGCCGGGGTGCTGGCAGCCCTTCTGGGGTTTGCCGGGCAGGAGCCGCAGGTGGCCTGGGGCGGCCTGGGGCTTATCCTGTCTAGCCTGATGGTCAGGCGCTTTATTAAGTCCTGACGGCTGGAGGGTGGGTTGCGCGGATTCCTGCCACGCCTGCTGGCCCCCGACCGGCTGGCCCGCACCCTCATCTACGCTGGGATCGCCGGTTTTATCTGGTTTTTTTTCCTTCAACCCAGCCCCTTTGGCGCCACCCTTTCCGTAACCACCCTGGTGGGGGCCGGGCTGGTGCAGTACGGCAGCGGCAAACCCTTTGTGATCCCCCTGTACGTCTATGTGCTGGCGGCCCTGATCCTGGTACAACTGGCCGGGCTGGCCCTGGGGGTGGGCGGCCAGGTGGGCGCTGCGCTTTTGGGCGGGGCCCTGGGGCTGGGCCTGCCTTATCTGGCTTACCGTTTACAGGAGAAAGCATGAAGGTTGCCCTGGTTCACCTAGCCACCCGCGAGACCCCCGAGGCCACGCTGCAAAAGGCCCTCGAGCTCCTTTCGCAAGCCCACCAGCAAGGGGCAAAGGTAGCCGTACTGCCCGAGCTCTTCCCCAGCGGCTACCGCTTTGCCGATGCCGCCTTTACCCCCAGCGTGCTGGCCCGGCTCGAGCAGTTCTGTGCCCAGACCGGCCTGACCCTGGTAGCAGGGGTGCTCGAGCAGGCCGGCGAGCGCCACGCCAACCGGGCCAGGGTGGTGGGGCCGGCCGGGGTGCTGGCAACCTACACCAAAACCCACCTAATTCCGGCTTTTGGCGAGCCCGAGACCATGATTCCGGGGCAGGACTTGGTTACGCTCGAGCTGGAGGGCTTTAAGGTGGGCATCGCCATCTGCTTCGACTTGCGCTTCCCCGAGCTTTTCCGGGCCTATGCGTTGCAGGGCGTCAACCTGTTCCTAATCCCCTCGGCCTGGCCCAAGAGCCGCGGCTACGCCTGGGAGCTTTTCTGCAAGTCCCGCGCCGCCGAAAACCAGGCCTACCTGGTGGCCGTCAACCACGCCGAAGACCCCTTCGGCGCGCCCAGCCTGGCCGTAGACCCCCTAGGCCAGGAGCTGCTGCGGGTCGAATCCGAGGGGCTTGGGCTGGTCGAGCTAGACCCGGCCCTCCCGGCCCGGCTGCGCCAGGAGTTCCCGGTCTTTCCCCAGCGCCGCCCCGAGCTGTATCAGGGCCTTCTGAACAACCCCACCAGCAAATAAACCACCGCCCCCAGCATCAGGCCCTCGCCCCAGGCCGGGAGGTAGGGCCAGAGCATCGGCAGCTCGAAACGCCCCATCAAAAGCAGCGGCCAGGGCAGCAGGGCCCAGGCCAGTCCGTACTGCCGGTAGCCCACCGCCAGCAAAAAGGCCAGCCCCACCCCCCGCAGGTAAAAGAGCCAGCCCTGCCCCAGCTCGTTTTGGTAGATAAACCACAACAGGTTGAGCCAGACCCCCACCACCCCCCAGGCCCAGCCAAACCGGCGCACCCAGGCGGCACCCGCCCACCACAGCCCCAGACCTATCAATCCATCCAGCATCGAGGGGTTATTCTACGCCCTGTGGTCAGTTGCTCGAAGCCCTCGAACAACGGAACGCGGCCTCCCGCAAGGTGCTCAAAGCGTGATGACCTGATCCGGCGGGTTGGAGGCCAGGGCGGCGTACAGATCGGGGAAGCAGCCCACCTGCACCCCCGGTACGGTTCCCTGTGGATTACAGGTAGCCGGGCTGGTATGGCCCTCGCACCAGCGGGGCTGCCCCGTAGCCAGGCCCCGCTCGAGCGCGCACATGTCGCACATCATCAACAAGATGCCTTTGGCTTCAGCCAGCCGGGCCAGCCGCTCACCCACGGCATCCCCCTGGCGCAGGATGTACACGTTGTCGTCGAAGAAAAACATCCCCACCACCTTCACGCCGTGTGTACCGGCCTCGAGCTGTGGCAAAATCATCTGGCCCAGCTTGTAGCTGGCGGCTCGAGGATGAGCAAACACATACGCCACCTTCATGACCTCACCCGTTTTTGCCTGCTTCGCACTCATAGTCATGATAATGATAATGCTTTATCAATAAAAGGCAAGTCTTTAAGCGGCTGGACGAAATCAAACAACATATAGTATTCTTCTGCGCAGAAACCACAAAATGTGGTTTCTGGATTCAAAGACAGGGGAAGTGCGGTGCAATTCCGCCGCTGTCGCGCAACGGTTATAGCCCGAATGCCTGCTTTGAGTCCTCATCGCTCGCCTCCGCGTAAGGGGCGGAAAGGATGGTCTGAATGAATCTCCCTATACAAACAGGTAGCGGCTAGACCTCCAGTATCTACCCCACCGGTCAACCTTTCCAGGACAGGGCTGTTTGTCTTGATAGGTGTTCTTTGCGTCTGTAAAGGGGGTTCTTTTGCTAATCGTCTACGCCAGCAAGACCGGCCACGTGGCCCGTTTTGTGGCCCGGCTGGGTCAGAAGAGTCTACGCATCCAGGACGGCAGGGAAACCATCCACGAGCCCTGCCTGCTGATCACCTACACCACCGGGTTTGGAGAGGTTCCGGGGGAGGTGCTTGCGTTTGTGGAACGCAACCGCCCGCTCATCCGGGGGGTGGCGGCCAGCGGCAACCGCAACTGGGGGGCCAACTTCGCCCGCGCCGCCGACCGGCTGGCCGAACGCTACGGGATCCCGGTGATCCACAAGTTTGAACTCGCAGGAACCCCAAAAGATCTCGAGATTATCCAGGAGGCCATCCATGCGCTATTTGGAACTGAACAGTGCGCTGTTGCATAAAAAAGACGGCTTTTTCCAGCTTGAGAAAGACCTCGAGGCGGCCCAGGCCTTCGAGGAGGAGGTACTGCTGCGGCTGCGGCGGTTTTCCGACCCCCTCGAGCGCTTCCAGGCCCTGATACACGAGGGCTACTACGAGGACTTCTTCGCCCGGTATGAGGCGGCCGACCTGTTGCGGCTTTACCGCCGGGCCGAGGCCTACCCCTTCCGCTTCCAGAGCTTCATGGCGGTTTCCAAGTTCTACAAGGACTACGCCCTCAAAAGCGACGACAAGAAGCTCTATCTGGAGCGCTACTTTGAGCGGGTACTGGCGGTGGCGCTGCACCTGGGGCAGGGGGACGTGGAGAAGGCCGAGCGGTATCTTTGGGCCATGCTGGAACAGCGCTACCAGCCGGCCACCCCCACCTTCCTGAACGCGGGGCGGGCCCGGCGGGGCGAGCTGGTCTCCTGCTTTCTGCTGGAGCTCGACGACTCCCTCAACTCCATCGGCTACAACCTGAACGCGGCCATGCAGCTCTCCAAGATCGGGGGCGGGGTGGCCCTCAACCTCTCCAAGCTGCGCGCGCGCGGGGAGCCCATCAAGGGGGTGGCCCACGCCGCCAAGGGGGTGGTGCCGGTGGCCAAGCTGCTGGAGGACGCCTTCAACTACGCCGACCAGATGGGCCAGCGCAAAGGGGCCGGGGCGGTGTACCTGAACATCTTCCACTGGGACGTGGAGGAGTTCCTCGACACCAAGAAGATCAACGCCGACGAGAAAAGCCGCCTGCAAACCCTCTCGTTGGGCCTGATCGTACCGCAAAAGTTCTTCGACTTAGCCGAGGCCGGGGAGGATTTTTACGTCTTCGCGCCCTACTCGGTCTACCGGGCTTTTGGCGAACACCTCGACGATATGGACATCGACCGGATGTACGAGGCCCTGGTCGCCCACCCCGAGGTCAAGAAGCGGCCCCTTTCGGCCCGCCAGATGCTCACCCGGATCGCCCAGACCCAGTTCGAGTCGGGCTACCCCTACATCGTCTACAGAACCAACGCCAACCGGCAGCACGCGCTGAAGGGGATCGGCCAGATCAAGATGTCCAACCTCTGCACCGAGATCTTCCAGCTCCAGACCCCCACCCTGGTGGGGGACGCCGGGGAGGTGGTGGAGGCCGGCTTTGACATTAGCTGCAACCTGGGCAGCCTGAACATCGTGAACGTGATGGAGCAGAAAAAGCTGGCCGAGAGCGTGCACACCGCCATGGACGCCCTCACCGCGGTGAGCGATGCCAGCGCGGTGCGGCAGGTGCCCGGGGTCTTGCGGGCCAACCAGGCCTTCCACTCGGTGGGCCTGGGGGTGATGAACCTGCACGGCTTCTTCGCCAAAAACCGCATCCGCTATGAGTCGGAAGAGGCCCGCGACTTCGTGCGCAGCTTCTTTGCGGCCATGAACTACCACAGCCTGGAGCGCTCCATGGAGATCGCCCGCGAGCGGGGTGTGACCTTCTTCGGCTTCGAGAAGAGCGAGTACGCCAGCGGGCAGTACTTTGAAAAGTACCTGCACGAGGACTTCCGGCCCCGGACTGAAACCGTGCAGAAGCTGTTTGAGGGCGTCCCGCTGCCCGGCCCCGCGGACTGGGCCCGCTTGAAAGAAGCGGTAGAGCAGCACGGCCTCTACCACGCCTACCGGCTGGCGGTGGCCCCCACCGCCTCGATCAGCTACATCCAGAACGCCACCCCCTCCATCCAGCCCATCGTGGAGCACGTGGAGACCCGCACCTACGGCAACGCCACCACCTACTACCCCATGCCCTTCCTCTCGGAGGAGACCTACTGGTTCTATAAGTCGGCCTACCACATGAATATGTACCGGGTGATCGACCTGGTGGCCGAGGCCCAGCAGCACGTGGACCAGGGCATCAGCACCGTCCTATTCGTGACCAGCGAGACCAGCACCCGCGAGCTGGCCCGGCTCTATGTCTACGCGGCAAAGAAGGGCCTGAAGAGCCTGTACTACACCCGCACCAAAAACCTGAGCGTGGAGGAATGCCTGACCTGCTCAGTATGAAAGGAGCCTGCATGTCACAGACCTTATCGGTTCTATCGGCGGTCAACTGGAACCGCCCGGACGACGGCTACACCAAGATGTTCTGGGATCAGAACGTGCGGCAGTTCTGGGTGGACGAGGAGATCCCCCTGGCCGACGACAAGCTCACCTGGATGACCCTTTCCCGCGAAGAGCAGCGGGTCTACGAGCAGGTGCTGGCCGGGCTCACCCTGCTGGACACCGTGCAGGGCAGCGTGGGCATGCCCCTGCTGTCGCAGCACATCGAAAGCCTCCAGGCCAAGGCGGTGATGGGTTTCATGGGGGCCATGGAGCACATGCACGCCAAGAGCTACAGCAGCATCTTCTCCACCCTCTGCACCAGCGAGCGCATCGGCGAGCTGTTCGACTGGGTGCGAAGCGAACCGGTCTTGCAGGAGAAGCAGCAGTTCGTACACCGCCGCTACCTGGGGGTGCAGGACGAGGCCAGCCTCTACCTGGGTCTGGCCGCCAGCGTGCTGCTGGAGTCGTTCCTGTTCTATTCCGGCTTTTTTTATCCCCTGCTTTTAGCCGGGCAGGGGCGGATGACCAACTCGGGCGAGATCATCAACCTGATCATCCGCGACGAGAGCATCCACGGGGTGTATGTGGGCCTGCTGGCCCAGGAGGTGTACGCAGGACTGCCGGAAGCCCGGCAGAAAACCGCCCGCGAGGGGGTCTACAGAATGCTGGAGCACCTGGCAAGCCTGGAGGAGCGCTACAGCCGGATGCTCTACACCCCGCTGGGCCTCACGGAAGCGGTCATTACCTTCTCCCGCTATAACGCGGACAAGGCCCTCGCCAACCTGGGGCTGGAGCCTTACTTCGGGGTTTCCGCCGAGGCGGTCAACCCGGTGGTGCTGGCCGGTCTTTCCACCAAGACCAAAAACCACGACTTCTTCTCCACCAAAGGCAACGGCTACGTCAAGGCCATCCGGGTGGAGCCGCTGCAGGATGAGGACTTTATCTTCGAGGGCCTGGCCCCCGAGTACCAGCCTGTGGTCAAACGGGACGGGCGGGTGGTGCCCTTCGACGAGCTTCGCATCGTGCGGGCGGTGGAGAAAGCCGGGGCCGCTACGGGGGTGGCGCTGGATCCAGGGGTGATCGAACGGCAGATCCTGGGCCCCATCAAGCGCAAAGCCCGGCAGCAGCGGCTCCATATCGAAGAGATACAGGACATGGTGGAGGAGGGGCTGATGCACAGCTACCCGGCGGTGGCCCGGGCCTACATCCTGTACCGGGAGGAGCGAGCCCGGCGGCGGGGTCTGGCATGAGGCCCAAAACCCGTACGGTTCATCTGGTGCGCCCCCCGGACTGCAACCACTATGGCAACCTGTATGGGGGTACGGCCATGGCCTGGATGGACGAGGCCGCGTTTGTGGCCGCCACCCGCTATGCGCGCTGTAAAGTGGTCACGGTGCACACCGACGCCATCGACTTTCATCATCCGGTTCCTCAAGGCTCGATTGTGGAGCTGGTGGCCTGGGTCACCTCGGTTGGGCGTAGTTCCATGCGGCTCGAGGTGGAGATGTGGGTGGAACCCATCGACAAGGAGGAGCGGATTCTGGCCTGCCGGGCCGGTTTTGTCATGGTAGCCCTGGGTGAGGACGGGCGGCCCAAAACCATCCGCAACCAGGACGCCCTCGCACCCCGCACAGCAAAATAGCCTCCAGAGTGGCATGGCGGTTATTCTGGCCCTACTCCTGGACTGGTTTTTCCGCGAACCCCCCGCCCGGCTGCACCCGGTGGTCTGGATGGGAACCTACCTGAAGACGGTAGGCAGCAACCTCACCGCCAATCCTCCCATCAAAGCCTTTCTACTGGGTGGCTTTTACTGGCTCCTGGGGTGTGGCGCGGTCGTTGGGGTGTATGCTGGCCTCGAGGCTCTAATCACCAGGGCAGGCGAGTGGGGCTGGGGCCATCCTGGCTGCTCTCCTGCTCAAACCCCTTTTTGCCTTTCGAATGCTTCTGGATGAGGTGGTTGCGGTGGAGGAGGCTTTGCAAAGAAACCTCGAGGCCGCCCGGCTGCGCCTGCGCAACCTGGTCAGCCGCCCCACCGAGTCCTTATCGGAAAGTGAGGTACGCGAAAGCGCCCTGGAAAGCCTGGCCGAAAACCTCAACGACTCCCTGGTAGCCCCGCTTTTCTGGTTCGTGCTGCTGGGTCTGCCAGGGGCCGCCCTATACCGCTTTGCCAACACCGCCGACGCCCTGTGGGGGTACCGAGGCCGCTGGGAATGGGCGGGTAAGTTCGCCGCCAGGGCCGACGACCTCCTTAACTACATCCCAGCCCGTATCACCGGCCTGTTGCTATGCGGCCTGGCCTGCCCCTGGAAAACCCTATCCAGGGAAGCGCTCAAAACCCCCTCGCCCAACAGCGGCTGGCCCATGGCCGGCCTGGCCCTATGCCTGGGCCTGCGCCTGTCCAAGCCGGGTGCGTACACCCTGCACCCCAACGGGCGCGTTCCCACCACCCGCTGACCTCCGGGCCGGGCTGCGCCGGGCTGCCTGGGTCGGCTGGGGCGCGGGGATTCTGGCCGGCCTGAGCACTTGGGTGGTGGGTAGAGGTATTCTGGGACTGTTCTAGATACGACTTGAGGATAGCCCACATAAACCGCCCTGGCTATCCTCCATAATCGTGGCACATGATCGACGACGTACTCACGCCCATTCACGGGGGCACCGATGCAGGCCCCGCCCCCCGCTACGACTTCTCCACCAACGCCAACAGCCTGGGCCCCGATCCCTACGCCCTGGCGGCCATCCAGGCCGCTGATCCCAGCCGGTACCCCGATCCCCTGTACACCCAACTGCACCAGGCCCTGGCCGCGTTTCATGGGGTGGCCCCTGAGCAGGTGGCGGTGGGAGGAGGCACCAGCGAAATCATCCACCGCCTGACACGCTGGCGCTATCTGCGCGGGCCCATGCTTATCTTTCCCCCTACCTTCAGCGAGTATGCCCGGGCGGCCCAGCCGGCCGAGCTACCCCTGCTGCGTGCTGCTGATGCCGAAAGCTTTTTGAGTCTGCTGCCCAGGGCCACCCTGGCCTTTTTATGCGTGCCCAACAATCCCACCGGCGAGATCTACACTTTTATCGAGGAAGCCGCCCACATCGCTGAGCAGTACCGTATTGCCCTGGTGCTCGACCTGGCCTACTACCACCTGCTGCCCAACCCACCCGCCCTGCCGCCCAACGCCTGGCGGATGTACAGCCCCAACAAGGCCCACGGCCTTACCGGGGTGCGGGCTGGGTATCTGGTTGCGCCGCAAAGCCTGCTGCACTTCCGCAACCTGGCGCCCTCCTGGGTCGTGGGGGTGCATGGCGAGGCCTTCTTACAGGCCACCCTGCAGCCCAGCTCCCAGGGCTGGCTGGCCAGCACCCGCGAAGAACTCTGGCGTCTGCGTAGGCAGCTCGCCCACGGGCTGCAGGCGCTGGGCCTCGAGGTGCGGGAAAGCCCAGCCAATTTTCTGCTGGTAAAAGTAGGCCGGGCTACCAGGGTAGCCCGGCGGTTGAGATTGGAAGGCATCCGGGTGCGCGACTGCACCTCGTTTGGTCTGCCGGAATGGCTCCGGCTTTCGGCCCAGCCAGTCGAGGCTCAGGAAGCCCTGCTCGAGGCCCTGCCCCGCTGCCTGGAGGCAGCCCCCACCTAAAGCCCCGCGCCCTTCTCGATGTGCGCCGAGACGATGCCCTGCTCCTCGGCTTCGCGGGCCAGGATGGCGGCTTTGATGCGCTTGAGGGTGGTCACCTCTTCCAGGGCGCGCTGGTCGAGGGTATCGGTGATGAACTTGATCTGCTCGTTGATCTCGGGGATGGAGATCTGCTCCAGGGCGTTCACCCGGCGGTTGGTTTTCTTGATCTCCTCGCCGATTTTGCGCAGGCGGTTCTCGGTGTTGGCCACCGCGACAATGGCCTCGGCCAGGCGGCGGAAGGCCGTGGCGGCCTCGAGGGTCTTGGCGCCCACCCCAATGGGGCTGAAGGACAACCCACCCCCGGCCTGGGGGGCCGAGATGCGGGGTACTTTAACCCCATATAGGCTCTCCACCTCCATATGCACCTCCAGAGGGGTGCTGGAGAGCGACTCCACCGCCTCGGGGGTGTCAAAGGCCTTGGCAATTAGCAGGCTGAAATAGGCCTCCTTGGCCGCGTCGTTGAGGGCCTCGCGGGCCTTGAGCGAGTCCTGCACCAGGGCAAAAAACTCGCCGATCAAGGCGTCCCGCTTGTTTTTGAGCAGTTCCACCCCCTGCAAGGCCAGCCGCTTCTGGTCGCGTTTGGCCAGCAGGGTTGAGCGTGTCGGTGAGACTTGTTCAGCCATGGCAACCTCCCCTCTCCCCCAATGGGTCGGGGGCAAGGAATATTAAGCCCCCACCAGCTCTTCCAGCTTGCCGGTCTTCTGGTGGTACTGCTCGATGTACTCGCGGCGGATGCGCTTGAGCTCGGAGGGTGGGAAGTCCGCAAGCAGGGCCCAGCCGATGTTGAGGCTCTCCTCGATGGAACGCTCCTTCTGGCCCTGGTTGATGAACTTCTTCTCGAAGTTATCGGCAAAGCGCAGGTACTTCTTGTCCATCTCGGTCAGGGCATCCTCACCGGTGATCGCCACCAGACGGCGCAGGTTCACCCCACGGGCGTAGGAGCTGAAGAGCTGGTCGGCCAGTTCCTTGTGGTCGGCGCGGGTCTTGCCCTTGCCGATGCCGTTGTTCATCAGACGCGAGAGCGAGGGCTGCACGTTGATGGGCGGGAAGATGCCCTGCTGGGCCAGGTCGCGCGCGATGAAGATCTGGCCCTCGGTGATGTAGCCGGTGAGGTCGGGGATGGGGTGGGTGATGTCGTCACCGGGCATCGAGAGGATGGGAATCTGGGTGACCGAACCCTTCTTGCCGTGCACCACACCGGCGCGCTCGTAGAGCGAGGCCAGGTCGGTGTACATGTAGCCAGGGTAGCCGCGGCGGCCCGGGATCTCTTCGCGGGCCCCACCGATCTCGCGCAGGGCCTCGCAGTAGTTGGTCATGTCGGTAAGGATGACCAGCACGTGGTAGTCGTGCTCAAAAGCCAGGTACTCGGCGGCGGTCAGGGCCATGCGGGGGGTGAGCAGGCGCTCCACGGTGGGGTCGTCGGCCTTGTTCAAGAACAGCACCGAGCGGGAGAGAGCCCCTGTGCGCTCGAACTCCTGCATGAAGTAGCTCACCTCGCGCTGGGTAATCCCCATCGCCGCGAACACCACCGCGAAGCCCTCGCCCTCGCCCAGCACCTTGGCCTGGCGGGCGATCTGGGCGGCCAGCTCGTTGTGGGGCAGACCCGAACCCGAGAAGATGGGCAGCTTCTGGCCGCGCACCAGGGTCATGTTGACATCAATGGCGCTGATGCCGGTCTGGATGAACTCCTCGGGCTTCTCGCGGGCCACCGGGTTGATGGGCGCCCCGTTGATGGGCAGGCGCTTGTCGGCCACCACCGGGGGCAGGCCGTCGATGGGCTTACCAATCCCGTTGAAGGCCCGGCCCACCATCTCCTTGGAGACGCCCAGGCGGGCCACGTCTTCCACCAGCGATACCGTGGTGCGCTCGAGGTTCAGCCCCGAGGTCTCCTCGAAAACCTGCAAAACCGTGTACTGGTCGGAGACTTCAATCACCTGACCGCCACGGATGCGGCCGGTGCCGTCGTCGATGTTCACAATGGCGCCGTAGGCCAGATCGGCGGCCCCCTCCAGGAACAAAAGCGGGCCGGAGACGTAAGTTACGGCGTTGTATTCTTTCTTGAGCATCAAAACCTCCTTACGCCTTGACCGCACCCAGGAAAGCGGTCTTGATCATCTGGTCGAACTCGGCCTTGTAGGCGGGGAACTCCTCCTCAGGCACGTAGCGGGCCCGCCCGATTTTCTCGATCACCGGGTCGTTCAGGAAGTCCGCGATGGTCGCCCCTTTGGCCAGGGCCAGCTCGCCTTGCTTGTAGGCCGCCAGGATCATCTGCATGATGCCGTAGGCCTTGGCCATCGAGCAGCTCGCGTCCACCGGGTCAAAGCCGTTTTGCTGCAGGAAGTCTTCACGGGCGATGCGGCCGATTTCCAGGGCCAGCCGCTCGGCGTCCTGCAAGGCATCGGGGCCCACGAGCTGCACCACCTGTTGCAGTTCGGCCTCGCGCTGCAAGAGGGTGATGATCTGGGTGCGCACCTCGGGGTAGTCCGGGGCCACGTTCTCGCGGTACCAGGGCTCGAGGATGTTGAGGAACAGGGAGTACGAACGGGCCCAGTTGATGGCCGGGAAGTGACGGGCTCGAGCCAACTGGGCATCCAGGGCCCAGAAACCGCCGGTAATGCGCAGGGTGGACTGGGTGACGGGCTCGGAGAAGTCGCCGCCTGCCGGCGAGACCGCCCCGATCACCGAGACCGCGCCCTGCTCACCGGCCAGGGTGATCACCTTGCCGGCCCGCTCGTAGAAGCTGGACAGGCGCGAGGCCAGGTAGGGCGGGTAGCCTTCCTCGGCGGGCATCTCCTCCAGGCGTGAGGCGATCTCGCGCAGCGCCTCGGCCCAGCGGCTGGTGGAGTCGGCCATCAGCGAGACCTTGTAGCCCTGGTCGCGGAAGTACTCGGCCAGGGTAATGCCGGTGTAGAGCGAGGCCTCGCGGGCTGCCACCGGCATGTTGGAGGTGTTGGCCACCAGGATGGTGCGCTCCATCAGGGGGCGGCCGGTCTGGGGGTCTTCCAGCTCGGGGAACTCCACCAGCACGTCGGTCATCTCGTTGCCGCGCTCGCCGCAGCCCACATACACCACGATGTTGGCATCCCCGTACTTGGCGATGGACTGCTGGGTAACGGTCTTACCCGAGCCGAAGGGGCCGGGGATGGCCGCCGTACCCCCCGCGGCCAGCGGGAAGAGCACGTCCAGGATGCGCATCCCGGTCAGGAAGGGCTGGTTGGGGTCGAGCTTGCGGGTGAAGGGGCGGGGCTTGCGCACCGGCCAGTAGTGGGCCAGACGCAGCTTGGTGCCGTCCTCGAGCTCGGCGATGGTATCGTCGATGGTGTACTGCCCGGCCTCCACAATGTGCTTGATGCGGCCGGCCTTGTCGGGTGGCACCAGAATCTTGTGGGTGAAGCTGTACTCCGGCACGGTGCCCAGGATGTCGCCCCCTTTGACCTCGTCGCCCACTTTCTTCAGGGGGGTGAAGTCCCATTTGCGGGTGCGATCCAGCGACGAAACCTCGATACCCCGGCTGATGAAGATGCCCGACACCGCCTGGATCTTGTCCAGCGGACGCAAAATCCCGTCGAAGATGCCGTTCAGCAGACCGGGGCCCAGCTCGAGGGCCAGGGGCAGGCCGGTGGTGACCACCGGCTCGCCCACCTTGAGGCCGTTGGTGTCCTCGTAGACTTGAATAAAGCAGGTGTTACCGTCCAGACGGATGATCTCACCCACCAATTTTTCGTTCCCGACGCGCACGATGTCGTACATCTTGGCGCCTTGCAGGTTCTCGGCGATCACCGCCGGCCCTGCGATTTTTTTGATGGTTCCCATGTATCCTCCTTTGTCGGATGCGCAGAAGCGTTTGCCAGAAGCCTGACCCAACGATCCCGCGCTATGGGCTCATAGCTTGATGTCAAACCCGATGGTCTCACGCACCAGCCGGCGCATGTAGGCCTTGGCATCGCCGCCACCGCTGAAGGTATCGAGCAGGTTGGGCAGCGAAAGCAACACCGGCGCGCTGCGCCCCCGCATGGCCCGTTCGGCGGCCTTGTTGGGATCGGGCAGCAGGCGCTGGTCTACCGCCACCAGCGCGTACTGGTTGGACTGAATCATCTCAACCAGCCGGAGGGCCGCTTCCTCGGGGGTCGCAACCACGGCCTCGAGGCCGGCCATGCGGTAGCCG
>BPIL01000005.1 GCA_026004095.1 Meiothermus sp.
TTTGCTGCAACGCTGGAGGAGTTTTCCGACATTTTGAGTAGCGTACTGGGGCAGAACGGCAAGGTCTTCATTCCGTCGTTTGCCCTCGAGCGCACCCAGGAGGTGCTGTTTTACATTCGCGAGCTCGAGCAGCGCGAGGCCATTCCCAGCGTTCCGGTGTTTGTAGACTCGCCCATGGCCTCCAAAATCAGTGAGATTTATCCTAAGGTGCGGGACTTTTTTAGCAGCGAGGTTCAGCACCTTTACGCCCAGGGCCTCGATCCTTTCCGCCCCCGGCGGCTTCAGTACACCCACAGCGTGGAGGAGTCCAAGGCCCTCAATCTGATGCAGGGCCCTATGATTGTTATCGCCGGCAACGGAATGCTTTCCGGGGGGCGCATATTGCACCACCTGCGCCATGGTCTGCCCAGCAGCAAAAACGCTGTGATCATCACGGGTTACCAGCCCCGGGGTGGCCTGGGAGAGTTGCTGATTAGCGGGGCGGAGGCGGTGCGGATATTTGGCGAAACCGTACAGGTACGGGCCAGAACCCATACCCTGGGTGGTTTCTCGGGCCACGCGGGCCGCGATGAATTGCTCGACTGGTTGGATAGCGAACAGCGCATTGTCTTGGTACACGGTGAAGCAGAAAAACTGCAGATGCTGGGGCAGGCCTTGCGGGAGCGGGGCAAGGAAGCATTTTTGGGAGAATGGGGTAAGGCCATCGAGGTTTAGGGCGGTTGCTGGGGGAACCCATGCAAAATACTTGAGGTTCGGGCCGCCTCGAGGGTGTAGCCAGGCGGTGCGATGCGATTGGACTGCTGCTTGTAGAGTTGACGCTGTGGGACGGTTTTTTGAGCTTTCTGACCGGTTGGTCAACAGGGCTCAATTTGTGTTATAGTTCGCACGTCATGGAACTTACACTAAAGTCTGCACGACGCTTTGTTGACGAGATTCCTGCGCCGCTGGCGGTGGTGGGGGTCTGGGGGGGTGAGCTTGGCGAGGAAGGAAACCGGCTGGACGCTAAATGCCAGAGAATACTCTCCAAAGTTATGGGAGAGCTGCACTTCAAGGGTGATTTTGGCGAAACCTTGCTGATAAACCTGGCTCAGAAAAAAGGTGAAAGCCCTGAGTTTGCACTGCTTTTTGGTTTGGGCAAGAAGCGGGGCGTGAGTCTTGAGGTCGTGCGCAGGGCCGGGGCTAAACTGGTGCGGGAAATTGCCCGCCTGGGGTTTAAAGAGGCCGTAACGGAAGTTTTTCTCTCAGAAAAGTTTGGCAAAAAAGAGGCCAGCTATGCCCTGGCTGAAGGTGCGCTCCTGGGGGGGTACACCTGGAACAAATACAAAACGGCGGGTACAGCCGGTAAGCGGGGGGAAAAACTGCGCTTGTGGCTGGCTCGAGCTTCCGGGCCAGCGGTTGATCGGGCCAGGGTTGTAAGCGAAGCGGTTAACTACGCCCGTGACCTGGTTAATGAGCCCCCCAATGTGCTGACCCCTTCTGAGCTGGCCCGTCGGGCGGCCGCAATGGCCGAAGAGCTTGGGCTCGAGGTAGAGGTCTGGGACGAGGAGAAGATCAGGCAAGCGGGTATGGGGGCTTTTTACGGGGTGGCCCAGGGCTCGGCCAACCCGCCTCGCTTTATTCAGCTTACCTACAAACCCCCTCAACCTGCCGATCGGGTGGTGGCTATGGTGGGTAAAGGCCTCACCTTCGATACGGGGGGGTACTCTTTGAAGCCGTCCGAAAGCCAGATCACCATGAAGTGCGACATGGCCGGCGCGGCGGCCGTGCTGGGTGCTATGCGGGCTGTTGCCGTGCTAAAGCCTGCAGTGGAGGTACGCGCCTATGTGGCGGCGGCCGAGAACATGATCTCGGGTACCGCCTACCGGGTGTCCGATGTGCTGACGAGCTTGTCGGGTAAGACCATCGAGGTGCTGAACACCGATGCGGAGGGGCGGCTCACCCTGGTGGATGCCATAACCTACGCCGACCGACAGGGGGCCGATCTGATCGTGGAGCTTTCTACCCTGACCGGGGCCTGTGTGGTTGCCTTGGGCGAAAAGGTGGCGGGCCTGTTTGCCAATGATGCCCGCTGGGGCCGCCAGGTGCAGGAGGCGGCCGAGCGCGCTGGTGAGAAGGTGTGGCCCCTGCCGATGGAAGAGGAGTACCTCGAGACCCTTAAGTCCGACACCGCCGATATCAAGAACACCCATGGGCGCAGCCGCTCGGGGGGTGCTATTACGGCGGCGCTCTTCCTGGCAGAGTTTACCGAAAAGCCCCTGGTGCATCTTGATATTGCAGGCCCTGCCTATACCGAGAAAAACCATCCACTGGGCCCGTCCGGCGGCACGGGTTTTGGGGTGCGGACGCTGGTGGAGTTGCTCTGTGGTGCCAACAGCGACTAGCCAGAGCCCTGCCGAGATCGGCTAAGCTTTCATAGCACGGTATGAGAATCCTCGAGGTCGGTTCGTTTTAGCTGAAGCGAACCGACCTCAAAGCATGGTTCATCGGGTGGGAGCTGGGCCCACCCCCTCGCTACTGGCATTCTGTACAGATACCGCGAAGCTCGAGCCGGGCTTCCTCCACAAACCAGCCATTTTTGGCCTCGATGGCTTGTTTGATGGGAGCTGCATCAAAGGCGGGCAGGTCTTTGTCCAGCACATCTTCGATACTCCCACACTGCAAGCAGAAAAGATGGTGATGGCGTTCGCTAAAACCGTCGTAGCGGGTGTTGCCTTTCTGATCCTTGAACTCCCATAATAGCCCGGCTTCGCGCAACACCTGGAGGTTTAGGTATACGGTTGAAAGGCCGATGTTGTATCCCTTCTTTTTGAGGCCCAGGTAGAGTTCTTCGGGTGTGGGGTGGGTGTTTTTGCTATCGAGATAGGCCAGTATTTGCTCTCTGGGGAGGGTATGCCGCAAACCCATTGCTTTGAGCTTTGACCGATAGCTTTCCCGATCTCTGGCTTTTGCCATTTCGACCCCCGTGTACAAGTTACCGTATTATAAAACATTTTCAGAAAAAGAACATTATTACGATGCTTTCGAGATATATAGCGGTTTGATTGGGTTGGGGAAAGGGCTTGGCTAAATGGCCCATGTGAGCACATCCGTGCCGCTGGAACCTTCTTACGCCGAATTGCTACTAAGATTTCCTGTGAAAATATCACCTAGACGCAAGATGGGAAGGTGATATACTAACTTTACTGTGGAGAAGCCAATTTACCGCCTGTTGCATTTGATATTTGCGTTAGGAACGCTACATATTCTGCTGCTGATAGCTTTGGAGGTTCAGCGCAATGTGCAGCTTCGCAATCAAATCGCACAGGTGGAGTTTCGCCTGGTGCAGCTCGAGCGGCATAACCAGAAGCTGAGCGAAGAGCTGCAGCTTGCCGCTGACCCCCGCTACCGTGAAGGACTGATCCGGCAGATGGGGTATGTGCACAAGGACGAGCTGCTCTTGCTAAATACACCTGCGGGCCCTTCCCCCTCCAACTGAGCCAAACCCTCACCAGAGCGCGGGGTTTGGTGGATATTCAAATTCGCTGCGCTTCGGCATAGTATAAAGGCCGCGTATGCTTGAACAGCTAACGGAACTGCTGCTCGAGGATGAAGCCCTGACCGATGGGCTTTCTGATGAAGAAGCCAGTGAGCTGGTGGGTTGGCTCATCGGCGTTGTAGAAGACCTCGAGGACGAGTCCGGCGAGGTGCCTCAGCGCTACATTGCCCAGTTGAAGCGCTTGGGACACGAGATTGCACGCATCGCCCGTCGCTACAGAGTTCCGGTGTCGGAGCTTATTGACCTGGTTGAACAGGTCTGGGAAGAACCCAGTGAGGAACCCGCATCCAAACCCATGCAGGCCTAGATGACCCGGCCGGCCGCCGCCAGATTCAAACTGGCTACCGCCAAACATTAAGTTTTTTAATGTTTTTTGGTGCAAAAGTAACGCGCCTGTAACGATTGATGGCTTAACCTACAGGCATGAGTAGGGAGCTTATATTGCAAATTGCATTTGGGAATGCCCGACCCATTCGAGCCCGCCCTCATCCAATGGGAGGGGCGCGCGCCTCTTTGCGTAACTGGCTTTTGCCTGCCCCCATTGAGTTTAGCGGCTGTGTGATGCCGCGTACTCAGGTGGCTCGGTTGCGCCTCAGACACCTGGCTTAGAACTGTGCCCCCCTGGCAACCGCCCCCGTGCCTCCCGGGGGCAGTTGGTTTTTTTATAGAATGGCCGCCGATGCGGGCCAGAATGCTGGTGGAGTGGAGCCTTGGAACCGTCGAAAGGTATAGCTGGGATGGGGAGCGTCTGGTTCCGAAGGAACCCCCCTGGCGGCCGGAATGGGGTTTGGCGCCGGTCAACTACGGTCTGATCCCGGGCTACTACAACCCAGCCGATCAAGACACCCTCGATGCCATCTGGGCTGGCAAGGAGCCGATACCGGTTGGAAGCTGGCTCGAGGGGGAGGTGCTGGGCATGATCTGGGTTTCTGATGGCGATCACAAGATAATCCTGGGCCATCCCCAAAACCTTTCCGACCTCGACCTGGGGGTTCTCTGGCAGTGGTTCAGGAAGCGGCGGCCCCGATTAGCCAGCGCTGAAGAGGCCGAGGCGTTTGTTCGTTCCCTGTAGCCCCCTCTAAATTGATGGGAGCGGGCTTGGACGATCTTATTTTCTTGCCTCTACTCGAGCCTTCATCTCCTCGATGAGGGCCGCCACGGCCAGCGTGCGCTGTTCTTTTACGTGACGCTCGCGCACATTAACCGTGCCCGCCTCGGCTTCTTTGTCGCCTACCACCAGGATCAGGGGGATTTTTTGCAGCTCGGCGTCGCGGATTTTGGCGTTCATGCGCTCGCTGCGGTCATCGATCTCCACACGGAGCCTGTTTTTGCGCATCTCGGCGGCTACCTTCTGGGCGTACTCCAGGTGCCGGTCGGCAATCGGTACAATCACGGCCTGGATGGGGGAGAGCCACAGCGGGAAGTCGCCGGCGGTGTGCTCCAGGTAAAACGCAAAGAAGCGGTCGAAGCTGCCCATGATGGCGCGGTGGATCACCACCGGGGTCTCCTTTTCGCCTTTTTCGTTGGTGAACTCGAGGCCAAAGCGCTCGGGCACGATAAAGTCGAGCTGGTTGGTGGCGATGGTCTCTTCTTTGCCCAGCACGCTCCTGATCTGTACGTCGAGCTTGGGGCCGTAGAAGGTGGCCTCGCCGATGCCTTCCACATACTTGGCCCCGGTCTCTTCCAGGGCCGCCCGGATGGCCTTGATGGAGTCGCGCCAGTTGTCGTTTTCCTCGCCGAACTTTTCGGGGTTGTTTTCGAAGTCGGGCAGGGAGAGGCGGAACCAGTAGTCCGAGATGCCAAAGTCTTTGTAGACCTCGTCGAAGAGCTGAATCACCCGGATAAACTCCTCGGTGACCTGGGCCCTCGAGCAGTAGATATGCGCGTCGTTCTGGGTGAAGCCCCGCGCCCGCGTGAGGCCCGAGAGGGTGCCCGAAAGCTCGAAGCGGTAGACCGTGCCGAACTCGGCCAGCCTGAGCGGCAGGTCGCGGTAGCTCTTGGGCCGGGCCTTGTAGATCATGTGGTGGTGCGGGCAGTTCATGGGCTTGAGGTAGTACTCTTCCCCCTCAATCTCGATGGGGGCGTACATATCGTCTTTGTAATAGGGCAGGTGGCCCGAGGTGTAGTAAAGCCGGGCGTTGGCGATGTGCGGTGTGTACACATAGTGGTAGCCGTGCTCCTGCTCTTTTTGGTACATGTAGTCTTCCATTTGACGGCGGATAAAAGCGCCTCGAGGCAACCAGAGCGGCAGGCCCTTGCCGACTTCCTCGCTGATGGTAAAAAGCTCGAGGGCCTGTCCCAGCCGGCGGTGGTCGCGGCGCTTGGCTTCCTCCTGCTGCCAGAGGTAGTGCTCGAGCTCTTCCTTGGTGCGGAAGGCAACCCCATAAATGCGCTGGAGCATGGGGCGGCTCGAGTCGCCGCGCCAGTAGGCCCCGGCAATGCCGGTGAGCTTGAAGTGGGGGGGGATGCGGCCCGTGCTGGGCACGTGCGGGCCCCGGCACAGGTCGGTGAAGCCATAGGTATCGTCGCCTTGCGCGTAGAAGCTCAGCTCCTCGGATTCGGGCAGGTCTTGAATAAGCTCGGTTTTGTAGGGGTCAATGCCCGCATAGCGTTGGAGGGCTTCCTCGCGCGGGAGTACAAAGCGCTTCAGGGGCAGGTTGGCCGCCACAATCCGGCGCATCTTCTCCTCGATGATGGGCAGGTCTTCTTCACGGATGGGCTCAGGCGCGTCCATGTCGTAATAGAAGCCGTTTTCAATCACCGGGCCAATCGCCAGCTTGACCTCTTCGGGTTTGTAACCCCGCTCGGCGTACAGCTCGCGCACCGCCTGGGCCATCACGTGGGCCAGGGTGTGGCGGAAGAGCTGGGCGTACTCGGGGTCTTTCTCGGTCAGGATGCGCAGCTCGGCTTGTGGTGGCAAGGGCTTGAGCAGGTCGTAAAGCTCTCCGTTGACGATAGCCCCAATCGCGGCCTTGGCCAGCCCGGGGCCAATGGCCTGAGCGGCATCGGCAGCCGTGGCGCCGGGTTTAAGCTCCAGGTTGCGTCCGTCGGGAAGCACTGCGTTCATAACTCACCTCAAAAAAAATCCCGGCCCTTCAACTACGAGCCGGGAGAACCTCTGACGCCTTGCGGCTAGAAGTCCTCCCCAGGCCTGGTAGTTGGCCGAGACCTCATCTTGCGTAGAAGTGTACGACTGCAACGGGAAGGCGTCAAATCTGTCGGCGCGCTGGAGGAAGGCAGGCTCGAGCAGATTAGACGGGCTCGAGCAGCTTCAAACGCCGGCCTGCGTATAGCGCCCAAGCATAGCAGATGGTGGCGACCACCATGGGCCCCACATACCCCACCCGATCGGCCAGCAGGCCGCCCAGCACCGGTGAGAAGGCCAGCAGCCCCACGATGGTGTTGGACAGGCCGATGTACGAACTGCGCGCATCGGTGGGGGCCAGATTGACCAGGTAGGTGGCGGTGCCCACCCCGATGGAAGAAAGGTAGGCCCCTTGAAGGGCGAAGACCAGCCAGAACGCGGTTTTGGGTAGTAGCAGGGCCAGCACCGGGGTTACCGCGCCCAGCGCGGCGCCGATCAGGATCAGGCTGCGGGAGCCGTAGCGCCTCGAGACCTGCACCCACAGCAGGTTGGAAAGCACCGAGGAGAGCGTGTAGACCATGAGATAGGTGCCAATCTCGCCTTTGTGCCCCAGCACCCGCACGGCATACGCTGCGAAGAAAGGCTCGACCATACTGGCAATTGCCAGCAACACGCGCACCCGCAGGAACCGCCGGAAATAGAAGTCGCGAAACGGCAGGCTGAGCGAGATGCGCTCGGTGCGGGTGTGGGTGTCGGGGGGTTCGTCTATCAGGCCGAACAGGTGCCAGCCGTAGGCAAAGGCCAGGGTGCCCAGTGTAAAGAGGATGGCATACGGGTAAGGAAAAGGTAGGGGCAGCTCGAGGATGAGGCGCACCAGGAAGCCGGCCCCAAAGGCCAGCAACCCTCCCACCAGGTTGCGCAGCGAGAACAGCCCGCTGCGGCGCTCCATGGGAATGGTTTTACCGATGGTTTCCCAGAAAGGCAGGCTCGAGAACCCGGTGAAAAGCCCGTTGAGGGCCAGCCCCACCACAAACACCCATAAAAGCAGATCGGGGTGCTTGCCCAGGAAAAATCCACCCAGGGCCACGATCCCCAGGCTGGCTACCCGCAGCAGGGCCATGCGGCGGTACAGCGTGACTTTGATCGGCAGCCGGGCCACGTAAGGGGCCACGAAGACCTGCGGCACCATCGAGCCGGCGTTGAGCAGGGCCGGCATCAGCCCGATGGCCCAGTTGGCCGCGCCCAGCTTGGCGGCAAAGGACGCCAGCACAATGGAACCGTTGAAAAAAGCGTCGCCCAACAGCACAAACCAACCATTGAGCATCGCCAGACGGTAGTTGCGGTCTTTGAGGTCTAGAATATCGGTTGTGTCGTTTTTGGTCATTCCTACGCTGGGCCCCTTTCATCTGTTGCACCCGCGCTACAACGGGGTGACGTTGCTGGAGCTGATTCGAGTCCATCAGCCCGAGCGTATCGTTCTGGCCTCGTACAGCCCAGAGGAGCTGGCAGCGCAAACCTGGCGCGACCAGAACGAGATATCATTGTTTCATGTTTTGCCCTGGGCTGAAAGGGCAGGCATCTCCCTGGAGGCGCTGGACTCCCAGGCCCAACTTAAGCTCGAGGCCGAGCGGTTCAAGGAAGCCCTGCGCCAGTACCCCAAAGGGCAGCAGATTCTGCGCCAGGTGGAGCCGCTCGAGGACAACCTTAAATGGGTGCTGACGAACCCCCGCACCCCGGAGGATTTTGCCCAGGAACCGGTGCTCGAGGCGCTAAGGGCCTACCACCAGGGCTATGGGCAGGTGTTTGGCGAAGGCCCTGCCACCGGCTTTCGGCGGGAGCGCATGGCCCGGGTGGCCGAGCGCCTGGCTGCCCTCGAGGGTTCCGTGGCGGTGCTGGTGGATGTGCTCGAGTATCCCTGGCTGCTTCTGGCCCTTCCAGCGGAGCGGGTGGTGCTTCCCGGCCACCACACCCCTACCGAGCTGGAGCGCCAGCGCAGCGTGCTGGATCGGGCCTGGCAACTGAACGAGTCGGACGACTGGGGGGTTCTATTGCAACAACTGCAGGAGGTGGAAGGCCCCGAGGCCCTGTACTGCGCGGCCCAGATTTATCTGGCGGCGGGCCAGCCCGAGGCGGCTTACCAGCTCATGGAGCAGCTCGTTCACACCGACTTCCAGCACCCCGCCTACCTGCCGGGCTACGCCCTGGCCCGCTACGGGCAGCTCGCCGACTGGATGGGCCGGCGCGACCAGGCCCTGCGCGCCTATAAGGCCGTGCTGGGGCTTTCCTGGGCACCCCAGGAAGCCCGGGAAATCGCCCTGGCCGGGCAGAAGACCCCTTTCAGGCTCGAGCGATAAACACCCCGCGGGAAGCTCACGGCCCCAGCCGGCGTAAAAGCCCAGGGGCCCAGAACCCCCGCAGCCGCATCTGGCCGGGTTGGGGTAGGCCCTCCAGCAGGGCCACCCCGCCTTTTTTGAAGGGGAAGGCGCGGTCTTCCCGGCGGCCGGTGACCAGCCAGGCGCACAGCTCGCCCATCCAGGGCTCGTGCCCCACCAGGGCCACCGACGACCCCCGGAGGGTCTCGAGGAGGGCCAGGCTGGGCTCGGCGGCCAGGTAGGGGGTGACCTCGGTCTCGCCTTCCAGCAGCGGCACCAGCAGCTCGGCGGTTTGCACAGCCCGCAACTTGGGGCTGTGATAGAGCCGGTCGAGCCGAACCCCCAGCCGCTTGAGCCCCCGAACCACCTCGCTAAACTTCCGGATGCCTTCCTCGGAGAGTGGGCGCGCGTCGTCGGACTGGCCGGGTGCGGCCTCGAGCGCGATGGCGTGGCGAATCAGGTAGAGTTCCACGGCTAACCTCGAGGCTTCCATTCTACCAGCAGCTCCAGCCCGAAGGCCTGCCGGAAGAGTTTGGCCTGTTTGCGGGTCTCGGTGAGTTCGACCCAGGGCTCCTCCTGGGCCAGCAGGGTCAGGCGCACCTGCTGGCTGCCGATCTCCACCTCCAGCCCCTCCACCCGCCCGACCCGGCTGCGCTCGAGGTACTCGCTGATGCGCAGGAGGGCGGCCAGTCGCAGCAAGCGCTTGGTATCGCCATCCTGCAGCACCGATTTGTAGGCCCCAGGCCGGGGTTCGCCCTTGCGGTGGTAGCGCACCAGCAACCCCAGCAAGACCTGCTCGCGGTGGGTGAGACCGGGGATGGCCGCGCTCATCACCAGGTACTCGCCGTGCTTGTGGTGGTCGTAATAGCCGATGCTCATACCGATGTCGTGCAGCAGGGCGGCCTCGTCCAGGAGCTGCTCCTCGCTGGGGCCGTAGCCATGCAAAGGGGCCAGCAGCCGGAAGAGCAGGCGGCAGAAGTGGCGCACCCGGGCGGTGTGGCTAAAATCCTGGGGGTAGCGGGCAAACAGGTTGCGCACGTAGAACCCGCGCACATCGCTCAACAGATGCGGAGCGGGTAGAAACTCCCGGTAGAAGGCCCCCTCCCGCACACCCTGGCCGGAGATCCACAGGCCGTCCAGGCCGGCTTCGCGCAGCACGGTGCGGTAGACCAGGGCTCCAGCCACAATCACATCGGCGCGGTCGGACTGCAGGCCCTCGAGCTGCCGCCGCTGCTCGAGGGTGCGCTGGGCCAGGATCTCCACCGCCTCCTCGAGCGCCTCGCGGGACAGAAAGTAGCCGTGCACCAGATCCAGCGGGTAGTCCCCCCGCCGCTGGGCCAGCTTGGCCAGGTTGCGCACCGTGCCGCCCATGGCGACCAGCGGCAGGGGGTTCTGGCGCACCTGGGCCAGCACCTCCTTCATCTCTTTGCGCACAAAACGCTCGAGGTCTTCGATCTCCCCCTTTTTGGGCGGGTTCGACCCCAGAAACATCTCGGTCAGGCGCACCGCGCCCAGCGGATAGGCCCGTCCTTCGCGGTAGGCCCTAGCCCTCCATAAGTGAAAGCTGGGCGCTGCCTCCGCCCAGATCCATCACCCAGGCATCCTGGAAGTTGAACGAGTTGGCCACTGCCAGCACCCCGTAGCGGGCCTCGTCTTCGCCGGAAAGCACCTGCACCTGAAGCCCCAGCTTGCGCACCTCGCGCAGGAACTCCGGGCCGTTCTCGGCGTCGCGGCTGGCGCTGGTGGCGATCACCCGCAGCTCGTCGAGGTCGGTGGCCTGGGCGAAATCGGCGTAGAGTTTGAGGGCCGACAACGCCCGTTGCATTCCGCCTTCGCTCAGGCGGCCCTGGCGGGCCAGCCCCTCGCCCAGCCGGACGCTCTCGCGGATCTCGTCGATCAGCCGGTAATGTTTACCCGGTTCGTAGGCGTACACCACCAGCCGCGCGGTTCCCGATCCCAGATCTACAATGCCCAGTCGTTGCACCGTCCCATCGTAGGGCCTGCGCGCCGCGGGCTCAAGCTGGGCGGGGTGCACGCCCGTAGTTGACCCCAGCCCCGTCAGGATAGCATCAGCCCTGGCCGTGACCGTTGGTCGTGGTTGTTTTTATTCCGGTGAGCCGCCCTTACTTCTTTTCAGCCCTCTTTGCGGGAGGATAAACTCAGGCCAGGGTGAAAAAAAATAAAAGCAAAAAGCAAGCCTTACCGTTTCCTGACAAAGTCCCCCAAGACTTGGACGGGATGTCCAAACCGCACAGCCCCCGCTACGTGGCCGCCCAGGTCAGCCAGGAGGCGAGCTGGCTTTCCTTCAACCGGCGGGTTTTGGAGCAGACCCGGCGGCCCGACTTCCCGCTGCTCGAGCGGCTGCGTTTTTTGGGAATATGGGCCTCGAACCTCGACGAGTTTTTCTCCGCCCGAATTTCACGGGCTTTTGCCGAGGAGCGAGGAACCCCGGGCTATCGAGAATTGATGAAAGAAGCCCTGGATCAGGCCGAAGAGGCTGGCCGGCTCTATCTGGAATTCCTTAAGGCGCTAGAAGGCCAGGGCATCCACATCCTCGAGCCCTCCCAGCTCACCAAGGCTGAAAAGCAGTATTTCGGGGCCTACTTAGCCGAGGAGGTGGCCCCCCTTACCGACCTGATCCGGCCCGAGGCCATCCCCGAGCTGGCCAGCCAGGCACTCTACTTTGCCGCTGGCGAGGGGTCGTTGCAGCACCTGATCCGACTACCCGAGAGCGTGCCCCGGCTGCTGGAAGTACCCGGACGCGAGGGGGGCTTCGTGCGCCTGGGTGCGCTGGTGCGTATGCGCAGCGACCTGTTTCTGCCCGCCAACCAAAAGCTGCCGCTTTTTGAGTTTCGCCTGATCCGCTTGGCCCAGCTGGCCCGCTCCCGCGCCGACTGGGACGAACTACCCGAGGCCCTCGAGGCCCGCCTGGACGGGCAGGTGAGCCACCTCGAGCTCGAGGAGGACTTCCCCCCCTTATGGGCCGAGACCCTCCGGGTGGCCCTGGGACTCGAGCCCTGGGAGGTCTTCCGCATCGCCCCGCCCCTCGACCTGAGCTTTGTGAGCACCATCGTTGCGCGAGGCCCGGCTAGCGAGAAGTTCAAACCCATTACCATTGAAAAACCCAAAGGCTTTGCCAAAGACCCCTTTACCTACCTGAACCGCCGCGACCTGCTGCTGTATCACCCCTTCGAGGACTACGGCGCGGTAGAGGCCTTCGCACAGATGGCCGCGCAGGATCCCAAGGTGGAGGCCGTGCGGGCCACCCTGTACCGCATTGGCGAGGAGAACGGCATCGCCCGGTCGCTCATTCAGGCGGCCCGGGCCGGGAAGGATGTGGCGGTGCTCCTGGAGGGCCGGGCCCGCTTCGACGAGCTGGCCAACCTCGAGTGGAGCCTGCGCTTCGCCGGGGCGGGGGTGCGGGTGCTGCCCCTGCCCAGCAAAAAGGTGCATGCCAAAGCCCTCTATGTGCGCCGGGCCGGGCAGGCCTACGTGCACCTGGGCACTGGCAACTACAACCCCATCAACGGGCGGCTCTATACCGACTTTCTCGCTGTTCACTGCCCACCCTGTGCTTACCTCCGATGTGTGGGCCTTTTTCTACGGCTTTGGAGCAGCAGCAAGCCCCGGTGCTGTCTACCCTGCGCACCGGCCCCAGTATCCGCGACCTGCTCCTGGAGGGCATCCAGGCCGAGGCCCACAAGAAGGGCGAGATCATCCTGAAGTTCAACCACCTCACCGACCCGGCCGTTCTCCAGGCTCTGGAGGAGGCGCTTAACCGTGGAGCCAAGGTGCATCTGATTATTCGCAGCACCATTACCACCCTCTGGGAAGGGCTGGAGGTCAGGAGCCTGATAGGGCGCTTTTTGGAACATGCCCGCGTGGCCGCTTTCAAAAACAAGGGTAAGTGGCGGGTCTGGGCCGGTAGCGCCGACGCCATGCCGCGCAACCTCGACCGCCGCTATGAGCTGTTTTTCCCCATCCTGGACGCCCGCGCCAAGCGCAAGGTGCTGGAGATTTTGCAGGCCCAGGTTTTGGACGACCGCAACAGCTTTATCCTGACCCCTAGCGGGCAGGAGCGGCGCTGGGGAGGAAAGCGGGATGGGCAGCGGCTGGGCTGATACCGAGTCTGCAAGTGGGTGATGGATAAAGCGCCACCTGCTTGCAGAGCCGTCAGGTAAGGGCAGCTTGGGCTGTGCCCGCGATTACTCGATGGTCTTTGAGGGTTATTCCAGCTAAGCCGTGTTTAGCACAGAGTTTATCGAGGTTTTTCTGGCGCTCCTGGACTCGAGCCGCGTACGACATATTGGCCCCGTGCATGGCGACTGCCACGCCCCGACCCGGCAACTGAACGAGGGGGTAGCCCGCCGAGACCACCCGCAGATACCAGTCCCAGTCCCAGTAGTCCGACATCTCCGGGTCGAACAGCCCCAGTTGGTCGTGAAAGAAGCGGGGATAGGCCACGCCGGTAGCCAGCAGAAGGTTGTCGCTTCGGAGCGACTGGGGGCTGGCCTTGAAGTCGAAGGGGATGCGCTCCAGTTCCAGGCCATCGCGCTCCTGCACTAAATAGCCGCCCCGGTAGACCAGGCCGGCCTGCGTCCGCAGGGCGCGCACCACCCGGTGCAGGTGGGTGGGGTCGAGCCACCAGTCGTCGTCGTCCAGCAGGGCGATAACCTCGCCGGAGGCGTGGGCCAGCCCGGTGTTGCGGGCCTCGACCTGGCCCTGGCCCTGGTTGCGCACCCCGACGATCCGGGGGTCGCGCAGGCTGTGGGCGGCCAGGAGGCCTGCCCCGTCGCCGTCGTCCACCACCACGGCCTCCCAGTCGGGGTAGAGCTGGAGCTGGAGTGAGCGCAGCGCCCGCAGCAGCAGTTGGGGGCGGTTGTAGGTGGGAATGAGCACGCTAACCATGCTTTGTATTGACATTAAACCGGCTTTGTCAGGTGGTGTTGGTACGCCCCCTGACATTTGCTTGACCGACGCAAACCAAGCTCAGATTGGTGAGGTAGATGATGCGAATCCTGGTTACCAACGACGACGGTATCTACAGCCCCGGCCTGCTGGCGCTGGCCGAGGTGGCTGCGGCCTTTGGGGAGGTGCGGGTGGTGGCGCCCGATGTGGAGCAGTCGGCCATGGGCCAGGCCATTACCATAACCCGACCCCTGCACTACCGCGCCACGCCCATGGGGGGCCTCGAGGCCTACCGGGTCAACGGTACGCCCGCCGACTGCGTGGTGCTGGGTACGCACCACTGGGACAAGGTGGATCTGGTGCTCTCCGGCATCAACCTGGGTTCCAACCTGGGCCACGAGATCTGGCACTCCGGCACGGTGGCGGCGGCCAAGCAGGCGGCTTTGCTGGGGATTCCGGCCATTGCCTTCAGCGCCCTCATGAATGGCCGGGAGCCCGAGTTTGATCTGCTGAAGCCGTGGGTGGGTAGGGTGCTCGAGGCCCTCCTACGCGAGCCCAGGCCCTTCCTGATCAACGTCAACCTGCCGCCAAACCCAAAGGCATCCTGTGGGCCCGGCAGTCGGTGCGGCGGTACGAGGGCCGGATTGTGCCCGGCACCGACCCCATGGGCCGGGCGCACTTCTGGTTTGTGGCCCACCCCGACCACGAGCCCGAGGAGGGCACCGACCGCTGGGCGGTGGGCCACAACTTTATCGCGCTAACCCCCCTGCGCCTCGACCTGACCGACGAGGCCCGCCTGAGCCAGGCTTTTCAGCTGGCAGCCCTGGCCGACTGAGGCTAAACGTTAAACAGGATCAGCACCACGTCGCCGTCCTGCACCACGTAATCCTTGCCTTCGGTGCGCACCCAGCCCTTTTCCTTGGCGCTGGCCCAGCCGCCGGCCTCCACCAGCCTGTGCCACTCGATGACCTCGGCCCGGATGAAGCCGCGCTCGAGGTCGGAGTGAATCTCGCCGGCGGCCTGGGGGGCCTTGGTGCCTTTGCGGATGGTCCAGGCCCGCACCTCCTTTTCGCCGGCGGTGAAGAAGGTCTGCAGGCCCAGGGTGTGGTAGGCGGTGCGCACCAGCCGGTTGAGCCCCGACTCCTCCAGCCCCAGAGCGCGCAGGTACTCCTGGGCCTCCTCCTCGGAGAGTTCGGCCAGCTCGGCCTCGATCTTGGCCGAGACCACCACCACCTCGGCCCCCTCCCGCGCGGCCACCTCGCGCACTTTTTGCACGTGGGGGTTCTGAGCGCCCTCCGGCAGGTCTTCCTCAGCCACGTTGCAGACGTAAATCACCGGCTTGTAGGTGAGCAGGCCCAGTTCGCGGGCCGCCCGGGCCAGCAGCTCGGGGTCGGCCCCGGTGTGGGTGCGGATGGGCTGGCCCTGGGAGAGGTGCGCCATGAGGGGCTCGAGCGTCTCCAGGAGGGCTTTGTCGTCCTTGTCGCTCTTGGCGCTTTTGCGCAGTTTGTCCAGGCGCTTCTCGATGGTCTGGAGGTCGGCCAGGGCCAGCTCGGTGTTGATGGTCTCGAGGTCGTCCAGGGGGTCTACCTTACCCGCCACATGCACCACGTTGGGGTCTTCGAAGCAGCGCACCACGTGGGCGATGGCCGCCACCTCGCGGATGTTGGCCAGGAACTGGTTGCCCAGCCCCTCGCCTTTGTGCGCGCCCTTGACCAGGCCGGCGATGTCCACAAACTCCACGTGGGTAGGCACGATGGGCGGCACCCGCTCGCCCTTGATAAAGAGCTTTTGCAAGGCGTTCAGGCGGGGGTCGGGCAGGGTGACCACCCCCACGTTCTTGTCAATGGTGGCAAAGGGGTAGTTGGCCGCAAGAGCGCCCGCTTTGGTGATGGCGTTAAACAGCGTGGATTTGCCCACATTGGGAAGACCGACGATTCCGACTCCGAGCGATGCCATGGGGTTCCTCTGGTCAGGCCCTCCGGCCTGCACACAAGCGAACATTCTACCCCAGGGGAGGCCAAAGCCCAAACAGCCCGCCGATGTGCTCACCGAGGAGAGCTACGTGCTGGCAATGGTCGTGATCGCCGGCCTGGCAACAGCAGTCTTGCTTTATCTTGCTCCGAAGGCACTCTCAACCGACCAGGCCGAGGTGGGCCCTGGCCTCCTCGGCAAAACCGGCCCAGTCCAGTACGGCCCTGGCCAGGGCCAGGTAGCCCTGGGTGGTGCAGACCCTGCCCTGCCAGTGGTAGGGCGCTTTGCTGCGTTCTAGAGCGGTTCCCAATAGTGCTTCTTCGGTGATGGGGTGGGCGGCCACCTGGCCCGAAACATGGCCGGCCTCCCACAGCAGCAAAGCGCCGTTGGCCCCGGTGAACACCGCCCGCAGGCTACCCCATACCTCGTTCAGCCAGTCCTGGTGCTCGGGGTCGCGCCCCAGCTTGCGCATGTTGGGGCCGCCGGGTATCACCAGCACGTCCAGCTCGGGCCGTGCCACAAAGGTGTACTTGGGTGTCCAGACCGCACCGGCGCTGCCCTCGAGCGCGGTGCGGCCCCGCGCCACGGTAAACCGCTCCCAGCCCAGAAGCCGGGCGGCCTCCATCACCAGCGCCGCCTCGGCTTCCAGGAACCCCGGTGTGAGTAAAACGCCCAAACGCATGGGTTCATGCTAGGGAGTGCCAGTTGAGGGGTCAAGTTTTGGAGCGGGGCGCTTTGCGCTTGGGCTGGCCTGGGATCGTACTTTGGATGAACTTCTTCAGGTCGGCGGCCTGCTGGGCCAGCGAGGGCAGGTGCACGTACATCATGTGGCCGGCGGGGTAGTAGTGCACCTGGATGTTTTTTTGCAGGTGGGGCTCGAGGCTCAGGTGGTTGAGGGTGTAGTCGGTGGCGAAATAAGGCGTAGCCAGGTCGTAGTAGCCGCTGCCCACGTACACCCGCAAAAAAGGGTTCATGGAGATGGCCTTGCGCAGGGTTTCAGCCACGTTCAGGTACTGGTTCTCGAACTCCTTGTAGCTCCAGTTGGTGTACAGGTTGGACAGAATCTCGTAGGGCAGGTCGCTGTGGAAGCCCAGCTCCTGCCGCACGTACTGGTTGAAGGTGGCGGTGTAGGGCCCCTGGATGGCGGCGTAGCTGGGGTCGTACTCAAAGGTGGCCCCGGCGGCGTCGCGGTCGGTGCCGGTGAAGCGGCTGTCCAGCCGTCCCACGGTTTTGCGTTCGGCGCGCAGGAGTTCTTTGGTGAAGCGCATGATCTCGAGGCGCAGGTTGCAGGCCTGCACATACGCCTCCGAGAGGCCGGTGTAGCGCGCGAGCTGCTGGGCGATGCGCTTCTGCTCGCTGGCCGGTAGCTTGCTACCCTGCATCAGGGCCAGGGTGTACTCGCCCAGGGCGAAAGCCTCCACTTCCTTAAGAAGGGCCTCGAGCGGCTTTTGTTGCAGGTCTCTGGGCAGCTTGCGGTGATACCAGGCGGTGGCGCTGAAGGTGGGCAGGAACAGGATGTGCGGCAGGTCGTTGCCGGGGTTGAAGCGGGCGGTGCTGAAGTCCAGGATGCTGCTCACCAGCATGATGCCGTTCAGGTACATCCCGTGCCGCTCTTGCAGGTACCCCGACAGGCCCGCCGCCCGGGTGGTGCCGTAGCTCTCGCCAATCAGGTACTTGGGGCTGGCCCAGCGCCCGTAGCGGTGGGTGTAGAGGCGGATGAACTCCCCGACGCTCTCAAGGTCGCGCTTGAAGCCGTGGTACTCCCTGGTTTTCTCGCCCTCGAGCATGCGGCTGTAGCCGGTGCCCACCGGGTCAATGAACACCAGGTCGCTCACCTCGAGCAGGGTGTGCTCGTTGTCCACCAGCCGGTACGGGGGTGGTGTGAGCGCCCCGGCGTCGCCCATCTCCACCCGCTTGGGCCCCAGGAGTCCCAGGTGCAGCCAGACCGAGGACGAGCCCGGCCCCCCGTTGAACGAGAAGGTGATGGGGCGCTGGCCAAGGTCGGGGGTGTCGTCTTTGGTGTAGGCCACGAAAAAAACCGTGGCTTTGGGTTTGTGCCCTTCGGCGGTGCCCTCTTTTTCCGACTCCTCGCGCAGCACCATGGTTCCGCAGGTCACGCGGTAGCGCAGTTCCCTGCCGGCGATTCGGACGCTGTGTTGGGTGATGGAGAGCTGGTCTTGAGGGGTGGGCTTGCTATCGGGGGTTTTGGTTTCTTCCGGCATGGCCCTATCATACGCAGTACGCCATAAAAGAGCCGGGGATGTAAGGCCACGGTATGTTTGTTCTGCGATCCACATTTGCACCCAAAACCGTCCCATACTTTTGAACCATGAATCGAAACCTTCTGCGAATAACCGCCATTTTCCTGGTTTTGGGCACTTTAGGGCAGGCCCAAGTGGCACCCGACGCGGCCGAGCTTCTGAACAGGATGCGGCAGGCCCATGGGGGGGCAGCGCTGGAACAACTGCGCACCTACCAGGAGACCATAACCCTGACGCTTTTCTCCGGGCCCCAGCCGCAGGCGCGGTTGACGGTGACCAACTCCATAGATGTGCTTGCGCAAAAAGTGCAGGTCGAGTACCGGGTGGGCTCCAACCTGGTGCAGGCCATTCTGTACACGCCGGAGGGGGGCCAGATCTGGACTGCCGAGAGCGGTCGGCGGGCCCTCGAGCCGGCGCTTGCCGACGATTTCAAAAACTCCTTTTACCAGTCCTGGCTGGGTCTGCGCTTTGGAGGAACAGGGCGCGAGCTGGCCCGGCTCGAGGGGATGCGTACCTTCGGCGATGTGCGGGGCAGGGCGGTGGTGGTGCGCACCCGTGGAACCCAGACAACCTACTTAGTCGACGAGCAAAACCGGCTTGTGGCCGAGAGTTACCGCGGCAGCCTGGGGGATTTTACCGCGTATTACGATGGTTTTCGCTCTGTTTCGGGGCTGCTGATTCCGTTCCAGGGGCGCGTGTACGTCAACGGTGTGCTGTTCGCAGAGATACAGGTGCAGGAGGCCCGGGTCAACCCAACACTGGGGCCTGAGACCTTCAAGCTGCCATAAAAAGGCCCAGATGTGACCTGGGCAACCCAGTCTCAGGAATTCGGCGCTAAAAATGAAGTATGGATAGCCGGCGGCTTTGGGGGGTTGTCTGGGTGTTGTGGGCGGGGCTGGCGCTCGCCAGCCCGGCGCAGGATCTGCTCAATGAGGTAAGCCGTTTGCTGGGCGATTACTACGGCGGGTTTTCCCAGGTCAGGCTGCAGGAACTCAAACAGAAGTACCAGGGGGAGCTGGAGAAGGTTTGCGCCCAGGAGGTGAGCTGCCCCAGCAACAAGGCCTATCCGATCCTTCAGGCCCTGGTGGCCGAGTACGGCGACCGGCACACCCGCTACTTCACCCCCGAAGACTACGCCGAGCTTCAAAGGCGGCTGGCCGGAAGCAGCAGCAGCCGCCCCCAACTGGGGGTGCAGCTCCAGGTGGTCTCGGGGCTGGAAGGTCTCCTGGTGGTGGAAGTAAGCGCCCACACCCCCGCCGAGGAGGCCGGGTTGCGCCGGGGTGACCGTATTCTGGCTATCAACGGCGAGGCGCTGCCCCAGGCCGAAGGCGAGCGCATGGAATTTTTGCGCGAGCGGGTGGCCTCGGGGGCCCCCCTCAAACTGACCGTCCAGCGGGCCCAGCAGCGCCTGGAGCTCGAGGTGCTCCCCCGCATTATCTCCCTGCGGCAGTTGCCCACCCTCAGCCTCCGGCCCGATGGGGTGGCGGTCTTGCGCATACCTTCCTTTAGCGGCTACCAGCAGGTAGGGCCGCGAATCCACGAGCTGGTGCGGCAGGCCCAGGCCGCCGGGGCCCAGGCCATGGTCATAGACCTGCGCAACAACGGCGGCGGGGTGCTGAGCGAGTGCCTGGTAGGGGCCGGGGCCTTTGTGAAGGAGACCTACCGCCGCTTGCAGGACAACATGCGCTCGAGCGAGCAGGGTTATAAAGACGGCTACTACTACTTTCGCTCGGGGGGCCGGGAACGCCCGCAGTACGAGGTGCAGGCCGCCTACTGGACAGGCCCGGTGGTGGTGCTGGTGAACGAGCGCACCGCCTCGTGCGCCGAGTACTTCACCTTCGACCTGCAGGAGGGCCGCCAGGCCCCGGTCATCGGCCAGCCAACCGCTGGTGTGGGCAACACCGCCACGGTCTTCCTGCGCCTGAGCGACGGCTCGGGTCTGCAGATCACCACCTCGAGGGCCCAGCGCAAAGACGGCAGCTTCTACCCCGAGCGGGTAACCCCCACCCTGAACCTTTCCGACGACTGGTACGCCCTGGCCGAAGGGCGCGATCTGGTGCTGGAGAAAGCCGTCGAACTCTTGATGAGTGCGGATGTTGGCCTGGAGCGGGAGTAGGGACGGCCAGGGTTCGGCCTTTACAAACCCTCTACCGGCTCGCTCTCCATAGCCCGGATGGCCTGGCGCAGCCAGTCGGGAATGCGGGCGGGTTTGCCATCCTCGAGCCAGACCACCACCACCTTGATGCGGGCGGCCAGCTCCCCGCTGGCCCAGGTCTCGCTCAGGGTGCGGAAGCTCGAGTTGCCCACCTTCTCCACCCGGATGGCAATTTCCACCGGCTCGGCAAACAGGATGGGGCGGATGTAATCCACCTCAGCCCGGGCCATGACAAAGTTGCCGCTGTCTATGGCCGCCCCAGCCCGGCGCAGGTAGTGGCCCCGGGCCACCTCGTCGTAGGTCAGATACACTGCGTTGTTGACGTGTTTGAGGGTGTCTAGGTCGCTAAAGCGTACTTCGATGGGAACGCGCACCGGAAACCGCATACCCCTGGATTCTATCCCGAGCGCCTATACTTGAGCCTATGAGCCAAGCCATCACCGAACTTCCAACCTGGGATCTGGACGCCTTGTTTCCGGGCTTCGAATCTGAAAAGTTCAAGTCTACCTGGCAGCAGGTGGCCGACCAGTTGCAGGATTTACAGGAGTTCATCGAAAGGCAGCGTATAGGCCGGGACGATGCCGCCACCGACCGCGCCACCTTCGAGGCCCTGCTGGACAAGCTGAACACCTTTGGCGATACCCTGGGGCCCCTCTTTGCCTATGTGCTGATGCGGGTGGATACCGATAGCGCCGACGTGGAGGCCCAGGCCAAGCTTTCCGAGCTCGAGCTGCTCCATCTGGAGTTCCAGAAACTGCGCCCCCGCCTGCAACGCTGGCTGGCTGGCCTCGAGGCCGATGCGGTGGGTGCCGGCGATTACCGGATTCTCATCGAGGAAGCCCAAGTGCTGGCCCGGCACCTGATGTCGGAAGCAGAAGAGGTGCTGGCCGCCGAGCTTTCGCTCTCGGGGGGGCGGGCCTGGGTCAAGCTGCACGGCAACCTGACCAGCCAGATTACGGCGGTGTTGAATGGCGAGGAGCAGCCCATCACGGCGGTGCGCAACCTGGCCATGCACCCCGACGAGGCGGTGCGTAAAGCCGCCTACGAAGCCGAGCTAAAGGCCTGGAAAGCCAACGAAGTGGCCCTTGCAGCAGCCCTGAACGGCTACAAGGGCGAGGTCTCGACCCTCAACCGCAAGCGCGGCTGGGAAGACGACCTGGCCCCGGCCCTGTTTGAAAACCGCATTGGCCGCAAGACCCTCGAGGCCCTGCAACAGGCCATGGTGGAGAGCCTGCCCCACTGGCGGCGCTACTTTGCGGCCAAAGCCCGGGCCCTGGGCAAGGAGCGGCTGGACTGGTGGGACTTGTTCGCCCCCATCGTGCGGCCCGGCCAGACCCCCAAAAAGTGGAGCTGGGAAGAGGGCCGGCGCTTTATTGTGGAGCACCTGTCGGGCTTCTCGCAGGCCGCTGCCGATCTGGCCGAGCGGGCCTATGCCGAAGGCTGGATGGACGCCCCGCCCCGCAAGGGCAAGGTGGGCGGGGCCTACTGCACCCCGGTGGGGCAGGGGGCCTCGCGCATCCTGCTCAACCACGAGGACAGCTTCGAGTCTATTTCCACCCTGGCCCACGAGCTGGGCCACGCCTACCACAACTACTGTTTGCGCGAGGTGCCCTATCTGCTGCGCCAGGAGCCCATGACCCTGGCCGAGACGGCCTCCATCATGAACGAGACCGTAATCGGGGAGGCCGCGCTTAGGGTGCTGCCGCCCGCCGACCAACTGGGGGTGCTCGAGGGCGGTTTGCAAAGTGCGGCCCAGGTGATCGTGGACATTCACTCGCGCTTCCTGTTCGAGCAGGCGGTGTTTGCCCGGCGGCGGGCGCGGGAGCTATCGGCCGAGGAGTTTTGTGACTTGATGCTCGAGGCCCAGCAGGCCACCTATGGCGAGGCCCTGGCTACCTACCATCCCTACATGTGGGCGGTAAAGGGCCACTACTACGGCTCCAACTTCTATAACTTCCCCTATGCCTTTGGGCTTTTGTTTGGGCTGGCCCTTTACCAGCGCTACCGGCAGGAAGGCCCGGGGTTTGTGGCCCGCTACGAGGAGCTGCTGGCCTCGGTGGGCAAGTACCCCGCCGAGCAACTGGCGGCCCGCTTTGGCTTCGATCTGGAGTCGGTGGCCTTTTGGCGGGAGGGGATGGCCGTGCTGCTGGCCCGCATCGAGCGTTTCGAGGCGTTGCTGAACCAATGATGGAAAACAAAATATAGCAAAATGTAAAACATATATTGACAAAATATAAAACCTTGGTTTATATTTAGAACCAAGGAGGGCGGTTATGTTTGGAAGCTTCAATCCAGATGAACTCGCAGTGGTCATCGCCGACAAAATCAAGGGCTATCACCGGGAGGCCGAACTGGAGGGACAGTTGCCCAAACACGCCCTTCGCCGCCGCATGGCCCGGCTGCTGCGGGCCTGGGCCGAGGCCCTCGAGCCCGCCCAGGGCCCAAAAGGCCGCCTGCGTGAAGCCTGAATCAAGCCGCAAAACTTTTCCGTGGAGGTTCCCATGACCGAGCAAGCCCGCATCCAGGCCCTGCTAGAAGCAGGCAAAATTACCCAACAAGAAGCCGAACTGCTGCTTTCGGCCCTCGAAGAGGGCGAGGCGGCGGCCCAGCAAGCCCAGGAGGCGGTGGGCGAGCAGTATGCCGCCGCTGGCTGGCAGCCCAAGGGCCTGCGCTGGGTGCGGCTCAAGCTCACCGCCGGCCAGCTCGAGGCCCGGCTCGACCCGGCCATAGAGATGCCGGTGCTGGAGGGCCCCGCCGAGGTGCGAAGGGTGGGGCCCGACCTGGAAATCGTGCCAGAGACGAACACCGGTTTTCTGGGCGGCCTGCTGGGCCGCATGGGCAGGCTCGAGCTGCGCCTTCCGCCGGGCTGGGGCCTGGAGGTGGAGGGCAAGGCGGCCCAGGTGGAGGCCCGGGGAATCGATTTTCTAAAGGGCTGGGTGGCCGGGGGCAACGTCGAACTGGAGGCGGTAAAGGGCCTCGACCTCGAGGTCACCGCCGGCAACATCGAGGGTTCCTTGCTGCTGCAGGAAGGTATGCACCAACTGCGGGTCTCGATGGGCAACGCCGAGCTAAACCTGCTACCCGGTAGCAGCGTGCGGCTTTCGGCCAGCGTGAGCCTGGGGAACCAGGAGATCAGGGGCCTCGAGCGCAACCCCAATGGGGGTGATCGGCAGCTTGGGGAGGGCCGGGCCCGCCTCGAGGTCTCGGTACGTATGGGCAATCTGGAGATAAAGGCAAGGTAAGCCCCTGGAGAGGAGCCTGGTATGGAAGATAAGAAGCGCATTATGGATATGGTCAAGGAAGGCAGAATTACCGCCGAGGAGGCCATTCGCCTGCTGGAAGCGATGGACTCGAGCGCGCCCAAAACCGCGTCCTCGGGCTACGCTGCGGTGGTGGCCCCCCCACCCCCCAAAGGCCTCGCCAAGATGATCCGTATCGTGGTGGACGGTGAAGACGTCAAGGTCAAGGTCAACATCCCGGCGGCCCTTGCCAAGTTTGCCGCCAACTTCATCCCCCCCGAGGCCAAGCAGCAGTTGAGCGCCCAGGGCATTGATATTGCCGGCATCCTGGACATGCTCAAAGGTGAGCTGCCCGAAGGGCGCTTGCTGGATGTGGAGATCAGCGATGTGGGCAAGGTGGGTGACGGAGAAGTTAAGATGACCGGCCCCATGCGGGTCTTGATTGAGGTGGTCTGAGTCACCAAGAGGCATACAATGACCACAGTGTCTGAGGTAAGCGTTTCACCCGGCTGGCGCTCGAGGTTGCACCTCATCCGCCCGCGGTTTGTGTATCTATGGGTGCGACTGTGGGCGCTTCCCATCCCTATTTTCCTGTTCGCACCGCTGGTGATGCTCGAGTTGTTCTTGATGCTGGGGGCCTGGCGGCTACGCAACTCCCTCGAGGCCCTGCGCGGCCAGATCTGGGAACTGCGCAAGATGCCGCCCTTTGTTCTGCTGGAGGCGGAGGTGCGACCCAGGGCCTCTCAGCAGGTCTATCTCAAGATTGGCCTTTGGTAAACCCAACCTGGAGTCCTCATGAGATCTTTCCCCATGCCCACCCAGTGCCCGGTAGAAGGCTGCCACGGGCATCTGCACGTGACCGGGCTGGTCTGCCCGGTGTGTCGCACCGAGATTCGGGGCGAGTTCCAGCCCAACGAGTTTGCCCTGCTGCCGCCCGAGCACCTCGAGTTTTTGCGCCTGTACATCAAGGTGCGGGGCAACCTCAAGGAAGTGGAACGCATTCTGGGGCTTTCGTACCCCACCATCCGGGCCCGCTTCGAGGCCCTGCTCAGGGTGCTGGGCTACGAGTACCAGGAAGTGCCCGAGAGCCCCAGCCCCCAGGAGAAGGAGGCCATCCTTGATGCCCTGGAAAAAGGCCAGATCAGCGCCGCCGAGGCCGCCGAACGGCTAAGGGCCCTAAAAAGGCGCTAAAAACGGGGCGGGCGCTTCTCGAAGAAAGCGGCGATGCCCTCGGCCAGGTCGCCGGTCTCGCGCACCCAGGCGTTGGCGATGGCGGCCAGCCGGAAGCCGTCCTCGAGGCCCATCCCGGGCAGGGCGTGGAGCAGCTCTTTGGTCAGCCTGAGCGAGGTCGGGGCGTTGGCGCTCACTTCCTGTGCCAGGGCCAGGGCTTCGTCCAACACCTGCTCGGGCGGCACCACCCGGTTGACCAGGCCCATCCGGTAGGCTTCCTGGGCCGGGATGAGCTTACCGCTCAGGAGCAGTTCCTTGGCGTGCTTCTCCCCCACGTTGCGCACCAGGATCACCCCCACCAGCGCGGCCACAAAACCTATTTTCACCTCGGTGTAGCCCAACTGGGCCTGCTCGCTCATGATGGCGAGGTCGCAGGCCGTGGCCAGCCCGGCCCCGCCGGCCACCGCCGGGCCGTTGATGGCGGCGATGGTGGGTTTGGGGAAGGTGTAGACCCGGTGAAACAGGCGCATTAGCTCGAGGGAGTGGGCGTAGTTGGCCTCGGCCCCCGCGGTGGTTACGTTCTTAAGGAACTCCAGATCGGCCCCGGCGCTAAAGGCCGGGCCCGCGCCGGTGAGCACCACAGCCCGGATGGCCGGGTCCTGCGCGGCGGCCTCGAGCGCGGCCAGCAGATCCTGCACCAGGGCGGGGGAGAGCGGGTTGCGCCGCTGGGGGTCGTTCAGGGTGAGGAGCCGGATGTGTGGGTGGTCGGTTGTGATGATCATGGTGCCCTTATGCTATCGCCTGGTAAAGCGTTGCCGCTTGACCTGCTTTTTGTGTACACTCGAGAAAGTAGGCAACGCAGCTTGGTTGGTTTGTTGCTTGCGGAGGTGAAGTTATAACCAGAGACGTTCCAGTAAATGAGCGGATTCGGGTGCGTCAGGTTCGCCTGATTGACGAGAACGGCACGCAGATCGGGGTGGTGGACACCCGCGATGCCCTGCGTCTGGCTAAAGAGCGTGAGTACGACCTGGTGCTGGTCTCGCCTAACTCGGTTCCACCGGTGGCAAGGCTGCTCGACTATGGCAAGTGGCGCTACGAGCAGCAGCAGGCCGAGAAGGAAGCCCGCAAAAAGGCCAAGCGTACCGAGCTCAAGAGCATGAAGCTGCGCCCCAAGATTGAAACCCACGACTACAACACCAAACTCAGCCACATCCGGCGTTTCCTCGAGGAAGGGCACAAGGTGAAGGTGACCGTCATGTTCCGGGGGCGTGAGATGGCCCACCAGGAACTCGGCTATAAGCTCCTCGAGCGGGTGGCTAAAGACCTGGAAGGTGTGGGTTTTGTGGAGATGCGCCCGGAGATGCTGGGGCGCGATATGAACATGGTGATGGCCCCCGGCTCCAGACCGTCGGCCTCGGTGACACCTTCCAATTCCGCATAGGAACCCTGCAGCACTCTGTGTAAAACCCACTCCCCGTGCCCGGGCTGTGCCGAGAGCGTGGCCCCGGCGGGGGCTATTTGATGCCTCGAGGTGGGCGGGGTGATAGACTTCTAAAGCCTTATGTCCGACCTCCTTTCCTCCCTCAACCCCTCCCAGCGGGAGGCGGTTTTGCACTTTGAAGGCCCGGCCCTGGTGGTGGCGGGGGCTGGTTCTGGCAAGACCCGCACGGTGGTGCACCGTATCGCCTACCTGCTGCGCGAGCGCCGCATCTACCCGACTGAAATACTGGCTGTAACCTTTACCAACAAAGCCGCTGGTGAGATGAAGGAGCGGCTGGAAAAAATGGTGGGGCGCTCTGCCCGGGATCTCTGGGTCTCCACTTTTCATGCGGCGGCGGTGCGAATCCTGCGCACTTATGGTGAGTACGTGGGGCTCAAGCCGGGCTTTGTCATTTACGATGAAGACGACCAAAACACCCTGTTGAAGGAGGTTTTGAAAGAGCTCGAACTCGAGGCCAAGCCAGGCCCCTTCCGGGCTATGATCGACCGCATCAAGAACCGGGGGGCTGGCCTGGTGGAGTATATGCGCGAGGCCCCCGATTTTATCGGCGGCGTATCCAAGGATGTGGCCGCCGAGGTTTACCGCAGGTACCAGAACAGCCTGCGGATGCAAGGAGCCCTGGATTTCAACGACCTGCTGCTGCTAACCATCGAGCTTTTCGAGCAACACCCCGAGGTTTTGCACAAGGTGCAGCAGCGGGCCCGTTTTATTCATGTGGATGAGTACCAGGACACCAATCCGGTGCAGTACAAACTCACCCGCCTGCTGGCCGGTGAACGACCCAACCTGATGGTGGTGGGCGACCCCGACCAGAGCATTTATGGTTTCCGAAGCGCCGATATCAACAACATCCTCGACTTCACCAAAGACTATCCAGGGGCCAGGGTGATTCGCCTGGAGGAAAACTACCGCTCGAGCAGCAGTATTCTCCAGGTAGCCAACGCGGTCATCGAGAAAAACGCCCTGCGCCTGGAAAAGGTGCTGCGCCCGACCAAGCCGGGGGGTGAGCCGGTGCGCCTGTACCGTGCCCCCAACGCCCGCGAAGAGGCCGCTTTTGTGGCCCGGGAGGTTGTGAAGCTGGGGGACTATCAGCAAATTGCGGTGCTTTACCGAACCAACGCCCAGTCCCGCCTGCTGGAAGAACACCTGCGGCGGGCCCACGTGCCCGTGCGCCTGGTGGGGGCGGTGGGGTTTTTTGAGCGGCGGGAGATCAAAGATCTGCTGGCCTACGGGCGCGTGGCGGTGAACCCGGCCGACTCGATCAACCTGCGCCGCATCGTCAATACGCCGCCCCGCGGCATTGGGGCGACCACGGTAGCCAGGCTGGTTGAGCATGCCCAGAAGACCGGCACCACGGTTTTTGAGGCTTTTCGGGCAGCCGAGCAAGTGATTAGCCGGCCCCAGCAGGTACAGGCCTTTGTGCGCTTGCTGGACGAGCTGATGGAGGCCGCTTTTGAGTCTGGCCCTGCGGCTTTTTTCCAGCGGGTGCTGGAACAGACGGGCTTCCGCGAAGCCCTAAAGCAGGAACCGGACGGCGAAGATCGCCTGCAAAACGTAGAAGAACTCCTGCGGGCCGCGCAAGACTGGGAGGAAGAGGAAGGTGGCAGCCTTGCCGACTTTCTCGACTCGGTGGCCCTGACCGCCAAGGCCGAGGAGCCGCAGGGGGATGCTCCGGTAGAGGCTGTTACCCTCATGACCCTGCACAACGCCAAGGGCCTCGAGTTCCCCACGGTATTTCTGGTGGGCCTGGAAGAAAACCTGCTGCCCCACCGCAACAGCCTGCACCGGCTGGAAGACCTGGAGGAAGAAAGACGCCTGTTTTACGTGGGTATCACCCGGGCCCAGGAACGGCTCTACCTGTCCTATGCCGAGGAACGGGAGACCTACGGCAAGCGCGAGTATACCCGTCCAAGCCGCTTCTTGGAGGATATCCCCCAGGATCTGCTCAAGGAGGTGGGGGCCTTTGGCGATAGCGAGGTGCGGGTGCTCCCACAGGCCCGCCCCGAACCCAAGCCCAGAACCCAGCTAGCCGAGTTCAAGGGTGGAGAAAAAGTCAAGCACCCCAAGTTTGGCAGCGGGACAGTGGTGGCTGCAATGGGTGGAGAGGTTACGGTGATGTTTCCTGGGGTGGGTTTGAAGCGGCTGGCGGTCAAGTTTGCTGGCCTCGAGCGGCTCGAGTGATTAAGCTGGTTAGGGCTTCCTTGCGTAGGTGGCATCTGGCGGAGTAGGGTAGGGGCATGGTCAGCTTGATTCGCCGCCTGGGGGTGGGGCTGGTTCTGGTGTCGGGCCTGGCGCTGGCTGGAGGGGCCGATCTTGGCTTTTCTGTGCGCAACGGCCCCAACGGTAATTTCATGGGGCATCTGGGGTTTTACCTGGACGGCTTTCCCATCGATTTTCGTTCGCAACTGGTGGTTGGCGCGCCCGGGGGCCTTTATCTGAGCGGCGAAGCGATCTATGTGCTGCCGGTTTTCTTGTTGGTGCGGCCTTACCTGGCTGGCGGATTGGCGCTGGGCATTACCGGCTACACCGCGCAAAACGAGCTGCGCCTGCGCCTGGGGGAGCGCTTCTATGCCATATTCTCTGCGGGGGTGCAGTTTCCCGAACGGGGCTACCGTCCCTACCTCGAGGTCAGCCAAGTTGTAGGTTCGGAGAGCTTTCAGCGCTTTACGGTGGGCTTTATTGTTGAAGGCTTTTGAGGCTGGATGGGCCGGGGGCGTTGTAGATTAGGGGGCGATGCGCGCCCAAGACTACACCGCAACCCGCCCGCTGGTGGTTTTTCATCCGGGGCATAGCCGTTGGTTTGAGCCGCTCCTGGCGGCCTCGCTGCACCACAACCTGCCCTTGTTTGTTTATCCCAGCCAGCCCGGAACCCACCTCGAGGCCGCCCTGACCGGCCTCCTGCCCTTAGGCTTCCGGGGTGCGGTGCTGGAAGACCCAGGCCTGCAGGCCCTGGCCCTGGATATGGTGCAGCACCTCGAGCCCGAGGCCGTCCAGGCCCGCCGGGTTGACCTGGTGCTGCCCGAGATGACCGGGGTGCGTGGGTTCTACCTCGAGCCCATTGCGCTAGCCAACCTGATTCGCCGTTATGCTTTTGGCGACAGGGCCCTCTGGCTGGGCCCGGCGCGTGCGGAGCTGGCCCAGGGGTTGCGCGGCCTGACCAAAGTCTCGGTGCTTAGCCGAAGCTTTCCAGAAGGTGAAAGTTTTCTGGAGCTGCTACCGCCGCCACAACGCGGGGTTGTGGCGGTGGCCGAGGTGCAGGCCGCCGTGGTGGCCCGTCAGGCCGACCTGATTGTGTACGCGGGTGGCAGCCTGCCCCTATCCCTGCTTCAGCCTTACCACAGCGTGATTGCCCTCAGGCCCCTCCCCACCGAAGCCCTGCGCCTGGTGGGGGAGTATGTACCCCCGGACGAGTTCCAAAGGTTTCATCTGGCGGCCCTGCTGGAGGCCCTGGGCCATGCCTTACCACCCGAGGCCTTTGTGGTGTAGTCCCACATCAGCGTTCTTCTAGAACGCCCTGCCGCACCAACCCCGGCACAATTGGTTCGCCCACCCGCAACAGCGCATAGCTGCCCAGGCGACGGGTGGTGGTCTTCAGGCGCAGCAGGTGCTGGGCCAGGGCTTCTTGATAGGCCTGTATCTCCGCCGGCCCTACCTCCAACCGCTGCCCTACTTCCACATCTTGCAACAAAGCCTCGGCAAAGCCAGGCGACGCCTCCTCGGGGGCCAGAACCTGCACCAGCACCACCCGCTGGAGTTTCTGCAGCAGGCGCGACCAGTCCAGCTCATCCAGGCCGTCGGTTATCAGTACCGTGACCCCTTTAGGCCGGGGCCGCGTCAGCAGGGCCGAAGGCCCCGACTCCACCCAGCTCAGCCGGCCCTGGTAGCGCCCCCCACCCCACAAAAAAGCACCTTCTGGCCGGGCTAGCTCCAGCAGGATGCGCGCTGCCCGTTCGGCATAGGCTTGTTTGCCGTGTAGCAGCATGCTTCTGGAGCCATCCAGAAAGAATGTAAACCGGGCGGGGGCTTCGGCCTGGAAGATGCGGGTATACAACCGCCCGGTGCGGGCAAAGGCGCGCCAGTCTATAAAGCGGGGTTCGTCGCCCTGGGTGTAGCCGCGCAGCTCGTAGAACTCGAGGCCCCGTCCCGGCACGGCCTGGGTGCGCTCACCGGCAAAAGGTTGGGTGGGGCGGGTACGGATGCGGTAGCGGGTCACGGGCTCGAGTCGATGGGTTTAGCGGGGGCTGCTCAGGCTGCTCTGGGGCAGGCGGGGGAAGGGGATTTTGAGGCGGCGCGGTTCGATCTCCACCAGGCGGGTGGCCTCGTCGTAGATGGCTACGATCTGCTCGGCGACGCGCCGGGCGGTGCGCTGGTCGGCAAACTTACGGGCTCCTTCGCTGAAACGCTGGCGCAGTGGTTCGTTCTGGAGAAGCTCGAGGGCCCGCTCGGCCATGGCCCGATAGTCGCCAGGCTGCACCAGGTAGCCGCTGCTGCCTACCTCGACCCCCTGTAGGGTGCCTTCGGCGCCCACCGCCACCACCGGCACGCCCACCGCCTGGGCCTCCCAGAGCACCAGGCCCTGGGTTTCGGTCTCACTGGCGAACAAGAACAGCTCGGCCATGCGGTAATATCCGCCGATTTTCTCGTAGGGCACCGGCCCCACAAAGGTGAGATGCTCGGATAATCCCAGCCTGTGGGCCAGCTTCTCCAGCTCATCCCGTTCGGGCCCCATACCCACCAGGGCCAGGTGGGCATCCAATTCCTTGCGAATTTCGGCCAGGGCGCGAATTACCACGTCCACACTTTTTTCCTTCCCCAGGCGGCCCACATGCAACAGGCGTCGCTTGCCGCTGGGCCAGGGTGAGACCGGGTCGGGGGCCGACTCCAGAATATCGGTATCGATGCCAGTGGGAATTACTCTAATCTCGCGCTCTATGGCATAGCTTTCGGCCAGTTGCTTGACCGGGTTGGTAGGGGCGATAACCACATCGGCCCGGTTATAGAAAGCCTGGCAGACTTTCTGCATGATGCCCACATACTTGTCGAGGGTGGCGACACCGGGGATGTAATGGGCGTATTTTTCTAGATGGGTGTGAAAGGTGGAGACGTGGGGCAGGCGGTGGCGGTAGGCCAGCCGCGCGCCCCAGATGCCGATGAACAGGGGTGTGTGGGTGTGGAAAATCTCGAACTCGGTGGGGAGCAGACGGCTGCTGGGCATGGCCAGCCGCTGATTCTCGAAAAAAGGGTAGGGCACACTGGGCACCCGCACCACCCAGTCTTCACGGGGGTCGGCCTCTGGCATCTCGGGGGCCAGCACCCAGGCCTCGTGGCCCATGCGGCGCAGCTCACGCTTGAGCAGGTAAACGCTGGTGGCCACCCCATTGGGCCCAGGCAGGTAGGTGTCGGTGAACAGGCCGATGCGGTATAGACGCACGGGTATATGTTAGCACAGCCTGTAATTGCCGCTATTGAGGGTTTTCCGGGGCTTTGGCTTTCTTGAGCCACCGGGCCAGGAATTCCTCCCGAGGGCTATACCCCAGCAGGGCCGAAGGCAGCGAGCGCCTGGGCAGCTCTCCCCGATAAAGCCACAAAAACCATGCGCTGGCCGTGCCGCTAATCAGCCGTTGCAAGAAGGTGACGGGGGCCAGGTGGAACCCAAACACCCGCAACCCTGCGGCGGCCTGGGAAATGCCCCATATACCTCTGATTTCCGGATGGGATTGTACATATTCGGCCAGCAGTGTGAAGCCCTTGCGCCCCTCGCGCAAAAGCTGTATCTGGGTCATGGCAGGGGTGCGTACCGAGTCGAGGTGCACCTCGAGGCTGGGGTCGCCCTTTTGCAACCCGGGCTGGCTGGGGCCAGGAAAGGCACAGGGGCTTACCGCCAGATAATCGAAGGGGCCCAGCCCCAGCCGCTCTACTTTGTTCTTGATGAAGTATCGCTCGTGCCCGCCCTGGCTGGCCCGCATGAGCCCCTCGCGCCAGGTGAGCGGTTGGGTCTCGAGCTCGTCGAGCCGTACCGGCTGATAGCCGAGTTCTTTTAGCCTGGGCAGAATTTCATCTAGGATGGCCAGGGTTTGCGGAAAACGGTCATTGTCGTGCAATAAAACAATGGAACCGGGCTTGCACCATACCAGAATGCGCCGGGCCAGGGCCTGGGGGTCTTGTGCAGTCCAGTCCTTCGACTCCACGTCCCACAGGGCTATCTGTTTGCCCGCGGCCTTAGCCAGCCAGCGGGTAAAAGGGGTATGAATGCCGTGGGGCGGGCGGTAGAAGCGGCCCGGTATGGCCCGAATCTGGCGGGCCTCCTGCCAGGGCCACAGCAGGAAAGCCGGGCGGTGCACCTGGCCGTGGGACTCGACCTGGTGCCCCTCTGCTCGGAGTTTTTCCAAGAGTTCGGGGTGCTTTTGCGCCTGGCTACCCAGCACAAAAAAAGTGGCTTTTACACCGTGTTGTCGCAGGCGCTCGAGGATGGCCTCGGTGTGAGCGCCGGGCCCATCGTCGAAGGTGAGGGCAATTTGGGGGCTGCTTCGGCGGCCCCAGGCAATGGAACCCACGCCCATCCAGCGGTAAACCAGGTCGGCCCCCAGATACAGGGCCAGCAGCAGCAAGAGCAGGACGACCACTTCCACAACGGCCTCACTTTAGCGGATGCGATAACACTTCAAAGGGTTACTGTCGTTCTCGGTCTGCGTAGTAGTCGGGGCCGTAGTCCTGCGGAGCCCCTCGCAGGCGGGCCCAGATATTCTTGAGGTGCACCCCGTACATCTTCCAGCGTCCTTTGCTCAGGCGGCGTCCCGAGGTGAGCACCCGGGCCTTGGGGGTGTAAACGATCTTGCCGCGTTGCTTGAGCTTGAGCATCAGCCGCAGATCTTCGCCGAAGGGTACGTCGTAACCGCCCACCTCGAGGGCCACCTGTCGGCGCACCGCGTGGTTGCCCCCGGCGGTGTTGGGCTGGCCCAGCTTGGCCATGAGGCTCAAAAACAGCGGGTAGCCATAGCGCGAGAGCAGCCGGTCGAACAGGGGCCCATCGAAAAACTCGAGCGGGCCGTAGGTCTCCACCACTTCCGGGTCGCTGAAAGCCTCCTGGATGGCGGCAATCCAGCCGGGCTCTACCCTGCAGTCGGCATCGGTGGCGGCCACAACCTCCCCGCTGGCGGCCTCGAGGCCGGTCTGGCGGGCAATGTGCAGGCCGGGCTGGGGCTGGTAGATCACCCGCACCCCCAGGCTGCGCCCGATCTCGCCGGTTCGGTCGGTGGAGCCGTTATCCACCAGAATGACTTCGTAGGGGGGCGGCTCCTGTCGCAAAATGGACTCCAGGCATGCCCCAATCATCTCTTCTTCGTTGCGGGCCGGTACCACCACGCTGACGGTAGGTTTCATCTACTCTCCGGTGTGCCAGCGACTCTGCAGGATTGGAGTTAATGCTTCTAAACTCCCCTTAGTCACGCGGCCAAAGCAGGTTTATGTTAGCACAGCCCTACCGATGAAGGATTGAAGACTCCTGTCAAGAACAAGAACATGGTGGCGGAGCAGCCTTCCGCCACCAGGAAACCGGCCCAGGCTTTTTATGCCCTGGCCTTCTCGGCTAGCATGTTCTTCAGCACGGTTTGCAGAATCCCACCGTTTTTGTAGTAGTCCACCTCGACCAAGGTGTCAATGCGGGCCTTAACCTGGAAGCTCACCTGGCTGCCGTCGGCGCGGGTGGCCACCACGGTGAGTTCCTTGCCGGGGGTGATATCCTCGAGGCCCAGGATATCGAACACCTCGTAGCCGGTGAGGCCCAGGCTGGCCGCGCTCTGGCCGGGCTGGAACTGTAGGGGCAGCACCCCCATGCCCACCAGGTTGCTGCGGTGGATGCGCTCGAAGCTCTGGGCAATTACGGCCTTCACGCCCAGCAGGTAGGTGCCCTTGGCGGCCCAGTCGCGGCTGCTACCGTTGCCGTACTCGATACCGCCGATCACGATCAGGGGCGTGCCCTCGGCCTTGTACTGCATGGCGGCGTCGTAGACGAACATCTCTTCGCCGGTGCCGGGCTCGCAGCCGCGCTCGGACTTGGGCAGCTTCTTGGTATAGGGGCCTTCTTTGCCATCCAGCATCAGGTTGCGGATGCGGATGTTGGCGAAGGTGCCGCGCATCATTACCTCGTGGTTGCCGCGGCGGGAGCCGTAGCTGTTGAAGTCGGCGGGCTCAACCCCGTGGCCCATCAGGTAGCGGGCGGCGGGGGAGTTCTTGGCGATGTTGCCGGCGGGCGAGATGTGGTCGGTGGTGATGGAGTCGCCCAGCAGCAGCAGCACCCGCGCCCCCTTGATATCGCCGATCTCGCGGGCCTGGCCCAGGTTTTCGAAGAAGGGCGGGTTCTGGATGTAGGTGCTGTTGGGATCAAACTGATAAAGCTGGCCGGTGGGGGCCGGCAGGGCCTTCCAGCGCTCGTCGCCCTCGAAGACGGTGGCATACTGGCGGCGGAACATCTCGGCGTCCAGGGTCTGGTGCACGGCCTGGCGGATCTCCTCCTGGCTGGGCCAGATGTCTTTCAGGTAGATGGCCTTGCCGTTGGGGTCGTAGCCAATGGGCTCGGTGGTGAAGTCGATATCAATGCGGCCTGCGATGGCGTAGGCCACCACCAGCATGGGGCTGGCGAGGTAGTTGGCCTTGACATCGGGGTTGACCCGGCCCTCGAAGTTGCGGTTGCCCGAGAGCACCGCGGCCACCACCAGGTCGCCCTCCTTCACCGCCCTGGAGATGTCTTCGGGCAGCGGCCCGGAGTTGCCGATGCAGGTGGTGCAGCCGTAGCCCACGGTGTGGAAGCGCAGGGCCTCGAGGAAGGGGGTGAGGCCGGCGGCGTCCAGGTACTCGGTTACCACCTTGGAGCCAGGGGCCAGGCTGCTCTTAACCCAGGGCTGGGTGTCGAGGCCGGCCTCCACAGCTTTTTTAGCCAGCAGGCCCGCGCCCAGCATCACGCTGGGGTTGGAGGTGTTGGTGCAACTGGTGATGGCGGCAATCACCACCGAGCCGTGCCGGAGGTCGAACTCCTCGAGCCCCCGCTTGACCGTTACCTTGGCGTCCAGCTTGTCGGGGCTGAGGCCAAAGCCGCGCTCCTTGGGGTCTTTGGTGAGGTGCTCGAGGAAGCTCTTCTTCACCTCGCCCAGGTTGACCCGATCCTGGGGGCGCTTGGGGCCGGCCAGGGCGGGCACCACGGTGGAGAGGTCGAGCTCGAGGTGCTCGCTGTACACCGGCGCGGCGTCGTCGGTGCGCCACAGGCCGGTGGCTTTGGCGTACTTCTCCACCAGGTCAACCTGTTCGTCGGAGCGCCCAGTGAGGCGCAGGTAGGCCAGGGTCTCGTCGTCGATGGGGAAGTAGCCCATGGTGGCGCCGTACTCGGGCGACATATTGGCGATGGTGGCGCGGTCGGCCAGCGGCAGTTTGGACACCCCAGGGCCGTAGAACTCCACGAACTTACCCACCGCACCGTGCTTGCGGATCATCTCGGTCACGCGCAGCACCAGGTCGGTGGCGGTGGCCCCCTCGGGCAGCTCACCGGTCAGTTTGAAGCCGATGACCTTGGGGGCCAGCATGTAGTAGGGCTGGCCCAGCATCACCGCTTCGGCCTCGATGCCGCCCACGCCCCAGCCCAGCACGCCCAGGCCGTTGATCATGGTGGTGTGGGAGTCGGTGCCCACCAGGCTGTCGGGGAAGGCATAGAGCCGACCATCTTCGCCTTTTTGCGTCATCACCACCGAGGCCAGGTACTCGAGGTTCACCTGGTGCACGATGCCGGTGCCGGGGGGCACCGCGCGGAAGTTTTTGAGGGCGTTCTGGCCCCACTTGATCAGGCGGTAGCGCTCCTCGTTGCGCTTGTACTCCAGCTCCACGTTCTGGGCAAAGGCATAGGCGGTGCCGAAGTAGTCCACCTGCACGCTGTGGTCAATCACCAGATCCACTGGCACGGTGGGGTTGATGATCTCCGGGTTGCCGCCGGCCTTGGCCACCGCGTCGCGCATGGCGGCCAGATCCACCACCGCCGGTACGCCAGTAAAGTCCTGTAGGATGACCCGGGCCAGCATCAGCGGCACGTTGACTTCGCCGGGGTCGGGCTGCCAGTTGGCCAGGGCCACCACATCGTCTTTGGTGATCTTGTACTCGTCGTGGTTGCGCAGCAGGCTTTCCAGCATCACCCGGATGCTAAAGGGCAGCCTGGACACCGGCGCGATGCCCTGACGCTCGAGCTCCATGATGTCGAAGTAATGCACCTCACCCATCCTGGTGGAGAGGCTCTTGCGGGTTTTGAAGTCGTCTCGGTAGGCCATAGGTTCTCCTTTGCTGTAGGGTGTCTAGTGCTTCAGGCACGAAACCAAAGCCATTCAACCAAAAACGAACCGCCAGATCCGACGGGCTTTACTGCCTTGCCAAGTCCTAACAGTTTACTCCACGGGTCTGGGGAGCAAATGAACTCTGCGAAACGGAATGGTTCCGCCTGGTTGTGGGGCTGGTTTCGATGCCTGGGCGGGTGCGCCCTGCCGCAGACACTCTTATGTTACAGCAGGAAGCCCTTACTGCAAATAAGTGTCGGTTGCAATAGAGGTGCTTTTGACCTACAACATGCCGGCCAGGAAGCCCTGTTCACGCACCGCTCGGATCAGATCCATTACGGTGAGCCGCTGGGGGTCGTACTCGACCTCGAGCTGTCCCTTATCGACCGATTGCACGTTTCGCACGCCTTCCAGTCTCTTGATGGCACTTGAGACTTTAGCGACCTGTTCGGGCTGTTCCATGCCCCGCACGCCCAACAACACCCGGTTCATGCCAGATATTTTATTGGAGCTGCCCCCATCGGCGGGTTTACTTTCTGCGGCCACGGTTGCTTTTTCATACCACCCAATACTCGATAATACGGTCATGTGGGTGGGGCTTCGGGCCGCCGTCATCGGTTTGCTGCTCCTGGCCTTCTGGGGGCCCAGCCTGCCTTTGCAACCGGTGCAAACCGTGGTTCTGCTGGATCAGAGCCCCTCGGCCCGGGAGGCGGTCTGGCAGGTTGCGCCCCGGCTGCAGCTACCCGGTGCCCTGTACGTGGCTTTTGCCAGTGGGGCCGTTCAGGTAGCGGGCCCGACAGCCCGGCGCCTTGACCTGGGCGAGGGCACCCGCCTGGGCGAAGCCCTGGAGAAAGCGCGGGAGCTGCAGGCAGACCAGATTGTGCTGGTGTCGGATGGGCTGTTTCAGGATGGGGCCGAGCCCATTGGCATACCCATCTACAGCCTTTACCAGCCACCCAGCCCCAACCTTTCGGTTGTTCTGACCGGGCCGGCGCTTCCGGCCAAGGGGGAGACCATCGAGGTGCGGGCGGTGCTCGAGTCGACCACGGCAGTGCGGGCCCGGATTACCTTCAACGGGCCGGCCGGGCTTGTAGAGCGTGAAGTGCAGCTCGAGCCTGGCCGCAGCAGCGTGGGGTATCGCTTCCGGCTGGATGGGCCCGCGGTGGTGGCAGCGCGGGTCGAAAGCGCCCTGGGGGTGGAGCAGGCCCGCCTCGAGCTGAGCCCCGCGGACTCGACGCGGGTCTGGGTGCTGGGGGATGCGGCCCTGGCCCGCTACCTGCGGGCCCAGGGCTTTAGCGTGGAGGAACGGCAGGGGATCACCCTTCCCATCCGGGCCGAGGTGGTGGCCCTGGGGGTGGGGGTGCAGGATTTATCGGCAGCCGAGCTGGATGCCCTGCAAAGTTTTTTGAGCCAGGGGGGCAGTCTGTTGTGGACGGCAACCCCCCGAGGCCTGTTCTTTGGGGGCTGGGAGCGCACCAGCCTGGCCGATAGCCTGCCGGTGGAACCGGTAGAGGAGCCGGGCGGGGTGGGGATTGTGTTGGTGCTGGATGTCTCGGGCAGCATGCTCGAGGACGACAAACTGGGGCTGGCGGTGACGGGTTCGCTCGAGCTGATCCGCTCGGCCCGCCCCCAGGACTACATCGGGGTGGTGGTTTTCTCCGACCGCCCGCGCTGGCTGTTTCGCCCCCGGCCCATGACCGAGCAGGGCCGCAAGGAGGCCGAGAGCCTCCTGCTCTCCACCCAGGCGGGGGGTGGCACCATGATCCGGCGGGCCTACCTGGAGGCCCTGGAAGCACTGGAGCAGGTTCCCACCGAGTCTAAACAGGTGATAGCCCTCACCGATGGGCTGGCCGCCGATGTAACCCCCGATTTGTTCGAGGCCGCCCGCGAGGCCAGCCCCAGGATCAAAACCAACACCGTGGCCATCGGGGCCGATGCCGACGGCCGGTTTTTGCGCGAGCTGGCCCAGGCCGGGGGTGGCACCTACTGGGATGTGCCCCGCCCAGAAGATCTACCCCGATTCTTCTTGGAAGAAGCCCAGCGGGCTTTCCGGCGGGAGGCCCTGGAGGGCAGCTTCCCGGTGGCCGTGCGCCCCCACCCCATCACCCGCGCCACCAACCCCCCGCCCCTCTCGGTGATCCTCCCGGCCAAAACCAAGCCCTGGGCCCAGACCCTGCTCAGCTCCGGCGAGGGCACCGTGCTGGCCGTGGGGGAGAGCGGGCGGGGCCGGGTGGCCGCTCTCACCACCGACCTCTCGCGCTCCTGGCAAGGCTGGCAGGGCACCCCGGCGCTGCTGGGTGAACTCCTGCGCTGGCTTTCGCAGACCCCCGCGCGGCCCCGGGTGCAGGCTGTGCGCGAGCTGGACGGGGTGCGCGTGACCCTGGAGGGCCAGTTCGAACGGCCCCGCCTGCGCGCGGCAGGCCAGGAGCAGCCCATGGCCCCAGTCGGGCCGCTGCGCTTTGAAACCTGGCTGCCCCGAGAAGCCGTGGGGGAGGCCGTGGTATTTGAGAACGAGCAGCCGCGCCTGCGCTTGCAGCTTCCCAGCCTGCCCGAATGGCGCCTGGAAGATGGGCGGGAAAACCTGCGCCGCCTCTCGGAGCTGAGCGGGGGTCGGCTTTTGGCCGATGCCTCCGAGTTGCAAGGACTTGTGGGCCGCAAAGCTTACAACCTGCAATGGCCCCTGATTGCGCTGGCGGTGGTGCTTTTTTTGCTGGAGCGTTACCTCGAGCGAAGACGGGGCCATCGCAACGCTTGAAGCAATTTTGGTCAAATCCGGCTTGACTTCTACCGCGCCGGCGATAGTGTGAGGGGGATGCGGCGGTGCTTGGTTCTGATTCTGATGGCTGCGCTACTGGCGGGCTGTGGGGCCTTGATGCCTGTAAGCAGCCAGACCATCCCTAAAGAAGTGGTGCTGGAGGGGCTCGAGGGCAGCCTGACCCTGTCGGTGGGTTCCAACGTGGCCTGGAGGATCGAAAACTACAGCACCTGGTTGAGCGTTATGCCGCAAGCCGGTATCGGCCCGAAGGTTGTGAGAATCCGGGCCGAGTTTGCCGAGGAGATCCCAAACCAGCCCGAGTACACGGGCAACCTCCGGCTGGTGGGTGATGTGGAGGCCGAGGTGCTGGTTCGGCTGCCTTTGGTGAGGGTTGTGGGGGGGGTGGTGGACTCGAGCCCGACCGCTACCTTGGTGGGCGGGGCACCCCTGGCCTCCCAACCGTTGCATAGCCAGGGCACCCCGGCCCCCCGCACCTCCGGCAACGAAATTCTGGTCAAGTACCGCACCGATCTGCGCACAGCCGTTCTGCCGCAGGGCAGCCGGGTTCTATCCCACGACCGCATCAGCCGCATCACCAAGCTGCGGGCCGCCAATCCAGAGGCTCTGCTGCAACGCCTGCGCCTCGACCCCAGCGTGGAGTGGGCCGAACTCAACGGTACCGTGCGTGCCCAGGGTGAGCCCACCGACCAGTACTACCCATTGCAGTGGCACCTGCGCAACACCGGGGCGCGCTTTACCTACCAGCAAACCTACCCGATACCCATTACCGTGGCGGTGGTGGATACCGGCGTGCGCTACGACCACCCCGACCTGGCCGGGCGGTTGTGGGGGCCGGGTGAGGGGGCTTACGATTTTGTGGGCGATGCCGCACCGCCTGCCAACCCCGCCGATCCCTACGACCCCTGCGGTGCGCCGGCCCCGGACACCTTGGGCGACGATGATCCCACCGATCCCTGTGACCTCAATGGGGCCACCGGTGGAAGCCACGGCACCCATGTGACCGGCCTCATTGTGGCAAACAGTGGGTCGTTTGCCCCGCCCTGTGCCAACTGCTCGGCCTCGGGGGTGGTGGGGATGGCCTACAACGCCCCCATCAAGGTGCTGCCCTTGCGGGTACTGGATTCGGGTGGTAGCGGTACTTTTGAGAACGTGGCCCTGGCGGTGCGCTATGCGGCGGGCATCCCGGTGGAGCTGGGCGGTCGGTTGCTGCAAAACCCACACCCGGCCCAGGTGATTAATCTTTCGCTGGGTTCAATCAACTACTCCAACGCCATGTGCGAGGCGGTGGCCGATGCGGTGGCTCGAGGGGTGCTGGTGGTGGCAGCGGCGGGCAATTTCCAGAGCCGCAATCCGGGTGCGCTGGTCTACCCAGCCGCCTGCCCTGGGGCCATCTCGGTGGCGGCCACCGATATGTACAACCAGGTGGTGTACTACAGCCAGCAAAACAGTGAAGTAGACATTGCTGCACCGGGTGGCAACATCGCCCAGTCGGGGGGTGGTGTGCTCTCCACCACCTGGAATTATCAAACCAACCTGCCCAACTACACCTTCTACATGGGCACCTCCCAGGCCACCCCCCAGGTGGCGGCGGCGCTGGCTATGGCGCTGTCCAGTGGCCGGGCCAGCACTGCCACAGAAGCCTGGAACCTGATCCGCTCGAGCGCCACCGACCTGGGCGCGCCGGGCCGGGACGATGCCTACGGGTATGGTTTGCTCAACCTGCCGGGGGCTTTTGGCTGGACGCTGCCCAGGGGCGAGTTTCTGGTAAGCCTACGTGGCCCCATTGCCCGGTGGGTGCCGGTGGTCAACGGGCGCTTCGAGACCTTTTTGGTGCCGGGGCGCTACACCATGGTAGCCTGCCGCGACGACTCGGGTAACGGTTTGTGCGATAGCGGCGAGCCTCAAGTGGAGCGCCAGGTAGATGTGAACGGCAGGAACACCCTCGACCTGGGGACGATAGCGCTTAGATAGCGCTTAGGCCCTAAACCCGAGCTGGTTTCGGCTATTCGCCGCCAAAATACTCCGGTAGCTGGTCGCGGGTAATCAGCACATCCCGTGGCTTGCTGCCCTGGTGCGGCCCCACGATGCCCATGGCCTCGAGCGCGTCTACCAGCTTGCCCGCACGGGCGTGCCCCACCGAGAGGCGGCGCTGGAGCCGGCTGACCGAGGCGTAACCCTCCTCGATCACAATCTCGGCGGCTTTTTTGAGCAGGGGATCGCCAAAATCAATCTCGCCTGCGTCGGCGCTGCCAGCTCCGCCCAGGTTCAGGGGGCCCTCGAAGTCGGGGCCGTACTGGGCCACGAAGGCGTCTTCGAAGCTCTGTTCGCGCAGGAACCCGGCGATACGGTGTACCTCGCTTTCCGAGAGGAAAGGGCCCTGCAGACGCACCGGCTTGGGCAGGCCGGGCTGGTGGAAGAGCATATCGCCCTGGCCCACCAGCCGCTCGGCCCCGTAGGTGTCCAGGATGGTGCGGGAGTCGAAGCCCGAGGAGACCGCAAAGGCCATGCGGGCCGGGATATTGACCTTGATGAGCGAGGTCAGGATGTCCACCGAGGGGCGCTGGGTGGCCAGAATCAGGTGCATGCCGGTGGCGCGGGCCATCTGCGCCAGGCGCAAAATGGCCTGCTCGACCTCTTTGGGGGCGGTAATCATCAGATCGGCCAGCTCGTCAATCACAATCACCAGGTAGGGCAGGGTGGCCTCGCCGGCAGCCCGCATTTTCTGGTTGAACTGCTCGAGGTTGCGCGCCCCCACCTGGCTCATCATCTTGTAGCGCCGCTCCATGTGGGCCACCGCGCCCAGCAAGACCCCGGCGGCGTCGGCGGGGTTGGTTACCACCGGCCGCACCAGATGGGGGATACCCTCGTAGGGGGTGAGCTCCACCATCTTGGGGTCAATCATCAGGAAGCGCAGCTCGGTGGGGAGGTATTTGAAGAGCAGGCTGGCGATGAGGGTGTTCACCGCCACCGACTTGCCCGAACCGGTCGAGCCGGCAATCAGCAGGTGGGGCATTTTAGCCAGGTCGCGCACCCAGACCTCGCCGTCAATGCTTTTACCCAGCACCAGGGGCAGGGTGTCCTTGCTGCGGGTGAAGGCGCTGGACTGGATGGCCTCGCTGTAGCGCACCAGTTCGCGCTCGGTGTTGGGCACCTCGAGGCCAATCACGCTCTTGCCGGGGATGGGGGCCTCGATGCGCACCGAGCCGGCCGCCAGGGCCAGGGCCAGGTCGTTGTGCAGGTTCTGTACCCGGCTGATTTTTTCGCCGGGGGCGGGCTCGAGCTCGTACCGCGTTACCGTGGGGCCGCGCGACCAGCTCACCACCCGGGCCTCCACCCCGTGGTGCTTGAGGGTGTTGTTGATGAGTTCAACCTGCCGCTGGGTGATGAGTTCCAGGGCCCTGGGGTCGTGGCGCGGTGGTTCGGGTGGGTCGAGCAGGTCGAAGCCGGGCAGCTCGAGGGCGGTGGCAGCGCGGGTGATGACAGGGGGTGGGGGGGTGGTTTTGACCAGGCTGGGCTTGGGGCTCTCCTGGGCGGGTTTGCTGGCGGCCGCTACCTTATCGGGTTCGGGGAAGACCAGGTCGAAGTCGAAAGGGGGCTCGGTGGGGGGTTTGGTGGTTGCTACAGCAAAGGCAGGCGGTTCAGTCTGCAAGCCCTTTTCCAGCAAGGCCCGCAGCCCGGCGGGGTGGGCCTCCAGCGGCGCAGCCTCCACCCACTCGGCCCAGCGCAGCCAGCCGTCTACCCGCTGCTCGAGGTCGAGCGTCAGCGCCTCGCTTTCCTGCCAGGCGGCCAGGCGCTGCTGGTGTTCGTCCAGGGCAGTGAGCAGGGCCCGGGTGGTGATGGGGGGAACCAGCGCGCGCGCCGCGGCCTGGCCCTGGCGGGTTAGGGTCTGGGCCTTGGTGAGCAGCGCGCCGACCTCCAGCACCAGCGCGGCACGCCGTTCTTCCAGGGCCTGGGCCAGTCCCTCGCCCTTGAGCGGTGCGGCCAGGGCGGTGGCCAGGCGCTCGAGGCGTGCTGGAAGGGGGCGCGCTTCCGCGGCCAACCTGCTTGCCAGCTCCTTGATGCGCTCGTTCTTGAAGTCGTCCAGAAGCTTGGCCAGCCCCTCGACGGTCTCCTGATCCCGCGGTGTGCGCTTGAAGGCCTCGAGGTCTTGCTGCAAGACGCGCAAAGCCTTGTGCTCGGGGTAGCGTTCCGATAAGGCCCGAACCTCCCCCAGCAGACGGTGGGCGGCCTGCGCGAGGCGATAGGCATGGCGCAGCCGCACGCCCGCCAGAATGACCCGGCGCAGACCTTTGCTCAAAAGAAAACCGGGCCGCTGGCGCAGGGCCAGATCGGCCACAAAACTGAGGGCCAGCAGGGGAATGAGCAGGCCAAAACTGCCCAGACCACCCACCAGCAGGGTGTGCAGGTTGCTGCCCAGCAGCCCCCCGTAAGGCCCGGCGAGATGGGCCACCAGCGGTAAGGTAAGCAGGCCCCCCGCGAAGAGCAGGGCGGCGCTGCGCACCAAAGGGCCCAGGGGCCGATCCAGCAGCAGCCACACCCCCAGCAGGGCAACCGTCGGTGGAACCAGCCAGGCCAGGTACCCTAGGTTGCCCCAGAACAGGGCCTGAATACCGCTGCCCAGTTGTCCGGCCAGGTTGGAGCCAAAATAAATGGCAGCGGCCAGGAGGGCGGCGATGCCCAGTATCAGCAGAGCAAAGGCCTCGAGGTCGCGCTTGCGTTCGGTAGGAGTGGCCTTGCTGGCTTTGTCAGCTTTGGATTTGCCCTTCGCCATCGCTTACGATTGTAACATACCCAGCAAACACCAAAGGGTTGCGTCCCGGACGCTAAATCTTCTGGGCTGGTTTAAAAGCGCGAGCCACAGGTGTAGAGAAATACCTGTGGCTCGCGATGATTGGCTTACTTGGGAAGGGCTTTGATTACCGCGTCGGTGATCTCGAGTTCGTCGGCAGCATAAACCACCAGACCGCTGGTGGCAGCCACTTTCTTGTCCAGAATCATGGCAAAACCCTGCTGCTGGGCAACCCGCGCAATCACCTGATCGATCTCCTCGGTAATCGGTTTGAGCGCGGCGTTGGCCCGGTCGCTCCACTTTTTACCCGCCTCTTGCAGGCTCTGGGCCAGCACCCGGTAGTCCTGCTGATCCTTGGCGGTGGCATTGCCGGCCCGCAGCTTGGCCTCGAGGGGCTGGAGCTGATCGCGTAAGGGCTTCAGTTCGCGCTCGGCCTGGTTACGGATATCCTGCACCTTTTTGAAATCCTTATGCGCCTGCACCACCTTTTCGGCGTCCACATAGCCGATGCGGGTAGGTACGGTGCGGTTTTGTGCGATGAGCGAACCGCCCAACAGCAAGCTTAGCAAGACTGCAACAAACAACCCATTTTTGCTCATAGTCTTTCTCCGCTACTTAGGTAAGGCCTGCATGATGGCTGGGGTGAGGTCGAGCCCTTGTGCGGCATAAACGACCAGGCCACTGCTGGCCGCCACTTCCTGATCCAACACGATGGCAAAACCCTGTTCCTTGGCTACCTTACTCACGATTTTGTCGATGTCCTCGGTGATGGGTCGAAGCACGCTATTTTGCTGCTCAGTCCACTTTTGGCTGGCGGCCTGTAGATTCTGAGCCAGGGTGCGGTAGGTTTGCTGTTCCTGGGTGGTGGCATTGCCCGCGCGGATTTTGTCCTCCAGGGCCTGTAGCTCAGCTCTTAGGGGGTTAAGCTCGGCTTCTGCCCTGGCCTGAACCTCCCTGACCTTGGCAAACTGGGGGTGGGCTTCCACCACAGCCCGCGCGTTGAGGTAGCCAATCTTGTCGGCTGTGGGTGGGGTTTGTGCCCCCAACAGGCCGCTCAGGAGCAGTCCGGCCAGGGTGGGCACAAACAGCGGGAATCGCTTCATATCGGCCCTACTGTAAGGGTGGGGTCTTAGCGGAGCGTGAGAGCGAGTCCCCTGGTCATTTAGGCCCGCCTGGGCTATGGTATCGCCTGTGAGGTGTGCCATGAAGCGTTTATCTGTTTTGGTCGTCTTGTTGTTGCTGGCGTTTGCCTCTGTGGGCTTTGCGCAACGTTCCTTCCAGCTTCGCGTCTCCGTGCCCTCCCCAACATTGGGTTTTGGCCTCGAGGCCAGCCTACAGCGCGACCTGGTGGCTTTGGTGTACGGCGATGTGATCTTCCAGGGGCCGGGTTTCCTGATCGGGGGGGAGGTGCTCTTCAAGCCTGACCTGGGCCAGTTCGACCGTGACCTGCGCGGCATTAAGCCCTATTTTGGTGGCGGGCTGGGCCTGCGGCTGCCCAACGCCAACTTTGCCCTCACCCTGGACGCTGGGCTCGAGTTCGCCCTCGACCGTGACACGGGGCTGTTCATTGGCGGCCAGAGCGTTTTCCCCTTCAACAGCCCGCCCTACGGCCGGGTGCTGTTTGGGGCCACCTTCCGCTAGCCCCAACCCCTTAAACAAAGTGCCCCGACTGCGGGGCGCATTCTTTATGGCTCCCTGAGCAGGCCCCAGCTTGTGACGGCGGGGTAGGAGCCCAGCACTTTGACAAAAGAAGCTCTCCGCAACAGGGTTAGTAGGGCCTGGGAGGGGCCGGGGTCTTCGGCGTGGCCCTCGAAGTCGGCGTAGAAGATGGGGGAGAAGGGGCGGTCGGGGTCGCGGCGGGGGCGCGACTCGAGCTTGGTCAGATTAATCCCCTGGTCGGCAAAAGCCTGCAAAGCGGCCAAAAGCTCGCCGGGCCGGTGGCGGGTGGTGAAGACCACCGAGGTTTTGTAGGGCCCCTCGCGGCGGGGGAAGTCTTCGCGTGAGAGTACAAAAAAGCGCGTGTAGTTACCAATAAAGTCCTGGATGCCTTCGGCGATGACCTCCAGGCCATAGCGCTCGGCGGCGCGGCGGCTGGCGATGGCGGCCAGGCCAGGCTGGGGGTGTTCGGCCAGCTCACGGGCGGCCCCGGCGGTGTCGTAGACTGGTTCGGCCTCGAGCTTGTACCGGGCGATGAAGCCGTCGCACTGGGCCAGGCCCTGGGGGTGGCTCTTGACCTTACGAATATCCTCCAGCCGGGTTCCGGGCGGGGCCAGCAGGCAGTGGTCTACTTTCAGCACCAGTTCACCCACCACGTGCAGGTCGGTCTCGAGGAGCAGGTCGTAGGTCTGGTTGATGATGCCGGCGGTGGTGTTCTCAACCGGTACCACCCCCAGGTCTACCTCGTAGTTGGTTACCGCTGCAAATACCTGATGAAATGTGGGCAGGCCGATGGTCTCAGCATCTGGAAAGGCTTTGAGTGAGGCTTCTTCGCTATAGGCACCCTCGGTTCCCTGAAAAGCGATCCGCATAACGTAGCTCAGTATAAGTTTTTTGCGCGGGATTTGTGGCTGATGCGGATGGGGCATAATGGTGATTTGTGCTAAGACAGGAACCCATTTCCGACCCCGCCGTTTGGAACCAGATGGTGTCTTCACTGCCCATTACCAGCGCCTTACAGTCCTGGGGCTGGGGTGAAGTCAAGAAGCTCTCGGGCTGGCAGCCGGAGCGCTGGGCGCTGTTTGAAGGCCAGCAGCTTATTGCGGCGGTGCAGCTTTTTCGTCGGCAGTTGGTGGGGCCGGTCTCCATGCTGTATGCCCCCCGCGGGCCAGCGCTGCGGGACTTAAGCGATCTGCCCAGGGTGGTACAGGCCCTCAAACAGCGGGCGGGGGGGGCGGTTTACCTGAAGCTCGAGCCCGAAGTGGGGTTTCCGGCCGATTTATCGGTTCCCGAGTTTCCCCCGGCACGGCTTGAAGAGACCATCCAGCCCGAATACTCCATCTGGCTCGACCTGTCGCTGGGGCGTGAAGGTCTGCTGGCCCAGATGGACAACATGCACCGCCGCAACACCAGGCTGGCCGAAAAGCGGGTGGTGACCACCATCGAGGGGATGGAGGCTTTCGAGGAATTCTGGCGGCTGTTCGAGGAGACCAACCGCCGGGCCCGGCTGTTACAGCATTCCAAAGCCTACTATCAGACCGTCCTCACGGCCATGAACCAGCCCTTTGGGGCGTCTTTTATCTCGATTGCCCGCCAGGAGGGCCGGGCGCTGGCCGCGGGCCTGTTTGTGGCTTTTGGGGGTAAGGTGGACTACCTCTATGGGGGCAGCAGCCGGGAAAATTCCAACGCCAAGGCCCCCAACGGTATGCACTGGGGGGCCATCAACTGGGGTATTGAAAAGGGCTACCGTATATACGACCTGTGGGGCGTGCCGCGGCGCAGCGAGGGTAGCCACGCCGCTGGCATCGATGCCTTTAAGGAGGGTTTTGGCGGGCGGCGGGTGCGCTTCCCGGCCTACGATGTGGCCTTTTCGCCCCTGTATGGCCCCCTCAAAAAGGCTTTGCGTCTGAGGAAAAACTGGGTCAACTACCGCACCCGCGGCACAACCCGGGATGTGCTCTGATACGCATTTCGGTAGTATCGTTCACTTCGGCAAGCCTAAACGATACTACCGAAATGCTTTTCTACTCCCTTCGGTCGGCTTGAATCCTTCACCTCTGACTTCGTCCAACGGTGAAGGATTCAAGCGGAAACGGTATGAGTGAAGCCTCGAGCTGCTTCTATATGAGCTGGTGCAGGGTGCGTGCTTGCAAGCGGTGTCGGAGGGCCAGGAAGAGTTCGGCGGTGGCTAAAGCGTCCCACAGCGCGTGGTGCTCGAGGTGGGGCGGTAGGCCAAGCCGCGCTCGAGCCGCCCTTAGCCCGCTGGGGTAGGGCTTGCTGTGGGGCTCGAGCTGTCGCTGTCGCTCACCCAGTCGGGCCAGCAGCACCGCGGTGTCGACCACCACGGGTCTGACCCAGCGCCGGCCCAGGGCTTTGTAACCTTGCCGCAGAAATCCCAGGTCGATTGAGCCATAGTGCAGAACCAGCACGTCCCGCCCAATGCGCTGTGTTATCTCGTCGAGCACCTGGGCCAGGGGTGGGGCGGCCTCCAGTTCGCTGGGTAGAATATGGTGCGCCTGGATGCCTTCAACCGAGAGCGCCTGGGGCCGCACGGGCCGAACCAGGCTATAGTAGTGTGCGCCAAACTCGATAACCCCCCCCCGGATGGGCACCATCCCCACCGAAAGAATCTGATCGGATGGCTCCAGGCCGCTGGTTTCCAGATCCAAAGCCCAGTAGTTGATCTCGTTCCAGGTGGGGCTTTTGCGCAAAGGCCAGATCATGGGCGGTGGTCTAACCCAGGCGGTCGGTATGGAAGCGCTGGCCCATGGCCTCCTGCATCTCGCGAATCTGCAAGAAGGCTTCCTTGAGATGGCGGCGCTCGAGCGAGGAAAGCTGCTCGAGGCGAATCTTGTTATCGGGTGGGAGTTCTTGCCTCAGGTTGGTGAGTTGTTGCCGTAGACGGATTTTCATTAGAAAACCGAAGGCCTCGATTAGGGTTTCGGCCCCCTCTGGGCTCAGCTTGTTTTCCTGGGCGGCGATTTTCAGGCGTTCGACGGTGCTCTTGGCCAGGCTGCCGGCCTCCAGGGCGTGTACCCGGGCCAGGCTGACGATGGGGGCGATGCCCCCTTTCTTGATATCCACACCGCCGTCTTCTTCCCTGATCTGCCGAAAAAAGCCGATGGGGGGGCGGAAGTGCAGTGAGGCCTTGGCTAGGTGAGCCAGGAAGATGGACTCCTCGCCGCTGCTAGCCACGATGCGCTCGAGCGGCTCCAGGGAGAGTTCACCGTACACGCTGCGAAAATCGAAGAAAATCTGGGCCTCGAGCAACTCCTGGGGGGTGGGCATCTTTACCCAGTGCTGGAAGAGCCTTTGCCACTCCGCGATGGGTTTGCACCAGCGGGTGGCCATGTAGCCACCTGGGCAGGGTGGGAAGCCGGCCTGTATCAGGCCGCCCACCACATACCCCGCCAGTCCGGCAAAGTACCGCTGGGCCTCGGGGGTCTCCTCGGCGTAGACCAGGGCGTTGTCCTGGTCGGTGAGCAGGGCCTGTTCCATCCGCCCTTCGGAGCCAAACACGATCCAGGCATAGGGCGTGGGGGGTGGCCCCAGGCGCTCTTCGGCCAGGCGCAGCAGCGTTCGAACCAGGTGGTCGTTAAGCGAGCTAACGCTACGACCAATTTCGCTGGCCCCCAGGCCACCGGCCAGAAGGGACTCGGCGATGCCGCTCAGCTCCTGGCTGTAGCCTTTGAGGTCTTCTGGGTTGCGGGTGCGCTCGAGCCGCCTGAGCAGATGCAAAGGGCTGCGGGCCTGCTGCCGCATGAAGACCGTGTCGGTTACCACCCCCACGATCCGCCCGTCCTGCTCGAGCGGCAGGTGGTGTATGCCCTGGTGCACCATGAAGGTCAGGGCTTCAAACAAGGGTGTGCTGGCCGGCAGGGTTTTGGCCGGGCTGCTCATCACATCGGCCAGCGGGGTCTGGGGGCCTTTCCCCTCGGCCAGCACCCGGTTGCGCAGGTCGCGGTCGGTCAGGATGCCCAGTGGGTTGCCTTCGACCAGAATCGAGCTAATCTGGTGTTCGCGCATAGCTTTGGCCGCTTCCTGCACGGTGGCGTCGCGGGCAATGAATACTGGAGGGCGGGTCACCAGATCGCTGACCGGCAGGCTCAGGTCGATTGGGGTGACCTCGAGGCCCTCTTGCCGGGTTACCAGGCGCAGGCGGGCGGCCAGACCTTTGGTGAAAAACTCTGCGAAAGGCCGATGACTCATCAGCTCACGAAAGACCCGTTCTGACCAGCGGTAGATCAGCAAGTCTTCCTCGGCGATCACATCGAAGGCCGGGGTGTCCTGCGAGATCAGGGAGGGGTAGCCAAAAACCTCTCCCTCTTCCAGATACATCATGGTTTGCCCGTCGCGCTCGAGGCGGGCCGTGCCCTTGCGAATCATGTACAGGTGCTGGCTTTTAGATCCATGCCGGGCCAGTACCTTGCTGTTTTCGGGGAAAAAGGCAATCTCCAGGCCTCGCTCGACCTGTTCCAGCGCTTCCGCTGGCAGCAGATTAAACGGGGCGTGGGCGCGGATGAAATCGAGGGGGTTCACTTGGCTGAAGCATTGGGCCCCTCTTCGGGCAGGCGGATAATCAAGCCCGAGCTGAGCCAGGCCGATAAAGGCAGGATGACGCTTAGAGCCTGGTTGGCCCCGGAAAAAACCTGCAAGGCATAGCCGAATAGCAAAGCAGGCAGCAGCATGAAAAAGATTCTGAAGATGCGCTCGAGGCCAGGTGTGGGCGGCAGGGGCCAGAAACGCGAAAAAATGAGTCCTAAAAGACCTCCCAAAACCACCGCCGAAGTGATGCGCAAAAGGTCGAGCGGGGTGGGAAAAGGCCAGCCAGTCAGATAATGTCCAGCCGTATAAAACAAAAACAAAAAGGCCGAAATCCCAACCAGCAACCGCAGCAAACGTAAGGTTAGATCGGGGGGTACATAGACATTGACCTTTTTGGCTTCAATCCTTTTGTTTTTGCTCATGATTGCAAACAAAGCTTATCACAAAAGAATGGGGGTGGGTTGATCCCCACCCCCGACCTGGGTTTAGTGATAATGAGCCTCTTTGGCGCCGCGTGGAATCCGCACCGATTCCACCAGATCCTGTACTTCTTTGGGCGGCTCGGGGGTCATACGTGAGACCACGAGGGTGATGATCAGGTTGATCAGCATCCCCACGGTACCGATGCCTTCGGGGCTTACCCCAAAGAACCAGCGGGGCATGCCAAAGTAGCTGGTGCCGATGATATAGCTGGCTGTGAAGACCAGACCCACCACCATGCCAGCGATGGCCCCCTCACGGGTGGTGCGCTTGTCAAAGATGCCCAGCAGGATGGCCGGGAAGAAGCTGCTGGCCGCCAGCCCGAAGGCAAACGCCACCAACTGCGCGATAAAGCCCGGTGGGTTTTGCCCAAAATATCCGGCGATCAGCACCGCCAGCAAAATTCCCACGCGGGCCACCAACAGACGCTGCCCCTCGGAGGCCCTTGGGTTGATGATGCGGTAATACAGGTCGTGTGAGAGCGCCGAAGAGATCACAATCAGCAGCCCCGATGCGGTGGAAAGCGCTGCGGCCAGACCACCTGCCGCCACCAGGGCGATGATCAGCGGGGCCAGCTTGGCTACCTCGGGGGTGGAAAGTACGATGATGTCGTTGTTGATGAACACCTCGTTGGCGCTGGTGGTATCGGGGTTGTTGACGTCGGGGCGGGTGGTGCCGGGGACAAACTTGAAGGCATTGCCCTTGGCGACGGTTACAATGCCGTTGCCGTCCTTATCCACAAAGCGCAGCAGACCGGTTTTTTCCCATTTGGCTACCCAGTCGATCTGGCGTACTTCCTCAAAGCTTTTACCGTGCAGGGTGTTGATCAGGTTGTAACGGGCAAACACCGAGACGGCCGGCGCAGTGGTGTAGAGCAGGGCAATAAACAGCAGCGCCCAACCTGCCGAAGCCCGGGCGTCCTTGACCGTGGGCACGGTATAGAAGCGGATGATCACGTGGGGCAGGCCAGCCGTGCCGAACATCAAGCACGCTGTAATCAGCAGAATGTTCAGCATGTCGAAGCGCTGGAACGGCTGGGTGTACTGGGTGAAGCCCAGGTCTACCTGTAGCTGGTTGAGCCGGCTGACGATGTCGCTAAAGGTCAGGGCTAGCTGGGGAATGGGGTTGCCGGTGAGGATGCTGGCGATGGCAAACGCTGGAATCAGGTAAGCGATGATCAGCACCGTGTACTGGGCCACCTGCGTCCAGGTGATGCCCTTCATTCCACCCAATACGGCGAAGAGTGCGGTAACGGCCACACCCACCCACAACCCGGTGGTGCTTGGTACTCCCAGGTAGCGGGCAAAAACCGTACCCACCCCCACGAGCTGCGGGATCACGTAGGTGAACGAGACAAACACCGCAGCTATCACCGCCACCACGCGCGCGGTCTGGGAGTAGTAGCGGTCGCCTACGAAGTCTGGCACGGTAAATTTGCCGAACTTGCGTAGATATGGGGCCAGGAGCAACGCCAGCAACACGTAACCGCCCGTCCAGCCCATCAGGTAGATGGTGCCGTCGTAGCCCAGGGTGGAGATCAGGCCGGCCATCGAGATAAAGCTCGCCGCGCTCATCCAGTCCGCGGCAGTAGCCATACCGTTGGCGATGGGGGGCACCCCACGCCCGGCCACGTAGAAGCCCTCGGTCTCACGTACGCGCGCCCAGATACCAATCCCCACGTACAAGCCGAAGGTCAGGAGCACAATGATCCAGGTCCAAAGTTCTACGCTCATTGGTGGCCCCCTATTCGTGTACGTCGAACTGCTGGTCAATCTTGTTCATCTGCGAGGCGTAGATGAAGATCAAGATGACGAAGATGATGATGGCACCCTGATGAGCAAACCAAAAGCCCAGGGGAACCGATCCGAGCTTGATGTTGTTGAGCACATTAACCAACACAATCCCAAACCCGTAGGAAACCACTGCCCAGATGATGAGCAGGTTGCGGATTAGGGTGATGTTGGCCCTCCAGTACGCATCGGCCTTTGCTTTATCCATGCCTACCTCCATGTAGCACAAGTCCAGCCACCATTGCTACGGGGGTGGTCGCTTTTCCGCGTTTCAGACTTGCGCCATGAATCTAATGCTCTTTTGTTGACTTGGTCAAGTTATCGCCAGTTTTTGTATATCTGCGAAAGCGGCGCAATTATTTGTTTTATGAGAACAAAGCGCACATCCCCGGAGGGCTGGTTGCGGCGATGGGTTAGGTATTTCTACTCCCTTCGGCTTCACCTCTGGAAGCAAAAAAACACTTATGAAGAATCAAGAACCGCTTATCGCTGGTCTGTGCTTGGAATCTATGCGACGGCATCCTTTCTTTTGGCGTCTGCGGTATGGCTTTTGATGCTGTGTTACTCCTCGAGCGTGCTCAAATCGCCGGGATCCCGCCCCATCTCCTGGGCTTTGAGCAGACGTCGCAGGATTTTTCCGCTGCGGGTCTTGGGGAGCTTGTCCAGGAAAACCAGTTCACCGGGGGTGGCAATGGGGCCCAGCTCGAGCCGCACATGCTGCACGATTTCATCTCGCAGGGCCTCGGTTTTTTCGTGTCCCACCCGCAACACCACGAAAGCCTTGATGTTTTCGCCCTTGATGGGGTCGGGTACCCCAATTACGGCAGCCTCGGCCACCGCTGGGTGGGAGACCAGGGCGCTCTCTACGTCGGCGGTGCCAATGCGATGACCGGCCACGTTGAGCACATCGTCGGCGCGGCCCAGCACCGTGAAGTAGCCATCGGTGGTTTGGCTGGCTACGTCGCCAGCGGCATACACGTTGCCGGGGATCTCCGTCCAGTACTGGGTATAGCGGGCGTGATTACCCCAGACCGTGCGCATCATGTGGGGGAAGGGGCGCTTGAGCACGAGCAAGCCACCGGTTCCGGGGGCTATTTCGTGGCCCTCGGCATCCACCACCGTGGCCTCCACGCCGGGCAGGGGCACCCCCACAAAGCCGGGCCGGCCCTCCAGGGTGAGGGGGGTGCCCAGGGTGGGGCCGCCCAGCTCGGTCTGCCACCAGTTGTCGGCTACAAAGCCGCGCTGGCCGCCCTTCATCAGATGCTCAACCGCCCACTGCCAGGCCTCCGGGTTGAGGGGCTCGCCGGCCACCCCGATGAACCGCAGCGAGGAGAGGTCGTGCCGGGCGGGCCATTCGGGGCCAAACTTCATGAACATACGAACCGCCGTGGGGGCGGTAAACATCACGTTGACCCGGTAGCGCTCGACGGCCTGCCACAAAGCTGCTGGGTTGGGATAGTCCGGCGCGCCCTCGCGCAGCACGCTGGTGACGCCCTCGAGCAAAGGCGCATACACGATGTAGCTGTGGCCCACAATCCAGCCGATGTCCGAGGTAGCCCAGTAGACATCGGTGTCCTTTACGTCGAAAAAGGTGCGCAGGTGGTAGGCCGTGCCCACCATGTAGCCCCCGTGCACGTGCACCACGCCCTTGGGTTTGCCGGTGGAGCCCGAGGTGTAGAGGATAAACAGAGGGTGCTCGCTATCCAGCGGAACCGCTTCGGCCTCGGGTTGGTGCGACCAGAGCAGGTTGTTGAAATCGTGAAAGCGAGGCCCCTCGGGCACGGCTTTGTTGCGGCAGAACCAGATGGTGTGAAGGTCTAGGTTTTCGATGGCCTGGAGTACGATGGACTCGAGGTCTACCGCTTTGCCCCGGCGGTAACTCACGTCCCCTGCAATTACCAGCCGGGCCCCGGCATCCACGATGCGCTCGCGCAGCGCCGAAACCCCCAGCCCGGCGTACACCACCGAGTGGATCGCGCCAATGCGGGCGCAGGCCAGCATGGCGATGATGCCCTCCAGGGTCAGGGGCATGTAGATGATCACCCGGTCACCTTTTCCCACCCCCAACTGCCTGAGCCCGGTTGCAAAGCGCGAAACCCGATCCAGAAGCTCACCGTAGGTCAGTTTTTGCTCGCTGCCGTCTTCGCTCAGGTATAAAAGCGCGACCTGGTTGCGCTTGGAACCCTGGGCATGGCGATCCAGGGCGTTGTAGGTGATGTTGGTCTGGCCGCCTACGAACCAGCGGTGGTCGGGGAAGTTCCACTCCAGCACCTGCTCAAAGGGCCGGAACCAGTGAAACCGCCGGGCCTGCTCCCCCCAGAACGCCTCGGGGTCTTGCAGGCTGCGGCGGTATTCGGCCCAGAAGTCGGGGAGGTTGGCGTGCTGCCGCAGGTTTTCGGGGGCCAGGTAGCTGACTTTTGGTTTTAGCAACTGCTCGAGTTCCATAAGGGGCCTCCTGCTCTTGCACTACTGCAGGCTACGACGAAAAACCACCATGCTGCGCCGAACCCTGGCCGGGGCGGGCCTGGAGCACCTGGCGAGATGAACCTGCCGCATGTTCACGCTCACGGCTCGAGGGTGGAAAGGTCGCCCGGATCGTCGCCAAGCTCCTGGGCTTTGAGCAGGCGGCGCAGGATTTTGCCGCTTTTGGTGCGGGGTAGCTGATCCACGATCTCGATGACAGTTTGCAGGTGCAGATGCCCTAGCTGCCGGCGCAGGTGGGCTTGCAGCTTGTCGGCCAGGATGGAGCGCACCTCGAGGCTGGTCTCACGGGTTTTGAGCACCACATACACCTTGATGACCTCGCCCAGCTCGGGGTTGCTAATTCCTACCGCGGCGACCTCGGCCACCGAAGGATGGGAGAGCATGGCTCCCTCGATCTCGGCGGTGCCGATGCGCAGCTCTCCGGCTTTGATTACGTCGTCCGAGCGGCCCAGGAGGGCAATGTAGCCCTCGCTATCGCGCACGGCGATATCGCCGGTGCTGTAGCAGCCGGGAATGCGGCTCCACTGCTCGAGGTAGCGCTCGTCGTTGTTCCAGAAGGTGCGCATGAAGTGGGGGAAGGGCTGCGCGATGACCAGGTGGCCTTTCTGACCGGGGGGTAGCTCACGCCCTGAGGCGTCCACGACCCGCACCTCAACCCCCGGCAAGGGGAAGCCGGCCTTGCCGGGTTTGGCCGGCATGCAAAGAGGGGTGGAGAGGCAGGGGCCGCCGGTCTCGGTCTGCCACCAGTGATCCACCACATGGGCCAGGTGTTTGGCGGCCCAGTGCCAGACCTCGGGGGCCAGGTACTCCCCCACGCTGGCAACCAGCCGAAGGTCGGAAAGCTGGGCCTTTTGCGCGAACTCGTCGCCGTGTTTGCGCAGGGTGCGCAGCCAGGTAGGGCTGATGATGAGCACGTTGACCCCGCAGTCCTCCAGCATCTCGTAGAAGCTGCTGACGTCGGGGTAGTCGAGCCGCTCGGCCCGCAGTACGGTGGTGAGCCCTTCCAGCAAGGGCGCGTACAGGCCGTAGCTGTGCCCCACAATCCAGGAGAGGTCGGCGGTGGCCCAGGTAATCTCGCCGTCCTTCAGGTCGAAGAGGGTGCGCAGGTGGTAGGTGATGCCCACCATGTAGCCCCCGTGCACGTGCACCACACCCTTGGGTTTACCGGTGGAGCCGGAGGTATACAGGATAAACAGGGGATGCTCGCTGTCCACGGGCAGGGCGGGGGTGGTGGGGCGGTGGGCCTCGATCAAATCCCAGAATTCCAGCGGTCTGACCGTACCGCCCCGGCTAAACCATAGCACCGGTATATCCAGGCCCTGGATGGCCTCCTCGAGCACATGGGTGAAGTGCAGGGTGCGCCCGCCCTGGTACATGCGGTCGGCGGCCACCAGCAGCCGGGCCTGGGTATCCTCCAGGCGTTCGCGCAGGGCCTGGCTGCCCAGGCCGGCAGGAATGGCTACGTGCACCGCCCCGATGCGGGCGCAGGCCAGAAAGGTCAGGGCCATCTCCAGCCCGGTGGGCATATACACCGCCACCCGGTCGCCGGGCTTGATGCCCAGCGACAGCAGCCCACCGGCCAGGCGGGCGGTGAGGTCGCGCAGCTCGCGGTAGGTTAGCTTGTGTACGGTGCCATCGCCGGCCAGGGCCATCAGGGCGAGCTGGTTGCGGCGGGGGCCGTCGGCGTGCCGATCCAGGGCGTTGTAGGTGATGTTGGTGGTGGCCCCCACAAACCAGCGGTGGTAGGGGCCGTCCACCTCCCGAACCCGCTTCCAGGGGTTGAACCAGTGGAAGCGCTCGGCCCATTCGCCCCAGAAAGCCTCGGGCTGCTCGAGGCTGCGCCGGTACTCGGCGGGATAATCCTTAAGGTTGGCCTTTTCCACCAGGGGCTTGGGGGCCCAGACGGGGGTTTCCTCGCTGGACGAACCCAGGTAGACCGGTGCGCTGGCGGGAAGGGGCTTGGCCTCATCCGAGGGCGGTTGTTCGGCTCGGGTGCGGCTGGAAGCGGCCCTGGCTACCTCCTGCACGGCCTGTACCAGCCGGGTAAAGGCGTAGGGAAAGCGCCTCGAGGGCACCACCACCCCCAAGGCCCCCATCACCGCACCGTCCGGGCTGAAAATAGGGGCAGCCACCCCGGAGATGCCGTCGGCGTGTTCTTCGATTTCCACTGCGAACCCCATCTGGCGCACCTTCGCCAGTTCTTCCTCCAGGGTCAGCGGGTCGGTGATGGTGAGCCGGGTATAAGCCTTCAGATCTTGCAGGTGGGGGGCCTGGGCCTGGCTGTCCATATAGGCCAGCACGGCCTTGCCCAGGGCCAGGGCATGAAAGCCCTCGGCGACCTGATCCTCCAGCCCGGCCAGCTTGGGCAGGCCCTGCCGGCCGCGGGTGGAGAGGCGCAGCTTACCCTCGCGGTCGAGAAGGGCTAGGTAGCTGCGCTCGCGGGTACGCAGATAGAGTTCCTCCAGGGCATCGGATAGCTTCTCGGGCTCGGCCAGGCGGTTGGACGAAGGCGCCAGGGCGCTTTTGGAGAGCCGGTAGGTGCTGCCCTCCCGTTCGGCAAAACCCTCCGAGACCAGGCTGGCCAGCAGGGCATAAGCGGTGGAAAGACTTTTACCCAGAAAAGCGGCCAGGCGGGCGGCCTCCACCCCCTCGGGATGCTCGGCCAGGTAGGCCAGTACCCTTAGCGCGGCTTGAACAGTGGTGAGTTTACGACTCTGTGCCATAGGCCTTCGGGTTTCTGCAACGTTCTTAAAGAAGACCCGTACAGGTTCATCTGGGTTCTGCGGCTATGATGGCCCGGATCGGTTTAGACTGTCAAGTAAAGCCGGATTTCGCACATTTGCCGAAGCCCCGTCTTTCTTGACGCCGGCCCTCAACCCACCTATGCTCACCAACAAAAGGCCCCTTGATTTTGCCAGTCTCAACGAGCCTAAAGAGGTAAGTATGGAAAAAATCGAAGCAGTTCTAAAGGAGGAGCGGGTTTTTCAACCTTCGGAGGGTTTTCGGCAAGCGGCCCGTATTCGTCGGCTCGAGGACTACGAGGCCCTTTACCGTGAGAGCCTAGAAGAGCCCGAGAAGTTCTGGGGTCGGGTGGCCTCGGAGCTACACTGGTTTAAGCCCTGGGACAAGGTGCTCGAGTGGAACCCCCCCCACGCCAAGTGGTTTATCGGGGGGCAGCTCAACCTTTCCTATAACTGCCTGGATCGGCACCTCGCAACCCGCGGCAACAAGGCCGCCATCATCTTCGAGGGGGAGCCGGGCGACTCGCGCATCCTCACCTACCAGCAACTGCACCGCGAGGTGAGCAAGTTCGCCAACGTGCTCAAAGGGCTGGGGGTGCGGAAGGGCGACCGTGTGACCATCTACCTGCCCATGATCCCCGAGGCCGCCATCGCCATGCTGGCCTGTGTGCGCATTGGGGCGGTGCACTCGGTGGTGTTTGGGGGTTTCTCGGCCTCGGCCCTGGCCGACCGCATCAACGACGCGCAGGCCAAGGTGCTCATCACCGCCGATGGCGGCTGGCGGCGCGGGAGCGTGGTTCCGCTCAAGGCCAACAGCGACGAGGCCCTGGCCGATGCCAAATCCATCGAGCAGGTGGTGGTGGTGCGGCGCACCGGCCACGAGGTGCATATGGAGCCGGGCCGCGACCACTGGTACCACGAGCTGATGGCCAATGCCGCACCCGACTGCCCCCCCGAGCCCATGGACGCCGAAGACCCCCTCTTCATCCTGTATACCTCGGGCTCCACCGGCAAGCCCAAGGGGGTCTTGCACACCACCGGGGGCTACTCGGTGTACACCTACCTGACCGCCCAGTACATCTTCGACCTCAAGGAGACCGATACCTACTTCTGCACGGCGGACGTGGGCTGGATTACCGGTCACAGCTATGTGGTGTACGGGCTGTTGCAAAACGGGGCCACCACCCTGATGTACGAAGGCGCGCCCAACACCCCGGACGAGGGCCGCATCTGGAGCATCATCGAAAAATACAGCGTGAGCATCCTGTACACTGCCCCCACGGCCATTCGTGCCTTTATGAAGTGGGGCGAGCAGTGGCCCCTCAAGTACAACCTCTCGAGCCTCCGCCTGCTGGGCTCGGTAGGGGAGCCCATCAACCCCGAGGCCTGGCTCTGGTACTACAGGGTGATTGGCAAGGAGCGCTGCCCTATCGTGGATACCTGGTGGCAGACCGAGACCGGTGGGATCATGATCACCACCCTGCCGGGTGTACACCCCATGAAGCCCGGCCATGCCGGCAAGCCCTTCTTTGGGGTGAAGCCCGAGATTGTGGACACCTCGGGCCAGCCGGTGAACAACCCCGACGAGGGCGGCCACCTGATCATCCAGAAACCCTGGCCCTCCATGCTGCGTACGGTCTGGGGCGACCCGGAGCGTTTCGAGCGGCAGTATTTCTCCCAGTACCCCGGCAACTACTTCACCGGCGACGGGGCCCGGCGCGACGAAGACGGCTATTACCTGATTCTGGGCCGGGTGGACGACGTCCTCAACGTTTCGGGCCACCGGCTGGGTACCATGGAGGTCGAAAGCGCCCTGGTTGCGCACCCGGCGGTGGCCGAGGCAGCGGTGGTGGGGCGGCCCGACCCCATTAAGGGCGAGGGCATTGTGGCTTTTGTGACCCTCAAAACAGGCTTTACCCCCAGCGCCGAGCTTGCGCAGGAACTCAAGGCCCATGTGGTCAAGGCCATTGGGGCCATCGCCCGCCCCGACGAGATCCGCCTGACCGATGCCCTCCCTAAAACCCGCTCCGGCAAAATTATGCGCCGCCTGCTCAGGCAGGTGGCCTCGGGCGAGGAAATTAAGGGGGATACCAGCACCCTCGAGGATCGGGGGGTGGTGGAGCGGCTGAAGTCCACCCCTGCGCAGTAGCCTGCAAAGCATCCCTAGCGGGGTCGGCTGGGCTGGTTGAAGCCGACCCCGGCTTGCTCCACGAAGACACAAGCCTCTTTATCCAGGCCCGGCCCTACTCCTCGTCAGCGCTGGCGACCGCCTCCCGCCGCCCGGCCTTCCACTCCAGCCCGGCCCAGATGAGGCTCTCGAGGTCGCCGTCCAGCACGTTCTCGGGGTCGTGGCGCATCTCGCCGGTGCGGTGGTCTTTGATGTACTGCTTGTCCAGCACGTAGCTCCGGATCTGGCTGCCCCACTCGATGGGCCGCGACTCACCTTTGAGCCGGGCCAGCTCCTCCTGTTTTTTCTTCCACTCGATCTCGAACAGCTTCGAGCGCAGGATGTTCATAGCCATCTCTTTGTTCTTTTGCTGGCTGCGTGTGACCTGGCACTTCACGATGATGCCGGTGGGCAGGTGCACCACCCGCACCGCCGAGTCGGTGGTGTTGACCCCCTGGCCGCCCTTGCCCTGCGAGCGCATCACGTCGATCCGCAGGTCCTCGGGGGCGATCTGAACGTCCACCGACTCGTCCACCTCCGGCATCACCTCCACCGCGGCGAAGCTGGTCTGGCGCTTGCCCTGGGCGTTGAAGGGGGAGGGACGCACCAGCCGGTGCACCCCGGCCTCGGCCGAGAGCAGGCCGTAGGCGTTCTCGCCCCGCACGATAAACTGGGCCTGGTCAATTCCGGCCTCGGCGCCGGGTTCTAAGTCCACAAGCTCGAGGTTGAAGCCCTTGCGCTCGGCAAAGCGGGTGTACATGCGGTAGAGCATCTGGGCCCAGTCGCAGGCCTCGGTGCCGCCGGCGCCCGGCTTGATGGTCACAATGGCGGCATTTTCGGCATAGGGAAAGCCGAGCAGGGTTTGGTGGTAAAGGTCTTCCAGCTCGCGCCCGGCCCGCTCGAGCTCGGGTTGCATCTGCTCCCGCTCCTCGGGCGAAAGCTCCGGCCAGAGTTCCAACAGCCCTTGCAGGTCGGACTCCAGGCGGCGGTAGCCCTCCACCGCTTTGCGCAGCCGGGCTGCTTCCTGGGAAATTTTGCGGGCGTGGGCCGGGTCGTTCCAGAGGCTGGGGTCGTTGATTTGACGGTCTAGCTCCTTCAGGCGGGTCTCTTTACCAGCGATGTCAAAGATACCCCCGAAGGGCCTCGAGCCGGTGTTCTAGGGTCTGCAAATCCATAGCACCTGAGTGTAGGCTTTCTGGGCCCAAACGTCAAACCAGACGGTCGGTTTTAGTCGGCGGCCAGGGCCAGCTCGGGCATTTGCAGGCCAACCTGGGCCCCCAGGCTGCGCAGCCGGTTTTCGATGTCGTCGTAGCCGCGTTCGATGTACTGCATCCCGGTGATATGACTCTCGCCTTCGGCGGCCAGGGCTGCGATAATCAGTCCCCCCCCGGCCCGAATGTCGCGGGCCTCAACGGCGGCCCCGGTGAGCTGGCGGCCCTGAATCACCAGGGTGCGGTCTTTCAGGGTGACGTCGGCTCCCATACGGGCCAGCTCGCTGGCGTGGGTAAAGCGGTCGGGGTAGACCCGATCCGAGACCAGCGAGGTACCGTGCACGGTAGCCAGGTAGGCCGTGGCCGGGGGTTGCAGGTCGGTGACGAAGCCGGGGTATTCGCGGGCCTCGAGGTTGAAGGGCTGGGGGTTGGGGGTGGCTTCCAGTCGAATCCAGTCCTGGCCAGTGGTGATATGGTGGCCCGACTGCGCAAGCTTATCCAGCACCGCGTCCATGTGGAACGGTTCCACGTTGGTCAGGGTGATGGAGCCCCTGGTAGCGGCGGCGGCGAACAGATAGGTGCCGGCCTCGATGCGGTCGGGGATGACGGTGTAGCGCCCTCCCCGCAGACTGGGCTTACCCTTGATGTGCAGGATGCTGCTCCCGATGCCCTTGATCTCGGCCCCCATCATGGTCAGGAAGTTGCACAGATCGACGATCTCGGGCTCCTGCGGGGTGTTTACCAGGACGGCCTCGCCGCCCAGGGCCGCGGCCATCAGGGCCTGCTCGGTGCCGCCCAGGGTGGGGAGGTCGTAGACCACCCGACCCGAGGCCGGTTTGAGCCGGCGGGCGGTGTAGGCCAGGCCCTGCTCGGTGATCTCGGTGGTAACCTCGAAGCCCAGCGCGCGCAGGGCTTTGATGTGCTGGTCAACGGGCCGTTCCGCAAAGTTGCAGCCGCCCGGCAGGGGCACCGTGCCTTCACCGGCTCGAGCGGCCAGGGCCCCCAGCACGTTGAAGCTGGCCCGCATCTTGCTGACCAGCTCGAAAGGGGCCTGGGTAGAACGAATTTCTGGTGTGTGCAGGTGTAAGGTGCGGCCCTCCCAGGCGTGGCGGGTGCCCAGATGACCCAAAAGCTCGAGCAAAACATCAATATCGCGCAGGCGCGGAACCTCTGTGAGGGTAACCGGCTCTGCGGTAAGAATGCTGGCGGCCATTAGCTTGAGCGCCGAGTTTTTGGCCGGAAAAATCCGCAGCTCACCGCTAAGAGGAACACCGCCGCGAATAGTTAGAATTCTATTCATACAGGATCGCGTCTCCTGGGTGTGCTCGAGCGTTGTTGTGCATGTTACACATCACACTCACTATGAGCATAGTTAGCTAGAACTATATTGTCAAGCACAAACGTAGCGTGCTAAATTACAGTCAGAAACCTATACGAGTATTCTACTGTATCCATACTCGTGCAGCACCCAGACCAACCGCTTATGCCCAAGAAAGAGAAAAAGCGCCTCCAGGTAGTCATCAGCGACGATCAGGACGCCCTCCTGACCAAGCTGGCCTACGAGCTTTCCAGCCCGGAGCAACTGGTTTCCAAGTCGGAGGTGGTGCGGCTCGCCATCGAAAAGCTCGCCGACGGGATGGAAGAAGGCCAGCAAAAAGCTGAATTGAAAGCGCTTCTGAAGCGGCTCGAGGAGCAGGAAGAGTAAACCCACCCGGCCTATTACAGCCCGGTTCTGCTGGGCCGCAGGATGCCTGCTTTGAGCCTGCCCCAGCCCAGACTGAAGTTTCCAACGGGTGTTTGCAGCGCCACCAGCTTCCAGCCATCGGTGCCTTCCGCTGGGATGGGCTGTCCCAGGGCAAAGGCCAGGGTTTGGGGGTCGTCGCTGGGGAGGAGGAGGGTGTGGTGGGCCTGCTCGGGTTGTAGGTAGTGGGCCAGGGGCTGCCCCGGAAGAAAACGTCCCGAGCCTGTGCGATGGCCGGCTCGCGCCTCGCCCAGGTAGAGGCCCGGCGCCGGTGTCCGGATGCCCTCGAGGTCGGGTAGGGCCGGGGGCAGCAGGTAGAGGTGTCCGGCGCGCTCGAGGAGTTCCCCCTCGAGGGCAATTTGCAGGTGTTCCTCACTCCAGGCCTGCCACAGCGCTCTGGCCTCGCGGGAAGGTGGGGGAACGCGGGCCTGGGGGGGATGGCTTTCCGCACCATCGATCTTGCGCAGCCTGGCTAAAAAATGCCCCTCCCCGCGCAGCCGATGGGGCCACAGGCGGGCTGTTTGGGCCAGGGCGGGGTGACCACCGCCCCAGGCTGGAACCCCATCGGCAAAAAGCGGGGAGATGCGCGCGTCCTCCAGTGCCCAACCGGGGGTGCGCAAAAAATCTGCAATAACCTGCTCGTTCTCCTCTGGGGCAAAGGTGCAGGTTGAGTAGATCAGTGTGCCGCCGGGGCGCACCAGGTCGGCAGCGGCGGCCAGCAGGGTCTTTTGTATCCGGGCAGCCCGCGATGGAGCCCCAGGCCCCCAGTGTCGAACCACCTCGGGGTCTTTACGAAACATGCCTTCCCCGGAGCACGGGGCATCCAGCACCACCCGGTCGAAGTAGGCCCCCCAGGCCTGGGCCAGCTTCTCCACCGGTGCCGAGACCACTGCCAGATTGGCGCCCCAGCGCTCCACGTTTTCTAGCAGTCCGCGCACCCGCTTGCTGTCGATTTCGTTGGAGACCAAGAGCCCCCGGCCCTGCATCCGAGCCGCCAGGTGGGTGGTTTTGCCCCCGGGGGCGGCCGCCAGATCCAGCACCCGCTCGCCGGGCTGGGGGTCGGCCAGCACCCCCACAGCCTGGGCCGAGGGCTCCTGGATGTAGTACAGCCCAGCGTAGTAGTACGGGTGGGGGCCGGGCCGGGCCTCGGCGGGGTAGTAGAAACCTTCAGGCGACCAGGGAATGGGCTCGAGGGGCCAGGGGCTGATCTGCTGAAGCTGTTCGGGGCTTAGCTTGAGTGTATTGACCCGCAGACCGTAGCTCCGGTCGGTTTGGGTAAGGGCCCTCAAAAACTCCGGAAAGGCCTCGCCCAGTAAGTCGGACATTTTGTTCAGAAAGGCTTTGGGCAGCACAACGCTTACAATGCTAACCGATGTCCATCGTGGCGATTGGAACCGATATCGTAGAGCTCGAACGCTTGCGCAAGGTGTGGCAGCGGCACCCCCGGCGGTTTTTGGAACGCCACTTTGTGCCCGGCGAGATTCAATACTGCCTGGCCAAGCCCGATCCCGTGCCTTCGCTGGCGGCTCGCTTTGCGGCCAAAGAAGCCTTTCAGAAATGCTGGCCGGATAGCTTGGGCTGGCTCGAGGTCTGGGTGGAAGTGGAAGGCCGCAGGCCCCTGCTGCATTTTGCCCCAAAACTCCGCGCCCGGATGGAGGCCGAACATCTAAAAGCCCACCTTTCACTCACCCACGAGAAGCACTACGCCCTGGCGATGGTGGTGCTGGAAAGACAGGGCGGCTCGAGCCACCCATAAGTTACGAGGAATGGTGCCGGGAATGGGACTCGAACCCACACGCCCTTGCGGGCAACGGATTTTAAGTCCGTAGCGTCTACCATTCCGCCATCCCGGCAGACCCGCTCTCTAGTTTAGCGGGTATAAGCAATCTGACAATACAAGCTGGAGGATCTTTATTCGGGAGGGCCGGCTTTCCACTCGGCGTGCGCTGTGGGCCCGGTTATTATTTGGGCATGAAACTTGCCTTCATCGGACTTGGCGCAATGGGGTATCCGATTGCCGGTCACCTGGCACAACACCACGAGACCCTGGTCTGGAATCGTACCTTTGCCAAGGCCCAGGCCCACGCCAAAGAGTTTGGCTCGAGGGCCGTGGAGCTGCCCGAGGTGGCGCAGGCCGATATTCTGTTTACCTGCCTGCCCACCTCCCTCGAGGTCGACGAGATCGCCCATAAGCTGCTGCCCTACCTGCGCCCCGGTACGCTCTGGGTGGATCACACCTCGGGCGAGCCCGAGCTGGCCCGCAAGACCGCGCGGATGCTCCAGGAGAAGGGGGTTTCCTACCTCGATGCCTGCTTATCCGGCGGTGTGGCCGGTGCGGTGCAGGCCAAGGCCACCGTGATGGCGGGGGGTTCACCCGAGGACTTCGCCCGCGCCAGGCCGGTGATGGAGGTTTATGCTGCCAAGATTGTACACGTGGGGCCGCTGGGCTCGGGGCACGCGGTCAAGGCGGTGAACAATGCCCTGCTGGCGGTCAACCTGTGGGCCCTGAGCGAGGGGATGGCGGCCCTGGTCAAGCAAGGGGTGGAGGCCAGGCTGGCCCTCGAGGTCATCAACGCCTCATCGGGCCGCTCCAACGTGAGCGAGAACCTGTTTGGTCAGCGGGTGCTGAGCCGCCAGTTCACCAACACCTTTGCCCTGGGCCTGCTGGCTAAAGATCTGGGTATCTGCGTGAAGGTGCTCGAGGCTGCCGGAACCCCGGCCCCCCTGCTGCGGCAGGTGCGGGAGTTCTTCGAGGTTGCAAAGCGCGAAGTGGGCAATACCGAGGTCGACCACACCGCTGTGGCCCAGCTCATTGAGCGATGGTCGGGGGTCGAGATCAGATAGCCTATCAGGCTGCATTCACATCTGGAAGCCGGTGTCGGCCCCATCTCCGATGAGAAAAGGAGAGTTCAAACGTAGGGTGTTCTCAGATTGAACCCAGTATTGCATCATAAAGTAAAGCATGGAACAGCTCAGGCTGAAATGGTTGCGTAAGCCGGCGGCTATGGCCTTGCTGGTGCTGATGACCTTCGGCGCTGGTTACTGGGCTGGCCTGCGCTCGGTATCGGGTATCCAGGGGTCGGTGGGGCCGGGGCAGCGCACAGGGCAGTTGGAGTTGGTGCAGTTTGACCAGCAACAGCAGCCCGCACCAGCACCCGACCCGCGCGAGCTGATCCCGCTTCAACCCGGCCCGGGCCAGGGCCCCGGCCAGCCGCAGCCTGGACAGGAGCCGGGTGCGGAGTGCCCTGTTCTGATTTACCAGGACGGCCAGTTGTTCCGCTTCGATCTACCCGGGCCCGGGGGTGTGTTGCCGGGCCCTGGGATGCCGGGGGGTTCGCCGGAGCTTATTCCCCTCGAGCCCAACACCCCCTCCCTGCCCAGCCCCCCCTCGCAACCCACCCCTCCCGACAGCAACCCCGATCAGAGCATCTAATCTTTCAGCCCCTCGCATCTTGCCATAAGAGAGGTTGTTATGAACGAAACGCAAAAACCCGCCCTCGAGCCCCAGGCCGTGATGGACGCTGCCGCCAAGCTGCGCACGCTTTTGCTGGAAGTCAAGAAGGTGATTGTGGGGCAGGATCTGATGCTGGAGCGCATGCTGGTGGCGCTGCTGGCGCGGGGCCACATCCTGATCGAGGGGGTGCCGGGCCTGGCCAAAACCCTGGCCATCAAGACCATGGCCGAGGCCATCGGGGCCAGTTTCAAGCGCATCCAGTTCACCCCCGACCTGGTGCCCGCCGACCTGGTGGGCACCCGCATCTACAACCCCAAGGAGGCCAGCTTCGAGGTGGAGCTGGGCCCCATCTTTGCCAACCTGATTCTGGCCGACGAGATTAACCGGGCCCCGGCCAAGATTCAGTCGGCCCTGCTCGAGGCCATGCAGGAGCGTCAGGTCACCATCGGCCACGAGACCTTCAAGCTGCCCGACCCCTTCCTGGTGCTGGCTACGCAGAACCCCATCGAGTCGGAGGGCACCTACTTCCTGCCCGAGGCCCAGGTAGACCGCTTCATGTTTAAGGTCTGGATTGACTACCCCGCCTTCTACGAGGAGATGACGGTGGTGGATCGGGTCTCCACCAGGTTCGAGCGGGTGGCCGAGGTGCTCACCGGCGACGAGCTGCGCTACCTGCAGGCCATGGCCGACCGGGTGCACGTGCACCAGGCTGTCACCGAGTACGCGGTGCGGCTGGCCCGTGCCACCCGCGACCCCGGCGAGGTGGGCCTTTCGAACCTGAAGAAGTACATCAGCTTTGGGGGCAGCCCGCGCGCCAGCGTCAACCTGATTCTGGGAGCCAAAGCCCTGGCCATCGTGCGGGGCCGCGAGTACGCCCTGCCCGAGGACGTGCGCGACCTGGCCCCGGAGGTGCTGCGCCACCGCATCATCCTGTCCTACGAGGCCCTGGCCGACGAGGTGAAGCTCGAGGAGGTGGTGCAGAAGATTATTGCCGCCACCCCCCTGCCCAAGGTGCACATCGGCGATCCCTACCGCGACACCCGCCCCCCCGCCGAGAACCCCTCGGCCTGAGCAGAACCACCTATGCTGCTGCGACGATCACGCAAAAGCCAGATAGAGGTGGCCCTCGAGGCCGAGCCCAGGGCGGCCCCACCCCGCCCGCGCGAGCTGCCCGCCGAGCTGTTGCGCAGGCTCGAGTTCCGGGTCTTGAAGCGGCTGGACGGGTTTTTGTTTGGCGACTACACCGGCTTTTTCTACGGCCCCAGCCTGGATCTGGCCGAGGTGCGGGAGTACCAGCCCGGCGACGAGGTGCGCCGCATTGACTGGAACGTAACCGCCCGCACCGGCAAGATCCACATCCGACAGTACCGCGAAGAAAAAGAGGTCACGGTCTGGCTGATGGTGGATCTCTCCGCCTCGATGCGCTTTGGCACCCGGCGGGTGCTCAAGCTCGAGGAGGCCCTGGAGTTTGTGGGCACGGCGGCGGCCATCGTAGGGCGGCACGGCGACAAGGTGGGCGCAATCGGGTTTTCCGAGGCCGGGATGCGGGTGATACCGCCGGGTACCGGCCGCAGGCAGGCGCTGCGGATTCTGCACGAGCTGTACGGGCTTATGGCGTCTAAGCCAGCCTCAAAACCTGTGGAGGCAGGCTCGCTGGAACACGCCCTCGAGCACGTGGCCAAAACCCTCAAGCGCCGGGCCCTCCTGTTTGTGGTCTCCGACTTTCTGCATCCCCAGCCCGAGCAGGAGCCCCCCTGGGCCCAGGGGCTCCGGCGGCTGGCTTACCGGCACGATGTGGTGGCTGTGCGCATCTTCGATCCCGCGGAAAAAGAGCTGCCCAACGCGGGTGAGCTGCGCCTGCGCGACCCCGAGAGTGGTGAGGAAATCTGGATAGATACCAGCGACCCCAGGGTACGTCGGGCCTACGCGGCCTTGGTGCAGGCCCGCGAAGCAATGCTAGAACGTACCCTGCGGGCTGCTCAGGTGGATGTGCTCAGCCTGTCCACCGCACAGGAAATTGTGGAGCCACTCCTCAAGTTCACCCTACGCAGAAGGGGGCGAAGATGAGCTTTACCTGGCCGGTTTTCTTATGGTTGCTGCTGCTATTACCGCTGCTGCTAGGGTTTTTGGTCTGGGCTAAAAGACGGCGCGAGCGCACTGCCGAGGCTTTTGCCGATGAGCGTTTGCGTAGGGTGGTAGTACACCAGCCGCCCAAAGCCCACGTGCGCTGGCCGCTGGCTTTGCAACTGCTGGCCCTGTTTCTGCTCTTGCTGGCGGCGGCCCGCCCGGTGGCCAGCCCACCCTTACCCACCAACAAAGCGGCGGTGGTGCTGGCGGTGGATACCTCGCGCTCGATGCTGGCCGCCGACCTGAACCCCAGCCGCCTGGAAGCCGCCAAGGCCACGGCCCGCAAGTTTATCGAGCTGGCCCCGCCCACCACCCAGATTGGCCTGGTGAGCTTTTCCGACTCGGCCTCGGCCCTGGTGATGCCCACCACCGACCGCCAGAAACTTCTGGAGGCCATCGAGCGGCTTAAACCGGCCCAGAACACCTCCATCGAGAACGCCATCATCACCGGGGTGCGGATGCTGCCAGGGCGCAAAAACCTAAAACCCCCTGCCGAGCTCCAGCCGCCCGGTTTGCAGCAGCCCGACCCCTTGCAGGGGGTGCCCGATCTCCCCACCCCCCAGACCCGGCCCCCCCAGGATCTGCCGCCCGGTAGCGTGGTAATCCTGTCGGACGGGGCTTCCAACGTGAGCACCAACCCCGGCCTGCCCACCCGCAACAGCCTCGAGATTGCGGCGCGGTTTGCCAATAACGCCAACGTCCGGCTTTACACCTTTCCCATGGGCCAGCCCGGCGGCGCAGTAGCCCAGATCGAGGGCCGGAACTACTACATCCCCTTCGAGTCCCGGAACCTCGAGCAGCTTGCCCAAGCTACCGGCGGCAAGAATACCTACCCCCCTACCGAGGAAGCCCTGCGGGCGATTGTACAGGAGCTGGGCGTGGTGATCCGCTGGGAGGGCACCAAGACCGAGATTTCCTCGCTGCTCTCGGCCCTGGCCGCCGCGCTGATGATTCTGGCGGCCGGGTTGAGCCTGCGCTGGCAGCGCCGGGTGCCGTAGGGGTTTGTAGCCATGGGCTTTCTCGCACCCTGGAACCTGTGGGCCCTGCTGGCGCTGGTGGCCCTGGGTGTGCTGTACTGGCGATGGTGGCAGGGGTGCTCGAGCGGCCATGTTGGGTATCCGGGGATAGGCCCCATGGCCGGCACGAACCAGCAGAACATCTGGTTTTACCTGCCCCTGATCGGCTTTTTCCTGGCCCTGGCTGCGGCCCTTCTCGCCACCGCCCGCCCCACCCTCCGGCTGATGATGCCCGAGAACCTGGCCGGGGTGATTCTGGCGATTGAAAACGGCTGGTCTATGCGCCAGACCGATATCGCCCCCAACCGCATGGTGGCCACCCAGATGGCCGCCAAGGCCCTGGTGGATAAACTTCCCAGACACATCAAGGTGGGTGTGGTGACCTTTTCCGGCTATGGAACCTTGCTGCTGCCGCCTACCACCGATCGCAAGGCCATTCACCAGACCATTGATAACCTCGACCTGGGTGGGGGCTTCTCCTTTACCTACGGGCTGCTGGCCGCCCTGGAGGCCCTCCCCCAAACCCCGCCCGAGGGCTCGAGGCCTGGGGTGATTGTGCTGTTTTCCCACGGGCACGACGTTTCCGGCAACGACCCGCTCGAAATCGCCGATCGGGCCCTCGAGCGCGGCATCCAGGTACACGCCATCGGGGTGGGCACCCACGGTCACAACTTCGACGAGGAGATGCTCAAAAAAGTAGCCGACCGAACCGGGGGCCGCTACTACCCCATCTTTTCGGCCAGCGACCTGAGCAAAGCCCATGCCGACCTGGGGCGGGTGCTGGCCTGGCGCCCCCAGACCACCGAGGTTAGCGGCCTTTTGAGCTTACTGGCTGCGCTGTTGCTGGGCTTTAGCCTGGGGTTGTCGGCCTGGCGGCGACGGGTGATCTGAATGAGCTTGCTGTGGCCCTGGGCGCTGGCGCTGTTGCTGCTGGTTCCCCTGCTGGTCTGGCTGTACGGACGCGCTTTGCGGCCGCCCTCCGAGCTGGTGGTGCTGCACCCCGACGCGGGAGCGCTGGCCCGCTCTCGGAAAGTTCCTGGCGGATGGCAGCACCTCCCGGCCGGGCTGTATCTGCTGGCCCTGCTGGCCGCGGTGCTGGCCCTGGCCCGGCCCTCCCTGCCGGTGTGGCAGGCCGACCCCAAGGTGGCGGTGGTGCTGGCGGTGGATATCAGCCTCTCGATGCAGGCCACCGATGTGCAACCCAGCCGCTTTGAGGCGGCCCGGGCGGCCCTGCGCACCTTCATCCGTGAGCTACCGGAGGGTTTGCGGCTGGCCCTGGTCACCTTTGCGCGGGATGCCCATCTGGTGGTGCCCCTCACCACCGACCGGGGGCGTTTGCTGGAGGCAGTGGATTTTTTGCAGTTGAACCTGGGCACGGCCATCGGCGATGCCATCCTGGAGAGCATCCAGGCCCTGCCCCCCCTTTCCGAGCGCGCCGAAGACCCCGACCCCAGGCGGCTGGCGACCATCATCCTGCTTACCGATGGGCGGAGTCTGGGTGGGGTTGACCCGGTGGTGGCGGCCCAGGAGGCGGCCCGCCAGCAGATTCGGGTGCACACCATCGGCATCGGGCGTACCACCAGCGGCCCGGTGCCGGGTCTGCCGGAAATATATGCACAGGCTGCGCTTTTCGATGAGGAGACCCTCAGAGAGGTGGCCCGGGTGGGCGATGGGCAGTACTTTTATGTCGATTCGGCGGAAAAGCTCAAAGAGGCCTACCGCGACCTGACCCGCCCGCTGCTATGGCGCATCCGCCAGGACGAGGTCACAGCACTTTTTGCCTTGCTCTCGGCCTTGCTGCTGCTACTCAGCCTGGGGATGGCCCAGTTGCGGCGCCGGGTGGCGTAATTCAGGCCTCGGCGCTGCTGCCGGCCATCGAGCCCTGGCGCATGAGGGTCTGGGCCAGCTCGAGCCGGGCGATAAGGGAGGGGGCCTCGAGCAAAGCCTGCCGATCCAGCGCCGAGACCCGCAGGTTCACGCACAGAAAAGAGGCCTGGTAAAGGGGGTCGTCGGGCAGGTTGGCGATGGCCTCTTCCAGGGCGCTGGGGTCGGCGAACCCAGCCATGTAGCTGCGGAAAGCCTCCATGGCATCCCAGGCCGCCACGATCTCCTCGCTGCGGGCGCTGCGCTCGAGGGGCCAGGGGATGTCCAGGGTGGTCTGGTACAGGTTCTTTTCAAAAACCCCCACCCCCTCCACCCGGCAGCGCTCCCCGCCCCGGCAGACGATGTTGAAGGTGCCGTCGGGGTTTTCCGAGGCTGCCAGTAAGTCCACATACCCCCCCACCGCCCGGAAACCCTGCGCGGTGGCCAGGGTAATCACAAACCGCCGCTGGTCTTCGCCCTGGGCCAGCAAGTCCCGCACCATCTGCTTGTAGCGCTCCTCGAAGATGTACAGCGGAATTAGCAGCCCTGGAAAAACCACGGTCTCGGGCAGGGGGAAGAGGGGGAGGCGCTTCACGGTATCAGGTTAAGGGGTACAGACGGCGGTGTGCAAAGGTGCTGTTTCACTTGCGCTGTTCCTGCCAGCGCTCCTGGAGTTTCTCGAAAATGCGCAGCAGCTTGGCCCTGGGCAGGATCACCTGCTCGGTGTAGCCCACGCCAATCTGGTCGCCCAGCTCGTTCCAGGCGGTGCACTGGGCGTGCACCCGGTTGCCTTCGGTGCGCAGGTGCTCGGCCACGATGCGCACCTTCATGCCGGGCAGGGCCGAGGCCAGGTGATCCACGCTCACCTTGGAGCCGATCCCCTCCTCGCCCTCTTCCAGGAAGGGCAGGATGATCTTGCGCCCGGCCAGCTCCATGTGCTTGGCCATCCAGTAGGTGGCGTAGACCGGGTGCAGCTTGCCCAGTTGGGGGTCGTCGGGGTGCTCGAAGTCCACGGTCATCTCTTCGGTGACCACCGTTTCGAAGCTGGCCTGGTAGCCGGGGGGAATGGGTTTCATAAGACTGGGTGCTAGCGCAGTTTGCGCAGGTCGGCCACCCGCTTGAGCTTGCCGCCCTCGCTGCGGGGGGCCGTGCCGGGGTTGATGAGCGAGACCTTCACCGAGAGGCCCACGTTATCCTTGATTTTCCGGGCCACTTTCTCGCGCAGGTGGGAAAGCCGCTGGTCGGCCTCAATAACCTCGTCGGAAAGCACCTTCTGCCCGATTTCGCGGAAGAAAGGCTCGGCGACCTCGAGCTTCAGCTCCATCTCGTCCATGGGGCCCTCGCGGGTGAGCACAATCTGGTAGTGCGGCACCACCTCGGGAATCTCCTTCAGCACCGCCTCGATCTGGGTGGGATAGACGTTCACCCCCCGCACGATCAGCATGTCGTCGGTGCGGCCCCGGATCTGGGCCATGCGGGCGTGGGTACGCCCCGAGGGGCCGGGTTCACGGGTGATGTAGGTCAGGTCGCCCGTCCAGTAGCGCAAGATGGGCATGGCCTTCTTGGTCAGGGTGGTGAAGACCAGCACCCCCACCTCGCCGTCGGGCAGGGGATCGCCGGTCTCGGGGTCTACTACCTCGGGGTAGAAATGGTCTTCCCAGATGTAGCTGAGCCCTTCGCGCTCGTTCACGTCCTCGTTGGAAACCCCCGGCCCGATGATCTCCGAGAGGCCATAGATGTTGGTGGCCCTGACCCCCAGCCCCTCGTCCACGCTCTTACGGATGGCCTCGGTCCAGGGCTCGGCCCCCAGGATGGCGTACTGCAGGCTGATCTCCTCGGGTGCAATGCCGCGCCTTTTGAACTCCTCGGCCAGGGTCTGGGCATAGGAGGGGGTGCAGGCGATCATCTCGGGCTTGAAGTCCTGGATGAGCATAATCTGCCGATCGGTCATGCCGCCCGAGATGGGCACCACCACCATACCCAGTTTCTCCGCGCCGCCGTGCAGGCCCAGCCCGCCGGTAAAAAGCCCGTAGCCGTAGGCGTTGTGTAGCATCATGCCGGGCCGGCCTCCTGCTGCCGCCAGCGAGCGGGCCACCACCTCGGCAAAAATCTCCAGGTCGCCTTTGGTATAACCCACCACGGTAGGCTTGCCGGTGGTGCCGCTGGAGGCGTGGATGCGGGCGAGCTCCTGGCGGGGTACAGCAAACATCCCGAAGGGGTAGGTGTCGCGCAGGTCTTTCTTTTTGGTAAAGGGGAGCTTGTGCAAATCCTCTACGCTCCGGATGTCGCTGGGTTTGAGCCCCTTCTCGTCCAGGGCCTGCCGGTAGAAGGGCACCCGCTCGTACACATAGGCGACCTGCTCGCGCAGGCGCTGGTTCTGCAGTTCGGTGAGCTTGGGGCGGGGAAGGGTCTCGAGTTCGGGCTGGAACATGGGCATAGGCACCTCGAGGTCTGTTGGCTTCAGAACGACAGTTTACACCTGTGGCAGGGTTGTGCTTTGGTGAACCGGCGGATCGAAGCTCGGCTCATAGCGCGGTCATCCCCCCATCCACCGCCAGCACCTGCCCGGTTACGTAGTCCGAGGCCGGGCTGCACAGGTACAGGGCGGCAGCGGCCAGCTCGCCGGTTTTCCCGATGCGGCCTAGCGGTGTGCGCTCGCGCACGAGCTGCTCGGTGCGGGCCAGCAGTTTTTCGGTCATGCGGGTGGGGAAGAAGCCCGGCGCCAGGGCGTTCACGCGGATGCCAAAGGGCCCCCACTTGACCGCCAGGTCGCGCGTCAGGGCGATGAGCGCGCCTTTGGAGGCCGAGTAGGCGGCGGCGTCCATCACCTCACTGGGGCTGCCGGCCAGGCCCGCGACCGAGGCGATGTTGAGGATTTTGCCGTAGCCGCGGGCTTTCATGCCGCGGGCGGCAATCCTCGAGGCCAGAAAAGCCCCGGTTACGTTGATGTCCAGCACCTCGCGGATCTTCTCCACCGGCACTTCCAGGGCGTCCTGGCCCCAGGTCACCCCCGCGGCGTTGACCAGGATGTCCACCGGGCCCACCCGGGCAAAAGCGGCCTCGAGGCTCGCTTCGTCCTGCACGTTGCCCACAATGGGTATCGCATCGGGGATGAGCTTCAGGGCCTCTGCAAAGAAGCTTTCGCGCCGGGCCAGCAGGGCCACCCGGGCCCCGGCCTCGCGCAGGCCGCAGGCAATCTCCAGGCCCAGGCCCCTCGAGCCCCCGGTCACCAGGGCGGTTTTGCCATTCAGGTTGAACTGCTCGAGCACCTTCATACCCGCTCCACCACCATGGCGATGCCCTGTCCCACCCCAATGCACATGGTAGCCAGGCCAAACTGCACCTGGCGGCGCTGCATCTCGTGCACCAGGTTGGTCAGGATGCGGGCCCCCGAGCAGCCCAGGGGGTGGCCGATGGCGATGGCCCCGCCGTTGACGTTCAGCCGCTCGTCCTCGGGCTCGAGGCCCCACTCCTGCAGCACGGCCAGGCTCTGGGCGGCAAAGGCCTCGTTCAGCTCAATCAGGCCGATGTCTTGCAGGCTGAGGCCGGCCCGTTGCAGGGCTTTCTGGGTTGCGGGCACCGGCCCGATGCCCATAATGCGCGGCTCCACCCCCGCCACCGCGATGGCCCGCACCCGGGCCATGGGCTTGAGTCCGTGGGCTTTGGCGTAGGCGTCGGCCACCAGCAAAACGGCTGCGGCCCCGTCGTTGAGCGAAGAAGAGTTGCCGGCGGTCACGCTGCCCCCGGCCCGAAAGACCGGCCTGAGCTGGGCCAGGGCCTCGAGGCTGGTATCGGCCCGGGGGCCCTCGTCGGTTTGCACCAGGGTGGTATTTCCTTTGCGGTCTTTGACCTCCACCGGCACCATCTGGCTGGCATAGGCCCCGCTCTGCTGGGCCCGGATGGCCTTTTGATGCGAGTGCAGGGCAAACCTGTCCTGGGCCTCGCGGCTAATTTTGTACTGCTCGGCCAGGTTTTCGGCGGTCTCACCCATGGCCTCGGTGCCGTAGAGTTCCTGCATCCGGGGGTTCACCAGCCGCCAGCCCAGGGTGGTGTCGTAGAGGGTGACGTTGCCGGTGGCAAAGCCCTTTTCGGCCTTGGGCATCACCCAGGGCGCGCGGCTCATGCTCTCCACCCCGCCCCCCAGGTACACCTGGCCCTCCCCGGCCCAGATGGCCCGCGCGGCGCTGGCTATGGCGTCCAGCCCGCTCCCGCACAGGCGGTTGATGGTGGAGCCGCCCACGCTGATGGGCAGCCCGGCCAGCAGCAGGGACATGCGGGCCACGTTGCGGTTGTCTTCGCCGGCCTGGTTGGCACAGCCCATATACACGTCCTCTACGTCGCTACCGGGGATGCCGGTGCGCTCCAGCAGGGCCTTGAGCGGGATGGCCCCCAGGTCGTCGGGGCGCACCGAGGAAAGGGCGCCCCCATGCTTGCCGACCGGTGTGCGAACAGCGTCCAGAATGTAGGCTTCCATGGTCATAAGGTGTTTTATCCTATCGGGGTTGTATCCACAAGCGCCTTTTGCGAACAGGCTAGCCTTCGGAAAAGCGGAAGACCGTGCCGGTAAAGAGGGCTACCACGCGCCCATTGCTGCGAACCTCGATGCGGTAGGTGGCGGTGCGCCGGCCCAGGTTCTCCTCGCTGGCGTGGGCCTCGAGGTGCTCACCGGCCTGCACAGCCTTGAAGTACTGCATCTGGGTGGTGAGGGCCACCGCGGCGGTGCCGTGCGAGTTGGAGGCCAGGGCAAAAGCCGCGTCGGCCAGGCTGTACAGGAAGCCGCCGTGGCAGGCCCCGTGGATGTTGAGGTGCTCGGGCTTGACCTGGGCGGCCACCACGGCCCGGCCGGGCTCCACCAGCCGGGTTTCCAGGCCCAAAAGCTGCATGTAGGGGTCGGTGAGGGTGTGCATGGTCAGGCTTCGGTCTTGGTGCGGATGCCCAGGTACGACTCGATCACCCGCGGGTCGTGCAGCAAGTCCTGGCCGCGGCCTTCCATTACCAGCTCGCCGGCCTCGAGCACATACCCCCGGTCGGCCAGCTTGAGGGCCATGCGGGCGTTCTGCTCCACCACCAAAATGGGGGTGCCCTGGGCTTTGAGCTCACCCAGGATGTGAAAAATCTCCTGCACGATCAGGGGGGCCAGCCCCAGGCTGGGCTCGTCGAGCAGCAGCAGCTTGGGTCGGGCCATCAGGGCCCGCCCGATGGCCAGCATCTGCTGCTCGCCCCCGGACATGGTGCCGGCCAGTTGCTTGCGCCGTTCGCGCAGGCGGGGGAAGAGGGTATAGACGCGCTCGAGGTCTTCCCGGATGCCTTTCTCGCGGCGCTGGAAGCGGGTAAAGGCCCCCAGCAGCAGGTTGTCCTCTACCTCCATCGAGGCGAAGAGTTCCCGCTTCTCGGGCACCATCACCAGGCCCTGGGCGGCCAGGGCTTCCGGGCTGCGCCGGCCCTGGGCCTGCCCCTGGTAGCGCACCGTGCCGCTGGCGCTCACCAACCCCACAATCCCCTTGAGGGTGCTGCTCTTGCCGGCCCCGTTGGGGCCGATGAGGGTGATGGCCTCGCCCGCCCCTACGGTGAGGGACAGGTTGCGCACGGCCTCCACGGCCCCGTAGCGCACGGTGAGGTTTTGCACTTCCAGCACGCTCATGCGGCCTCCCCCAGGTAGGCCTCGATCACCCTGGGATTGCGCTGTACTTCGGCAGGGGTGCCTTCGGCCAGCTTTTCCCCATAATGCATCACCACCACCCGGTCTACCAGCCCCATTACCAGATCCATGTCGTGGTCTACCAGAAGCACCGTCACCCCTTCGTTCACCAGCTTGCGAATCAGAGCGGCAAACTGGCGCTTTTCCCCTGCCCGCAACCCCGCTGCCGGCTCGTCCAGGAGCAGCACCTCGGGCCCCGAGGCCAGGGCGCGGGCAATCTCCAGCAGCCTGAGCTGACCGATGGCCAGCCCATCGGCTTTCTGGTGGGCCAGATGGGCCAGGCCCACCCGCTCCAGCGCCCGGTAGGCCTCGGCCAGGGCCGCCGCCTCCTCGGCCCGGTTGAGCCCCAGCATGGAGGTCAGCAGGCCCCGCCGGGTGCGGGCGTAGGTGCCCAGGGCGGCGTTTTCCAGCACGGTCATCTCGGGGAAGAGGTGGGGGTGCTGGAAGGTACGGGCAATGCCCAGCCGGTGCACCTCGTAGGGCATCCGGCCCGCGATGGGCTGGCCCTTGAAGCGCACCGTGCCTTTGCTGGGCGCATAGACCGAGGTAATCATGTTGAAGCAGGTGGACTTGCCCGCCCCGTTGGGGCCGATCAGGGCCAGAATCTCGCCCCGCCGAAGCTGGAAGCTGATGCCGTTGACCGCCAGCAGACCGCCAAAGCTCTTGCTCAGATTTTCAACCTCGAGCACCACCTCACCGGGCTTGCCCGCAACCAGCCGGCCCGGCAGGCCGCTGCCGGTGGGGTTTTGCGGGCGGGCTTTGGGTAGGTAGCGCTCGAGGAAGGGCCACAGCCCCTTGGGGGCGAACATCAGAATGAGCACCAGGATCAGGCCATAGGCGATGATCTCGTAGTTGCCGGTGCGGCCGAAAATGCGCGGCAGCAGGCCCTTGAGCACCTCCTCGAGGCCCGTCACCAACCCCGAGCCCAGAATGACCCCCGGAATGCTGCCCACGCCCCCGGCCACCGCCGCAATCAGGTACTTGATGGAGGCGTCCAGGCTGAAGGGGGTGGGGTTGATAAACTTCTGATAGTGCACGTAAAGCCAGCCGGCCACGCCGGCATAGATGGCCGAGAGCACGAAGACCTGCAGCTTGAGCACCGCCGGGTTCACCCCGAAGCTGGCCGCTGCCACGGCATCCCCTTTGGAGGCCCGCATGGCCCGCCCAACGCGGCTGTTGGTCAGGTTCCAGGCTGTCCAGGCGCCCACTAACACAAAAAACCAGGATAGGTAGAAGTAGCTTCTGCTGTCGCTCAGGCTCCAGCCGAACACCGAAACGGAGGGAATGCCGCGCAGGCCGGTGTGCCCGCCGGTAAGCTCAATCCAGCTCCCCATCACGATGTACAGGGCCATACACCAAGCGATGGTGGAAAGGGGCAGGTAGTGGCCCTTGAGCCGGGCGGTGATGCCACCCAGCACCACCGCGCCCACCACCGCAGCCAGCACCCCCAGCGGCAGGGTCAGCCAGGGGCTCAAGCCCTGGCCGATGGTCAGGAGGGCGCTGGTGTAAGCGGCCAGCCCCATGAAGGCCGCCTGGCCGAAACTGGTCATGCCCGATAGGCCGGTGAGCAGGTACAGCCCTAGCGCGACCAGGGCGCCAAAGGCGATGTAGTTGCCCACCGTCAGATAAAACGAGGACGGGGGTAGCAAGAGCGGCAGCAACAGCAGCAGCCCCACGGCCACCAGGGTGATGGGGGATGGCTGAAGCCGCATCAGTCCTCCTCCCCCAGCTCGTGGCTTTGCAGGCTGCGCCAAAAGAGGATGGGCAGCAGCAGGGCAAACACGATGGCGTCTTTATAGGCGCTGGCCTGAAACGAGGCCCAGGACTCCATGACCCCCACCAGCAGGGCCCCCACCACCGCCAGCGGATAGCTGATAAGGCCGCCCAGAATTCCGGCCACAAAGCCCTTGAGCCCCAGCAAGAAGCCCTGGAAGTAGGCCGGGGAGATAAGGGGGGCCAGCAGCATCCCGCTCACGCAGGCGATGAGGGTGGCGATGCCAAACGAAACATAGCCGGCCTGGCTGGGGCTGATGCCCAGGAGCCGGGCCCCGTAGCGGTTGACCGCACAGGCCCGCAGGGCCTTGCCATAGATGCTTCTGGTGAAAAACAGAAACAGGCCCACCATGGCCAGGAGCGCGAAGCCGTAGACCAGGAAGGCCTGGTTGTTCACCGGCACCAGCCCAATGGTGGTCTGCCCCCCCAGGATGGCGGGCAGGCGGAACTGCTCGGGGCCAAAAAACACCAGCCCCAGGCCCATAAAGGCAAAGTGCAGGCCCACCGCAATAATCAGATAGGTAAGCACGCTGGCGTTCTTGGCCGGCTCAAAAAACAACCGATAGGAGGCTGGGCCAATGGGCAGCACCACCAGGACTGCCAGCAACCAGCCCAGCCACAGCGGCACCCCCTGGGCCCCCCACCAGGCCAGGCCCAACACCCCCAGCGCACCCAAAGCCAGCAAACCGGCACGTCTGAGGTTTTTTCGGTCTAAAATGGCCCACCACAGCAGCATGGCCGCCGCCAGCCAGGCTGTGCCGGGAATCTGGCCCTGCAGGTTCAGCCCGCTCACCTCGGGGGGGAGAAACCACACATAGGTGAGGGGGGCGTAGACCAAAAACTCCCCCAATGGAACCAGAATCACCCGGGTTACCGCAAAAACCAGCACCAGCGAGAGCGCTAGCAGCGCGTAGATGGTGCCGTTTTGCAGTGCGTCGGCGGTGAGGAAAGATAGGATGGTCCAATCCATAAGAAAAGAGCGGGGAGGGGGTGGAGAGGAATCCATACCTCCCCACCCCCAGGCCCATTACCTGAAGGTTCGCAGAAGCTTCCAGTCCAGCTTGCCGGCAGGTGTCTTGACAACCTCGACCATCACCGCGGCCTCGTTGAAGCGCAGGCCCAGGTGGTCGGTGGGGGACATGTTGAAGATACCGTGGGTGCCCACCACGTTGCGGGTGGCCTCGAGCTCGTCGCGCAGCACCCGCCGGAAGGCGGCCAGGTTGGTGGGCTGCTCGCGGCGCAGGGCGCGCTCGAGGGCCGGGCGCAAAATAGCCCAGGCATCGTAGGCGTGGCCGCCAAAGGTGGAGTAGCTGCCGATGCCGAAGCGGGCTTCGTACTGCTGCACATAGCTGGTGGCTACCTGCCGGTTGGGGAAGTCGGGGGGAAGCTGGTCGAAGACCAGCACCGGGCCGGCGGGCAGGCGGGTGCCTATCACCACATCGCCGCCCACCCGCAGGAAGTCGGGGTTGGCCACGCCGTGGGTCTGGTAGATGAGGCCCCGGTAGCCGCGCTCGCGCAGGGTGCGCTGGGGCAGCACCGGCGCGGTGCCCGAGCCGCCGATCAGAACCGCATCGGGGTTGCGGGCCAGGATGCGCAGCACCTGACCGGCCACCGAGGTGTCGGTGCGGGCGAAGCGCTCGGAGGCCACCACCTGGATGCCGGCCTCGCGGGCCGCTGCCTCGAAGGCCCGGGCCCAGCCCTCGCCGTAGGCGTCGTTAAAGCCGATGTAGGCTGCGGTTTTGACCCCGGAAGCGGCCATGTCCCGCACGATGGGCTGGCTCATCTGCTGCTCGGTCTGGGGGGTTTTGAACACCCAACGCCGCTTTTCATCCACCGGGAAGACGATCTCGAGGTTGGCCGCCAGGGAGATTTTGGGCACGCCGGCCTCGGCCACGGGGTCAATCATGCCCAGGCTGGCCGGGGTGGTGGTGGTGCCGATAATCGCCAACACCTGGTCTTCCTGGATCAGGCGTCGGGTGGCCCGCACCGCCTGGGTGGTGTCCGAGGCGTCGTCCAGAATAATGAACTGCACCGGACGGCCCGCCACCCCGCCCCGGCGGTTGACCTGCTCTTCCAGGAGCACCAGGGTGTTGCGCTCGGGGATGCCCAGGCTGGCGGCGGGGCCGGTGGCCGAGACCACCACCCCAATCTTCAGGGGGGCCTGCTGGGCCAGGCCCAGCCCCAGTCCAAGGGCCAGAAGTCCTATCAACGCTCGCTTCATCTTGCCTCCTTTACACCGCTCTTTTGCCAATCTTCCTCAGCGCCCGCGGCCAAGGATAGATCTCCAAACGATTCCAAACCCGCTGCCACCATCCGGCGCAGCAGGGGGTGTGGACGGTAGCGATCCTCGCCCAGCTCGGCCTGGAGCCCTTCCAGGGCCCGCAGCACCGGCTTAAGCCAGAGCCGCTCGGCCCATTCCAGGGGCCCCAGCGGGTAGCCCGTGCCCAGCCGCATGGCGCGGTTCAGGTCGGCGGGGCGGGCCACCCCTTCGGCCAGGGCCGAGACGGCCTCGTTGATGAGCAGGGCCAGGATGCGGAAGCCCACCCCGCCGGGCTGGTCAGGGAGCAGCAGGGTGTGGTGTCCGTGGGCGCGGAAGTAGGTTTGGGCCAGCTCGAGGGCCTGGTTGGCCCCGCTCAGGGGCGCAAAGAGTTCAACAATGGCCTGCTCCCCGATGGGCGGCACCAGGCTGAAACCGGCCACCGGGCGCCCCCGGAACTCGGCCTGCACGCTGCTGGCCGAGTGTCCCCAGACCAGCGAGACCACCGGCAGATTCTCGAAGAAGTCGTGCTTGCGCTCGAGCTTGACCCGGCAGTCCAGCACGAACCGGGCCTCGGCGGGGTTTTCGGTATGCCGGAAGCGGGCCCGCAGCTCCTGGGCCAGCGGGTTGGGCCCCACAATCAGGGGAAGGGGGGTGTCCTGGGTTTGCACCGGGGGCGGGGCGGGCGGCCTGGGCGGGCCGGGGGGGTAGGTGTACCAGCCCTGGCCGGTTTTGCGGCCCAGCATCCCCGCGGCCACCCGCTGGTACTGCAACGGGTGGGGCCGGTAGCGGGGCTCGCCGTAGAAAGCCTGATAGACCGAGGTGGAGGCGGCATAGTTGACATCCAGCCCAATTAAGTCCATCAGCTCGAAGGGCCCCATGGGGAAGCCCAGGCCGCGCAGAATCCAGTCTATGTGCTCTTTGGCGATGCCCTCGCCGTGCAGCCGCAGGGCCTCGCCGTAAAAGGGCCGGGCCACCCGGTTCACCAGGAAGCCGGGGGCATCCACCACCTGCACGGGCTCCTTGCCCCAGCTTCGCATCAGCTCCAGCGCGCGCTCCAGCCGTGTGGGAGCGGTCTGTACCCCCCCCACCACCTCCACCAGCTTCATGCGCTGGGCGGGGTTGAAGAAATGCAGCCCCAGCACCCGCTCGGGGTGCTTGACCTTGGCGGCGATGGCCGAGATGGAAAGGGTCGAGGTGTTGCTGGCCAGGGTGTTGTTCGGGTTGAGTTCGCCCAGTTGGCCCAGCAGCTCTTGCTTGAGCTCGAGCTGCTCGGGCGCCGCTTCGATAACCCAGGCGGCCTTCGCGCAGTCCTCCAGCGACTGGGTGGCCTGTATGCGGGCCAGAACCTCGTCCGGCGCGCCTGCCAGGCGGCCCTTCTCGGCCAGCTTTTGCAGGTCGGTGCGAATCTCGTTCAGGGCGCGCTCGAGGGCGGCCTCGAGGGGGTCGTAGAGCCAGACCACATGGCCGGCCAGCGCTGCCACCTCGGCGATGCCCCGGCCCATCGTGCCTGCCCCCAGTATTGCTACTGCTTCCTTCACCAAGCCTCCCTCAACCAAACAAACACTCGTTTGTTTAACCTTGTGTTGGGCGACAGTCTAAACGCAGGTTTTCTCACTGTCAAGAACGCTGAATCGGGCCTGCTTTCAAGCGTTTGGGCGGGGGTGCCTTCAGATGACGTGCTGCGGCAGCCCTTGCAACTCCGACTCCTGCGGCTGCACCCAGCCCCCCTCGAAGGCCTCCAGAAGCGAGCCCTCCAGGAACCAGCTCTTGGGGGTTTTGGCCCCCCACAGGGTCTGGCGGCGGGGGTCGTTCAGGCTCCAGCGGATGGGCTCGAAGTCGGGGTCTACCGTGCTGTAGTCGGAGGTATACAGCTCGATGCGGTGGCCGTCGGGGTCGCGCAGGTATAGGAAGAAGGCGTTGGAGACGCCGTGGCGTCCCGGCCCGCGCTCGATGGCCTCGGTTTGCATGGCCCCGGCCAGAATGTCGCAGGCCCGGATGATGCTCATGGCGTCGGGCATCCAGTAGGCGAAGTGGTGCAGCCGGGGGCCGGTGCCGTTGGTGAGGGCCAGGTCGTGCACGTTGCCCTTGCGGTGAATCCAGGCTGCCCAGATTCGGCCGTCGTCGCCCTCGGTGTACTCCGAGAGGCGGAAGGCCAGCTTATCCATGTACCAGCGGGTCATGGCCTCCACCTGCGGTGTCATCACGTTGATGTGGTCAATGCGCTGGATGCCGGGGCCTTTGTGCAGGTCGTAGCGTTGCAGCAGCCAGGGGTACTTCTGGCTTTCGGCATAGAAGGCCACCGGAACCCCAAAAGGGTCTTGCAGGCGCAGCATTCTGGGCCGATCCTGCTCGCTCTCCCAGCGGTGGGGGAGGCCCAGGGCCTGGGCCAGCTCGGCCAGGAGTTGCAAATCCAGTTCGCCGGCCACCCGGTAGCCCAGGTGCTTGACGCCGGGTTCGGGGGCCAGCTCGAGCTTGAGGGTCCACTCGCGATCCTCGGTGCCGCGCAGGTACAGGGCGCTCTGGCTTTCGTGCAGCACGTTCAGGCCAAGCAAATCTACGTAGAAGTGGCGCGAACGCTCCAGATCGGTCACGTAGAACACCCCGTGGCCGATGCGGATGATGTTGGGAGTCTGGGTCATGGTCACCTCGCTTCAGGGCAGTTGCCGGTAGCCCCGGTTCCAGTACAGCAAGGGCCGGGCCCCGCTGCCCAGCGTCACGCGTTCCACCTGCCCCACCACAATCCTGTGGGTGCCCCCCGGATAGACCGCCCAGGTTCGGCAGAAGAGCGTAGCCAGGGCCCCCTCGAGGGCCGGGGGGTCTTCGGCGGTGAGGGGCTCGTAGCCCGCGATGGGGCGCCCGGCAAAGTGGTCGGAGATGTGTTCGTGCCCCTCGGGCAGGAGGTTCACGGAAAACTGCCCCGCGCGCTCCAGAATCGGCCAGAGCTGGGCTGTCTGGTTGATGCAGACCAGGATTAGGGGCGGCTCCAGGCTCACGCTGGTAAAGCTGCTGGCGGTCATGCCTCGAGCCTCCCCCTCAAAGCGGGCGGCAATCACCGTGACCCCGCTGGGCCAGTAGCGCATGACCTGGCGGAGCTGGTCTTGCAGGGTGGGTTGGGTGGTTTCCATAGCTGAAAGGGGGCGGCCTTAGTCGCCCGCGACCACCTCCGGCTGGGCCTGGGTTTTCCAGCCCAGATACTGCCGGATGCGCTCTTTGTAGGGCTCCTTGTCGTAGACCGCGTAGAGGGTCTGGTACATGCGCACCGGGTCGCCGAAGAAGAAGCGCTCGTAGAGGGTCTGGCGCGCGCCAAAGCCGCTGATGGTCATGTCCCAGGCCAGGCGGAAGAGCTGCACGCGCTCTCTGGCCGGCAGGGTGGCCGATTGCAGGAACTTTTCCAGGTAAGGGGCCAGGGGGGAGTTGAAGTCGTGTTCGGAGGGTAGGGTGATCAGGCCCGAGGCCGCTATCTGCTGGACGATCTCGTTGATGCGGGGATAGAGCCGGGGATACAGGTTGCGCGCCCCATCCAGGGCCCCCCGGTCGGGGCAGACCAGGCCGTACTTGTTGGGCTGGGCGTCCCGCTCGGCCCGGGCCCAGAAACCCTTCATGGCCTCCAGATACACGATTATCTCGGCGATTTTTTCCTGCACGTGGGGGAAGGTGTCGGCCCCGATGGCCTCGCCCATCAGGGAAACCAGCCCCAAAAAGGCCTCGGTCTTGGCGTTTTTGAGCACCACCACCTGATGGGCCATGTGCATCAGGGCCCCGGTCTCGGCGTAGGCGGTGTTGCAGCGCTGCAGGTCTTTGTAGATGAAGACCCGCTCCCACGGCACAAACACATCGTCGAAGACCGTGAGGCAGTCCATCTCCTCCAGCCGGCTGCTCAGGGGGTGGTCGAAGCTCGAGTCCCCCACGGCCATGCTTTCGCGGCTGATGAAGTGCAGCCCTGGGGTGTTGGTGGGGATGGCAAAGGCCACCGCGTACTTGTCGGCCCCCGGCCCTTCCTTGAGCAGGGTGGAAGGGAAGACCAGCAGCTCATCGGCGGTGGGCAGGGTGGAGAGCATCCGGGCCCCCCGCACCACGATGCCCTTCTCGTTTTCGCTCACCACCCCCAGGGGGATGTAGGGGTCGGGCTGCTCGAGGTTGCTCTTGGCCCGGTTGACCTGGGGGTTGGTAAGGCAGTGGGTGGTGGCGAGGTCGTTTTCGCGCACGTACTGCACGTAGCGGCGCACGTTGTCGGCATAGGCCCCAAAAAACTCGGCGCTCTGCTCGAAAGCCATCAGCACCGCATTCAGGTAGTCCGGGCAGCGCCCCATCATGCCCAGGTTGGCATCGGCCCAGAGCTTGTAGGCCGCGCTGCGCCGGGCCAGGTCTTCTTTACTGCGGGCCGGTAGCAGGCTCATAGCGTAGCGCTTACCGCCCTCTTCGTAGGTCAAAATATCGCGGTAGCGCGGGTCGTGCTGCATGTCGTACAGCTCGGCCAGGGCGTGGGTGATGCCCTTGAAGACCGGGTGGGTGGTGGGGTCTTCAACCTTCTGGCCCTTGTACCAGAGGTTGGGCGGGTTCTCTCTGAGGGCTTGTAGATACTCCTTGCCGCTGCGTGCCATGGGTGCCTCCTTCACTTCCCAAACTTCGGAATTGCGTGCTCGGTGAGCGGCAGGGCGATGTGCTTCAGCTCGGTGTAGAACTCCAGGCTGTGCTCGCCGCCCTCGCGGTGGGTGCCGCTCATCTTGACCCCGCCAAAGGGGGTGGGCAGGTGCCGCACGTTGTGCGAGTTGATCCAGGTCATACCGGCCTCCAGGTGCAGGGCCAGGCGGTGCGCCCGGGCCACGTCCCGCGTCCAGACGTAGGAGGCCAGGCCGTACTTGGAGTCGTTGGCCTTTTGCAGGGCGTCGGCCTCGTCCTTGAAGGGGATGACGGTCAGGATGGGGCCAAAAATCTCCTCCTGGGCGATGCGGTGGTGGTTTTCGGCCACAAACAGGCCGGGCCGCACATAGTTGCCCTCGGTGCCCACCCGCTCACCGCCGAAGATGTGCTGGGACTCCTGCTTGCCAATTTCCACGTAGCCCAGCACGCGCTGCAGGTGCTCGGGGTGGATCAGGGGGCCCACCTCGGTGTCGGGCTCGAGGGGGTGCCCCACCTTAATCCGGGCGGCCCGTTCGGCCACCCGTTGCACGAACTCTTCGAAGATGCTTTCCTGCACCAGCGCCCGCGAGTTGGCGGTGCAGCGCTCGCCGTTGAAGCTGTAAATCTGGAAGACGGTAGCGTCCAGGGCCCGCTCGAGGTCGGCGTCCTCGAAGATGATGGCGGGGGATTTTCCGCCGAGCTCGAGGGAGAGCCGCTTGAGGTGCTCCGCGCTGTTGCGGGTGATGAGGCTGCCGGTGGTGGTCTCCCCGGTGAAGGCGATTAGGGGGATGTCCGGGTGGCGCACCACCGCGTCGCCGGCCTCCTCGCCGAAGCCCTGCACCACATTGAAGACCCCCGGCGGCAGGTCGGCTTCCTGCATGATCTCCGCCAGCTTCCAGGCGGTCAGGGGCGACCACTCGGCGGGCTTCAAGACCACCGTGTTGCCGAAAGCCAGGGCCGGGGCAATGCGCCAGGTGGAGAGCATCATGGGGGCGTTCCAGGGGGTGATGATGCCGCAGACCCCGACCGGTACGCGGATGCTGTAGTTGAGCCACTCGCCGTCCACCGGGTAGCTGCGCCCGTCCATGGCCCGCTCGGCGTACTCGGCGTAAAAGCTAAAGTTCTCGGCGGCCCGCGCCACCTGGGCCCGCACGATCCGCAGGGCCTGCCCGGCGTCCAGGCACTCCATCACCGCCAGCTCGTCGCCGTGCTTCTCCAGCACCTCGGCAATCTTGAGCAGGTATTTCTTGCGGGTTTTGGCGCTCTGTTTCCACCGGGGAAACGCCGCCTTGGCGGCTTTGGCGGCCTTGTCCACGTCCTCGGCGTGGCCCTTGTAGGCGTAGGCCAGCACCTGGTTGTTGGAGGGGTCGAGGCTCTCGAACAGCTCGCCCCGCACCCCCGGCACAAAGGCCCCGTTGATGAAGTGCGTTACGGTGTGGGTGGCAATTTTGTTCCGCACCTGCGCGATGAACTCAGGGCGGATGGCCTGGGTTTTCTCCGATACCTTCATAGCACCACCGACCTGTCCCCTTCCTGCGAAATAATCGGCTCGGCCTCCTCGGTCTCCCACTCGATGGGGTTTTCCAGCGCCCCCAGCCCTTCAATCTCCATGCGCATGAGGTCGCCGGGGTGCACCTGGGAGATGCCCTTGGGCGTGCCGGTCAGGAGCACGTCGCCCGGCTCCAGGGTCATGAAGCGGCTGATGAACTCGATAATCTCCGGTATAGAGAAAATCATGCCCTGGGTGGTGGCCTCCTGGCGCAGCTCGTTGTTGACGTAGGCCCGCATCCGCAGGTTGTGGGGGTCGGCAATCTCGTCGGCGGTGACGTAGAAGGGCCCCAGCGGGCCGAAGGTGTCCCAGCCCTTGCCCCGGATGGGCGGGCGGAAGGTGTTGGTCACGTAATCGCGCACCACCAGGTCGTTGGCGATGGTGTAGCCCCCCACGTAGTCCAGGGCGTCTTTGGCCTTGACCCGGCGGGCGTGGCGTCCCATAATCACCGCCAGCTCGCACTCGAAGTGCATGAACCGGGCCCCCCGGGGGTAGATGACCGTGCCCTTGTGGGGCAGCAGGCTGGTGTTGGGCTTCCAGAACAAAGCCGGCTCGCTGGGGCGCTTGAGGCCAAACTCGTCGGCGTGTTCGGCAAAGTTCAGGGCCAGGGCGATCACCTTGCCGGGCTCAACCGGGAGCAACCACTGCACCGCATCGGGGTGGTGGGCCTCACCGGCATGGTCGAGCAGCATCCCGTCCTGGAGATACCCTTCCAGGGTGCGGCCTTTGGAGATAAAGCGCGCGCGTTTCATAAATCACCACAGCAAAGTAGGCTCACACGTACTGCCTGCCCGATGGATCGGGCAGCACTTCACGGCCTTTTTGCTCCGGAGCGATCAGGCCGTAGGACTCGGCCATGCGGCGCAGCCGGGCCTCGACCTCGGGGGTGGTGGGGCCCAGGGGTTCGCGCCACTCCTTTTCGCACAGGCCCATCCAGGACAGCACGGTTTTGAGGGGGATGGGGTTGGTGTCCCAGAAGACCGCGTCGTTGGCCTCGAGGCCGTAGTAGTGCAGCTCGAGCGCCTCCTTAAACCGGCCCTCCAGGGTGAGCTGGCACATCCGGGCGGTCTCCTTGGGCAGCCAGTTGGCCGTGGCGGCGATGGTGCCCACCGCCCCCACGCACATCATGGGGAAGGTGAGGGCCTCGAGGCCGCAGTACACGTTAAAGTCCCGCCCCACCCTGCGCAGCAGCTCCGAGACGTACTCCACGTCCTTGGAGGAGTGCTTGAGGCCCACCACGTTCTTGAAGTCCCGCCGCAGGCGGGCCACCGTCTCGACCTTAATCTCGACCCCGGCCCGGCCTGGAATGTTGTAGAGCACGATGGGCATCTCCGGCACGGCCTGGGCCACCTGGCCGAAAAACCGGTAGAGCCCCTCCTGGTTGGGCTTGATGTAGTAAGGCGTGATGACCAGCGCCCCCTGCGCCCCCATCTTGTAGGCGGCCTGGGTGATCTCCAGGGTTTCGTCGAGCCGCAGGGTTCCGGTTCCGGCCAGCAGGGGCACGCGCCCCCGAATAAACCGCAGGGCCAGCTCGATCAGGTACTTGCGCTCCTCTACGCTGAGGGTGCCCGGCTCGCCGGTGGTGCCGCCCACGCTCAGGGCGTGGGAGCCCGCTTCGATCTGCCGCTCGATGAGCCGCTCGAGCGCGGCTTCGTCTATTGCACCGTTCTTGAACGGTGTCACCAGGGGTACGATGCTGCCTTTGAACTCGACCATTGCGCTCCTTTGCTATATGTGAGCCAGGCTATAAACAAGCGGTCTGTGATACTTAATATATTAAGTAAAACCGCGTCCTGCTTTGCAAGCCAGGGTACAATTGTCCCGATTCAAGGAACCCCCGATGTCCGCTGCACTCCCAAGACCCCTCCAGCCGGCTGCTGCGCGACCTCACCCACTCGCTGCCCATGGCCCTGCTGCGCACCCGCGAGGCGGTGGTGCAGCGGTTCCGCACCGTACTCAGCCGGCATGGCCTCACCGAGCAACAGTGGCGTATTTTGCGGGCGCTGGATGGGCACGAAGGGCTGGAGATATCCCTGCTGGCCGAGCAGTGCCGGATTCTTTTGCCCAGCATGACCGGCATCCTGCGGCGCATGGAACAGCGGGGCCTGGTGCGCCGCTATGCCAACCAGGCCGATGGCCGCAGCATTCGGGTGCGCCTGACCGAGACCGCGCAGGCCCTGGTGGAAGAGATCAAGCCCGAGGTGGTGGGGGTTTACGCCGAGATTGAGCGCATTCTGGGTCAGCGCAAGCTCGAGCAGCTCTACGCCCTGCTCGAGGAGCTGGAAGCTGGCTTGCTCGAGGGTGGGCGCCGCTCCGGGGCTGTCTAGGAGGCCTCGAGCCGGATTGTTTTACTGTACGACTCGAACTCCTCGCGCAACATCCCGAACAGGTGAAGGTCTTCCTTGATGCCCTGCCGGGTCTCGTGCTGTCGCAAAACCCCTTCGCGCTGGAAACCCAGCTTCTCCAGGAGGGCCAGCATCCGGCTGTTGGAGCCGTGGACTTCGGCGGTGATGCGCTCCAGGCCCAGCTCCCTGAAGGCGTGCTCGAGCATCTGTAAGCCCGCGGCATACCCCACCCCCTGCCCCCGGTGGCTCTCGTCGCCGATGGCGATGCGCAGACGGGCCCGCTTTTCCAGCAGATTAACCTCACGCAGATCCACGAACCCCACCAGGTAACCCTCGGGCTGCTCTGGGGTGGTGATCACAATGCCTTTGCGCACCAGGTCGGCCGGGGGGTTGTTGAGCAACCTTACGAACCAGTCCTGCAACTGTTCGGCGGGTAGCCCTACCGGCCAGCCGTTGGCCAGGCAGAAAGCTTCGTCCTGGCTCCACTCGAGCACGCGGGGTAGGTCGCTTATGGTCAGTGGGCGCAGGTGCACGTCCATTTTTACACCTTACAACGCTTGCAGCCTGCCCAGCGTGAAACCCGCCATTATTCACGCCGGTTCCCGGGGTTTTATGCTCAGGTTACGCAGCCGGCCGGCCTCAGGAAACGCAACGCGCGCACCGTTTTGACGTTCTGCGCCACCCGCGTTAGGCTTGATAGGGTTGTGCCCCGGCCTCGAGTCCTGCTGCACCTGCACCAAGCCGAGAAAGCCTTTGGTGAGCGGGTTTTGTTCGGGCAGGCCGATTTCTGGCTCGAGGCCGGGGAGCGGGCAGCCCTGATGGGGCCCAACGGGGCCGGCAAAAGCACCCTGTTTCAGGTGCTTTGCGGGGAAAAGCCCCTCGACCAGGGCCGCCTGGTGCGCCCAGCCGGTGTGCGGGTTTTCTACCTGCCGCAGGATTTCCGTCCGACCGGGGGTACCGTCTATGAGCTGGCCTATGCCGTCACCCCTTTGCACCGGGCGGAACTCGAGCTGCGCAACACCCCCCCCGAAAACGCGGGCGAGGTGTGGTCGCGCATCCGCGAGCTGTCGTTCTGGAAAGGCCAGGTCGCCCGTACCCTGGCCGGCTTTGGTCTGGGTGGGTTGTGGGAACAGCCCGCCGAAAAGCTCTCGGGGGGCGAGGGGGTGCGGTTGGGCCTGGCGATGGCCTTCCTTTCCGGGGAAGAGGTGCTGCTTCTGGACGAGCCCACCACCCACCTCGATCTGCGGATGCGCCTGCGGCTGGAAGAGCTGCTGCTGGCCTACCCTGGGGCTGTGGGCCTGATTTCCCACGACCGCGCGCTGGTGCGCCGGGTGGCTACCACGGTCTATCACCTGGAGGCCGGCCGGTTGTTTCGCGTACCGGGCGGCTACGCCACGTATCTGCAAGAGCGCGAACGCATCCGCCGAACCCTGGAAAAAGCCCGCCTGGAAGCCCTCAAGGAGCGGGAGCGGCTGACGCAGGCCCTGCCCGACCGCAGGCGGCCGGGTCTGGATCGCCGCAAAAGCGAGAAGGCCCTGCTGCAAACCCGGGCCGAGCGCATCCAGGTACCCGACCCGCCCCCTCCCGAGCGCCGCTGGAGCCTGGAGATGGCCGCCGAGGGGACGCCCAGGCTGGTGCTCGAGGCCAAAGAGCTGGCAAAGGCCTACCCGAGCGGTGCGGGTCAGGAAGCGCGGCAGGTGATCCGCCAGGCCACCCTGCGCATCTTCCGGGGCGACCGGATTGCCCTCCTGGGCCCCAACGGGGTGGGCAAGACCACCCTGCTGCGCCTGCTTCTGTCCAGGGAGCTGCCCGATGCCGGCGAGCGTACCCTGGGCTACGGGGTGAGCACGGCCTACCTCGACCAGCACTACCACGGCCTCGAGCCCGACCTACCCCTCTTCGCCCAGTTCGCCGCCCGCTTTGGCGAAGCCCGCGCGGCGGCCCTGCTGGGCCGGATGGGCTTCCGGCCCCCCCACTGGAACGATCCCCCCCGCCGCTTTTCCGGGGGTGAGCGGGCCCGGGCCGGCCTGGCCTTGCTGGGGGCCCTGAGGGCCGGCCTGCTGGTGATGGACGAGCCCACCAACCACATCGAACTCGAGCTGCTGGAGGCCCTCGAGCGGGCCCTGGCCGACTACCCTGGCACCTTGCTGTTCGTCTCCCACGACCGGGAGCTGGTTAAAAAGGTGGCGACCCGTTTCTGGGGCCTGGAGGACGGGGTGCTGGTGGAATACCCCACCTACGCCGAGGCCGAGGCCGCCCTGCTGGGCAAACCGGCCTTGCGGCTCGACCCCTACGGCGAGGTGGCCCTGGAAGAAGAACCCCCCGACGAAGCACAGGATCTCGAGGCCCTGCGCATGGCCCTGCTCGAGCGCTTATACGAACCCCACCAGACCGACCGTGCCCGCCTGCGGCTGCGCGCCGACCTGCTGGCGCTGGAAGAGGCGCTGTACCGGCAGTATGCCCATGAGTTTTTCCGGCCCCACCCTTACCGCTACCGGGTGCGGCAGGAGGGCCTCGAGGTGTTTGCCGAGGAAGAGCTGGGCCTGTGGCAGTTCTGGAGCCGTGAAGAGACCTGCTGGGGGCAGCTTGCCGGTGGGGTGCTGCTGCTGGAGGAGGAGCCCAGCCCCAGGCTCTTGCGGGCGGTTTTGCGGGTTGCCTTTGAGCTCGAGGGTGCCCAGGTGGTGCGCGTGGGCCGGCAAAGCTACGGCCGCAGCAGCTACCTGAAGCAGTTCGCAGGGGCTGCGCCAGCTAGCGACAAGCGCTCGTCGCCCAAACCCTGATTTTTACCCCTGCGCCTCGCGCACCTGGCGCTTGATGCGAGCCAGTACGGCCTGCAAGCCCCTGAGCCGCAGGGGGGTGATGATTTCTTCCAGCTTGGCGAGGGTATAGAAGTCTTCCGGTACGCCCAGCACCGCCTCGGGCGTCTCACCCTCCAGCCCCTCGGCCAGCAGCCCGGCAAAAGCCCGCACGGTGGGGGCTTCTTTGGGGGCGTCGAAAAACAGGTGCACCTGGTTATTCTCGAGCTCGGCGTGCACGAAAAAGGGCGTGGTGCACTCATGAACCTGCTCGAGCTTGCCCTGCATGCCCTCGGGTAAGGGGGGCATCTTCTTGGCAAACTCCAGCAGCATCTCGGTCTTGATCACCTTGGGTGCGCTCCCAAGGGTTTTCACCACGCTTTGCAGTTTGGGGGGTAGCTGGGCCAGGCGTTCTTCAGCGGTCATAAGCATCAGGGTATAAGGCGAGGGGATGGAGGGTCTAGGGCTTTGGGCACCATGCAGGGTTCATGCGTTCTGCTGTACCAGCCTGAACAGATCCCGGCCCAGGTCGGTGTAGTTGCGCACGGGGCCGGCCTGGTTGCCGTAGGTCAGGTACAGCACGCGGTGGATGGCCTGGGCGGCCTCCTCGGCGCTGCGGACGAGCGCCAACCGCTGGATGATTTCCGCCACCACCGGCCCATAAAGCTGCTCGGGGGGGGCCAGCTCGCCCATGCCCAGGGGGTCGTAGATCTGCAGGTAGGTTTGCACCTGTGCGGCCAGGTCTTGCATACCAACAGCATACCGGGCGAACCACGGGGTTCTTCCGGTCTTACGGCGCCGGGCTCACGGTGAAGTTAGCGCTCTCACCCAGCGACATATTGAACTGGCCCGCCACCAGGGGCGGATCGTTGGCGATGTTGCTGCTGGCGGCGTACACCTCCACCGCGTACTGGTCGCTGGTGTTGAGGTTCAGGCTACCAAAGGTGGTGGTGAACGCGGTGACCCGCGCGCTGGCAACCACGCTACCGGTGGTGCGGTTGACCAGCCGCACCAGGAAGGCGCCTGCGCCCGGTACCGGGTTCCAGGAAGCCGTAACCGAACGGGTGGTGGGGTTGTTCCCGATGCTGACGGTGGGCTGGGCCAGGGTGCTGCTGGCGTCTACCTCCACCGAGACCTGCTCGGTCTGGCCGTCTATGAGCGCCGAGAAGGTATAGGTGCCGCTGTTCAGGCTAGGGCCAGCGTTCCAGCCCACCTGCCACCACACCCCCGAGGGGGTGCGGGAGGAGGCGCTCTGAAGGATAATGCTCTCGCTGTAGCCGCCCGGCCCGCTAACATTCACCGTTATGCTGTTGGGCTGCTGCTGGGGGCGCAGCACCAGCACGTACGACCGCCCGGCGGTGGTGGCGTTGTAGGTTCCGATAGAGGCCTGAAGTTTGGCTTGGGGCGGGCTCGAGCACCCACCCAAGAGACCCAGTATTGCGATTCCGGCGAGCAGATAGCGTTTCACTCGTCACCTCGAGCCCGTAGACTAAAACAAAAATGTGAGAGCTGTCCAACAAAGCGCTCATTTCACCGTTCAGATTCCGATAGCAGTGAAAACACCCAACCAATCGGTTGGGTGTTCGGCGGCCCCTGGGCTCCGGCTTCAGTCCAGGAAGTCCCGCAGCTTGCGGGTGCGCGACTCGTGGTACTTGAGCTTGCGCAGGGCCTTGTTCTCGATCTGGCGGATGCGCTCGCGGGTCACCCCGAAGTAGGCGCCCACCTCTTCTAAGGTGTGTTCCCGCCCGTCAATCAGGCCCTTACGCAGCTTGAGCACCATGGCCTCGCGCTCGGAGAGCTTGCCCAAGGCTTTTTCCAGCTCCTCCGAGAGCATGCTCTGGGCGGCGGAGTCCACCGGCGAGGCCATGTGCTCGTCGGGGATGAAGTCGCCGTAGAAGCTGTCCTTCTCGTCGCCGATGGGGGTTTCCAGGCTCACCGGCTCCTGGGCGATTTTGAAGGTTTCCTCTACCTTTTTGGCGTCCCAGCCCGGCCCCATGGCCTCGGCGATCTCCTCGTAGGAGGGTTCGCGGCCCAGCTCCTGCTGCATCTGGCGGGCGGTGCGGGTCAGCTTGTTGATGGTCTCCACCATGTGCACCGGAATGCGGATGGTGCGGGCCTGGTCGGCGATGGCCCGGTTGATGGCTTGGCGGATCCACCAGGTGGCGTAGGTGGAGAACTTAAAGCGGCGCTTGAACTCGAACTTCTCCACCGCCCGGATCAGGCCCTGGTTGCCTTCCTGGATGAGATCCAGGAAGCTAAGGCCGCGCCCGGTGTATTTCTTGGCGATGCTAACCACCAGTCGCAGGTTGGCCTCGATCAGGTGCTGGCGGCAAATCTCGCCGTCGCGTGCGATGTGCAAGTAGCGCTTGACCTCGCGGGGCAGGGCCCGCAGTCGGGCGTCCACCGCTGCGATGGTTTCGGGGTCGATGCGCAGATCGGTGCCGGGAATGCTGGCAACGCGGCTGCTGCCCTGTACCTGGCTGCGCAGGACATGGCGGATCAGCTCGGCGTCCAGGCCGGTCTCCTCGGCCAGGCGCTGGGCGGCTGCGACGCCTTCCTCGACCCGGCGGGCCAGGTCGATCTCTTCTTCCAGGGTCAGCAGGGGCACCTGCCCGATCTCGTGCAGGTATTGCCTTACCGGGTCGGAGGTGGAGATGCGGGGGAGGGGAAGGTCTTCCTCAATCTCTTCCTCGGCCTCGTCAATGGGCAAGGTGCCCAGCTCGAAGTCCGGCTCCAGCATCTCGATGTCCTCGAGGTCGGCCTCGAGCAACTCCTCAGGGAGATCTTCGTCGGAAAGCGCGGCTGGGGCCAGCCCGCCCCCCTTGCGGGGGGGTGGGGCTATCTCGTCCAGGTCAGGCCCGACCTCCAGATCTTCTTCGAGATCGGGGGGCTCGAGCTCGTCCATGTCAGCGACCAGCTCCTCATCCAGCATATCTTCTTCTGGCTCTGCGACGACCGTACCCTTGGCGCTTTTGGAGCTGCCGGACTTGGCCTTGGAAGTGGCAGTTTTTTTGCCCCCAGGCTTGGGGGTGGGTTCGGCGGGGCCGGCCTTCTTGGTCTTACGGGCGGCTTTGCCGGTCTCGGGTTGTTCGGTGACTTCAGTTGATTTGCGACTGGGTTTTTTGGACATAGCGTGGTTGGTGGTTGTGGTAGGGCCGGTTTGCTTGGAGGCGGGCTTGCTTTGCACTGCGCTTTGCTCCGGGTTGGGGCTGTCTGAGCCTTTGGTTTTAGTGGAGGCTCGAGGCTGCCCAGCGGTTGTTTTCTGAGCTCGAGTGGGCTTTGCCTGGGATGGGTCTGCCAGGGGTTTTCCTTTGCGGCTTGCGGCATCTTTGCTTTTGCTCAAGCTGTTCACCTCCCGATAAGGCCCGGTTACTTATAGGCCACCAACACCTTGTGACTGTCTACTGCCAGGGTGCGCACAGCGGCAAAACGCGCCTCCAGCAGGGGCTCATAAGGCAGAAAGCGGTTGGCTACAAGATAAAATTTCCCGCCCCTCTCCAGGCGGGCGTGGGCGGCTTCGATAAATGCGATAGCGGTTTCTAACACGACAAGCCCCCCCACGTGAAACGGGGGGTTCGTGATAATGGTAGTAAAGGTTTGGTCTGCTGTCAAGGCCTCGTCCACATCGGAGTGCAGCACGGTGGCCGCCTTGCCAAGGTTCTTCTGGGCGCACAGCACGCTAACCCAGTCGTCTTCCAGCAGGGTGAGGCTCTGGGCCCGGCCCAGCAATGGACGGCTCAGTGCGCCATAGCCCCCGCCGATGTCCAGCACGTGACCCAGGTCTTGAGGGAGTTCGCGCAGGAGCATGGCGCTGCCTGGATCTATGTGGCCGCCCGAAAAAACGCCGGGCAGGTAGGCAAAGGATAGGGTCTGGCCCATAAACGTCCAGTCGAAAGACTGCCAGACCTCGGGCAGGCTGGGTGTGGGCTTTTCTTTCTCCAGCACGGCGACGCGCCAGGCCCCTTCGCGCCGCACCAACAGGCCGTAACCCACCCAGGCCTGGGCCTGCTTGAAGTAGTGCGCGAAGCCCTTATCTTTGCTGCCGGCGATCCACAGCCGGCCACCAGTGCGCAGGGCTTGCGCTGCTCCCAACAGGGCTAGCTCCACGTAGCGGGTGCCCCGGTGGGCCGGCAGCACCAGGGCCACGAGATCGGCGGACTCGGGCTCGGTGGCCCAGGGCAGGCCCCGGCTTACCCGCACCGATGGGCCAAAGCTGGCTTCTAAGCAGCGCAGGGAGGCCCTCGAGGTCTCGATGGCCTGCACACGCAGGCCCTGCTGGTGCAGGGTGTGGGTGACCAGCCCGACGCCGGGGTTGAGATCGAGGGCGGTCTGGCCGTGGGGTTCAAGAACTTCGGCCAGGAGCTTATAGGCGGGATCCTCGCTTCCACGGGCGCCCGGCTTGGTGTAGAGGAAGCCTCCTGGCACAGGGGTTTTACGCAGGGTGTGGTAAGTCTCGAGGTTCATAGGTAAAGCGGTTCAACCTGTCCGGGCCGGGCCTTTAGCGCAGCCAGGCCCAGGGCAGCGAGGGCCTGGCCCGAAGGGGGCTCATCGATGGTCAGCAGACCGGTGGGTACCACCTCATCGAACCGGGCCCGGTGGGGAGGCTGTGTGACCTGAACCTGTGACCCCTCAACAACATAACAAGCAGCGTAGCAAAGCGCGTTGCGGGTGCGCTGGATGACGGTGACGGGCCCCTGGTGGCGCCGGGCCACAGCTTCCAGTGTGTCCACGCCGGCGACCGGAATACCCAGCCCCCGGGCCAGCCCGAGACCGGCGGCAATGCCCACCCGCAGCCCGGTGTACGAGCCCGGCCCACGCCCGACCGCTATTCCCCCCAGCTCCCCAAGCCCCACCCCAGCCTGCTGTAAGAAGGCCTCGAGCTCCGGCCACAGCATCTCGGCGTGACGGCGCTCTAAGCGTATGGCGCGTTCGGCATGGGGGAGTCCCAGCACCAGGTATGGCGTGGCGGTATCAATCGCGAGCACCAGCACCACCGGAGTATAGCAACATACCGGGCGCCATGGGCGATTCCCCTGTTGGGCCTGCTTGCTTGCTGCTAAACTTGGGGCCATGAAGTTGGCTATTGTGGGTGTAGGCAAGATGGGTAAGAGCATTTTAGAAGGCCTGCTGCGGGCCGAGATGCTCGAGCCCAGCGAGATCGGCATCCTCGACACCCCAGAGCGCACCCAGGCAGTGGCTCAGGAGACTGGCGCCAGGCCCCTCTATCTGGAGGACTTGCGACGCTGCGAACGAATACTGCTGAGCGTGCAGCCCAAAGACCTGGCCGCCCTGGCCCCCCAGATTGCCCATCCCAACGTGGGCTATATCTCCATCATGGCTGGGGTGTCCACTGCGGTGCTGTCCCGCCGGCTGGGCACCCGGCGGGTGGTGCGCTGTATGCCCAACCTGGCGGCCACCATCGGCAAAAGCTCCACAGCCATTACCGGCCCCCGCGAGGCCGAGGAGGCGGGCGATCTGCAGTTCGCACGGGCCTTGTTTGCTACCGTGGGGGATGTGTACGACCTGCCCGAGCAGCTTTTCGATGCTTTTACGGGTATGTCGGCCTCAGCCCCGGCGTATGTGGCCGTGGTGGCCGAGGCCCTGGCCGATGGGGGGGTTAAACAGGGCATCCCACGGGCCCAGGCCCTGCGGCTTGCGGCCGATGTCCTGATTGCCACCGGTGAGCTGTTGCGCAGAAAACATCCCGCGGTGCTCAAGGACGAGGTCAGCAGCCCCGGGGGTACCACCATCCACGGTCTGGCGGCCCTCGAGGCCCGCGGTGTCCGTGCAGCCCTGATGGAGGCGGTGGAGGCTGCTACCCTGCGAGGGCACGAACTGGGAAAAGACGAGTAGTTTAGCCAGGCCGAGGCAGGGCAGATGACACCCCAGTTTGGCCCGAAAGGTCGTAGCATTAAGCCGATGAAGCGTATGGCAATTCTTGCTTTGTTGCTGGTGGGTGTGCTGGCCGCCCCAACGGCGTATTACCCCAATGGGGTTGGCTATTCCTGGACGTACTCCACAGGCATGGAGCAGGTGTTTACCCGCGAGCAAAATGGCCTGCTGGTGTTTGAGCGGCGGTTGGCTAAGCAGCCGGTGAGCGCCGATCTGCTCCGCTACACAGACAACGGTGTTTTGCTCGAGGGTTTGTTGGTAGGTCAGGCTGTGCAACGCTACAATCCGCCCTTGCTGCTATACCCGGCCCCGCCCCTGGTACTCGGGCAGGAATGGGGGGGGCGTAGTAGTTTTGGCGGGCAGAGCGTGGCTTTGCTGGGGAAGGTCTTGCGCATCGAGGGTGTTAGTGTGCCGGCGGGCCGTTTTAATGCCTACGTGATTCGCACCTCGACCGTTACCAGTGGAGGTGGTAGCCAGGTTATGGAGATTTACTTTGTGCCAGGCGTGGGGGTGGTGCGCTACGCCACCCTCGACGGGGCCACGGTTGACCTGGTGAAGTTCAGTGTGCCTAAATAGGGTGTGGAACTGCAGATCGTCAAGGTGGAAAAACCCGAAAACCTGAACGTTATTCTGGGTATAAGCCACTTCATCAAGACGGTGGAAGACCTCCACGAGGCCCTGGTTACAGCGGTGCCGGGCATTCGGTTCGGCCTGGCCTTCTGTGAGGCTTCGGGTAAGCGGCTGATACGCAAAACGGGTACCTCCGACGAGCTGGTGGAGCTGGCGGTCAAGAACGCCCAGGCCATTGGGGCCGGCCATTCATTCCTGATCGTGCTGGGTGAGGGCTACTTTCCCATCAATGTGCTGCACGCCGTTAAGGCCTGCCCGGAGGTGGTGCGGATTTTGGCCGCGACCGCCAACCCGCTGTCGGTGATTGTGGCCGAGCAGGACGACCAGCGTGGAATTTTGGGGGTTTTAGACGGTTATAAGCCCCTGGGGGTCGAGGCTGAGGAAGACATCCAATGGCGCAAGGACATTCTGCGCAAGTTTGGCTATAAGGTAAGCTAGCCGCCGATGGGTTGCTAGGTCGCTACGCAAACCGGATCTTGCAACATAGAGAACATTGCCCTGTAGAGGCCTGGGTTATCATCCGGCTGCTATGTTGAACGTTGGTGACCCCGCTCCAAACTTCACCCTACCCGACCAGGAAGGTAAGCTGCACACCCTCGAGGACTACCGCGGCCGTTGGGTGGTGCTTTACTTCTATCCCAAGGACGATACACCCGGCTGCACCAAGGAAGCCTGTAGCTTTCGGGACGAAAAAGGTCGCCTGGAAGAGCTGGGGGCGGTGGTGCTGGGGGTCTCCGCCGATGATGTGCAAAGCCACGGCAGATTTCACGGTAAGTACGGCCTGAATTTTCCGCTTTTGTCGGATCCCGATAAACAAACCATCCGTGCTTATGGGGCCTGGGGCACCAAGACCATGTACGGCAAGGCCTACGAGGGGGTGATGCGCTACACCTACCTGATCGACCCGGCGGGCCGGGTGGCCCGGGTGTGGGACAAGGTGAAGCCCGACGAGCACGCCCTCGAGGTCGCGGAGGCCCTGCTAGAGCTTCAGCAGCAGAAGGTTGGTGGCAATTCGGTAAGCTAGGAGAGGCCCCGGCTGGGGCTCCTCCTATGAACGATCTAGAGAACTTCAAGCAACAAGCAGCCCTCGAGGCTGTCAAGTTTGTACACTCGGGGATGGTGGTGGGGCTTGGTACGGGCTCCACCGCCCGGTATGCGGTGCTGGAGCTGGGCCGCCGGTTGCGTGAGGGTGAGCTTGCCGATGTGGTGGCGGTGCCCACCTCGGAGGCCACGGCCCGGCTGGCCCAGGGCCAGGGGATTCCTTTGGTGGAGCTCGAGGCCCGGGGTGTTGACCTGGCCATCGACGGTGCCGACGAGATCGCCCCCGATCTTTCCCTTATCAAAGGGCTGGGTGGGGCCCTGCTGCGTGAGAAAATAGTCGAGGCCAGCGCCAGGCAGTTCATTGTGATTGCCGACCACAGCAAGAAGGTAGACCAACTGGGGCGCGGGGTGGTTCCGGTGGAGATTGTGCGCTTTGGCTACCGCGCCACCCTGCACGCCTTGGGGCGATTGGGGAAGGCCACCTTGCGCATGAACGGAGAAGACTTTTTCTACAGCGATGGGGGCAATCTAATCGCAGATATCGACTTCGGGCCAATCTCGAAGCCTAAAGATCTCGAGGCCGAACTCAAACGCATTCCCGGCGTGGTGGAATGCGGTTTATTCATCGGGCTGGCTACGCTGGCAATCATAGCCGGACCAGCGGGCCTGGAGTATCTGGGCACCCCACCCCAGCACCCGTAGCAGCCCGGCCACGGCGGTGACGACCAGACTTGACCGCTATGCCGCATAGAGCCCCAGGAAGCGCAGGGCGGAGAGGGGGTTGAAGGAGAAGATTTCTAGGGCTGCCTTCTTCTCCCTCACCCCCTCTCGGTGAAGCATGGAGACCAGGAAGGCCCGCAGCACCGCTAGCGCCCACGCCCCCACCCCCCGCACCTGACAGGCATCCTCCCCAAAGCACACGTCCCGCACCCAGAAAGACCGGTTCTCCACCTCCCAGCGGGAAAGCAACAGGCTCCCCAGCCGCTTTGCGTCCGCTACCTCCGGCCCCAGGCTGGTGAGGGCGTAGCTCACCGTCCGCCGCACCTCCCCCGTCCCCTTGTGCCTCACCTCCCGCCAAAGCCGCACCACCTGCCTGGCCCCAGGGAAGGCCCGCACCTCTTCCGGCAGGTAGGGGGAAGCCCAAACCCGGTAGGTCCACACCTCCCCGTCCCGCACCCCACTCCAGGTCGCCTCCGTCTCCCCGGGAAGACGCCTTCCCGCCATCCCCTTGAACACCTCCAGGGCCCACTCCAAAAGTTCCCCCTGGTTCCCCTTCAGGACCAAGAGATAGTCCCCCCTTTTTTCCGCACCCGGGCCGCCACCTCAGGGTACAGGTACCCCGCGTCCCCCACCACCACCTTGCCCTCCAGCTCCCTCGCCTCCAAACGGTCCAGAAGCTCCAGGAAGGCCTTCTCCTCCCTCCCTTCCGCCCGGGCCTGGGCCAGGGTGGTATGGAGGTGCAGGGCCAGGACCTCCACCAGCTTGACCTGGGGGCTTTTCCCCTTGCCGCTTCCCCGCAGGTGCTTCCCGTCCACCACCAGGACCTCCCCAAGGTCGGCTTCGGGGAAGACCTGGCCAAGGGCCGCCTGGAGCTTCTCAGGATCCAGGCGGTGAAGGAGAAGGGTGATGGCGGTGTGGCCTGGGGCCTTGCGCAGGCCCAGGTGGGGCAAGAGGTGGGGGTTGGCGCGGGCAAAGCGTTCCACGCCGCGCAGGGAGTCCACGCGGCTCAGGAAGGCCACCAGGATGAGGGCCAGAAGGCCCCAAAGGGGGTACTGCCGGTTGTGGGCCCGAGGGTCCGGGACCTGGGATAGCGCCTGGCGCAGAGTCATGATCTTTCTCTACCCCAAGGGCTGTATATCGGTCAAGTCTGGGTGACGACCGGGCCAAACCTGGTATAAAATAGCCCTGTGGTAGGCTACCGGTTGACCCGAATGATGCGAAACCCCCGACGATAGCAGCAGTGAGGCTATCGGCGGGGCGCGTTTGCGCCCCTTTTTTTGGCAAACCCAGCCTAAAACCGAACGCCCAAGGAGTTAACTGTGAGCAAAGTTTTCTACGAGACCGCCGCAATTGACTATGCCAACGCAGCCCCCCACATCGGGCACGTGTACGAGAAAATCATCTGCGATTTCCTGGCCCGGTTTCACCGCCTGGATGGCTACGAAACCAACTTTGTGACCGGCACCGACGAACACGGAGAAAAGATCGCTCGAGCGGCCAAAAATGCGGGCCAGGAGCCCCAGGCTTTTGTGGACTATGTTTCCGAGCAGCTATTCCAGCCGGCTTATCAGCGCCTGCTTATCAGCTACGACGACTACATCCGCACCTCCTCGGAGCGCCACAAACGCTACGTACAGGAAATTCTGCGCAAGGTCTACGAGGCCGGTGACATCTACTACGCTGAGTACGAGGGGCTCTACTCGGTGGGCTCGGAGCGCTTTGTAACCGAAAAAGAGCTGGTCAATGGCGTGCTGCCAGGTGATTCGGAGCCGCCCATTCTGCGCAAGGAAGCCAACTACTTCTTCCGCATGGAGAAATACCGGCCCTGGCTGATCGAATACCTGTCTGAACACCCCGACCTGATCCAGCCCCAGGCCTACCGCAACGAGGTGCTGGAGATGCTAAAGGAGCCGATCGGCGACCTTTCCATCTCGCGCCCCAAAGACCGCGTGCCCTGGGGCATTCCCATCCCCTGGGATGAAAACCACGTAACCTACGTGTGGTTCGATGCCCTGCTGGCCTATGCCTCCTCGCTGGAGAGCCGGGGCCTTTTCGAGAAATTCTGGCCCCATGCCTGGCATGTGATTGGCAAGGACATCCTCAAACCCCACGCCATCTTCTGGCCCACCATGCTCAAGAGCGCGGGCCTGCCCATCTATAAGCGCCTGGTCGTGCACGGGCATATCCTGGCTATGGATGGCCGAAAGATGGGCAAGAGCCTGGGGAACGCTGTGGATCCGCTGGCCTTGCTGGACAAGTACGGGGTGGATGCGCTGCACTATGCCTTGCTGCGCGATACCACCCTGGGGTCGGATAGCCCCTTCGGTGAAGAGGTTGTGGCGCAGCGTCTTAATTCCGATCTAGCCAACGACCTTGGCAACCTGCTCTCGAGGGTGCGCACCATGCTGCTCAAGTATTGCGGCGGTGTTATTCCGGCCCCTTCCTCGCCGGATTCCGAGGTGGCGCGCGCCGGGGTTGCCCTGGCCGGGAAGGTGCGCAAGGAGGTGGATGCCCTGCGCATCCACCTGGCTTTGGAAGAGGTGCTCCAGTACGTGCGGGGTCTGAACAAGTTCATCAACGATGTGAAACCCTGGGAGCTGGCCCGCGACCCTGGCAGGCAAAAAGAACTTGAAAGCGCCCTTTACACCGTGGTGGAAGGCCTGCGGATTGCCAGCGTGCTTCTGGAGCCGGCCTTGCCAACCAAGGCCAAGGAGCTGCGGGCAGCGCTGGGTCTTGGCGACTACACCCTCGAGCAGACCGAGACCTGGGGGCTTTCCCCGGCGGGCACGCGCATACCCGAGGAGGCCCCCATTCTCTTCCCCAAGCTCGAGGCCAGAACTGAGAACGCACAGGCCAAAACCGAGCCCCAGTCGAGCAACGCCCTGATTGGTATAGACGATTTTGCCAAGGTGGACTTCCGGGTGGCCGAGGTGCTCAAAGCCGAAAAGCATCCCAAGGCCGACAAATTGCTGATCCTGACCCTCAACGTGGGCGACCACACCCGGCAGGTGGTCTCGGGCATTGCCCAGTACTACACGCCCGAAAGCCTGGTGGGTAAAAAGCTGGTGCTGGTAGCCAACCTCAAGCCGGCGGTGCTGCGCGGGGTGGAGTCGCAGGGCATGATTCTGGCGGGTGAGGATGCCCAGGGCCGAATAGTGGTGATCACGCCCGAGCAGGATCTGCCCCCGGGCGCGAAGGTGCGTTAGCGCCTACCCTTACTGCGCGCTCTCGAGGTCGGGGCGCAGGCGCACCGCCTCGCGCAGGTATACGTGCTTGACCTGCTTTTGGGGCAGGTCGGTGTTCCACAGCATCATCACCCGGATGACCCTGGGTAGCGCGCCCGGTACTGGAATTTCGCGGGAGTTGATGAGCGGAACCATCTGCATACCCAACTGCCGCGCAGCCTCGGCCGGAAAAGCGGCCCGTAGGTCGTCGGTTAGAGTAAAAAACATGGCTCCAATGCTGTCGAAGTCAGTGATCTGGTTGACCTCGAGCATCTTTTGCAGCAGCTCGCGGGTAGCGCTCAAAATGGCTTCCCGGCTGTCCTCGTCAACTGTGATGGCACCACGAACCCCTCGCATCATGGTGTGCGCGATTTTATACCAGCTTGCCCTTCCCGCCTAGACCTGCTATATTTAGCAAGTTGACAGCACGGCAAAATCCGTGCCCAGGAGAGACTATGAAAAAGAACATTCACCCTAAGCTGGTTCCCTGCAAGATCATCTGCAACGGTGAGGTGGTCATGCAGACCTACAGCACCAAGCCCGAGATTCACGTGGAAGTATGGAGCGGTAACCACCCCTTCTGGACGGGCCAGCAGCGCTTCGTGGATACCGAGGGCCGGGTCGAGAAATTCCAGAAGAAGTTCGGTGGAACCTACGGCAAAAAGGCCGCCTCGAAACGCTAATTGCCCGTATGAAAGGGCAGGTGGACGGGGTTCTACCTGCCCGATTGATTTTTGGTAAACTGGCCCGCTCGGTGAAAGTGGTTCACTTTGCCGATAAGATAGAGCGCTTTTGGGCTTGCCAAGGGTAGGATATCCTGGGCTCCGGTTATGAGCATGCCCCATCTTCCGCATCATCAGGGTTGGATAGAAGTCGTGGTTGGGCCGATGTTCTCCGGCAAGTCGGATGAACTGATTCGGCGTGTTAAGCGGGCCCTGATTGCCCGCCAGCGGGTGCTGGTATTCAAGCCGCGCCTGGATGACCGCTACCATGCCTCCGACGTTTTCAGCCACGACGGCCGACGGGCAGAGGCCATCGCTGTGCGCGATGCCGCCGAGTTAAAGGCCCACCTGTCCGACCCGCTGCCCGACGTGGTGGCCGTGGATGAGGCCCAGTTTTTTGATGCGGGCCTGGTGGCGTTGGTGCTGGAACTGGCCGACAAGGGGGTGCGGGTAATTTGCGCGGGTCTGGATATGGATTTCCGCGGCGAGCCGTTCGGCATCATGCCCCAACTGCTGGCCCGGGCCGAGTATGTGGAGAAGCTCTTTGCTGTCTGCCCGGTGTGTGGGGCCCCGGCAACCCGCACCCAGCGCTTTGTGAATGGTAAACCGGCCCGCTACGACGACCCGGTGATTCTGGTGGGAGCCAGCGAGGCCTACGAGCCGCGCTGCCGCAAATGCCATACCGTGGTGACCAGAGAGGTGCAGGAGATTCTTTAGGGTTGGAGGGTGGGCCGGCCCCTATTTTTGCCTCTGCGGGGTGCTTTATGCGCTTTTTGTAGCACCAGCTCGAGCACACCCCCCTTGAGTGAGGCCTGGGCACTACCCGGCACGATGGCCTCGGGCAGGGTTAGGGTGCGGCGAAATGCCCCGAAGGGGCGCTCCTGGCGGTAGAAACCCCCTGGCTGGGGATGGCGTATTCCGGCCAGGGTGATGGTCTGCCCCTCTTCCTTGAGCTCGAGGTCTTGGTTTTTTACACCGGGTACATCCACCAAAATGCGAAAATGATCGCCTTCATCGATTATATCGACCGCTGGCACCCATTCGCCCAGGGCTTCCTTGGAGGCAAACCGCCTCGATAGCTCGTCGAGCTGCTGTCGAATGGTTTGCAGGCGTTCAAGCGCATCGAAGTGTTCAATGGTCATGGTCTCGAGAATATCATGACTTGGGTTGGTTACCTGTATGGATTGTGCTGCCCTGCCCATCGTTCCAGTTCTGACCGGGCCTACCGGAAGCGGAAAAACCGAGCTGGCCCTGCGCCTGGGCCGGCTGTTTCCCCTGGCGGTGGTCTCAGCCGATGCCAGCATGGTCTACCGGGGAATGGATATCGGCACGGCCAAACCCAGCCGGGCCCAGCGTGAGGCGGTCAAGCACCACCTGATCGATGTGGTATGGCCGGATCAGCGCTTTAGCGTCTCAGATTTTATTCACCTGGCCGAAGAGGCTATTCAGCACACGCTGGAGCAGGGCCAGGTGCCGCTGGTGGTGGGGGGTACCGGCTATTACATCCGTGCGCTTTCGGAGGGTTTGCACATGCTGCCGGAGCCCGATCTGGCAGTGCAGGCGGAGCTCTGGGAAATCGTCGAAAAGCAGGGAATTGAACCCCTGCTTCAGGAGCTCGAGCGTACCAGCCCCGAAGACGCCCAGCGGGTGCAGCGCAACCCCCGCCGCATCGTGCGGGCTGTGGAGGTTCTGCGCCGTACCGGCATTCCTCCCGCCCAGATTCCCAGGCGTGCGCCCCGGTTTCGTTACAAAAAACTGATTTTGTGGCCGGCCTGGGAGTGGCTCGAGCCCCGCCTGGAGCTTCGGGTGGCGGGCATGTTGGCGCAAGGCCTGGTGCAGGAGGTCGAGGGCCTGCTGGCCGCGTATCCCCAGATGCCCACCGCGCTGCAGGGCATCGGCTACAAGGAGGTCGCTGGCTATCTGAGGGGGGCCTACGGCCTGGAGGAGGCGCGAAAAGCCATCATCAGCGCTACACGGGCCTATGCCAAGCGCCAGTACACCTGGTTTCGCAAAGAGCCCGGCGAGGTCACTTTCCTACCGCACGGCGGCGACGAAGCCTGGCCGGGTGTGCTCGACTGGTTTCGGCAGGCCCTCGAGTAACGGCCATGCCTCCTAGGGGTGGCCCAGCCATTCCCTCAGAACCCGCAGGTTGTGGGCGTCTTCCTGCACACCACGGGGGGTTTCCAGGATAAAGATCCGGTCGCGCAGCCTGGCATCCAGGGCAAAGCGGCGGAGTTCCGGCCCGATCCGGCCCTCCATTAGATTGGCGTGGTGGTCGATCTGGGCGCCCCGCTCGCCCACCGAGTCGTTGAGGTGGATCACCGGAACCCGCTGCAGGCCCACCAACCGCTCGAGTTCGTCCAGGGCCTCCTCGAGGTGATACCCTGCGGCAAAGGCGTGGCAGGTATCGAAGCAAACCCCCAGCCGGGTGCCCTCGATCATCTGGGCCAGGGTGTCCAGGCGGGCCCCCAGTTTTTCGCCGCCTCCGGCGGTGTTCTCCAGAAGCAGGCGGGGCCCGCTTTGACTTAGCTGGGCCAGCTCGAGCGCCCGGAGGGCGTTGGCCCGGGCTGTCTGGGCCGATCCCGAGCCTGGGTGTACCACCACATACTGGGCCCCCAGCACCTGGGCTTTGGCCAGATCGTCGGCCAGGCTGAAAACGCTTTTTTGCCCCAGCTCGCCCTCGGCGGCCAGGTTCACCAGGTAGGAGGCGTGAATGACCGTGGGCAGACCACCCAGGTTTTCCTTTCGGGCCCTGAAGCCCTCCACTTCGCCCGGCTTGAGGTTTCGCGTTTTCCAGCTGCGCGGGCTTTTGGCGAAAATCTGGATGGCGCTAAGCCCCAGCAACCCAGCCTCTTCGGCTGCACCGGCGATGCCGAGCTTGCCGGCAATGGACATATGAAAACCGTACTTCACCTAAGCCACTCCACTCGTACCAGTACAACCCCGCTTTGATGCATTCCGATCAGGCGGGCAGCAGCGTAAGACAGGTCGATAATGCGGCCCCGGATGTGAGGGCCCCGGTCGTTGATCCGAACCACCACGCTCTTGCCGTTTTGCAGATTGGTCACGCGCACCCGTGCATTGAAGGGCAGGGTGCGGTGGGCGGCGGTCAGGTGGTATTTGTTGAAGCGCTCGCCGCTGGCGGTGCGGCGCCCATGAAAGCGCGCCCCGTACCAGGAGGCCAGGCCCTGTTGAACCAGCCGTGGGGCGGGTGCGCTTGCTTCCAGCGGGGCTTTGGGCAGGGGCAGAAACACCCATGCAGGGGGTTCTTCGGTGGGTTCGGGCAGGGGAAGAACCTCCAGATTCATGGGATCCCAGGCCGAGGCTGGAATATTGAGCTGCAGACCTGCAGGCAATGGGTCTTGAATCAGCCCGTTGAGCAGCATTAAGTCGGACACGCTAACCTGAAACAGCCGCGCGATGCGCTCGAGGGTGTCACCTGGTTGCACCACATAGCCCTGGGCCCAGGCCAGACCGCCCAGCAGCAGCAGCGACAGCCAGCGCTTCATAGCTCCATCAGATGCTTGGGGCTTCTGGAGAGCACCTCGTGGCCCTGCTCGGTGACCAGTACCAGATCTTCGATGCGGCAGCCGCCCAGACTCGGGATGTAGACACCGGGCTCGATGGTCACCACCTGGTTGACCTCGAGGACATCCTCCGAGGCCTGGCTCAGGCTGGGGGCTTCGTGTATGAACAAGCCCACCCCGTGCCCCAGGCTGTGGGTGAAGTGCTCTGCGTAGCCAAGCTGTTTTAGATGGTCTCGAGCCAGCGTGTCCAGCTCGCGACCGGTTTTACCGGGGGCCACGGCCTCCAGCGCCAGGGTCTGAGCTTCCAGTACGGCCTGATAGATGCTGCGCAGCTCCTTCGAGACCTGGCCCACCGCCACCGTACGGGTCATATCGGAGCAGTAGCCCCCAACCACGCAGCCGAAATCCAGGGTAACCAGCTCCCCCGCTTGGATGGTGCGCATGCTGGCCCCCCCGTGGGGCATGGCGCTGCGCTCCCCCGAAGCCACAGTGGTGCTGAAGGCCAGGCCTTCGGAACCATTTTTCCGCAGGAAGAACTCCAACTCGAGGGCCACCTCAATTTCCCGTACCCCTGGCTTGATGTAGGGCAGAATGTGGGCAAAGCCCTGATCGGCCAACCGCGCCGCCCGCCGGATCTGCTCGATTTCCTGGGGGCTCTTTTGGCGGCGAAGCCTTTCAAAGATGCCTTTGGTGGGTACGAACTCGAGGCTGGGGAAATCCTGCTGGAGCCCTTCCAGGGCCGCTACGCTCAGGTATTCGGCTTCGATGCCCACCCGGCCCCGGAAAAACTCGGCGAGCAGCTTGTTGGTCTCGGCACGGTTCGGCACGATGCGGTACGGGAGGCGTTGCTGGGCGGCCTCTACCAGATAGCGGCCGTCGGTGATGAGGGTAGGGCCGTCTTTGGTGATGACCACCTTGGCATCCCTGCCCTCTGCGAACCCGGATAGGTAGCGCACGTTATGGGGGTTGGAGACCAAAAACGCGTCGAGGTTGAGATCGGCAAGCAAACCTTGAAAGTCCACGAGGGGAACTTTACCCTACCGGGCTGTTTCTGGGCGAATACTGTTTTCACAAAGCAAGTATCGTGAAAAGTTCTACATAAACTCATAGAAACACAACCGCTTCGTGCTAAGTTCATCGCCAGGATGATCAAGCGTATAGCAGCTCTGGCGTGGATGGTAGGGCTGGGTTTGGCATGGGCCCAGGTTTCACCGGAGGCCGCGCAGCTCCTCGAGCGCGCGCGCAGCGTGCTGGGGGGTGCGGCCCTAACCAACCTCAACACCTACCGTGAGGTGACGACCAGTATCTACTACCTGCCCGACGGCAAGGAGGAGAGTCGCATCGTAACCCTGTTGCTGGTGGACTTTGGTAATCGGCGTGTTCGGCTCGAGCTCTACGACCCCGAGAGCCTGAGCGCTCCCAATCCCATCCCCCTGGCCCTGCAGCAGTACAGCCCTCAGGAGAGCTTCTTTTGGAGCCGTGAGACCTCCTTGAGGCCGCTGCCACAGGATCAGCGGGAAATTTTGCGCTCGAGCCTCTACACCGGCTGGCTGGGCCTCAAATATGGCAGCAGCAATCGGGAGCGTGCCAGCGTGACCCAGGGCAGCCTGCGCAACCAGGCTGGACGCCTGCTCACGGTGAGCACCCAGGGCTGGGTCAGCACCTACCTGTTCAACCCCGATGGGTTGCTGCTGGGTGAGCGGTTGAGTATTCCCGGTGTGGGCGAGAGCATTACCTTTTTCAGTGACTATCGATTGGTGCAGGGGGTGCGCCTGCCGCACAGTTGGGAGAATTATGTGGGGGGCGTGCTGGCGGCGCGGGGTGAGGTGATGGAGGTGGAGATCAACCCCGTTCTGGGCGAGGTGGATTTTTTCAAACCAGCCCGCTAGTGCTTGCTGCACAGGTTCAGCAAGTATGAACCGCCCGTTTCCGCTTGAATCCTTCACCGCCATGTGTGGTCGGAGGTGAAGAATTCAAGCCGACCGAGGGGAGTAGAAAAGCATCTCGGTAGTAGCGTCGAAGTGACCGATACTACCGAGATGCGTATCAGTACGAACTAGGCCTTGCTAAGACCGAACTTAACGGAGCCCTCCTCGTCAGATAGCTCGGTGATGAAACCGGCCGGTTCGCCTGGCTCCAGGGAAAGGGCCAGGGTTTCTTCCTGAAGCCTCGAGCCGAACTTGGCCAGGGACTGCGCGTACTTGCCGTCGGCCTGGTAGGTTAGACGGATGCGATCCGAAACGTTCAGGCCCATATCCTTACGGGCCTGCTGTACCAGCCGGATCAGGTCGCGGCTGAGCCCCTCGAGCAGCAAGTCTTCATCGAGGCGAACCTCGAGCGCCGCCATATAACCCCCCTCCTCCTGGGCAGCAAAGCCCTCGGGCGAGAGGGCCTCGAGCAGCACCTCCGCAGGCTCCAGCACGATGCGCTCGCCCTCGAGCTCCAGGCTCAAACCCCGCCCTGCTTTGAGGGTTTGCGCCACCATCTGGCTATCGAGCTCGGCCAGGGCGGCCCGGATGGCCGGAACCCGCTTGCCATACTTCTTGCCCAGCAGCGGGAGGTTGGGGAGCACCCGGTAGGTTAGCAACTCCTCGCCCAGGCCCAGCACCTCCACCTGCTTCACGTTCAGCTCTTCCGCAATTTCATCGGCAAAGCGGCGCAAGCCGGCCAGCTCGGCCTCGCTGGGGGCGGTGACCAGCACCCTGGGCAGGGGGATGCGGGTTTTGATGCCGCTGGTGGCTCGAGCCCCTCGAGCCAGACCCACCACCTTCACCACCGCGCCCATCTGGGTTAGAAGCGTCGAGTCAATCAGATCGGAATTGACCTGGGGCCAGTCCGAAAGGTGCACCGACTCGGGGGCCTCGGGCTGAATCGAGCGCACCAGGTTTTGCCACAGGGCCTCGGCGATAAACGGCGTGAACGGTGCGGCAAGCTGGGTCACCGTGACCAGGGCCTCCCACAGGGTGGCATAGGCCGATTCGCGATCGGTGGTATCGTCGTTTTTCCAGAAGCGCCGGCGGTTGCGCCGCACATACCAGTTGGACAGCTCCTCCACAAACTGCTCGAGGGCCTTACCACCGCCGCGGGCGTCGTAGGCATCCAGGGCAGCCGTGACCTGTTGGATAAGCTGCTGCTGGCGGGCCACCAGCCACCGATCCATCTCCGGGCGATCCTGCACAGCGGGGCGCTGGTTCAGGTTGGGTCTGTCCAGGTTGGCGTACAGCACGAAGAAGCTGTATACGTTCCAGAGGGTGCCCAGAAAGCCCCGCTGGGCCTCCTGCACCAGGCGCTCGGAGAAGCGCTTTTGCTCCCCTGGTTCCGAACCGGTGAACAGATACCAGCGCACCGCGTCGGCCCCGTACTTGTCGAACATGGGCAGGGGCTCCACCACGTTGCCCTTGCTTTTGGACATCTTGTGGCCCTTCTCGTCCACCAGGTGCCCCAGGCAGATGACGTTTTTGAAGCAGGGCTGGTCGTACAGCAAGGTCGAGATGGCGTGCAACGAGTAGAACCAGCCGCGGGTCTGGTCGATGGCCTCGCAGATGTAGTCGGCGGGGAAATGCTTGCGCCACAGTTCGAAGTTGGCCTCAAAACCGGGCAGCGGCTTGCCGTCCTGGTCAACCATCAGGTGCCACTGGGCGTAGGGCATGGCCCCCGAGTCGAACCAGACATCGAGCACCTCCGGCACCCGGCGGAAGGTTTTGCCGTTTTTGACAAAGGTAATTTCATCCACGTAGGGGCGGTGCAGGTCGACGTCGCTCAAGTCGCGGCCGACCAGCTCGGAAAGCTCCCGCACGCTGCCCACGCAGATGTACTCCGAGCCATCCTCCGAGACCCAGAAGGGCAGCGGCGTGCCCCAGTAGCGCTCGCGGCTGATGGCCCAGTCCACGTTGTCCTTGAGCCAGTTGCCGAAGCGGCCGTGCTTGATGTGCTCGGGAATCCAGTGGATTTTCTCGTTGTTGTCGTACAGGGCCTGGCGGAAGTTGGAGGTTTTGATGTACCAGCTCGGCTTGGCGAAGTACAGGATGGGGTCGCCGGTGCGGTCGTGGAAGGGGTAGCGGTGGCGGATCTGCCCGGCATGGTACAGCACCCCGCGCTCCTTCATGATGCGGATCAAGCCCTTATCAGCATCTTTGAAAAACTTGCCGCGCTCGTCGGTAACCTGCATCAGGCCGTACTCGTTGGTGCCAAAGAGCAAGGGCGTGCCGTATTGGCGGGCCAGCTCCAGGTCTTCAGCCCCGTAGACTGGGGCCTCGTGGGCAATCCCCGAGCCGTCCTCGGCGCTCACGAAGTCGGCCAGGGCGATGAAGTGCATGACCGGCTTGCCATCGGGGCGCTTTTCCCCTTGCTGCTGTACCACGCCCAGCTCCACGCACACCTCGGGGAAGGGGGGGGTGTACTCCCACCACTCCAGATCGGCGCCCTTGAGGTGTGCGATCACCTCGAGCTCCTCCTTGTGCAGCTCTTTGAGCCGCTCCACCGCCTCGGTGGCAAAAATCAGGTGGCCCACCGAGGGCGACCGTACCACGGCGTAGTCCATCGCTGGGTTCACGGCGGCCATGGTGTTGGAGGGCAGCGTCCAGGGGGTGGTGGTCCAGACCAGAATAGCCAGGTTTTCTAAATCCTCGAGCCGCACCCCCTGGGCCTGGAGTTTTTCCCGTACCGCGGGCGGGGTGGTCTCGAGCTTTAAGGGGAAGCGCACATACACGCTGGGGTCGTCCACTTCCCGATAACCATCGGCAATCTCGTTTTGCGAGAGGGTGGTGGAGATGCGGGGCGAGAGCGGCACCACCTTGTAGTCCTGCACCACCATGCCCTTATCCCACATGCGCTTGAGCAGGTTCCAGACCGACTCGATGTAGGAGTTGTGGTAGGTCACGTAGGCGTTCTCGAGGTCCAGCCACATGCCCATGCGCTCGGTGAAGTAGTTCCAGTCCTCAATGTTGGCAAATACCCACTCCCGGCACTGCTTGGTAAACTCGGCGATCTCCTGGTGGTTCAGGGCCTTGCGGCCCAGCACGCCCAGCTTTTTCTCCACCGCAATCTCTACCGGCAGGCCGTGGGTGTCCCAGCCCCCCTTGCGGGTGACGTGGTAGCCCTGCATGGTTTTGTAGCGGGGGAAGATGTCCTTGAAACTGCGGGCCAGCACGTGGTGCATGGCCGGCTTGCCATTGGCGGTGGGAGGGCCTTCGTAGAAGACGAACTCGCCCTTGGGCGCGCTTTTCCGATCCGACTTGGCAAAAATTTGATTCTCACGCCAAAAAGCCAGTACGGCTTCTTCCAGCTTGGGGAAATTGGTCTCGGTCACCTCTTGAAACAGCTTTTTTTCCTCCACCATAACCTGGTTCCTTTCTGAGGCGGGTCACAAATAAAAACCGCCCGACCTGTGACCCAAAGTTCCTCAGGTGCGGACGAGAAGCTCAGCTCGAGGTTTCCCGCGTTACCACCGCACTTCCCGAACGCTTTTGACGGCGCTCGGGCACTCGTTCGCGCTGTTTCGGGCGCACCCGTTGGGGTCTACTCAGGCCCACCGGCCCTTTCTTCCCAAGCTGCCTGGGGTGATCCTTGGCTTCCAGGTTGCCGCCTGGCTCGCACCCTCCCAGGCTCGCTGCATGGTCTTTGAAAGCCTACCTGTCCCCAGCTCTTTACACCGGTCGAAGCCTGTGCTATATTGCGCTGCTGGCAACCGGCTAACCTGAATGGTAGCAAGCTGCTAACCCCGCGTCAACAACCAGATCACTTGTTTCTCATCGCTGGTCGGCGATATACTCGCCTGGAAAACCCGTCCAAACCTGACCAGAAGCGGGAAGGAGTACATGCGCCATGGATCTGTACCTGGATACTGCTGAAGTGAGTGAAATCAGAGAGATAGCCGCCTGGGGCGTGCTGGCCGGTGTTACCACCAACCCCTCCCTGATCGCTAGATCGGGCCGCCCGCTCGAGCCCACCATCAAGGAAATCTGTCAGATTGTGCAGGGCCCGGTCTCGGCCGAAGTGGTTTCCACCACCGCCGCCGAGATGATTGCCGAAGGGCGCCGTCTGGCTGCCATCGACCCGCACGTGGTGGTCAAACTGCCCACCACCGTGGATGGCCTCAAGGCCTGCAAAGCGCTTTCTGACGAAGGCATCCGTATCAACATGACCCTGGTGTTTTCGGCCAATCAGGCCCTGCTCTGCGCCAAGGCCGGGGCCTGGTGCGTTTCACCCTTCCTGGGCCGCATCGATGATATCTCCTGGGAAGGCATGGACTTAATCCGCGAAATTGCCGAACTCTTCCAGGTGCAGAACCTCAGCACCCGGATTCTGGCGGCCTCTATTCGCCACCCCCGCCACGTGACCCAGGCGGCCATGCTGGGGGCCGATATCGCTACCATGCCCGCCAAGGTTTTCCAGCAGCTGGTCAAGCACCCCCTGACCGATCTGGGGCTCAAGGCCTTTTTAGAAGACTGGGCCAAAGCCAATCCAAAAGTATAGAAACGCAAAACCCAAGCAAATAAGCAAAATGGAGTAACCACCATGCCCAAATCCAGCACTGCCGATCCCAACGCCGAAGCCCAGGTCACCGTGACCCGCACCGGCAAGAAAATCCGCCGCAAGGTCGAGAACAAGGTTCCACTGAGCTACCAGGAACTCTCGAGCCGCATCCTACCCGAGCTGCACCTACTGGCCGCGGAAGCCGGTATTCCCAACTATAAAAAGCTCTCCAAGGACGAGCTGGTCATGCTCCTGCTCTCGCAGGAGGCCAGCGAAGAAGGTCTGGTGATCGCCAAGGGCTACCTGGAGATCAGCCAGGACGGCTATGGCTTTTTGCAGGAAGACCTCTACAACCTCGACTCCCGTACGGCCATTGTTTCGGCGGGCCTGATCAAGCAGTACCAGCTACGCACCGGCGACTACGTGGTAGGCAAGGCCCGGGTAGCCCGTGAAAACGAGCGCTACGGCACGCTGATGAAGGTCGAGGCGGTCAACAACCTCGACCCCGAGGCCGCCGCCAAACGCCCCAAGTTCGACGACCTGATTCCGCAGTTCCCCGACCGCCAGATTATCCTCGAGACCACCGGAGAGGAGTCCTCCAACCGCGTCATCGACCTGCTGGCGCCCATCGGGCGGGGGCAGCGCGGCCTGATTGTGGCGCCGCCCAAGGCCGGTAAGACCACCCTACTGAAGAAGGTGGCTCGAGCCGTGCTTAGAAACGAGCCCGATATCAAAGTGATCGTGCTGCTGATTGACGAGCGCCCCGAAGAGGTCACCGATTTCCGTGAGTCGGTCGAGGGGGCCGAGGTGATCGCCTCCACCTTCGATGAGCCGCCGCAGAACCACATCCGGGTGGCCGAGTTCGTGCACGAGCGGAGCCGCCGGATTGTCGAGGAAGGTGGGCACGTTCTGATTCTGCTGGATTCCATCACCCGCCTGGCCCGGGCCAACAACCTGGTCACGCCGCCTACCGGGCGCACCCTTTCGGGCGGTCTGGACTCCGCCGCCCTGCACTTCCCCAAACGCTTCCTGGGGGCTGCCCGTAACATTCGCGGCGGCGGCTCGCTCACCATCCTGGCTACGGCCCTGGTCGAAACCGGTAGCCGGATGGACGATGTAATCTTCGAGGAGTTCAAGGGCACCGGCAACATGGAGTTGCACCTCTCGCGCCGGCTGGAAGAGCGCCGCATCTTCCCGGCCATTGACATCCTCAAGTCGGGTACCCGCCGCGAGGAACTGCTGCTAGGCGAAGAAGTAATCCAAAAAATGTGGCTCTTGCGCAAGGTGCTGGCCGATATGGACCCGGCCGAGGCCATGGAAATGCTGCTTGCGCGCCTGTCTCGCACCAAGACCAACAAAGAGTTCCTTGCAACTTTGGGTGGAAAGTAGGTATACTTCCTCCGGAAGTCATCGGGAACCCAGAAAATGCTCTACGCTACATTCTGAGGTTCCACTAAAGGAGCTGCTGCTTTTTAGGTAACTTCCAAAGAAAAGCGCAGCCTCGGAGGTTGACTTGGCTATCAGCGAACTCTTGAGCAGTGTCTTGGCGACGGGAATCTTCAGTCTGCCATTGGGGCTGAACCAGCCCAACCTGCCTGGAACCGAGATCAAAGTGGGTACACCCGCACGCAAAGGCTGGGTGATCTACACCGTGCGCCCCGGCGATACCCTGAGCCAGATCGCCAGCCGATACCGGGTAGATGCCAGGGCCATCATCTACAGCAGTGGTTTACAAAACGCTGTGCTGCGGCCTGGGCAGGAGCTGCGCATCCCTCTGGTTGAAGAGACCAACAATGAGACCCGTCTTCCCCCCGGCGTTCGGGCCTACGTAGTGCGCAGCGGTGACACCGTGGAGTCGATTGCCAGGCGCTTCGACCTGACCATTCTGGGGCTGGTCTCGGCGAACCCAGGCTTGCAAAGCCTGGATCGCCTCGATGTGGGCTCCACCCTGTACATTCCTACGGGGGAGCCCGGTTTGCTGCTACAGCTCAGGAAAGGGGAGACCATCCACGATCTGGCCCAGCGTTTTGGTCTTTCGGTTACCGAAGTAGCCAAGGCCAACGGGCTGGCCTCACCCACCGATGTGCGGCCTGGTGATCTGATCTTGTTGCCCAGGGTGCAGGCCAGGGCCACCTATCAGCGTCTCCTGCAAATTCAGGAAGCTGAGCGCCGGGCCCGCGAAGAGGAAGCCCGTCGGCTGGCGGAGCAGCGCCGCAAGCAGGAGGAGGCTCGGCAAAAGCAATTGGCTGAGCAGCGTCGCTTGCAGGCGCAATCACGCGCGCGCCTCCAGCAACAGACGCAAAGTCAACCCCGCCTGCGCCCGGCCAATGCGGTGGTGGCTGCGGCCGGCTACCGCTGGCCGATCTCAAACTTTACCATTACCACCTACTTCGGGCGGCGTGGCGTGTTCCAGCGCTTTCATACCGGCATCGATCTGGCCGCACCTATTGGTACGCCCATCTACGCGGCCAGGGCTGGGCAGGTCGATACCGCCGGGTGGAGCCGCTATGGTTATGGCTTGCACGTCATTATCAACCATGGTGGGGCACAGGAGACCCTTTATGCCCATATGTCGCGGATTGTGGTGCGTCCAGGGCAGTGGGTAGATAGGGGAGATCTCATCGGTTATGTGGGCTCCACGGGGTGGAGCACCGGCCCTCACCTGCACTTTGAGGTGCGGGTTGGGGGGGCTGGCTCGCAACCCGCTTGGCCTATCTGCCCTGAGCCTTAGGTTGCGCTGCTCTAGGCGCAGTGAGCGTTGGTTGCTGCGGGGCCTGCGTCGTGATCGCACGCGATGTTTTGGCGGAGCTAACCTAAACGCTTGTAAACCCGTAAACTGGTAGCGACATGTTTTTCTTTGAGCTCCTTGGTAGAGATCCCTCTGGCCTATCTGGTGGCCTTCGCGGCAGCCGCCTTTGGTCTGGTTGTCCATAACCTGTTTCAAGCCTATTTGGCTGATCGTTACAGGGACAGCGACCCCAGGCGTTATGGCTTTCTAACGGTGGAGCCTCGAGTACACCTGGATGGTCTGGGTCTTATTTTCCTGGCGCTGCTTGGCTTTGGTTTTCCGCGCCTGGTTCCCTGGCGGTTGTTTGGTTCCAAAGGAGCCCAAACCGCGCTGATGGGGCCGCTGGGTTTTTTTGTGGCTGCCTTTTTTTACATTTTGTTTGGGAGGTTGCTGGATAGCTTAGGGCCGGCGACCTCGAGCATCGCCCTGGGCTTGACAATTGCGGGTTCTTTGATGATCAGCCATGCTGCGGTTTTTCTGTTTCCTGTGCCCCCTCTGGATGGGGCAAGGGTGGTATACGCGATTGGAAGCCCTGAGGCCCGGCGTTTTATGGATCAGCTGCAAAGCTACGGCTTTGTGGGCTTTTTTCTCATTTTCCTGGTTTTAAATCTGACCGGGATTCTGCCGGCCATCCGGGAGGGCCTGAGTGGTTTGCTAAACAGCCTATTCGCTGCGATTGGCTTGTAGATGGGCTTACTACCGCTCCTGCAAACCGACCCCCTGGCTTTCGGCCTGGTGGTGCTGGTGCTGCTGGTCTCTTTAGCGCTGCACGAGTGGGGGCACGCTATCACGGCCCTGTGGATGGGCGATTCAACCGCCAAGGATCAGGGCCGGGTAACCCTCAATCCCATCAAGCACCTAGATCTAATCGGCTCAATCATGATTCTCCTGGTTGGTTTTGGCTGGGCCAAGCCCGTGCCGATTTATCCACCCAATTTTCGCCGGTATCGTGTTGGGCTTTTTGTGGTCTCGATAGCGGGAATTTGCATCAACCTATGCATCGCCACCCTACTTGCCGCCCTACTTCGCTGGATGCTTGTATCCGGTCTTTTAGAGAATCCCAGCCATGGGGTTTTAATCGTAGCCCAGGCCATGGCTGTGGCAGCCAGCATCAACCTGACCTTGGCGGTGTTCAATCTACTACCTATTCCACCCCTGGATGGCTCCAAAATATTGCAAAGTTTTCTTCCTTTGCGCTGGCATCCTTACATTTGGCGTCTGGAAGCAAACCCCACCTATGCCATTGTGGCCTTGCTGTTGCTGCTAACAGTATTCCGGCAACCCCTGGGTAGTTTTCTCAGCCTGGTGCGAACCTGGTTTTTTGATGCCTTTGGTCTTTGATGGCGACCGCAGTAGAAGAGCAAACCCGACGGGGTCGTAAGTAACCCCGTCGGGTTTCTGCCGCCAGGTGCTAGCCGAGCCTGGCGCGCACCAGCTCCACGATATCGTCGATGGTATCGGCCACGGGTATGTTGGCCTCGGCGAAGGCGGCAAGCTTGCTTTCCGGGGTGCCCACACTCCCCATGATGATGGCCCCAGCGTGGCCCATTTTCTTGCCCTTGGGGGCGCTGCGCCCACCAATAAAACCTACCACCGGCTTCTTCATGTGCTCCTTAACGTAGGCGGCGGCGTCCTCCTCATCGGAACCACCAATCTCACCGCAAAGCACGACCGCGTGGGTTTCTGGGTCTTCGTTGAAGAGGGGCAGCAGATCCTTGAAGGTGGTACCGATGATGGGGTCACCCCCGATACCAATGCAGGTGGAGATGCCATACCCTGCGTCCGACAGGGCCTTGGCGGTTTCATAGGTAACGGTGCCCGAGCGGGAGATCAGCCCAACCCGACCTTTCTTGAATACGCTGGCTGGCATGATGCCCAGCTTGCACTCTTCGGGGGTGATAAGGCCAGGGCAGTTGCCCCCAATTAGGCGGACGTTCTGCATGGCCTTGATCTCGGCCACGGCTTTGACCATATCCAGGGTGGGGATGCCCTCAGTGATCAGCACCACCAAGGGCACACCGGCGTGTGCCGCCTCGAGGGCCGCATCGGCCGCGGCTGGAGCGGGGACAAAGATAATAGAGGCATCCACCCGGTGATGGTTGGTGGCTTCCTTCACGGTGTCGTAGACCGGCACCCCCAGCATGGTCTGGCCTCCTTTGCCGGGGGTTACACCCGCAACCACCTTGGTGCCGGCCTTCATCATGGCCTCGGTGTGGAAGGCTCCTTCGCGTCCGGTGATGCCCTGTACGATGACCTGGGTGTCTTTATTAACAAGAATGCTCACTTCGTACCTCCCGTCATCGAGATGATGGCTTTGGCGGCTTCAACCGAGGTGGGGTACATATACACGGGGCGGCCTTGCAGAAGGGCTTTGGCTTCTTCCTCGGCAGTACCGGCGACGCGCATAGCCACTGGTTTGGTGAGGAGGCCTTCGTCCAGCGCGCGAATGACACCCTTGGCGACCTCGTCGGCACGGGTAATGCCTCCAAAAATGTTGATGAAGACGCCTTTGACATCGGGGTCTTTAAGCACCACTTTGAGCGCGTTGTACACGATGTCGGCTTTGGCACCGCCTCCGATATCCAGGAAATTGGCTGCCTTACCGCCGCAGCGCTGAACCAGGTCGAGGGTGTACATGACCAGTCCTGCGCCGTTGCCGATCACACCGATGTTTCCGTCGAGCTTGACATAGCTAAAGCCGTAGTTGGATGCCTCGACCTCGAGGGGATGCTCGGCTTCAAATTCGCGCAGCGGGGTCAGGTCGGGGTGGCGGTAGAGAGCGTTGTCGTCGAGCACAATTTTGGCGTCGGCGGCAACCACCTCGCCCGAGTCGGTGATCACCAGCGGGTTGATCTCGGCGGTAGAGGCATCAATACCCACATAAGCCTGGTAGAGCTTGACCAGCACATCGGCCAACTTGTTGAGGTTGCCCTCCATGCCTGCGCGCTTGACCAGCTCCCGCGCTTCGAAGGGACGCAAGCCCTTGTGGGGATCGATGGGGTATTTGATCAGGGCCTGGGGGCGGGCAGCCGCCACCTCTTCAATGTCCACACCGCCCTCTTTGGAAAGCATCAACACCACCCGCTGGCTTACCCGATCCAGGATCATGCCTGCGTAGTATTCCTTTGCAATGTGCAGACCCTTGGCTACCAGAACTTTCTTGGTAATAAAGCCGTTGATGTTAAGACCCAGTATCTGGGCAGCCTTTTCACGGGCCTCTTCAGGGGTTCGGGCTAGCTTCACGCCTCCGGCTTTGCCTCTCCCACCCGTGTGTACCTGGGCTTTGATGACCACCAGGTCGCCGTACTCGCTGGCGATTTGCTTGGCCTCGTCGGCAGTAAAGGCAATCTTGCCGGGGGGAACCGGGATGCCGTACTTGGCGAGGATCTCTTTGGCCTGATATTCGTGTAGGTTCACACTTGCCTCCGTGGATTTAGCGTTTTGCCAACCTAACGGCTGCTCACTGCCGCTCGCCATTATAAGTGCTTTTTTGTAGGTTATGCGAAGCCCGCGACTACGGCTCGGCTGTCCTGGCCCCTCAGTGGGTTTACCTGCACAGATCGTTACGGCAAATATCTAACACCGCCCAGTCGCGTCCCGGCTGGTTGCGCACCACCAGTTTTACCCACAATGTGCCGCCCTCGGCCCAGTAACGGTCTCCGGTGCTATTGTCGAAATCGGCTCGTGAGGCCGCTTGAGGCAGTTTATTGCGGTTGTCTATCCAGTAATCGCGGTAAATGAAGGGCTCCCCGCTGTAAGGGATGGCCAGGTTGATAAAATCCCCTGGTGCGCTGTCGTCAAAGCGCAACCTGAGCTTGTTGGGTACGTCTCCGGGTAAGCTGAGCGTGTAGCTACGACCCTTGATCACGGTGGCCCCAAACTCGGTGTTAGCTCCCTCCTGGGGCTTGCCCCACATGCGGAAGACCGGATTGCTGCCGTCGTTGCGTTGCAGGGAGACCGGGGCGATATCACCGCCGCTTTGGTTGTAAATATACAGACGCCCGTAGCTGTAGTTGCAAATTCCGGCGTTCCAGTCAGTCCTAATTTCGCAGTTTGTATCGAGCAGGAAGGGGGTATTGAGCACGATGCTATGGCCGGGGCGACCCCCCACCGAACCGTCGATATCCACAAAAACCGCGCCCCGGTAGCCGTCGGCATTTTTATCCTGGGCGATTTCTTCAGGGGTGGGCTCAGGGCGTGGGGGCAGGTATACGGGTTTGGCGTTGGTGAATCCAGCGCCCTGGGCAAAGTTGCGGCTGTCAATGGCAAAAGCGGTGAAGCGCAGGTAGCTTAGGGCCCCGGCCTCGCGGGTGGCGGTTTGGCTGCCCTGAGCATTCTGGATTTGCAATGGTTGGAAGTTGATGAAACGTACATTGCGGAAGCCAACTTTACCGTCGTAGAACTCAAAACCACGAATGGGGAAGTTGTCCTGGATGGGGCCGCCGCTGCTGGCCGCCCAGGGCCTGGGCAGGCTGCGCCCGTCGCTACCGCGGAACTCCCAGTTTTCGGGAAAGCCTTTATTGTCGCTATCGCCTACTACCAGCGAGTCCTCCAGCGTGCTCTGCTGTGAGGCGAAGGTCACGCCAATGGCATTGTCGGCCAGCTTGGCCCCGGTGACCTTGTGATTGATGCCGCGCAGCCAGGCCGCATTGTTACGGTTTTTGTAGGCGGTAAAGTTTTTGAACTCAGCCAGTACAGGTGGGTTTTCGGCGTCGTTGTTGCTTGGGTTGCTTGGGTTGGTACGAGGGTTGTAGAAGGTGGTTTCGGATTCAAGGGTGTTCTTATTGGGGCCGCGGTCGACCATCAGGCCATCCCAATTGGAGTGGGCCACATTCCCCGAGAACTCACCCAATGGGGTGCGGCGGGGCCAGATGGTGGTGGTGGCCGAGGGGCCGGTGGGGTTTTCGGGCAATGCGTACCAGAAGCCGGTGTGGTCGGAGCCGGCGGCCACGTTGTTCCGCACGATGTTGTCGGGGTGGGTGATCCAGAAGGTGGCTGGGGTTTTATCGGTGGGGATTACACCCTGCTCACCCTTGGCTGGGTCGGGTTTGCGGGTTAGGATGCCCAGGTTGCCCTCGATGAGGTTTTTGCTCTCGGCGCCATCCTCGAGGAAATAGCAGTGGCCCAGGGTATTGTAAGCTACGTTGCCAACGACCTCGACCTCGCTGGTGCCGTGAATGGTTACGCAGCGGTTAAAGGACTCGTGGATGGAAGAATTTTTGATGTACTGCCCCGGCGCCCGGCCCATCAGGTGCCAGTGGATGGGATAGCGGGCCAGGGTGTTGCGCTGACCCATGCGGTAGAGTTCTACACCTGAAACCCGCATAGTGCTGCCCATCATGGCCATAATGTGGCCGCCAAAACCGGAGCTGCTCGACGAATCGTCGCCTCGGATCAGAATGTTGCGGGAGAGCAACCCCACTTCGCCCCGCTGATCGACCCCAAAGGTGATCTCCCCGAAATGGGGGTATCTGAGGGGGGCGTCCAGGGTGATGGTATTGCCGCTAATAGTCCGGATGGTGCGCACCTCGGCCTGCCGGGGGTTGTAATCGGTGGAGGCCAGCACAATCCGGTCGCCCGCGCGCCAGCCGCTGGCATCCAGCACGGTGATCTGGGTGGCGCCAGCAGGGGCGGTCTGGGCCAGTTTGGTCCAGCCTTTGCGCGGCTCACCGTGTAGATCCAGGATGCCCCCCATCACCCCCAGCACCTTGCTGCCCATGCCCATCTGGTCTTCCTCGGGGTTGTTGCCGGTGAGGGTGATGACGGCGCGGTTGCGGAAGGGCTGGTTGGGGGTGCCGACCTCGAGCTTCCCGTGCACCATAATCCAGTCGGCGCTCAGCTCCAGGTCTCGGTTATCGAAGCGCAAAACGCCGTTGATGGTCAGGCCCTTGAGGGGGGGCGGGCTTACGTCGAGCACCACAGCCAGGTCGGGGGGAATCACCACCACCTCACCGGCGCGGGGTAGCTGCCCGCTGGGCCAGGTGCGGGGGTCTGACCACATACCAGTGCGGCTGGGGTTGGGGCCGTCGGGGGTAGGGGGGCCTGCGCTATCGGTGTTGCAGGCTGTTAGTGCAACGATTATTAGCAGACCTAGCCAGCGTATCATCTAATCTCCTCATAATGGTTTCTTAGAACGGTGGCCCCTGCAAGGGTGTTTATGCTGCTAACTTTCAAGATACGGCTTAAGTAACCCTAATTTGTTTGGTGCTGTATTAAGACTTGCTTTAGAGAAAAGAGGGGGTGTGGGATCCCTCGATTTTCAAACCGGGGGTGCATGGACTTCTCTTCGCAAGAGCACGATGTGGGGTCAAATCTTCCTTGGGGGCATAGCTTCTCAGGCACCTTGAAACTTGGAGTAGGGGGTGCCATCGGGCAGTCCGATGGGTATAACTTCAAGCGAACACCCCTGGCAGAGCTAGTAAGGATGGCGTTCGCCTACCGATGCGGGGTCAAGGTTTTCTATGGGCTCGGACGGAGCCCTCGGGGATGGGCGTGGCGTGGGCCGTGAGAAGCGAGCCGTCACACCAGTGGCCTAGACAAAGCGTCACCTCCGCTCTATACTCAATACTCGCTGGCGCCGAGGAGTAGCGCAGCCTGGTAGCGCACCTGCTTCGGGAGCAGGGGGTCGCTGGTTCGAATCCAGTCTCCTCGACCAGCTCAAACGCGGCAGCCTGTGTCAACCCGGGCCCGAAGGCTTGGGTTCTCACCTGGTTAAAATAACGCTCAGTAAAACTCGTAAAGGGTTAAACTAAAGCCCTACAGACTGGATACAGGGTCGGGCGTGCCTTTCCAGGGGGCATCCGTACAAAATGGTTGTTATGAAGCGCTTTTTGGTGGTTATCAGCACCCTTGTGGTTGTTGGGCTGGTTGTCGCGCAGTCGAGCCCCTACCGCTTAAGGGTGCTGTCGTGGAGCTGCCAGGCCTTTTCGCGCGGGGTTCTGATTCAGGGCACGGTGCGCAACATCAGCGCCCGGCCTTTGCAGGATCTGCGGGTAAATGCCCGGATTATTGGCCCGGGGCTGCGCATGGCTGCCAACTCGGCGCCTTTGCAGGATCGTAACCTGATGCCGGGGGAGTTGGCGCGCTTTGAGCTGCGGGTTCGTACCAACTTCGATACGGTGAGCCGCTGCGAGCTTTGGTTCCGCAACCCTCGAGTCATCCAGATCGCCACCCTGGTGCCCAACCCCCGTTGAGCTGCTGGAAAGCGGATATTTGGTAACATTGCCGCTATGAGATTAAGCCTTATCGCTTTGGGCATCTTCTTGTTTTTGGGCCTGGGCTATGCGCAGGGGACGCTGTATAAGCTGCGCGTGACCGAGTGGAGCTGTACCCCCAGCGCCGGGGCAATGGTTGCGCGGGGAACCGTGGTCAACCAGTCGGGGCAGACGCTCAACAACGTGCGCGTCAACCTGCGGGTGGTGGACAAGGTGGTGACCACGGTCAACGGGGTTCCGAACCGAAAGGTGTACGGCACCAACTCGGCCCCAATTGCCGTGCGAAGCCTGGCCAACGGGGCCAGCAGCCGCTTTGAGGTGCGGGTTCGGCCCACCCAGAGCCAGGGCGTGCAGTGCCAGATCTGGTTCCGTAGCCCGGACATCGTGCAAATCCCCACCCGCGTGCCGGGTCAGTGACTCTTTATGCTGCGAATTTTGGGTGGAACCGCCAAAGGGGTGGCCCTGAAGGTGCCGGAATCGGCGCGGCCCAGCCCGGTGCGGCTGCGCAAGGCCCTCTTCGATTTTTTGCGCTTTAGGTACCCCCGCCGGGGCCGCTTCCTGGATTTGTACGCGGGCAGTGGTGCGGTGGGCCTCGAGGCCGCCTCGGAGGGCTTTGAAACCACCTTGGTGGAAAAGGATCGGCAGGCCATTCAGTACCTGAGGGAGAATGCTTTCAAGGCCCGCCTGAAGGTTCGGATCGAGGGGATGCCGGTAGAGCACTACTTGCAACAAGCCGGGCGGCAGGGCTTGCGTTTTACGGTGGCTTTTATGGCCCCGCCCTATCCCCACGACCTGTTGCAGGATTTTGAACGATTGCTCGAGGCACGGGTGGTCGAAGCGGGGGGGCTGTACATCCTGCAACACCCCACCGGCCTGCACCTGCCGATGGGGGAGCGGCGGGTGTATGGCTACAACTGCCTCACCATCATCGAGGCCGACATGCTCGAGCCGCCGGAATGAGGGGTTTGACCCGAGGCGCTTTGCCGTGTGAAGATACGGGCCGAAAGCGAGGCGCTATGCACGTGGTTTACCCTGGCAGTTTCGACCCTTTGCACAACGGGCATTTTGACGTGATCCAGCGGGCCTCGAGGCACTTTGCAAAGGTCACGGTGGCGGTGCTCGAGAACCCCTCCAAGCGGGGTTTATGGCTTTTCACGCCCCTGGAGCGCGTGGAGATTATCCGGCGGGCGGTGGCCTCGGCCCGGCTTGCCAACGTGGAAGTGGATACCTTCAACGGCCTTCTGGCCGAGTACATGAAGCGGATTGGCTCGAGGGTCATCGTCAAAGGGTTGCGGGCGGTCTCCGACTACGAGAACGAACTGCAAATGGCCCACCTGAACCGCCAGTACGGCAACCACCCCGAGACTTTTTTCATCATGGCGGCCACCCGCTGGTCGTTTGTATCCTCCACCATGGTCAAGGAGATTGCCCGCTACGGGGGCGACGTCTCCAAGCTGGTGCCCCCGGCCACAGCGGAAGCCCTGCGGGAGAAACTCAGCTCTGTGGAGAAGTGAAGTATGCAGACACACCCAAGCAAATACGGTAAAGCCCTGGAAATAGGCCATCTGATTGGGGGAGAGGAGGTGTTCGAGGGGCGGCTGCTCGAGCGCCACAACCCCGCCGACCGCGCCGACCTGGTAGCCCGTTTCCCCGAAGCCTCTAAAGAAACCTTGCGTAAAGCGGCCCAGGCGGCCCAGAAAGCCTTCCAGGACTGGTCGCGCACCCCCGCGCCGGTGCGCGGGGCGGTGCTGATGAACCTGGCCGAGGTGCTGACCCGCGAAAAAGCCACCCTGGTGCGGCTGATGGTGCGCGAGGTGGGCAAGACCTTCAAAGAAGCCGGTGGGGATGTGCAGGAGGCCATTGACACCGCCATCTTTTTCGCCTCGGAAGGCCGCCGGCTCTACGGCCAGACCGTGCCCAGCGAGATGAAGAACAAGGAACTCTTCACCTTTCGCCGGCCCGTCGGGGTGGTGGGGATGATTACGGCGGGCAACTTCCCCATCGCGGTGCCCTCCTGGAAGCTGATTCCGGCTGTTCTGACCGGCAACACCGTGGTCTGGAAGCCCTCCGACGATTCGCCCGCGCTGTCGTATGTGCTGGTGAAGCTATTTGAGGAGGCGGGCCTGCCCCCTGGGGTGATCAACGTGGTGTTTGGGGGGGGCAAGGACTCCACGGGCCAGTGGCTGGTGGAGCTGATGGACGAGGGGCTCCTGAACAAGTTTGCCTTTACCGGAAGCACCGCGGTGGGGCGCTGGATTGGCGAGGTGGCGGGCCGCAACCTGCTGCGCCCGACCCTCGAGCTCGGCGGCAAAAACCCCCTGGTGGTGCTGCGCGACAGCGACCTCGAGCTGGCCGTGGAAGGGGCCTGGTGGAGCGCTTTCGCCACCGGCGGCCAGCGCTGCACCAGCGCCGGCAACATCATTGTGGAGGCCCCCATCTACGACGAGTTCAAAAAGCGCTTCCTGGAGAAAACCGAGTCTACGGTGGTGGGGAACCCGCTCGAGCACCCCGAGGTCACCTATGGGCCTTTTATCAACGCCCGCCTGTACGAGCGCTGGATCGAGCACTATAGCTGGGGCCAGGCCGACGGCGCTACGCTGCTTTTTGGCAAAGCCCGTATAACCGCCTCGAACCCCTACCCCCGCTTCAAGGGCGACCCCGAGGCGGGCCTGTTCGGCTGGCCTACGGTCTGGGAGGCCCGGCCGGGGATGCGGCAGTTTGAACAGGAGATCTTCGGCCCGACCGTCAACCTGGTGCGGGTGGATGGGCTGGACGAGGCCATCCAGGTGGCCAATGCCCACCCCTACGGGCTCTCGAGCGCGGTCTACACCAACCGCCGCGACTGGGCCTACCGCTTCAAAACCGAGATTAAGGCCGGCATGACCAGCATCAACAACTCCACCGTGGGGGCCGAGGCCCACCTGCCGTTTGGGGGTATCCGGGGCAGCGGCAACGGTGCGCGTGAGAGCGGCGTCTGGGTCATCGACGAATACACCTACTGGCAGGCGGTGAACGAGGAGTACTCCGGCCGGCTGCAGCTCGCCCAGATGGACACCGACTACACCCAGCCCCGCACACCGACCAACTGGAGCGAGCTTTTGGAATAGCGCCGCGCAACAGGCTATTTTCGCAATCTGAGCCGCTGGGTAAGCCGGGCGAAGGCCTCGGGGTCTTCGGCGGTGCAGAACCGGTCGAGGTAGGGCAGGGCTGTGTTCATGCAGTTGGCTCGAGGGTCGTAGCCCTTCTGGTTGAGCAGGGGATTGAGCCAGATCAGGGCGGCGCAGCGCTGGCGTATTTTGCGCAGGGCCAGTTCCAGGATTTCCGTTGCTCCGGTATCCAGCCCGTCGCTGGCTACAATCACAATGCTGTCGCCCCGAATCAGGCCGCCGTACTGCTGCTCGAGCCGCAACAGGTTTTCCCCAATGCTGGTGCCGCCGCCCCAGGCCCGGCCCAGCCGGTGGAGCCGGGGCCGCTCGGAAAGGCTTTTGGCTTTTTCGAGCTGCCGGGTTATGCGCTCCATCTGGGTGGAGAAGACAAAAACCTCCACCCGGTTGCAGCGCATCCGCAGGGCATAGGCAAACTGCAACAGCCGGTCGGCGTAGTCCTGCATCGAGCGGCTCCCGTCGAGCACGAATATAAAGCGGGGCCGGCGCTTGGGGTGGTGCTGCCAGGCGGGGTAGATGGGGTCGCCGCCGGTGTGCAGGGCTTTGCGCAGGGTGCGCCGCAGGTGAAAGCGCGGCCCTTTCCTGGCCAGTGTCCAGCGGCGGCTGCGCCCCAGGCGCACCTGGTTGACCATCTGGGTGGCTGCCTGCAACATGGCCTCGAGGTCTTGTTGGGGTATCTCCACTTCCGGGGCCTCGGCCCCCTCGATACGGCTGAACATGGCTTTGAGCAGGGGGGCAGCCCAGTCGGCCGGGGTATCCTGGTGGGGGTGTGGCCGGCCCTTGCCGCTCAGGTCGCCTGAGCCTTCCGGGTGTTCGGGAGAAGAAGGCCGACGGGCCGGTATCTGCTCGTGGCCTTCCTCCGGGCCGCCGGGGGTGGCTTTGGGGGGGTGGCTGGGGGCTGCCGGGCGTTGCCGGCCCGCGAGGAAAAACTGAAAGAACAGGTCGTCGAACACCCGCTCCTGCTCGAGGCTGCTGCACATGACCAGCTTGAGGGCCTGTCGAACCTCCTGCAGGTTGCCCAGATTAACGGCCTCGAGCGCGCGCAAGCCGTCCTGTATCTCCTGTGGCCCGATGTTGAACTGCTGGGTGGTGCGGCGCAGGTGCTCGCCAAAGGCCACCAGGTTCTCGAGCAGGTTCCCATAAGGAAAAGCGTTGGGCGGCATGGACAGCGTCTCCAATAGCCGGCGCGCTCTGCTCAGACGACCAGCTCGGCGATGCGGGCTTTATGGGCTTCCACCAGGGCCAGGTCGTCTTTGTCCTTGATGATTACACCCCAGGTCTGCTCGAGGATGCTCATATCGAGGGACTCCTTGTGCAGCGAGACCAGGGCCTCGGCCCAGTCCAGGCTCTCGGCCACGCCGGGGGCCTTGTTCAGGGGTAGCTCGCGCAGGTGGGCCACCACCCTTGCAATCTTTTGCGCCAGCCGCTCGTTGATGCCCGGCAGCCTGGCCCGGATGATCTCGACCTCTTTTTCAAAGCTGGGGTAGTTCTGCCACAGGTACAAGCAGCGCCGCCGGAGGGCGTCCGACAGCTCGCGGCTGCGGTTGGAGGTCAGGATCACGTAGGGCCGGTGCCGGGCCTTGAGGGTGCCCAGCTCGGGGATGGTGACCTGAAACTCGGCTAAAAGCTCGAGCAAAAAAGCCTCGAACTCCTCGTCGGTGCGGTCTATCTCGTCAATCAGCAGCACCGGGGGTTTATCCTGCGAGATGGCCTCGAGCAGCGGGCGGCGCAGCAGGTAGGCCTCACTGAAAATCTCGGCCTCGCGCTGGGCCACGCTCTCGCCCGAATTCTCGGTCAGGCGGATGTGCAGCATCTGCTTGGGGTAGTTCCACTCGTACAGGGCCTGGGCGGTGTCGAGGCCTTCGTAGCACTGCAGCCGAATCAGCCGGGTATCCAGCACCTCGGCCAGGGTTTTGGCGACCTGGGTTTTGCCCACCCCGGCGGGGCCCTCGACCAGCAGCGGCTTGCGCAGGGCCATCACCAGCCTGAGGGCGGTGGCCATGGGCAGGTCGGCGATGTAGTTGCGCTCGCGCAGGACGGCCTGGATGCCCTCGACGCTTTGTAGAAGCGGATTCTGCTCAGCCGGGTTCATGCCCTACCCTTCAGGTACTTTTCGGGGTTCTTCAGGAACTTGGCGCGGCAGTTGGGGCAGCTAAAGTAGTAGGTCTGGCCCTGGTACTCGGCGCTGACGGCTTTGGCGATTTCGACCAGCTCGCCGCTGGTGGGGTCTATAGCCATACCGCTGGGGACGCTGGTGGGCGCTGAAACAACCGGGGTATCGGCTGCAATGGCCTGAACCTGCTCGAGCGCCTGCAAGGGGTTTGGAGGGGCCTCGACGGCTACTTCCTGGGGGTTCTTTTGGTGCTTGAGCGAGATGATCTCGGCCAGGATCGAGACCGCCACCTCGTCGCGCCCGCGCCCCCCCAGGTCGAGGCCGGCGGGGTATTTGAGCTGGGGGAAGGTGGTTCTGGGCACCCCCAGAATTTCCAGGTTGTCCAGCACTGTGGCCCCGCGCTTGCGGCTCGCCACCAGCCCCAGGTAGGCCGGGCGGGGCATGTGCTGGGCGATGAGCACCAGGGCGTCTTCGTCGTAGTGGCCCTGCGAGGCCACCACGATGTGGGTTTTGGCGGGGTTTTGCGCGTCGAGCCAGCCCCCCAGCTCGCGCCAGTCCAGCACCTGAATCTCGGACTCGAGGCTCACCCCGGCCAGCTCGGGCTTATCGCAGGCCAGCGTGACGCTGTAGTTCATGCGGGCGGCTATCTGGGCGGTGGTGAGGGCGATTTGCGAACCCCCCACCACCAGCAAGCGGGCTTTACCGACCAGGGGCTCGATGTAGACGTCCACCGCGCCCTCGCTGGCGCAGGTCATGGGAATGACCACCTCGTCGGCGTGCTCGAGCACCACCCTGGCCGCCGCCTCCGGGGTAATCCTGACCAGCCGGGGCTTGCCCAGGCGCAGAACCTCGAGGGCCTGCTTGCGCACGATCTCCCGCGAACAGGCACCCCCCACATACCCTTCGAAGCGCCCATCCTCAAAGATGATGGCTTTGTCGCCCAGGTGCGAGGAGACCGGGGCCTGGCGCGAGACCACCGTAGCCAGCGCAAAGGACTGGCCGCTTTGCCTGAGCTCAGCGATTCGGCTATAGATGTCCATTTCTATTTCAGCGTAAAGCCAGATGGGATGGGAAAAACATCTGCTGGTCACAAAACCAGGCTCGCCATCCTCCCTGGATAAGCGGCGCGGTGGCTGTGTTTAGCGCCTAGACCCGCTAAACCTCGCTCATTTTCTGGCCCATGTTGGCAAACACCGTCTCGATAAGCCGCTTGGCCTGGGCATCCAGCACCCGCCCCCCCACTGTAGCGGCGGGGCCGCTCACCGTGGCCTGGCCCTGCCAGTCGAGCAGGGTGGTCTGGTTGTCCTGGCCTTTAATGTCGGCGCTGGCGGTAAGGTCGACGGCGCTGCCCAGCCCACCGCCGCGGATGCGCACCATCACCTTGTTTTCGTCTGGGCGAGGGTCAAGTTCAATGTTGAACTTGAAGGTACCCCGCACAGGCCCCACCGCCACCCCCACGGTGGCGACCATGTTTTTATCGTCTTTGATCTCCACGCTCTTGAGGTCGGGCAGGCAGGAGGCTACTTTTTGGGGATCCTGGATAAATTTCCAGACTTTTTCGGGGCTGGCCTGAACGTTTTCTTGACCTTTGTACTCGAGTTTCATCTTTTACCTCACGGATGCGAGTAGCCGATAAGGCTTCGAGTTACCGGCTACTCGCAGCTTGGGACTGTTTTAGAACGCGTCTATGCCGGCTGAGCGCAGCACCCGCCAGACCTTTTCACGGGTGATGGGCATGTCGATGTGGCGCACACCCAGGTGGGCCAGGGCGTCCACCACGGCGTTCACAAAGGCGGCCGGGCTGCCCACCGTGGGCGACTCGCCCACCCCTTTGGCCCCAATGGGGTGGTGGGGGCTGGGGGTAACGGTGTGGCCGGTCTCCCACTTGGGGGTCTCGAGGGCGGTGGGCAGCAGGTAATCGGTGAAGTTGGAGGCCAGGTGGTTGCCCTGCTCGTCGAAAGCGATCTCCTGCATGAAGGCCATGGCGAAGCCTTCGGTCAGGCCCCCGTGCACCTGCCCCTCCACAATCATGGGGTTGATGATGGTGCCGCAGTCGTCAATGGCCACGAAGCGGCGCACCTTGACCTCGCCGGTGCCTTTGTCAATGTCCACCACGCAGACGTAGGCCCCGTGGGGGAAGGTCAGGTTGGGCGGATCGTAGTAGTAGGTGGTCTCCAGTCCAGGTTCCAGGCCCGGGGGCGGGTTGGTGTAGGCGGCAAAAGCCACCTCGTTCATGGTCACGCTCTTGCCGGGCACGCCCTTGACCTGGAACTTCTTGTCCACCCACTCCACGTCGTTTTCGCTCACTTCCAGGAGGTGGGCGGCGATCTTTTTGGCCTTCTCGCGGATGCGACGGGCGGCCAGGGCCATGGCCCCGCCGGCGGTGGGGGTGCTGCGGCTGGCGTAGGTGCCCAGGCCATAGGGGGCGGTGTCGGTGTCGCCCTCCTCCACAATAATCTTGTCCACGTCCAGGCCCAGCTCCTCCGAGACGATCTGGGCCCAGGTGGTCTCGTGGCCCTGGCCCTGGTGGCGCGTGCCGGCCCGCACGATGGCGGAGCCCGTGGGGTGTACCCGAATCTCGGCCCCATCGAACATCTTGATGCCCAGGATATCGAAGTCCTTGCTGGGCCCGGCCCCCACAATCTCGGTAAAGGTGGAGATGCCAATGCCCATTAGCTCGCCCCGGGCCCGCTTCTCGGCCTGCTCTTTGCGCAGCTCGTGGTAACCGATGCGCTCGAGCGCCACTTTCAGGGTTTTCTCGTAGTCGCCGGAGTCGTAGGTCCAGCCCAGGGCCGAGGGGTAGGGGAACTGGTGGGGCTGGATGAAGTTCTTGAGGCGCAGCTCGGCGGGATCCATCTTGAGCTCGTGGGCCAGCACGTCCATGCTGCGCTCGATCAGGTAGCTGGCCTCGGTCACGCGGAAGGAGCAGCGGTAGGCCACCCCGCCGGGGGCCTTGTTGGTGTAGACCGCCTCCACCTGGGCGTAGGCCTTCTGGAAGTCGTAGGAGCCGGTGCAGATGCTGAACAGGCCCGCCGGGTACTTGCTGGGGTCGGCGGCGGCGTCGAAGGCCCCGTGGTCGGCCAGGGTATAAACCTTCATGGCCGTGACCTTGCCGTCTTTGGTGGCCCCAATCTCGATGTCCATGTGGAAGTCGCGGGCGAAGCCGGTGGTGGTGAGGTTCTCGGTACGGGTCTCGACCCACTTGACCGGGGCGCCCAGCACGATGCTGCCCACGATGGCGCACACGTAGCCGGGGTAGACCGGCACCTTGTTGCCAAAGCCGCCGCCAATGTCGGGCGAGATAACCCGGATGTTGTTCTCAGGAATTTTGGTTACCAGCGATAGCACCGTGCGGATGGCGTGGGGCGCCTGGGTGGTCATGTAGACCGTAAGCCGCCCGGTGGCCTTGTTCATGTCGCCGATGCAGCCGCAGGGCTCCAGGGGGGCCGGGTGGCTGCGCGGGTAGACCATGTGCTGTTTGATGCGCACCTCGGACTGGGCCAGGGCCTTTTCGGTTTCGTCTTTGGAGCCCACCTCCCAGGTCCAGATGTGGTTGGGGTGCCGCCGAGGCCCATGGGCCCCGCTCATCTGATCTTTGATGTCTTCCCGCAGCACCGGTGCGTCGGGGGCGGTGGCTTTGTAGGGATCTACCACCACCGGCAGGGGCTCGTACTCGACCTGAACCGCGGCGGCCCCGTCGGCGGCGGCCTGCCGGGTCTCGGCGTACACCGCGGCCACCTCCTGGTGCTGGTACAGCACCTTGCCGTCGGCCAGCACCATCTGCTTATCGCCGGCCAGGGTTGGAATCCAGGAAAGCCCCGCGGCGGCCAGGTCTTTGGCAGTGATGACGGCCTTGACACCGGGAATTTTCAGGGCCTCGCTGGTATCGATGTTCAGAATTTTGGCGTGGGCGTAGGGGCTATGTACCAGGGCCATGTAGAGCATGCCTGGAAGGTTGATATCGTCGAGGTAGTTGCCCTTGCCCACGATAAAGCGAGCGTCTTCCTTGCGCTTGATGGCCTTGCCGAGCCCTTGGATGCCCTTGGGCTCGAGGTTGGGGGTCTGGACTGCCATGGGTGCTCCTTTTTGCTTGGGTAAATCGCTGGAAGCAACAAGCCAGTAGCCTGGGGTTGGATCACTAGTCGTCGGCGGCTGCGCCTGCGGGTTGCTGCAACATCTGAGCGGCCTGCTGAACGGCTTTTACGATGTTCTGGTAGCCGGTGCAGCGGCAGAGGTTGCCCGAGAGGCCGAAGCGAATCTCTTCCTCGGTGGGGTTGGGGTTGTGCTGCAAAAGTACGTGCGCGGCCATGATCATGCCGGGCGTGCAGTAGCCGCACTGCAGGCCGTGCTGGTCGTGGAAGGCCTGCTGCAGTGGGTGCAGCTTGTCCCCCTGGGCCATGCCCTCGATGGTGGTAATTTCGTGGCCCTCGGCCTGGACTGCAAACATGGTGCAGCTTTTAACGGCGGTTTTGCCATCGAGCACCACCGTGCAAACCCCGCAGGAAGAGCTGTCGCAGCCGATATGGGTTCCGGTAAGACCGGCATCGCGGATGGCGTGCACCAGCAGGGTGCGGGGCTCCACGCTGAGTTTTTTCTCTGAGCCGTTGATTTTTAGCGTAATTTCCATGCTGAGCTCCTAACTGTAAGAAAGCGGCTTCAGGCCACCACCACGTTCAGGCGCTTCAGGGCTTTAATCAGGCCCCGGCCTACCAGTACCCGGGCCATATCCTTTTTGTACTCGGCGGAGCCGCGCGCATCGGGATTGGGGTTGGCGATTTTGCGGGCCTCTTCGGCGGCGGCCCGGATCAGCTCGAGCGTAGGTTTCTGACCCCGCAGGATTTTCTCGGCCTCTTCAACCCGCAGGGCCATGTGGGCCACGGCGGTGATGCCGATGCCGGCCTCCTTGATGGTGCCGTCGGGGTTGAGTTCAACCTGCACAGCCGCGGCGGCGGTGGCGTAGTCGCCCACCTTCCGTTCGATTTTTTCGTAGGCCCCAGAGGTGAGCGCGTTGGGGACAGGGAACCGCACCTCCACGGCCATCTCACCCTCGCCGATGGAGGTGGCGAAGCTATCCACCAGGAACCGGTCAATGGGCTCCACTCGAGCCCCGCCCGGGCCCTGGATAGCCATCTGGGCCCGGGCGGCAATGGCCGCGGCCGCCCAGTCGCCGGAGGGGTCGTTGTGGCAGAGGGAGCCCACCACGGTGGCGCGGAAGCGCACGATGGGGTCGGCGACGACCATCGAGACGTCGCTGATCAGGTGATACCTGCTGCGGATCTCGGGGCTGAACTCCACGTCGGTATCCCGTACCAGCGCCCCCAGGCAGAGCATCCCATTTTCTTCTTTCATGTAGCCCAGGTTGGGTAGCTTGTTGATATCGACCAGCACCGCAGGCTGGGCCAGGCGGTAGCGCATGGCCGGGATCAGGCTCTGCCCTCCAGCCAGCACGCGGGCGTCGGCGCCGTACTGGGCCAGGTGGCTCAGGGCCTCCTCGAGGGACATCGGACGTTTATACTCAAAGGCCGCAGGTATCATGCAGTCCAGCCTCCTTTTTGCTTTTGCAAGCCAGTATAATCTATGGCCCAAACCTATTTAGCAAGAATGTTTAAGCTTACAGTTTGTATCAGTTTTCTGTAAGCTGCTGGGCTATGGTAGATGCCATCGTGCTTGCGGCGGGGCGGGCCTCGAGGTTCGGGGTGCCTAAAATGCTGCTACCGGCGGGTGAGGGTCATGTGCTGCTAACGCGGGTGCTCGAGCGGGCCGCTGCTGTGGTGGATGGGCGCATTGCCGTGGTGGTGGGGCGGGCCGCGAAGGTAACCCGCCACGTGGTGGAGCGCTGGGTGGAAACCAGCGGGGGGCGGCAGGGCTCGAGGGTGCGCGCGGTGCTCAACCGCCAGTACCGGTATGGGCAGAGCACCTCGCTAAAAGCCGGCATCCGGGCTTTACCGGGTGCAGCCGGGGTGCTGGTCATGCTGGCCGATATGCCGGCGCTCGAGCCGACCCGGCTCGAACAACTGGGCGAGGCCATACGGGCTCGAGGCCCGCACCTGGTGGCGGTGGCCGCCGGCCTGCAAGGCCAGGTGCTGCCGCCGGTTTATCTGTCGGCCCAGCTTTTCCCAGAGATTCAAAAGCTTAGGGGGGATCAGGGGGCGCGGGCCATCCTGCGGGCCTACGAAGAACGCGTGGAGCGGGTTGAGTGGGGGGCGGGGCCCTGGTTTACCGATGTGGACGACTGGCCGACCTACCGGCACCTGGCCCAGCAGCAGGGGTGGGCCCTCGAGCAGGGGGGGGCGCTACCCCGACGGCCCATGGCCCTGGCCCAGGCCAAAGCCTTGGTAGACGCGGCCCTGGCAGGGCGGGAGGTGCCCTGGTTGGCGCCGGGGATTCTACTGCTGCCGTCATCGGGTGAGGCCGGCTGGTTCGATCTAACCCCGCCCTATCGCGGGGTTGGGGGCCTGGTGATGGGGCGCGCAAACACGCCGGAGGCCTACCTGCACTTGCTGCGCAGGGCTGCCCTTGCGGCGCTGGCTTTTGGGGTGTAAGGGCCCCCTTTGCGCCATGCTGGTGTGCCCATCCCCGGGCTGCTTGTTTGGTAAGGGTTCGGGTTGTGCGCTAAAGTAGGCACGATGGCGCAATACGATGTTCTGGTGGTTGGGGCGGGCATTATCGGTGCGGCCTGTGCGTACCGGCTGGCTGAGCGGGGCCTTCGGGTGGGCGTGCTGGAAAAGGCCCCCGCCCCCGCTATGGGTTCGACCGGCAAGAGCGCGGCGGGTGTGCGGGTGCAGTTTACCGAAGCTACCAACATCCTGCTTTCCTGGTATTCCATACAGGAATATCGAGCGATGCCTGAAGCGGCCTACCGGCCCATTGGCTATTTGTTTCTGGTGCCGGGCTCCCAGTGGGAACAGCACCTGGCGGGGGTGGGGCTGCAGCACAGCCTGGGGGTGCCGGTGGAGGTGCGCGACCTCGAGGCGGCCCAGGAGTGGTTCAGCTTCTCGCCGCTGGCAGCGGGTCTGGAAGCCATCCGGGGGGCCACCTACGGCCCCGCCGACGGTATTGTAGATCCCCACGGCATCTGCCTGGCCTATCTGCAGCGGGCAAGGGAGATGGGGGCTTTGGTGCATACCGAGACCGAGTTTTGCCTGGCGCAGCCGACCCGGGCTGGGTGGAAGGTGCAGACCTCTAAAGGGCCGCTCGAGGCCCGGGTGGTGCTCAACGCGGCCGGGGCCTGGGCGGGCGAGGTGGGGCGGCGGGCCGGGCTGGAAATTCCCGTGCAGCCTGCCCGGCGGATGGTTTTCTGCACCGCGCCCATACCCCAACCCTCCTGGCATCCCCTGACCATAGATCTGTCCAGCGGCTTTTGGTTTCGCCCCGAGCATGACCGGCTGATTTTTGGTCGCAGCAATCCGGCCGATCGGGGCTTCCACGAAGGGATGGACTGGGGCTGGCTCGAGCCCACCCTCGAGGTGGGCCTGGCCCGCTTTCCCTGGCTCGAGGGGTGCAACCTCGACCAAAAGGCGAGCTGGTGGGGCTACTACGAGGTTACCCCCGATCACAACCCCATCCTGGGCTGGATGCCGGGTGTGAAGGGATGGGTCAACGCCTGTGGCTTTTCCGGCCACGGGGTGCAGCAGGCCGCTATGGTAGGCCGTCTGATGGCTGAGGAAGTAGTGGATGGGCGGGCTTGCAGCTTGAATATAGACGCACTGCGCTATGAACGCTTTCTGGAAGATGCCAAGACGCGGGAAAAAAACATCGTCTAGGGTTGGCAGGGGCCTGAAAGGATGCTATACTTGCAAGGCTGCCGAGTTGAAAGTCCTCGAGACGAGGCACTTGGGCGGCCAACCAGGAGTAGACCATGGCTAAGATGAAGACCCATAAGGGCGCCAAAGGCCGTGTCAAGATTACGGCTACAGGCAAAGTGGTAGGCAAAAAGCCGGGGAAGCGCCACCTCAACTGGCACAAGTCGGGCAAAAGCCGCCGTCAGAAAGGGCGCGATTTTACCTTTTCGAAGGGCGAAGAGCGCCGCGTCCACCGCTTGATGCCCTACGACGTATAAGGAGAGGTGATCCAGAATGCCACGCGCCAAAACCGGTGTAGTTCGTCGTCGTAAACATAAGGCCATCCTCAAACGGGCCAAGGGCTTCTATGGTTTGCGCTCCAAGAGCGTGCGCAAGGCCCGCGAGACGCTGTTTAGCGGAGCCATGCGCTCCTTCAACGACCGCCGCAAGCGCAAGGGCGATATGCGCCGCTTGTGGATTGTGCGTATCAACGCGGCTGCTCGCCAGCATGGCCTGAGCTACAGCGTGTTCATGCACGGCCTCAAGAAAGCCGGCATCGAGCTCGACCGCAAGATTCTTGCCGATATTGCCGTGCGCCAGCCTGAAGCTTTTGCCGAGCTGGTCAACAAGGCCAGGGCCTAGTCATTATCGACCGGAAAACCCGCCCTTGTGGCGGGTTTTTTCTGCAAGCCAGCCAACAAGCAAAACGCTGGGCTGGGGGGTCTATTCATCCAGCAGAACCGGGTCTTCCTTCGTAATAGCCTTTTCCTCGGCCAGCGAGAGCTTGGCCAGGGTGAGGGCCAGCACATAGACGCCCCGGGCGATATCCTCGGGGGTGGCGTACTCGTCGGGCCGGTGGCTGATGCCTTCCCGACAGGGAATGAAGAGCATGGCGGTTGGGGCAATCCGGGCCATAAACAAAGAGTCGTGATAGGCCCGGCTCACCATCAACTTGAACCTAACCCCGGCCTCGCTGCACGAGGCCACCAGGGCTTTGAGCACATCTGAACCGGCTTTGGCGGGCGGGTCGATGTTGATGATCTCCACGCTGTATTTAATCTCACGCCGGGTGCAGACCTGCTCGACCCCTTGAATTACGTTGCGGATCACCTGGTCACGGCGGGATTGCTCGACATCCCGGATGTCAATCTCGAGCCTGACCCGGCTGGGTACGCTGTTGACCGCGTTGGGATGAACCTCACAAAAGCCGGTGGTGGCCACGGTGTTGATGCTGCCGCTGTTTTTAGCAAAGGCCTCCACGCCCAGGATAATCTCGGCGGCGGCGCACAGGGCATCGCGCCGGTCGGGCATCAGTACGGTTCCGGCATGGCCGCCCACCCCCTCCAGGTGAACCCGCAGGGAGGCCGGGGCCGCAATGGCCGTCACGATGCCCAGCGGTACGCGCTCCTGCTCGAGCACCGGCCCTTGCTCGATGTGCAGTTCCACAAAAGCCGAGTAGTAGCCCTCGGGGAGGGCCACATCCTCCAGGCGGCCCATATAACCGGCCTCCCAGCGCACCTCCTCGAGGCTGCGCCCTTCGGAGTCCCTGAGCCCTCGCAGCGACTCGGCGTTCAAGACACCGGCCAGGGCCCGGCTCCCCAGGCAGCCAATGCCAAAACGGGTGGGCTCCTCGGCGGTGAATATGAGCAGTTCAATGGAGCGGTAGGGCTTAAAGCCGCTGCGCTGCAGGGAGCGGATGGCCTCCAGCCCTCCCAAAACGCCCACCGTACCGTCGTACATACCGGCATAGGGGATGGCGTCGAAGTGCGAGCCGGTGCCCACCGCAGGCAGATCGGGTGCGGAACCCTCCCAGCGGGCGAAGATGTTGCCCAGCCCGTCTTCCCGCAGGCTGAGACCCGCTTCCTCGCACAGCCCCTTGAGGTAGGCCCGCGCTTCCAGGTCGGGCTTGGTAAACAGGATGCGGGTAATGGCCGGCTTGGGGGTATCGGAAAACTCCGCCAGGGCCTCGAGTTCGCGGATAATTCGTTCTTGGTCTACCAGAGGTCGTACGATCATGGGCTACTCCAGCAATTTGTTAGAAGGCCTGCTTCAGTTGGGCTTGGCAAAGAATTCAGCACGAGAAGTTTACCGCACCAGCCAGCCAGCCTCTACCACCCAGGCGCGGGCAAGAGGGGCTGGATCAGCTCAACAGCTCGAGCGAGTGCCGGTTGACGTCTTTGTAAATCAGGTACTTGCTGGGTGTTTTGCCCAGCGCCCCAAACCACTGCGGGCAGTAGGAGGCCATCCAGATGACATCGCCGGCCTGCACGGTGTACCAGTGGTCGCCCAGCCGGTACACCCCCCCGCCCTGGAGGAAGAGCAGGCCGTGTTCCATCACGTGGGTTTCCACCAGCGACAGGTGGGCGCCGGGCTCAAAGGTCATGGTATTGACGGCCATATCAAAGGAGGGGTTATCCGGCAAGAGCAGGCGTACCTGCAGAGCCTCGTCGCCCAGGAGCGGGCTGCTGGGGATATCGGGCTCGTGCCCGAGCACCACGGAGGGCACCTCCACCCCGGCCAGGGCCTGGTAGGGCTTGTCGAATACCACCATCCGCGCGCGGGCGGCGGCCTCGAACCGGTGCGGGGTGTTGGCCGGCAGGTAGGCGTAGTGATGGGCCCTCAGGGCATGCCGGGCGCCGCCCACCTCGAGCGCCACCGTACCTTCCAGTACATAGGCAAACCGCTGGATATCCAGCAGGGTCATCTCGCCGGTGCCGCCGGCTTCCATCTCCACCGTGTACATCTTGAAGCGGGCCCCCAGCTCGGGGGAGATGTGCACGATGCAGGCCGTGTTTTTCCAGCCGGGCAGGGGGGCCCGCACAAAGGTATCGGGGGTTAGGAGGGCGTGGTCGGGGGCTACACGGGTACGGGTAAAACCGGTCAGACTCATAGATTCCTCTGGGTGAACAGGCCCCTCAGGGTTCTGTTCCGAAGGGGATCGTCCCCTTGAGCAATCGAACCTCGCTGGGCTTTTCTATCTTACCCAAGGCATACACCCGCTGCCCCCGCAGCCAGGTCTCTCGCACAACCCCCACGAAGGTACGGCCCAGGTAGGGCGAGATGGGATGCCGGTAGTGCAGGTTCTGGGGCTCCAGGGTATAGGTCTGCTGTAGGTCTACCAGGGTGAAGTCGGCGTCGTAGCCTTCGGCCAGGCGGCCCTTGCCCGCGAGGCCAAAACGCCGCGCCGGGTTGGCCGCGAGCAGGGCGGCCAGCCGCTCCAAGGCCAGCCCGCGCCGTTGCCAGCCTTCGGTTAGCAGCACGGCCAGGGTGGACTGCACCCCGGCAATCCCACCCCACAGGGCGAAAAAGTCGTGGCCCTGCTTCATCTCGGGGGGGCTGGGGGAGTGGTCGGAGGCGATGATGTCCACCGGCCCCTGCAACACCTGGCTCCACAGCAGGGTTTGTTGGTCGTTGGAGCGAAGGGGCGGGGCGCACTTGCCGACGGCCCCCAGGCGCTCGAGATCTTCCTCGGTGAAGGCCAGGTAGTGGGGGCAGGTCTCGAGGCTCACGTCCACCCCTCTGGCCCTGGCCTCGGCGGCCAGCACCACCCCGGCCCCCGAGCTGATGTGCACGATGTGCAGCCGGCAGCCGGTTTCCTGGGCGAACAACAAGGCCCGCTGGATGGCCTCCAGCTCGGTCAAGACCGGCCTCGAGGCCAGGTAGTCGCGCCAGGTGGTCTGGCCTTGCTGCCGCTTCTGCCGGGTGAAGTGGGCCGTCAGGGCATCGGACTCGGCGTGTACAGCCACCGGCAGGCCGAGCCGGGCGGCGGTACGCATGCCTTCGTACAGGCTGCCGTCGTCGCAGTGCGGAAACTCCGGCAGGCCGGAGTTCGACATAAAGGCCTTGAAGCCGATCACGCCCCGTTCGGCCAGCTCGGGCAGGTGCTCGAGGTTCTGGGGGGTGAGGCCCCCCCACAGGGCGAAATCGGTGTGGGAGGAGGCCCGCATGGCCGCCAGCTTCTGGTCGAAGGAAGGGGCATCGAGGGTGCAGGGCAGGGAGTTGAGCGGCATATCGAAAAAGACTGTGCCGCCGCCGGCGGCCAGGGCCGCGCTGCCGGTGGCGATGCCTTCCCAGTGGGCCTGCCCCGGCTCGTTGAAGTGCACATGTACGTCAATCAGACCCGGAAAGACGTGCAGGCCCTCTGCGCGAAGCTCCTGCCGGGCCGGTTCGGTAATTTCCGGGGCTATCTGCGCAATCCGCCCATCTGCGACCGCCAGGTCGGCCTGCCGCACCCCTTCGGGGGTGACCAGCTTTCCACCGCGCACGATTAGATCGAGCATCACCACCTCCTAACCCACATGGGCCGCCAGCCTGTGCAAAAAGTCCAGGCCCACCCGCAGGGCGGCTTCCACGTCCTGCGGCCAGACCGACTCTTCCGGGTGGTGCGAGAGGCCGCCAGGGCTGCGCAAAAACAGCATGGTGGCGGGGCACAGGGCCGCCATAATCATGGCATCGTGCCCGGCCCCCGAGACCATCCGGTGCACCGGGTAGCCCTGGGCCTCCAGGGCCTCGGCCAGCAGCGCGTTCAGGCCAGGGTCGCAGGGCACGGCGGGCTGCTCGTAGAGGGTCTGGTAGCCAAGCTCGAGGCCCCGGCGCTGGGCCACCTGCTGGGCCCGGGTAATCAGGTTGGCGACCGCCAGGCTGCGGATCTCGTCCTCGAGGTGGCGCACGTCCAGGCTCATCTGCACCTCCCCCGGAATCACGTTGGCCGCCCCAGGCAATGCGGTGATCATGCCCACCGTAGCCACCAGGCCCGGCTCCTCGCGGGCCTCGCGCTCGACCAGGGTAATCCACTCGGCGGCCCCGGCCAGGGCGTCCTTGCGCAGATGCATGGGCGCGGTGCCGGCGTGCCCGGCCTGGCCGCGGAAGGCCACCTCGAGCCGGCTCTGCCCCACGATGCCCTCCACCAGCCCCAGCGGATACCCCAGGGCCTCCAGCACCGGCCCCTGCTCGATGTGAAACTCCAGAAACCCCCTGACCTGGGCGGGGTTATAGGCGGCCTGGGGAATCTGGGCGGGCTCGAGGCCAAAGGCCCGGATGGCCGCCTCGACCGTCTGCCCCTCGGCATCTTGCAGCTTCAGCAGCTCCGGATCGAACCGCCCGACGATGGCCTTGCTCCCCAGAAAGGGCACCCCAAACCGCACCCCCTCCTCTTCCGAGAAGGCGATCACCTCAATGGCAAGGGGCAGCCTGCGGCCCCCCAGGGCCTTCACCACCGCCAGTGCCAGCGTTACCCCCAGAAGGCCGTCGAAACGGCCCGCATCGCGCACGGTGTCCACGTGCGAGCCCATCAGCAGGGCCGGGGCGTCGAGGGTCTGGCCGGGGTAGCGCCCGATCAGGTTCCCCACCGCGTCCACCCGCACCGCCATGCCCAGCTCCTGCATCCAGGCGGTAAGCAGCCGGTGCACCTCCCGCATGGGGGGAGAGAGGAAGGTGCGGGTCAGGCGGCCTGCTTCTTCAGATAAGCGGCCCAGGGCCAGGCAGCGCTCGAGGGCTTCCTGGGCCAGTTGAGGGAAGTCAATACTGACTTCCCTCGATATCGGTTCCCGATGGTTGGTATCCACGGGTCTACCTTAGCGGATTAAGCCACACCTTTGACAAGACTTTTTCGTAAGTGATTTGTACGAACGTTGCTTGGCGGGGCTTCTGCAACCTTTCTGGATTAGATGAGAGATCGCAAACCCTCACGGTTTGGCATCACATCACACCAAGTACGGATGCAAGAGATCCAAACGCAAGCAAGAAAAGGAGTATGTACAGCCCCAAGATGACCAGGCTGGTTATGGCACATTGCCGTGCCTTGACTGGTGCGCTAGACGCAAAAAACAGATAGGCAATGAGCCCTGCGATTGGGGTAAGAAACAGGCAAATAAGGGCTACAACAGCTATTCCCCCAATGGACAGTGGGGTCATGTCCTTGGCTTGCTGCACGATCACTTGATGAGGTTGGTTTTGTGGTTCTTTATCACTCATATCATTTTCTCCTAACCGATTTATAACCCGATTTATAACAAAACTTTTCCGCTTGTCAAGTGCTCGTATCTAGTTTCATCCAAATTCTAATTTGGAAGGTTTACTTGCGGTATTTTTGTTATTTCTATTAGCTACCCCGATAGGTGCTGTAGCCGTAGGGCGAGATGAGAAGCGGTACGTGGTAGTGCCCTCGAGCCTCGGCGATGCCGAAGCGGATGGGCACCTTGTCCAGAAAGGGGGGGTCGGGTAGGGGGACGCCCTGGGCCTTGAAGTAGGCGGCCACGTGGAAGACCAGCTCATACAGGCCCACCGGGATGGTCTCGCCCGAGAGCAAGGGGGTATCGGTGCGGCCATCGGCGTTGGTGCGGGCCGCGGTCACCAAGGTGCGCTCGCCCGCGGGGCCGATGCGGTAGAGCTCGAGGTCGAGCCCCGCCGCGGGGCGGCCGTGGGCGGTGTCCAGCACATGGGTCGAGAGGCGTGCCATGTCTTAATCCTACGGCCCCGGCGCGCCCTGGGCCACCCAGGCCCCCAGCCTGGCCCGCTGCTCGGGGGTCATGGGCGGAACCCCCGGCACCAGCAGGGGCATGTACTGGGTGTCCACCGTAACCTGCTTGATTTTCTGGGCATACCCCACAATCTGCTCGGGGGTCTCGAGCACCACCCCGCCCGGCGCCGAGGCAAAGCCCGGCTGGGTGGGGCGGGCCGCGTGGCACATCTGGCAGTGCGCTGCGATGATGGCCTGCACCTCGGCAAAGGCCACAGGTGGCTGGCCCTGGGCCTCGGAACTCTGGCGCGGGGCGGTCAGGTAGAAAGCCCCCAGGAGCAAAGCCGCCGCCAGCACCAGCAGGTAGGGCATGGCCCCACCTTCCGTCAGGGTTTTGTGGTGCTCTTTCTCGGTCACGTTGATGAAGTGTCGCACCGCCACCCCGGCCACAAAGAGCAGGATCAGGATGAGCCAGTTTGCCCCGTTGTTATAGGTCATGGGGAAGTGGTGGGCGATCATGGTGAAGAGCACCGGCAGGGTGAGGTAGTTGTTGTGGCGGGAGCGAAGCTGCACCCAGGCCACGAAGTTGGGGTCGAGGGCCTCGCTCCGTTGTGCGGCCCGTACCAGCTTTTTCTGCGAGGGGATGATCACAAAAAACACGTTGGCGGCCATGATGGTGCCCAGCATGGCCCCGATGTGCATGAAGGTGCCGCGTCCGCTAAAGACCTGCCCCAGCAGGTAGGCTGCCAGCGCGACCAGCACCCCACCCACCAGCAAAAACAGAGCCGGGCGGTAGAGCAGTTGGGTGCTGGAAAGCCCTACGTAAACCAGCCAGGCCGCTACCAGGCTTCCGATGGCAATCGCGATGGCCGCCCAGCCCGGCAGGGTGCTGCCGGGGGCCAGCAGGATGGTGCGGGGGTCGGCGTAGTAGACGATGATGAGCAGCAAGAAGCCCGTAACCCAGGTGAGGTAGGCGTCCCACTTGAACCAGTGCAGGTATTTGGGCAGCTCCTTGGGGGCGGTTTTGTACTTTTCCAGGTAGTAGATGCCGCCGCCGTGAATGGCCCAGATGTTGCCGGAAAGCTCGGCCCGCACACCCTGGCGCTCGAGGGCGTTCTCCAGAAAGATAAAGTAGAAGCTGGCCCCAATCCAGGCGATGCCGTAGATGATGTGCAGCCAGCGCACCACCAGGTTGAGCCACTCCCGGGCATGGGCCTGCCAGCCGTTTGCCAGGGTGAGCGCCACCGCCACGGCGAAGAGGGCCAGGAGGGCCAGCACCCAGGGCCACTTGACGATTCGCAGTCGGTCTTGGTGCAGGGGGTTCATGGTGTAGTCCAGACTGATTCTAGGTGAGACGGCCGGAGGGTTGTCAAACGCAAGATTACTCTCTTTGCAGCAGGTCGGCCAGGCGGAAACGGGCAATTTTGAAGACTTCCTCCAGAGCCGTCTGGAACTCCACCTCCGGGGAATTGTGGAGCCTTTGCTCCATGGCCTGGAAGATGTCGGCCTTGCTTTTACCCCGCACCGCCAGGATGAAGGGGAAGCCGAATTTCTCGGTGTAGGCCCGGTTCAGGGCCTGAATGCGCTCGAACTCGGCAGGGGAGAGGGCATCCAGGCCGGCCCCCTTTTGCTCTGCTACCGAGGCGGGGGCCATGCGGGCGCGGCTGCCCAGGTCGGGGTGGGCCCGCAGGAGGGCGAGCTGGGCCTCCTTGGGGGCCTGCAGCACCACCTGCACCAGGCTCTGGTGCAGGGCCTCGAGGCTGGCCCAGGGCCGTTGCGCCCAGGCCTGCTCGGCGATCCAGGGCGAGTGCTCGAAGACCCAGCCCACCCGTTCGACAAAGGCTTCTTTGGAGAGAAGATTTACTGCTTCAAGGTTCATATTCAGGCGTTCTGGCTGCGGTAGGCCCAGCCCACCAGGCGGCGTTCCAGAATGGCAAATACCGCATAGAGGGCAATGCCCATGATGGCGATGAGCAAGAGCCCGCCGAAGACCAGCGGCACGTTGAACTGTGAGCTGGCCGAGGTCATCAGGTAGCCGATGCCCTTTTGTGAGGCGGCGATCTCGGAGATGACCGTACCCACAAAGGCCAGGGTGATGGCCACCTTGAGCGAAGCGAAGAAATAGGGCATGGAGAAGGGAATGGAGACCCTGGTAAAGGCCTCGAGGCGGCTCGAGCCCAGCACCCGCAGCACCTCCCGCAGCTCCGGCGGCACCGAGGCCAGCCCGGTGGCCACGTTCACCACGATGGGGAAGAACGAGATTAGAAAAGCGGTCAGGATGGCCGGCACCGTGCCGATGCCAAACCACAGCACCAGCACCGGCACCAGAGCCGCCTTGGGCACGCTGTTAAAGCCCACCAGGATGGGATACAGCGCCAGGTTCAGGGGTTTGGAGGTGCCCACCGCCGCCCCCAGCAGCACCCCGGCCACCACCGCAATCCCAAAGCCGGCCAGGGTCGTCCAGAGGGTCTGCCAGGCGTGGCCCACCACCACCCCCCAGACCGGCAGCAGCGACGCGATGGCCTGCGAGGGGGCGGGCAGTACAAAGGGCGGAATCTTGAAGAGCCGCACCGAGAGCTCCCACAGCACAAACAAGCCCACGCTCGCCCCGGCGGCAATCAGGGTATCGTGGGTGCGGGGGTTCATGCCCCCACCCCCTTCAGGCCGCTGATCTGGGTGCGCATGCCCCCGATCTGCTCGCGCAGCTCCTTGACGATGTGGGCGAACTCGTCCTCGTAGGTAAGCTCGAGGGCCCTGGGACGGGGAAACTCCACCCGGCGGGCATAGGCGATTTTGCCGGGGCGGGTGCTCATGGTGTAGATGGTGTCGGAGAGGTACACCGCCTCGCGCAGGTCGTGGGTAACCAGAATTACCGTGGGCTTGCGGCTCATGTAGAGCACCTGCATGGCCTGCCACAGCTCCTCGCGGGTAAAGGCGTCGAGCGCCGAGAAGGGCTCGTCGAGCATCAGAATTTCGGGCTGATGGATGAGCGCCCGGCACAGGCTGGCCCGCTGCTGCATCCCGCCCGACAGCTCCCAGACATGCGCGTTTTCGAAACCCGCGAGGCCCACCGAGGCCATCAGCTCACGGGCCGCCTCGATGTAGGGCTTGGGGTTCTGCCGGTACTGCTGCTTGTGTCTTGCCGAGACCTCGAGCGGCAACAGGATGTTCTGCAGGATGGTGCGCCAGGGCATCAGGGTGGGGTTCTGGAAGGCCATCCCAATGCCGGCGATGGGCCCCCGCACCACCTGACCGTGCACGGTGGCCTGGCCGCTGCTGGGGGGGCGCAGCCCCGAGATCACCCGCAAGAGCGTAGACTTTCCGCAGCCCGAAGGCCCCACCAGCGCCACAAATTCGCCCTGGGCGATGGAGAGGTTGACCCCCTCCACCGCCAGGTAGCCGTTGTCGTAGCGCAGGCTTACGTTGCTGAGCTCGATGAAAGGCATGGTTGTTCCTTGGCCTAGAGTTTAGCCTGCTGGGGTTGGATGGTCAAAAAGGCTCATCGCGCCGGGCCAGTCACCCGCCGCTCGGCGATGGGGGGCAGGAAGCGCTCACTCCAGACCTGCTCCACCCGCAACGTGGTGTTGAGGCCGAAGGCTTTGGCAACCGCGCGGATGTTGCGCTCCACCCGCTCCCGGCGCACCGAGCCCAGCCCGAAGGCCCGGCTGTCGGCGGTGAGGACGTGGGTGTTGAGGGCCAGCAGCAGCCGCTCGCGCTCGAGGGCCTCGTTGATGAGCCCGTCCCGCCGCTTGACCGCCGCCACGCCCTCGTCGGGGTTGGCGATTACATCCTTGAAGCCCTTGACCAGAGCCCGCAAGAAGCCCGCCACCGCCTGGGGGTTGGCCTGGGCGAAGTCGCGCCGCACCACCACCGCGTTGCCGTAGAGATCCTGGGTGTAGTCGCCGTACTTGAAGATGACCAGATCCTCGGGCTTGACCCCCACGTTTTTGAGGTTGAGGAAGGAGGTGAAGTAAAAACCGGTGATGCCGTCGGCCTGACCGCGGGCCAGGGTGGGCTCGCGCAGCGGCACGTCCACGTTGATGAAGTTAACTTTAGAAGCGTCCAGGCCCACCGCCTCGGCAAACACCGGGAAGAGCCGGCGGCCCGCGTCGCCTGCGGGGGCGGCCAGGGTTTTGCCCGCCAGGTCGGTGGGGCGGGCAATGCCTTTGCCCTTGATGGCAAACACCGCGGCGGGGGTGGTGTTGTAGACCATGAACACCGCCAGGAGCTGGTTGTTGGGGTTCCGGCTGTTGAACTCGATCAGGGAATTGAAGTCTGCAAAGCCCATGTCGTAGTTGCCGGCGGCAATTTTGCTGATGGCATCGGCGGAGCCAAAGCCCCGGTCAATGCTTACGTTCAGCCCTTCGGCGGTGTAGTAGCCCTTGTCCTGGGCCAGCAAGAAGGGTGCGGTGGGCCCCTGAAAAGCAAAGTCCAGGGTAAAACGCACGTTGGTGCGCGACTGGGCCAGGCCCAGGCCGGTCAGGAATAACAGGGCGAAAAGCAGACCTCGAGTCCACATAAGCAAACCTCCCCGGTGTTTTTATACACCTGGGCCGAGTATAGGTAGATGCCTGGCGCAGTGTCAACGGCAGCTCTCAATAGCTGCCAGGGTCGGATGAACGTTTTGAACAGGATCGGCGGTATTCCCGCTTAGTGTTATTGGGAAACGCCCAGAATGTCCGTATTTTTATAAACACACCCGGGTTCATCCCGCCAAGGCTGCGGGTTCTTTCAGCGCCTGGGCGACGGCCTCGAGGGTTTTGTCCAGCTCCTCCGGGCCGTGCGCCAGCGAGAAGAAGGCGGCTTCGAACTGGCTGGGGGGCCAGTAGACGCCCCGCTGCAACAGGCCGTGGAAGAAGGCCTTGAAGCGCTCGGTGTCGGAGGCCACGGCCTCGGTGTAGGTTTGTACGGGCCCTTCGCGGAAGAAAACCGTAATCATGGAGCCTACGCGGTTGATGGCGACCGGCAGCCCGGCCTCGGCAAACAGGGTTTGCAGGCCTTGCTCGAGCGCCGCACCGTAGGCCTCGAGCCGGGCGTAGGGCGGGTTCTGGAAAAGGGTCTCCAGGGTAGCCAGCCCGGCGGCCATGGAGAGGGGGTTTCCGCTCAGGGTGCCGGCCTGGTAGACCGGGCCCAGCGGCGCCACCTGCTGCATGATCTCGGCCCGGCCCCCGTAGGCCCCCACCGGCAGCCCGCCCCCCAGAATCTTGCCCCAGCAGATCAGGTCGGGCTGCAGGCCCAGAAGCTCCACCGCGCCCCCCTTGGCCAGGCGGAAGCCGGTCATCACCTCGTCGGCGATCAGCAGGGCCCCATACTGGCGGGTCAGGCGGTGCAGGGCCTCGAGGAAGGCGGGCGTAGGGATGAGCACCCCCGCGTTGCCCACCACCGGCTCAAAGATCACCGCGGCGATCTGCTCGCCGTAGCGCTGGAAGAGGTCTTCCAGGGCCTGGGGCTCGTTGTAGTCGGCCACCAGGGTCAGCTCGGCGAAGGCCTGGGGCACCCCGGCGCTCGAGGGGGCGCTGCGGGCGCTGCCCCCGCCCCCGGTGAGCAGGCCCGAGCCGGCCTGCACCAGGAGGCTGTCGGCATGGCCGTGGTAGTTGCCCCGGAACTTCACGATCAGGTCGCGCCCGGTGTAGCCCCGGGCCAGCCGCAGGGCGCTCATGGTGGCCTCGGTGCCGCTGCTCACAAAGCGCACCAGGTCGGCGCTGGGGTAGGCCTCCCGCACCCGCTGGGCCAGCCGGATCTCCCGCTCGGTGGGGGCCCCGTAGCTCAGCCCTTCGGCCAGGGCCTGCTGGATGGCGGCGATTACCGCCGGGTGGTTGTGCCCCAGAATCATGGGCCCCCAGGAGCCAATGTAATCCAGGAGCTGGTTGCCATCGGCGTCCCAGAGGTAGGCCCCCTGGGCCCGCGCGATAAAGCGCGGCGTACCGCCCACGGCTTTGAAGGCCCGCACCGGCGAGTTCACCCCACCGGGTATCACTTGCTGGGCTTCTTTGAACAACTCCTCCGACCGCGTGATCGAGTGGTGCATGTCCAGAACTTAGCACCCCGGGGCCCTGTAGCACAACCCGGTGAACCGGTGGGTGAAGGGCGCACCCCGTGGGTGCGTTTCGGGTCGTTCTACACGGTACAATTGCCCGGGTTGGGTGAGGCCGGTGACAGTTTTGTGACACTTTTCTAAGCGTTTTGCTATTGATAATCAGTTTCGTATGGAGCGGCTGGCCCTGATTGGGGTTTCACAGCGGAGGGGCGGGGTGGAGGCCCTGACCCAGTGGAATGAATGGTGGCAGCGCTGCACCCCTGAGGTGTCGGCCCTGGCCGAGGAGTGGGTGCCCCTTCTGACCTGCAACCGCCTCGAGGTGGTGTTGGCCCTGAAAGAGGGGGTGGCGCTCGAGCAGGCCCGACAAGCCCTGATACCCCCCGAACTCCCCCGGGGGTATGCCTACCAAGGCGAGGCGGCGCTGGAGCACCTGGCCCGGGTGGCGGCCTCGCTCGACTCGGTGAACCCCGGCGAAGACCAGATTATGCGGCAGGTGCGCCAGGCCTTTGAGGCGGCCAAAAAAGCCGGAAGCGTAGGCCCCCTGACCCATTTTGCCTTTCAGAGCGCGCTCAAGATCGCCAAGCGGGTGCGCCGGGAGGTGGAGCTGGCCCCGGCCCAGACCTCGCTGTTTAGCCTGGCCCGCCCGGCCCTGGAAGCCCTTCTGCCCCGCCCGGCCCGGGTGGCGGTGGTAGGCACCGGCGAGATGGGCAGCCTGGCGGCCCGCAGCCTGGCGGCCCTGCCCGGCATCGAGCTTTTGCTGGTGAACCGCACCCCCGAAAAAGCCCAGGCCCTGGCCGAGGCGCTGGGTGCTCGGGCTATGTCGCTATCGGATTTTCTGAAGAACCCCCCGCCCCTCGAGGCCCTGGTGGCGGCCACCCCGGTGGCGGGGCTGTTTGGCGGTGCTTTTTTTCAGGGCCAGCCCCGGCTCAGGGTGGTGGTAGATCTGGGGATGCCGGCCAACATAGTCCCGGAGGCCGCCCGGGGGGTGGCGCTTTTTGACCTGAATCGGCTGGAACGCCTGGGTGAGGAGCGCCGGGCGCGTCTGCGGGCTGAGTTAGCCAGGGCCGAGCTGATTGTGGTGCAGGAGCTGGAGCAGGCCCTGCTCGAGTGGGCCGAGCGGGCCATCGCACCGGCCATCACCCAGATGCGCGAGGCCTACCGTCGTACCCTGGCCGAGCTGCTGAGCGGGCAGGCCGAACCCGAACTCATTGAGCGGCTGGCCCACCGCTTCGCGCATTTTCCGGTGAAGGGCTTGCGCGGCTTGGCCCGGCGGTACGGCCCCGAGGCCGCCGAGGTGTTTTTGCAGGAAGCGGGTCTTTGGGCGGACGATCCCCTTCGGGACGGAACAGGTTCCGTGCACCGCGGGGACGATCCCCTTCGGGACGGAACGGGTTCCGTGCACCAAGGAGACGATCCCCTTCGGGACGGAGCCAGCTCCGTGCATCCGGTGAAGGCTGTGCACCCGGGGGTGATCCGTGGATAGGGTGCGTATTGCTACCCGCGGCAGCCGGCTGGCGCTGTGGCAGGCGGGCTGGGTGAAGGAGCGGCTCGAGCGGCAGGGGGCTCAGGTGGAGCTGGTGGTGGTGGAGACCCAGGGCGACCGGGAAAGCCTGCCCTTTGCCCAGATGCAGGGCCAGGGCTTTTTCACCAAGGCCGTGCAGGACGCAGTGCTGAACGGGGAGGCCGACCTGGCAGTGCATTCGTACAAAGACCTGCCCAGCGCCCGGCCAGAGGGTTTGGAAATTGCTGCCGTGCCCAAAAGAGAAGACCCCCGCGAGCTTTTGCTGGTTCGCCCGGAAGCCCTGGACGAAGCCGCGCCCGGCCTGCCCCTGCGCTCAGGGGCCCTGGCAGGCACCAGCGCCGCGCGGCGCCAGGCCCAGCTCAGGCAGCTCAGGCCCGACCTGGGTCTGAAGGAGCTGCGCGGGAATGTGCCGACCCGGGTGGATAAGCTCCGGCGCGGGGAGTACGACGCTATTTTGCTAGCTTATGCTGGTTTGAAGCGGCTCGAGCTTGACCTGAGCGGCCTGTATACACAGGTGCTGCCCACAACCGTGCTGGTGCCGGCTCCAGCCCAGGGTGCGCTGGCCCTGGAGTGTCGCTCAGACGATCACCGTCTCAAAGCCCTGCTGCAACCCCTGGATGACCCCCAGGCCCGCCGCACGGTGGAAGCGGAGCGGGGGCTCATGCAGAAGCTGGCCGGGGGCTGTCAGCTAGCCCTGGGTGCACTGGCCCAGGCCACCCCGCAGGGGCTGGCGCTCCTGGCCTGGTATGGCGGTCGGCGTTACCAGGCCCAGGCCCCGACCCCTGAGGCCGTGGCGCAGGCCGTTTTTGACCAAATTCGAGCCGAGCATCCGGAGGTGGTATGCGCATCGCACTAACCCAGTCTGAAGGCCGCCTGGAAGGTTTGCAGGAGCGCCTGGAGGCGATGGGCCTCGAGGTGCTGCGACTTCCCCTCATTCAGACCCAGACCCTACCCGCCGACCTGAGCCCTCTATCCGACTGCCGCTGGTGGCTGTTTACCAGCGTGGCGGCGGTGCGGGCGGTGCTCGAGCTGGGGGGTAGCCTGCAAGGCCGGGCGTTGGGGGCGGTGGGCCGGGCCACCCAGCAGGCCCTGGAAGAGGCCGGTGGCAGGGTAGACCTGGTAGCCCCCGAGGAGACCGCCGAGAGCCTGGCCGAGGCCTTCCTGGCCCAGCGACCCTTTGGTTTTGTGGGGCTGCCGCAGGGCAACCGCGCACGCCCGCTGCTGGCCCAGCGCTTGCGCGAAGCGGGCTATGTGGTGCGGAGTGTGGTGGTTTATCAGACCCAGCCCGTGCCCTGGCCCCCCGAGCTACCGGCTCCAGAGCTGGTGCTACTGGCCAGCCCGTCCGGGGTGGAAGCCCTGCCAGAGGCGGTTGGGCGCAAAGCCCGCCTGCTGGCGTTGGGCCCCACCACGGCGGCGGCCCTGGCTGAGCGGGGTTTCCCGCACACAGTGGTGCCGAGGCCTAGCGTGGAGGCCGTTTTGGAAACCATCCGGCACCTTCGAGGTGAGATATGCTCGACCTGAAAAGCACCGAAACTCTACCCGATCTTGCCCGGCGACCCCGTAGACTGCGCTCCAGCGCCGCCCTTCGCGAGAGCGTAGCCGAAACCCACCTGCGCCCCACCGACTTTCTGGTGCCGTTTTTTGTGATGCCAGGGCAGGGGCTGGCCGAACCCATCGAGGCCCTGCCCGGAATCCGGCGCTACAGCGTGGATAGGTTCCTGCTCGAGGTCGAACGGGCCTTGAAGCTGGGACTGCGCAGCCTGCTGCTCTTTGGCGTGCTGCCCGATACCTGGAAAGACCCTTTCGGCAATAGCGCCGCCGACGCCAAAGGCCCGGTGCCCACCGCCATCCGGGAAGCCCGCAAGGCCTTTGGTGAGGATGTGGTCATCTACACCGACGTCTGCCTGTGCGCCCACACCACCCACGGCCACTGCGGGGTGCTGAAAGAGACCCCTCGAGGGGTGCAGATCGACAACGACCGCTCGCTGCCGCAACTGGCCGCCATGGCCCTGGCCCACGCCGAGGCCGGCGCCGATTTTGTGGCCCCCTCCGACATGATGGACGGGCGGGTGGGCTACCTGCGCCGCGCCCTGGATCAGGCCGGCCATACCGGGGTGGGCATCCTTTCGTATGCCGTCAAGTACGCCAGCGCTTTTTACGGCCCATTCCGCGATGCGGCCAAGAGCGCCCCCAGTTTTGGCGACCGGGCCAGCTACCAGATGGACATCCGCAATGCCCGCGAGGCCCTGCGCGAAGCCGCCCTCGACGAGGCTGAAGGGGCGGATATGCTCATGGTGAAGCCCGCGCTGGCCTACCTCGATATTCTGGCCCGCCTGCGGCCGCAAACCCAACTGCCTTTGGTGGCCTACAACGTGAGCGGTGAGTACGCCATGCTCAAGGCGGCGGCCCGGGCTGGTGCGCTGGACGAGGCCCGGGCGGTGCGCGAGACCCTGGTGGCTATCAAGCGGGCCGGGGCCGACCTGATCATCAGCTACCACGCCCAGGAGGCCCTGGCCCAGGGCTGGATCTGAGCGATGCCCCTATGGGATAAAAGACCCTTTGAAGGAGTGGATAAACCAGGCAATATGTATTAGCTGGGCCCAGAACGGGCGATTGGGAGGTGGGTTTACTGCGAAGGTTGATTCAAATGCGTTCGTCTCGAGGCTGGGTCTGGGTGGCCTTTGGGGTGGTGGTGGTGTTCCTGCTGGCCCAGGTGGCCTGGTGGCTGATCTTCCAGCGCAACACCATCCAGCAAAACATCGAGTACGCCGAGACCGCCTGGTTGCAGGAGGCTGCGCTGGTGCAGCAGCTCTGGGCGGCCACCGCGCCTGAGAAGCGCGAGGCGCTAAGGCTCGAGCTGCAAAAGGCCTTCCCGCACCTCGAGGTCGAGGGCGAACGGGTGTATGTCAACCCCGAGCGGCTCAAGGCCTACCGCACCGAGCAGATGCGGCACCTGCGCATGTTTGCCTACGAGGGGCCGGTTTTCTTGCTGGTGATGCTCCTGGGGCTCTACATCATCGGGCGCAGCCTGCGCAGTGAGCAGGAGTTCAAGCGCCGCCAGCAGAACTTCCTGATGGCCGCCTCCCACGAGTTTCGCACCCCCATCAGCACCCTGCGCCTGCTGGCCCAGACCCTAACCATGCGCGAGCTACCTCGCGAAAAGCAGCTCGCTTACCTGGAGCACATGATCCACGAAATTGACCGCATGGAAGACCTTACCGAGCGGCTGCTGGCCACCTCGAGGCTGGCCCAGGGTATGGGCCAGATAAAGCCGGAACGCCACGATCTGAACCAGGCCGTCAGCCGTTGCCTGGCCCGCCAACAACAAACCCTGGCGGCCCGTGGGGCTGCTCTGCACCTCGAGCCCGCACCCACCCCCCTTCCGGTCGACCTCGACCCCGAGGCTTTTGGTCTGGTGCTCTCGAACCTGCTCGACAACGCTATAAAATACACCCCGCAGCCAGAAAAACCAATCTGGGTGCGCCTGCATAGCAGGGGAGGGCAGGCCGTGCTGGAGGTGGAAGACCGGGGGGTGGGCCTGTCCAAAGGGCAGCTACAGCAAATTTTCGAACCCTTCTACCGCGTGGGCGACGAGCAGACCCGCCGCACCCGCGGCCTGGGTCTGGGGCTTTATCTGGTCAAGAGCATCACCGAGCTGATGGGGGGTCGGGTCTGGGCCGAGGCCCTGCCCCAGGGCAGCCGCTTTGTGCTGAGCTTTCCCCTGGCCGAATCCCCAGGGCCAGCCCCTGAAAGGAGCCTGGCATGAAGCCCAAGGTGTTGCTGGTTGAAGATGAACCTGCCCTGGCCGGGGCCCTGGCCGATAACCTCGAGGGCGAGGGCTACGTGGTGGAAATTGCCCGGGACGGTCACACGGCGCTGGCGCGCTGGACGGCCTGGCAGCCCGACCTGGTGGTGCTTGACGTGATGCTACCGGGCCTGGACGGCCTGCAGGTCTGCCAGAAAATGCGGGCCCAGGGCCAGACCACCCCGGTGCTGTTCCTATCGGCCAGAGGGGCCCCCGAGGAGCGGGTCGAGGGGCTTAGGGTGGGGGGCGACGATTACCTGGCTAAACCCTTCCACCTGCCCGAGTTTTTGTTGCGCGTCAAGAACCTTCTGCGCCGCCGGGCCGAGACCCCAGGGGCGGTGTACGAGTTTGCCGGCCATCGGGTGGACTTTCGCGCCTGGACGGCCTACCTGAAGGATGGCCGCAAAGAGGCCCTGGGGGAGCGTGAGATGGCTATTCTGCGCCTGCTGATTGAGCGGGCCGGCCAGGTGGTGAGCCGCGACGAGATTCTCGACCAGGTCTGGGGCCAGGAGGTGTTCCCCAGCAGCCGCACCATCGACAACTTTGTGATGCGCCTGCGCCGGCTGTTCGAGCCCAACCCGGCCCACCCGGTGCATTTTCATACGGTCTGGGGGGTGGGTTACCGCTTCACCCCGCAGCCCGAGTTCAAATCCGAGACCACCTTTTCTAAGGAGCCGACTTGAAAAACCCCACCACCTCGAGCGCACTGTTTCTGCGGGCAGCCTGGGGGGAAGATACCCCCCGCGCCCCCCTCTGGCTGATGCGCCAGGCCGGGCGCTACCTGCCTGAGTACCGCGCCATCAAGGCCCGGGCCAGCTTCTGGGAGATGGTAAGAACCCCCGAGCTGGCCGCCGAGATCACCCTACAGCCCCTGCGCCGCTTTCCGCTGGACGCGGCCATCCTCTTCAGCGACATCATGACCCCCTTGCCGGCCATGGGGGTGCCGATCGAGTTCAACCCGGGGCCGGTGGTGGCCGAGCCGCTGCGCACCCAGGCCCAGCTCGAGGCCCTGCGCCTGCCTGAAGCCCAGGAGATCGCCCCTTACGTGGCCGAGGCCATCCGGCTGGTGCGGCGCGAGCTGGCCGGTAAGCCCGTGGCCCTCATCGGCTTTGCCGGGGCCCCCCTGACCCTGGCCACCTACCTGGTACAGGGGAGCGGCTCCAAGGACTACGAGGAATTCCGCGCCTTTCTTCGCCAGGCGCCCCACTTGGCCCACCAACTCTTACAAAAGCTCACCGAGCTAACCATCCGCTACCTGCGGATGCAGATCGAGGCCGGGGCCGAGGCCGTTCAGCTTTTCGATTCCTGGGCCGGTCTGCACGACCCGGATACCTACCGCACCTTTGGCCTGCCCTACAACCAGCGCGTCCTGTCGGCCCTGGCCGGCCTGGGTGTGCCGCGCATCTACCTGGCGGTGGGGGCCTCGCACCTCTACCCCTTGCTGGCCCTGCTGCCCTGCGAGGCGGTGAGCGTGGACTGGCGCCTGAGCCTGGCCCAGGTGCGCCCCTTCTTCCCGGCCCACACCCTGCAGGGCAACCTCGACCCGGCGGTCTTGCTGGCCCCGCTCGAGGTCATTACCCAGGAAGCCCACAAGGTGCTCAGGGCTGGTCTAGGCGGCCCCCACATCTTCAACCTGGGCCATGGGGTGATTCGCACCACCCCCCCAGAACACGTGGCCCACTTGGTCGAGGTGGTGCATCAGTTCAACCGACACAGCGAGGAACCGGCATGAACGAGAAGGAAACCCGTGAGTACAAAGAGAAGGAAACCCGGCGCATGGTCGATCTGGATCCCGCGGGCCTGGTAAGCCGCAAAGCCCCCGACCAGGCCAAACGGCAGTTCATGAACTACGCCTTCTTCAAGCTCGACCCTGCGTTTAGAAGGCAGAGCCCCGAGTTTGTGAAGGCGGCCAAGGCCGAGTTTGCCGAGGTGTGTGAGCGCTGGGCCCAGCGGGGCGAGGGCTTTATCCTGCGCACCTACAGTCTGGTGGGCACCCGGGCTGACGTGGACTTCATGCTCTGGCGCATCAGCTTTAACGTGCCCGATTTCCAGGCCATGCAGCGCGACCTCAACCGCACCGCCCTGGCCGGCTATCTGAGCCAGCCCTACTCCTTCCTCTCCATGCAAAAGCGCTCCATCTACGTGGATCGCTTCAACCCCGAGGGCGAGGGGGTGCACCTGCTACCGGGGCAGGGCCAGTACCTGTTTGTGTATCCATTCGTCAAGACCCGGCCCTGGTACAAGCTCTCACCCCAGGCCCGCCAGGGCATGATGGACGAGCACATCTACGTTTCGGCCCCTTTTACCGGCGTAACCCTGAACACCTCCTACTCCTACGGCATCGACGACCAGGAGTTTGTGGTGGCCTTCGACTCCAACTACCCCCAGGAGTTCGTCGATCTGGTGCAGCGCCTGCGCTTTACCGAGGCCAGCCTCTACACCCTCCGCGATACCCCCATGTTTACCTGCATTAAAAAGGACATCCGCGAGGTGCTGGAGGATCTGGCCTGATGGCCCAAATACCGGGAGAACCCAATGAACGTACTCTTAATGGCCTACGGCACCCCCTACCGGCAGGAGGAAATTGAGCCTTACTACACCGACATCCGGCGCGGGCGGCCCCCCAGCCCGGAGCTGCTGGCCGAGCTGGCCGAGCGCTACCACCTGATTGGGCGCAGCCCCCTGAGCGAGATCACCTACGCCCAGGCGGTGCGGCTCGAGGCCGCCCTGAACGCCACCCTGCCCCTCTATCCACAGCCTTTTCAGAGTTCCCCCGGCCCCCGCGTGCGCGGCCCGGCGCGGGTCTACCTGGGCACCAAGCACTGGCACCCCTTCATCGCCGAGGCGGTGCAGGCCATGGCCCAGGATGGGGTCAAGCAGGCGGTGGGCATTGTGGCGGCGCCGCACTTTTCCTCCCGCAGCATCGCCGAGTACCGCGAAAAGGTAGAAAAAGCCCTGGCCGAACTGGGCCATCCTTTCCGCTTCCGGCTGGTGGAGGCCTACCCCGACCATCCGGGCTACATTCAGGCCCTGGCCCAGCGGGTGCTCGAGCAGGTCTGGCGGCTGCGCGAGCCGGGGCGGGCCCTTTTCCTTTTCACGGCCCACTCCATACCCGAAAAATCGGCCCAGGATGGAATCTATCAGGCCCAGGTACGCACCACCGCCAAGCGGGTGGCGCAAAAGCTGGGTCTGGCGCACTGGGACACCGCCTGGCAGTCGGCGGGCCGCACCCCAGAGCCCTGGATTGGGCCCGATGTGAACGAGCGGCTCGAGGAAGCCGCCGCCCAGGGCTACCAGGAGGTGGTGGTGACGGCGGTGGGCTTCCCCTCCGATCACCTCGAGGTCTTCTACGACCTCGACTACGAAGCCCAGAACACCGCGGCCCGGCTGGGCCTGCGCCTGCTGCGCACCCGCAGCCTGAACGCCGACCCCGACTACATCGAGGTGCTGCGCGACCTGGTGGTGCGGGAGTGGAATGCTTTTGAGCTGCCCAAAGCGGAAACGGCAGGACAGCATGGCTAGCGTGGTGGTGGTGGGGGGTGGGGCGGCGGGCCTTTCGACGGCCTATTACCTGCACCAGGCCGCACCGCATCTGCACATCACCCTGCTCGAGGCCGATGCCCGCCTGGGCGGGAAAATAACCACCGTCGCCGAGCAGGGCTTTGTGCTGGAGGGCGGCCCCGATGCGGTGGTGCGCTACAAGCCCTGGGCCCTGGAGCTGATGCACCAGCTCGGCCTGGAGAACCAGATTGTGGGCACAAAACCCGCCCACCCCTCGGCCCTGATTCACGACGGGCGTGAGGCCCTGCCCATCCCCGCCGGGCTGCAAATGGTTATACCCGGCGACCTGAAGGCGCTGGCCCAAAGCCCGCTCCTGAGCCCTTTTGGTAAGGCTCGAGCGGCCCTCGAGCTGCTCCTGCCCAAAGGAACGCCGGACGACGAACCCTTCGGTGCCTTTATCGAGCGCAGGCTGGGCCGGCAGGTCTGGGAGCGGCTGGTGGCCCCGCTCTCGGGTGGCATCTACGGCGGCGACCCCTACGAGCTTTCTACCCTGGCGGCCTTCCCCCAGCTCAAGGCCCTCGAGCAGCAGCATGGCAGCCTGATCCGGGGGGCCATAAAGCAGCGCAAAGCGCGCGGCAGCCGCGAAAAGGGGCAGCTCTTCGCCTCGCTCGAGGGCGGCCTGGGCAGGCTGGTCGAGGCTATACAGGCCCGCCTGGGCCGGATAGAGATCAGGCTCAACACCACGGTGGTCGCCCTGGAGCGCTCCGGTGGCTGGCGCATCCACACTACCCAGGGAAGCCTCCAGGCCGACGCGCTGGTGCTGGCGACCCCGGCCCCCATCACCGGACGCCTGCTCGAGCCCCTTCACCCTGAGGCCGCCGCTGCCTTGCGACAGATTCCCTACGGCCCCTCCTCAACCGTCACCTTCGCCTTTGCCAAAGAGAAGCTACCGCCCCGGGTGGGCCACGGCATGCTCATGGCCGCCCACCGCGGTTTCAGCGTGCGCGGTTTCACCTGGGCCGACCAGAAGTGGCCGGGCCGTGCCCCCGAAGGCTACGCCCTGGTGCGCGCTTATTTTTCCGGCCTGGAGGCCAGTCAAGAAGAGCTGACCCAGCTTGCCCTGCGCGACCTGGCCCGTCTGTGGGGCCAGGTGCCCGAACCTTTGCACACCTGGGTATTCCGCTGGCCCGAGGGCCTGCCCCGCTACACGGTGGGCCACCGCGAGCGCGTAGCCCAGGCCCTCAAAGCCGAAGAGTTATCGGGCCTGTTTCTGGTTGGCGCGGCCTACCAGGGGGTGGGACTCCCCGAGGTGATTCGGATGGGCCAGGAAGTGGCCGAACGGGTGCTGGCGTACACCGGCGCGCAGGCGCGGGATGGGGCGCCTGTAGGGTGAAAGAGGGTAAATTTTGGGGGTAAAACGCAACCGGAGGCCACACCCGACCTCCGGTTTTTGCCTCCTGGACTGGCGCGCCCGGGAGGATTCGAACCCCCGACCTACCGCTTAGAAGGCCAATCCGTAAATGTTTAGCTGTTTTGCCTTTTGTATGTTTTGCTTTCCTGGTCGTATTTTTGACAGATTCGATTTTTTGCTACTTCCAGTTTTCTTAGGTAAGCCTCTGTTTTTGTAGGTGTAATAAGGTGTCAAGGTTCAGTGCTGCCTGCCGCCGGTCTTCTTCTTGTAAGTGTTGGTATATCCGAAGGGTTAGGGCGGGATCTTTGTGTCTCAAGCGGTCGGCTACCTGCTTGGGGCTAAGACCTGCCTGTAAAGCCATCGAGGTATACGTGTGTCGCAACCCATGCAAACCGATTCGTGGCACCTTTGCTTGTTCGGTTAGGGCCTGGAACGTGCGCATGACATTGCGGTAAGAGAGGGGAGTACCAACCTCCGACGGGAAAATCAGATCATGATCCAGCCAGCGCTTGGCAGTAGCCCGTTCTTCAGCCTGGCGCGTGCGATGTTCAGACAGAATGGTTTGGGTAGCAAGGTCAAGGTAGATAGGGGCCGATGATCCCAAAGTTTTGGTAGGGCCCAGGGTACGTTGCTTGGTAAGGGTGTGGCGAATCCACAATTTCTCACCTTGCCAATCCTGCCAGCGTAGGGCCATGGCTTCCCCGATACGCAATCCAGTGGTCAGCATTACGTAAAACATCGGATACAGTCGGTGGCCCTGGGCCGCTGCGAGAAATGCGCTTACCTGCTCCCGATTCCACGCCCGTGGAGGGCGCACCGTGCCGCCAGTGGGAGGGTCTACAGCGTCCATGGGGTTTGCCTCCAGAAGACCCACCCGTACCGCGTCCCGCAAAGCCGCTCGCAGGAATTGGTACAAATGGCGACGGGTGGAAGGGGAGAGTTCCGCCAGTTCTGCAAAGCGAGCGCGGATAGCCAGCGGGGAAAGGCGGGTCAAGGGGGTGGCAGCTAGCGGCTTGAGTAACTGCTGATAATTGCGGTAATTCTGAACGGTAGAAGGGCGTAATCCTTTGGATCGGGCGCGCTCATCCGCCCAGCGCTCGAGCCACTCGCCCAGCCGCAAGCGGGTGGGTTGAATCAGCCCATAGCCAGCCCTGGGCAACAGCCGGGCCAGGGCCTCGGCCACCTCGCGCCGGGTGCGCCCGTACACCCAGCGTTTGCGCTGCTTGCCATCCGGGCCGTAGCCGATGGTCACGAAGGCCGCCCAGCGCCCGTCCTTGCGCTGGAAGATGGAGCCTTCGCCTTTGCCGCGTCGGGGCATGTTACTTAGTTGCCTCCACTCTCCACGATCTTCCAGCCGTCTGATTTTTTCAGTACGTACCTCATTTCAAATGGGCCGTCGGTTTTAACCTGATCCTGTTGACCAGGACATACCAAAGTCTGCTTCCAGGACTTCCGCACTGTGGCAGTGGCAACGTCCCCGCGAACGTCTATACCCAGCACCCGCATCGGCTCTTTCTCAACGGTGAAGAGGATACAACCCCGTCTTGCTCGTCGATCTATCCAGGGCTGCACCCTTGCTGAAATAAGCTCTTGGGCAGCATATTCAAACAACTGGGAAGTATCGTTGGTGTTCAAAGCATGGCGATAGGCACGGTCATACCCTATGACCACATCTTCTGGGGATGGCTGCTCTGATGCTACCCAAACCCTCTTAAGCCCAAAAATGGCGATTGCAGCTAAGAGTGCAACCAAGAAAGCAGGTGCCCAGAACAAAAACCTAGACTTGCTTTTTGGTGCATCGGAAGTAAAGCGGGGGCGAACTTCAAGCGGGAGTGTTTTTTGCTCAGCCTGCTGTCCTAACTGGGAAGCAAAAACGGACTCCGGAGATGGAATATGAGGCACAAGCTCAAAAGTACTTTGCGGTTTAGGTAAACTAGCAGGCTTACCAAGTTCCAAACCAATTTCTTGCAAAAGTTTTTCATCTCGATAAATAGAGGCAAAGTATAACTTTTGCAACTCATGCTTAGTCCAAAGAATAGTCTTGTTGTACGCCGCCAAACGTTTAGCTGGTTCAGAAAAATCAACTGCATTGCTCATCGCTATGGAGTGATGGGCTCCGTAAGCGGCTTTTGCTGCTACAGCTTGCTGCACCGCTGAAAGTCCAATTACCTTTTCATCGTCTTGGCGGTGCTTGGCTTGAATAACATATCTGATGCCATCTGGGTTGTCTAAAACCAAGTCGCCGCCCATATCACGTGATCTTTTGGTTACATATACCTTCCAACCCAATGGCCTAAACATGCTCAACAAATCAGCAACATAAAGCTCTAAACCTTCACCATCGAGCTTTTCTAATCGTCTTGTGATGTCCGAATCTGGCTCAAATAGAGGTTCGTGCTCCATAGCTAAATGTTCAAATACGAACAGGTTTGTTTTGGTTCATTCATCACAACCTCCCCCCCACCGGATCGTGGTAGTACACCCGCCCCACAATCCGCATCTCGGAAGGCCGCCAGGGCCGG
>BPIL01000006.1 GCA_026004095.1 Meiothermus sp.
TTTTATGAGTGAGCGAATACTAGCTCTGATCGTCACCCACAATCGTCAACATATGCTGCGGGACTGTCTCGAATTGCTGGCAGCCCAAACCCGCAAACCAAATCACACACTGGTCATAGACAATGCCTCCACCGACGATACCCCCGCGCTTCTAGCCCAGCACCAGGTCGAACATATACGCCTGGAAAAGAACACGGGCGCGGCAGGAGGTTTCCACTTTGGGCTGGCCGAGGCCTGCCGAAGGGACTTCGACTGGGTCTGGCTCCTCGACGACGATGCCCACCCAAGGCCCGACAGCCTCCAGAAGCTATTGGAGGGCCTGGAGCGGGCTCGAGGTATCGGACCCGAGCCCAACCTGCTGCTAAGCCGCCTGCTCTGGGTGGATGGGCGCGTCCATCCCATGGGTGTACCCTGGCCGGATCTGCGCAAACCGGGGCTCATGCTCAAAGCACGCTCCCACGGCCTGATGCCCGTTCGCTTTGGCACCTATGCCTCCATGCTGGTCAATCTGCGGGCCGCCCAAAGCCATCCCCTTCCGACGGCGGCTTACTTTCTGTACAACGACGACCTCGAGTACAGCGGGCGCCTGCTGCGCCGGGGGGTGGGCTACCTCGTGCGAGACAGCCTGGTGGTGCACAAAACCCGCAACCCCTATAGCTCGGCAATCAACGCTTCGGACGAGGTGTTTTACCTCGAGGCCCGCAACCGGGCCTGGTTGGTGCGCTCGGACGCCTTTGGGCCTCTCGGCAAAACCTACTGGCTACTGAATAGCCTGGGGGTGTTCACGGTTCGTCTCCTAAAAAAGGGCCCACAAGGTATCAAACCCATCTGGAAAGGCTGGCTCGAGGGTTTTCAAACCCTGCCCGATTCCAACAACCAAGCCTGATTCCGCACGCTCAATCGACTAGCTTAATGTCGTTGACCAGGATGGGACTGCTAGAATCGCGGCATGCACCCTCGTCGCGAAATGCCCCCAGCGCCCAATGGGTTGGATAATACAAAAGTGTCCACGCATCTTTTATATTGCCCTTGGCTCGGGGCCAGTCGGATGACGCCCAGCCCCGCAAGGAGGGCCCTATGAACGCCCTGGACAAGCTCCCATGGCAGCGGCAGGATTTGCCCAAATTCATCGTGATGCTCTCCACGCTGGGCCTTTTAGAGTTCACCCGCTCAGCTTTTTTCTGGGTGTACATGCCCTTTTCATCCAAAGAACTGGGTCTTAGCCTGAGCCTGGTCGGGCTGGCCTGGGTTGTGCACTCCCTGACCGAAGCACTGAGCCGGGGTATTGGGGGGTTTTTAGTTCAACGCATAGGCTTTGGCGCGGTGGGCGTTCTATCGGGCTTGGTGGGACTGCTGGCTTTGTCCGGCACCATCCTTAATCCCAACGGGTGGTTCTTGCTGGTAAGTATGCTGCTTTGGGGCGTGAGCATCTCCGGGTTGCAGCCAGGTTACCTATCTTTTTCCAGTCGAATCGCCGTTCCTGGTAGAGAAGGCCGGGCCATCGCCTATGCGCAGTTCCTGGTGATACCCTGGATTGGTCTGGGCTGGGTCTTAGGAACCTTTTTTATAAGGAATCTGCCTGAAAGCACCTCGTTGCTGCTCTTTGCTGCCCTGGGCCTGGTCACCCTGCTCGGCCTCGCCAGCCTGGGCGTGCGGGAGCCCTTGCCAAAGCAAAGCCTTAACATTCGGCAGCTCATGCAGGTGCTCATCATCGTTCCAACCGCCTTTGCCCAGCTTTTTTTGCAAAACCTGTTCAATCTGGTAATCCTCAAATTCACCCTCACACACCTCAAGCTGACCGAGTGGCAGCTTTATCTAGCCATGGGTCTAGCCGCCGCAGTGGTCTTCCTGGGGGCTGGTATCCTGGGCCGCCTGCCCGACCGCAAAGGGGTCTGGCTACCCCTGATCTCCAGCCTGGGCGCTCTGGCCGCCATCTTCCTGCTAATCGCCCAGCAGCCCTCCTACCCCTACTTCTTGCTTTTGTGCTTGCTGGGGGGCATAGCTTTTGCAACCTTTGTGCCAAGCTGGAACGCCCTATTGGTGCGCCTGCTGCCCACGGAAAACCGAGCAGCCATCTGGGGCTCGTTGATGGTGGTTGAAGGCCTGGGAGCCGCCACCGGCCCAGCGGTGGGCGGGTTTTTATGGGACTGGCTGGGCCCCCGCGGTCCCTTCTGGGGCGGGGCCGCGGTATGTGGGCTGCTAATCGCCTTCTACGGTTTCGTTTACTGGAGACTACGCCGCGGCCTCTCGGTCGAGGCCTCTTAAATCAACCCTCGAGCGCCCCAACCATACTTACACCTCAAACTGCCAAACCCCAATAGAATATAGCCGCTATGGGATACCGAATCGAAACCGACACCATGGGCGAAGTGCAGGTCGAAGAGAGCCGCTACTGGGGGGCGCAAACCCAGCGTTCGCTGCAGAACTTCCCGATTGGGCAGGAGCGTTTCAAGATGCCCCGCTCCATCATCCGGGCCATGGGCATCCTAAAAAAAGGCGCGGCCCTAGCCAATGCCGACCTGGGCGAGCTACCTCGAGAGAAGGCCGATCTGATCGTACGGGCCGCCGATGAGGTGATTGCGGGTAAGCTGGACGACCACTTCCCGCTGGTGGTCTTCCAGACCGGCTCGGGCACCCAGACCAACATGAACGCCAACGAGGTCATTGCCAACCGGGCCATCGAGCTGGCCGGGGGCGTGCTGGGCTCCAAAAAGCCCATTCACCCCAACGACGACGTCAACCGGGGGCAGTCCTCCAACGACACCTTCCCCACCGCCATGCACATTGCCGTGGTGGAGGAACTGCACCGGCAGCTTTACCCCAACGTACAAAAGCTGCGTGACACCCTGGCGGCCAAGGCCGAGGCTTTCAAGGACGTGGTGAAGGTCGGGCGCACCCACCTGCAGGACGCCACCCCCATCACCCTGGGGCAGGAAATAGGAAGCTGGGTGGCCCAGATCGACTACTGCCTGGGTGAGGTTCGCCACGCCGAACAGGGCCTCTACGAGCTGGCCATCGGGGGAACGGCGGTGGGCACCGGCCTCAACGCCCACCCCAAGTTTGGCGATCTGGCCGCCTCGTATTTTGCCAAGGAAACTGGCTTCCCCTTTGTTTCGGCCAAAAACAAATTTGCCGCACTCGCAGCCCACGATGCTCTGGTCACCACCAGTGCCGCCCTGCGCACCCTGGCCGGGGCCCTAATGAAGATGGCCAACGATGTGCGCTGGCTGGCCTCCGGCCCACGCAACGGGATTGGCGAGATTACCATCCCGGAAAACGAACCCGGCAGCTCCATCATGCCCGGCAAGGTTAACCCCACCCAGAGCGAGGCCATGACCATGGTGTGTGTCCAGGTCTTCGGCAATGACGCGGCAGTGGCCTTCGCCGGTAGTCAGGGTAACTTCCAGCTCAACGTGTTCAAGCCGGTGATGGTGTACAACGTTCTGACCAGCATCCAACTACTAGGCGACGCCTGCGCCGCTTTCAACGATAACTGCGCGGTGGGCATTGAACCCAACCTGCCGCGCATCCGAGAGAACCTCGAGAAAAACCTTATGCTGGTCACCGCCCTCAACCGCCACATCGGCTACGACAAGGCGGCTGCCATCGCCAAAAAAGCCCACAAGGAAGGCATCAGCCTCAAAGAAGCCGCCCTGGCGCTGGGCTACTTGACCGAGGAAGAGTTCGACAAGTGGGTGGTGCCCTTGGAGATGACCCACAACTAGCGGCCTTTTGAGACCTCAGTCACAGCCTGAACCGGACTTGCGGTAATAGAGTACACCTGGGAGGTTCAACCATGAGTTACCCGTTCAAACTACCCGAGCTCGCTTACCCTAAGGATGCACTGGAACCCCACATTGACGCGCAAACCATGGAGATTCACCATGGCAAGCACCATGCGGCCTATGTGAACAACCTGAATGCGGCTCTGGAGAAGCACCCCGAGCTGCATAGCTGGAGCCTCGAGGATTTGCTAACCAAAATTAACCAGGTGCCCGAAGACATCCGCACCGCGGTGCGCAACAACGGCGGCGGCCACCACAACCACACCCTGTTCTGGGACATCCTCACCCCCGGCGGCTCCAAAGAGCCTACCGGCAAGCTGGCCGAGGCCATCAATACCACATTCGGCTCTTTCGAGGAACTGAAAGCCAAGCTAACCCAGGCCGGCGCGACCCGCTTTGGCTCCGGCTGGGCCTGGCTGGTCAAGGACAAAGACGGCAAGCTGCACGTCTACAGCACCGCCAACCAGGACTCCCCCCTGATGGAAGGCCACACCCCGCTGCTGGGCATTGACGTGTGGGAGCACGCCTACTACCTCAAGTACCAGAACCGCCGCCCCGACTACCTGGCGGCGATCTGGAACGTGATTAACTGGAACAAAGTGGCCGAGCGGTTCTAGCCAGACTCTAGGCAAGCAGGCCGGGTGAATCACCCGGCCTGTATTTTTAGATCATCAACGTAAAATTGCGTTATTACGCTATTCTCCTGACACTTTGCTCAAAGCCCAGGCCACATACCGGTTTTGCAAAAGCCGTTCGGCAAGGTGAGGGGGCAGTTGCTGCGCCAAGTTGTGGAGCAAGCTTTGGGTTTCGGCCAGCAAGTCCGCCCCCTGCTTGTCTCCCAGGGCCCGCGCCCTGGCATAGAGCACCAGCGGAAGGTCGTAGATGCCCAGTGCCCACGGTGCGCACAGCTCGTAGGCCTCAGCGGAGATTTGCCGGGCTTGCTTGCGGTTACCGGCCTGTAAATGGTTCAGGGCCAGAGCTGCCAGTGAGCGGGCGGTATGGCGGTATTCCTTTCTGTCTCGCCAGACCTGCACCGATTCCTCGAGGGTCTGCCGGCTTTGTTCGAGATGTCCCTGCTCGAGCAGGGTAAAGCCTAGGTTGAAAAGCACATGGCCCAGCCGGGCCCGCTCACCCATCTCGCGCAGGTCGCGTAGAGCGGCCTCGAGCTCACACCGCGCCTCCTCCAGGCGGCCCGCAACCATCAAGGCGTTGCCGTAGTCGGAGCGGAGCAGGGCCAGGTCGCGCCAGGCCCCAACTTCGGCAGCCTCAACCATGGCCTGCTGTACGGTGGCCTCGAGTTCGGGTTCCAGGCCCAGCACCGCCGCATTGAGCAGAAGGCCCTGCAAAGCATCCCACACCGCCCACCAGTCGCCGCGTTCGCGGGCTTCCTGGTACAGCAGGTCGGCCATCTGCGCGCTGGCGGCATAGTCGCCTTTGACCCAGTCCACCACCAGCTTATCGGCCCTCAACCGGCGCAGCAGGAGGTCGTCTTTGAGCTGGGCCGCCAGCGCATAAGCCCGGGCATACACCTGCCGGTGCTGCTCCAGCTCACCCAGCCGAAACCAGTAGCCCGAGAGGTTGCGCAAAGCCAGGGCTTGCATGGCCTGATCGCCAATATCGTGGAAAGCCTGTATGGAGGCTAGCAGGGGCTCGAGCTGCCTATCAGGGTCACCCCCGCGGTACTCTAGCCAGGCCAGTTTGAACAGGGCGTGCCCCCGCTGCCAGGGGGTTCGGGCCAGGGGCATGGCCACCCGTATCGCTTCGATCCCCTCGGCCACCCGGCCCGAGGCCAGGGCCACATCCGCAGCCAGCAAATGTGTACGGAAACGCTCGGGATCGCCCAGATTTTCAACCAAACGGGCCATCTCCTGGCGCTCGGGAATCTGCAATTGCCCCAGCGAAACGCGGGTCTCGGCGGCCTCAATTAGCATACGAAAGCGCTCCGAATCTGGCTCCATGGGCGGGCACAGAACCTGGGCGCGGGAATAGTGCTCCAGGGCTTGCCGGGCCAGGGGTCCGCGGCGCAGGCCACGACCGGCCATCAGATGGGCCACATAGGCTTCAGCGCGCAGACCGGCAGCCTCCAGGTGCGCAGCCAGTTGGGGCAACGGCCCCCCCACTTCGCGCAAGGCGTTGGCTATACGACCGTGCAACCAGCGGCGGCGGGACTCGCTCATCCCCTCCATCACCGCTTGCCGTACCAGCTCGTGCTGCAGGGTATAGCCCATCGGATCCAGCCGCAAGAAGCCGCTCTGGGTCAGGCGCTCCAGGGACTCGATGGGGGCCTCGAGGTGGCGCAACAGCCCAGCGGCCAGTTCGGGCGGCAGGGGAAAATCGGCCAGCGCCAGGGCCTGCACGATGGGAACAGCCCCCTCACCGAGCCGCTTAAGCCGTTCCAGCAGGGCATCACGCACGCTGGGTGGGAGGGGCAGTTCGCGGTAATCGCTGGTAAAGCCGTCGAAGGGCGTATGCCAGGCCCCTGCTTCGGCCCTGAGCAGGCCCTGGTCGAACAGGTAACGCAGCGTCTCCAAAACGCAAAAGGCATTCCCTCCAGTGGCCTTAAACAAGCGTTCGGCGAAGCGTTCGCCACCCTCTTGCTGGCCCGAAAGCCGGCGCAGTAAATCGAGCAGGGCCGACTGGCCGATGGGTTCCAGGGTTCTTTGCTGCATACGCCCTTCCTGGGCCAGCTCTTGCAACACCCGCCGCACCGGCTCATTGTTTTGCAGTACTTCAGGTCGGGATGTGCCCAGTACAGCCAAGCCCAGCCTCCCCGCCCGGCGCACCAGGTAGGGCAGAAACTCCAGACTGGCCCAGTCCAGCCAGTGCAGATCATCCCATAGCACCACCCCACCCGGCCGCACGATGGTTAGCAAACCCCTGCACAGCGCCTCAAATAAGCGCGTCTTGTGCAAGTTGCCAGGTGGGCTTCCCAGCTCGGGCAGAAGCTGGGCCAGCTCCTCTCGCCACGGTGATGCCAGGTGGTGAAGCCTGCGATCCTCGTAGGCCTGGCGCAATACCTCCAACACCGCACTGAAACCAATTCCCTGGCCGCTTTCGCGCTGGCGGATCCGCAACACCTCGGCAGAGCCAGCCCTCGTCCGCCGCCTGGCGTACTCCAGGGCCAGCCGGGTTTTACCCACCCCAGCTTCACCCAGTAGCAGCAGCAGCCCCTGACCCCAGTGGGTCTCGAGCCAAAAGATATCCAGCTCACGGCCTACCAGAGGCGGCTCGGCCCAGGCGTTGGTGTTGTGGTTTGGAGGAGCAGCGAGCCTTCCAGCCTGCATTTGCGCTCCAAAGGCCTTCATCTCCTGGCTCAGCTCGAGGCCTAGCTGCTCCTTGAACAACACCTGAAACTGTTCAAACTGCCGCAGCGCTGCCGCGCGATCCCCCATCTGCAGGTACAGGCGCATTGCCGCCATCTGATCGGACTCCTGTAAGGGATCATCCCCTAGAAGCCGGAGGTACACCTTTAGGGCCTCATGGTAATTGGCACCGGCCTCGTAGCTGCGGGCCAGACCGAGCAGGGCCTCACGATACAGGCCAGCCCAGCGTTCACGCTCGGGAATCAGCCAGTCCTGGAAATTTTCCGAGGTCTTCGCTTCCAGATCGGCCAGAAAACCACCCCGCCAGAGCGCCGCCGCTTCAGCCCAAGCCCCCTGAGCCATGTGGTGTAGGAACACCTCGAGGTCGGTCTCAACCACCCCCAGGCCGATCGAGGCTGTGGTTTGTGCGAACACCTGCTCCCACGGGGTGCGCTTAAGGCGGAATAACTCCTGGCGAAGGTTTCTGCGTGTGGCTGCCTCGCCGCCCTCCCACAGCAGATCGGCCAGACGACCCCGCTCCACCGGGTGGCCCACCACCGCCAGGTAGGCCGCCATCGCCACCGCTTTCCGGGGTAAAAACGGCACCAAGCTGCCATCCACCCAGAGCTGGGGTGGGCCAAGCAAGCTCAGGTAGAGGGCCACACAATCCTCGCACCGGCCGGGCTACCTCAACCGCACAAAAGCCCCTTCACCTTCGCTGAACCCCGGTCATTTGCGAGACCGCGGTCTGCCAGTCGTGGCTGCGGGCCAGGCTGGTGCCTATCAAAACCCCATCAAACAGTCCCTCCAGCTCCTGCAGTTGGGCCCTCTCGTTGTAGCCCGACTCGGCCACCAGCAAACCTCTAAACCCCGCCGAACGTGCTATGTGCCCCAGGCGTGGGGCTGTTCGGCGGTCGATGCTCAAATCAACCAGGTTGCGGTTATTCACCCCGATGATGCTGGCCCCTGCCGCCAGGGCCAGCTCGAGTTCGGCTTCGTCGTGCACCTCCACCAAGGCCTCGAGCCCCGCCTGCTCGGCAAGTTGCAGGTAAGAGGCCGTGAGCCGGCCCAGCACCGCCACAATCAGCAGCACCGCCGAGGCCCCCAGGGCCCTGGCCTCGGCTACCTGCACCGGATGCACCGTGAAATCTTTTCGCAGCACCGGCACATCCACCGCAGCCCGCACCTCCCGCAGATCCTGGTCTGAACCGGCAAAGTAGTGCGGCTCGGTCAGTACGCTAATGGCTCGAGCGCCCCCGGCCACATACGCACGGGCCACTTCGGCGGCCTCGAGGGCCACCGCTATCTCGCCTTGCGAGGGACTCTTGCGTTTGACTTCAGCAATTAGCGATAGACCCGGCAAACGCAAAGCCTGGCTCAACAGGGGTGGGCTGGGCGGCGCCGGTACGGCCGGGGCTTGCAAGCCTTCCACTTCGCGCAAGCGTCGGCGTGCAATCTCACCCAGCACGCCCGGTACACGGGATAGCTCTGGAATCATGTGTTTTATGCTACACCAGCACGACTCGACACCATCGCCCGCACAGCTAAAACCGCCCTGGTCAAAGCTTAATCAAAGTTACTGCACCTGGTTCAATTATTTTGCTATCATGACAATTATGAACGGTATTGTGCTGGCTTTGGGGGGCGGTGGCGTGCGGGGCAGCGCACACATGGCCCTACTGGATGTGTTAAGCGAAGCCAACATTCCAATTGCAGGGCTGGCCGGTAGCTCCGCCGGCGCGCTGGCGGCGGCTTTATACGCTTTTGGCATCCGTGTACACCACAGCGAGCTTGGCGAGTGGCTCAAAGACCCCGAGCTCGAGCGTTTACAAAAAAACGGCACCATACATCAGGTAAGCCGCCTGATCGATTTCGTGCGGCGGCCTTACCTGGCCGAGGGGATCAAGATTCGCCAGGGCTACCGCGCACTGTTTGGTGAGCGGCGCATCGAAGAAAGCCCGATTCCCCTGATCATTCAGGCCTGCGACCTGACCACCGGGGAGCCGGTTATGCTGCGGGCCGGGCCGGTGGCCGAAGCCTTGGCCGCCAGCAGCGCCGTACCCAGTGTTTTCCCCCCGGTGGCCTGGCATGGCCGGCTGCTGATTGATGGCGACGTGGCCGAAAAGGTACCGGTTACGGCCGCCAAAACCTTGCAGGCCGGCCCAATTGTTGCAGTCGACGTGTCCAATCGGGTGATACCCAGCGAGCCCAAAAGTGCGCTGGAAGCCGCCCTGCAGGCTGGGGAGGCCTCGCGCCGCCGGTTGTTGAGCATGGCCCTGGCCCAGGCCGATCTGGTAATTGCCCTGGAGGCCGACCCTCCCATTGAAACCTTCGATTACACCAAGGCCCAGCGGGCCTACGAGCTGGGCCGCCAGAAGGCCGAGGCCGCCTTACCCAAAATCAGAGAGCTGCTGCTCAAACCCACCCATACCCGCAAACCCTGGTGGTTACGTTTTGCCCAGTTCAAGCCACAGGCGCCAAAAAGCAGCCCCGTAGCCCATGCAACCCAGGGTCAAAAACAGCGCCACACCTAAGCCAAACCCCATCCGCAGAGCAAAAATCGCCGCCAGGCAGGCCACCCCAAGCCACAGCGCGTTCAGAAAAACTTTGCGCACGGGCTCGAGGGGCTGCCTGGTAGATGGGCGGAATTGCTGCACCCCAACAGCCACCCATAGCAGAGCAAAAAAACCGTTGGTGGCCCAGACCATCCAGACGGGCAGGCCGGTAAGCGCAGGCAGGGCCAGCCAGGCCAGGCTGAGATGAAAAAGCTGAACCAGCAGAGCCAGCGCACTTAGCTGCAACAAACCCCGCCGCCTCGAGGCCGGAGGCGCGTCGTGTCTCAGCAGATCCGCCCAAGACTTCATCGATCCAGCGCACGACGGGCCCACCACTGCCAGCCCAGGGCCAAGGCCATCACCCCCAGGCCCACAATTTCTGTGCTGGGGTTGTTGGGCATCAGCATGAGCGCGGCTGCCAGGTACAGAAGCCGCTGAAGCCCGTTGGCCTGCCCCAGCAGGTAGCCCAGGGTGGCTGCTGAGAAGGCTGTAAGCCCCAGCAGGGCGGTTGCAATGATGCGCCCACCCTCGAGCACGCTCTCCACCCCAATCATCAGCAAGCCCGGATTGAAGAAGACCATATAGGCCAGCAGGGCCGTTCGCAGCTCGTAGACGAAGCCCTGCACACCGGTTCTAAAGGGATCGCCTCTGGCAATGGCTGAGGCCGCATAGGCCGCCAGGGCCACTGGCGGGGTCGAGTCGGCCATAATGCCAAAATAAAAGGCAAACATGTGGGCCACAATTTTCAGGATAGGCACCTCTATGCCCGAGAAGGTCAGGGAGCCATAGTCAATGCCATTCTGCTCGGCAATTCTGGTAATTACCGGAACCACCAGGCTCGCCATCACCACGTAGTTGGCGGTGGTGGGAAGCCCCATGCCCAGCACCAAACTGATGAGCTGGGCCAGAAACAACGCCACCAGCAGATTGCCCCCTGAAAGGGTTTGTAGCAGGTCGGTCAGACCAAACCCAATGTTGGTGATGAGCACCACCGCGATGATGATGCCGGCCAGACCGGTGGCAATGGCAATGCCCACCATGTTGCGGGCCCCGTTGGCGAAGCCCTCGATCACGATCCGCGCAAATGAACGCAAGCCGCTGGCAATGCCCTGCCCGCTGCGCTGGGCGCGGTAAAGTTCCTGTAGCAGCGCCACCCCAATCATCAAGAAGATGGTGTTGAGCGCGGCCCGTTCAGGCGACACCTCGAGAATCAGCAGGGCGTAAAGCAAGTAGGCCAGGGGAAACACGTAGTGCAGCCCCGCCCGAAAGGTCGGCCAGAACCTGGGCAGCTCGGACTTGGGCAGTCCTTTGAGGCCCAGTTTGACCGCCTCCAAATCCACCAGAATAAACAAGGTGGTGTAAGCCAGCAAGGCCGGCACAACAGCCATCAGCACCAGCGCCGAGTACGGTACGCCCAGGAAGTCGGCCATGATAAAAGCCGCCGCCCCCATCACGGGGGGCATGAGCTGCCCGTTGGAGCTGGCCGCCACCTCGACCGCCCCGGCTTTCTCGGCCGAGTAGCCCGCCCGCCGCATGGCCGGGATGGTAAAGGTGCCGCTGGTGACCACATTGGAGATGGAAGATCCCGAGACCACCCCGGTGAGCGCAGAAGATACAATCGAGGCCTTGGCGGGCCCACCCCGCACCCCCCCCAGGACGCTAAACGCCAGATCGGTGAACCATTTGCCAGCCCCAGCCCGCTCGAGGATGGCCCCAAACAGCACAAACACGAACACGGTTCGGGCCGCCACCCCAATGGGCGTGCCCCAGATGCTATCCGAGGCGTTCATAAAGAGCTGGCTCACCAACGAGCGCCACTGCACACCTGCGTGGAGCTGGCCCAGCGCACCGGGCAACTGCCCCTGGAAGAGCCCCTGGGGCCCGGTAAGGGCAAACAGCATAAACACAATGGTGATAACGGGCATGGCCGGCCCCAGCGAACGCCAGCCCGCCAGCAGCAGCATCAGGATGGTAATGCTCCCTACCACCAGGTCGGTCTGGTTGGCCAGCCCGCCCCGGATCTCGATCATCTCCTTGTACTGCCACATTACATAGCCTGCCGAAAGGGTCGCGGTAATGCCCAGCACCCAATCGAACAGGGGAATCCGGTCACGACGGCTACGGCGGTTGAAGGGGTATACCAGAAACACCAGGGCGAAAGCAAAGGCCAGGTGGGCTGCCCGGAAGAAAAGCTGATCCAGTGAGCCAACCCAGGTCGCCCAGACCTGGAACACGCTCCAACCCACCGCCAGCCCCAGGATGACCCAGCGGGTCCAATCGGTGGGTTTTCGCCCCCCCAGCTCGGTCTCCTCAACCAAGCGGGTTGCTTCAACCTCCGGCTTATTGTTATGCATCCATAACCTCCATGCTCACGTCCCCTACGCTGTTGAACTCGAGCAGGGCACACCTCCCTGGCTCATAGGCTGGCATAGTTTTACACCCAAAAGCCCACAACGTCCATTTTGACCCACAAAAAGTAAGGCCGACTCGACGGTCGGCCCGGACGGGTTCAAGAATCTAGCGGATGATGCGCTTTTCGCGGTAGTAGCGCTCGGCGCCGGGGTGCAGGGGAATTGGCAGGTTGCGAGCGGCCAGGTTCACGTTGAAAAAGCGCTGCAGGTTGGGGTGAATCGATTTGAACTCGGGGTTATCGAAGGTGGCCTTGAGCATGTTGTACACCACGTCGGCGCTCAGGCTCTCGGCAGCAATCCACATCGATAGCACCGCCACCGAAGGGGTGGTCACATCCACACCACGGTAGGTTTCACCCGGGATGTTGAAAGCGCGGTAGAAGGGGTACTTTTTAGCCAGTTCCTGCACGCGGCTGGCTTCAACCTCCACCAACTGGATGCGCAAGGTTTGGGCGGCCTGGCTGATCACCGAGGCCCCCAGGCCCCCTGTAAAGAAGAAGGCATCGGCGCGGCCGTCCTGCATCAGGGCCAGGGCGTTGTTGGGGTTGACCCGGATGGCTTCACGCAGGTCGCTCAGGCTGAGCCCGTAGGCCTCGAGCACCTGGCGGGCGTTCTGCTCAGTTCCAGAGCCCACATCGCCGATCACCACCCGCTTGCCCTTGAGGTCGGCAATGGTGTTGATACCGGCCCCAGCGCGGGCCACCACGTGCACCACCTCAGGGTAGAGAATGCCCACTGCACGGATGTTTTTCACCGGTTTGCCTTCAAAAGCCGCGATGCCCGTTCCGTTGTAGGCATAGTAAGCAATATCGTTCTGAGCCAGGCCCATCTGAAGCTCGCCCGAAGCGATGGCGTTGATGTTGAACACCGAGCCGCCGGTAGAGCGCGCATTGGCCCGCACCCCAATGTTGGCGTCGTTGACCAGCTTGGCGATGCCGGTAGCCACCGGGAAATAAACCCCGGTGGTACCACCTGAACCGATGGTGACGAAGGTTTGCGCGAGAGCGGAGCCCATCAGCGCAAGTGAGGCGAATAGCAGAAACTTCTTTTTCATTTCGGTTCCCTCCTTGTGCTAACCGGGTTGATTATTTCCCAGTGTCGGGGCTGCGTCAACCTCTGTCCTCGATTAGGTAGAGTGAAGTGTGGTCAGATTACACATTGAGAAGCTGGTTGCAGGCGGCCTGGGACTGGCCCGCACCCCCTCGGGAACCGCCCTGGTGCGGGGTGGTTTACCAGGTGAGACAGTAGAAGCAGAGCTTTGGGAGCGCAAAAACCACCTCGAGGGTCGGGTAATCCGTGTTCTGGAAGCACATCCAGCACGGTACCTCGAGGCATTGCCCCCTTCAGCCGACCTGCCGCTGGAATACCCCTACCAGTTGCCCATAAAGCAGCTTTTGGTACAGGAGTCGCTCGAGCGCATTGGCAAGCTCCAATTCGAGCTGGCCCCAGTTCAGCCCTCCCCCAGCTACACCGCCCAGCCCGGCCTTTACTACCGCACCGCCGCCCAGTACGCCCTGCACCCCCTGGGGGGGCTGGCCTACCGGCGGCCCCGCTCCAACGAGCTGGTGCCCATACCCCACGACCCCCTCATCGCCGAACCCCTCCAACCCGCCTTCGAGCTGTTGAGCGGTTGGCCGCTCGCCAACCTCGAGGAGGTGGTCTTACGGGGCTCGATCTACGAGCAAAAGGTGCAGATCGGGTTTATTGGTGGACACGCGCGGCATTTCCAAAAAACCGCGCAGGCCCTGGTGCAGGAAGGCATCGCCGGCGTGGTCTGGGGGGCCTCGAGCCCCAAGGGCCGTTTCCGCGGGCCGCTCCAGCACCTGGCTGGAACCCCGCACCTCCTCGAGGACTTTGGCGGGGTGCTTTCCAGCGTAAACGTGCAGAGTTTCGCCCAGGTCAATCCCAAGGCAGCCGGGCTGCTGTTCCAGGAGGCCGCCCAGGTGGTTGAACCCGGCCGCAAGGCTGTAGAGCTTTATGCCGGCAGCGGTGTTCTGAGCCTGCACCTGGCCCCTCGCTTTAGCGAGATGGTGGCCATTGAGATTAACCCAAGCGCAGTTAAGCGGGGGGAGGCCGACCGCGACCGGCTGGGGGTGCAGAACCTGGTGTTTGTTCGCGACGACGCCAGGGTGCTGGGCCGGCACCTCCCCGCCGACCTGGTTGTGGTCGATCCCCCTCGAGCCGGCCTGTCTCCCGAGGTGCTGGCCGGCCTGCTAGAGCACAGGCCCCGGCAGATCCTCTACATCGCCTGCGACCCGGCCACCTGGGCCCGCGACGTCGGCCGACTCGCGCAGGGCGGTTATAGCCTGCGCTTTGCCCGCCCCTACGACTTCTACCCGTTCACCCACCACGTGGAGGTGCTGAGCCTGTTATCGCTCTGAGGAGGCACCCCTTGCGCTTTGGAGCCGCTTCTCCGAGAATCGTCGTTGTGTTGGTCAAACGCATCATCCCGTGCCTCGATGTCCACAACGGACGGGTGGTCAAGGGCATCAACTTCGTGAACCTGCGGGATGCGGGGGATCCGGTCGAGGCGGCCAAGGCCTACAACCTGGCCGGGGCCGACGAGCTGGTTTTCCTGGACATTACCGCCACCCACGAGGAGCGCGGCCTGATGCTCGATATAGCCACCCAGGTGGCCGAGCAGGTGTTCATTCCCTTTACGGTGGGCGGGGGGGTGCGCAGCCTCGAGGATGCCCGGGCCCTGCTGCTGGCTGGAGCCGACAAAGTCTCAATTAACTCGGCGGCTGTTCGGCGGCCCGAGCTGATCCGGGAGCTGGCCGAGCACTTTGGTAATCAGGCCGTGGTGCTGGCCATCGATGCGCGCAGAAGCGGCAACTCCTGGGAGGTGTACGTGGCCGGGGGCCGCACCCCCACTGGACTGGACGCGCTGGCCTGGGCTGAACGGGGGGCCAGCCTGGGTGCGGGGGAAATCCTGCTGACCAGCATGGACGCCGATGGCACCAGGGCCGGTTTCGATGTGGCCCTGTGCCAGGCCGTGTCGCGGGTGGTGGATGTTCCGGTCATCGCCTCTGGCGGTGCGGGTAGCCCGCAGCATTTTGCCGAGGTGCTGCAAGATGGTGTTGCCGACGCAGCCCTGGCCGCCAGCGTGTTTCATTTTGGCGAGATTCCCATCCCACAGCTCAAAGCGTACCTGGCCCAACAGGGTATTCCCGTTCGGCTCGAGGCTCCCTCCGACGGTGGGTTGCAATCCCCCGCGTGACCGCCAAGAATGGGCAACGAGGAGCCTATGAATCTCGCTGCAGTTCGATTCGATGCCAACGGCCTGGTTCCGGTCATCGTGCAAGATGCACAGACCGGTCAGGTGCTCACACTGGCCTACGCCAACCTCGAGGCCCTCGAGCAGACCCTACAAACCCGACAAAGCACCTTCTGGAGCCGCAGCCGGGGCACGCTCTGGGTCAAGGGCCAGACCTCCGGGCATACCCAGCGGGTGGTGGAAGTTGTGCTCGACTGCGACCAGGACGCGGTGGTGTACAAAGTGATCCCGGAGGGCCCGGCCTGCCACACCGGGGCCGAAAGCTGTTTTCACCATCCCCTGACCCCCACCGCCGACCCACCCCTGGGTGAGGTTTTGGAGCGGGTATACCGAACCATCCAGCAACGCCTGGAGACCCTACCCGAGGGCTCATACGTCGCCAAACTGCACCAGGCAGGTCTCGACCGCCTGCTCAAAAAAATCGGCGAGGAGGCCGGCGAGGTGATTATCGCCGCTAAAAACCAGCACCCCGAGGAGCTGGTATGGGAAGCCTCGGATCTGCTGTTCCACCTGCTGTTCGTGCTCGCAGAGCAAGGCCTCACCCCCGCGGATCTCGCCCGCACGCTCTGGAGCCGACACAAACCGAAGGATCAGGGCCAGGCCTAGGGATTCCCTGGAAGGGTTACCAGGGCCTGCGTTTTCGCAAAGCTTGGTAATCTTGAGATATGGAAGTGGAATTCGATACCGATATGGACATTGAGCGGCTCCTGGTGCTCGAGATCGCCCGGGTCACCGAGCAGGCCGCGCTGGCCGCCAGCCGGCTGGCCGGAATGGGCAAAAAAGATGCCGTGGACGCGGCCGGCACCGAGGCCATGCGCACCGTGCTCTCCGAGCTCCCCATCAATGGCCGGGTGGTGATTGGCGAAGGCGAGATGGACGAAGCCCCCATGCTCTACATCGGCGAGCGCCTCGGACGGGGCGGGCCGGAGGTGGACATTGCGGTGGATCCGGTAGAGGGCACCACCATCACCGCCAAAGGTCTGCCCAACGCCATCACGGTCATTGCCATCAGCGAAAAAGGCGGCCTGGTGGGGGCCCCCGACATGTATATGCAAAAGCTGGTGGTGGGCCCACCGGCAGCCGGCAAGGTGAGCCTGGATTTTCCGGTAGAGGCCAACCTGCGCATCGTCGCCGACTCCCTGCAACGCAAGGTAGAAGACCTGGTGGTGGTCATTTTGGATCGGCCCCGGCACGAACAGCTCATCCGCGAGGTGCGGGAAGCCGGGGCCAGGGTCAAGCTGATCACCGATGGCGACGTGGTGGCGGCGGTCTCGGTGGCCGTTCGTGGAACCGGCGTTCACGTCATGATGGGCAGTGGGGGTGCCCCCGAAGGAGTGCTGGCGGCGGCTGCTTTGAAGTGTATGGGTGGGGAGATTCAAGGGCGCTTCCTGCCCAGCAACCCCGCCGAGCTCGAGCGGCTCCATGCCATGGGGGTGGACGAGAAGAAAATCTACCGCACCAACGACCTCGCCCCAGGCCGGCAAATTGTCTTCTCGGCAACCGGCATCACCCACGGAGAACTGCTCGAGGGGGTGCGCTACTTTGGCGGCGGTGCCCGCACCCACTCGATCGTGATGGGCTATCAGACCAAGGTGGTGCGCTTTATCGACTCCATTCACCTTTTCGAAAGCGGCGCCAGGGTCAACATACGGGTGTAGCCGCGGTTACCAGAACAAAAACCAGGGGCATTGCCCCTGGCGATGGATTGGTCTGTTTTAGAAACCGATGTTTACGCCCACAGCACCGCCCAAACCAAAGGCGCTCGAGCTGCCAAAAAACAGCATGGGGTGCACTTCCACAAAAACACCCACCAGCGGCAGGCCCACGTTTAAATAGGTTCCGATTACCCCTCGAGCCCCCAAACCACCGCTGCTGGAGCCCTGTGATAGCAGGGATACGGTTGTCCCGGAGGCATAAAACAAGCCAGCCCCCGCGTACAGGTCGGTCAGGGGCACCGAGAACAGCACGTCGGCACCACCACCCAGGGAAGCCGGCCCCCCGGTAAAGAAGTTGGCGCCGCCATACACCCGCCCATCCACCAGCAAGGGCACCAAAGAAAAGCGCACACCCGCATTAACCCCAAAAGGGCTCCCTGCCGTCACCTGCACACTCTGGGCCAGAGCCGAACCGAGCAGCAAAACCCACAGGATCAGCCATTTACGCATACAAACCTCCGCGCCAAGTATAAATGGGCGCTGTCCTAGATGGCTACTGGCTTTTGCAGCAGTTCCGCAATCTGCACGGCATTTAAAGCCGCTCCCTTGAGCAACTGGTCTCCCGCCACGAAGAAATCCAGCCCATTATCAAAAACCAGGCTCTTACGGATGCGCCCCACCTCCACATTAAACTTGCCGGTCGCGCTCAGGGGCATGGGGTAGCGTTTGGCAGCGGGGTCGTCGACCAAATCCACCCCCGGGGCTGCGCTTAGCACCGCTCGAGCTGCCTCCGGACTGACGGGTTTTTCAAACTCCACCGTAACCGCCTCGGAGTGCACCCGCAAGGTTGGAACCCGCACAGCCGTGCAGGAAACCCGGATCTGCGAGTCCTCCATGATCTTCTGGGTTTCCCACAGCACCTTCATCTCCTCTTTGGTGTAGCCGTTTTCCTGGAAGGCATCAATCTGCGGAATCACGTTGAAGGGCAGGGGGTGGGCGAAGGTTTTGTGTTCAACCGCACGCCCGGCCAGAAACTCTTTGGTGCCCTGCAACAGCTCCTCCATCCCGCTCGCGCCCGCCCCCGAAGCACTCTGGTAGGTGCTCACAATCACCCTTCGCGCCTTGAAGGCTTTGTGCAGGGGATGAAGGGCCATCAGCAAAATAGCTGTGGTGCAGTTGGGGTTGGCAATGATGTTCTTGTGACCCCGGATGGCGTGCGGGTTGATCTCCGGTACAATCAGGGGTACGTCCGGCTCATAGCGAAAGGCCGAGGAGTTGTCGATCACCACCGACTGGGTGGCCCATATGGGCGCGTATTGCTTAGAGATACTGCTGCCCGCACTCGCCAGCACCACATCCACCGGCAAAGGGGCCTCCGGCAGGGCCTCCACAGCGATTTCCTTTCCTCTAAAAACCATGCTTCGGCCTGCGGAGCGCGCCGAGGCGTACAGCCGCAGCTCCGACACCGGAAAGTCTCGCCGCTCGAGCACACTCAGCAACTCTCTACCAACCGCCCCAGTCGCCCCTACAATCGCGATTTTCATAGCCTTCACCTCTCTTCAACAAAAAACCTGCCAGAACTGGCAGGCAGCGGCAGCTCGAGCGAGCCGCCGCTTAGGTGGTGGTGGTATACCAAACCATCTGCGAACAACAATATAAGCTACTCAAACAAAAGTCAAACCCAGCCCTGCTCAGCCAACACAGCGCCTCAGTTGCAACGATACTCACCAACCCGCGCCTCGGGCACCTGCAGCCATGCCACCTGGGCGGTTGGGGTCTCCGGGGAAGCCAGACAGCCGGTCACACGGTTGACCGCGATGGTGAGGTAAGCCCGGCTGGAGGCCACCACCGGGCCAGGACGGGCGATGTAGGTAGGCTGGGGCGGGGCCTCCAGCACAGCAGATGGGGCACCAACCGCCTGGGTGCGCTGTACCTGGCGCGCCGGAAACACGGCCGCAACCCCACTGGAACTGATATTCCCGGTCAGCAGGTCGAAGGTGACCGTAGCCAGCCCCGGGGGTTGTGGAAAATCGCCGGCGGGGCGGCCGCGCAGGGCCTGTTCCACAAAGTCACGCCAGATGGGCGGGTTCACCACCGAGCTGCTGGGCTCCACGCCGCCCATGCGCTGGGGTTTGTGGTCATCCCGCCCGACCCAGAGCGTAGCCACCAGACCACGGGTGGCCCCAGCAAACCATAAGTCGATGGCCTCGTCGCTGGTTCCAGTTTTGCCGCCCACAATACGCCCAGGGATGCGCGCCGCCGAGGCCAGGCTCGAGCTAAAGCCAGGTGGCACGTCGTAGACGTAGCCTTTGAGCATGTCCCAGATCTGATAGGCCACCTGGGGCGTCCAGAGCAGCACTTTCTTGGTCTCGGGCTGGTAGATTATGCGGCCATTGCTATCCTCAACCCGAAGCACCAGCCGGGGCTCCACCCAGTAGCCCCCATTGACAAAGCTGGCGTAAGCGGCGGCCAGGCCCATGGGCGTGATCTCGGCGCCGCCCCCAATGGCGTTGGCCAGCACGGCCGTATTGCCGGTCAGGCGGAAGCCGGCGGTGCGTAGCTTATCGCCCAGGCGCTGCACCCCGATGGCCTCGGCGGTGCGAATGGCCGGCAGGTTCAACGAGCGATCCAGGGCATAGCGGATGCTAACCGGGCGGTCGAGGTAGCGGCCATCGAAATTTTTGGGCCGCCACACCCCCTGGGGCGTGCGGTACTCGATGGGTGAGTCGCGCACGGTGGTGGCCTGGTTCCAGCCAGCTTCCAGGGCGACCCCGTAAGTAAAGGGTTTGATGGCCGAGCCGGGGCTGCGCCAGGCCTGGGTGGCCCGGTTGAACTCACCCTCGGTGCCTGGCCGGGCCCCCACCATAGCCAGCACCTCACCCGAGTTGGGCTCGAGGCCCACCAGCGCGAGCTGGGCCTGATCGGGTAGGCGGCGGCCCGTCACCGCCTTTTCGGCAGCGGTCTGCATCCGGAGATCCAGGGTTGTAATGATGCGCAGGCCACCCTGTTCGCGCAGCTTTGCTGCACCTATCTTTTCTTTCAGGTAGCGCTGCACCTCGTACACAAAATAAGGCGCCAGGCGCACATTCCGCTCAGGTACGATCCGCACACTGGGGTCGACCAGCCTGGCCCTTTTGAGGTTGCCATCTTCGTCATATTCTGCTTCCCAGCCCTTGGGCACCAGCTTATAACGCCACGCCGCATCGGCCTCGGCCTGGCTGATCCACCCCTCCGAGACCATGTTATTCAGCAACACCCGCATGCGCCGTCGGGTTGAGCTGAGATCCAGGTAACGGGTGTTCGGCGCGGGAATCAGCACGGCCAGGTAAGCCCCTTCGGCCAGGTTGAGCTCGGACGGCTCCTTACCAAAATAGGCCTGGGCCGCGGCCCAGATGCCCTGTGCGTTGCCGCCCCAGGGCACCACGTTCAGGTACATCTCCAAAATTTCCTCTTTGGAGTAGCGCCGCTCAACCTGAATAGCCAGCGGAAATTCCTTCAGTTTGCGCTCGAGGCCGCTGATACCCCGCCGCTCGAGGGCCAGATCCCTCAGCAGCGTGTTCTTGACCACCTGGGTGGTGATGGTGGAGCCCCCTTGCAGATCACCGCGCAAGGTGTAGTAAACCCCGCCCAGCAAACGAATGAAATCTATGCCGTAGTGCCTGAAAAAGCGCTGATCCTCCGAAACCACCACCGCCACGGCCGCTGCGGGGGATACCTCGGAAAGCCGCACCAACTGCCGGGCAATAGCCCGCCCATCCTCCACCGAGGCCAGATCGGCAATGGGGATACCGTCGCGGGTGTAGAAGGTAGAGGTGGCCGTGAAGCGCAAATCTTCAAGGGTCTCGAGGCTAGGCAGGTCGCGCAGGAGCAGCCAGGTTACGTACCCTGCGGCTCCCAGTGCGCCCAGAAACCCTGCAAGTAGCACCAGCCGCAAAACCTGAAGCAATCTTCGCACGTGCCCCAGTTTAGCAGCATTGCATTAGAGGGTTTGTAAGGCTTATTTTGAGCCCAAAGACCTAAGGACTGGGCTGCGGCCTTGCCAGGTTGCGGAGAATATTGGAAAAGGCCTTGCGGTCTACCGGCTTGGAAAGCACGTGATCAACCCTGGCAAACTCGGCGGTTAGCTTGGTTCGCTCGTCGCCATCGGTAATGAACAGCACCACCGGTACTTCTCGCAGGCGACGGCTCATTTTGAGGCGGGAAGCAATTGAAAAGGGGTCTATTTCTATCGCATCGTCCAGCACGATGGCACGGGGGGTATGGGATTTCAGGTAATCCAGGCCTTCTTTAGCACTCTCGAAAAATTGCGCCTCAATACCTTGCTCCTCGATAGCCAGTTCGAGCAAAGCCCGCAAGGTCTGGCTCGAGGTTACTATCAACACCTTATTGCTTGGCACTGCTTCCGACATACTAGCTAGATGGTAGCAAACCCAGGGTGAAGGACAGGCCCAAATATCACAGTCATGCTACAAGCACGTACAGCGGTACCTTTCTATTGCTGCAAAATAACCAACCCGAGGGATGCTCACCCTCGGGTTTTTGCGTCCTGTTGCTGGCTGGGGCACGTGGACTCGAACCACGACCGACGGTTCCAAAGACCGTTGTCCTGCCATTAGACGATGCCCCAGCGGAAGGCGCCATTGGGTTGCCAGAAACCCCGCAGGACAGCAATCGGTATTTTAGGGGTCTTCACACCGTGTGTCAAACCCACCGGCCAGCCTAGGCTGCATAGCCTAGCATCCGCTGCAAGAGACGGGGGTTTTGCGTATGCGCTTGCAGATCAACCGCCAGAAGCTTCAAGTATTCGGCAAAGACGGGCTCGAGCTGGGGCATCCAGGCACGCAACACAGCCTCGGAAAGGCCCAGGTGCTCGGCCCATAGCTCAACCAGCTCGGTCGCCTTGATGGGCAGGTGGGCCTGCCAGCGGTAATGCAAGGTGGGCACCAGGTGCGCCACCACAAAATGCTGGTCAATCAGCCAGTCCAGTTGAGTACCTTGCTTTTGGACAAATAGGGCCAGGGCAGTAAGGGCGCTTTGTTCTAAGGTTTTGACGTTGAGAGGACGTTTCATGCTTGTTCTCCCTGATCGGCCAGGCTCGAGCCGATGTCTTTATGGTAGTAGGTAGACTCACAACTGAGAATGGCATATCGAAATAAATAGATGGATTTTTCAAACGAAAACAAAGTAAAATTTGTCTATGACTATTGAATCTAAACATCTGGACGAGGTCTCGTGGAAGATCCTGGAGCTGCTTCAGCAAAACGCCCGCCTGCCCTACAGCGAACTGGGCCGGCAGGTGGGGTTGTCGGCGCCCGCCGTGGCCGAACGGGTGCGCCGTATGGAGGAAGCCGGGATTATCCGGGGTTACCGGGCCGATGTGGATCCCAGCCAACTGGGGTACACCCTCGAGGTCTTTATCCGCGCCGAGGTCACACACAGCCACCACGAGGCTGCCATCCGCTATATATCCCAGCTACCCAACGTGCTCGAGTTCTGGAACCTGACCGGGCGCGACGGCTACCTGATTCGGGCGGTGTTTCGCTCTGTGCAGGAGCTCGAGCAGGTGCTAAACCAGAAGCTGGGCGTCTACGGCACAACCACCACAGCCCTGGTGCTTTCCAAACCCGTGGCCTTTCGGGTTCTCAGCAAACCGCAAGCGATCCTATAGCGTTACAGGTCGTACCAGGGTGGCCGGCCCCGGAATAGCTCGATGGGCGCCCCCAAGACCTCTTCCCTTGCAGCTTCCGTCAGCGAGATGACCTGCGGCGGGCAGCTCTCCAGGCAAGCCCCACACCCCGTACAGGCCGATACATTCAACTTGAGCACGTACTCCTCGCCGCCAGGCGCGCGTTCTCGCTCGACGGCCTTGGTGGGGCAGACATTGCTACAAACCGGGCATAAGGTACACCCTTCAGCCACCGCGATGCGGGGCCAGTGGACGGCCTGGGCCCGATAAGCGGCCAGCCTGCGCAAGCGAAGCTCGGCGGGCAGCTCACCCCTTTTGTCCTCATAGGGTTCCGAAGGCGGTAGGGGCAGGTTGGGTACCAGTTCCGCAGCCGAGCGCTTAGCCCCTCCTAGCAGGGCCCCAAAAAACTCCCGGCGGCCTACCTCGGCCCCGCGCAGGGGCTGGTTTTGTATGTGCACCTCGAGCCCAGGAAAATACCGCCTGGCCTCCTGCACCGCCCATTGCACACGCTCTGGAATGGTGGGGCCACCAATCCGACAGCTTTCGCAGTCGCCCCGGGCCAGGACGAGTGCACCGAAACGAGAGGCGGCCTCAGCCAGAGCGCCAGGGGTTAGCTGGCCCAGGCAGTGGATCTCGTCGCCCGCCCCCGGCGCTTTAGAACAGCGGATCTGGCCGCGCCCGCGGTGCAGTTTCTCCTGTATGGGCCCCAGTGGAAACTCGAGGGCCAGGCCGGGGCAGACGGCTGTGCAAAGCCCGCAGCTTGTACACTTTATCTCGTCGATCTCGGCAGTAAAGCTCTCCAGGCTAATCGCCCCGTGCGGGCAAACCTGCTGGCATTTATCGCATCCCCCAACGCTGTTGCGCTCGAGCAGGCAACGCGGCCCGGTGTATTCCGGGGTGGGGTCGGTGAGTTTTAGAAAGGCCCCAACAAGGTTGTCAAGCAGTCCCACAGCAACAGCCTACCGGATTGGTTGAGGCAAAGAGAGGAAAAACCAACAGTTTAGGCTAAAAGGCTGTGGGCGCATCTACTACACCCTCGAGGCCGGCTTCGGCATAAGGTCTTGGATGGCCTGCAAAAACTGCTCAAACTGGACAAAGTCGAGCTGCTGTTCGTTGTCGGAGAGGGCCACTTTAGGGTTGGGGTGCACCTCGACATGCACCCCATCCAGGCCGGCTGCCAGAGCGGCTCGAGCCAGGGGGGCCAGCAGATCCCGCCGCCCCGCCGCGTGGGTCACATCCACAATCACCGGCAGGTGGGTGAGCTGTTTGGCCAGGATGGCCGCCGATAGATCGAGGGTGTTTCGGGTCCACTTTTCATAAGTGCGGATGCCGCGCTCACACAAGATCACCTCGGAATTACCCTGCGAAAGTATGTATTCAGCGCTGTAAAACCACTCCTCGATGGTCTGGGCAAAACCCCGCTTGAGCAGCACCGGCTTGTTGGCTTTGCCCACCTCACGCAGCAGGGCAAAGTTCTGCGCATTGCGGGTGCCTACCTGCAGGATGTCGGCATACTGGGCCACCCGTTCCACATCGCGGGTATCCATCACCTCGGTAACAAAAACCATCCCGTTGGCATCGGCAGCCGCACGGCCTATCTTGAGGGCTGGCTCCCCCATACCCTGAAAGCCATACGGGGAGGTGCGGGGTTTGTAGGCCCCACCGCGTAAAACCTTCACCCCATGCCCGGCCAGAAACTTAGCGGTGAGCAGCATCTGTTCTTCCGATTCAATGGAGCAGGGCCCAGCTACCAGCACCTTATCCCGGCCAAAGACCACATCTCCAACCCGAACTGTGGTGTCCTCGGGCTTGACCTGGCGTGAGTAGAGGAATTTTTGTTTATCTTGCTGCTCTTCTAAGTCCAGCGAGGCCTTGAAAATTTCCTTGAATAGCCGCTTGATGGTCTCAGCCGGGTAGGGCCCCGGGTTCTCCCGGGTCAGGTAGGCCAGCATCTCCTCTTCCCTTTTGGGGTCGTAGTGGGGCAGGCCCAGCTCGGTTTGCACCCGGCCGATCTCGCTCACCAGCTTGCCGCGTTCAGAGAGGAGACGGAGCAGTTCGCGGTTGATCCGGTCAACCTCTTTGCGCAGGTCTAAGATTCGCTGATCCATGAACCCAATGGTATACCAAAGTTGTCTTTTACAGGCAAGCCCAGTCCCCTAAACCGGGCTGGTTTCCACTTCCTTGGGGCGGCCCCGTTCAGCCCACTTGACCAACAAAATGGAAACGCCATAAAGCACCATTAGAGGAAGGGACACCAGGCTCAGGTTGACCACATCCACCGTGGGGGTAATCAGGGCGGCCAGGGTGACCAGCAAGACCACCGCGATGCGCCAGTTATCCACCAGGAAGCGGCTCGAGAGCAGACCCAGCTTGGCTAGCAGGAAGCTCACCACCGGCATTTCGAACAGGATGCCCATCAGGGCCAGGAAGGTCACCACCTGTCCCATGTACATTCCGATAGAAATTTGCGGGGTGACCACATCCCCCAGAAAGCCCAGCAAGAATGGAACCGCAAAGGGCAGCAGCACAAAATAGGCGAACACCGCTCCTAGCGCGAAGCTGAAACCCGCCCCCAGGATAAACGGAACCGCCAGTCGGCGCTCGTGCGGGTACAGTCCGGGGGCGATAAAAGCCCATATCTGGTAGACGATAAAGGGCAGCGCCAGGGCCAGCCCCCCAAACGCGGCCACCTTGAAAGCAGTAAGGAAGGGTTCGGTAATGTTTAGGACGATAAGCTCGGCTTTGAGCGAAGCATTGGCGTTGTAGGCATCCAGGGGGCGCCGTAGGGCCTCGAGGATCTGCACGCGAAAGGTAAAGGCGACTGCGGTCATTACCGCCCAGGAGATGATGGCCCAGATCAGGCGGCTGCGCAATTCCTCCAGGTGTTCCATCAAAGGGGCTTCACGCATGGATACCCCCATTCAGGACTTGGACTCTTCCTTGACCTCGAGGGGCTGCTTAAGCTCTTCCAGCGGCTTAGCCACCTCTTCTTTTATCTCCTTGAACTCGCGAACATCGGCGGCCTTCTCAAACTCCTCGCGGATGCTTTTAGCCCCACGCTGAAACTCGCGTATGCTCTGGCCCAGGCTGCGCCCAAGCTCAGGAAGTTTGCGGGGCCCAAACAATAGCAACGCAATCAGCAAGATAATCAGGATTTCCGTCATTCCTAGGTTCATGGCAGTCTCCTATGCATAGTTTACTCCGATGGCTGAAGTCCATCTGAAATCCAAGGCACTGCAAGGGGCTTCCCGCTTGCATCACACAGGTTCTCACGCGCGCAAACCACAACGGGAAGCCCCATCGCCAAGCACAGCCCACCGAAGCGCTCCAACCCCTACCCTACTTATCGTAGGGCTTGCCAACAGCAGCAGGGGGGCGGCTCCGTCCGATAAAGCCCGCAAGTACCAGCATGGTCAGAATGAAAGGCAGGGCCTGCACGATGGTCGCAGGCAGGATATCCCCACCTTGAAGCTGAATCGCCAGCGCCTGGGCAAAGCCAAACAACAGGGTAGCCCCCAGCACGCCAAATGGATGCCACTTCCCGAAGATAAGCGCAGCCAGGGCAATAAAACCAGCCCCGGCGCTCATAGCCCGGATGAACTGATTCAGGAAACCTATCGAAAGGTAGGCGCCCGCGATACCAGCCAGCATACCGGACAAAATTACCGCGGTGTAACGCATCCGTATGACATTAACGCCCATGGTCTCAGCAGCCTCTGGGTGTTCCCCCACGGCCCGCAAGCGCAGCCCCCAGGGGGTTTTGAAGAGCACCCACCAGACCACCGGCACCAGCAGAAAGGCAATCAGAACCAGAACCGAAACTTCCCCTATTCCCAGGTTGACCAGCGGCAGGCGATTGTTGACCTCCTGAGAGGTGGAGGTGTTGTTGTAAAGCACCTGCAGCACAATCGAAGGCGCACCCAGCGCGGCAATGTTGATGGCTGTTCCCGAGACAATCTGGTCGGCGCGGTATTTGATGGATGCAATGGCGTGAATCAGACCTACCAGACCGCCCACAATGGCCCCCACCAGGAGGCCCACCCAGGGAATCCAGAAGGCCTCGAGGCCGCCCGTGGCTACCTCAATGCGGTTGACAGTGATGGCCGCAGCAGCCGCGCCGAACAGAATCATGCCCTCGAGGGCGATATTAACCACCCCGCTACGCTCCGAAAACAAGCCGCCCAGCGCGGTGAGCAGCAACGGCGTTGCCTGTCGCAAGGTTGAGAAAAATAGTGCGATGACAATCTCCATAGTTTAATCTCCTGCAACCGGCGATGACTTGGCCTGACGGGCCTCCTGCTCGGCCCTGGCCTCGGTCTCGACCTGGGCGGCCCGCAGCGGATCGGTAAAGTAACGTGGCAGGAAGCCGCCCACCGCTATAAACAAAATAATCAGGGCCTGCAAAACCTGAATTATTTGGTTGCTGATACCCAGTTGGGCATTAAGCGAAACCCCCCCCGCCAGCAAAACGCCGAACAGGGTTGCCGAGAGGAAAATACCCAGCGGCGTATTCTGCCCCATCAGGGCCACGGCGATGCCGTCGAAACCGACGCTCGATGGAATAGCCGTCTTGAGCCGGTAGGTACCGTCCATACCAGCCCCCAAAACATAGTGGGTCGCAGCCAGCCCGGCCAAAGCCCCCGAGATGAACATGGCCAGTATCATTTTTCGCCTCAGATTAACCCCAGCATATTCTGCCGCTTTGGGGGCCAGACCCGTGGCCCGCAGTTCGTAGCCACCGGAAGTGCGAAAAAGGTAAAAGTTGTAGAACAGCAAGGCCAGAACAGCAATTAAGAACGAACCATTGAGGAGCTGCGAGGAAAGGGCCGAGCTGATGGTCACCGGGATGCCCGGCAGAACCCCCCCCAGTGCGTAACCCACCAGCAGAGCTGCCAACGTAGCCAGCAAGCGCTTGCCCAGCTCGAGCCGCCGCAGGGCGTAATAAACCCCTATGGCCGCCGCCACCCCCAGCGGCAGGGCCCACGAAAATGTGCTGTTGGGGGCCAGAATGTCGATCATAGAGGGGATGCGGGCCGCTTCCTGAATCTCTTCGCTGCGGCCTTCAAAACCTTCAGCCTTGAAGGGCAGGGTCACCTTGTTACCGAAAAAGCTGTACTCGTTGGCAGCCAACATGAACAGGAGCACCGAAGCAGCGATGTAATTCATCATGATGGTGTTGATCACCTCATTGGCCCCAAAACGGGCCTTGAGCCAGCCCACCAATCCGCCCCACAAGGCCCCACCCAGGGCTGCGGCCAGTATGGCTGTGGGTAGCAGCAACCAGCCCGGCAGGGGCAGGTAAACCCCAGCCAGCATGGCAAAAAGCGCCCCGATGGTGAGCTGTCCGGGGGCCCCAATGTTAAACAGCCCCGCCCGAAAGCCAAAAGCCACAGCCAGCCCGGTAAAGATCAGGGGGGTGGCAAAACTAAGACTGTTGAAGATACCCGGTAGATTGAGGATGGGGCTGAACAGTATCTGGAAGGTATAGGTAACCAGGTCGAGCTTACCGGCAATTAGCTCGCGCATACCCAAACCCTCCACCCCCTGGGTGCCAAGCCCGGGGCGCAGGATGGCTACCACCCCGGCCCCAACCACCACCGCCAGCAGCAGCGATACCACCGGAACCACCACCCCGCGCAGGCGCACCAAAAAGGCCCGCCCGCCTGGTAGCTGCATCCGGGCTACCAGCAAAAGCCCCAGGGAGTAGAACAGCCCCAAATAGGCTCCCAGCGAAAGGGCGTAGCGCCGTAAAGGAGGTCGCCGGGCCCCAGCAGCCAGGGCCGCTTCATTAGCGGAAGCGATGGCCTGATAGAACAGGTAGGCCTCGAGCGCAAACAAAGCCAGGCCCAGCCCCCCTAGCACATAGAGCAGCCTGGCCCGGGTTGCGGCGTTTGGCAAAAACACAACAACGCTGGCCGCCAGAAGCAGCCCCACCCAGAGCCCAAACACCACCCCTAACCAGCCAAAACTCAGCCCCTCCGGCAAAGTCAGGCCTTTGGGGTTCATGGCCCCTAGGGGGTTGAGTAAGTAACCGGTGCCATCAAACTCCCGCATGGGTACCGCCCAGGGGGACAAGATCATCAGCACCAGCACAATCAGTCCCGCAAGCAAGAAAAGATACCTACCCATAAGTTCCTCAGAGCGGATTCTACACTGCGCGGCTCCATTGCATAGCGCGGCCACACCCCCGGCAAACCTTCTCAAGGCCCCGGCCGATCCTGGAAACTGCCTCTATTTTATGCGGCCCGGGGTGATAGACTTGTCGGGTGCAAGATTCGACTGAAACCAGGGCCAGAGCCATTCAGCAAATGTTTTCAGAAATAGCCCCGCGCTACGATCTGCTCAATCGGGTGCTATCGCTTGGGGTGGATCGCCTCTGGCGCGTGGCCGCTGTTCGGGCGGCTTTGGAGAAAAATCCCTCGCGCGTCCTCGACCTAGCCACCGGCACCGGTGATATTGCACTGCTTCTTAAAAAGGTGGCGCCGGAAGCCGAGGTGATCGGCGGCGACTTTGCACCCCCCATGCTCGAGCTGGCCCGTCAAAAAGCGCTCAAGGCAGGGCTCGAGATCCCTTTTGTGGAGGCCAACGCCCTGCGGCTGCCTTTCCCCGACCAGCACTTCGACGCGGTGGTCATCGCCTTCGGCTTCCGCAACTTTGCCGATTATCACAGGGCGCTGACCGAGCTTTACAGGGTTATTGCACCGGGGGGGCGGCTGTGCATTCTGGAGTTTCCCCCTCCACCCCGCAACGGCCTGGGCCTGCTCTATCGCTTCTACTTCACGCGCATTTTGCCCGTCATCGGGGGGCTGGTCTCCGGCAACGCCGCGGCCTACCGGTACCTGCCCGACTCAGTCGAGCGCTTCCCCGATCCCAACGCTTTGGCTAATATGATGAATCTGGCTGGCTTTGTTACGCAGTATCAACTATTCACCGGCGGTATCACCGCGCTGCACATTGGCGATAAGCCCAGCCCGGCCCCAGCCAGCCGGGTTGTTCGAACCGGAGAGTCTGACCCTGATGAACCAACCTGATCCTGCCATCGAAGTAGATCCCCAGCGCTTGCTGCTGGAAAGCATGGAAACAGGGGCCTTGCCCGACTTAGAGCCGCTCGAGCTGGCCCGCCAGTACGCCCAGGAGCTGGCCCAGGGCAGCAGCGGCGAGAATGAAATTGTGCGCTGGTGGCACAGCCCGAGCGGGTTCTATTACGAGTTTAAGCAATTTCCCGCTGCATTCTATGGCCGTTCGGGCCCTGTGCAGGGCCAGTACCTGTCACCCCAGGAAGCCCAGGAGCTGGTCTGGGAAGCCCTCACTCGAGCCGACAAAGAACAGGCCGACCTCACCATGTTCTACACACCCCATTTGATGCAAAGCGACCTGGACTTTTATATGGTCTACACCCTCGAGCAAACCCGCATCGAGCGGGGTGAGGCCCGTTATGCCCTGCCGCTATTCATGCGCCTCAAGCTGCCTACGCACCTGCTGCTGCTGTTTCGCACCAGAGACGAGTATCTGATGTTCAAGCTCCCTCAAGGCCAGCCGGTGCTTTACCGAGTGGTGGCATAGCACCCCCAACAAACACTTTTATGGCCTCGAGCGGGGTTGGCTCAACAGCCAAAGCAGGGGTGCGTCCCCTGCTTTGGCAACTTAAATGCTTTTCTACTCTCTTCGGTCGGCCAGAATCTTTCACCTTTGACTGCGCAGGGCGGTGTTTAAGCAGAAACGCTATTAGTGGCTGTGCTGGTGCGCGCTGTGGACGTGACCGTGCTCGAGTTCTTCCGGGGTGGCAGGCCGGATGGCCGTGAGGGTGACATCGAAGTTGAGCGTCTCGCCTGCCAGGGCATGGTTGAAATCGATGGTCACGTCCTGATCGTCCACATTCAGCACAGTGAAGGGCATGGGGTTCCCCTGGGCATCCTCCGCGTAGAACATGGCGCCTTCTACCAGCTCGGCGTCCCTTGGAAAGGCCGCTCGATCGACCACCTGCACCCCCTCGGGATCATAGAGACCGTAGCCTTTTTCCGGGGGCACAGCAACCACCACACGGTCACCGGCCACCTTACCCTCGAGGGCCTCCTCCAGACCCGTCACAATATTGCGGTATCCATGCAGGTAGTCCAGTTCCCCCTGGTCGATCAGCTCGTTGTCTACATGCAGGGTGTATCGAATGGTTACCACATTGCCTTTGCTCGCCGTCATAACAACTCCTCTCCATTCACAGAAACCCACCTTCGTTTCCGCGAGACAATCAAGTATAAGCCATCTGGATTAAGCAATCGTAAACCAAAGCGAACCTCGCCCACCAGGCCATGGCCTATGCTTATACCCATGAACGTAGAAGACGTAATCGGGAAGACCCCGGTGGTTCGCCTGAAGCGCCTGGTAACGCCAGAGATGGCGGAGGTTTGGGTCAAGCTCGAGGGCAACAACCCCGGCGGCTCCATCAAAGACCGCACCGCCTGGTATCTGATCAAGGACGCCGAAGAGCGCGGTATTCTGAAGCCAGGATCGGGCCAGCTCATCGTGGAGCCTACCAGCGGCAACACCGGCATTGGGCTGGCTATGGTAGCTGCCAGCCGGGGCTACAGGCTCATCCTGACCATGCCAGCCCAGATGTCCGAAGAACGCAAACGCATCCTCAAGGCCTACGGGGCCGAACTGATACTCACCGATCCCAGCCGCCGGATGCTGGCCGCCATCGAGGAGGCCCAGCGGATTGTGGCCGAGCAGGGGGCTTTTATGCCCAACCAGTTCGACAACCCCGCCAACCCCAGGGCCCATTACGAGACCACCGGCCCCGAAATTTTTGAGCAGATGGGGGGTCGGCTGGATGCTTTTGTATATGGCTCCGGCACCGGCGGTACCATCATGGGTGTGGGGCGTTACCTGCGTGAGCGCCTGCCCAATGTCCAGATAATTGCCTGTGAGCCCCGTCGGAGCAACGTGCTCTCGGGCGGCCAGATGGGCTCGCACCAGTTCCAGGGCATGGGGCCTGGGTTCATTCCGCCCAACCTCGACGTGAGGATGCTGGATCGGGTGATTCAGGTGTTGGAAGAAGACGCCTTCCCCCTAGCCAAGCCGCTGGCCCGCGAAGAAGGGCTTTTTGTGGGAATGAGCGCCTGCGGAATGATCTGGGCCGCCCTGCAAGTAGCCCGCGAACTCGGGCCTGGCAAAAGGGTTCTAACCATCGCCTGCGACTCGGGTATGAAGTACCTCTCGACCCAGCTTTTCGCGGATGCCCAGGCTGAAACCAGCGCGTCTTGAAGGTGCGTCAACACCTGTAGTTTGCGCGATTTGTAGGCTAAACTTGCTCTCAGATGGCTAGGGCGTCTATCCAGCTTCGCTGTACCGAGTGCGGGTATAAGTCGGTCAAGGCACTCGGGCGCTGCCCCAACTGTGGAGCCTGGGACAGCTTTGCAGAAGAAGCGCCCCCGCTCAAATCTGTGGGCGCTGGTAAGGCCGGGATGGCGCGGCCCCGCCCCTCACCCAATCCAGCGGCGTTGACCCGCCTCGAGGATGTACCGGAGGAGGGCGAGGCGCGGTTTTCCAGCCGGATCGGCGAGCTGGATCGGGTGCTGGGTGGGGGGTTCGTACCCGGTGAGGTGCTGCTGCTGGGCGGGGAACCGGGGGTAGGCAAGAGCACCCTGCTGTTGCAGGTGGCCCAGCAGATGCTGGAGGCGGGCCAGCGGGTGATCTACCTGGCTGGGGAGGAGTCGCCCGGGCAGATACGTTTGCGAGCCCGTCGGCTGGGTGTTGCGGGGAGCCTCGAGCTGCTACGGGAGACCGAGCTGGAGGCAATGCTGGCTACCCTCGAGGCCGCCCCTCCGGACTTTCTGGTGGTGGACTCCATCCAGACCATCGAAACCACGGCCTCGCCAGGCTCACTGGTCGCGGTGCGCGACGCCACGGCGGCCCTAACCCGCTTCGCCAAGCGTCATCAGGTGACCACCGTGCTGGTTGGGCACGTCACCAAAGAGGGTGTGGTCGCCGGGCCCAAGGTTATCGAGCACGTGGTGGACGCCACCCTATACCTGGAAAGCGCCGGAAACTTCCGCATACTGCGCTCCAGCAAAAACCGCTTCGGGCCGGTGGGCGAGCTGGGGGTCTTCAGCATGGTGAACGAAGGCTTGGCTGAGGTTCCCAACCCCTCGGCGGCCTTTCTGGCCGAACGGCCGCTGGGCGCGCCGGGGTCGGTGGTGGCGCTGAGCCTCTCGGGCGAACGGGCCCTGGCCCTGGAAGTGCAGGCCCTGGCCGCCCGCACCCCCTTCCCCGCCCCACGCCGGGTGTCGCAAGGGCTGGACAGCCGCCGGGTGGACGTGGTGCTGGCGGTGCTGGAGCGCAGGCTCAATCTACCCCTGGGCAACCTGGATATCTATGTAAACCTGGCCGGCGGACTTCGAATTTTCGATCCAGGGCTGGATCTGGCCGTAGGGCTGGCGGTGTATTCTGCGGTGGTGGGCCGCCCAATCCCCCAGGATGTGGCGGTGGTGGGTGAGGTGGGGCTGGCCGGAGAGTTGCGCAGCGTGGAGGGCCTCGAGCGCCGCCTGCGGGAAGGCCAGCGGGCAGGTTTCGAACGCCTGGTACACCCACCCCAGTTCAGGAATCTGGAAGCCGTTGTGAATATGTTCTTATGAGTATGGTGCGATGGATTCTATACGGGCTTTTCGCCTACATGGGCTACCGGGTCGGGGTATGGCTCGAGGCCAACAACCTCATTGGAAGCAGCCCCCTGGGCAGCCTGACCAGCCTGAACCAGCTATACCTGGGTGTGGTGGGCCTGCTGATGGGTTTTTTACTGGTGCCCCGCCTCACCGACTGGTTGGAACGGCGCTGGGTGCGCACCCAGGACTGGCTTAAGCAGCTTCCACCCGAGATTCCCGTCGCCATCACGGCCGCTTCCGGGCTGGGGCTTCTGCTGGCTGTGTTGCTAACCAACCTGCTGAACCAGATTCCTGGCTTTTCCGCGATTCACTCCCTGATCATTGCAACGGTGCTGGTCGTCTCGCTCTCGGCTTTTGCCGTCGCCAACCGAGAATATTTCCGCCTGGCCCGCCCCGCCCCACCCCCCAGCAAACCCCGGGGGGGCAAGCTGCTCGATACCTCGGTACTGATAGACGGGCGCATTGCAGATATCGCTGAGGTGGGGTTTTTGGAGGGCCCGCTCTTCGTGCCCCGACAGGTGCTGCGGGAGTTGCAGCAGTTTGCCGATTCCTCCGAGGCCCAGAAGCGCGCCAAAGGGCGCCGGGGTCTGGACACCCTCGAGCGCCTTAAGTTGAGCGTGGGGCTCGAGGTGCTGGATAACTCCGAAAGCGACGAGCCGGTGGACGACCAGATACTGGCCGAGGCCAAAAGGCTGGGCTCGGCCTTGGTAACCAACGACCACGCGCTGGCCCAGCTTTCCCGCATTTACGGGGTCAAAACCCTCTCGGTGCAGGCCCTGGCCTCGGCGCTGCGGGCCCCTTTGCAGCAGGGCGACACCCTGAACATCACCATCGTCAAAGAGGGCAAAGAACCCGGCCAGGGCGTGGGCTACCTGGAAGACGGCACCATGGTCGTGGTGGACGACGCCATTCCCTTCAAGGGTAAGGAGGTGGGGGTGGTCATCACCCAGTCCATTCAGACCCAGGTGGGCCGTTTGTTGTTTGGAAAGCTCCAGAACGAACCAGCCGAGCGTTCAGCCCACAAGACGGAGCGATAGCACACCCAGCCATACCGATGCCGGCGGGTTTCGACGGTAAACTGTGGTAAATGCCCTACCGTGTGCCTAAAAGTCGGCTGCTGCCGCCCCGCACCGCTCGAGAGGTGGAGCGGCTGCGGCTTCTGGAGCGGCTGCGGCAGGGTTTCGCCAAAAGCCCGGTGCTGGTACTGGCCGCGGGGGCCGGGTATGGCAAGTCCACCCTGCTCTCGAGCCTGCCGGCCCTGTGGCTGACCCTGGGTGAGGATTGTGCCGACCCGGTGGTGCTGGGCTGGCATCTGGTCGAGGTCTACCGGCCCCGGTTGGGGGGTGGGCTGGATGGTGTGGTGGGTGCGCTCGAGCGGGGCGCCTGGGCCGTAGCCAGCGAACTCCTGCTCGAGCGATTGGCCGATCAGCCGGGCCATACCCTGGTGCTCGACGAAGCCCAGCGGGTCACAAGCCGGGAGGCCGTTGCCTTTCTGCGCACCCTCACCCAGGTACCGGGGCTGCACCTGGCCCTGCTCACCCGCCGGGCCGCCCCCTGGGAGGTGCTGGGACAGGTACTGGATGAAAGCGAGCTGGCCTTCGACCCCGCCGAGGCCCTGCAGCTCGGCCAGGCTATTGCCCCCGAACTCAACGCCTTTGAGGTTGAGCAGGCCCACAGCCTGGTGCGGGGCTGGCCTTTGGGGCTGCGGCTTTTGCTGCGGGCCATGCAGCGAGGGGCCAAGCCGGAAGAAGCCTTCTACGCACACCCCGACCCCACCAGCCTGTTGACCTACCTGATGCCCGCCCTGCCCGAGAAGATACTTCACTTAGCAGCCCGGGCCAGCGTGCTGGGTGAGGTTGGGCCCGAGGAGGCGGCCTGGGTGGGAAAGCTGGAAACCCTGCAACCATACGCCCCCGACCTGCTGCTGGAGCATGTGGGCGGACGCATCCGTTTCCACCCCCTGGTGCGGGCCGCCCTGATGAGCCTGCTCGAGCCCAGCGAGGTGCGGGGACTGCTGACCAAAGCCGCCGACCGGGCATTGGAACGGGGGGAGGAAATTCAAGCAGCGGTTTATCTGCTGGAGGCTGGACGGCTGGGACACGCCGCCGACCTGCTGCAGCGCCAGGGCCAAGCCTGGCTGGCTCGAGGTCTTACCTACACCGTGCTGGCCCTGCTCGAACGCCTTCCTGAGGCCATGCGGGCCACCCGGCCCGACCTGCGCTATCTGCACGGGGAAGCCCTGCGCCAGGCCGGGCGCTACCCCGAGGCCGAGGCGGCGTATCAGCAGGCCTTGCGGGCCGGCGTGGATCAGGCCCTGCTGGGCCTATCGAGGCTGTATCTCGACACGGTGGAGCCAGCCAAGGCCCAGGGCTATCTGCTGGCCGCCCGTGTGCGCTTTCCCAACGAGGTTGAAGGGCTTTGGGCCGAGAACCTGCTCAACGCGGGGCGGGTTGAGGAAGCCATGGCGCTTGGCCTGGAGGGCCCCCGGGTCTGGCTGCGCAGCGGCCAGCCCGAGCGGGCGCTGGCCGAACTGCGCCGGTTGGAAGGGGATGCCACCGCACGGGCCCCACGAAACCACCGCGAGGGAACCCTGCTGCTGGCCCTGCTGGAGGCCATCGCAGGCGACGCGGCGGTGGCCGAGCAGGCCGCCCACCGGGGCCGCCGCGAGGGCGAGACACTGGGCAGCCCCTTCGTGGTGGCGCTGGCCGAAGCCCGGCTTGGGCATGCCCTGCTGGCCCAGAACCGCTGGGCCGAGGCCGGGGAAGCCTACCGAAGAGCGCTTTCCCTCTCGCAGGGTGGGCCGGCTCGCCTGCGGGTGGAGCCCCTGGGGGGTCTGGCCGCGCTCGGCGAAGCACGCGCCTTCGAAGAGATGGTGCGCCAGGCCCGCGAGGCCGGGGATGCCTGGGTCGAGGCCTTCATGACCCTGGTGGCCGCCCAGGCCCACCTGCGGCGGGGCTCGCCCTTCAACCTGCCCGCACTGCCAGGGCTGCAAGACCCCTTTTTGCGCGCTCTGGCCGCCAGCTACCCCTGGGCCGCCGACCCGGAGGGTATGCTGATGCGCTATCCCTTCCTCAACCAGCCCACCCTCTTTGCCCCCCCTTTACATCGCAGCCGCCGGCTTTTATGGGAGGCTGGAAAGCTGGATGTGGCCTATCATCCCGGCGTGAGCGTTGAAATTCGCGCTCGAGGCCCGTTTCAGGTCTGGGTGAACCACCAGGAAGTCCGCTTTAAGCGCGAGAAAACCCGCACCCTGCTGGCCCTGCTGCTCATCAAGGACTGGAATAAAGAGGCCCTGATGGAGGCCCTCGAGGTCTCCAACGGCGAGTTCAGGGTGCTGTGGTCGGAGCTGCTGGGCACCCTCGAACCCGGACGCCCGCCCCGCGCGCCGGGGTACTTCCTCAGGCCCTATGCCCTGTGCAGGGTTCCCGAGCTTCGGGTGGATTTATGGGAGGACAGCCGCAGTAAAGACGGCCCCTTCGAAGGGCTGGATCACCCGGTGCTCGAGCGCTACCGCGCGGCCTGGCTGCAGGATGTTCTGCGGGCCTGCCGCCAGAGCGATGCCCCGGAGGAGTGGCTCTTTGGGCTCCGCCTGGACCCGTTGGACGAAGAGTTGCTGGCCCGCCTCGAGCACACCGAGCTGGCCGCCCTGGCCCGGCGCATTCACCAGGAAGCCCTGGAGGAGCTCGAGCTAGACAGCTAAATTGGGGCGTGGATACAGCCAGCAGGTTTGCAGTTGGGCCTGGGCATAGGCCCGCGCCTCGGCAGCCCAGCGGTGGGTATGGGCCCGGGCCTGTTTGGGCTCGAGCAAATCCGGGGTGAAGGGGATGCCGAGCAGCTTCTGGAGCCAGTCCGGGTTAATCGCCACCCCCTGCTCGGCCAGCGCCCCCAGGAGCGCCAGGCCCACGGCCAGCAGGTCGGTGGGCGGGCCCACCCGGTGCACCTGCACCCCCGCGCAACGTTGCCCCTGGTGCTTGGAGAAGTAAGGGGTGAAAAAGGTAGGCCTGAAGCGCACCCCCGGCAGCCCCAGTTCGTTCAGCCGCCGGGCCAGCCGGGCTGCGTCCAACCCCGGTGCCCCCACCAGCCCAAACGGCAGCGCCGTACCCCGCCCTTCCGAGGCCGCCGAGGCTTCCACCAGGGCCACGCCGGTATAGAGCCAGACGCTCTCGAGGTTAGGCAGGTTGGGCGAGGGCGGAACCCAGGGCAGGGCCTCGGGGCCAAAGGCAGCCTGGGGGTCGCAGGGGATGACCTCAACGCCTGGGTCTACAAAGCGGGCGCACTCCCCCAGGGTGAGGCCATGGCGCAGGGGTAGCTCGAGCATCCCCACAAACGAGCGGTAGGCCGGTTGCAGGATGGGCCCCGAAACCGTGAACCCAAGGGGGTTGGGCCGGTCGAGCACCACCACCCGCACCCCCCTCTGCCGGGCCGCCCCCAGCACCTGCACCAGGGTGGAGACAAAGGTGTAGTAGCGCAGCCCCACGTCCTGCAAGTCCACCAGCAGGGTATCCACCTGGGCGATGAGGGCCGCCAGCTCGTCCTGTGTTTTTTCGTAGAGACTGTGCGCCGGCAGGCCGGTAAGGGGGTCGGCAGCAATCTCGGGGGCCTCCCCGGCCTGCCCCGAGCCATCCACCCCGTGCTCGGGCCCAAAGAGGCGCTCGAGCTGGATTCCTTTCTGCAACAGGGCCACCGCAGCGGGAACCAGGTCACGGGTCACCCCTGCCGGATGGCTCAGCAGTCCAAGGCGCCCTGTTTTTCCTAGAAGGCTGGGTTCGGCGAGAAGCCGCTCGAGGCCGGTAGGCGCAAGCCCTGGGTTAGCTGACGGTAAGCTCATAGTCTTGCGCTCGAGAAGGCTTGTCACATCAGGCTTTCTCAAACATGCTGAAGTTGGTGAAGATAATGCGGTTATCGCGGGCGAAGAAATTGCCCAGGCGGGCGTGTCCGGCGGCCACGGCGGTGGGTTTGGCAATCATAATCACGGGCAGGTTCTGCGCAAAGAGAAGCTGCCAGCGATCGTAGAGGCGTTTGCGCTCGTTCTGGTCACCGAGCTGCTCGGCCTGGCGGAAGATCTCCCAGATGTTCTTCTCCCAGGGGAACATCTGGTCGAACTTGGGCTCGCTGCTGCCCCGGTCGGGCCAGACCGAGCGGTGCCAGTAGTTGAGCTGGCCGCCAGGCTGCCAGATGTCCTTGCGCAACTGCGGGTCGGGCTGGTCGCCGTAGGCCATCAGGATGCTTTCGAAGTTGCCGCCGGTGGCAGTTGCCAGCAAGGTGCCCTGCTGGATGCCTTGCAGGTTGAGCTTGACCCCAATCTGGCGCAGGTCGTTTTGCAGGATGGCTGCAATGGCCGCAAAGGGGGCCGAGTCGGAGGCGTAGGTAAAGGCAAACTCGAGAACCCTTCCGCTGGGCAGCCGTCGTTGCCCGTCGCTGCCGCGCCGCAGCCCCAGCGAGTCCAGCAGGCCCGCCGCGCGCTCGAGGCTAAACTCCCCCAGGTAGCTGCGGGTGTCGTAGTACCAGAAGGTGCCCGGCGCCACCCCATGCCCCGGCAAGACCGCCAGGCCGTTGTACACATCCTCGATGATGCGCTTGCGGTTGACCGCAAACTGCATGGCCTTGCGGAAGGTCAGGTTGCGGAAAAGCTCGCGCAGCTCGGGGTTGGGCACGTCGAAGTTGAAGCCCCAGTGGGGGGGTGAGGTGTAGATGGTGCTACCGCTCAGTACGCGGATTCTGGCCCCCCCGACCTCGAGCCGCTTGAGCTCGGGGAACTGGGCCCCGGTGATGGGCACCTGGTCGAGGTTGCCGGCCCGGAACTGGGCGATCTGCACGTTGGGGTCGCGGATAATCAGGTACTCGAGGCGGTCGAAGTAGGGCAGTGGGTTGCCCTGGGGGTCGCGCCGCCAGGAGTTGGGGTTGCGCACCAGGGTGACCTTCTGGTCGGGCACGTAGCTTTGCAGGATAAAAGGCCCGGTGCCCACAATCTCCTTGGGGTCGGTGTTGGTGGCCCAGACCCGGCTAAAACCGCCGGGGTCTTCCTTGGGCTTGAACTGGGCCAGCTTGTGCCGCGGCAGGATGGGCGAGAAGGTCAGGGCTTGCAGCACCGCCCCGTAGGGCCGGCTCGAGATCACCCGGAAGGTGAGATCGTCGACCTTCTCGAAGCGCAAGGGCACCCCGGCCACCGTGAGGGTGGCGGCCTGGTTGGCCCGCAGGTTGGTGTTGGAGGCCACCTCGGTAAAGGTGAAAAGCACGTCGTCGGCGGTGAAAGGGGTGCCGTCCGACCACTTGATGCCGCTGCGCAGCTTGACGGTGGTGGTGCGGGCGTCCTTGGAGATGCTCCAGGACTCGGCCAGCACGCCCACCAGCTCAAAGCTGATCTGGTCGAGCTGCATCAGGCGATCAAATACGTTGTTGAGCACGGTGTAGGCGAAGTTATCGATCACCGCAAAGTAGTTCCAGCTCTGGGGGGTCGAACCCAGCGGCAGGGTCAGGGTGCCCCCACGCCGGCCAATCTCCTGGAACAGATTGGCTGGAACGTTGGCGGCACCGCCCTGGGCCAACCCACGGGCCAGCACGCCTGCACCCAACCCCAGCGCGGCTTGCCGTAAAAACCTTCTTCTATTCATAACCTAACCTCCTCTCAATCCCTCGAGCGCACATCCGCGGCGTCCCGCAGCGCGTCGCCAAAAAAGTTGTAGGCCAGCACCGAGATAAATATCAGGATGCCAGGGGTTAGCAGCCAGGGATACAGGCTCAGCGACTGGAAGTTTTGCGCGTCTTTCAAGAGCAGGCCCCAGCTAGCCATGGGTTCCTTAATGCCCAGCCCCAAAAACGACAGCGCCGATTCGCCGATGATGTAGCCGGGCAGGGCCAGGGTCGCGGTCACGATCAGGTAGCTGCTCAGGTTGGGCACGATGTGCCGCAGGATGATGCGCAGGTTGGAGGCCCCCTGGGCCACCGCGGCGGTCACGTAGTCCACCTCGCGCAGGGCCAGCACCTGCCCCCGCACCACCCTTGCCAGCCCCGCCCAGCCGATAAACGAGAGCACCGCAATAATGCCCAGATACACGTAGGTGCTGGGCCAACTGGCCGGAATCACCGTGGAGAGGGCCATCAAGATGGGCAGCCGGGGAATCGAGAGCAGCACCTCGGTGATGCGCTGGATGAGGGTATCCACCCAGCCGCCAAAGTAGCCCGAGATGCCCCCCAACAAAATCCCGATAGCAAAGGAGATCAGCACCCCGACCACCCCCACTGTGAGCGAGACCTGCGACCCCACCAGGATGCGCGAGAAGAGGCAGCGGCCAAACTGGTCAGTGCCCAGAGGGAAAAAGTACCCCTCGCGCTCGGCCACCCCAAACAGGTGCCAGTTGGTTTTGAACCCCAAAAAGCGGTAGGGCTCGCCCTGGGCAATCAGAAAGCGGATGGGGGTGGGCCGGGTGCGGTCTTCCCGGTAGGTGCTGATGAAGGTAACTGGGTCGCGCTCGCGCTTGAGCTGGTACACGTAGGGCCGCACGGGCCGGCCATCGCGGAAGAAGTAGACCCGCTGGGGGGGTTGGTAGACAGCGTCTGGGTGCTGCACAGTCAGGTTGTTGGGGGCCAGGAAGCCGGCCAAGAAGGCCACCAGGTACAGCACCAGCAGAACTACGCCGCTAATGACCCCCGGCTTGGAGCGCAAAAAGCGCCGCCAGGCCAGGTAGAGGGGGTTATTACGCTTGTCCATGGGCCTACTCATAACGGATACGGGGGTCTACCCAGGCCAGCAACACGTCGGCCAGCAGGTTGCCCACCATCAGCAGAACTGCCGAAAGCATCAAGAGGGCCATCACCACGTACTGGTCTTTGTTCAGGAGGGAGTCGTACAGGAAGGGCCCAATGGTGGGCAGGCTCAGCACGATGGAGGCGATGATGGTGCTCGAGATCAGGGTGGGGAGCTGTAATCCGGCCAGGCTGATGAGCGGGTTGATGGCGTTGCGCACCGCGTGCTTCCAGAGCACCACCCGCTCGGCCAGCCCCTTGGCGCGGGCGGTGCGGATATAGTCCTGCGAGAGCACGTCCAGCAGGTTGGCCCGCATCTGCCGCATGATGGTCGCGGTGCCGTCCAGGCCAATCACAATCAGGGGAATCCAGAGGTGGGCCAGCATGTCCTGGAACTTGGCCCAGCTCCAGGGGGCATCAATGTACTGCGGGCTGAAAAGGCCCCCCACGGCAGTTCCACCGCTTTGCAACACCAGGAAGATGAGCAGCAAGGGCCACCAGAAAGTCCGGCGTGGCCAGCCCAAAGTAGCCCACAAAGTTGAGTACCGTGGACGACGGGCCGTAGCGGTTGAGGGCGGTGTAGATGCCCAGGGGAATGGCGATCACCCAGGTGACCAGGATGGTCAGAAAGGCCAGAAAGACCGTCCAGCCCATGCGCTCCCAGATTAGCTCCGAGACGGGGCGGCTATTCAGGAACGAATAGCCAAAATCCCCCCGCACAATCCCGCCCAGCCAGTGCAGGTACTGCACCCAGACCGGCTGATCCAGGAGGTACTGTCGGCGAATGTTCTCGATGGTCTCCCGGCTTACCCTGGGATCTTCCAGCAGGTTTTCCAGGAAGCCGCCCGGCTGGAGCTGGATGACCGCAAACACCAACACCGAGATCAACCACAGGGTAGGAATCGCCACCAAGACGCGCCGCAAAAGGTAAATGCCCATAACCCTTCCCTGCAAGCCCCAGCCCTGGCTATAAGCTTTACCGCTGGAACATCAGCGGCACGGGGTTGAAGCCGGGGATCACGCCCAGGCTGTAGATGTAGTTGCCGTAGCGGTTGGAAACCGCCCCTACCGCATACTCTTTGGCAATCATGATGACCTGGGCCTCACGGGCCGCGATGGCCTGCCAGCGGTCGTAGAGGGCTTTGCGCTGGGTGAAGTTGGTGGTGCTGGCCGCCCGCTCCCACAGGTCGTAGATTTCGCGTTCCCAGGGCAGGAAGTTGTTGAACTGGGGCTGGCCGGTGGGGGTGGTGGGCTGGGTGGCCTGGTGCCAGTAGTACAGGGCCCCGCCCGGCTTCCAGATGGGGGTGCGCAGCTCGGGGTCGGGCTGGTCGCCCAGGGCCAGCAGGATGGCCTCCCAGTCCTGGCCCCGCCCGGTTGAGAGCAGGTTGGCGGCCAGGATGCCCTGCAGGTTGACCTTGACCCCTACCCGCTGGAAGTCGCTTTGCAGGATGGTGGCGATGGCGGTAAAGACCGCGGAGTTGGAGCCGTAGGTGAGGGTGAACTCGAGCGGCCTTCCACTGGGCAGGCGCCGGATGCCGTCCGGGCCCCGCCGCAGCCCCAGCCGATCCAGAGCGGCGTTGGCCGCGTTCAGGTCGAACCGGCCTTGCAGACGGGCCACTTCCGGGTAGTACCACTCGGAAAGCGGGGCCACCCCATAGCTGGCCCGCTCGGCCAGACCGTTGTATACGTCCTCGATGATGCGCTCGCGGTTGACGGCGAACTGTAGCGCACGGCGGAAGTCGCTGTTTTTGAATAGGTTCGCCAGCTCGGCGTTCTTGGCGTTGTAGTTGAAGCCGAGGTTGCGGGGGCGAGCCGAACAGCGCGCGGAACTGCACCACCCGGAACGGGAGCCCCCTGGGTTTCGCGGCGTTTGAGGTCGGGGAACTCGGCCCCGGTGATGTTGATCTGGCCGATATTACCCGCCAAAAACTGCGCCACCCGGGCCTGGGAGTCGGTGATGATCAGGTACTGCAGCTGATCGAGGTAAGGCAGGGGGTTGCCAGCGGCATCGCGCTTCCAGTAGTTGGGGTTCTTGACCAGGGTAACCTGCTGCCCGGCGGTGTAGCTGCGCAGGCGGAAGGGGCCGGTGCCCACCACTTCCTCGGGGTTGACGTTGGTGGGCCAGGCGTTGTTGATTTCGGCGCGGGGCTTGCCCCCTTCCTGGCTGAAGGGTAGCAGCTTGTGCTTGGGCATGATGGGCAGGCGCATGTAATGGATAAAGGCCGGCGCGGGTTTGGGCAGGGTAAAGCGCACCCGGAAATCCCCCAGCTTTTCAATTTTCACGCCCTCAAAGTTGGCCGCGTCGCCGCCACGGGCCTCGGGGTTGGCGACAATCTGGGTGTAGGTAAAAACCACATCGTCGGCGGTGAAGGGGCGGCCATCGTGCCAGCGCACATCCCGGCGCAGGTCGAAGGTGTAAATCCGGCTATCGGTGATGCTCCAGCGCGTGGCCAGGGCCGGTTCGATCTGGTAGTTGGCCAGGTTGTACTCGATCAGGCCGTCGAACATCTGGTTGGCGAGGTTCTGGATGGCCGAGTCAATCGCGCCGTAGTAAAAGAAAGTCTGCGGCGCACTGGCCAGCGACAGGGTGAGGCTCCCTCCAGCTTTGCCGGCTGTCACGCCCAGGTTGGTATAGGCCGGCAGCACCTTGGGCTGCGCATAGCCCAGACCTGAAATCCAGCAAAACCATAGCTATAGGCCAAAAACATCTTTTCATCTTCACTCCTCCATCTGGTGCCTCAGCCCCGGGGCCCCACATGCATTGGTTCGGTTGAAGTATACGTCAGGCGTTATTGGTATTCAAGTGGTATAATATCTGGCAATCTATGGAATCCAAGCTGGATCCTCACTCCGCCACCCCGCTTTACCTGCAGCTCGAGGCCCTTCTGCGTGAAGCCCTGGCCTCCAACACCTGGAAAGCCGGCGAGGCCATGCCCCCCGAGCGCGCGCTGGCCGAACAGTTCGGGGTCTCGCGGCTCACGCTCCGCAAAGCCCTCGAGCGCCTCGAGGCCCAGGGCCTGGTACAGCGCCGCCAGGGGTCGGGCACCTATGTGGCCCCCCGCCTCGAGCAGCCCCTCTCGGCGCTGACCAGCTTCAGCGAGGACATGCGGGCCCGTGGCCTCGAGCCCAGCACGCGCTGGCTCAAGCGGGGGTTGTTCACCGCCTCCCCCGAGGAGGTGCTGGCCCTATCCCTCTCACCAGGCGAGAAAGTGGCCCGGCTCGAGCGCGTGCGTAGCGCCCAGGGTGAACCCATGGCCGTCGAACGGGCGGCTTTGCCGGCTCACCTTCTCCCCTACCCCGAGCAGGTCAAAGAGTCCCTATACGCCTACCTGGAAAGCAAGGGTCTGCGTCCGGTTCGGGCCCTGCAACGCCTGCGCTCGGTTGCTGCCAGCCGCCAGGAGGCCGAGCTTTTGGGTCTTCGGGCAGGCGAGCCGGTGCTGTACATCGAGCGCCTGAGCTACCTGGCCGACGGCAGCGTGCTGGAGTTTACCCGCAGCCACTACCGCGGCGACCGCTACGATTTCGTGGCTGAGCTACGCAGGGCCTGAGAGGCCCCGGCTCGATCAAGCACTTTAGGCTGAGTTTCACGCTTCTAAGCCGCCCAGCTTCTAACCTCTAGCCGTGGTTCGAGCTGCCATTGTCGCCCTGGTGACCATTATTTTACTTTCGGTTTTCCTGGTCACCCGCCCCATTCCAAGCCCAGCCACGCCCAACCGGGGGGTTCGCCTCGAGCGCGTCCAGCTCACCCTATATCCAGAGCAAGACCCTAAAGCCCGCTGGGAGTTTTCCGCAGCACAGGTCGATCAGGATCCCAGCACCCGCGAGGCTAAGGTAACCGGTCTGCAGTCCGGGGAGCGGTATGTGGAAGGCCGGCTCGATATGCGGCTGTTCGCGCCCGAGGTCGTCATCGACCGCGTCGACAACCTTCGGCTGCCCTACGCTCGGGTGGAAATTCTCAAGGGCTGCTACACGGTCAACCTTGGCAAGCCTGGCGAGATGCCGGTTACCATCGATCAGCGCGAAGGTTTTCGCGCCCCCAGCGTCTACATCACCGCACCCAGCCTGGAGGTACAGGGCAAGGACTTCAAGAGTGATTTTGGCATCGAGAATCCCAGTTGGCGCGACCCCGTTGAGAAGTTTATTTCCGGTGGGGAACAGCCGCCCTGTCCCATCAAAGGGGGTAGCTCATGAAACGTATAGCCTGGCTTCTTTTTCTACTAGCGTTGGCGGTACTGGCCCAGAGCAAAGAGCAGCGCATCATCACCATCGAGGCCCCAGGCGGACAGCGTTCAGGTAACCTGCGCAACGGCCCCTGGGTTTATGAGGCCGGCAAACCGGGCGGGGTCATTGGCCGGGTCAAAGACCTGGAAATCCAGGCTACCCGCGCCACGCTGGAAGCCCCCCAGGGCAAAACCATGCAAGAGGCCGAGGGGGAGCGGGTGGCCTCTTTTGAGGGCAGCGTCACGGTGAAGCGCGACCGCATGACCGCCACCGGGCCAAAGCTGGTCTACCGCGAAAGCAACGGGCGCGGCACCCTCGAGGGCAACGCCCGCATGCGCCAGGAGCCCAGGGATCAAAATGGTGATCCGGTTGAGGTGCTGGCGCCTCGCATGACCTTTGAGGTGGATACCAATATTTCCACCAGCGAAGGCGGCGTAACCCTAAAGAATGGGCGTCAAGAAGGACGCTCCGATGCAGTCTATTACGAAGAGGATAGGGGGTTGGCGGTTTTCAGCGACGCCAAAGAGGTCGTGCTGCTGCGCAAACGGGAGGGCAAGGGCGATCTGGTGATTCGTGCCAAAGAGGTGCGTAGCCTCACCGACGAAAAGCGCTTGCTCGCCACCGGCGGTGTCACCCTGGTCGATGGCGATATCACCACCACCGGGGCCAGTCTGCTCTACAACGACAACACCGGTGAAGCCACGGTGGTAGCCGGCCGGGTGGGCAATCAGAACGTGCCGGCCCGGAGTGTGAACGCCAAGGAACGGGCCACCCTGTCGGGCAACTCCTTGCTGCACAATGTCAACCGTTCGCAGGTGCGGGTGCTGGCCCAGGCGCCCCGGCTACCTATTGCCGAGTTTCGCAAGTTGAGCGAGCGATAATATGCGCTGGGCCTGGCTGCTCCTGGGGTTGTTGCTGGTAGCAATCGCACAGCAGGAGCCTGAGCCCTCGTTTCAAACCACCGCCGAGATTGAGCGACGCGGTAAAAAAATTGTGGTCGTTAAGAGTGGGCCGGACAACCCCCCCGCCATCATCGAGTTGCGCGACCTGTACGGAGGGGTCATTACCGCGCTGGACGCCGAGAAGAAATCCCTTCACCTAGGTGAAAGGGTTTTTACCACCGATAAGCTAACCCGCTTCTGGCTCGAGGGTAAGCCAGTGCAGTTTACCGACCTGAAGATAGGCCAGCAGGTGCGCCTCGAGGCCGCCGAGCAGAACGACGGCAGCCTCAAGGCTTTTGATGTGCAGATTGGCGGAAAACCCGAAGGCCCCTCCCTGAGCCGTTCGCTGTTTGCCGATCCGCCCCCCTACCGCGTTCAGATCACCTTTGGTGAAGATGCCAAGGCCTTTGGGGCCATCGCCCGCGTGGAGCAGATCCGCGAAGTGAACGACTTCGTTTTTTTGACCGGAGGTACGGCCCGCTACATTGAGGAGGAAGATCGCCTCGAGCTCGACCTCAAACCCGGCCCCCGGGCCGTAGAGGTTCAGCAGGGCCAGAGCAAGGCCTGGGGCAGCCGCCTCGACTACGACAACCAGAGCGGCGAGGCCCGGGTGGCGGGGCCTATCGAGCTCGAGCGCTCCGGCAGCAAGCCCCTGCAAGGCAGCGCCCAGCGCATGGTCTACAACGTGGACGACGAAATCCTGCGCTTGTTTGGAGATATCAGGCTGGTACAGGATGGCCGTACCTCCACGGCAGAAAGCGCCGTTGTGCGCGAAAAAGACCGCATCGCCTATCTGTACGGCAGCAAGGACAGGCCGGTGCGAAGCCAGAACAAGGATGGTTTCGTGCAGGGCACCCGTGTGCTGTACCACCTCGATACCGGCGATGTGGTGGTGCTGGAAGGGGTGCAGGGGGAGTTTCAGGAGCCCTGAGCCCCCGCGGTAATGCCAGCCATCAACAACCCGAGCCGCTCCTCGCTGGCCTCGCTGGCTTTAAGCTCCCCCATAATGCGGCCTTCAAACATCACCAAAATGCGATCGGATAGCGAGCGCACCTCGTTGAGATCGGCCGATACCAGCAACACCGCCATCCCCGCATCGCGGGCCTTGACGATGTTCTCGTGGATAAACTCGATGGCCCCAATATCCACCCCACGGGTCGGCTGGGCTGCAACCAGCACCTTGGGCTTGCGGCTCAACTCCCGGCCCACGATGATTTTCTGCGCGTTGCCCCCCGAGTAGCGGCGGGCCGCCAGTTCGGTGCTCCGGGGCCGCACATCGTAGGTCTCGACCACCTCCCGGGCGTGGGCTTCCATCTGCGTGGCGTCTAAAAAGCCCAAAAACCCTGCATAAGGCGGCCGGTAGTGATCCCCCAGGATCAGGTTCTCGCGGGTGGTAAAGTCGAGCACCAACCCGCGCACGTTGCGGTCTTCGGGAATGTGCGAAACACCCCACTCGCGCACCAGCCGGGCGTTGGGTTTGAGGGTCTGCCCCTGGTAGCGGATGGTGCCCTGGTAAGGCCGCAGGCCGGTGATGGCCTCCACCAGCTCGGTCTGGCCGTTGCCCTCCACCCCCGCGATGCCCACAATCTCACCGGCCCGCACCTGGAACGACACCCCATTGAGCCGGCTTTTTTTGTCCTTTTCGGGCATGCGCAGGTCGATTACCTCGAGCACGGCCTCGGCGGGTCTGGCCTCCGACTTGTTCACCGAAAGGATCACCTCCCGCCCCACCATCATGCGCGCCAGCTCGTTGACGCTGGTTTCGGGGGTGTTAACCGTGCCCACCACCCTGCCGTCACGAATGACCGTCACGCGGTGGGAGAGCTTGATGACCTCGGCGAGCTTGTGGCTGATGAAAATTACCGCGTTGCCTTGCTCCACATAGCGCCGCAGGAAATCGAACAACTCGTCGGCCTCCTGCGGGGTCAGTACTGCGGTGGGCTCGTCCAGGATGAGAATTTTGGCCTTGCGGTAAAGCGCCTTGAGGATCTCCACCCGCTGCTGCAAACCCACCGGCAGCTCCTCCACCGGTGTATCCAGCGGCAGATCGAACTCGAGATCCCTCATCAAGGCCTCGACCTCGGCCCGGGCCCGGGCCAGATTGAGCTGGCCCCCCTGGGTGGGTTCTGAACCCAGAATTACGTTCTCCAGCACCGTAAAGGGGTCTACCAGCATAAAGTGCTGGTGCACCATGCCAATCCCCAGGCCAATGGCGTCACCCGGCTCGGTAATCTGCACCTTCTGACCATCAACCCAGATCTCACCCTGATCGGGTTTGACCAGACCGTACACGATCTTCATCAGGGTGGACTTACCCGCACCGTTCTCACCCACCACAGCCAGCACCTCACCCCAGCGCACGTCCAGTGAGATGCGGTCGTTGGCCAGCACCAGGGGGTAGCGTTTGGTGATGTTGCGGAGCTCGAGCGCGACCGAACCCTTAGCGCGCGTGCTCGAGGCGGCAGCAGAATCGTTCATGTCCCCAATCATACAGGCAAGCAGCCACCCGGTGGTTTGCTCGAGGCCCAGAAAACACCCACAGCAAAAAGCGCCCGGGGCTCGGCCCCAGGCGCCAGCAACAACAGCCGTCTAGCGCTTGTCGGGCACCTTGATGGCCCCCGAGACGATCTGGCTGCGCAGAACCGCCAGGCGGTTGATGACGGCCTGCGGGATCAGGGCCTTGTTGTAGTTGTCCAGGGCATAGCCCACACCGTTGTTGTTCAGGCCAAACTCGCGCACCCCGCCTTTGAAGGTGCCGTCCTTAACCGACTTGATGACCTCGTAGGTGGCCACATCCACCCGCTTGAGCATGGAGGTCAGCACGTGGTTGAGGGTGTTGGGGTTGTTGTCGGTGTCGCCCAGGTAGTTCTGGTTAGCATCTACCCCAACCATGAACATGGGGCGGGAGGTGGCCGCCGGGCAGGACTGGTTGTAAGCGGCGTAACGCGGCACATTGGAGCCATTGTTAGAGATAAAGCGCACACCCGAGGGCAGCTCGTTTTGCTTCAAGCACTTCTGCTGCTTAACATAGTCCAACACACCCAGGCCCGAAGCCCCGGCCGCCGCGTAGATGATGTCCGCCCCCTGCTTGGCCTGCGCGGTGGCGATTTCTTTGGCCTTGCCCGGGTCGTTCCAGGCCGCCGGGGTGTTGCCCACGTAGTTGATGAGCACGCGGGGGTTGGAGATGCCCCGCTCGCGCATACCGGCGATGGCCCCGGCCCGGTAGCCCTGCTCAAACTTGTGGATCAGGGGGATATCCATGCCGCCCACGAAGCCCACCACACCGGTGTTGGTCATGCGGCCCGCGATGTAGCCCACCAGGTAGCTGCCTTCGTGCTCACGGAAGACCAACCCCACCGCGTTGGCGCACTTGCCCTCGCAGGGCACCGAGTCGATTACGGCGAACCTGATGTCCTTAAACTCCTGGGCGTTTTTGGTGATCGAGGGTTCGTTGGCGAAGCCCACCCCCACGATCAGGTCGAAGCCCTCTTCGGCAAAGCGGCGGATGCCCTGACCCACCTGACCGGGGTCGCCGGGTTCAAAGTCGAAGATCCGAACCCCCAGCTCTTTAGCGGCTCGCTGGGCGCCTTCAAAGGTGGACTGGTTGAAGCTGCGGTCGTTTTTACCACCCGCATCGAAGGCCATGCCCACGCGAATCTCCTGGGCCAGACCCAGGCCTAGCGCAGTTGCTAAGGCAGCACCGAGCACAACGAGTTTCTTCATGTGATTCGCCTCCATTTCACTTGTGTAGCTCACAAGCGCTGAACTGGCTGTTAGCCTCCGGCATTATAGAGCACAAAGCAGGGGGGTTGAAAGGGCTTGACAAATGAGTAAAACCCTTCTTTGGCCGCCCTTCAGGCTATTCTAAGGCCTGTTTTACAACCACCCTCGAGCTGGTAGCATCACGCTATGCAGACCCCTAAGCAGCGCATCATGGAACTGCGGGAGCTGATTCGCTACCACAATTACCGCTATTACGTGCTGGACAAACCGGAAATTTCCGATGCCGAGTACGACCGCCTGCTCCAGGAGCTGAGGGCCCTTGAAGAAGCCCATCCTGAGCTGATCACCCCCGACTCCCCCACGCAAACCGTGGGCAGCGCCATCCTCGAGACCCCCTTCACCCCCGTGCCCCACCCCACCCGTATGTACTCGCTGGGGAACGCCTTTTCGCAAGACGACATCGCCGATTTCGAGGCCAGCATCAACCGCTTCCTGGGCCGGGAAGAGTCGCGCGAGTATGTGCTGGAGTACAAGATTGACGGACTCTCGGTCAACCTCATCTATGAAGAGGGGGTGTTTCGCCAGGGGCTCACCCGCGGCGACGGCCTGACCGGCGAGGACGTAACGCCCAACCTGCTAGCGATTCCCGACATTCCCCGGCAGCTACCACAGCCCCTCGACCTCGAGGTTCGGGGTGAAATTTACCTGCCCATTCAGACCTTTTTGGAGTTGAACGCGCAGCTCGAGGAGGCTGGGGAGCCTCCTTTCAAAAACCCGCGCAACGCCGCAGCCGGCAGCCTACGGCAAAAAGACCCCCGAATCAGCGCCAGCCGGGGCTTGCGGGGCCTGTTTTATGGGGTGGGAAGGCCGGAAAGCCTGGGGGTCGGCACCCAGCAAGAATTGCTGGAGAAACTAGGCCAGCTTGGTTTCTCCGTGGATCCGCATTACCAGGTGGTGCAGGGTGTGGAGGGTATCGAGCAGGGTTATCGGGCCATGCTGGCCGCGCGCAAAAGCCTGCCTTTCGAAGCCGATGGCGTGACCGTCAAGCTCAACAATCTTTCCCTGTGGAGCGAGCTGGGCTACACCGCCAAAACCCCCCGTTTCGCCATCGCCTACAAGTTCCCCGCCGAAGAAAAGACCACCCGGGTGCTGCGGGTAATCTTTCAGGTGGGGCGCACCGGCCGGGTCACCCCGGTGGCGGAGCTCGAGCCGGTCTTTCTGGACGGCTCCACCGTGAGCCGGGTCACCCTGCACAACGAAAGTTACGTACAGGAGCTGGGCTTACGCATCGGGGATACCGTGCTGGTACACAAATCGGGCGGGGTGATCCCCGAGGTGTTGCGGGTGGTCACCGAGGCCCCCCGGGGGCATGCGCCCGTGGAGTGGCCCACCCACTGCCCCGAGTGCGGCACAGCCCTCGAGCTTTCGGGCAAGATTCACCTCTGCCCCAACCCCCTATGCCCGGCCAAGGCTTTCGAGGCGATCCGGCATTTTGCCAGCCGCCGGGCCATGGACATCCAGGGCCTGGGCGAGAAGCTGATTGAGCAGCTTCTGGAAACCGGTCTGGTGCGGGATGCCGCCGACCTCTACAACCTTAAGAAAGAAGATATTGCCGCGCTCGAGCGCAAGGCCGAGAAAAGCGCCCAGAACCTTATTGAGCAGATCGAGGCCAGCAAAAGCCGGGGCCTCGAGCGGCTGCTCTTTGCGCTGGGCATTCCCCAGGTCGGCGAAAGCACCGCCCGGGCCCTGGCCAAGCGCTTTGGGCACCTGGACAGCATCCTGAAGGCCACGGTCGAGGAGCTGGATGCCGTACCGGACATCGCCGAGACCACTGCCCAGGCCATCCACCAGGCCCTGGCTCGCCCGGAGATGCAGAGCTTCATCGAGCGCCTGCGGGCCGCTGGTTTGGTGTTCGAGGCCAGAGAAAAGCAGCAAAGCCAGGCCCTCGAGGGTCTTACCTTTGTCTTAACCGGCGAGCTCTCGCGCCCCCGGGAAGAGGTCGCGCGGCAGCTCGAGGCCCACGGGGCCAAAATTTCCGGCTCCGTGAGCAGAAAAACCAGCTATGTGATCGCCGGGCCAGGGGCGGGCTCCAAGCTCAGCAAGGCCAAAGAGCTGGGCATTCCCATTCTGGACGAAGCAGGCCTACGGGCGCTGCTGGAGCAGAAAATCGGCGCAGCCTCCATCTAGGCACCAGTGTAACAAGGTTGTAACAGCCCCTGGGTACACTCACCTCAATCGGGTTTAGAGGTTCAAGATGGCGTACCTTCGGGGCCTAGGGGTCTACCTTCCTACACCGCGCATGCACAGCAGCGAAATTGCCGCGGCCAGCGGGCTGCCGGAATGGGTGGTGCGGGAGAAGCTGGGCATTCACCAAAAGCCCATCCCCGGCCCGGAAGACCACCCCGGCCGCATGGCAGGCTGGGCTGCTCGGGCCGCGCTCGAGGAGGCGGGCCTCGAGGGGGCCGCGCTGGATGTGGTAATCAGCATCACCGATGAGTACAAAGACTACCCGGTCTGGTGCAGCGCCCCCCTGATCGCCCAGATGGTGGGGGCCAGGCGGGCCTGGGCCTTCGACCTGAACCAGAAGTGTGCCAGCTTTATCAGCGCGCTGGCCGTGGCCGAGGGCCTTCTGGCCAGCCAGCCCGATCTGCAACACCTGCTGATTGCCGGCGGCTACCGCAACGGCGATCTGATCGATTACACCGATCCGGCGGTGCGCTTCATGTACGACCTGGCCGCCGGCGGCGGGGCCGCGGTAATGGCGCGGCAGGGGCCGGGGTTCAGGCTACTGGCCACCCGGCTCAAGACCGATCCCAGCCTGGCCACCAGCGTGCGGGTGCCGGTGGGTGGCACGGTCGAGCCGCTCAGCCCGATGAACGTAGATCGGTACAAGCTGCGGGTGGCCGAGCCCGAGGTCATGAAGGCGCGCCTCGAGCAGGTCTCGCTAACGAGCTTTCTGGAGGTTATTCAAGAAGCGCTGGGACAGGCCGGTTACACCGCCGCCGATCTCGACTACCTGGCCCTGCTGCACATGAAACCCTCAGCCCACCAGGCGGTGCTGGCCGGGCTGGGGTTATCTGAAGAACGGGCCATTTACCTTTCCGATTACGGCCACCTGGGCCAGCTCGACCCCATCCTCTCGCTCAAGCTGGCGATGGACGCCGGGAAGCTGGGCGCGGGAAGCCTGGTGGCCCTGGCCGCGGCCGGGGTGGGCTACCACTGGGGGGCTGCGGTCTTGCGTTTGGAGGAGGTGGCATGGAGCTAAACGCCAACTGGCTCGCGCGGCTGGCCGCCTACCACCCCGAGCGGCCGGCGGTCTACTGGCGTGGGGATTGGCTTAGCTACGCAGGCTTGTACCAGCGGGCCCGGCGAGCCGCAGCCTCGCTGGCCGGCCTCGGGATCGCCAGGGGGGATCGGGTCGCAGTGCTGGGGCCCAACCACCTGGGCTACCTCGAGCTCTACTTTGCCGCGCCTTTGCTGGGCTTTATTCCCACCCTGCTCAACCACCGCCTGAGCGAGGCCGAGCTGAAGGGGCTGCTCGAGTACACCCGGCCCAAAGCCCTTTTCTATACCGAAGACTTCGCGGTGCCGGCCCAGCGACTGCACCCCCAGGCACATCCTCTGGAGGCCCTACAAACCCTGCCCGAAAAAGAGATACCAGGTTTTACCCCCGGCTTAGAAGACCCGGCCCTGCTGCTCTTTACTGGCGGCACCACCGGGCTGCCCAAAGGGGCCCTCATCCCCTACCGCCAGCTCCTGGTCAATGCCATTCAGACCTGCATGAGCTGGGGACTTTCTCCCGAAGACCGCTACATCGTAGCCACCCCCATGTTCCATGCGGCCCTGAATGCCCTGGCCACACCGCTGCTCTACCTGGGCGGCCAGGTGCTTGTGCAGGAAAGGTTCGACCCCGCTTTGTACCTGGCCTGGGTTCGGGAACATAGGGTAACCCTGCTGTTCCTGGTGCCCACCATGTACCAGATGCTGGCCCAGCACCCCGACTTCGCCCAGGCCGACCTGCACACGGTGCGCTGGGCCATCTCCGGCGGGGCCCCCTGCCCGCACCCGGTGCGGGCCGCTTTCAAGGCCAAGGGCGTGCGCTTTAAGCAGGGCTATGGCCTGACCGAGTGCGGCGTCAACTGCTTTACCCAGAGCCTCGAGGAGGCCGAGGCGCACCCCGAGTCGGTGGGCCGCCCCATGCCCCACCTCTGGGCCCGGCTGGTCGGGGCCGGGGGTCAGGAGGCCCTCGAGGAGGGTGAGCTGTGGCTCTCGGGGCCGGTGGTGATGTCGGGCTACTTTGAGCGACCCGCCGAGACCGCTCAGGCCCTGGTCGTGCACAATGGCCGCACCTGGCTGCGCACCGGCGACCTGGCCCGGCGCGATGCCGAGGGGCGCTACTACATCGTGGGGCGGGCCAAGGAGATGTTCATCTCGGGGGGGGAGAACGTCTACCCCATCGAGGTGGAACGGGCCCTCTACGATCATCCGGCGGTGCTCGAGTGCGCGGTGCTGGGGGTTCCCGACGCCCGCTGGGGTGAGGTGGGCCTGGCTGCGGTGGTACTCAAATCGCCGATCGACGAGGAAGAGTTGAAGCGTTTTCTGAAGGCCCGCCTGGCCGGCTACAAGGTGCCCAAGCATTTCCTGTTCCTATCCGAGCTACCCAAAAGCGGCCCCGGCAAGATTTTGAAAAGTGCGCTGTACCAGCGGTTCATGGAGGAATTCCATGCCTGAGCAAGCCGTCAGTGGAACCCGCCTTTTCTACCGGCTGGATGGCCCCGAAGAAGCGCCGTGCCTGGTGCTGCTCAATGGCATCTTTCAGCGCACCGAGGCCTGGGAGCCCCTCATGCCCTACCTGAAGAATTTCCGGGTGCTGCGCTACGACATGCGCGGCCAGGGGCAAAGCGCCGTACCCCCAGGGCCCTACCCCCCCGCACAGCACGCCAGCGACCTGGCCGCCCTCCTGGAGGCTCTAAAGATCCCGCGCTACCACCTGCTGGGCCTCTCCAACGGCGGGGTGGTGGCCCAGGTGTACGCCGCACAACAACCCGCCGGCCTGGAAAAGCTCATCCTGCTGTGCACCACCCCCCGCCTCGACCCAGTTTTGCGGGCCAAGGTAGCAAGCTGGCGGCAGGCCCTGGCCTGGGGCGGCACCCGTGGACGCTTGCAGGTTGCCCTGCCCTGGATCTGGGGCCGGGCCTATCTGGAAGCCCACCCGGAGATCGCCGACGAGGCTTCTCTGGCACAGATGGAGCAGGCCGCCCCAACCCCAGAGGCCCAGCAAAACTTACTGGACGGCTTTCTGGCTATGGAAGACCTGCGCCCCCACCTGAAGCGGGTTAAGGCCCCTACGCTGGTGCTCTCGGGTGAGGACGATCTGCTCTTCCCGCCCTGCTACGGCCAGGAGATTGCAGCCGCCATCCCCCAGGCCGTCCATCGGGTGCTACCCCAGGTGGGCCACGTGGCCCCAGTTGAAGACACCGCCGGGCTGGCCGGGGCCATCCTGAGGTTTTTGGAGGTACCGGCATGAAGTTTAAGGTAGGGGACACCGCTTCTTACACCCAGACCATCAGCGAGGCGCATGTGGCCCTGTTCATCGGGGCGGTGGGTGATACCAATCCACTACATGTGGACGCCGAGTACGCAAAGAAAAGCCGTTTTGGGGCCCGCATCGCCCAGGGCATTCTGGTGGCCGGACTCATATCCACCGCCATCGGCACCAGGCTGCCGGGGCCGGGGGCCATCTACCTGGGTCAGAGCCTGCGCTTTCTGAAGCCCACCTACCTGGGCGACACCATCACGGCCACCGTAACGGTGCGGGCCATCCGCCCGGATAAACCCATCCTGAGCCTCGAGACCGTCTGCACCAACCAAAAAGGCGAGCGGGTCATCGAGGGCGAAGCAACGGTGCTCTACGAGGAGGTTTTGTGAAACCCAATAGGAGGCAGGCATGAGAAAAGTATGGATGGTTCTTCTGGCAGTTTTGGGTCTGGCCGGGTTGGCCCTGGCCCAGACCACGGTGCGGGTGGGCGTGCTCCTGCCCATCTCGACTGTCGCGGGTAAAGCGGCCCTGAACGGGGTGCAGCTCGGCGTGGATCAGGTCAACGCCGGCGGCAAGGTAAAGATTGAGCTGGTGGTAGTGGACGACGGCAACGCCCCCGCCACCGCGGTGCCGGCCCTCACCAAACTGATGACCGTGGATCGGGTGGACATTGTGATCGGCGGGCTGGCCTCGGGGGTTACCTTTGCCCTCTCAGGGCCCGTCAAGCAGTACCAGCCGCTCTTCCTCTGCATCGGAGCGGCCAGCAGCGTGGTAGAGCAGGCTTTTAGCGATTACAACCGCTTCTTCCACTACCACCCCTGGGACTATCACAACGTGGCGGCGGCCCTCGAGTTCTTCAAGTACCTCTACGACAGCGGGGCCCGGCGCGTGGCCATCCTCTACGAAGATGGGCCCTTCGGCTCGGCGGGCATCCAGACCTACCGCCAGCAGCTCGAGCGCCAGGGTTACACCGTACAGGCCGAGCCTTTCAAGTCGGGTTCGGGTAGCTTCACCGCCATTCTGACCCGCCTCAAGGGCTTCCGGCCCGATATTCTGTACTGGATCGGCTACGACGTGGACGCCCTGCCCATCGCGGCGCAAACCCGGCAGGTGGGGCTCGAGCCCAAACTCATCTACGGGGCCCCCCCAGCCTGGCCGACCGGCTTCGAGAAAAACAACCTTTCCAACGACATAGCTGGCATGACCGCCTGGCTGCCCTCGGTAGCCAACAACGAAAGCCGCCGCTTCGTGAACCTTTACCGGCGCAAGTTCGGCGAGGTCACCGACGAGTACATGGCCCCCATGGGCTATGTGATTGCCCTGAGCCTGGGCAGGGCGCTCGAGGCCGCCGGTTCTACCGATAAAGATCGGATTGCCGCCGAGCTGGCCAAGGTTCAGATGGATACCCCCTTCGGCCCCCTATCCTTCAAGCCCTCCGATACCGGGCGTACCCGCTTCCAGGGCTTCAACCAGAGCATCTGGCTACAGTTCCAGTACCTGGAGGGCTCGAGGCGCCCGGTCTTCCCGCCCAACCGCGCAGCCCGGCCCCTGCGCTTCCCAGGCAACTACTAAACCCGGGCCGAAGCTTCATCAAAGGTGAACCCCAACGAGCCCCGTTGGGGTTCCATCCCGCACCAGGTTTGGGATGCTCGACGGAAGGTTGGCCTACTGGCGCTTGGGAAGCCCGTCCCCACAAACTATGGAATTGCTGCTACAAACCCTCATCAACGGCATCCTGGCCGCCGGCATATACGCCCTGGTAGCCAGCGGACTGGCGCTCGCGGTGGGCGTGGTGGGCATCGTCAACTTTGCCCACGGCGAGTTCACCATGATTGGGGCTTTCATTGCCTATCTGCTCTTTGTGGGCACCGGCCTAGACCCCTTTCTTTCTCTGGGATTGGCGGCCTTGGTGCTCTTTGGGGTAGGAGCCATCACCTACCTGGGGCTGATCCGTCCCGTGCTGGCCGCCCCTGAGCTCAACCAGATGCTGCTTACCTTTGGTCTTTCGGTGGCCTTGCAAAACATCGCCTTGCTGCTCTTTGGCGCCGATACCCGTGTGGTCTCCACCAGCTACCAGGGGGCCACCCTCAGCCTGGGCGGTCTTTCGTTTGGCGTACCGCCGCTGCTGGCTTTTGGTCTTTCGGTTGTCATTCTGGGTGCGCTGTATGGCTTTCTGGATCGCACCCGATTGGGCCTGGCGGTACGGGCGGTGGCGCAAAATCGACTGGCACCGGGGCTTCTGGGCATCGAGACCCAGCGGGTGTACCTGCTGGCCTTTGGGCTTTCGGCGGCCCTGGCCGGGGTGGCCGGGGTGATGCTCTCGGTGATGCTCTACGCCTCCCCCACGGTGGGCTTTGCCTACACCCTCAAAGCCTTTGCCATCATCGTGATGGCGGGGCTGGGCAACCTGCGGGGGGTGGTGCCAGCCGCCATCATCCTGGCCCTGGCCGAGGCCCTGGTCAGCACCTATCTGCCGGGCGGAGGGGGCTGGGTAGAGGCTGTGTTCTTTCTGGTCATCTTCGTGGCCCTCACCTGGCGTAGCTGGAGGGCCGCATGATACTGGTGGGACTGCTTTTGCTGGTAGCCCTGGTACTGCCAGGGCTGCCGTTGGGTGAGTGGCGGGCCTTTTTGCTGGATACCGCCCAGTTTGCCTTCTTGATCAGTGCACTGGCCCTGGCCTGGGATCTGCTGGCCCGCACCGGGCAGCTCTCGCTGGCCCACGGGGCCTTCTTCGGCCTGGGGGCCTACGCCGCCGCGCTCGCAGCCCCGGCCCTGGGCACGCTGCCCGCTTTGCTGGTGGGGGGGGTGGTGGCCGGGGCCTCGAGCCTCTTCCTGGGCCTGGCCACCCTGCGCCTGCACGGCATGTACTTTGCCATCGCCACCCTGGCCTTCAGCGAGGTAATGCGCACCCTGGTGCTCAAAGCCCCCTTCACCGGAGGGGCTATCGGCCTGCCGGTACAGCCCGCGTTCGGAGGAGCCTTCCCCCTCGGCGGCTACTACCTGGCCGTGGGTGTGCTGGCCCTGGCCGCCGGGATTAGCCTTCTTCTGAGCAGAAGCCGCCTGCACTACGCCATGGCCGCTACCCGGCAGGGCGAGGCCGTGGCCCGGGTGCTGGGGGTTCCGGTGATACGGGTTAAGCTCCTGGCGTTTATGATTTCCGCTTTTCTGGCCGGGCTGGCCGGTGGGGTTTACGCCATGAAGACCCTATTCCTCTCCCCTTACGATGCCTTTGGCCTGGGGCGGGCTGTGGAGGCTCTGGTGATCCCCATTTTTGGCGGACTGTATACCACCACCGGGCCCCTGCTGGGGGGGTTGATTATCGTGAGCCTCGAGACCTGGCTGCGGCTGCGCATCGGCGAGGGGTATCTGGTGGTCTATGGGGTAATTCTGGTGCTGACCATCCTGTTTTTGCCCAGGGGGCTGGTCAGCCTCTTTCACCGTAAGGGGGCGGGCCATGCTTAGCGTTCAGGGCCTTTGCAAACGCTTTGGTGGGGTGACAGCGGCCAATGAGGTTAGCCTTCAGGTAGCACCCGGTGAAATTCTGGCGGTGATCGGCCCCAACGGCGCCGGTAAGAGCACCCTGCTGAACCTGCTTTCGGGCCTGCTCCGCCCCGACGAGGGTCGGATCGAGTTTTTAGGCCAGGAGATCACCCATGCTCCACCGGAAGTGCGCACCTGGAAGGGCCTGGGACGGGCCTTTCAGATTGTGCAGCCCTTCCCGGAGATGAGCGTGTGGGAAAACCTTCTGGTCGGGGCTCTGTACGGTAAACCCAGCACCCCGCGCAAAGTGGCTGAACGGGTGGTGGCGGAGGTCATCGAGCTCACCGGCCTGGCTCCTAAAGCCCAGACCCCCGCCGGGGAGCTCACGCTTCTGGAGGACAAGCGCCTCGAGCTCGCCCGGGCCCTTTGCACCCAGCCCAGGCTGTTGCTCCTGGACGAGGTGATGGCCGGGCTGCGCCCTTCGGAGGCCCTGGAGGCGGTGGCACTGGTGCGGCGAATCCGGGACAGCGGCGTAACGGTGCTGTTCATCGAGCACCTGATGCCGGTGGTGCGGGCCCTGGCCGACCGGGTGGTGGTAATGGACTATGGCCGGGTGATCGCCGAGGGGCCCTACGATGCGGTGGCCGCCAACCCCAAGGTGCGCGAGGCTTATCTGGGGAGGGCCCAATGAGGCTACGCGTCAAGCAGCTAACGGTTGGCTACGGCAAGGCCCAGGTGTTGTTTGGGCTTTCGCTCGAGGTGGCCCAGGGTGAGTTGGTGGCCCTCCTGGGGGCCAACGGGGCCGGAAAAACCACGGCCTTGCGCACCATCTCCGGCCTGCTACGACCCTGGGGCGGCGGGGTGTGGCTCGATGAAACCAGCCTGCAGGGCCTCTCGGCAGCCCAGCGGGCCCGCCGGGGTCTGGGGCACGTGCCCGAGGGGCGGCAACTTTTTCCCCTCATGAGCGTGGAGGAAAACCTACGCCTGGGGGCGGCCTTCCTGGCCTGGCCATACCGCCAGGAGGGTTTGGAGCGCATCTACACCCTCTTCCCCCGCCTGGCTGAACGGCGCAAGCAGATGGCCGGTACCCTCTCGGGGGGGGAGCAGCAGATGCTGGCCATCGGACGGGCCCTGATGGGCCGACCCAGAATCCTGATGGTGGATGAGCCCAGCCTGGGGCTTTCCCCCAAGCTGGCCGAGGAGGTGCTGACCACCTTAGCCCAGGTGAAAGCCGAGGGGGTGGGGGTGCTGCTGGTCGAACAGAACGTGGCGCTGTCGCTGGAGGTGGCCGACCGGGGCTACGTGGTCGAGCACGGGAAGGTTGTACTGAGCGGTAGTGCGCAAGAGCTCCTAAGCAACCAGGGGGTACAGAAGGCCTACCTGGCTTTATAAGCCCGCCACAGGGTAGCATGAAACCATGCAGCTAAAAGGAAAAACCGCCCTCGTCACCGGCGCTGGCAGCGGCATTGGCAGGGCCATCGCAGAAGTGTTCGCCCGGGAAGGGGCCAGGGTAATCCTAAATGACCTCTCCCCCACAGCGGGCCGGGTTGCGGAAGATCTGGGTGGGGTTTTTATTCAAGCCGATTTATCCAGCCAGGAGGCCGTTAAAGACCTGGCCCAGCGGGCCCTCGAGCTGGGCCCCATCGACATCCTGGTGAACAACGCCGGCTTGCAGCGCATCCATCCGGTGGATGAGTTTCCCCTGGAAACCTGGAACCTCATGCTCCAGGTGCTGCTCACGGCCCCATTTCAGCTCATCAAGCACACCCTACCGGCCATGAAGCAAAGGCGTTGGGGCCGGATTATCAACATCGCGTCGTTACACGGCTTGGTCGCCAGCCCCTACAAGTCGGCCTACATCGCGGCCAAGCACGGCTTACTGGGCCTGACCAAAACGGTGGCGCTCGAGGTCGGGGAGTACGGCATCACCTGCAACGCCATCTGCCCGGCCTACGTACGCACCCCCCTGGTCACCTCACAAATTGCCGACCAGGCCCGCACGCTGGGCATCCCTGAAGCCCAGGTCATCGAACAGGTCATGCTGGCGCCCGCGGCTATCAGGCGCCTCATCGAGCCCGAAGAGGTAGCAGAGTACGCACTGTTCGTGGCTTCCGATAAGGCCGGGGCCATCACGGGTTCGGCGCAGGTGATGGATCTGGGCTGGACGGCGCGCTAGCGCTTATACACCCGCCGCTCCGCCTCGATGGCCTGCAGCACCTCCTGGATCTCTTTGGTCAGGGTACGAGTCTTGTCGAGGTCGGCGGTGCTATTGAGCTGGGCCTTGAGTTTGTCCAGGCGCAGCTCGTAGTAAACCTCGCGCACCCGGGCCAGGGCCACATTCAGGTGGGCCTCGAGGTTCTGTTGATCGAAGCTGGGGCTTTTCATGAGAACATCCATCAAACGGGCCCCTTCTCCACGCTGCTCAAAATACCTCAAGATACGGCTTTTACCCTGCTCAGAGCGGGCCGCCTGCATGAATTCGGCCAAGAGGCTGCCCTCGGGCGGCCAGGTGTGGTCTTCCACGTAAAGCGCCCACTGCAAAAACTCTTCCTCGGGCACCGAGTATAGCAGGGCGATAACGTCCAGCTCGCGCAAAAGGCGTTTCTCTGTGAGGTCGGGCCGGGCCAGCCCAATGCCCAGGGTTCGGTCGGGCGCTGCAGAGGCCGCACGCTTTGGGGTGCGGGCCCGGGCCAGGTAGTCTTCCAGGGCGCGCGGGCTCAGCTCCAGGGCGCTGATAACCTTGGCCTTGAGCTTTTCCACCACCGGGTCGAAAGGCTCGCTCGAGATCAAGCGGGGCTTGAGGGCCTCGAGGACTTTTTGCTTATGCTCGGGGCGCTTAAGGTCTAACCCCGCCGCCGCCGCCTCAAAGCGGTACTCCACCTCGGGCAGGGCCGCCTCCAGCGCCACCTCGAAGCGCTCTTTGCCATCAGGGAGCAGCAGCAGATCGCCCGGGTCTTTGCCATCCTCCAGCAGCACCGCATAGACCACAAAGCTACGGGCAATCTCTAGGTTCAGGCTCTGCAAGGTGGCCTTGCGCCCGGCCTCGTCGGCGTCGAAGGCAAGGTAAAGCTCGGCAGCATCGGCCCGCCGCAGAAGGTGGGCCTGCTCACCGGAAAGCGACGAGCCCAGCACCGCCACCGCCTCAGTAAAGCCCATCTGGTGCAGGGCGATAACATCAAACAACCCTTCCACCACCACCGCCCGCCCCCGCTCGCGGATGGCCGACCGGGCCTGGGGATAGCCGTACAGGAGCTGGCTTTTTTTGAACAGGGCGGTCTCCGGGGAGTTGAGGTACTTGGGGTTGTCCTCTTTTTCCAGGGCTCGAGCGGTGAAGGCCACAATGCGGCCCAGCGAGTCTTGTATTGGGAAGGTTACGCGGTGGCGAAAGCGGTCGAAGTAGCGACCTTCGCGCTCCACCAACACCCCGGCCTCCGCGGCTTCCTGGGGGTCTACACCGTGCCCCTGAAGATGTCGAATCAGACCATCCCAGCTTTTGGGCGCGTAGCCCAGGCCAAACCGCTCAATGGAGGCAGAGCCCAGGCCGCGCTCCTGCAGGTATCGCTCGGCTGGGCCGGATAGGTTGGCACGGAAGTAGGCCTGGGTGAGCTCGAGGATCTGCAAAACCTCCTTGCGCGGGGAGGAACGCCCCTTGGGCTGCGGCAGCTCCACCCCGGTCTCCTGGGCCAGACGTTCCAGGGCCTCCCAAAACCCAATCCCCTCGATCTTCTGCAAAAAAGCAAAGATATCCCCTCCGTTCTTACAACCAAAGCAGTAGCACAGCCCCTTGTCCTCGCTGACCTGAAAGGAGGGGGTCTTTTCCTGATGAAACGGGCACAAACCCTTCCAGGTTCCCTTTCCACTGGGCTTGAGCGCCACATACCGGCCCACCAGCTCGCGAATGGGCATCCGCGAGCGAATCAGTTCGATGGCTTGGTTCAATTGGGCATCCATAGGTGCGCCTCTGACAGACCGGTGGGCCAGCAAATTTAGAGCCTTATTCTAACCCGCCTTGGCTGGAAAGGGCCCGAAGCTAAAGGGTTCCCATCAACTGGAGGCCATGCCACGTGCTTAATCGAGCTGCACAGGGCGTGGTTTCCAGGGCGCAGCGGCCTGCTGAGAAAACCAGCGAGCCAGCGCACCTAAGATCCCATACCCCCGGAAGCTATCGGTGCTTAAGCGAGGTTTGTCACCCTTCAAAGCCGTTCGCACCAGCGTAAACCACAGTTCAGCCAGGGGTGTTTTGGCTTCAAAGTCCAGCAGGTCAACGGGATCGCGGCCCATGCTCAGTAAAATCTGCGCCTGCAGTAAGCGGGCATAACCGTGTTGCGTCACAAAACCGGCTGCCATGGTTTTTCGAAGCAGGTACCGCACAATCGTCAGGGCCTTTTTGGGATTCCGGGTCTGATAGAGGAAGCCCAGGCCCAGCAGCGCATGGAAGAAGAGCCTGGGGTTGTGCGCCCGCTGCGCCAGCAAGGCTGCCTGGCGCATATGTTCAACCCCGGCCCGCTCCCAGTGCCAGGAATAGATGGCCCTGGCCAGTGCACAGGCTGCCTGCACCTCTGGGTGTTGCAGACCCTCGAGGCCCTTGAGCATCCGCTGGAGCATCTGAGCGTTGGTCTGTCCAGGGGCCAGGGCATAGGCCAGGGCCAGAATAGCCAGCAGGCTGGGCGAAGGGGCTCGAGCCACCGCTGATTCCCCAAAGAACAGCGCATCATCGAGCTGGCCCGACTCCATCAAATAGCGCAGGCGAACCCGGCTTACCCGCTCGATCGCCCAGGGGGGCGCGCCCTCCAGCAACAGCAAGCCCTCTTCCAGCAAAGCCCCCGCCTCCTCGAGCCGGCCCATATCGAGCTGTAGATCAGCCAGGTTGCTGTTGTACAGGCTGCTAAACCACGACGGCAGCACCTCGCCCGGTGGCGGGCCCAGGGCGTTCAGGGCATCGCTGAGCCTGAACTGCCGCCAGAACACCTCAGACAGAATTTGTCGCGCCTCGAAGGTTTCCGCGGGGCTATGGGCGCACTCCCTGAGGTAGGTCTCGCACTGCGCCTGGGCCAGCTTTAGCTGTCCGGAGCGCAGCCAGCCCCGGGCCCGGATCAGCTTGGCTGAACCCTCGAGGCGCGGGGGCAGCCCTTCCAACAAGGCCAGCGCCCGATCCAGCGGAAGGGTACGGGCCAGCGCCAGTGCCCAGCGGGGCTCCATTTGATGGGGAGGGCTCGTTTCCGGCAGCCCGGGGCCTTCCTCCGGCGGCTCTGCAATGCCGGCAGTTTCCTGCGGTATCAGGTGTTCCACCAGGTCGGTTTGCCCCAAGGCCAGACCTGCCTCGAGGCGAATTGCCCAGGCCCGCTGGCGCAAGCCCAGGGGTAGCTCCTGGGCCTCCAGCGGAAGACCGGCCAGTTCCAGGGCCTCGGCATAGCGACCCAGGGCCAGGTGGGCCTCGGCGGCCTCGAGCGCGGCCTGCCAGCGCACATTCCCCTCCGCCAGACGCAAGGCCTCGAGGAAGCCCAGGATGGCCGCCGAGTACCGCTCCTCGGCCCAGGTCTGCTGGGCCACCACCCGCCACATACGATAGGCCGTAGCCAGATCACCGGCGGCCTCGAGGTGGGTGGCTGCCTCGGCCAGACGACCCTGGCGCTGATACCAGCGCGCGGCCTGCTGGTGCCAGGTCTTAACCTGCTGCCCCCCTACCTGACCCAGAATGGCCTCCCGCAGCCAGGGAACCGCGAACCGTAGCTGCCCCCGGTCGTCGGCTTCCAGGTACCCCTCCCCCACCAGCCGGGTCAGGTCGGCCTCCTCCCCTACCAGATGCCTCACCAGCTCAGGTGGAACGGTCGCACCCAGGACGGCTGCCGCCTGCAGGGCCACCCGGGCCAGGCGGGGCAGGCTATCCAGCCTAGGCTGAAACAACGGAATGGGTTCAGGCTCGCCGGTAGGGGTGAGGCTCAGGGCCTGCACGGCCAGGGGGTAGCCCCCACTGGCCTCCGCCAGATGAAGACTGGCTGCCGGGCCCAGGTCGGGGCGGATGCGCAAAATAAGACGCTGAGCATCTTCCAGTGAAAGGGGCTCGAGCAGGAGGGTTTCCAGATCCTCGGCAGCCTCCCAGCGGTTTTGCCTCGCCACCAGGAGCAGCATTACGCCGGGCGGCGCTGGACGGCGGGTGAACTCGAGCACGGTGGGGTCGGCGTTGTGCATGTCTTCCAACACCACCACCAGCGGGGCCTGCTGGGCTATCCAGGCCAGCAAAGTCCACCAGGCTTCTATCAGCAAGCGATCCAGCTCATCGGAGGGCAGGCCCGGGTGCTCTCCAACGCCGATGCTGAAGTCCAGCACCGTACGAAGATGTTCTGGCAAATTGATCTGCCGAAGCTGGGAAAGCCCCCCCGGCAACAGCCTGTGCAGAGCCTGTTGCAGGGCGTAGCGCAGGGCTACCCCAGTGGTTAGTCGGGGCGCCAGCACACCACGCACCCCATCCGGCAGGGTTTCTATGAGATGGCGGGCCAGGTGCGACTTACCAACCCCCATTGGGCCATAAAGCACCAATCGCCGACCCGCCCCAGCCCGCACAGCTTCTAGGGCCTGCCGCAGGATGCGCACCTCCCGCTCCCGCCCCAGCACCTCTGGCGGATCCGGGCGCAGCCCCAGAAAGCGGTATGGGGAAAGCGGCTCGGCGTAACCCTTGAGGGGTTGGGGCGGCAGGGCTTCGGTAATCGCGCTCGGAACCAGGCGCATGGTTGTCTCGTCGCACCATACCTCACCCGGCGGGGCCGCCTGCGACAGGCGCTGCGAGAGGTTGATGGCCGGGCCCAGCACGGTCTGATCACCGGCCACCCCACCCCCTAAGGGCGTGCGCAGAACCAGGCCACTAGCAACCCCTGCACGGCCCGGTAAGGTGCTTGAAGCCACCATCGCCTGGGCGGCTTCCAGGGCCGCCCGCGCATCGGATTCCTGGCTACGCGGCACGCCAAAAACCGCCAAAAAACCGTCTCCAAAAAACTTATCTATGTGCCCGCCATAGACCCGGACATGGCTGGCCGCGGTCTGTAGAGCGGTGTTGGCAGCTTCCCAGGTATCTTCCAGCGGGTGGGCCAGCGCGTACTCGGTAAACCTCGAGAGATCGAAAAACACCGCACTGACCCAGCGCCGCTCCTGAACAAAAGCCCCCCCCGGTAGCAAGGCATTACCGCAACGGACGCAATTTTCCTCTCCATCCGCATTGCTGTGACCACAACGGGGGCAAACCATAGGGCAAAACCACACTGGAAATATTGGTCGGTGCGATGAAAATGAATTACATCGCCTGGCAGCCTGCTACGAGTACGTGATGCCCAACACCAGCAAGTATAGCCCGTTGGACAACGATTTCCAAGCCAGCTAGCAAAAACCTCTGTGAAGCACCCCGCCCGCTTACCCCACAGCCAGCCTAGCGGGACACTTCCGGCCGAAAGGCCATCAGCGGAGGCGCCAAATGGGCCTGAATTGGGGTACCCAGCTCCGGCAGCCTCGAGCCGGCCAGCACCAGGTGCAGCCGGTTCTCTTGCCCGGCCCCCGCCAGGCCCAGCAAAAAGTACCGGCTGTCCAGCACCGCTTCCACACGGCCCCGCACCTTGTAACGCCCCCCACCAAGATGCTCGATGGCAGGAGGCTCTGAGGCCGCCTCCCAGTGCACCACCTGCCCATGGATCACCAGCGAGGCTGCTCCCCCAGAGAAGGGCGTGATGCCCCTGTCGAAAACATACAGAACACCCCATGGGGTGAGCACCTCGAGCACCGGGCTCCCCAGGGGTTCTGGGCTCACAGGCCAGGTCTGTGCATACGGTGCAAAACGCTCCCAGAAGGCTTCCGGGCTATCCTCGAGGGCTGCAGGTCGGGTGACTGCCTTCATCAGGCTCTATCATACGCATTTCGCTAGTATCGTTGGCAGGCTCGAGGATGCCCAGCTCTCTAGAAGCCAAGGCCTAAGCGCAGTGCAAAGCGGCCCGTGGGGTAGCGCTGGCTAAAACCGTAGTCGAGGCGTATGGGCGGCAGGATGGCCCCAAGCAGGTCAAGGTTGAGTTGCAGGCCCACGCCGGCCCCCAGGAAGAAAGCGTCCAGATCGCCTGAAGCCGGCCATAGGCGGCCAAAATCCGCAAACACAAAACCATAGAGGTTGGTGCCGCCGGTGGGGCTCAATCCAAAGTCGTAACCATACTCGATCGAGCCGTTCAACACGGTGGTGCCTTTATCCAGGAAGCGGGGGTCGTAACCGCGCAGGGTTGTGATATCGGTGCTGTTACCCCCCAGGCTAAACTTTTGACTGTCCTGCGCAGTGCCCAGAATGGTGCCTACAGAAACCCGCAAACCCAGGGCCTGACGGGCTGCCTGATCTAGCTGGAAATAGGTTCTTCCAGTGATCACCACCGGAACGTACTGCGTCACATCGCTGCCCTTAGGGAAGGTGATGCCGTAGCCCGTGCTGAGGTTGATCGAAAAGCCCTGGGTGGGGAAGGTAGGGCTGTTGAGGGTGGAGTAGGTCGCGCCCAGGGTCAGCGTAATGGCCTGAAACTCCCGCACGCTCTGTTCAAACTTGCTCTGGGCATCCTGCAACAAGGCCTCGCTGCAGGCGGTGTCCTCGGCCACCGAGGGGTTGGCGGTGTTGCTCGAGTCCGAGACCTTCACCAAACAGCGGGGCCGGTTGGGGTCGCCGACCTCCAGAAAGGGAATGCTCCATTCCCAGCCAAGCCCCGCCGAAACCCGCAGGTTGGGAAGGTCGCTGCTCAGGGGACGCGAGATGGTGAAGCTAATACCGGTCTTGCGCTCGGTATACTGCCACTGCGAGGTTTTGTCGCTATCGTCGATGATCCCGTCGCCGTTGAGGTCGGGGGTATTCCCGTTGTAAAGCTGCTCGAGGGGGAAGCTAATGTTGGCTTGCGGCTGGCTGTAGATGCTCACCCCAAAGGAGGTGCGCACCTGCTTGAAGTCGGCAAAGTCGATGTAGATCCAGGGAATGCGGTAAGAGGCACTGAAGGTTAGAAACTGGCCGGCGTCGTTGGGGTTAATACCCAGGGTTACGTTGTACTGGTGGGCCAGCCCCCACAGGTTGGTATCGCTGATGCCAATGCTGCCCTCCCAGCCGGTCAGGCTGCTCCAGGAAATTCCAGGTACAAAACTGCCGGTCTGGGCTTCGCGGAAGCTCAACACCAGGATCACATCCTCGGGTTTTTCACCCTGTTGGGGGCGTACCCCTGGCGGCTCGCGCAACAAACCCGTGCGCAAAACGTTGGTAATACCCTGGCGCAGAGCGCTAACCGAAAACAGGCTACCCACCGGGGGCATCTCACGCAAAAACACGCTGGGGTCGGTGCGGGTCAGGGCCGGCTCGATACGGTAGCCCGCAATTCGCAGCTCGCGCAGCCGCTGCACATAGACCCCCTCGCGGAAGCTAATCTCGGGCTGGGCCACGAGGTCGTAGCCAAGATCGCGGTACTCCCGCAGAATACGGGCGAAATCCTCGTTGGCTAGGGTTGGGCTGTACTCGTCTCCAGGCTTAAGACGCATTTTCGATAACAACTGTTCTGTGGGAATGGCGGTGTTGCCTTCTATGCGCACTTCACGAATCGCCCCATAGCGCTGTTCACCAACCTGAAAAGTCAGGCGCACCCCCTCCTGGCTTATCCGCTCGGGCCTTAAGTCAACCACCCGCCCAAGGCTACGGGATAGAGCATTAACCCCATCCAGTATGCGGTCGAGGTTGAAAGGATCGCCCACTTTGAGGTTCAGGGAGCTGATATCCACCCCTCGAGCGCTGATCTCCACAATCTTCAGCTCACTAAAAGCCACCCTGAGCACGCCGTCCACCAGGCTGGTACCGGCCAGGTTGACTCCGCTGCCCCTAAAGCCCGCCGCCGCGTATACATCGGCCGTGCGCCCTACTGCATCGCGGAAGCGTTCGAAGGAGAAGCGCCCGTTCTCGATCACCGGCTGAAAGAGCGGCTCGAGGCGTTCTTTGGGAACATAGGTAGCCGCCCCCACCTCCACCGACTTGAGCTCGGGGCTTTCATCCACATTGAAAAAAAGCTCCACACCCCCGGCCACCTCCTTGGCCTCGGGGACAATCCTGGGCTCAAACGGGAAGCCCTCGTTGCGGTAGATCCTGGCCAAGGCCTGGGCCGCCTCGCTGGCTTTTTTGGGGTTGAAAACCGAGCCCACCCCGATGGCCTGTTCGGTCTCCAGGTAGCGCAGCACATTGGCCTCGGGGAAAGCCCTGGCCGAGGTGGTCACTTTGGTGATGCTGGGGTTGGTCACCACTTCCACCACCAGCTTGCTGTCTTCCAGTCGAATTTTTACATCCCGGAAATAACCCGTATCCAGTACGGCTGCACGGGCCTGCTCGAGGTCACCCGGTTCATCACCCACCCCAAAAGGCAGCGCAATACGTACCAGGGCCGCCAGCACGGCATCGGTGCCCCGCACTTCCACTTCCTGAATGGGGGCCGCCCAGGCCGCGCCCAGCAAAAACAAAACGGCGAACCATCGCTTCATGCTGCCAAACATATGCGAAGCGCGTGAAGTGTGAGTGAGAGAGCTTTCAACACGCCCACACCCCGCTGCTTCGATTTTTAGAAGCGGAAAGTAAAGCCCACACCAAACTTAATACCGTCGCTGCGGTAACCATCCCCCACCCCCGTGGCCAGATCAATGGTGAGGTCGGCCCCGAGGGGACGGATCGTCCAGCCAAATGAAATTTCCGGCCTGGGCTGGGGGAAGACCTCGGTGCTGAAGCGCAGACGATAATCGCCTTGCAGGTATTCGGCAAAAATGGTCTGGTAGCCCCGAAGGTCTACCGAGTAGGCAAAAAACAGCTCAGGAGACAGATAGCGCCCGATGGTGAAGCGGGTCTCCTCGATGGTACCGCCGTTCAGAGCGGGGATTTCCACCCGCACCTGATCCAGCCCCAAAGCCTTGGCCAGTTCGCGCTCGAGCTGCCCCACAATAAAGTTCTGTATCGCGGCCTGAAGGCCGGTCTGGGCAATATCGCTGGGCAGGGCCGATAGGTCGGAGCGGCCCAGCAGGAGCAAGGTATAGATTTCGGCCTCACTGTATGGTTGGCCGTCGGCTTTGCGGGCTGTTTCGTTGTTGTAGATAGCCTCAAAAGTGGGGGTCAAACTAACCTTGATACGCCCATTCTGCCGCAGAAATTCCCCCTTGAGGGTCAGGTTGATCTGAATGCGGCGGTTGTCCTGGGCACGATCCTGCACCTGCGTGTCAGCCACAATCTGCAACTCGGGCAGAATTCCAGCGGCCGGGCTAAACTGGGCGTAACTGCGCTGCTCGGTGGAGCGATCCCGGATGGTAAAGTCGCGATCCCACAGGCGGAAGTTCCCCCGCAAAGGCACCACCTCCCCCGACAGGTAGGGATTGGAGATATCGCCGTTGAGGAAGACCTCGCCGGCAAGTTCGCCCTGGGCCAGCGCCTCCTGGATGATAATGCCCCGCTCGGCCTTGAATTGAATGTTAGCGAATTCCACGGGAACCAGATTGGCCGGACGGGTAGAGGCAGCCTCGGATGGGGTGCTAATGGTTACCTCACGCTGACCCGCGGGCAACCCCAGCCGGGCCCGGATCACATTGGCCGCCCCCTGAAGAATGTAGGTTCCACGCTGATAGCGCAAAATTAAGTTGGTCTCGAGCAACCCATCCAGCAAGAAGTACTGTGGGTAGCTGACCGGCACCTGTCCCTGCAGGGTCAGGATGAGCTGGGGAAAGAGCGTACCATACAAGCGGGCATCCTGCTTTTGTAAACGAGCATCCACCGTGTAGGCCGGGTAATTGAAGCTCAGATCAAAGGGCTCATCGGGACTCAGGAGCGGCAGGTTGGCCAAACCCGTAGCCCGCACCGTAAAGTTGCTGAGGTCGCCCTCGCCAGAAAGCTGGGCCTCGGCTGGGTAGGGGGCGGTCAGTTTGATACGGCCCTCTGCGCTGGTGGTGTTACCAACGCGCAGCACCGCGCGGGGGGTCTCGGCCCGCACCGGGCCCAGCTTGAAGCCAAAATTTTCCAGGGTAAGGTCAAACGCTTCGCCGTTCGAAACCAGGCGCAGCGTACCGCTGCCCTCGGGGGCCAGCGGCTTGAGGTTGGGTATAACCTGCAAAACCGGCGTAAAACTGGTGTTCTCCAGGCTGAGGCGAAGGTTGCTACCCCGTCGGCCATAGTAGCCCGACCCCGTCCAGGTTCCCTTGCCCGAAAGGCTCAACCGGTCTATGTATAACCGCTCCTGCTCAAATCGCAACGCAGCCGCACCCACCAGGGTGTCGCCGCCACCCTGGAAGCGCAGGTACTCCCCTACCCAGATGCCCCTGGAGGCCCAGGGGTCGCGGATGTTATAGCTGAAACTGGTTCGCCCCGTCCAAAAAGCCTGACCGGCCAGTTCACCAGCCCAGGTTGAGAACAGCCAGTGCAAGGGGAAAGCCGCCGCCACGGCCTCTCCGCTCAGGATGCCGTTTTCCAGGCGAATCCTGGCCGTAGTCCGGTTGGAACCCAGGTTGCCGTTCTGCATCAAACCGCCCGACGGATCGGCCTTCTCGAAGTCAATTTCGGCCTGCAACAGGCCATTGGCAATCCCGCCCTTGGCCTCCATAGCCAGCACCAGCTCATCGCCCTTAACCTTGAGCCCCGGGCTGCTGAGGTTGAACTCGATCTGGCCCTGGTCGTATACCAGCGAGCCCGTCGTTCGACCCGCTAGAAAGGGCAGGCGGCTGGCCAACTGGGGCACCTCTTCAATCGCCAGATCCCTAAAGCCAACCCGCGCCTGCAGGCCGCTGGGGGCCAGGGTTCCCCGTATCTCGAGGCCGCCCACCTCACCATCCAGGCTACCGGTGGCGCTGAGGGTATCCTGACCATCCACCCGAAGCCGCAGGCGGCTGGAAAGGGGCTCGAGGGGCAGATCAAGTTGCAGGCGACCCTGCCATCGGCCCGGGCCAGGGTACCTTATCTGCCCTTCCACCCAGGGCCCTTTTGCAGTCAGGGTGGCCTCGAGCAGGCGCCCCTCGGCCTCGATCTGCTGCTTTTGTTGGGGATCGCGGTACAGCAGCTTCCAGCCCCCATCGAGGCCAATCTGCCCGGTTAGAGCACCACTTTTCCAGGGAAGCCACTCGGTGGTGGGGTGCACCACCCGCACGCTGGCCTGCGGCCCGGAGCCCTCGAGGCTCAGGCCCAGCCCATAGACGGTAAGCTCGAGCCCACCGCTAAGCTGCCCCTGTTTGAAGACTAGCTCGCCCGTTCCCAGCTCCGGCGCCGAGAGGCTTACGGCGAAAGTCTGTAAGTTCAGGGCCGCCACCAGGCGCCCCCCGGCCAGGGGATAGACCGCCTCGAGCTCGGGCCCCCGGCCCCGCACCTCGAGGTTATGCACATCCAGCTCACCCGAGGCGCTGCGCTCGGAGAGGTTAATCATCAGGCTGCTGGCCCGGCGGGTGCTGGCCGGGGTGGGGCTGTCCAGGCTCTCGCGGTTGGGGGCCACCTGCAGCATGGGGTAGCGCAGGCGCAGGGCCAGGCCCAGGATGTCGCCCTCCACCACAGGAATCCCGGTGCCGGAAAGCTCGAGGCTCCCCTCACGGAAGCGCAGCCGCCCCGCCCAGGCCGGGCCATAACTCACCGAACCCGCCAGATCCCCTTGCAGACTCGCTTGCAGGCGGTTTTGCCTCCAGCTCACCTGTAAAGCCCCTGTGCGGCCAAACCCAGTCCAGTCCAGGGTGCTCTCTAAAGCATTCCACGGCCCGGCGATGCGCCCGCTCAGGCGCAGGCCGCCCAGGTTGTAGTCCTGCAGGCGGGCCTCGAGCCGCTCGGGGGTGAGGCTGGCTTCCAGCCCCGCTGCGCGGAGGCGCAGGCGGGTGTCCTGCCCCTCGAGGCTGGCGGTCTGGCCTGCAATCTGATAGCGGCCCACCACCCACTGCCCGGGGTATGCACCCCTGGCCTCGAGGGTGCCCAGGCCGCGCGGCAGGGCCCCCACATACGACCAGTTCAACTGCAGGGGGCTCAGGCGCAAGCGCCCGGCGAGGGGGGCCAGTTCGTCCAGGCCGCGCAGCTCGATCTCGCTGCCCTGGGCCAGAAACTGCACCGCCCCCCATTCCGGCACCTGCACCCGCCCGCTGCCCCGCAAGGCCAGCGGGGCGGCGTCGAGTTCAAAGCGCCCCTCCAGGCTTGCCGGGGTGTTCTGGGCCGGATAGGGGCCTTTGAGGCTGGCCTCGAGCGCCCAGCGGGTGGGCTGGCCCCAGCCCTCGCGCAGCCGCCCACTCAGGCTTCCCTGCCAGCCTTCGCGGCCCTCGAGCGCCACCCGGCCCTCGTCCAGGCGGGCCTGCCCCACCAGCCGCCCACCGGGCAAGGGCAGATCGAGCCGCAACAACCCGCTGGGTGCATCCCCCGCCCATCGGGCCGTGCCGGTGGCATAGGGGCCATCGAGCTGCAACTGCACCTGCCGGTCGTAGCGCAGTTCAAAACGCTGCTGCTCATAGCGGCCCCGAAGCTGTACCTGTAGCCCCGCCAGGAAGGCTGTGCCGCTGGCCTCGAGGTTGGGGCCGCTCAGGGTGAGGGGGAGGCGCAGGCTCTCCCAGGGCCCTTCGCCCTGGGTCTGGAGGCGGATGGGCAGGCCCAGGAAGGGCTCGAGGTCGCTGTCCACCTGGAGGCTCAGCACGCCCCCGGCCAGACGGGCCGAGAGCCCCGCCCCTTCGGCCTGGGCCCAGAGCGCGGCCAGCCAACCGCTGGACGGCCCGGCCATGCTATGAGCCCGCGAACCATACCCGAAGCGCAGCGCCACCAGCGCGCCACGCCCTGCCAGGCTGCCCTCGCCTTGCAGCACCGGCTGCCACAAGGCCCCGCCCAGGGTTCCACGGACTTTTAGGGTGCTGCTGCCCAGGCTACGGGTATAGCCGGCCTGGCCGCTGAGTTGGCCCTGGCGGTTGGTGCGGGCTTCCACATAAACCCCGTAGGCCGTTCCACGGGCCAGCAAGTCCCTGCCCCGGCCCAGCAGCTCGAGCGAAACCTGCTCGCCCTGGGCCCGCATCTGCCCGGAGAAGGCCTCGCCGATAAGAGCCATACCGCCCGAGAGCGCGAACAGGCGTCCCCCTAACTCGAGGTTGCCCTGCCCCGCCAGGCGCACCTGCTCAGGGCTGGCGGCCTGGCCCTGGGCCTCGAGTCGCAGAGGAGCCGCCCAGGCCAGCGTCCAGCGGGCCCCTTCACCGCTGAGCTGCAACGGGCCGCTTTGCCGCAGGTACTGCAGGCTGGAGAGCTGCCCACTGGCCTGGTAGCGGCTGCCCACGCTCGAGAGTTCCAGGCTGGCCTGGGCATAAGGGCTTTCGAGCTGCAATTGCGCCAGCCCCTGGTTTTGCTGGAGGGCGTAGCGGCCCTGGGCCTGTAGCCGGAAGGCCGGGGCCTGGGCCTCCAGGGTAAACGCCGGACGCAGGCGCGGCCCGCTAATCTGGGCCTCCAGCTCGAGCCCTTCCACCCGGTAGGCCAGGCGGCCATCGAGCTGTTCGCCCAGCTCGAGCCGGCCCTCCAGGTTGCCGAGCCCGATGACCTGGGGGTGCTGGCCGGGCTCGAGCTCCACCAGAGCCCCCAACCGGTGGGCCGGGAGGAAAGCCGAAAGGGAGCGGTCTTTGTAATCCAGCACCACCTGCTGGCCGTACACCTGCAACACCCCTTCCAGCTCGCCTTTGGGCGCAAGGAGGGCTGCGTTGCTGCGGGATAAAACCTCCGCCAGGTCGAGGCGGCCCCGCAGCCGACCCTGCACCTCGGCGTTCCACAGGCGGGCCAGGGGGGCGGTCTCGAGGTCGAAGACCGCCTGCTTTTGGGCAAGCTGCACCCGGCCTTCCGGCAGCTCGAGGGTGGCCCGCAACCGCTCCAGGTCGGCGCCTTCGGCCTGCAGGGTGGCGCTTAGGGGAAGGCCGGCATAGGTGGTACGCAGACTGCCCCGCAGCGAGAGGCCCTGGCCTTCCAGGCTACCCTGCAACACCCCCTGGCGCTCCAGTAGCCGGTAGGGCCAGTTAATCCGGCCCGTGTAAGCAAAGCCTTTTCCCTCGAGTTCCAGCGGCCCCTCCAGCTTCCAGGTCTGGGCCCACACATCCGCGTTCAGGCGCCAGTTCTGTGGCTCCAGGTAGGGCAGGTTGTAGCGCCCCTGGCCCCGGGCCCCCAGGTTGTTCCAGGGCCCCGAGACCGCCAGCGTGCCGCTTATGTAGGGCAGGCGCAGGCTCCCGCGCAAAGCGATGGCCTCGGCGCTAACCATGCCGCGCAGCGTACCGTAGGGGCTCTGGGCCTCGAGGTTGGCCGGCCCCAGGAGGCTCGAGCCGCTTAGCTGGGCCTGCCCGAAAGGCGTGCTCAGGCTCAGGCGACCCCCCCGCTCCGACCAGTTGCCCTTGAGGGTTCCAGGGAGCCCCCAGCGGCTCAGGTCGTAGTCGCTGGCGATGGCCCGCAGGCGCAACCCTTCCAGCGGTTTTCCGACCACCAGGCGGTAGTCTCCGGCGATGGTGAGGCGGCTGTTCTGGAACAGGCCCGCAAAACTGAGGCTGGTGCCGCGGCCCCTGAATTCCAGCGCCCCCTCCAGCCTGGGCACCTGCAAGCGCCCCTGGTAGGCCAGGCCAAAGAGGTCGGCCTGCCCCTGGAGCTGGCCTGCAAACCCGGCATAGTTCAGGCTGCCCCGCACCGCCAGGTTGCGCCAGGGCCCCGCCCCGTTCAAGGTTCCAAAGGGGGTGCGCAGCAGCAGGCGGCCGCGCTCGAGGTTGCCCCGGGCCTCCAGGCGGCCGGCCTCGCGGTTGATCAAAAGCGGCAGGGTGCCCTCGAAGGGAAAACCCGCCCGCAGCGCCACCCGCCCCCCCGGCCAGCGCACCTCGGTGCGGCTCACCGTCAAGGGCACCGCAGGCACCTCCACAAACCCCGATACGGGCAGGGTCAGGCGGCCCCTGAGCGCGGTGGTGGGCCAGATGGGGCCAGCGAGCTGGGCATAGCCATCGGCAATGGCCCACAGCGCCGAACCGCGCCCCTCCAGCCGCCCGCTCAACCAGGGGGTGTCGAAGCGCACCTGGCCTTTGTAAAGCGAGCCCTGCAGACCCAGGTCGGCCTCGAGGCGGATCTGCGGGCCTGGCTCGAGCGGCCCCCGCAGGCGCAGCCCCTCGGCGCCATTGGCGGTGATGCGAAGGGTATCGAGCTGGGCTTGGAGCCCCGTGCTGTCGGCGGTGCCGCTCAGGGGCAGCACCCGCAAGGGGGTGCGCACCTCCCCCCGGTAGCGGGTGGCCAGATCGAAGAGTTCGCCCTCTAAGCCCAGCCGCTCCCCCTGCAGGTTCCAGTTGCCCGAGAGCCTGCCCTGGGCGTAGCGCACCTTGCCGGAGAGCTTCAGGGCCTCCAGAACCTGTAAAGGCAGGTCGCGCACCCCCAGGGTAAACACCCCGTTGCGATACTGCCCGCTGGCCCAGCGGTTGGATAGCCGCCAGGTTGATCCGTCCTGCTGCACCGCAATGGGAAAGCGGGTGTAGGGTGAGTCGTAGCTCAGGTTTGCGCTAAAGCGCCCGGCCTTGAGGGCGGCCTGGCCCGTGAGCTGGCCCACCAGAAGCTCGAGGCCCGAAAGCTGCATCTGCAGGTTGTCCCAGGTACCGCCAAAGCTCACCGGCCCCAGCCGGCCCGCTACGCTGGCCCCCTCTCCCTGCAAGCTGCCCGAGAGGCCAAAGGGCTTGGCGGTGGGCAGGCCCACCTTCTCCGACTGCACGCGCAGGTTCCAGCGCGGCCCACGGCTCTCAAAGCGCAGCCCGGCCTCTCCCAGCAGGGGGCGCGGCCAGACCAGGGTGCCCTCGGCCTGGGTGTTGGGGCCCTTGCCAGTCAGGCGCAGGCTGCTCTGGAAGGAGTCGCGCAGCCGAACGGTGTACTCGTCGCTGTTGCGCAGGGCCACCGTGGCCTGAAAGGTGCGGTCGAACAAGGCCCCATCCACCACCGCGTCGAGCCGAAACTTTTTATCGAAGGCCAGCGTGCCCTCGTAGGTCAGGGGCTCACCCAGCAGGCGGCCTTCGCCGCTGTAGCGTCCGTCTATCACGATGTTCTGCCAGCCCCGGCCCAGGAGCACCAGAGGGCCGCCCCCGCTCACCGGCAGCCGCAGGCCGAAGTGTGCGGCCAGGGCCGGTAGGGTGGGGTTGCCCTCGACCCGGAAGCGGTACTCCTGGCCCGGCAGATCCACCGTGGCCGAGCCCTTGAGGGGGCCGTCCAGGCCGCGTCCAACCAGGTTGGCGGTCACGGTCTGGCCGTCGAAGTCCACCGCCCCGAAGATGTCGGTCAGGGTAAAGCCCACAATTTTGACGGTGGCGTTTTTGATCCGGTTCTTGCCCAGGATGCCGTTCTTGACCCTGGGGCCAATGGTCCAGGTGCCCTCGAGCTCCCCCGACTCGAAACCTTCAAACCAGTAGCGGGCCGCCCGCAGCTCGCCCCTGGCCTCGACCTGCCAGGCCTCAAACTCGCGCCCGGTGCGGCGAACCGTGGCCCAGAGCTTCCCATCGGGCAGCGCCACCGCCACCTGATAGGGGCCGCTGCCGCGGATGGTGGCCCGCAGGGTGGGCAAAAAAAACTTCTGGCTTTGCTCGATCTGCACGCTCACGCGGTTCAGCACCAGCTCATCGACCCGCAACTGAAAGGGCGCAGGGGCCCCCGGCTGGCGCTGCTCGGGGATGAGGGTGTCCCAGCGCAGGAACACCTCGCCCTCCTCGGCCAGGATGCGCAGGGGTAGTTCGCGCCGTTGCAGGCTCAGCAGGTTGTACCCGATGCGCAGCCGCTGAGCCTCGAGCCGGAGCCCGTTGCCTTCCAGCTCCACCCCCCGCAGCTCGAGCCCCCCCAGCAGATAACCCCCCACCGCCTGCCACCGACCGGTGAAATTGGCCGCTTTGAGGCCCTCCTGCAGGACGTAGCTGATGAGCGGGGGAAAGGCCGGGAGCCCCACCAGGAGGAGGAGCAGAATTACCGGAACCCAGCGCCAAAACCGCACCCATATAGTCTAGCCCAGAACTCTGAGGGGAATCTAGGAAAAAAACCCATCCAGAGCCAATCAAATCTGACTTTTACTCCAAGGAACTTGATCCGAGTCCAAAACCAGCCCACCCCGGTCAAGAACAGGGCCCCTGTGAAAGCGCGCCCTTTACTTGCCCCGACTGTTGTAGATTGAGGGCGTGTTTCGCATTACGGTACTGGTCAGCGGGCGGGTGCAGGGTGTTGGCTACCGCCACTTTACCCGTAAAAAAGCCCTCGAGCTCGGCCTTTCCGGCTATGCCGAGAACCTTTCGGACGGTCGGGTGGAGGTGGTAGCCGAGGGTGAAAAAGCCGATCTGGAGCTCCTGATTCATCACCTGCGCCAGGGGCCCCGGGGCGCTTCAGTCCTTCAGCTCGACGTGCAGTGGAGCGAGGCTACCGGCCTCAAGGGATTTCAAACTTTCTGAGGCGGCATCAATCGGTCAGGGCAGCAGCCACCCCCGGCTCTCTCGGCGGGTAGGCCCAGGCCGCCGGGCGCACCCCCTGGGCCAGCAAGGCCCCGGCCACGGCCTGCTTCAGCTCGCTCAGGCCCTGCCCCCGCACCGCCGAAACCGGCAAACCGCCCAGCCGCTCCTTGAGGAACTCGAGGTCGTAGCCCCCGGCGGCGTCAGCCTTGGAGAGCACCAGCAGCCGCGGCGACTCCACGCCCAGTTCGGCCAGCAGGTCTTCCACCACCTGATAGCGCTCCAGCGCCCCTTCCTGCGAGGCGTCCAGCACGTGCAAAAGCACATCGGCGTCGCGCAGCTCCTCCAGGGTGGAGCGGAAAGCCTCCAGCAAGTCGCCCGGCATGTGCCGTATGAAGCCCACCGTGTCGGTGAACAGCACCTCACCGATGCCGGCCAGAAAACCCCGGCGGGTGAGCGGGCGCAGGGTGGCGAACAGTTTGTTCTCCCCTTCGTCGCCTTTTTTGGCCAGGGCGTGCATCAGGGTGGTCTTGCCGGCGTTGGTGTAGCCCACCACCCCCACGATGGGCAGGCCCGATTTGTCGCGCTGGCGACGGGTCTCCTGGCGGCGACTGGCAATTTCTTGCAGCTTGCGGGTAAGCTCAGCGATGCGGTCTTGCAGGCGGCGGCGGTCGACCTCGAGCTTGGTCTCCCCCGGCCCCCGGGTTCCAATACCACCCCCCAGACGCGACAGATCCTTGCCTTTCCCCACCAGCCGGGGCAGCAGGTACTTAAGCTGGGCCAGCTCGACCTGCACCTTAGCCTCGGGGGTGCGGGCGTGCTGGGCGAAGATGTCCAGAATGAGCTGGGTGCGATCCAGCACCTTGAGGCCGGTGATGGTTTCCAGTTCGCGGGCCTGGGCCGCGCTCAGGTCGATGCCAAAAATGAGGGTGCCGGCGTTCTGGTGGTAGGCGTGGGAGACCAGCTCCTCCACCTTACCACGCCCCACCGCATAACGCGGGTCGAGGCTGGGGCGGAAGACCAGCTCTTTGTGGGCCACCACCGCCCCCGCAGTGCGGGCCAGCTCGGCCAGCTCGGCCAGGTCTACCTCGGCCTGCACCCCCTCGCCCTGGTCTATCCCCACCAGCACCGCCCGCTCCCCCGAGCCGTCGCGTAGGTCGAGGCCGCGGGCCTGGCGTGAAAGCTCCTCTTCCAGCGCTGCCACCGAGGCCGACAGATCCCACTCGAGGTACTCGTGGTAGGGCTTGGAGGGGAAAATTTGCCAGTCTTCTTCGTCGGCCTTGGGCGGCGAAAGCTGGGCCAGGTGCAGCCGGCCGGGGTGGCCCTGCTCGACCTCGAGGGCCGCCATGGCATCCAGGCGGTGCAGGAAGAGCACCGAGAGATCCGGGCGCGAAAGCCCTCCCGGCCCCAGGTGGGTGTGCAGGATGCGATACCCGGAGAGCCGGGTCTCCACCAGGGCCCTCTCAGGCACCGGCAACTCTTTGGCATCCCCCACCGCCACCCGCATCACCCGTCCGCCCCGATCCAGAAGCAGGCTGATGGGCTTGCCCAGCTCCCCCGACAAAGCCGCCAGGGTACGGGCCAGCTCGGCGGTGAGCAGACGGTTGGCCCCCACGCGGCGGTTGTACAGGTTGGCAAGGCGCTTCTTTTCGCTGGGTTTCAGACCGTTGGTGCGACCGAAGATTTTCTCCACTAATTCATCACCTAAGCTGAGCCAAAAGACAAACCCGCTCCTTCCACCTTTTGGGCTTCTGGGAGCGCGGTTTGCAGTCTCAACCTGTTTAGAGTATAGCACCGGTTCTGTCAGGGAAAGATGATATGGGTCACAGCAGGAGGGCTTCCTGGGCTTTTATTTATCATTCACCTTCCTGATAGGCTGGCGCTGTGGGAAGACCCAGGGCTGTGTTTTTCGATTTAGACGACACCGTGCTGGCCCCGCGGGCAACCAACCCCTGGGCCGCCTTCAAACGAGACCACCAACTTCCGGCCCATCTGCTCATCCTGGAGGGCATCGCCCTGCACCCACCCCACGAACAGGCCCGGCTGTACCAGCGGCTGCTGGCCTACGAACAGGCCCTGGCCGCCAGTTCGGAGGTGCGTGAAGGTATACCGGAGCTGCTGGAGAGACTGGCTGCTTTGGGGCTGCCCACCGCTTTGCTCACCAACAACCACCGGGCCGCCACCGAGTTAGCCCTGCAAAAACACAGCCTGGCCTTTACCCTGGTGCTCACCCGCGAGGAGGCCCCGCCCAAACCCAGCCCGGCCCTCTTAGAGCGGGCCCTGGAGCATTTTGGCTTGCAGCCCCACGAAGCCCTGTACATCGGGGACTCGGAGGGCGATTTACAAGCAGCACAGGCCATCGGCCTACCGGTGTGGTTTTTGGCCACACCACACAACCCGGCCCTACAACCCCGCTTCGATGATCCTGCGGAGCTGCTGCGCTCGCTTATGCAAGATTGGGGGTAAAATTCAGTCATGCGCGTGTGGTGGGCCTTGGTGTTTGTGGCGGCGGGGCTGGTGTTTTTTAGCCCTAAAGCCTCGCCCGGTACCTTGCAAAAAGCCGACTGGATCGTGGTATTGGGGGCCGCGCAGTACAACGGCGAGCCCTCGGTGATTTTCCGCAACCGCCTCGAGGCTGCCCTGCGCCTCTACCAGCAAGGGTACGCCCCCCGCATCGCCGTTACCGGGGGCCGCGCCCCTGGCGACCGCTACAGCGAAGGCGGGGTGGGTTGTTCATATCTGGAAGCCAAGGGGGTTCCGCCCGCAGCCCTCTACTGCGAGCAACAAAGCCGACGCACCGTTGAAAACCTCACCAACATTGCCCCTGTGGTTGGTAAGTCCCGGCTCATCATCGTCACCGACGAACCGCATCTGCCCCGCGCCCTCATCCTAGCCGAACAGCTCGGGCTTCAGGCCACAGGGTTTGCCGTACAAGGCAACTTTAAGGAATCTTACCGGTATCGGGAAAGCTTGCTGGCCCTGCTGGCCCGGCTGGGGGTGCGCTAACACCCCGGTCGGGCACTTAGCGTTTGAAGCGATCCAGCGAGGCCAGGTAGCCCTCGAGCAGGGCGCGAAACTGGCTCACAAACAGGTCGCGCTCGTTGCGCACCTGTTCGATATCACTTTTGATGCGCTTCATCTGTTCGATTAGTTCTTGCAGCGCGGCCTGGCGCTCGGACTCGGTCTCCCGTCGGATAAGTTCAGCCTCGCGCTCAGCCTGGGCCTTGATCTCACGGGCAATGCGCTCGGCCGCCACCACCGCCCGTTTGAGTTCGGCCTCGCCCTCTTTGGCCTTGGCTAGCTGGGCCTCGAGGTCGCGAATATAGCTGCGCAGGCGCTCGTTTTCTTCGATGAGGGCGGTCTGGGCATCGGCCACCCGGCCCAGGTACTCCCGCACCTCGGCCACCAAATAGCCGCGCAGGCCCTGGCGAAACTCCTGGTAGCGGATGTCCAGGGGGGTCAGGTCGCCGCGTTCGCTGCGAAACTCACCGGTTATACGATCTTCCACGGCCTTAGACTACTACAGCCCCTATCCAAAGAGCGACAACTCCCCACGCTTTGCAGCAGCACGGTACAAAGTATCTCTGGTTTTGGAATCAAGTCACGTGACGACTCCCCGTTCTGAAGAACAGGGCTTCTCGGTTCTCACGGGACGGCCCACGCCGTACCCATCCCCGAAGGCTCCGTCCGAGCCCAGAAAACCTTGACTCCGTATCGGCAGGCGAGCGCAATGCTTCCAGCTCTGCCACGGGTGTTCGTTTGGAGTTTTACCCACCGGACTGCCCGGTGGAACCCCCTACTCCAAGTTTCAAGGTGCATGGGGAACCCTGTCCCCAAGAGGATTATACCCCACATCCGCTACCCACTATGCCATGTGTTCCGAAGGAGCACATGGGGGAGTCCATGTATCCCCGGTTTGAAAAGCGGGGGATTATAGCTCCCCCACACCCCTCTTTTCTCTAACCAGGGGCACACCCACTCATGCGAATTCCGGCAGTATCGCTCACTTTTGAGGGTTCGGCCAGGAACGACATCAAACCCCTGGCTCAAAAATAGCCCGCCCCACCCGCACCAGCGTGGCCCCCTCCTCCACCGCCACCTCGAGGTCGCCCGACATCCCCATGCTGCGCTCGGGTAGCCCATAGCGGTCGGCCAGCCGGGAAAGCAGGGCAAAAATGGGCCGCACCGTCTCGGGATTGTCGGTGTAGGGGGCCACGGTCATCAGACCCTCCACCCGCAGCCCTTCCAGGGCCTGGATCTGGGCCATGGCCTGGGGCAGTTCTTCTTCCAGAAAACCGTGCTTCTGGGGTTCGCGCCCCAGGTTGAGTTCCAGAAGCACCCGCTGCACCTTGCCCTGCTCGAGCGCCTTGCGGGCCACGGTCTCGGCCAGGCGCAGCGAGTCTATGGAGTGGATTAGCTCGAAGCGCACCGCAAACTTGGCCTTGTTGCGCTGCAAGGGCCCAATAAAGTGCCACTCGGCCGAAAGCGCCTCCATTTTGGGCAGGGCCTCCTGAATGCGCGACTCCCCCAGGGCAAAGTGGCCGTAGCGCAGCACCTGTTCTTGAATTTCGGCTACCGAGTGTTCCTTGGTAACCGCCACCAGCCGGACACCCTTCGGGTCACGACCCACACGGCCGCAGGCTTTTTCAATACGCTCGAGAACCGCGGGAAGACTCATAGCAGGTACTTCATTGGATGGCCCTAAAAGCCCAGCGCTCAGATGGCCGCCAGAATTCCCCGCACAAACCTGCGGAACAGCGCCCCACTCCGGGCCGCGGTAGCCAGCACCTCCTGCTCGGTGGCGTGGTGGTCGCGCTCGGGCACGGCCATATCGGTGATGGTGGAAAGACCCAGCACCCGGGCCCCCAGGTGGCGCAGGGCAATCACCTCGGGCACGGTGGACATCCCGATGGCATCGGCCCCCAGGGTGCGCAGCAGCTTGAGCTCGGCCCGGCTGGCAAACTGCGGCCCCGGCCACCAGGCATACACCCCCTCGCGCAGGGTGAAGTCCTGGGCTCGAGCCACCTTATGGGCCAGCCCCCGCAATTCCGGGTCGTAAGCGTCAAAGGTCACAGGAAAGCGCGGCCCCAGGCGCTCGTCGTTGGGGCCGGTGAGGGGCGAGAGGGGCGCGTAGTTGATGTAGTCGTTGTGCAGCATCAGCTCCCCCGCGTGCCAGTTGGGGTTGAGCCCCCCAGCCGCCGAGGTGATGAAAAAGGTCTTTGCCCCCAGAAAGTAGCCCACCCGCACGGGAAACGCGACCTGCGCTGCGGTGTAGCCTTCGTAGCAGTGCACCCGACCCTTGTAGGCCAGTACGTTTTTGCCCTCGAGCCGCCCCAGAATCAGCTTCCCCTCGTGCCCCGGCGCGGTGGACTGGGGGAAGTTGGGCAGTTCCGCATACGGGAAACTCGCCACCGCCTCGATCTCGTCCCCCAGCGGCCCCAGCCCCGAGCCCAACACAATGCCCACCTCGGGTACAAAGTCGGTCTGGGCGCGAATGTGGTTGACGGTCTCTTGAATCTGGTCGTAGGTCGAACGCATACCCCCACAATCTACCGCAAACATCGCCCCGGGAGTAGAAGCGTTGCCCGTATAGACCACGGGCTGTAGACCTGTGGCCTACAGCCCGTGGATCCAACAACGGCTTCAGGCTTCGCGCACGGGTTGTTCTGGACGCACCCCCGGACGGCGCGGGGTCAGGGGTGCTTGCTCGGCTTCGCGGCGGGCCTCCTCGAGGCGCTTAAGGGTCTTCTGGTCAACCACCTGGGTGTCGCGCACAAAGTCGGAGCCGGTACCGGCGGGAATCAGCTTACCCAGGATCACGTTCTCTTTCAGACCGATCAGCTCGTCCAGCTTACCGGCAATGGCGGCCTCGGTGAGCACGTGGGTGGTGTGCTGGAAGCTGGCTGCCGAAAGCCAGCTCTTGGTCGAGAGGGCGCTCTTGGTCACCCCCATCAGCATGGGCTTCCAGCTCGCCGGGGTCTTGCCCTCCGCCATCAGGGCCTCGTTGGTCGTCTCCACATCCCACTTCTCAATGACCTGGCCTTCCAGGTAACGGCTATCGCCCGGGTCGGTAATTTCGACGTACTTGAGCATCTGCCGCACGATGACCTCGATGTGCTTGTCGTGCAGCTTCACGCCCTGGGCGCGGTAGACCCGCTGGATTTCGTCGGTCAGGTAGCGCTCCACCGCCTCGGGGCCTTTGGCCTCCAGAAGCTGGTGGGGGTCAATCGCACCGCGGGTCAGGGGCTGGCCGGCCTCCACCGTTTCGCCCTCCTTGACGGTAATGCGGGCGTCCTTGGGCACCTTGTACTCTTTGGAGAAGCCCTCGCTCGAGACGTAGATGACCACCTTGTCCTCGAGCTCCTCGATGTGCACCGTTCCGTCAATTTCGGCAATTACCGCCTTCACCTTGGGGCGGCGGGCCTCGAACAGCTCGATCACACGGGGCAGACCCTGGGTGATGTCGGTACCGGTGGCCACACCGCCGGTGTGGAAGGTGCGCATGGTGAGCTGGGTGCCAGGCTCGCCGATGGACTCGGCGGCCACCACCCCCACGCTTTCGCCGATCGAGACCAGCTTGGCCGCCGACAGATCCCAGCCGTAGCACTGCTGGCAGACCCCGTAGCGGGTGCGGCAGGTCAGGGGCGAGCGCACCGGCACTTCCTCAATCAGGCGCTCTTCGGCGGCCTTGACGATGAAGTTGACGTCCTCGAGGCTTAGCTGGTGCCCTTCCGGGAAGACCCGGCCCTTGACCTCGATCTCGCGGGCCAGGGTGCGGCCATACAGCCCCGACTCAATGTCGCTCTTCTTGCGCAGGCGCTTGTTGCGGAAGGCCTCGTCAAACTGCAAGAGGGGCACCGAGATGTAGTCGGGCGTGCCGCAGTCGGCCTCCCGCACGATTACCTCGTGGGCCACGTCGTGCAGCTTGCGGGTCAGGTAGCCCGAGTCGGCGGTGCGCAGCGCGGTGTCGGCCCCACCCTTGCGGGCCCCGTGGGTGGAGATGAAGTACTCCAGCACCGTGAGCCCCTCGCGGAACGAGGCCTTTACCGGCACCGGGTAGGTCTCGCCGGAGGGCTTGGCCATCAGGCCGCGCATCCCGGAGATCTGCCGGATCTGCTGGGGGTTCCCACGGGCCCCCGACTGGCTCATCACGTAGAGCGGGTTGAAGGGGTAGTTCTCCTCGAAGTTCTTGAACACCGCGCTGGTGACCTTCTCGGTGGTCTGGCTCCAGAGCTGCAGAATCTGCTGGAAGCGCTCCTCCTCGGTCATCATGCCCATCTCGAAAGCCTGCTCGATCTGGGCCAGCTTGGCGTCGGCTTCCTGCAGGTACTGCTTCTTCTCCGCCGGGATCACCGCGTCGTCAATGCCGATGGTGATGCCCGAGGTGGTGGAGAGCACGAAGCCGTAGTACTTGAGGGCGTCCAGCAGCTTGGCGGTTTTCTCAACCCCCAGCAGCAGGAAGCTCTTATAAACCAGGTCTTTGAGCGAGTTCTTCTCCTGGGCTACCTCGAGGTTCACCAGCTCCTGGGCCTTCTCGGGGTCTTCGATGGCCTCGCTCACAATCCGCAGGAACAGCATCCGGCCCGGCGAGGTTTCCAGGAGCTTGTCGCCCAGGCGCACCGTGACCACGTCCTGGTGATCCACCACCCCGCTCTGCACGGCCAGCAGGGCCTCGTCCACGCTGCTGAAGACGTACTTCAGGCAGCCCACGCTGGTCTCCTTGCCGGCCACCTTGATCCGGGCATTGAGGGCCACCCGGCCCTGCTCGTAGGCTTGCAGGGCTTCTTCGACGCTGGCGAACTCCAGGCCCTGGCCCTTCTTCTCGCGGCGGAGCTGGGTGATGTAGTAAAGACCCAGGATGATATCACGGGCCGGCTTGGCCACCGGCTCCCCCGAGGCCGGCGAGAGGATGTTGTGCGAGGAGAGCATCTGGATGCGGGCCTCGGCCTGGGCGTAGCTGGATAGCGGCACGTGCACGGCCATCTGGTCGCCGTCGAAGTCGGCGTTGAAGGCCTCGCAGACCAGCGGGTGAAGCTGGATGCTCTGCCCCTCCACCAAGACCGGCTGGAAGGCCTGAATGCCCAGGCGGTGCAGGGTAGGGGCGCGGTTCAGGAGCACCACCTTGCCGTGGATGACCTCTTCCAGGGCGTCCCAGACCTCGTCTTTAATGTCGCGGGAACGCTCGAGCATCTTGCGGGCGCTCTTGACGTTGTTGGCAATGCCCTTCTCCTCCATTTTCTTGAGCAAGAAAGGCTTGAAGAGCTCCAGGGCCATGCGCTTGGGCAGACCGCACTGGTGCAGTTTGAGCTGCGGCCCCACCACAATCACCGAGCGGCCCGAGTAGTCCACGCGCTTGCCCAGCAGGTTCTGGCGGAAGCGGCCCTGCTTACCCGAGAGGATGTCGGTGAGGGAGCGCAGGGCCCGGTCGGAGCCGGGGTTGGTCACCGGCGTACCCCGGCGCCCGTTGTCCAGCAGGGCATCCACGGCTTCCTGCAGCATCCGCTTCTCGTTGCGGATGATCATCTCGGGCGCCCCCTGCGACAGGAGCTTGCGCAGGCGGTTGTTGCGGTTGATCAGGCGGCGGTAGAGGTCATTGAGGTCGGAGGTCGCAAAGCGCCCACCGTCTACCTGCACCATCGGGCGCAGGTCGGGGGGCAGCACCGGCACGGCCTCGAGGATCATCCACTCGGGGCGGTTACCCGAGTCGCGGAAGGCCCGCACCACTTCCAGGCGCTTGCGGGCCTTGGCCCGCCGGGCCCGGCTGGGGTGCTTCATCTCCTCGACCAGCTCGGCCTCGAGCACGCCCAGGTCTATCTCCTTGAGCAGCTCCTGGATGGCCTGGGCCCCCATCTTGGCGTCGATGTCGTAGGACTCGATCACCCGCACCGCCATGCGGATGAAATCCACCTCCACCCGGCCATAGATCTCCGAGGTCACCTTGCCGCCGTCGGCCAGGGCGTCGCCGGGCGAGACCCGGTCGCCGTTGGTCACCTCCACATCGTCTTCGAAGGGGTAGAGCTTGGCCTTCATCACCACGATGGAGGCCGGCTCGTGCAGGTGCACCACCCCGTCGGCCTCGGCGTAGACCTCTTCCTCCGGATCGATGGCCCCCACCAGCTTGTCGCCTTTGCGCACCTGGGTGCCCTCACCAACCAGGACGTGCATATGGGGCTGGAGGGGATAGTCCACCACCCGGGTGCGCTCGAGGGTAAAGCTGAGGTGCACCTCTTTTTTGGAGGTATCGGCCACCAGCTTTGCAACCCTGCGGCCCCGGGGCATCCGGAGCTGCCCTTTACCCTGGGCCAGCACATCGCCGTTGCCAACCAGCTCACCCTGGCCCACCTTGAGGTGCATTCCGGCAGGAATGAGGTAGGTTGCGGTGGGCGTGCCGCTGTCCGGATCGAGGATTTTCACCAAAGCCCCATCCCCGATGTCCTCCACATCCACCGCACCCGCATCCTCGCTAATAATCTGGTAGGAGTCCTCGAGCTCAGCCAAGGGCTCACCCGGCTTGTAGGTCTCCTGTTCAATCCAGGCCGCCCTGGGCAGGGTCAGGCTGGCCCGCTCGGTCTCGATGTACTCCAGGCGGATGCGACGGGGGAAGCGGAAGAGCACCAGCCCGTCCATCTTGCTCACCACGCCGGGGGCCAGCTCCTGGCCTTTCTTCACCTCGTCCCCGTCTTTGACGAAGGTCTCAACCCCGGCTGGAATGGTGTAGGTTTCCTGGCGACCAAAGCGCAGCTCGCGGTACTCGTCATCGGTGAGGAGCTGGCGCTTCTGCACCGGCACGCCGTTTAGCATGGCCCCCTTGGGGTCGATGGTGATGTACTTGGCAAAGTACAGAACCTGCTCCAGCTCCTGGGCCGATAGGTCGAGCAGGGTGCCAATCTTGCTGGGTACGTCCTTGACATACCAGATGTGGGCCACCGGGGTCGCCAGCTCCACATGGCCCATGCGGTAGCGCCGCACGATGCTCTTGGTAACCTCCACCCCACAGCGTTCACATACCTTGCCCTCGAAGCGCTGGCGCTTGTACTTGCCGCAGGCGCACTCGTAGTCTTTTTGCGGCCCGAAGATGCGCTCGTCAAAAAGCCCGTCGCGCTCAGGCTTCAGGGTGCGGTAGTTGATGGTCTCGGGTTTTTCAACCTCACCATAGCTCCAGCTCCGAATCTTCTCGGGGGAGGCCAGGCCGATTCGTACTTTACGAACTTCTCGTTTAATCATTGCTCACTCCGTGCACTGCCTCTTTTCAGATCTAGGCCCGTTGCAGTGGGTACCCCTTCTCAGGTTCAGGCCTGGCCTTAGCGTCTGCTGGCCAGCCCTTCAAAGATGTCCAGGTGGCGGGAATTTTCGTCGTAGGTCTCCACATCCAGACCCAGCGACTGCAACTCCTTCACCAGTACCCTGAAGCTCTCCGGCACGCTGGCCTCGGGCACATCCTCGCCCTTGACCACGGCCTCGTAAGCCGCATTGCGCCCTTCGATATCGTCGGATTTGATGGTGAGGATTTCCTGCAAGGTATGGGCCGCTCCGTAGGCCTCCAGCGCCCACACCTCCATCTCCCCGAAGCGCTGTCCACCAAACTGGGCCTTACCGCCCAGGGGCTGCTGGGTAATGAGCGAGTAGGGGCCAGTGGAACGCGCGTGCATCTTGTCCTCCACCATGTGGTAAAGCTTCATGATGTACATCACGCCCACCACAATGGGGGCCTCGATGGGCTCACCGGTGCGGCCGTCGTACAGCACGCTCTTACCCTGCTGGAACACCTCCCGGAGCTGCTCCACCTCACTGGCCTCTGCGCTCACCAGCCCCAGCTTGGCAGCCCTGGCCAGCACCTCCCGCTCGCGGTTATCCAGGCCAAAACCAGCCTGGATGCGGGCCTCCCACTTCTTATCGAAGGCTTTGCCCAGCAACTGCTTGATCTCTTCCTCGGTAATGCCATCAAATACCGGGGTAATAAACTTCAGGCCCAGCTCGTAACCCGCCAGCCCCAGGTGGGTTTCCAGGATCTGGCCCAGGTTCATACGGCTGGGTACGCCCAGCGGGTTGAGCACGATATCCACCGGTGTGCCGTCGGGCATATGGGGCATGTCCTCGGGCGGCAGAATCTTGGAGACCACGCCCTTGTTTCCGTGGCGGTTGGCCAGCTTATCGCCCACCTGAAGCTTGCGCTTCTGGGCCACATACACCCGCACCACCTCACGCACGCCGGGCTTGAGTTCCACCCCGGGGTCGCCCCGGCGCAGGCGCAGGGTGCGCACCACAATACCCCCTTCGCCGGGCGGCACCCGCAGGGAGGTGTCCTTCACATCCCGGGCCTTTTCCCCGAAGATGCTGCGCAACAGCCGTTCTTCGGGGGTGGGCTCGGTCTCCCCCTTGAAGCTGGTGCGGCCCACCAGGATATCCCCGGCCTTGACCTCGGCTCCAATCCGCACCACGCCGTCCTCGTCCAGGTCGCGCAAGGCGGCTTCGGAAAGGTTGGGGATATCGCGGGTGATGCGTTCGGGGCCCAGCTTGGTATCGCGGGCCTCAATCTCGTAGCGCTCGATGTGCACCGAGGTGTAGAAGTCGCGGCGCAGAAGATCTTCGGAGATGACGATCGCGTCTTCGTAGTTGTAGCCATCAAAGGGCATAATGGCCAGCAGGATGTTTTGCCCCAAGGCCAGGTAGCCCTCCTCGGAGGCCGGGCCATCGGCCAGCAGCTCGCCTTTACGCACTTTCTGGCCTTTGGAGACTCGAGGTCGCTGGTCGAGGGCCGTGCCCTGGTTCGAACGAACAAAGCGGCGCAGATTGAACTCATACAGGCCCTTGTCTTCACCCCTGACCAGGATTTTGGAACCGTCCACGTACTCCACCACCCCATCCACGGGGGAATACAGCGAGGTAAGGGAGTCGCGCACCACCCGCTCCTCCACCCCGGTCATGACCACCGGGCTCTGGGCGCGCAGCAGCGGCACCGCCTGGGCCTGCATGTTGGAACCCATCAGGGCGCGGTTGGCGTCGTCGTGCTCGAGGAAGGGAATCAGGTTGGTGTTCACCGAGAAAATCTGCTTGGGTGAAACATCCATGTATTCCACTTCCTCCGGACGCATGACCATTGGCTCACCCTTCTTGCGCACCACCACCTGCTGGGTATCGAAGTGGCCGTCGGGCTTGAGGGGCGTGTTGGCCTGGGCAATGGCGTAGCGGTCTTCTTCGGTAGCGGTCATGAAGTCGACCTGGTCGGTGACCCGCCCGTTGACCACCTTGCGGTACGGGGTGAGGATAAAGCCCAGGTCGTTAATGCGGCCAAAGGAGGCCAGCGAGGAGATCAGACCGATGTTGGCACCTTCGGGGGTTTCGATGGGGCAGATGCGGCCGTAGTGGGTGCGGTGCACGTCGCGCACGTCAAAGCCGGCCCGCTCGCGGGTCAGGCCGCCCGGCCCCAGGGCGGAGATGCGGCGCTTGTGACGCAGTTCCGAGAGGGGGTTGGTCTGGTCTTTGAACTGGCTGAGCTGGCTGCGGCCAAAAAACTCACGGATGGCTGCTACCAGCGGGCGGTTGTTGACCAGCTTGGCCGGGGTGGCGCTTTCGGGGGAACCCAGCAGCATACGCTCGCGCACCCCTCGAGCCAGGCGCGAAAGCCCTACCCGGAACTGGTCGGCCAGCAGCTCGCCCACCGTGCGAATGCGGCGGTTGCCCAGGTGGTCGATGTCGTCGGCCTCGTAGCCGGGCTTCCCGCTCTGCAGGGCGAACAGGTACTTGAGCACCGGCAGCAGGCCTTCGTCCTTGAACTCGCCATTTTCGAACCTGATCAGCATGCGGCCCGATAGCTGAATACCCAGTTTTTGTTGGGCTTTGTATTTGCCCGCTTCTCCCAGGTCGTAGCGGCGCGGATCGGACAACAGCGAGTGCAGGTAGGTGATGGCCTTGTCGCGTTTGGGCGGGTCGCCGGGGCGCAGCTCGGTGAAAAGCTTGAGGAGGGCCTCGTCCACCCCCATCTCGAGGGCCTTGGTTCCACGGAACTGGGCTTCCAGCAGGCCCGGTAGCAGGTCGGGGTAATCGGCCAGCTCCTTGCTAAGGGCCTCGGCGGTAAAGCCCAGCACCCGCAGCAGCAGGGCCAGGGGGAATTTCTTCTTGTTGACCTTCATCACCACCACCCCGGACTGCTCGAACTCGAGGTCAATCCAGGGGCCGCGCTTGGGCAGGGGAATCACCGAGGCAACGAACCTTCCCGGGCGCGTCTGGTCGGCGGTGAAGTACACCCCCGGCGAGCGGTGAATCTGCGAAACGATCACCCGGTCGGCCCCATTCACGATAAACGAGCCGTCCTGGGTCATGAGGGGCAGGTCGCCCAGAAAGACTTCATCTTCTTTGAGCAGGCCGGTGTCCTTGTGCACCAGCAGCAGCTTTGCGTACAACGGCGCCTGGTAGGTGAGGTCTTTTTCCCGGCACTCGTCCTGGTCGAAGGGGGGTTCGCCCAGGCGGTACTCGAGAAAATCCAGCACCAGCCCCCGCCCCTTCTCACCCTCCTCGATCGGGAAGGTCTCCTTAAAGGCCGCTTGCAGGCCGATGTTTTCCCGCTTGGAGGGGGGTACGTTGGCCTGTAAGGCTTTGGTAAACGAATCAACCTGAATCTCGGTGAGGGGTGGAAGGGGAATGACTTCGTTAATCTTGCCGTACCGCTCTATCTTCATCAAAACACCTCTTAACCCATGGGCTCTGGCTGCACGCAGGCGGTGCAGCTACGGCTTGCTTGGGGTCGCTGGGGGTTTTCGTAAGCTAACAGGGTTCTTCCGCAGGCGAATACTCCCTGCGGCGGCTGGCTCTTACGCTGTTTGTGGGTCACACTCGAGGTGCAGTCCACAAAACACAAACGCTAGTGTAGCACAACTACACGTAAAGGCACAATACGCGCACCCCACCATTCAGCTCTACAGCCAGGATTGTAACACAGCAGGGGGTGTTTGAGGAGAACCGCCCCGCAGATTGACCTGCCTACAACGCCAAGGGCTCGAGCTTCTCCTTGCCGAAATAGGGCTGCACAGCCCTGGGAACATTCACGGTGCCATCCTCGTTCTGATGATTTTCCAGCAGCATCACCAGAATCCTGGGGGTAGCCAAAGCGGTGTTGTTGAGCGTGTAGGCGTAGTGTATTTTGCCGCGCTCATCGCGGTAGCGGAGGCCGGCCCGCCGGGCCTGCCAGTCGAGCAGGGCCGAGCAGGAATGGGTCTCGCGGTAGCGGTTTTCACTGGGCACCCAGGTCTCGAGGTCTACCTGGCGGTATTTGCCCAGTCCCATATCCCCTGTGGATACCTCGATCACCCGGTAGGGCAGCTCGAGGGCCTGCAGAATGCCCTCGGAGATTGAAAGCATGGTCTCAAACCAGCGGTTCGATTCGTCCAGATCGGCCTTACACAGCACGTATTGCTCCACCTTGTTGAACTGGTGAACGCGCATCAGGCCCCGCACATCCCTTCCGGCGGAACCAGCCTCGCTGCGAAAGCAGGGTGAGAGCGCACAGTAAGTTTTGGGGAGTTCCGACTCTGCGAGAATTTCCCCGGCGTGCAGGTAGTTCAACAGCACCTCGGCGGTGCCCGCCAGGTAGGCCTCCCCCCCATCCACCGCGTAGACCTGGTCGCGGGCGGCAGGAAACTGCCCGTGGGCGTAAAGCGCCTCCTCTTTGGTCAGGCTGGGCACGCTCATCGGGGTGAAGCCGGCCTGGATCATCCGGTCGAGGGCAAACCGCAGCAGGGCCTGCTCATAAAGCATCAGATCGCCCTTAAGGATGTAAGAACGTGAGCCGGAAACCTTGGCGGCGCGCTCAAAATCACCCCAGCCGTTCTTTTCCATCAAGGCCACGTGATCCAGCGGCTCGAACAGGAAGGTTCGCGGATTGCCGTGCACCCGTGTCTCGACGTTAAAAGAGTCGTCCGGGCCCACCGGGGCCCCTTCCCAGGGAAGGGTGGGGGTCAGGTAGAGGAGCTGCTTGAGCTGGGCCTCGAGGGTGCGCAACCGGGGCTCGAGCTCGGCCAGTTGGCGGCCGATCTCTTTACCCCGCTCGATCATGGCGGCCCGCTCTTCCGGCCGGGCCCTGGCCGCCGCCTTGGCATTGGCGTTGCGTTCGGCCTGTATTTTTTCAATGGTGCGCTTGAGGGCCTGCACCTCCTGGTCGAGTTCGAGCAGTTTGTCGAGCTCGAGGGTAAGGCCTTTTTTCTCTATGGCCTGACGAACAGCTTCAGGATTCTCACGAATGAATTTGATGTCTAGCATAAAAAGTCCAAGGGCGCAAACGCATCGGCTATTCTATAACCCTGGGCACCTTAAATTGGCCCTCGTGCGCTTCTATAGCCACCGACAGGGCCTGCTCCTGTGTGAGCGAGGGGCGAACCTGGTCGGCCCGCAGGCGGTTGGTGATCTCTACCGGCCGGGCCATCTCGGGCAGGCCCTCGGTGTCCAGTTCGTTCAATTTTTCAAAAAAGCCTACAATCGAGCGCAACTCACCCTCGAGCTTGGCCTCTTCCTCCGGTGTAAGGGCAAGCCGCGAAAGCCTGCTCAGATGTTTCACCAGTTCCGGCGTAATTTCCATGCGTGCCATTCTAACGCCCACAAGGCTGGAGGGTACAGCTCGAGGGCTGGGCTTGACATCACAGGGTTGTCTATCTAGACTCACATCTATCCGCGCTGGGGCGCGGCCACAATCAGTCAAGTTCTTTTATCCAGAGCGATGGAGGGATTCGGCCCTGCGAAGTCGCAGCAACCCACAAAAAGCCTCTGCTCATCACCAGATGGCTTTTTGCAAGGTGCTAATTCCGGCCCAACTGCTGAACGTTGTAGGCACACGATGTTCAAGGCTAGGCATAGCCTGGCAGTTGGGAAAGATAAGAGAAGGGAGCGCACAAAAAGTGGCGCAGCGGGATATCAAAGCCGTACCCCCTTCCAGTCATAAAAGAACGTCTGGTAGGGGGTTTTGCTATAGCAAAACTCCTACCAAAAAGCGCCCCAAATCCCACGCGGATCATTCCCAACGGACAGACGGCCCAGGCCGCTGTTCGCTGGGTGGTAGGAGAGCAGCATGTCGCAAAAACACCGTTTCGAGACCCTGCAACTACACGCCGGCTACAGCCCCGACCCCACCACCGGAGCCCGTCAGGTACCCATCTACGCCACCACCTCCTATCAGTTCAAGGACGCCGACCACGCCGCCCGGCTCTTTGGGTTGCAGGAGTTCGGCAACATTTACACCCGCATCATGAACCCCACCACCGATGTGCTGGAGAAGCGCATCGCGGCCCTCGAGGGGGGGGTGGCGGCCCTGGCCACCAGCTCGGGCCATGCCGCGCAGTTCCTGGCTATCACCAACATCGCCCAGGCCGGCGATAACTTTGTGTCCACCCCCAACCTCTACGGGGGCAGCATCAACCAGTTCAAAGTGACGCTGCCCCGGCTTGGCATTGAAAGCCGTTTTACCGACAGCGCGGAGAGCGTGGACGATTTCATCCGCCTGACCGACGATAAAACCCGCTTCTGGTACCTGGAGTCGCTGGGCAACCCGGCCCTCAACATCCCCGACTTCGAACTCATCGCCCAGGCCGCCCAGGAGCGGGGCATCGCCCTGATTGTGGACAACACCTTCGGGCACGGGGGTTATCTCTTCCGCCCCATCGAGTGGGGGGCCAACGTGGTAACCCACTCCGGCACCAAGTGGATCGGGGGGCATGGTGCGGCCATCGCCGGCCTGATTGTGGACGGGGGCAACTTCAACTGGGACAACGGGCGCTACCCCCTGATTACCCAGCCCCAACCCGGCTACCACGGCCTCGAGCTGCACAAGGCCCTGGGCAACCTGGCCTTCATCATCAAGGCCCGGGTGGACGGCTTGCGCGACCAGGGGCAGTGCCTGGGGCCTTTCGAGGCCTTCTTGCTGCTCCTGGGCCTCGAGACCCTCTCGCTGCGCTCCGAGCGGCACGTGCAAAACACCCTGGCCCTGGCCCACTGGCTGCGTGAGCAGGACGAGGTGGCCTGGGTCAACTACCCCGGCCTGGACGATCACCCCAGTTATGCCAAGGCCCAGAAGTACTTCAAGGGCAGGCCAGGCTCGGTGCTTACCTTCGGCCTCAAGGGTGGGTACGAGGCTGCCAAGAACTTTATTAACCGGCTCGAGCTGGTCTCCCACCTGGCCAATGTGGGCGATACCCGCACCCTGGCCATCCACCCCGCCTCCACCACCCATTCCCAGCTATCGCCGGAGGAGCAGGTTCGCGCCGGGGTCAACCCCGAGCTGGTGCGGATTAGCGTGGGGCTGGAAGCCATCGAAGACATCCAGGCCGATCTCAAACAAGCCCTGCGCTCGAGGGTGGGCGTCTGACCCCCGCGTTGCGGTGTACCGAGGGCGCATAAAATGACCGATCTGCTTATCCAAGAGGCCTGGGGCGACCACGAAGCCCTGCTGATCAAGCCGCCCAAAAGCCGGGGCCGGGTGCCGCCGCCGGTGCCGGCCCAGGCCCTGGTGGCCGGTGGGTTTCGCCTCGAGTACGGCGGCGTGCTGCCCGAACTGCGCATGCGCTACGAGACCTACGGCCAGCTTAACTTTGAGCGCAGCAACGCGGTGCTGGTCTTCCACGCCTGGACAGGCTCGGCGCATCTGGCCGGAACCTACACCCAGGAAACCCTGCGCAGCCTGCCCAAACTGGATCAGGCCTTCGGGCCCGACGGCTGGTGGGACGAGCTGGCCGGGCCAGGCCGGATGCTGGATACCGATAAATATTTCGTTATCTGCGCCAATCACATCGGCAGTTGCTACGGCTCAACCGGCCCGCTCTCACAGAACCCCGAGACCGGACGCCCGTATGGCCCGGAGTTCCCCAAGCTCACCGTGCGCGACCTGGCTCGAGCCCAGGCCAAGCTGCTGGACTTTCTGGGCATCGAAAAGGTGACCCTGCTGGGCGGCAGCCTGGGGGGCATGGTGGCGCTGGAGTTTGCCCTGCTATACCCCGAACGGGTGAACAAGATGGTGGTGCTGGCCGCACCGCCGGTGCACAGCCCCTGGGCCCGGGCCTTCAACCGACTCTCGCGCGAGGCGGTGCTGGCCGACCCCGGCTACCGGGGCGGCCATTACACCGAGCAACCCCTGGGGCTTCAGCTCGGCCGGGCCATTGCCATGCTCTCTTTTCGCTCCCCCGATTCCTTCCGCCTGCGCTGGCAGCAGCACCCCGAGCGAGGGGAAAGCTATGTGCTGTACCAGGGCGAAAAATTCGCCAAACGCTTCGATGCCAACGCCTACCTCATCCTCTCCGAGGCTATGGACACCCACGATGTGGGGCGCGGGCGCGGGGGCCTCGAGGCAGCCCTGCGCCAGCTAAAGCACATCCCCAGCCTGTTTGTCGGCATCGATACCGATCTGCTCTATACCGCCCAGGAAGTCCGTGAGATGGCCGACCTGAGCGGCGGGATCTACCGTGAAATTCACAGCCCGCACGGGCACGATGCCTTTCTAATCGAAACCGACCAGGTCGAGCGCATTCTGGGCGACTTCCTGTAGCACCGCGTTTTCCGGCCTCAGGCCAGCCCACAAGGAATACGCTTCATACCTGTACCGCCGGGCGCAAGCAAAGGTGAGGATCGGTGGTATCGTTTGGGCCTGTCAGAGTGAGTAATACCACCAAAACGCGCATCAAAGCTCACTGGTTGGGGCAACCCACCCCCAAACAATAGCAGATCGTTCGGGCCTGCCCTAGCCGGCGTAAAAACCCCGCGCTGGAGGTTGCCGGGCCACTCAGGACGCGTATTCCTCCACCGGCGGACAGGAACAAACGATGTTGCGATCGCCGTAGACGTTATCCACCCGGTTGACTGGGCTCCAGTACTTATCCATGGCCGACTGACCGGCAGGGAAGCAGCCCTGGGCCCGGGTGTACTTACGGTTCCAGTTCTCATCGGCCAGATCCAGCACGGTGTGGGGGGCGTGGCGCAGGGGGCTTTCCTCGGCGGTGAGCTCGCCCCGCTCGATCTGGGCGATTTCCTCGCGGATGGCGATCATGGCGTTGATAAAGCGATCGAGCTCGCGCTTCGACTCCGACTCGGTCGGCTCCACCATCAGGGTTCCGGCCACCGGAAAACTCATGGTGGGGGCATGGAAGCCAAAGTCGATCAGGCGCTTGGCGATGTCTTCGGCAGTGATGTCGCAGCGGGCCTTGAAAGCCCGGGGATCGAGGATGCACTCATGGGCCACCCGGCCTTTTTCGTTTTTGTAGAGCACCGGGAAGTAGGGCTCGAGCCGGCTGGCAATGTAGTTGGCGTTCAGGATGGCCACCTCGGTGGCCCGCTTGAGCCCCTCGCTGCCCATCATCCAGATGTAGGCAAACGAGATGGGGAGAATCGAGGCGGAGCCGTAGGGGGCCGCCGCCACCGGCCCCACCGGAGCCGTCCCACCGTCGAGCACGGGGTGCCCCGGCAGGAAGGGGGCCAGGTGGGCCTTGACCGCGATGGGGCCCATCCCCGGCCCACCCCCGCCGTGAGGAATGGCGAAGGTCTTGTGCAGGTTGAGGTGCGAGACATCGGCCCCGTAGTGGCCGGGTTTGGCCAGCCCCACCTGGGCGTTGAGGTTGGCCCCGTCCAGGTAGACCTGCCCCCCGTAGCGGTGCACGATGTCGCACAGCTCGCGTATCTTCTCCTCGAACACCCCGTGGGTGGAGGGGTAGGTGACCATCACCGCCGCCAGCCTATCGGCGTGCTGCTTTGCTTTGGCCTCGAGGTCGTTCAGATCCACGTAGCCCTGCGCGTCGCAGGCCACCACCACCACCTCCATCCCGGCCATCTGGGCCGAGGCCGGGTTGGTGCCGTGGGCCGAGGAAGGAATCAAGCAGACGTTGCGGTGCCCCTCACCCCTCGAGCGGTGGTAGGCCCGGATAGCCAGCAGCCCGGCATACTCGCCCTGGGCCCCGGAGTTGGGCTGGAGCGAGACCGCGTCGTAGCCGGTGATTTCACACAGCCAGCGGCTCAGGGTTTCGAAAAGTTCGTGGTAGCCCTGGGCCTGCTCGGCGGGTGCAAAGGGGTGCAAATTGGCGAACTCGGGCCAGCTAATGGGAATCATCTCGGCCGCAGCGTTGAGCTTCATGGTGCAGGAGCCCAGGGGAATCATGGCGCGGTCGAGCGCCAGGTCGCGGTCGGCCAGGCGGCGCATGTAGCGCATCAGCTCGGTTTCGGAGTGGTAGCGGTTGAAGACCGGGTGGGTCAGGTAGGGGCTGGTGCGCTGCAAGGTGGCCGGGAGGTGGTTTTCGGGGACAAAGTCCTGGTAGCGGAAGTCGCCCCCAAAGGCCTGCCAGACCGCCTCGATGACCTCGGGGGTGGTGGTCTCGTCGAGGGCGATGCCGATGTGGGCCTCGTCCACTTTGCGCAGGTTGATGCGGCGGCGGCGGGCCTCGGCCAAAATTTCCTCCACCCGGCCCTCGGCCCGGATGGTCAGGGTATCGAAGAAGTGGGCGTTGACCCGCTCAAAACCCAGGCGCTCCAGGCCCGCGGCCAGCACCGCGGTTTTGTCGTGCACGCTCTGGGCGATCTCGCGCAGGCCCTCGGGCCCGTGGTAGACCGCGTACATCGAGGCGATCACCGCCAGCAACACCTGGGCGGTGCAGATGTTGGAGGTGGCCTTCTCCCGGCGGATGTGCTGCTCGCGGGTCTGGAGGGTCAGGCGGTAGGCCCGGTTGCCCCTCGAGTCGATCGAAACCCCCACCAGCCGCCCCGGCAGGGCCCGCTTGAGGGCGTCCCTGACCGCCATATAACCGGCGTGGGGCCCGCCGTAGCCCATGGGCACCCCAAAGCGCTGGGCCGAGCCCACCGCGATATCGGCCCCCAGCTCGCCGGGCGGGGTGAGCAGGGTCAGGGCCAGCAGATCGGCGGCCACCACCGCCAGCCCGCCAGCCGCCTTAACCCGCCCAATGGGGCCGCGCAGGTCGCGGATCTGGCCCAGGGTGTCGGGGTACTGGAAGATCGCCCCGAACAGCCCCTCCGGGTTCAGGTCGGTCTCGGGGTCGCCCACCACCAACTGCCAGCCCAGGGGTTCGGCCCGGGTCTGCAAAACCGCCAGCGTCTGGGGGTGCACGTTCCTGTCCACAAAAAAGGCCCTGCGCGGGGCTTTGCAACTGCGCTGGGCCACCGCCATGGCTTCGGCGGCTGCTGTGGCCTCGTCCAGGAGCGAGGCGTTGGCGATGTCCAGGCCGGTGAGGTCGGCCACCATGGTCTGGAAGTTGAGCAAGGCCTCGAGGCGGCCCTGGCTAATCTCGGGCTGGTAGGGGGTGTAGGCGGTGTACCAGGCCGGGTTTTCCAGCAGGTTGCGCTGGATCACCGGGGGCAGAATGGTGCCGTAGTAGCCCTGGCCGATCAGCGAGGTAAACACCTGGTTCTTGCTGGCGATGGCCCGCATGCGCGCCAGCATCTCGGTCTCGCTCAGGCCGGGGCCGATGTTGAGCGGCTCGGCCTCGCGGATGGAGGCCGGCACGGTCTGTTGGATGAGTTCCTCCAGCGAGGAAACCCCCACGGCTTGCAGCATCTGCTCGATGTCCGCAGGGGTGGGGCCAATGTGGCGGCGCGAGAAATCGGTGGAACGGGGTTTGCGTTCAGGGGTCATGCGGTCTCCTCCACTGACCCCATCTGTCCTTTTGCCTGAGAGTGTTATCCCGTCGGCGGGCGCTTGGCGCCTCTCTCCAGATTTCACTGCTGTGGTCCTTTTGCCTGAGAGTTTCCGGGGTGGTTGCTCCTTCGGCGTGGGACGGGCCCATCTCTCCCATCAGCAGCGCGCTGCTTGTACCAGGTTTATGATAGCCTAAAGGGGCGCGGTACAAAAAGTGACCCCTGCACACCTGGTTACTGGCTTTCTGCCACGGCCTGGTACTCCGCCGCCGATAAGAGCCCGTTCAGGTCTGCCGGGTTCACCTTCATTTTGAACAGCCAGCCCTCGCCGTAGGGCGCCTGGTTGATGAGTTCGGGCTTGTCGGAAAGGGCGCTGTTGACCTCGAGGATCTCCCCGGCCACCGGGGCGTAGATGTCGGAGGCGGTCTTGACCGACTCCACCACCGCCACCGCCGACCCGGCCTCCACGGCCTTACCCACCTGCGGCAAGTCCACAAACACCACATCCCCCAGGGCGTCCTGGGCGAAGTCGGTGATGCCCACCACGGCCACGTCGCCCTCGAGGCGAACCCATTCGTGTGATTTGGTGTACCTGAGCTCAGAAGGATAATTCATCGTCTCACCTCGGCTGTCAGTTTATTGCCTGAAAGACCTGCCATCTAGCGCTTCACGAAAGGCGTCTCGACCACGGTGGCCGGCGCGGCCCTGCCCCGAATCTCCACCTCCAGCGCGGTGCCCACCCCGGCCCATTCAGGCTGCACATAGGCCAGCCCGATGCCCTTTTTGAGCACGGGGGAGTGGGTTCCCGAGGTGAGGACGCCGACCTCCTTGCCCCCTCCCAGCACCCGGTAGCCCTCGCGGGGAATCCCCCCCTCGACCAGCAGCCCCACCAGCCGACGCTCACAGGCGGGATGCAGCAAGGCTTGTTTACCATAAAACTCTTTCTGGCCCTTGACCACCCAGTCGAAAGGGGTGCACAGGGGGTTGGTGGTGTCGGTGAGTTCGTGGCCGTACAGGGGAAAGCCGGCCTCGAGCCTCAAGGTATCGCGCGCCCCCAGACCGCAAGGGGTCACCCCGGCGTCCAGGAGGGCCGCCCAGACCGCCGGGGCTTCGTCGGGGGCCACGAACACCTCGTAGCCGTCCTCGCCGGTGTAGCCGGTGCGGGCGAAACGGGCCCACTTGCCCGCCAGCTTGCCCATGAAGGTATCGTTTTTCTTGCGCGAGACCAGGTCGGTATCGGTTAGTTTTTGCAATACCGCCACCGCGTGGGGGCCTTGCACGGCGATTAGGGCGAAGAAGTCCGAGGCATCCTCGAGCCTCACCTCGAAACCTTCCGCCAGACGCTGGAGATGCCCCCAGTCCTTCTCGATGTTGGCGGCGTTGACCACCATCAGGTACTCTTCCTCGCCGGTGCGGTAAAGGTAAATGTCGTCCACCACGCCCCCCTGTGCATTGGGCAGCATGGAGTACTGGGCCCGGCCCACTTTTAGCTTAGCCACATCGTTCAGGGTGGCGTACTGCAAAAACTCGAGGGCCCCCGGCCCCTTTATCCAGAACTCACCCATGTGGCTCACATCGAACATCCCCACCAGCCCCCGCACCGCCAGGTGTTCAGAGGTGATGGAGGTGTACTGAATGGGCATCTCGTAACCGGCAAACGGCACCATCCTGGCTCCCAGGGCCAGATGGGCTTGGTGAAGTGGGGTGGTTTTCATGCTGTTCCAGCATACCAACCCAGGGGCTCAGGCCCGAACAGCACCGTTTCACCTTTGAAAGCCAAAACGATACCCTGAACAGTTGAGGGGTGCGCTAACCTGGCGCAAACTAGCCAGCCGAGGCTACGCGGGCCAGCACCTGACGGCTCACAGCCTTCAGGGTTTCGAAAACCCCGATGCCATTGGTAGCGATGGCCTCAAAGATAGGCAGCCGCATCTCGGGGTCGATCACCGCCTGAATCATCTCCACCGGCAGGGCATCGGGGGCGTCCCGCTTGTTGGCCTGCAGCACGAGGGGGATGTCCTCTAATTTGATGCCGTACTCAGCCAGGTTTTCGCGCAGGTTGCGCATGGATTCCGCGTTGGCCCGCAGGCGGTTGGGGGCTGAGTCAGCCACGAAAACAATCCCGTCCACGCCTCGCAAAATGAGCTTACGGCTGGCGTTGTAAAACACCTGGCCCGGCACGGTGTACAGGTGAAAGCGGGTTTTGAAGCCCTTAACCTCGCCCAGATCCACGGGTAAAAAGTCGAAGAACAGGGTGCGCTCATCCTCGGTAGCCAGTGAAACCATCTCACCTTTACGGTTTTGCGGCACCTGCTGGAAGACCCATTTGAGGTTGGTGGTCTTACCGGACATACCGGGGCCGTAGTAGACGATCTTGAAGTTGATCTCCCGGGCGGCAAAGTTAATCGTGCTCATAGTTAGTTACCAAATAGTTCATCCAGAAGAGCGCTAGCCCCAGCGTGGTACTCGCGATCAATCCCCAAGGTGCCTGGCTCTACCAGGGCCTCCTTGGTAATGACCTCGAGCGACTGCACAGCCCGCTTACCAAATAGCTTGACCCGCCCCACCGGGGCCGTGTTGTCGAAGATAATCACCAGCAGGGCCAGATCCCCCACTTCTTCAGCGTACAGACCGTAGGTGGCCCCTTGGTGCAGAAGTTCGTTAAAGCGAGGCTCGCCGAGCATTTTAGCCAAAGCCTGGGTAGCTGCCGCGTTACCAGCAATCAAAGTAGCCAGCGAGTCCAGGGCCGGGGGCCGGGGCGCCCACAGGGCCTCTTTGTGTACCAGCACAAAGCCCTTACGGTCGAGCAAAAGCACGTAACGGGCCCCCGTCTCGCGAAGAAGCTCCTCGAGGACATGCGAGGCCTTTTCATAGGCCCCCCCGAAGAGCGCGATTGCAGGCTCAACCATACCAGGCTCAGTGTAACACGCACCCGTTACCTACCCCTGTGACGAATTACGCTGGATGGTTTTATGCACAAAGACCGCCCCCGGTTTTAGCTGAGCAAGATTGCACTGTGCATCAGAACAGACTGAATCGGCCCTGTGCGGCTTATCTTGGCGGTTATGCAACGCTTCTTCGGGGTAATCTGGCCTTGTCTGGTGCTCCTCGGCCCCCTGGGCCTGGCCCAGCGCCCCGCCACCATCGACGAACTCACGCGCCAGCGCTTTGGTGGTGGCCTGCTCAGCATCGAACGGGTTCTAGAGCGCAACTCGAGCTTTACCCGCTACCTGGTGCGCTACCCCTCGGATGGGCTTCAGATGTACGGCTTTATGAACGTGCCCAACCAGGAGGGCCGTTTCCCGGTGGTGGTCGTGATCCACGGGTATGTCAACCCCGCCGCCTACCGCACCCTGACCTACACCACCCGCTACGCCGATGCCCTGGCCCGGGCTGGGTTCGTCACCCTTCACCCCAACCTCCGGGGGCATGGTCTGTCCCAGGGACGCCCCGAGCAAAGCCCCTGGCGCATTCAGTACGCGCAGGAAATCCTCGATTTGGTGGCTATAATCCGGGCTCAGGCCGGCAGCGGGCCCCTGAGCAAAGCCCGCCCGAGCATCGGCCTGATGGGGCACAGCATGGGCGGCGGCATCGCCCAGCGGGTGGCGGTGGTCGACCCAGGCATTCGGGCCTTGTTGCTCTATGGAACCATGCACGGCAACGACCTGAAAAATGCCCAGCAGATCTGCAATGTCTTTACCAATGGCCTGCGCGGTTGCCAGGAAGCCCGCAACCCTCCCCCCAACCTGGCCCAGGTGTCACCGATCAACTACTATGGCCGTTTGCGGGCCAGGGTGCAGGTACACCACGGCACCCAGGATCCCCAGACCCCCTATGCCTGGGCCCAGGAAATTTGCGCAGCTTTGCAAAAAAACCGGGTTGATCACGAGTGTTTCAGTTATCCCGGGGCCGGCCATACCTTCCGCGGGCAGGATTACAGCCGCCTGATACAGCGCGCCGTGGCCTTCTTTAGGAGCGCGCTTAACTGAAAGGCCCGGCCGGGCTCGAGGATGGGAGGCCCCGCTTTGCAGCATCTTTACCTGCACGTACCGTTCTGCCCCACCATCTGCCCGTACTGCGACTTTCATGTGGTTCGCCGCTACGGGGATGTGGTGGAGGCCTATCTAAAGCGCCTAGCCCAGGAAGCCCGGAGGCTTTTTGAGCAGCACCCTGGCCCGCTTACCACGCTCTACCTGGGCGGGGGCACCCCCAGCTTCCTGCGCAGCCACGAGCTGGAGGCGCTTTTTCGCGCCCTGCCCTGGAACCTGGAGGCCGCCGAGGTCACCCTCGAGGCCAACCCCGGCACCCTCAACCCAGAACGGCTTGGCCTGCTGCGCGCGCTAGGGGTCAACCGCATCTCACTGGGGGTGCAGAGCTTCCAGGACGGTGTGCTCAAGGCCCTGGGCCGGGCCCACGGCCGCATTGGGGCCCTGCGGGCTGTGGAGATGAGCCTCGAGGCCGGCTTCCGTACCTCCATCGACCTGATTCTGGGCCTGCCCGGTCAGGATGTCGAGGCCGACCTGGTTCAGGCCGCGGCCCTGGGGGTGGAACACGTCTCGGCCTATACACTACAGGTTGAGCCCGGTACGCCGTTTGCCCTCACAGGGCTGATACCCGACCCGGACACCGAGGCCCAGGCCCTGGCGCTGGCCCAGGAGGTACTGGGCGAGGCCGGCCTCACCCGGTACGAGGTATCCAATTTTGCCCGCCCTGGGCGAGAAAGCCAGCACAACCTGGCCTACTGGCGCAACGCATTCTGGGGCGGGCTGGGGCCGGGCGCTACCGGGCAGCTTGCCGGGCTCGAGCCGCACATCTTCGCAGTACGCTATACCAACCCCCCTCTACCACGTTGGCTGCAGGGCGAAAAACCCTTGCTGGAGCAGGTCAACAGGCTCGAGCACCTCAAGGAGTCTCTCATGCTGGGTCTAAGAATGGCCCAGGGGATTGACCTGGAATGGCTCGAGCGGCGCAGCGGGCTCGAGGTGTGGCCGGTTCTGGAGCCTGCTGTTCGGCAGTTAAGCAGCCAGGGTTGGCTGGTCGTAGAGCAAAAACGCATCCGCGCCACCGATCTCAATACCCTGCACCCCATCATTTTGCAGCTCTGGGATAGCCTGGAGGCACGAAACCCCGGGCCGCTCGAGCCCCGCCGGCTACCGGGGTATTAGCGAAGCGTGCATGGCCTCAAAATCGCGCAGGGCCTCGAGGGCGTTCTGGTAACGCTCGGCCACATCCTTGCAGATGAGCCGGCTCAGGAAACCCTGCAACTCGGCGGTCACGGTCAGGCCGGTCTCGGGGGCAGCCACCAGCGGCGGCGGAGGTAGCTTGAGGTGGGCGTTCATCACCTCGACCGGCTCCCCCACAAACGGCAGCTCACCAGCAATAGCCCAGTACAGCAAGATACCGGCTGAGTACATGTCCGAGGCCGGGGTGGGCGAGCGCCCACGGATCTGCTCCGGGGCAATATAGGCAATGGTGCCCAGGCGAACTTTCTGGCTAAAGCGCTCTCCCAATGGGCCGGAGAGGTCGAAATCCACCAGGCGTGCCTCACCGGTGCCGTCCACCACAAGGTTATCCGGCTTAACATCGCGGTGTACTAAATTCTGGCCGTGCATGTGGGCCAGGGCCTCGAGAAGGTGCTTGAAGACACCCAGTATCCGGGCCGGGTTATCCCTACGCCACTCCGACAGGCGGATGCCCGGGGCAAAGGCCAGGAGCACCGCTGGGTGCTCTCCGCCGTCGTGGGGCACGCTCAGACGGGCCAGAACAGGGTTGATGTGCGGATGCTTGAGCTGCTGGCCCACCTTCCACTCCCGGTCGGCCCGACCCTCAAATCCCCGCGGGAAAACCTTGAGCGCATAGGGGGTGCCGTGAACATCGAAGGCCAGGTAGACCGTGGCCAGCGCCCCACGGGCAATGGGTCGGATGACCTTGTAGCGGCCTTCCAGGGTGATGCCGGCTAACCCCACAACCATCACTATACCGATTCTGGCCGGTATTGGGGGTTCATAGCACCGATCGGTAAAATGTTCCAAGGTGCGAGGTTTGGTCTTGTCAGGTGGTGGTGCCAGGGGGCTGGCCCATATCGGGGTGCTGGAGGTGCTCGAGGCCCAGGGTTTCCAGGCCGAGGTAATCGCAGGCACCAGCATGGGGGCTGTGGTCGGCGCGCTGTACGCCTCTGGCAAAAAACCCCGTGAAATCCTGGAAATTGCCCGCTCCACCCCCTGGTTGCGCTTGCTGGATCTGGTACCCCGGCCCGGGCTGATCTCCCAGCGCGGCCTTAGGGACTTCCTGGCTAAACACCTGCCCCCCCGGTTCGAGCAGCTCTGCAAAAAACTAGTCGTTACCGCCGTCGACCTCGAGGCCGGTAAACTAGCCTACTTCGCAGAGGGCGACCTGCCGGGGGCGGTGCTGGCCTCGGCGGCCTACCCCGGCCTGGTTGCGCCGGTGCAATTCGAGGGCCGAACCTATGTGGATGGTGGGGTGCTCGACAACCTGCCGGTTGACGCAGCTCGCTTTATGCGGGCCCGGTATGTACTGGCGGTCGACGTAACCCCCGAGATAGGCCTGCCGGGGATTCCGCGCACTGCAATAGGGCAGGTTCGCCGAGCCATCGATATCATGCAAAACCACCTTACCGCTGCCCGCCGCTCGCTTTATCCACCCGAACTCTATATCCGCCCCGAGCTGCCCGGGGTGGGTATTGAGCAGTTTGGGCGCCTCGAGGAGATTGTCGAGGCCGGTCGCAAAGCCGCCGCGCAGACCCGGCTCGGTATCTAGTGCCCGCTCATGGCCTCGCGGCAAAGCCCGGTCGGGTGTACGTTATGCTATGGCCGGGCCTCGGCCACGACGAAAGGGATCTTGCGATGCAGAAGTTTCTGGACTACCTCTTCAAAGAATGGTTTCGACAGGTGGGTGAAGCCTTACTGCTAGCCTTCCTGGTAACCACGTTTTTGTTTACCACGGTGGGCGTGGTGGGCAGCTCGATGAACCCCACCTTGCTCAACGGCGAGCGGGTGTTTGTCCCCAAATACGAGACCTGGCTGGTGCGTTTTGGCCTGATGCAGTGGCGGCGGGGCGAGGTGGCAATTGTCAAACCACCCGAGGGCACCCCCAACGCGGTGGCCCAGTTTCCGGTGCTGGGCTTCCAGTTCCGGGCTTTTTTTATCAAGCGCATCATCGGCCTGCCGGGCGATGAGGTGAGCCTGCGGGAAGGGGTGGTGTACGTCAACGGCCAGCCCATTAACGAAATCCACATCACCGCCTCCCTAACGCCCTACCCCGATAGCTACCCCGTGGTGTGCTACCAAAACGAACGGCTGACCGCCCTGGTAACCCAGCAACAGGTGCGCTTCACCCCGGATACGCTGCCTGAGTACCTCAAACCCACCCTCGAGATGCTCACCCCTCCCAGCCCGGAGGATCTAGCCAAAAGCCGTTCCGGCGAGCACTGCTTTACCGGTTCGCTCAAGCTCAAGCCGGGCTACTACTTTGTAATGGGCGATAACCGCACCTTTGGGGGCTCCGAGGATTCGCGCACCTTTGGCCCTGTACCCGCCAGCGCCATCGCTGGCCGGGCCAATGCCATCTGGTGGCCCCTGAATCGTATCCGCAGCCTGGATATTCCCGAAGGCTTCAAGGGCTTATAGCCCCCCGGCTGTCGTTCACACCCCCGGCCCACCGGGGGCTTTGCTTTGCAGCATCTCCCGCAAGGCCCCACAACCTGCCAGAAATTCAACCGTGTGCGGCAGAATAGGCCGCTCTCATGCCAGATTCACCGTGCTGAGCTAGATTCCGTAGGAATGGAGCGAATGCACGGCACCACTATTGTGGCAGTTCGTCGAGACGGTGTCACTGCAATCGCAGGCGACGGGCAGGTCACCCTGGGTCAGACCATCATTAAAACCAGCGCGGTTAAGGTTCGCCGCCTCGAGCAGGGTGATGGCATTTTGGTTGGCTTTGCTGGCGCCGTGGCCGATGCACTGACGCTTTTGGAGAAGTTTGAGGGGGCTTTATCGGGCGCCAAAGGCAACCTGCCTCGAGCAGCCATCGAGACGGCCAAGCTCTGGCGCACCGACCGGGTGCTGCGCAGCCTCGAGGCCATGCTGGTACTCGCCGACCGCGACCACCTGTTGCTGCTTTCCGGGAATGGTGAGGTGCTGAACCCCGATGAGCCGGTGATCGCGGTGGGGTCTGGCGGCCCCTATGCCCTGGCCGCCGCCAAAGCCCTGTTGCGGTACTCGAGCCTCCCAGCCCCCCAGATCGCCGAACAGGCCATCCGGATTGCCGGGGAGATTGACCTGTACACCAGTGGGCAGGCCACCTCGGTGCTGAGCGTGGGGGGTGGGTCATGAACCTGACGCCCGCGGAGATCGTGCGCGAGCTGGATAAACACATCGTCGGCCAGGCCGCCGCTAAGCGCGCGGTGGCGGTGGCGCTGCGCAACCGCATACGCCGCAAGAAGCTGCCGCCTGAGCTGGCTCGAGAGGTCATGCCCAAAAATATCCTGATGATTGGCCCCACCGGGGTGGGCAAGACCGAAATTGCCCGACGGCTGGCCCGGCTGGCGGGCGCCCCCTTCCTGAAGGTAGAGGCCACGAAATTTACCGAAGTGGGCTATGTGGGCCGCGATGTGGACTCGATTGTACGCGATCTGGCCGAGGCCGCCTACCAGCTCGTGATGCAGGAGATGAAGGCCAAGGTGGAAGGGCGCGCCCAGAACCTGGCTGAGGAGGAGGTGGCCTCCATTCTGCGCGTCTCACCCCTGGAGTTGCGCACCGGTCGCTACAATGACCAGCTCATCGAGATCGAGGTGGCCGAAGAGGCCCGCCTACCCATGATGGGGATGTTCGGCGGGGAGCAGATGCAAAGCCTGCAAGACATGCTCAAAGGGCTGATGCCCCAGCGCAAAGTCCGGCGCAAAGTGCGCGTAAAAGAGGCCCTGGAGATCCTCAAAAACCAGGAAGCCGAGCGCCTGGTGGATAAGGAAGAGGCCACCCAGGAGGCCCTGCGCCGCGCCCAGGAGGAGGGTATCGTCTTTATCGACGAGGTGGATAAAATCGCCCGGGGTAAAGGGGCTGTGGGGGGCCCGGATGTTTCTGGTGAGGGGGTGCAGCGGGATCTGCTACCCATCGTGGAGGGCACGGTGGTTTCGACCCGCCTGGGCCCTGTCTCAACCGACCACGTACTGTTCATTGCTGCCGGGGCCTTCCACGTTTCTAAACCCTCCGATCTGATACCTGAGTTGCAGGGCCGCTTCCCTATCCGGGTTGAGCTCGAGCCCCTCGGGCCGGCAGAGTTCGAGCGGATTTTGCGAGAGCCGGAAAACTCGCTCATCAAGCAGTACCAGGCCCTGCTGGCTGCCGACGAAACCGAGCTCCATTTCACCCCCGAAGCCATCCAGGCGGTGGCGCGGTTTGCTCACCAAGCTAACCAAGAGTTGGAGGATATTGGCGCCAGGCGACTCGCTACGGTGCTGGAACGCGTTTTAGAAGAAGTTTCGTTCCAAACCAGCCTGGGGCGGGTCGAGATCACCAAGGAATATGTGGAAGCACGCCTCAAAGACGTACTGGCCTCCCACGATCTTTCCCGCTATATCCTGTGAAGGTTGGCCTGGTATGAAACCTCAGTTAGCCGTATCCCTGGGTCGAGTGCAGACGCCCATAGCACCATTTAGGAGGAAAATGATGCGTTTTTGGTTCTTTGTGCTGGCGCTGTCGGTAGGGGCCGCTGTGGCGCAGCAAAACCCCACCCAGCCCACACCCAAGCCGCAGACTCAAGCCAGCCTATGCCTCCTGCTCTACGAGGCGGGGCGCCCCGAAGCAGCCTTACCCGCCTGCGAGCGCGCGGTTAAGGACGCACCCAGCGCAGAAAACCTCTATCTGTTGGCCCGTGTGCAGTCCGATTTGAACCGTTTTACCGCGGCCATCGAGAACCTGCGCCGCTCCATCACCCTTAACAGCAGCTACATTCAGTCCTACGTAGCGCTGGCCCAGGTGTATGTGCGGCAGTACCTCCTCGCGGAGAACCGCGAGGCCAGCAAGGGCTTGCTGGATCAGGCCCTGAGCATACTGCGCGAAGCTGAGCGGGTTAATGCCAGGTACGCCCCTATTTATGCAACCCGCGGCACCGTGCTGGCTTACCAGAACAAGCTCGACCAGGCCGTGGAATCCATCAGCCGCTCGCTGGCCCTGAAGGACGAACCAGTCGTGCGGGCTCTGCTGGCCGATATCTACATCCGACAGGGCAAGTGGGATGAAGCCCTCAAACACTACGATGAGGCGGTTAAGGCGGCCCCCAAAAACCCCAGCCTGCGCATCAAATACGGTAGCCTGCTGCTGCTCAGGGGCAACGTCGATTTAGCCATTGAGCACCTCGACCAAGCCGTAATCCTGAGCCCCGGCAACGCCGAGGCCTGGCTGCGCCGGGGTGATGCCTACTACGAGAAGAAAGACTGGCAGCAGGCCGGGGTCTCCTACCAGCAAACTGTGGCCCTCTCGCCGGTTCGCTATCCGGATGCCTACGTTGGCCTGGGCCAGGTGCTGATCGAACTCAAGGACTACCAGAAGGCCCGGTTCAACTTCACCAAGGCTGTAGCCCTGGAGCAGAACAACCCGGTTTACCGCTACTGGCTCTGCCGCGCCAACGAACTGCTAGGGGACAAGGCCGGCGCAAAAGAGCAGTGCGAACAGGCCCTCAAGCTACGGCCTGATTTCAAAGAAGCCCAGGACGTACTTAATCGCCTAAAGTAAGGCATCCGGGCTGGCGTAGCGGCCTGGTGCAGGAGAGGTTGAGTAAAGGGTCATATGTTTCTTACATTTTCATTTCGCTATTTTCGTAAAAAACAAAATATTGTAGATTGGGTTTATGGCCTGGAAGCTAGAAGCCTGGAACCCTGAGTATGCGCTGCCCGAACGCATAGAGAGCGAGGATGAAAGCGGCGGCCTCGAGGACATCAAAATCCCTTATGAGGGCGACTGGGTCGCCCATACACCCCCAAGGGTCGCACCCCAGGACTGGCCGATTGTGTACCTGGTGGATGGCCGCCGGCGTATAGATGCCCAGATCGCCGATGCCAGGGGGCGACGGGCCTTGCTAGCAACAGTGATCGCGGGGGCTGTGTTGCGGGATGGGGCCGGCATTCGCCCGGTAGGAGACCCAATCAAGCGCCACATCCTGCTGCACAGCAGCGACCTCGTGGAACCCCTACCCCCTGGCCTCAGGCACTACGAACCCATCCAGACGGAAAAATCCGACCCTACCAGCCTGCGCAGCAAGGTTATCGAGGTGATGCGCCACCTGGAGGCCAGTCTGGTGAACAGGCTCGAGGGCGGCCTGGTAATCGTGGATGGGCAAATTTTCCCCGGTGAGCAGGCTTACCACGCACCCGAACGGCTGCTGGGCTACACCAAGACCCAGGCCGCAACCTACCTGGGGCCCAAACATCAGGCTTTGCTGTATGAGCTACAACCCTACCAGCGCACCCCCATATTTCAGATTCCCCGTCAAGCCCTACCACGCCAAATGAGCGTTTCCTCGTGGTACGTGCGCCTGCCCCTGGAACCAAACAGCACCTTCTACAGCGGCGCGGCCCTCCTGCGCATCGAGACCCCCACCGAGGAGCCCAGCGAGGCGGTTCGACTGGCCGATCTTTCGGTCAGCCTTTTTTGCACCCTGGCCTCCTCACCGGCCAAGGACCCGCGCGCACCGCAAAACCTGATCCCCATAGGGGGCCTGGAGCAGTGGCTGGGGCGGCACCTGGGGCAGGCCGAGGTGGTTCGGCGTAGAATCGTGCAGGCGCTATTTGCTTAGAGTTGGGAGGAAGCTGTGAAACCGGTAGGCATGGTATTGGGTAGCCGCGAAGCAAAGGCCTTGGATTTCTGGGTTGCTGTCGAGGAGGGGCAGTACCTGCGCCTCGACGATATGGTGTATGTCGAGTTTCCGCATCCCGACCCGCGTAAGGGCAGCGTGCGCTATTACGGCATGGTGGATCAGGTGATCAAGCTCTACGAGGGAACCCAGTTCGACACCGACGTGTTCCTGGCCCGGCGCGACCTGCTGCCGGTGAGCCTCTCCTACGCCGCGCACGTGCAGGTGACCCGGATTATGCCGGAGGAATACCTCCCCCCCGACCCCGGCGCGCCGGTCTATCCGGCGCAGGAAGAAACCCTGGGGCTAGCCCTGTACTACGACCGGATGCAGGAACAAAAACTCCCGGTGGGCCTCCTGAAAAACGGCGAGGTAGCCTACATCAACTTCGAATTTCTCAACGGCTTCAAGGGGGGGCATGTCAACATCTCGGGGGTCTCGGGGGTGGCGGCCAAGACCAGCTACGCCACCTTCCTGCTGCACAGCATTTTTCAGTCGTCGGCCAACCGGCAAAAAGCCAACACCAAGGCCCTTATCTTCAACGTGAAGGGGGAGGATCTCTTCTACCTCGACAAGGACAACAGCGGCCTGAACGACGAGGCCAGAGCCGCCTACCAGAAGCTGGGCCTGCCCGCCCAGGCTTTCCGGAGCGTGGACTTCCTGGCCCCGCCCCGCAAAACCCCGGGCGATATTCTGGCCGATGTCGGGCGACCCAATGCCAGCGCATACTACTGGGACTTGGTGCAGTTCTGCCGCGAGGGCCTGCTCCCGTTCCTGTTCACCGACCGCGGGGCCATGAGCAACCTGGGCTTTCTGATTGACCAGGTGACCGAGCGCCTGCGCCGCCTGGTGGGCGACGAGAACGATAAACAAGGGCAGCGGGGCCCCCATATTGTGGTGGAGGACTGGTCGGATGAGCTTTCGACCGCAGAGGCCCATGTGCCATTTGATGAGCTCGGCCGGCAAAAGATTGTCACCTTTGCCCAGTTGGTGCGCTACATCGAGTTCAAACTGCTGGGGCCGGAATCTGCCGACGATGAAGAGAAGCAGAAGGGCGACCCGCGCTGGACAGCCCGGCAGGCTCGAGGCACGCTCGAGGCCTTCGTGCGGCGTCTGCGGGCTTCCATCGGCAACGTGGAGCACCTCGTCCGCGGGGATAAACCCGGCAAAAGACCCAACCCCCTGGGCAGCCAGGCCCAGGTTAGTGTGGTGGATATTCACCAGCTCTCGGCGCAGGCACAGATGTTTGTGGTGGGCTCCATTCTGCGGGAGGTGTTTAGCCGCAAGGAGCGGGGCGACTATGCAGGCCGGGTGTTTGTGGTACTCGACGAGCTCAACAAGTACGCCCCCCGCGACGGCGAAAGCCCCATCAAAGACATTCTGCTGGACATCGCCGAGCGCGGGCGCAGCCTGGGCGTGATTCTGATCGGTGCACAACAAACCGCCTCCGAGGTGGAGAGCCGCATCGTCGGCAACGCCGCCATCCGGGTGGTGGGCCGGCTCGATGCCGCCGAGGCCGAGCGGCCCGAGTACCGCTACCTGCCCCCATCCTTCCGCCAGCGGGCGGTAATTTTGCCGCAAGGAACCATGATTATCCACCAGCCTGAGGTGCCGGTGCCGCTGGCCCTCACCTTTCCCCTACCGGCCTGGGCCATGAAAAAAGACGAGGCGCGGGAGGATGTCTCAGCGGCCACCTTATCCCGGCTGCTAGACTAGTTACGGCTATAGCAGCCATATGGTTCGGGCTGGCAATGGCACCATAGCCCACCTCAAAAGCTCCGTTTGTGGATAAGAGCAACCTGCAAGCTGTACTGGGCATGTACGCCCAGGGGTATTTTCCCCTGGGGGTGGAGCATGGCATTGGCTGGTTCGACCAGCGGGCCTATGGCACGCCCTACCGCGCCCTGATACCGCTCGACGAACGCTTCCACATTCCGCGCAGTCTGAGGCGGGTTCTAAACAGCGGCCGTTTTGAAGTGCGCATCAACCACGATTTCGAAGGGGTTCTGGAGGGCTGCGCCACCCGGGGTTGGACGTATTCCAGCGAAACCTGGCTCACACCTGAGGTGGCTGATATGAAATCCTTTTGATTCATTCCCCTAACATCCCCCCGGCCACCAGTGAAATAGGGTGTAGCTCTGGATAAGCGCGGGCTGGGTTTGTAGGTAAGCGCACCGGGCTTCCACCTTGGCCCACAGCTCCTCTTCATCCTGCACCTGCCCATTGGCCACGACCGCGTCAATGAGCCCCCAGACTCGTTCTACCGGCTGCAACTCGGGCGAGTAGGGTGGCAGATAACACAGCCCCAGGCCCTTGGCTGGCTCCACCCGCCCCGAGGTGTGCCAGCCAGCCTGATCCAGCACCACCAGTACCAGCTTGCCCGCCCCCGCCCCCCGTAGCCGGGCAAAGGCCTCCAACACCAACTGGAACCCCTCCACCGAGACCGAGGGCAGCAGCCAGTACTCGCTTTCCCCCGTACCCGGTCTTATGAAGGCGTACACATACAGCCAGCGATAGCGGGGCCGCTCCTGCGCTAGCGGCGTCCTCCCTCGCAAGGCCCATACCCGTCGGCGGATGGGCTTCAGCCCTATTCGGTGCTCATCAAAGCCCCACACCTCCAACTCCAGTTCAGGAAAGAGCAACCTGAACAGGAAAACCATCAGAAAGAGCTTTTTTTGAAAGCCTCCTGCCGCTTCGCATCCGCCTCCCGGTGGCGCGGCCGGGGGCGCAGCGGGGCCAGGCCCAGGCGACGCATCCAGTACCAGGCCCGCCGCCCATCCACCGGACGTCCCAGCCTTTCAGCCAGCCACTCCGCAGCGTTGCGAATGCTCCAAAGCCCGTCCCTGGGATGGGGCTGGAGGAGGGCCTGGCGGAAGCCCTCCTGGAGTTCGGGCGGTACGAGGGGGGCCCGGCCTTTGTTCTCGTGCCGCAGATTCTTCATGGGCAGGCCCTGATTGTAGCGGTGGATTACCTGACGCACCCAGCGATCGGTATAGCCCAGATTCCTGGCTACCTCGGGGATGCTCTGACCCCTGGCCAGCAGCCAGAGAGCGTGCCAGCGGGCGCGTTCGGTGTGGTCTTGGGACTCCCGGTAGAGGGCGTGGAGGTTATCCGGATGGTGTCGCAGTTGGAGTTCCAACCGGGGGCGGCGCTGATGTTGGGCCAGTTGCATGGCTCCATTTTAGTGGAAAGAGTCTTGAAGATTTCTTATGAGTTATATAGAAGCCTTCATCGCTATGGCTTTGCCCACAGCTTCGAGACCTGGTACGGCAACCAGCTCGCAGGCGGCATTCTGGGCATTGCGCTGGGGGCTGCCTTCATTGGTGACAGCATGTTTTACAGCATTCCCAACGCTTCCAAGGTGGCTATGGTGCGCTTGGTCGAGCACCTGCGCGCTCGAGGTTTTGAGATTTTTGATGTGCAGGTGCAAAACCCCCACCTGGCCCGCTTCGGCGCCATCGAGGTAGACCCCCTCGAGTTTCGCCAGAGGCTATGGCGGGCCATCCAGAAACCGGCCCGGTTTGTGGACTAGAACCGATGGTATCGCTTGGGCTATGCAGGCACAAAAAACGGATGGCTTTGAGGAGCCATCCGCCGCACATAGCAAGAACCTTAGCGTTTAGACAGGGGTTTGTAGGGGAGGTCTAGCTTCCCGGTGTAGTGGGAGTCGGGGCGCAGCAAGCGGTTATCGAGCTTGGTGTACTCGAGGATGTGCGCACACCAGCCCGAGATGCGGGCCACCGCGAAGATGGGCGTAAAGAACTCGAGGGGGTAGCCCAGGTCGGAGTACACCACCCCCGAGTAGAAGTCCACGTTGGGGTAGATGCCCTTGGGGTTGTAGATGGCCCCTGCCTGGCGCTCGAGCTCCTTCAAGATGGCGTACTCTTTGCTGTACCCTTGCTTGGCGGCCACCGCCCCCGCGTACTTGTCGAGCACCCCAGCCCGGGGGTCGTAGGACTTGTAGACCCGATGGCCCATGCCCATCACGCGGCCCTTCTTGGCCTGCAGATCGGCCAGCCAGGCCGAGACGTTTTCGGGGGCGCCAATCTCGGCGATCATCTTCATCACCGCTTCGTTGGCGCCGCCGTGCCGGGGGCCCTTGAGCGCCCCCACCGCGGCAACGATGGAGCTGTAGATGTCGGCCTGGGTGGAGTAGGTGGCAATGGCGGTAAAGGTGGAGGCGTTGAAACCGTGCTCGGCCTGCAAAATCAGGGCCACGTCCATCAGCTTGGTCTCTTCCTTGCTGGGCACCTTGCCAGTGGACATGTAAAGGAAGTTGGCCGCATGGGACAGGCCTTTGCGGGGGGCCAGAATTTTTTGCCCCTCGCGGTGACGCTTGGTAGCGGCCACGATGGTAGCAAACTTGGCGATCAGAGAAAGAGACTTCTCGTACAGCGCCTCGGGGGAGACGTCGCTCTCGGTGGGGTCTACCATGCCCAGCTCGCTCACCGCGGTGCGCAGCATGGACATGGGGTGGGCGTCGCGGGGGAACTGTTTGATTTGTTTGATAATCGAGGCCGGTAAGGCCCGCAGCGAGGCCAGCCTGGCGCTGAAGGCCTTGAGCTCGGCCTTGTTGGGTAGGTGGCCGTGCAGCAGTAGGTAGGTTACTTCCTCAAAGGTGGAGTACTCGGCGAGATCCTGGATTTTATAGCCAGCGTAGTAGAGGCGACCCTGGTCGCCGTCGATGAAGCACAGGCTACTTTCGGTAAAGATGACATCTTCCAGACCTCGAGCAATCGCAACAGTTGCACTCATAATCGCTCCTTGGGTGCCCTGACCGCGGTCGGGGCTAGCCTGTGTATTGTATCGCGTTCTTACACGGAAATTCCGCACCAAAGCTCATAATCTTGCAGTGTAGATACACTAGGTTGCTCACCACACACCGGGCAGTCCGGGCGACGGGGGAAGCCCACCCGATGGAAGCGGGCCTGTAAACCATCGTAGAGCAGCAGCGTTCCGGACAGCACCTCCCCAAGGCCCAGCAGCACTTTTATCGCCTCGGTGGCCATCAAGCTACCAATCACGCCGGGAAGTACGCCAAACACCCCGGCCTCGGCGCAGCTAGGAACGGTACCAGGCCTGGGTGGCTGGGGGAACAGGCAGCGGTAACAGGGGCCCCCTTGGTGGTGAAACACCGAAAGCTGACCCTCAAACTGGTGGATGGCCCCATACACCAGCGGTTTATCCAGCAGAACACAGGCATCGTTGAGCAGGTAGCGGGTTGGGAAATTGTCGGTGCAGTCGATTACCAGATCGTAGGGGTGCAGCAGCCTGAGGGCGTTTTCGGAGGTAATGCGCTCGGCATGGGCTTCGATCTGGATATGGGGGTTGAGGCTTTCCAGGCGGCTTTTGGCTACCTCGGCCTTGCGCTGCCCCACCGATGGGGTATCGAACAGCACCTGCCGCTGGAGGTTGGAAACGTCCACCCGATCCATCTCGACCAGGCCCAGCCGACCCACCCCCGCCGCGGCCAGGTACATCAAGACCGGCGAGCCCAGCCCACCGGCCCCCACCACCAGCACCGCGCTCTGCTTGAGCCGGGCCTGGCCGGCCCCCCCCACCCCGGGCAGCACAATGTGGCGGGCGTAGCGATCCAGCTCTTCTCTGCTCCACATACCAGCACTATAGCCAACCTGGTTATCTGATATGAAATCCTTTTGATTCATTCCCCTAACATCCCCCCGGCCACCAGTGAAATAGGGTGTAGCTCTGGATAAGCGCGGGCTGGGTTTGTAGGTAAGCGCACCGGGCTTCCACCTTGGCCCACAGCTCCTCTTCATCCTGCACCTGCCCATTGGCCACGACCGCGTCAATGAGCCCCCAGGTTCGTTCTACCGGCTGCAACTCGGGCGAGTAGGGTGGCAGATAATATGAAATCCTTTTGATTCATTCCCCTAACATCCCCCCGGCCACCAGTGAAATAGGGTGTAGCTCTGGATAAGCGCGGGCTGGGTTTGTAGGTAAGCGCACCGGGCTTCCACCTTGGCCCACAGCTCCTCTTCATCCTGCACCTGCCCATTGGCCACGACCGCGTCAATGAGCCCCCAGACTCGTTCTACCGGCTGCAACTCGGGCGAGTAGGGTGGCAGATAACACAGCCCCAGGCCCTTGGCTGGCTCCACCCGCCCCGAGGTGTGCCAGCCAGCCTGATCCAGCACCACCAGTACCAGCTTGCCCGCCCCCGCCCCCCGTAGCCGGGCAAAGGCCTCCAACACCAACTGGAACCCCTCCACCGAGACCGAGGGCAGCAGCCAGTACTCGCTTTCCCCCGTACCCGGTCTTATGAAGGCGTACACATACAGCCAGCGATAGCGGGGCCGCTCCTGCGCTAGCGGCGTCCTCCCTCGCAAGGCCCATACCCGTCGGCGGATGGGCTTCAGCCCTATTCGGTGCTCATCAAAGCCCCACACCTCCAACTCCAGTTCAGGAAAGAGCAACCTGAACAGGAAAACCATCAGAAAGAGCTTTTTTTGAAAGCCTCCTGCCGCTTCGCATCCGCCTCCCGGTGGCGCGGCCGGGGGCGCAGCGGGGCCAGGCCCAGGCGACGCATCCAGTACCAGGCCCGCCGCCCATCCACCGGACGTCCCAGCCTTTCAGCCAGCCACTCCGCAGCGTTGCGAATGCTCCAAAGCCCGTCCCTGGGATGGGGCTGGAGGAGGGCCTGGCGGAAGCCCTCCTGGAGTTCGGGCGGTACGAGGGGGGCCCGGCCTTTGTTCTCGTGCCGCAGATTCTTCATGGGCAGGCCCTGATTGTAGCGGTGGATTACCTGACGCACCCAGCGATCGGTATAGCCCAGATTCCTGGCTACCTCGGGGATGCTCTGACCCCTGGCCAGCAGCCAGAGAGCGTGCCAGCGGGCGCGTTCGGTGTGGTCTTGGGACTCCCGGTAGAGGGCGTGGAGGTTATCCGGATGGTGTCGCAGTTGGAGTTCCAACCGGGGGCGGCGCTGATGTTGGGCCAGTTGCATGGCTCCATTTTAGTGGAAAGAGTCTTGAAGATTTCTTATAACACAGCCCCAGGCCCTTGGCTGGCTCCACCCGCCCCGAGGTGTGCCAGCCAGCCTGATCCAGCACCACCAGTACCAGCTTGCCCGCCCCCGCCCCCCGTAGCCGGGCAAAGGCCTCCAACACCAACTGGAACCCCTCCACCGAGACCGAGGGCAGCAGCCAGTACTCGCTTTCCCCCGTACCCGGTCTTATGAAGGCGTACACATACAGCCAGCGATAGCGGGGCCGCTCCTGCGCTAGCGGCGTCCTCCCTCGCAAGGCCCATACCCGTCGGCGGATGGGCTTCAGCCCTATTCGGTGCTCATCAAAGCCCCACACCTCCAACTCCAGTTCAGGAAAGAGCAACCTGAACAGGAAAACCATCAGAAAGAGCTTTTTTTGAAAGCCTCCTGCCGCTTCGCATCCGCCTCCCGGTGGCGCGGCCGGGGGCGCAGCGGGGCCAGGCCCAGGCGACGCATCCAGTACCAGGCCCGCCGCCCATCCACCGGACGTCCCAGCCTTTCAGCCAGCCACTCCGCAGCGTTGCGAATGCTCCAAAGCCCGTCCCTGGGATGGGGCTGGAGGAGGGCCTGGCGGAAGCCCTCCTGGAGTTCGGGCGGTACGAGGGGGGCCCGGCCTTTGTTCTCGTGCCGCAGATTCTTCATGGGCAGGCCCTGATTGTAGCGGTGGATTACCTGACGCACCCAGCGATCGGTATAGCCCAGATTCCTGGCTACCTCGGGGATGCTCTGACCCCTGGCCAGCAGCCAGAGAGCGTGCCAGCGGGCGCGTTCGGTGTGGTCTTGGGACTCCCGGTAGAGGGCGTGGAGGTTATCCGGATGGTGTCGCAGTTGGAGTTCCAACCGGGGGCGGCGCTGATGTTGGGCCAGTTGCATGGCTCCATTTTAGTGGAAAGAGTCTTGAAGATTTCTTATGAGACCCAGCGCACATCCACAAAGTGGTTTGGTCGGTGACTCATCCCTCGAGCCAGACCGGAACCTCCTCCGCCTGTGGCAGGCAAAAAGCCCGGAAGCCACCGGTTCGCATATCGAAGATTACGTAGGGAACCCGCCAGTAAGCCTGCGCACGATCCGCTTCACTGGGCAGCGCCGGGCCGCTGGGGTGGGAGTGTACGATGGCGAGAAGCTCCAGGCCCCTTTGCTCAAGGCGCCGAACAGCTTCGATAAGGGCCTGGGGATCGGCCTCGTAGCGCTCACGGGGACGCGGGTGAACGTTGCGGAGCGGCCAGAACTCCACCACCCGCCCCACCCGGCCCACCCAGAGGCCCACCCCTTCGTGGGGCAGGGCGGCCCGCAGGTGGGCAAGGGTTCGCTCGAGGCAGGCCCTGGGCAGCCGCAGCATCATGGCTCTTCTGGCAACAGCAGGACTTCGCTCAAAAACTGGTTGAGCGGCAGCAGTTCACGAAACACCTTTTCTACGGCCGGGAGGAGTGCGTCGGAGGTAACCACCTCTTCGGCGAGGGGGTACGAAACCGTAAAGCTCCGCTGCTTGAGGTCTTCGATGAGGGGATGATCGGGGCGGTAGCCCCTGGGTGGGCGGGTGAGCTTGCCCTCCCCATCCAGCTCGAGCCGCTCGCGCAGCCGCAGCCAGCGATCATCCTGGCGGGCAATGGCGGCCCGGATGCGCCGCAGGTTTTCCGGCTCGGGCATCCAGATACCGCCGCCCAGGAAGCAGTTGTCGGGCTCGAGGTGGATGTAAAAGCCCGGCATGTGCACGTCCCGCCCCCGACGGTGGCGAAACTGGGCTGCGGCGTGGGTCTTGTAGGGGGCTTTGTTGGCGCTGAAGCGGGTATCGCGCTGGATGCGAAAGAGGCTCTGAGGGCCTGCCACATAATCGGGGCTAATTTTCTCGAGGTGCGGGGCAAAATCGGCGATAAAGCGCAAGAACGGCTGCCGCACCAGGGCCTCGTAGCGGGGTTTGTTGGCCTGAAACCAGTCGCGCCGGTTGTTGAAGCGCAGCTCGATCAGAAAATGGAAAAGCTCGGGAGAAAAATACGCTTGCTTTCTGGTGAGCACAGCCGCCATATCAGCCACAGTAGCCCGGGTAGGGGCTGGCAATTGTTGGGGAGGCTCGAGTTAGGCGTTCCCTCCCCAAAACCGGTATCCCCAGCACCGCGCTCAGTTGAGCTGGGCCAGGGCGGCCTGGAGCTGCTCCGGGCTCATATAGCCCCGCACCTCTCCCACCAGCCTGCCTCTGGAGTCATAGAAAAAGTTGGAGGGATAGCCGTTCACCCTGAGCGACCGGGAAACCGTCCGAAGCGCGTCCTGGTAGACCACCGCGCTGGAAAAGCCCCGGGTATCGTGGAACTGGCGCACCAACTGCACCGGCTCACCATCGTTGACAAAGGCGAATTGCACATCGGGCCGCTGGCGGGCCATCTCTTCGAACTCGGGGAGCTGCCGCTGGCAGTAGGTACACCAGGTCGCCCAGACCGTGAGCACAATGGGCTTTCCACTGCGCAAAACCGCGCTGCTACCGTCCAGGCGAACCAGCTGGGCCTGGGGCAGATCGCCCGCCCGCTGGGGGGGAGCCGCAAACAGCGCCAGGGCAACCAAACCAACGGCAATCAGACCGACAATGCCCAGCTGCAAAGCCGGGGAAAGTTTTTTAGGAGCCGCTTCCATCGAATTCAAGTTTAGCAGGGCCTGCCCGTCCGGGGTGTGCAGGGTCACAGTGCCCAGCAGAGGATACCGCCTCACCCTGAAACCCCGCCGGGCCACTCCTAAACCGATGCCGCTATGTTGCAGCCTCGAGGGGGATTCGTGGAGCTGGGCGTATACTGCCTTTGTGTCCGCTCATTCCTCCGCACAATCCAGTGACGGCTTGGCCCCCATTCCCGCACAGGTACGCAAGAACACCTGGTTGCTGGCCATCACCCAGGCCATCAACGGCGCAGGCATCCAGCTAGTGCCCACCTTTGGCGCCATCCAGGTGGTGATGCTGCTGGGCAATGCCGCATTTGCAGGCTTAGCCACCAGTCTTTTATCACTGGCCAGGGTCATGACGGCCTTTTACGTTGGGCGCATGACCGACCGACGGGGGAGAAAAGCGGGGCTGTACCTAGGTTTGTGGCTGGCCCTGGTGGGGGCCTTGCTGATCGGTACCGCCACCCTGCTGGGGTCGTTTGCCTTGTTCTGCGCAGGTGCTTTAGTTTTTGGCAGCGGGGTGGGGGCGGTGCAGCAGATGCGGGTGGCGGCCGCCGATATGTACCCCCCCAGCCGCCGGGCCGAGGGGCTGAGCCTGGTAGCCATGGGCTCTTTGTTTGGGGCCGGCCTCTCTCCATTGCTGGTCTGGGTGGCCGAGCACCTGGGGCTGGCCCTGGGCATCAACGAGATTGCCCTGGCCTGGCTAATGCTGCCACTGTTGATTCTGCCAAGCTTCCTGCTGGTAGCCGGCATCCAGCCCGACCCCAAGCAGATGGCCCTCGAGCTCGCCCGGTACTACCCGGCCTGGGCCTTGCAGGGCGCGGCCTCGGCCTCGGAGGGCCTCGAGCAAAAAGACCTGGCGCGCGTGCGGTTGGCGGCCATTCTCACGGCGGTCACGGTGCAGGGGCAGATGGTGATGATGATGGCCATGACGGCCCTGGCCCTCAAGGCCCTGGATTGCAGCCTTTCGCAGATCTCCTTTTCGGTAGCCCTGCACGTGATGGGCATGTTTGCCCTGTCCTGGCCCATAGGCCGCCTGACCGACCGGCTGGGCCGCAAGCCGGTGATCATGGCGGGGCTGGCGGTGGCAGGGCTGGGGGCCCTCCTGGTGGGGCTGGGTGAGGGCTACTGGGTGATCACCGCCGGCACTTTTCTGGTGGGGCTGGGCTGGTCGGGGGCCTTTCTGAGCGCCAACACCATGCTGACCGACGTGACACCCCCCACCCGGCGCGGCCAGGCCATTGGGATGCTCGACCTGTGGTCCAACGCCGCCGGCATGAGCCTGCCCATCCTGGGCGGGCTGATTGTGGAAGGGTTCAACCTCCACATGCTGGGCTTCTTTGGCGCGCTCTTGATGCTGGTTCCGCTTTACAATTTGTCCCGGGTGCGGGAGCACCAGCCCGGCGACTACCGCCCCTAACCCACCTTTGAAGCATGTCGTTGCCCAAGGCACTCCTTCCCTACACCTCCTACGCTGAATGGCTGCGCGACCTCGAGGGCTACGCCGGACAGCTCGCCTTTGTGCGGTTGCTGCCCGCCGAGCCACCGCAAAAAGCGGCCTACAACGGGGTTTTCTCGGGGGTACTGGCCGCGCTCGAGCTGCAACCCTTTAGCTTTCAGGCCGAGGCTTTTGCCGTCATTGAGCAGGGCCAGCACCTGGTGATGGCCACCTCCACCGCCTCGGGGAAGAGCCTGGTGTTTCAGGCCCCGGTGCTCAAAGCCGTGCTCGAGGGCCAGACCGCCCTGCTGCTCTACCCCACCAAGGCCCTGGCCCACGACCAGTTGGGACGGTTGCGGCAGATGGGGCGGGTGCTCGAGGTCGCCGACCGAATCTATGCCTACGACGGCGATACCCCCGACCCCCAGCGCAAAAAAGCCCGGGAGCAGGGGCGCGCCCTCCTCACCAACCCCGATATGCTGCACTTTGGCCTGCTCCCGCGTCACGGCGAGTGGGCGGCGTTTCTTGCCCGGCTACGCTACATCGTGCTGGACGAGCTTCACGCCTACCGGGGGGTGTTTGGCTCTCACACCGCCCTGATTCTGCAACGGCTTTTGCGGCTGGCCTGGCACTACGGGGCCAGGCCGCAGGTCATCGCGGCCAGCGCCACCATCGCCAACCCCGCCGAACACGCCCAGGGCCTGACCGGCCTCGAGTTCGTGCAAATCACCGCCAGCCCCCGGGGGGCCGAGCGCGAGTTTGCGGTCTGGGTGCCCAAGGCCCTGGATAAAGAGGGCAAAAACCGCCGCAGCCCCAACCTCGAGGCCGCCCTGCTGGCCCGCCACGCCGCCGAGCAGGGGCTGCGCACCCTGATCTTCACCAACGCCCGCCGCACCGCTGAGCTGGTCGCCCGCTACGCCGCCGACGATCGGGTGCGCCCCTACCGGGCCGGCTATACCGCAGCGGATCGTCGAAAGCTGGAACAGGCCCTGCAGGAAGGCACGGTTCGGGTGCTGGTGAGCACCAGCGCCCTCGAGCTGGGGGTGGATATCGGGGGATTGGAGGTGGTGGTGCTGCTGGGCTATCCGGGCTCGGTGAGTTCGTTCTGGCAGCGGGCCGGTCGGGCTGGGCGCGGGCAGCAGCGCGCGTTGGTGCTCTGGATTCCCCGCGAAGACCCCATGGATGCCTACTTCGAGCAACACCCCGAGCTGCTCCTGACCGGCGCCCCGGAGTCGGCCATCGCCGACCCCGATAACCCCACGCTCTTCCCCCTGCACGCCCACTGCGCCGCGCGGGAGCTGCCCATCGCCTTACCTGTGGAAGCCAGCACCCAGCCCCTCGACCCCTTTTACAAGCCCTGGCACAACATCCAGCCCCCCCTGATCGAAAAGCACCGGCGGCTTTTCTCCACCGTGCGCAACCCCCACCAGGCCCTAATCCTGCGCGGCTTTGGCAAAACCTTTAGCCTGCGCGACAACACCGGGAAGCTCTTGGGTACCCTGGACGAGCGCCAGGCCTACTGGGAGGCCCATCCGGGCGCGGTCTACCTGCACCAGGGCGAGGGTTATCTGGTGCGCAACCTCGACCTCGAGCGGCGGGAAATTGTGCTGCTGCCGGGCCTTGAGGACTACTACACCCAGCCCCGGGCCGAGACCGAGATCGAGGTGCTGCAAGGCGAGGAAATGCTCGAGGGGGTCTGGGTGGGGTCGGTGCTGCTGCGCGAGCGGGTGACCGGGTACGTCAAAAAGCGCTTCGTCAGCGAGGTGGTGCTGGAAGAGGTCGCGCTCCTGATGCCGGAACTCACCTTCCAGACCGAAGCCGTCTGGTTCCACCCCTGCCTGGGCCTGGCGGTGTTGCCGACGGTGGAAGCGGGCAACCCGGTGGAGCCGCGCTGGCCCGAGCGTGGCTTCCTGACCGAGGCCCTGGTGCCCTCGGCCATCCACGCCCTCGAGCACACCCTGATCGGCCTTCTGCCCCTCTTCGTGCTGGCCGAACGGCAGGACATCGGGGGGGTCTCGTACCCCTTTTACCCCCGGCCCCTGCCCTCGGGCAGCGGCCCCACCATCTTCATCTACGACGGCTACCCCGGCGGCGTGGGGTATGCTCGAGCGGCCGCGCGGCAGTTTCCCCGGTGGGTGGCCGCGGCCCGCGACCTGCTTCAGCGCTGCCCTTGCGAAGCGGGCTGTCCGCGCTGCATCCTGTCACCCAAGTGCGGCAACGGCAACCAGTTTTTGCACAAACAAAGCGCGCTGTGGCTGGCGGAGGCCCTCAGCACGCGCTACCGTACCGGAGAACCCAACTGACCGGGGCTTTCGCTGTCCCAGAAAAACTGCCCCAGCCCCCATTGACCCGGCCCCGCCCTGCATAAACTAAATGCCCGTGGGTCTGCCTTCGCTCAACGATGTAATTGCGGCCATCGCCACCCCGCCCGGTAAAGGCGCGGTGGGGATTGTGCGGGTCTCGGGCAACGGTGCGCTAGAGCTGGTCTCGAGGCTCTGGAAGGGAAAAAACCCCTGCCAACTGCCGGGTGGGCGCTTTACCTACGGGAAAATCTGCGACCCAAACACCCAGGAAGTGCTGGACGAGGGGCTCTTGCTGGTGTTTCGCAGGCCTCACTCCTACACCGGCCAGGACAGCGCCGAGCTGCACACCCACGGCTCGCCGGCGGTGCTGCGCAGGGTGTTGCAGGTTTTGCTCGAGCAGGGGGCCCGCCCCGCCCAGCCCGGCGAGTTCACGCTGCGCGCGTACCTGAACGGAAAGATGGATCTGGCCCAGGCCGAGTCGGTGCTGAGCCTGATCGAGGCCGAGTCGGACGCGGCCCGGCGGCAGGCCCTGCGCGGCTTGAGCGCAGGTTTATCACAAAAAATAAGCCGGCTTTCGGAGCAGCTTTTCGACCTGCTGGCCCATATTCAGGCCTGGCTCGACTACCCCGAGGAAGGGGTGGAGCCGGCCCAGATTCAGGCCGGTCTCGAGCCGGTTTTGCAGGAGATAACCCACCTGCTGGCCACCGCCCCCGCCGGGCGCATCGCCCAGAAAGGGGCCCGCATCGCCCTGGTGGGTGCGCCCAACGCGGGCAAGTCCAGCCTGCTCAACGCCCTGCTGGGCTACGAGCGGGCCATCGTCACCCCCATCCCCGGCACCACCCGCGACTACCTCGAGGCCCCCCTGGAGATCGCCGGGGTGCCCATCGTGGCGGTGGACACCGCCGGGGTGCGGGAAACCGACGACGTAATCGAGAAAAGCGGGGTGGAACGGGCCCTGGCCATTGCCCAGGAGGCCGACCTGGTGCTCTACCTGGCCGACCAGAGCCAGCCCCACCCCACCCCGCCCCCGCTCCCCTGGGAGCGCACCCTGAAGGTTGCCACCAAAGCCGACCTGGCCCCGGCCTGGAGCGACGCGGCCTACCTGAGGGTCTCGAGCCAGACCGGTCTGGGCCTGCAGGAGCTGCGCCAGCAGATTCACCACCGGCTCCTGGGCGAAGCCCCCGAGGGGGAGCTTTGGATCAGCAACGAGCGCCACGTGGAGGCCCTGCGCCGCGCTCAGGCCCACCTCCAGGAAGCCCGGCAGGCCCCCGAGGATCTGGCCGCCCTCTCCATTGAGCAGGCCCTGGAGGCCCTGGCCGAAATACTGGGTAAAGATGTCTCGGAAGAGGTGATTGACCGGGTCTTCCGCAACTTTTGCGTAGGGAAGTAGCCCTCGAGCCAGCCCGGCACCTTGTAGCGGAGGCCCGACCCACATAAACTTGCCGCCATGGAAGCGCCTGCTGTCGTCTCGAAGCGCAGCGTGCAAACCTACCTGGTGGCGCTGGGGCTGATGGTGATGGGCCTGGCGCTGACGGCCTTGTGCCTGGCGGCCTGGTTCCAGGGGGTGGAGCCACGCTGGTCGGTGATTTTGTTTGGGCTGCTGGGGGTCTACATGGTGCTGCTAGGGATTGACGAGGGTTGGTTGAGCGGGCTCGAGGTCACCCCCACCCACCTGCGCATCCGGAGCTTTGGCCGCTGGGAAGAGCATCCACTACCGCGCATCGAAGCGGTGGATGGCCTGCGCGACATCCTGGGCGGGGGTATGCAATTGGTGCTCATAGGGGCCGAAGGCCAGGCCATCCGTGTACCGCTCCGGCGCTACGCCAATTCCGGCCCCCTGGCCCAAGCCTTGCTGGATGCACTCTGGCTCCACAACAAAGACCTGATCCTCATGCCCCGGCTTGCGCGGCGGCTGGGCCGGCCCCCTTTCGGGGTCTTCGCCACAAAGAAGCCCCAGCGCTGAGCCAAAAAACGACTCGGGCCTGCATGAGCAGCCGGAATCGTCGCCTATTATTGAGGCATGGAGCTGGCATGGGTTGGAGCCGCCTATGGGCTGGGCTTGCTGGCGAGCCGTCTTGGACTGCCACCGCTGGTGGGCTACCTTGGGGCAGGCTTCACGCTGTGGGGCCTGGGCTACCAAAACAGCCCCCTACTGGAACAGATTGCCGACGTGGGCGTATTGCTACTGCTGTTCACGGTCGGGTTGAAACTGCGTTTTGCCAGTCTGGTGCGCCTGGAGGTACTGGGCGTGGGGGGCCTTCATCTGGTGCTTTTTGGCCTGCTCTTAGGTCTGATTGGCCTGGCCCTGGGAATAAGCCCCAACGCCGCGCTTTTTTTGGGGATTGGACTGGCCTTCTCCAGTACGGTGCTGGCCGTAAAGCTGCTCGACGACCGCCGGGAGCTTTCCACCTTTCACGGGCGGGTGGCGGTTGGGATTCTGGTCTTGCAAGACCTGGTCGCGGTTGGCCTGCTGGCCTACGCGGGGGTCAAGAACCCCACGCCCTGGGCGCTGCTGCTGCTGGCCCTGCCCTTGCTGCGACCTTTGGTGGGCTGGATTCTGGAAAAAAGCGGCCACGATGAGCTCCTGCTGCTCTACGGCCTGGGCCTGGCCCTGGGGGGGGCCAGCCTGGCGCAGCACCTGGGGGTATCACCCGAACTGGGCGCTTTGCTGATAGGCGCGGCCCTGGCCGGGCATCCGCAAACCTCGGAGTTGTCGCGCACCCTGTGGGGCCTGAAAGAGGCCTTCCTGGTGGCTTTTTTCCTGCAAATTGGGCTGATGGGTCTGCCCTCCCCCTCGGCGCTCCCCGTGGCGCTGGCGTTTATACTCCTGCTCCCCCTCAAAGCCGCCCTCTTTTTTGTGCTGTTTGTCCTCTTCGGCCTACGGGCCCGCACCGCTTTTGTGACCAGCATATCCCTGGGTAGCTACAGCGAGTTTGCCCTGATCACCAGCATGGCCGCTGTGGAAGGGGGGCTGTTGCCGGAGTCCTGGGGCCAGTTGGTGGGCCTGGTGGTGGCGGCCTCGCTGGCCCTGGCGGCCCCACTCAACCGTTCGGTGCACACCCTGTTTCAGCGCTACGAGCGGTTCTTGCTGCGCTTCGAGCGCAAAGGTTTACACGCCGACGACGAGCCCACCAGCCTGGGCGGGGCCGAGTGGCTGGTGGTGGGCATGGGCCGCACGGGTGGGGCGGCTTACAAGATGCTGGCCGGGCAGGGCTACCGGGTGCTGGGGCTGGATGCCGACGAGAGCAAGCTCGAGTTCCACCGGGCCAAAAAGCGCCAGGTGCGCTACGGCGACGCCGAAGACCCCGAGCTATGGGAACGGATCGATCTGGACGGATTGCGCGGGGTGCTGCTGACCCTACCCGACCTCGAGGCCAAGCTGCGGGCCGCCCAGGGGCTCAAGCAGCGGGGCTTTTCGGGGGTCATCGCCGCAACCAGCTATCACCGCGAAGAAGATCCACTCCTGCAAGAAGCCGGGGCCACCCTCATCTCCAGGCCCTTTGCCGAGGCCGGGGAACGCCTGGCCGAGCGGGCTCTGGGCATCAACCTGGTTGAAGAGGCTGAAGACCCCAGACCCACCGAGGCACAGCCAGCCAAGGGTTAGGCTTCGGGGCGTTCCGCCACCGACCAGGCCTTTTTTCCGATGCCTGGCACCTTGCTCACCACAAAACCGGCCGCGGCCAGCGCGCGGCGAAACTCCCCCGCTACCGAGTAGGTGGCCAGCCGCGCACCCCCTCGAGCGGCCGCAAATAGCTTGCTCAGAACACCGGGCTGCCAGGGCTCGGGGTTGACCTTGGGGCTGAAGGGGTCGAGGTAGACTGCTGTGGCCCAGCCGCCGGGCAAAAGGGCCTGTGTCACGTCCTCAAATCGCACCTCGAGCCGCCCCCAGGCCCCCTCCAGGACAAAAGGCCTGTGGGGCTCCGCCGGCCAGCCCTCGAGGAGATCGCTCCATACCCTCCGCGCCGGGGCCGAAAGCGGCATCTCCACCGAGGCCAGCACCTCCCTCGAGACCGGAAAAGCCTCGAAACCCAGGTACTCCAGGTACACCCCACGTTGCAGGCAGCTCTCCAGCGTCGCCCGAAAATTAACCCCAAGCCCAAAACCCACCTCGAGCACCCTCGGCGATGGGTGCTGGTGGGTCTGGGTCAGCTTGAGGTACAGCTCGTTGGCCTGCATCCAGGCCCCATGGCGCGAGCTGTACGCCTCACCAAACGCTGGATGTACCAGGGTGGGTGAGCCGTCTGCGGTGGGGAGGGGCTCGAAGGATTCAGCCTTCAATTTGCACCTTCTGGGCCTCCTGCTGCATCAGGGCCCACAGCGACTCCACATGGTGCCGCTCGGTGGACTCAGCCCCAATCGAAACCCGCACCATCCAGCGCCCTTTGAGCAGGGCTGGGGTGAGGAAAGCCCGGCCCGAACGGTTGATACGGGCCACCCAGTCCTGGGTGTGTCGATCCACCTGCGCCGGGCCCAGACCGGTGGGGTTGTAACGCAGGCATAGGGTCTGCAGCGGTACCGGTGCCAGCAGCTCCCAGCCAGGGGTCTGGCGAACCTGGGCCTCGAGCCAGCGGGCATTGGCAATATCGCGCCGGAGACGGGCCTGTAGCCCCTCCACGCCCTGGTCGAGCAGAGCAAACCAGATCTTGAGGGCCCGGAAGCGCCGCCCCAGCGGGATTCCCCAGTCTTTGTAGTTCTTGACCTGACCATCTGCCGCCGAATGGAGGTAGGAGGGGTTGGTGGACATGGCCCGGATCAGGTGCTCGGGCGAACGCACATAGTAAAGCGAGCAGTCAAAAGCCACTCCCAGCCACTTGTGGGGGTTGACGACGATGGAATTGGCGTGCTCAATGCCGTCCCACAGGCCCCGGCATTCCGGCAAAATCATGGCCGCACCAGCCATGGCCGCATCCACGTGCAGCCAGAGGCCGTACTTCTGGCACAGCCCGGCAATGGTGCGCACCGGGTCAATGGCGGTGGTGTTGGTGGTACCCACCGCTGCCACCACCGCACAGGGCTTGCGTCCCTCGGCCAGATCGCGCCTTATGGCGGCCTCGAGCAGGTCTGCGCGCATGGCGTGATCCTGATCGGTCTCGATCAGGCGCAGATTCTCGCGCCCAAAACCAGCCAGCAAAGCCGCCTTGGGCACCGAGCTGTGGGCCTGGTCGGAGACGTACACGGTAAGAGGCCGGGCCTCGGCTTGCAGCCCACCCCGATCCTGGGACTGGTCGGTCGCCCACTCCCGGGCGGTTAGCAGCGCCACCAGGGTGCCGGTCGAGGCAGTATCCTGAATGACCCCCTGAAAATAATCCGGCAGGCCGAACATCTGGCGCAACCAGTCGGTCATAACCTCCTCTACTTCGGTCAGGGCCGGGCTGGCCTGCCAGGTGATGCCGGTCTGCCCCAGTCCGGTTGCCACCAGATCGGCCAGCACCGAAGAGAGCGGGGCGTTGGAGGGAAACCAGGCATAGAAATTGGGGCTTTGCCAGTGGGTCAGGCCCGGGAATAAAGCCCGGAGCTTTTCCTGCACCCCCGCCAGCCCCACAGCCTGCGCGGGCGGCGAGGCTGGGAACAGGGCTTTGATACTTCCGGGCGAAGCCTGCGACATCACCGGCAAAGCCTCGAGGCTCGCACGGTATTCAGCGATGAAATCGATTAGCTGATACCCCAGGCGTCTGAACTCTTCGGGCGACATGGCTTAAAGACTACCCCATCGCAGCATGGCGTGGAGGCCACCGCCACCGCTCTGGGCTTTTAGGCTCCCGGGCGTTAGCATACGGACATGAAAATCGAAGCCGCTGAACTCCGCCTCATCTCCCTACCGCTCAAGTTTCGCTTCGAGACCTCCTTTGGGGTGCAGACCCAGCGCCATATCATCGTGCTCACCCTGTATGGCGAGGGCCTCGAGGGCTACGCCGAGACCGTGATGGAGTACACCCCCCACTACCGGGAGGAGACCATCCCGGGGGCCTGGGCGCTTTTGCAGGAGCTTTTGATCCCCAAGGTGCTGGGCAAAGACTTTGCCAACCCCGAGCAGCTCTGGGGCGAGATTGCCGGCTTCAGGGGCAACAAGATGACCAAGGCCGCCCTCGAGATGGCCTTCTGGGATCTGTGGTGCAAAAGCCTGGGGCAGCCGCTCTGGAAGGTGCTGGGCGGGGTGCGCACCGAGATTCCGGTGGGCATCAGCCTGGGCATCGAGCCGAGCCTCGAGGCCACCCTCGAGAAGGTGGGCAAGGGGCTGGCCGATGGCTACAAGCGCATCAAGCTCAAAATCAAACCCGGCTGGGACGTCAAACTGGCCCTGGCGGTGCGCGAGGCCTACCCCGAGGCCAACCTCACCGTGGACGCCAACTCGGCCTACAGCCTCAACGACATCGCCATCTTCAAGGCCCTGGACGCCGCCCGGCTCGACTACATCGAACAGCCCCTGGCCTTCGACGATATCCTCGACCACGCCAAGCTACAGGCGGCCATCTCCACCTCCATCTGCCTGGACGAGTCCATCACCTCGCCCGAGGACGCCCGCAAAGCCCTGGAGATCGGGGCCGGGCGGGTGATCAACCTCAAGCCGGGGCGGGTGGGGGGCATTCTGGCCAGCCGCAAAATCCACGACATCACCCAGAGCTACGGCCTGCCGGTCTGGATGGGCGGGATGCTGGAGGCCGGCATTGGCCGGGCCGCCAACATCCACGTAGCCACCCTGCCCATGTTCATCAAGCCCGGCGACACCAGCAGCGCCAGCCGCTACTGGCAGGAGGACATCATCGAAGAGCCGCTCGAGGCCACCGGCGGCCTGATGCCCGTACCGCAGGGGCCCGGCCTGGGTGTGACCCTCAAGCGCGACCTGATTCAAAGCCTCACCGAGAAGTCGGTCTATATCGGCAAAAGCATCTGAGTGCACCTATGCAAGTGGTGATTCGTGAACTGCACGAACCCGAGGAAATCATGCAGATTCCCCGGCTCGAGCAGGCCATCTGGAACGACCCCAACGACACCATCCGCAGCGGCACCCTGATGGCCCTGGTGCACGAGGGGGCCTTGCTGGCGGGGGCCTATCTCCAGGAGCCCGGCGCCCCCGAGCGGCTGGTGGGCTTTATCTTCGGCTTTCCCACCGACCGCCCCACCGACCACCACTCGCACATGGCCGGGGTGTTGCCGGAGTTCCAGGGCAGCCAGATTGGGCTGCTGCTAAAGCGCTACCAGCGCGACTGGGCCCTCAGCAAGGGCTACGAGCGGGTGGTCTGGACCTTCGACCCGCTGCGGGGGCTCAACGCCCATTTCAACCTGCGCAAACTGGGGGCCACCTTCCACCGCTACATCCCCAACTGCTATGGCCCCATGGGCGGCATCAACGCCGGGGCCCCCTCCGACCGGGCCTATGCGGTGTGGGAGTTGCGCGCCCCCAGGGTGTTTCAGCGGATCTATGCCCCCGCGCCCACCCCGGAGGTGGCGGGCCTTCCTCTCGCCAACCGTCTCGAGCAGCAGGTGCCCGTGGAGGCCTACCTGGGCCTGAGCGACCCACGAATCCTGGTGCAGATCCCCGAAGACTGGGGCCAGATTCTGCAGACCGACCCCGCGCTGGCCCAGGCCTGGCGGATGCACAGCCGCGAGGTTTTCGGGCATTACTTGGCCCAGGGCTACCGCGCCGTAGACTTTGTACGCAGCCCCAACCGCTACCTGCTGGAACGGGTGGAGGGCCAATGACCCAACTCGACGGAAAGACCCCACAAAAGCCCGCCGGGCGCTTTATTGGGAGGCAACCCTGACCCTCGAACCGCAAATCTGGACAGCCGATGTGGTGTATGTGGGTTTTGGCACCCCCATGCTCGAGGGGGGCCTGGTGGTGGTGGGCGGCCACGTGACCGCTGTGGGCCCCCTGTCCGAGTTGCAGCAAAGCCACCCGGGCGCGCCGCTCGTGCACAAAGGCAAAGCCCTCACACCCCCGGTGGTCAATGCCCACACCCACCTGGACTTATCCACGGTTCCCTACTTTCGCGGGGCCTACCCCAACTTCATCCAGCACGTGATTGAACATGGCCCCTGGCGCACCGTGGAGGCGGCTGCACGGGGCCTGAATGAGCTTCGGACGCTGGGGGTGGGTGGCTTTGGGGATATCGCCTACAAGCCGGAGGTTGTGGAGTGGCTGGTGACGCATAGCCCCCTACCGGGGGTGGTGTATCTGGAGGTGATCAACCGCAACCCCGATCAGGCCGACCCGCTGGCGAGCAAGCTAGCCGCCCAGTTGTCGAGCTGGCGCGAGCGAAACAGCCTCGTACGGGTGGGCATCTCACCCCACACGCCCTACAACGTGAGCGCCAGGCTGCTCAAGAAGCTGGTCGAGATCGCCAGGCTCGAGGGCTTTCCCATGCAGATGCACGTGGCCGAGAGCCCCGAGGAAACGGTTTTGATGACGCAGGGCGGTGGGGCGCTACAGGAAATCCCTTTGCGGTATGGCTTTCCGGCCTACCAGGAGGTTCCCGGCCTGACCCCTGTGCGCTACCTGGCCGAACTGGGGGTGCTGGGCCCGCACTTGACGATTGTGCACGGCGTGCAGGTGGACGAGGAAGAGGTGCAGATGCTGGCCCAGTCGGGCACCCGCATCGTCGCCTGTCCGCGCAGCAACCAGGGGCTGGCGTGCGGCCAGATGCCCTGGGAACTGTACCTGAAGCACCGCCTCGAGCCCGCCCTGGGCACCGACTCGCGCGCCAGCAGCCCCGATCTGGACGTGCGCAACGAGGCCCTTTTCCTGTGGAACCGGGTAGACCCCAGGGTGCTGGTGCGGGCCGCCACCCGCAACGGCTACCGGGTGCTGGGGCTCGAGCCGCCCCGCATCACCCGCGGAACACCCGTTTCACAGGTACAATCCTGGTAGTGGCCCCCCGGCCATACCGCCCAACGCGCAGTGCACTATGCAGATTGGTTCGCTCATCCTATACAGCGCCTTCGTCGGAGCACTCACCGGTGTATTCGCCGCTGGGTTCGTGCCCCTGCTAAAGCTCTTCGAGAGATACTTGATGGGCGAAACCCTGGGCTACCTGCCGCCCGGCCTGCCCGGCGAGGGCGGGTTGTCACAGGTTTTTCGCGGGCCCAGCTACTGGTGGCTGGCCCTGCTGTTGCCGCTCCTCTTCGCGGCCTCGAGCTACCTGGGCTCGGGCCGGGGCCTGGGCTGGCTCCTGGCCGCATACCGCGCGGGCCAGCCGGTGCGGGCCAGCCAGTATTTTCGCGGCATCATCGGCTCCCTGGTGCAGCTTGGGGCGGGTTCGCCGCTGGGCCGCGAGGGGCCCATGGCCGCCCTGGGCCTGTGGGTAGGAAGCGCCCTGGGGCGGCGCATCCCCCTGGGGGAGTCGAGCCGGTTTCTGCCGTTTGCCGGGATGGCCGCCGGCTTTGCCTCGGCCTTTCACGCACCCATGGCCGGGGCGCTTTTAGCCAGTGAGATCGTCTACCGGGGGCTGGCCCTCGAGGTCGGTGCACTGGCCCCCGCCCTGATTGGGGCCCTGGCCGGCTTTACCGTTTATGGCCTTTTTCACGGGTACGGGCCGCTGCTCGAGCTACCCCCAGGGCCGCTGGAATGGCCGCAGCTTTTCTTTGGCCTGGTCATCGGGCTGGTGTGCGCCGGGGTAGGTACGCTCTGGCTCGAGACCGAGCGGTTCTTACAGCGATGGTTGCGCCGGCTGACCTTTGGGTTTCGGCACGCGCTATTTGGCCTGGTGCTGGCCGGGGTCTTGCTGCTGATGCCTGAAGCCATCGGCAATGGGCTGCCCTGGGTGCAGCTTGGCACCTCCCCCATCCTGACCCTACCCTTCCTGGGCGGGCTCTTCCTGGTGCAGTTGGCCCTGCTAATTCTGGGTGGTAGCGTGCGCGCCTACGGCGGCCAGCTCACCCCGGCCCTGACCCTGGGCGGCCTGAGCGGGCTGATTTTAGCGCAGCTTCTGGGCCAGGTTTTTCCCTCCATTGCACCCGCACCCGAGACCGCGGCCCTGGTGGGTATGGCCGCGCTGCTGGCCGGCATCGCTCGAGCTCCCTTTGCAGCGGTGGTGCTGGCAGGGGAGATTGGCGGGTACAGCCTGCTGCCGCTTACGCTTATTGGGGCCTTTGTGGCCTACACCTTCACCAGCCCCCACGGCAGCTTTGAGGATGTAGATCTCAACCAAGATAAGGATGCGCCAGGGGGCTCTCGGACTGAAACCGCTCCGCAAACTTCACGCCTGCCTCAGCCCCCAGCCTCGAGCGATTCGCCCTGAAGGCCTCGAGGCTGTACTCCCACTTATAAAAATCGCGGTAAAAGCTGAAAACCTTCTCGGCCACCGCCTGCCCTTCCTCGCCCACATCCACATACACCGCCGGACGGGGAATATCGCTGCGGTGGTAGTGCAGGAGCCGCACCGGCTGGCGGTGGGCCTCCCCTACCAGCTTGGGAATCCGGCAGAACTTGAGCGCCGAGAGCGTGGCCCAGTAGGAAGCCCGGTGATCGGGGTGGACATCCTGGGGGTTCCAGGTGATCACCACATCCGGCTTCCAGGCCGCCACCACCCGGGCGATGGCCAGGGCTTCGTCGCGCCCACCGGTGAGGCTCGAGTCGGCGAAGTCCAGGAACTGCGCCTCGGCGCCAATCATCTGGGCCACGGTGTGCCCGTGCTCTTCGCGAATGCGGGCCACTTCGTCCGGGGGCATCTCGCCAAACTGGCTGGCCAGTTCACCCCTGGTGAGCCAGAGAATTTTGGCGGCGTCGCCCCGCAGCACATGCTTGGCCAAAGTACCGGAAACTCCTATTTCGTCGTCGGGATGAGGAAAGACAGCGAGTAAGCGCACGCCTTTGAGTATACGCCACCCAGCTTGACGCTCTATTAGCTGCCCTGTACACTCAACCTTGCCTGCATGAGCGGGCCAAAATTGGAGTGGTGCCCGAGTGGTTGAAGGGGCACGCCTGGAGAGCGTGTATAGGGCGTTCGCTCTATCGAGGGTTCGAATCCCTCCCACTCCGCCAGCAGACGCAAAACTACCGGGCTCTATAGTGAGCCCGGTTTGCTCGTTTCAGGGCAATTTGACGACAGTTTGACGACAGTAGGAGTTCAGGCCTGGGCTCGAGAGCCGGTAATGAAGTCGCTCAGGCTCAGGGGTGGGGTGTTGCGCTCGTCAGAGATGAGGTGGCGGTAAACGCTGAGGGTGATCACCGGGTTAGCATGGCCCATCAACTCGGACACCCGCTCAAGCTTCTCCCCTCGAGCCAGCAGGAGAGAGCCGTAGCTGTGCCGGAGGTCGTGGGTGCGGATGCGCGGGATGCCCGCCTCACGGCACAGGGCCTCGAGCACGTTGGCGGTGTAGGTGGGGGTGTAGGGGTGATCCGCACCGGGCAGGGCGAAGACGAACCACCCCTCTACGGCCTGAGCCGGATAGTCGCTCAAAAGGCTTTCCTTACGCCTACGCAGCCGCTCAGCAAGTTCGGGGGCCAGGGGTACGGTGCGCTTGGCCCTGGGGGTCTTCAGGCGGCTCATGTGATCCTTCTCAGCCCGCGTCCAGTTACCCACCACCCGCAGATAGGGAGGGTTGGCCTCGAGGTCAATATCCCGCCAGCGCAGGGCTAGGGCCTCTCCTCGACGCAGGCCGGTGAGCAGCAGCAGTTGCACCACCAGCCCAGCCCGGTGACGGTCGGCGGCCTCGAAGAGGGCCAGGGCCTCGGAGGGCTCGAGACTCCGGCCTACCGGCTCAGCGGGGGGAGCTTTGAACCGCACCGCCTCGACGGGGTTACGGTGAATCACCTCGAGCCGTAGGGCATCCTGGAACAGGCCGCGCAACCGCTCGAGGGCCTTCTTGATGGTGCGGGCGCTGTAGGGTCTGGGGGTGGGGTCGGGGTTGCGCTTGGTGGGCCTTGGCGTCCACCCCTCGCTTTGCATGCGGTCAACCATCGCCCGGACGTGGGAGGGCTTCACGGCTTGGAGCTTCATGTCACCGAGGATGCCTAGGGCGTGCTCGAGTTCCTGCCTGTAGAGCCGCTTAGTGTTAGCCGCCTTGCCCTGGGTCTCCCGCTCTAGCCAGCCTTGGGCGAACTCCCTCACGGTGACACTCGAGGGTTCGGCAAGTATGCCCTTGTTGAAGCGGTCTTGTAGCTCAACAAGCTTGGCGCGAGCCTCAGCGGCGGTCTTGCCATACACGGTGAGGCGACGAAGTTTGCCCCCACTCTCACGAAAAGAAAGCTTGGCTTCCCAACGGCCATCCTTCCTTTTGCTGACCGTTCCTGAGCCGTTTCCCTGGCGGCTTTTCTTCCTACCCATCCCGCACCACCTCCAGCACGTCACCCACCTCGAGCCGTTTACCCGCGAGCCGTTCTAGGGCCTCAAGGATGCGCTCGAGGGTATCAAAGTCCAGCCCGCGAACCTGGTTGTGAACGATCTTGTGTATGGCCTGGGGGGTCAAGCCCGACTCCCTAGCCAGCCGATAAGCGCTTATCCGGTGTTCGCTCAGCACTCGCTCAAGCCGCCATTGCACTTTCGTCACCTCCCCATCATTCAGCTTCGTGACGTTTGCACCTATATTCAACCACCAGTTGATTACTATGGGGGTGCGGTAGGTCACAGGCCAGCCGCAGACAAGGAGAGACCATGACCCAGCCCGTTGAAGCCCCTAATCGCGGCGGTTGTGGGTATCCGGTAGCCTCAAGTCCAAACACAGAGCCCCGGATCATCACCGAGGGCTCGAGCTTTGCTAGGGCTTCAGCAGCACCAAATTGCCTCCGCCAGCGGCCCGGTGAGTTTTCCCAGGCCGCTAATTGGTTTTTAGCGGGTCGAGTTCGCAGAACCCCACCGCACCACCTTTCTCGAATAGGAAACTTTGCAGAGCATCTCGAGCGCGGGGGTGAAGTTCGGTCACCAGCCGCATCTTCTCTGAAGGCTCACCGGGGGGCCAGGGCATGACGAAGACGCAAAAGGGCAGCCCCCTTGCCAGGGCCTCGAGCAGTTCATGATTCGGCGCGTCCTCTTGCCTTTCAGCTACCCAGCGCAGGTTTAGGGCGGAATCTCGCCCCACAAACAGCGAACCGCCAGCCATATTCCTGCGGGCGATATCGCGGATGGCCTGTTCAAGCTTCCGAATGCGGGTATTCATAGGGGTAAAACCTTCCTAACCCTGGGTTCACGGGCTTCCCCTAAGGCTTGCTCGAGTGCGGCTAGGCGGGCCTCGAGGTCGGACATCTCCGCTAGTTTTGCCAGCGTCCCGGCGGCGGTGGCTACGCCATGCACCGCCCTGAGCCGGGTAGCGGGGTCGGAGTCCTCGAGCAGTTCAGCGGCACACTTCAGCGCCTTGCGTAGGGCGCTTGCGGCTCGAGCCAGGTCGTTGGTTTTCTTCGAAGGATAGGGCACTTTCTACCTCCGGGTGGGGGTCTACCCCCCCACCCCCACCCGCAGCCGCTTGAGGTCGGGAACAGGGATCTTGAAGTCTTGAGCCCCGAAGTGCAGCGCAGTGGCTACGGTCTCATCAAGCTGAGGCAGGTATTCCTCAGCCGCCTCGAGCGCATCTACAGCGGCGGCTTTCTCTGGCCCAGCCAGGCCCCGGCGCAAGCGGTACAGGGCCTCAGCGTAGAACATCTTGTCGGCTTCGTCTCCAAGGCTCATCAGGGCCTTTACGGTTGGCCCGGCCAGGTGGAACATCAAGGGTCGGTCGGCGTGCTCGAGGGCGTGCTTGACCAGGGCCTCGAAGCGCCTTCCCATCTCGCCCTTGGGCGGGTTGTTCCACAGCGCGGTGAAGTTCGTAGCTCCCAGAAGTTGGGCGGTCTCAGAGGGTGGGTTGGTTTTGACAGCCGCCTCAAGCGCGGTGATGTAGGTGTTGCGGGCCACTCGGTAGGTGTCCACCCCCTCGCTGATCAGCTTCCTGAAGCTTTGCCGTAGGGCCTCGAGAGCTTGGGACTTCCCCAAAGGGGAAAGGGTCTCGTTGATGTCCACCAGGTGAGCACGGCGGGGGTAATCCCCGAGCAGGGCGAAGATAGCCCGAGCGGCTTTCTCGAGGGCGGGCTTGTTGGAGCTCGAGGGCAGCTTTTGCAACACCTCATCAAGGGCTTTGGCTAGGGTAAGTTGGGTAAGGTTTGCCATAATCGTTTCTCCGTTGGTATGTGCTAGAGGGCTTAGGGTCGAAGGGCCGTAAAAGGGCTTACAGCGGGTCTAGGGGGTGCTCGAGCCGGGCGGTGGGCCACGGCAACCCGCTCCAGCCGTGGCGGGTTGCCGGGCCACTGGCCGCACACCTCCACCGACCGCCGGGGGTGGGGGTAGAGCCGGGCCAGCTTGTCCAGGGCCTCGGCCAACTTGCGCTCGAGGGTGAGGCGCGGCATGCCGGGGAAGCGGGCGTGGGCCTCGAGGTCGGCCCGGCCAGGGCGCACCAGCCGGGCGACCACCTCCCCGTCCACCTCCACAACTAGCAAGGGGTGGCCTACCGCCTCGAGCCGGGCCCCCCAGGTGGGGAAGCTCCAAAACACGCCGCTATGCGTCGATTCCGTCTCGTTATGTTCCGAAATCGTCGCGCAATGTTGCAAAACACCCCCACCCCCCAACCCGTTAGCTCCTCGTGCCAGCCGCAATACCCGGCGCTCCCCGGTGTGGTGGAAGTCCACCTGGATGCCGTGCTCTAGGGCGTGGTGCTTGAGCCACAGGCTCAGGCTCACCGGGTTAGCGGGCCAGGGCTCTACCCGGTGGGCCTCGAGGTCGGAGTATAGCGAGGTGGGGGTTCCTTCCCAGGGGCCAGCCTCGAGCAGTCGTAGTACAGCGCGGGGTAGGTGGGGGTAGCGGGTCATATCACCACCACCTCTTCTTCCGCCTGTGCCACCCAAGCCAGCCAGCTTGCAGCCTCCTCGAGGGAAGCCAGCACCCGCACCCTGCCCCGCTGGTCGGTCACAGACACCGTGCCATCGAAGGGGGGGAGGAACTTTAGCAAGTACCACACCCCGGCAACCTTGAAGCGGTACAGGTTCCCGAACCCCGAACCGTCCGCCATAACCACCCTCGAGCCTCGAGGGGGCAACTCTGGTACCCGTTGCCAGTGGGTGGGACACCCCGAGGGGTCGGGGTCGCGGGTTGGTTGTTGCTGAGCAAATACTCCCCCAACCCGCAAACCCGCAAGGTTGGGTTTTTCCTCGTCCTGTACGGCGTTATCGTGTGCGGGTAGGTTACCCGCATCAACCCGCATAACCCGCAAGTCACCCGCAAGGGGGGTAGAGGTTGCGGGCGTTTGCGGGTGGGTTGCGGGTGCTTGCGGGTGGGTTGCGGGTTCACTACCCGCAACCTCTTCTATCGTCCTGGACGCGGTTTCTTGAGGGTTTGCGGGTTTGCGGGTAGGGGGGGTGTTGTGTTTGCTCAAATCCGCTAGCAAGTCCTCGAGGTCAAACACTCCCCACCTCCTTCACCCGTGGGTTGATTCGGTAGGCCTTGCCGTCTTGGATTAGCCAGCCAGCCTCTACCAGGGCGGCTAGCGCCCGGCGGGCCTCCCCCACCAGGGCAATCCCCGCTACCTGGTTGCGGGTGATATCCCGCTCGGTGAAGACTTCCAACTGCTTACCCGCAACCTCCAGCATCCCGCCTTGAAGCTTGCGGGCCAGTTTGACTATCGGCTCATCGTTGCCGGATAGCGCCCGGTGCCAGATACGCCGGGCGTGAGGCTCTAAACACCTCACCAGGGCGATAGCCCGTTTGAGGGTAGTAGCGCTCACCGGGCCGTACTCCCCCCACGCAGCGGCGAGCACAGCCGCGAGCCGGGCGGTGAGTCCCATGCGCTTCCCCAGTAGGGCCTTCCACGCCTCGGGGTGGTCGGGGTTACGCATCTCGCGTTGTGTCGTGTTCTCCCACTGGTACCAGAGCGCTTGCGCCTCTGGGTCGAAGCATAGCGTCTTTTCTCCCCCTACCCGCAAGGTGTCCCAGACTCGTTTCATCAGGTTGTGGTAGCGGGTGCGCACCTCTTCGGTGATAGCCGGGCGGTCGTCCTGCCAGGGCCGCTCCTGAGCCGTAACCACGATAAAGCGCTGTAGCAGCCCGTCCGCTCCGTTACCGTCCCCACTTTGAGCTTCCAGCACCCGTTCCCGAAAGGGGCCGTATTGGATAAACCCGAGCATGGACAGAACCGGCTTTTCAACGAACATTGAGCCGCGTACCACCCGGTCAACCGGGGTAGGGGTGGCGCTGTAGCTGGCTAGGTAAAAAGCGCGGTCTTGCTTTTTGTCCTCGCGGTTCCACTCCGCAAACAATCCCTTGAGCTCGTCGTGATAGGCGAGAATGCCGGGGTTGTTCCCCAGCAGGTCGGCCAGGGCCTCACGGGTAGCATCCTGTGCCAGCAGGCGCTTGGGGATGGGACGCTTTGGTTTTTGGCCGCGCTCCGAGCGCTTGGCAGCCTCCCAGCGGGCAAGCTCGGCCTCGTATCCAGCCATCTCTTCCTCGTGCTCTTCTCGTAGTTCCTTCTCGATCTCCCACACGGGATGTAGCGCGGTCTTGAGGATGGGGGTCTTTCCCGTGGACACCCCCATCACCACCGCAAGCCACAGCGCGGTAGGTTCCCGCCAGGTGGGGTTATCCCGATCGGGTTCAATCCACAGCCGTCCATTGGTCACGGCGGTAAGGCCGGTGAGCATCGCCATCAGCACCGGGCCGGGGTCAACACACAGCCGATCCGCGAAGGACAGGGCGTAATCCTCGATGTCCGGCGGCAGCAGCGTACCGGTGGGCCAGGGCTTGAGCTTGGCGGCGGTGTCCAGCGGTTCAGGCTCGGGCCAGGTTCCGGCGGTCAACCCCTCGAGAATCTTCACCGCCTGCTGGTAAGCCTCACGGGCTTCAGCCGGTGCGGGGGAGTGCCCAGCCCTGCCCCCATCAGCGGGCAACTCGAGCGGCGCACTCAGCCCGTACCTCAGCCCGTCCCGTGCGGTGGCCTCAGCCTCGGGGTGGGGTAGCCCGGCCTGCACCCCAGCCGCAGCCAGGGCGCGGGTGGCCTGCTCAGGGTCGAGGCCCAGGTGCACATAGCCGCCTATCAGCCGGGCGGCGTTGAGCAGTGTGTTATGCCGCACCCCTTCAGGAGCAGCCGCTACCCGCTCACAGGCCCAGCGCAGGAGCCCTTCCAGCCGGCGGGTCAGCCTGTCACCCCTCAAGCCCCGGAAGCTCGCGGGCTGGTACTCAGGCGGTGGGGGTGGGGGCTCGGGCAGCAAACGGGCTAGCAGCCCCTCTGGGGGCAGGGGCAGTTCAGCCGGGGGTAGCAGGGGTACTTCCCAGTGGTAGCTTCCGTTCGGTAGCTGAGTAGGGCTACACGCCAGATACGCTTTACCCATTCCGCGCAAGTCCAGCCCCGGCAGCTTCCGGGCGGTGGTGGTGAGGCTCCCTACCAGACTCTCGGACAGGCGCAGGAAGACATGCGCCCCGCCCCGAGGGGTTCTCTGCCGGGGGGCCTCGGCTAGCTCGGGGTGTTCAGCCCGCAGGGCGTCCCAGGCCTGGGGGTCGTCGAAGTCGAGCACCAGCACCTCAGCCGGGGGCAGGATGCCCACCCCAGCCCCAGGCGCGGCCTGCCACCAGCGGTGCAGCGCCTCGGGGTCGTGAGTGGCATTCTTCAGCCCGTTAGCGGCCAGCCGGCTGTGTGGGCGCTTCTCACCGGGCAGCAGGGGCAGCACCGCATACCCCAGCCGGGCGTACCCGAGGGCGGCTTGTAGAAGGGGGTTAGACATGCCGCACCCCTTTCACTAGCTCGTCAATCAGCCGGGAAGCCTCGAGCCGATTAGCGGGTGTCGGGCCACGGTAGCCTAGGTTGTGGAGGTAGCGTAGCTGTTTCTCGGTTGGGGGCTGTCCCGCCATCCAGCGCTCTATGACGGGTTCTGACCGCTCGGCCTTGAGCCGTTGTCGTTCAGCGTAGGGCAAACTTTCCCACCACAGCGCCCAGCGTGCCCCGGCGAGCAGGGCCTCAAAGTCCAGTTCGGCAAGCAGCAGCAGGGTTTGCGCGGCCTCGAGGTGGCAACGGCGGCGAGCCGTTTCGAGGGCGTAGCCCACCACCTGGTGTGGCTCGGAGCACCCGGCGCGTACTGCTTCGAGCAGCAGGTTATTGGCAGTGCTCCTTTGGCTATCGGTGAAGTGCGAGAGGAAAGTCTGCCGGGCGTGTAGAATGTTCTCGGGAATCCCCACAGCCCACCCCCCTACCGCTCCCCGCCAGCCCCGGCGGGGGTTTTGTCCTCGATGAAATTGGCAATGGCCGTTACTGGCACTAGCAGCCGGTTGCCGTTACGAACAGCTTTTAGACGCCCCGCGTGAATGTGCTCGTAGGTTTGCCTCCGTCCCAGACGGAGGATTTTTGCTGCTTCTTCAGGCCGGTAGTTCAAGCGACGCCCCAGGCCGAGGGCATCTGCAACCAAAAACACATGCTCAACGTTTGTCATCACTTCTCCTCCTTTTCGCAGTTGCTGAGCTTGGCTCAGCAGGGTTTGATTGGGCTATTTGTCAAGGTTCAACCGCAAGGCTCCTGCGATGCCCGCAGGATGCGGTATTATGTCCCCGTAAATCTATGGCTGATACAGGGACATTTACGGGGACATTCAAATGGAAGCCAGAGCGGTACCCAGTGCGGTGGGCCGATTCGCCCGAGGAAGTACCCGAGTGGGACACTTCCCGCTCTCCCCACCTCTTCCCGGATTGGCGCACACAGGAGGGGTGGCGCAGGGCGCAACTGACTCTGAGGCCGCGGCCCCCCGCCTCCCCGGCCCCCGTAAAGGGTTATCCGCGCCTAGTGCTCGAGCTCAGCGAAGACTCAGACTCAGCGCCCCCCTTGTTGGGTTTCCGGGCGAGAATCGTCATGAACCGGTTGGCCCGGCTTCAGGAGGAAGCCAAGCAAAGCGATGCCCTCGTACCGGATAGTCCCTTCAGAAAATCGGTACTCTGGCTCGCCCGCGAATATACCCCGGTGGTTCACACGTCCAAGCCCGACGGTTGGGCGTTCATAGGTGTTGGCCCCAGAACCACAGCGGTGGACTGGGCTATCCTTGCTTGGCGGGTGCATACGGTTTACGACCTGGCAGAGCGCACCCCCTACCAATCCAATCGCGAAATTCTCGAGCACGTACAGAAGCGCTTTGTCGAGGAAACAAACCGGACTGGGATGTACCTGGGGGAGGGGTTGTTCTCTAGCTGGCCCATCAGCTTGTGGTACGAAGTATACTCAGCCCTCGAGCGTGAGCCTTCGGATATCCCGTCAGCCCTAGCACGTTACCTTCTGGGGCTTGTAAAGGATTACAAACTATCTCCACCTGAGATCGAGAAGAGAGAACAGGGCAAACCGTCCTTTCGCTTCCCCTCTCGGATGGGGCTTGGCGAGTGGGTCTATTTGCACTTAGCGGAGTGGGTGATACAGGGTCGCGGTCGCCTTACCCGGTGCGAGGGTTGCGGTAAGACGTTTATCTCTGAGCGGCAAGGCAGGGTGTGCTCTGAGCGGTGCAAAAAGCGTGTACAGCGGGCTAAACCCTGACGACGTTTTGACGACAATTCTGACGACAGTAGAGCGGAATCGGGGGGGTAGATTGGGAACCCTGGGTAACTGAGATATGCGATAAGGAAGCCACCTGGGGGCAAGCGGGGTAATGGCAGGGAATGGCTTTGTTTCACCTGGAGAGCGTGTATACGGGTTCTCCGTATCGAGGGTTCGAATCCCTCCCACTCCGCCAAGAAGCCACCCGCAACCGGGTGGCTTTTTTATCCAAAGCTCTCGATAGCCCGGGCCAGGGCCTCCACGTCCTCCAGGGTGTTGTAGACCTGGGCCGAGATGCGCACCCATAAGCGGCCGCCCAGGCAGAGGATGGGGGCTTCGATGCGATGCTGGTACAGCAGGGCGTACTGCAGGCGCACGGCGTCTTCGCGGGTATTCCCCAGCGAGGCCGGTAGGGGCAGGGTCGCCATACAGCCCAGCATGGCCCTGGGCGCTGGCGGTTCAAATCCCCAGCGCGCGGTCAGCCAAACTGCGGCCTGCCAGGCCAGGTGGTGGTTGTAGGCCTGCATGGCATCCAGGCCCCAGGCTTGCATGAGTTCCAGCGCCGCCGGCGCGGCCAGAAAGGGGGTGGGGTCTTTGGTGCCCACCCAGTCGAACTCCTGTACAAAGCCCTGCCCCAGGCCCCAGGAGATAACCGGCGGGTGCAGGCTTTGCTGCCGCTCGGGGGCTGCCCACAAAAAACCGCAACCTTTGGGGGCCAGGGCCCACTTGTGCAGGTTGCCGGTGTAGTAGTCCACCCCCAGGCGGGGGATGTCCAAGGGAATGGCCCCTGGGGCGTGGGCCCCATCCACCAACACCGGCACCCCCGCCGCCCGGCAGCAGGCGGCCATCTCGGCCAGGGGCAGCACCAGCGCGGTCTCGGAGGTGATGTGGTCGAGGATCGCCAGGCGGGTGCGGGGGGTGAGGGCCTGGGCCAGCCGGTTCACATAATCCGCCGGGCTGGACACCGGAAAGGGCAGCTCGAGCGTGACCAGGCGGGCCCCCCGGCGCTCGGCAGCAAAGGCTGCAGCGTTGCGCACCGCGCCATAGGCCAGGTTGGTGATCAGAATTTCGTCGCCTGGTTGCAGCTCGAGCGAGCCCAGCACGGCATTGACCCCGGTGGTGGCGTTGTCCACAAAAACTAGATCCTGCCCTTCGGCCCCCATGAACCGGGCCACCGCCTGGGCCGCCTCCCGCAGCCGGGGCAGGGCGCGCTCGGAAGGGCCCGAGAGGGCCGAAAGCTCCCGCAGCAAAAAGCGGGCCGGCTGCTGCTCCATTTCCTCACGCAGGGCCTGCTGTACGGCCAGCACCCGCTTTGGGGTGGCGCCAACCGTCCCGTGGTTCAGGTAGATGATGGTGGGGTCGAGAAGCCAGTGGGCGCGCATGGCCCGGCCAAAGGGGGTTTGATTGGCGCCCGGCTCGAGCGCTTCGGTGTCCTGGTCAAAATCCATCTCGGGCTCCGCTATCCACACGCCGGGATACCGCGCGCTGTTCAGGGATCCAGGGCCAGCTCCTCGTAGGGCAGGCCCAGGTAGCCCGCCAGCACCTCCACCACCAGCTCGTGGTCTTCGCGCTGGGGCAGCCCCGAGACTGTGATGGCCCCAATGCACCCCACGCCCTGCACGAAGATGGGGAAACTCCCCCCGTGGGCCGCGTAGTCCTGGGGGTTCAGGCCCCGCGCCTCCAGGCTGCTCTCCTTTTGCTTGAGCATCAGGCCCACCGCATAGGAGCTGCGGTGAAAACGCTGCACCACGTTGCGCTTGCGCCGGATCCAGTCGGCGTTGTCGGGGGTGGCGCCGGGCATGGCGTAGAAGAAGAGCGGCTGCCCAAACAGGCTGATGTCCATGGCAATGGCGCTGTGCAGGCCCTCGGCAGCCTCCTTGAGCCGAACCCCCAGCTCCCAAGCCACGGCGGCATCGAAGCGCTCAAAGCGCAGGCGGGCCTCCTGTTCGGCAATCACCTTCAGGTCTTGTTCGGTGTTCATGTCTCACTCCCTAAAACAATCTCGCGGCGCTCGAGCGCGCTCTTCTGGGCGGCCTCGAGCAACTCCATCAGCCGCACGGCCTGCTCGGGCGGCACCGGGTTGGGCCCCTTGCCCTGGATGGCATCCCGCACCCCCTCGTAAAAGCGCCGGTAGTCGCCCGGCTCCACCACAATGGGCTGGGGGGCCTGTTCGGGCCGGTGCAGCCAGGCTTCGCATGGGTCTGGTTTCCAGTTAGGCTCCCCCGGACGCAAGCCCACCCGCAGGGCTTTTTCCTGGGTATCCAGGCCAAAGTGCACCAGGCTGGCTTGGGTGCCGTGCACCACAAAGCGTGGGCTGCCCCCCGGCACCAGGGCGCTGGCATGCAGCACCACCCGGAGCCGGGGGTAGCGCAGCAGCACGTGAAAGTAGTCGTCGGCCTGGGCGCCGTACCGCTGCATCCCGATATCGGCGTAGAGGGCCTGGGGCCAGCCAAAAAGCAGCAGGGCCTGGTCGGCCAGGTGGGGGCCCAGGTCGTACCAGAGGCCGCTGCCGGGGCCGGGCTGCTCGCGCCAGCGGTTCTGCACCACCGGGCGGTAGCGGTCGAAGTGCGACTCGAAGTAGACCACCTCCCCCAGGGTGCCGGCCTCCACCATTTTTTGCAGGGTCATGAAGTCGCCGTCCCAGCGCCGGTTCTGAAAGACCGCGAGCACCCGCCCCTGGGCCTGGGCCAGCACCTGGAGCGCCCGGGCTTCGTGGGCAAAAAGCGTGAAGGGTTTGTCCACCACCACGTGCTTGCCGGCCTCCAGGGCCCGCCGGGCCAGCTCGTAATGGGTATTGTTTGGGGTGGCGATCACCACCAGGTCAATCTGGGGGCTCTCGATTACCTCCTCGAAGGTGGTGCTCACCCAGACCTCGGGCCAGTCTGAATGCACCTTCTGGGGCTGGCTGCTCTGGATGGTGACCAGGCGCAGGCCCGGCACCGCCTGAATAACGGGGGCGTGAAAGACTTTTCCGGCCATGCCATAGCCGATCAGTGCAACGTGAATGGGTAGGGTCACAAAACCTCCTGCAATGCCAGTAGTCTAGGGTTTTTGCAGCATTTCCAGTACCTGGCGGGCGACCTGACGGCCCTGCTCGAGCCCGCCGCTGCCATCCACAAACCAGTGAATCCCGGCGATGACCCTCGAGTACGAGGCTTCCCTGGCCAGGGCCTCCCAGGTCGGGGCCTCCTCGGGGAAGAAGTGCGTGAGTACCGTTGCCGCCGCCCCGCTCATGACCGAGTGGCCCGAGGGGTAGGAAGGGTGCTTGGGGGTGCGCAGGTAGGGCTGCCAGCGCCGGTCGAAGCTCCGCACCCACTGCTCGGGCCGGGCCACGTAGTAGGTGAACTTATCGCGCCAGCAGGCGATATTGGCGTTGTGCATGGCGATGTTGAGCACGGCCAGTATCGCAACGGCTTGTGGGGCCTCGAGCCGGCGCTGGCGCAGAATCTCAAGGGCCGCCTCCTGCCAGAGGCCCGCCGGGGTGACGGTGCCGGGGTCGCCGGCCCACTTATCGGCAATCTGCCGCCCGGCCTCGTCTAGTTTGGCCTGCTCCTCCCAGAACAGAGCCCGCTCGCGGGCGAACTCAGGTGAGTCCCAGGCCGGGGGGGGCGGGGCCTTGGCCAGGGCCTCGGGGGCCACCCCAATGGGCCGCACCCCACCCCAGCCCGGCTCCACCGCCGGTCGGCCCAGGGGCAGCACCCAAACCCCCGGGGCCGGGGCTGGGTAGGTAGGGATTACCTGGCGGGCGGCCCCATCCTGGCGGCCCCAGGCCACCACCTGCAACCCCACCTGACGGCCCAGGGCCTGGCTGATCCTGAGGTTGGGCTCCGGCCAGCCCTGGGCCTGGGCCTGGCGGTAGATGGCCTGGGCGGTCTGGCGCACGGCGTCCTTGAGGTTGGGAAAGGTGGGGTGCAAGTAGAGCATCACCTCCTGGGCGGCATAAGCCGCCAGCACGTTGGCCTCGACCGGCCGACCCTGGGTTAGATAAAGCGCGTCGTGGATGGCTACGGTGAGCAAGGCCAGCGCCCGGGCGGTGCGCAGGGGGGAGAACATCTGGGTCTGGATGCCCAGAAGCTCGAGGCGCTGCAGCTCGCTCAAAGTCTCCCAGCTCAGTGAACTCGCCGGCAGGCCCTCCACCGGCTTGAGTTGCTCCAGCAGCCCGCGCAGGGCCGGGGTAGGGGTCGCAATCCAGGCCCTGGACTGGCCCAGGCTCCAAGAGCCCAGCAGCACAAGCAACCACACCAATACACGCATAATTCCAGTCTATCGCTGCGCGCACAAATTTATCGAGGAGACACAGGCCCCATCGCGCCGGACTGCGAAGCGGTCTGGTTTCTTTTCAGCGAAAGCACCCTATACTGCAATTCATGCCCTGGATATACCGGGTGTGGGCTTTACTGGGTATCTGGCTGGGCCCCTGGGCGCTGGCCCAGGTAACGCCCATTTTTGCCGAGGAAACCCAGAGCTCGGGTCTGCAAAGCCGCTTCGAGGGCGACTATGTGGTAGGGGGCGGGCTGGCCGCCTTCGACTGCAACGGCGATGGCCTGCCCGAACTGGTGCTGGCGGGGGGCGCGCAACGGGCCAAGCTCTACCTAAACCAGAGCCCTGTGGGAGGGCCGCTGCGCTTTCGGGAAGCGAGCGCGGGGGTGGAGCTCGAGGGGGTGATGGGGGCTTACCCCCTCGACATTGACAGCGACGGCCTCCCCGACCTGGCCCTGCTGCGCGACGGCGAGGACGTTTTGCTGCGCGGGCTGGGCAACTGCCGCTTCGAGAACGCCAACCGCCGGTGGGGCTTCCAGGGGGGGAGCACCTGGACAACCGCTTTTTCGGCCACCTGGGAACAGGGCCAGCCCTGGCCCACCCTGGCCACGGGCGCTTATGTCAAGCGCAACACCACCTTCCCCTGGGGCACCTGCCGGGGCAACGCGCTGTACCGGCCTGCCCCAGGGGGTAAGGGCTTTGCACCCCCCTGGCCGCTCGAGCCCAGCTACTGCGCGCTCTCCATGTTGTTTTCCGACTGGAACCGCTCGGGCCGCCCGGCCCTGCGGGTCTCCAACGACCGCGAGTACTACCAGGGCAAAGGCCAGGAGCAGCTCTGGCAGCTCAGCCCCGGCCAGCCCCCACGGCTCTATACCGAGGCCGAGGGCTGGAAGCGGCTGCAAATCTGGGGCATGGGCATCGCCAGCTACGACCTCACCGGCTCGGGCTACCCGGTCTACTACCTCACCAGCATGGGCGACAACAAGCTGCAGATGCTCGAGTCGCCCGAGAGGCCCAGCTACGTGGACATCGCCTTCCGTCGCAACGCCACCGCCCACCGCCCCTACACCGGCGGCGATGTGCATATGTCCACCGCCTGGCACGCCCAGTTCGAGGATGTCAACAACGACGGCCTGATTGATCTGTTTGTCAGCAAGGGCAACGTGGGTTTCATGCGCGAGGCCGCAGCCCGCGACCCCAACAACCTGATGCTCGGCAGGCCGGACGGCACCTTCGTCGAGGTGGGGGACAAGGCCGGGGTGGCCAGCTTTTTGCGGGGGCGGGGGGCCCAGGTGGTGGATCTGAACGCCGACGGCCGCCTGGACATCGTGGTGGTCAACCGACTCGACCGGGCCCAGGTCTGGCGCAACCTGGGGGGGGCCAGCGGCCAGCCCCTGGGCAACTGGCTGCAGGTAAAGCTCCAGCAGCCGGGCCCCAACCCCGATGCTGTGGGGGCCTGGCTCGAGGTCGAGCTACCCGGCCGAGTCCTGCGGCGCGAGCTGACGGTGGGCGGCGGCCACCTGAGCGGCAGCCTGGGCTTCGTGCACTTTGGGCTGGGCCCGGCCGAGCAGGTGCGCCTGCGGGTGCGCTGGCCCGACGGCCAGCACGGGGAATGGCTCGAGACCCCCAGCAACCGCTTCGTGGTGCTGACCCGAAACCAGGAACTCCGCAGCTACACACCGGGCGGCGGTTATTGACATGTCTCTTACACAGTGGTACTTTTTTTTCGAGTCGAAAAAACCAGGGTCTTTCCATGCTCCTTTGGTCCATCGGCTCAGCTTAGGAGGAGGAAACATGAAGCCATTCACCAAAGTGATGGTGTTGTTGTGGTTTGCACTGGCTGTACCAGCTTTTGCCCAGCAGATCATCGTGGGGGTGAGCTGGGCCAACTTCCAGGAGGAACGCTGGAAGATTGACGAGCGGGCCATCCGCGAGCAGTTGGGCCGCATGGGCGCGACCTATATCAGCGCCGACGCCCAAAGCTCGTCCGAGAAGCAGCTCAACGACATTGACGCCCTGATTGCGCGCGGGGCCAAGGCCCTGATCATCCTGGCCTGGGACAAGGACGCCATCCTGCCCGCCATTGAAAAGGCCAAGGCCGCGGGCATCCCGGTGGTGGCCTACGACCGCCTCATCGAAAACGACTACGCCTACTACATCACCTTCGACAACGTGGAGGTAGGCCGCATGCAGGCCCGCGAGGTCTATAAGGTTCGGCCCAAGGGCAATTACGCCTTCATCCTGGGGGCCAACACCGACCCCAACGCCGACTTCCTGCACAAGGGGCAGCTCGAGGTGCTCGATGCCGCCATCAAACGCGGCGACATCAAGGTGGTGGGCAAGCAGTACACCGAAGGCTGGAAGCCCGAGGTAGCCCAGCGCAACATGGAACAGATCCTCACCGCCAACGGCAACAAAGTGGACGCCGTGGTGGCCTCCAACGACGGCACCGCCGGGGGTGTGGTGGCCGCGCTGGCCGCGGTGGGTCTGGCCGGCAAGGTGCCGGTCTCGGGCCAGGACGGCGACCAGGCCGCCCTCAACCGGGTGGCGCGCGGGCTGCAAACCGTTAGCGTCTGGAAGGACGCCCGCGAGCTGGGCCGCCGCGCTGCCGAGGCCGCGGTGCTGCTGGCCCGTGGCACCCCCATGGACAAACTGCCGGGCCGCACCATTTTTGCCGATGGGCCCAACAAAGTCCGCATGAACGCCCTCTTGCTCAAACCCATCCCCATCACCCGCCAGAACCTGGATGTGGTGCTGCGGGCCGGCTGGATCACCAAGCAAGCCCTCTGCCAGGGGGTGAGCGGCGCCAACGCCCCGGCGGCCTGCCGGTAGCACCAACCATCTGCAAAGGGTGGGCGTGTTGCCCACCCTTTTTATAGGCCAAACAAGCTTCTAATCGCACGGTATAATCGAGTTCAACAAAAAATAAGTGGAGGATTTTTGATGCAGATGCAAAGCACAGCAAGGGCCCGCACGAGCCTGGTGCAAAGCCTGGGGGTGGACAGCCGCATCCTGACCATGCTGATCGTGCTGGCGGTGGTCTGGACGGTATTCCAGCTTCTCACCATGCAGCAGCCGGGCCAGTTTTTGAGTCCGCAAAACCTCTGGAACCTCTCGGTGCAGACCGCGGTGGTGGGCATCATGGTGGGGGGTATGGTCATGGTGATCGTAACCCGCCAGATCGACCTTTCGGTGGGCTCGATTCTGGGCTTCACCGGGATGATCATGGCCCTCATCCAGACCGTCCCGCCGCTGGGCTGGGGCGGCCACTGGCTGCTGGCCCTGCTGGCCGGGCTGGTGCTGGGCGCGCTGATTGGGGCCTTTCAGGGCTACTGGGTGGCCTACTGGGGGGTGCCGGCCTTCGTGGTCACCCTGGCCGGGCTGCTCATCTTCCGCAACGCCACCTTTATCGTGGCCAGTGGGCGCACCATTGGCCCCTTAGACGACAACTTCAAGGTGCTGGGCGGGGGGCTCAACGGCTCCATCGGGGAGTTCTGGACCTGGGTGGTGGGGCTGGTGGTCATGGCTTTTGTGGTTTATCAGGCCCTCTCCAACCGCAGCCGCCGCCTCAAAAACGGCCTGCCGGTGCGTCCGGTCTGGGCCGAGGGGCTGGTCACCGGCACCCTGCTAGTCCTGATTCTGGCTTTCGTGCTGGTCATGAACGCCTTCCCCTACCCCGGCACCAACATCCCTCGAGGCATGCCGGTACCGGTGCTGATTACCCTGGTGGTGCTGTTCGTGCTCAACTGGGTGGCCCTCAACACCCGTTTTGGCCGCTACGTCTTTGCCATTGGGGGCAACCCCGAGGCCGCACTGCTGGCCGGCATCAACGTCAAGCGCATGCTGGTGGCGGTTTTTGCCCTGATGGGCATGCTGGCGGCCCTGGCCGGCGCGGTGCAGGCGGCCCGGCTCAACTTTGTGACCAACAGCATGGGCAACCTGCTCGAGCTCGACGTAATCGCCGCGGCGGTCATCGGCGGCACCGCCCTCTCCGGCGGCAGCGGCACCATCGTGGGGGCGGCCCTGGGGGCCCTGCTGATGTCCTCCCTGCGCAGCGGGATGGTGCTGATGGGCCTCCCGACCGAGTGGCAGAACGTGGTGCTGGGCCTGGTGCTGCTGGCCGCAGTCATCTGGAACACGGTCTACCTGAGGAACCGGAGGTAAGCATGACCCCACTGGTCGAAATGCGCAACATCAGCCTGCGCTTTGGGGGCAACCAGGCGCTGGACAACGTGTCGGTCAACCTCTACCCCGGCGAGGTGGTGGGCCTGCTGGGCCACAACGGGGCGGGCAAGTCCACCCTGATCAAGGTGCTCTCGGGGGCCTACCAGGCCGACGCGGGCCAGATTTTCGTAAACGGACAGGAGGTCAGCATCCGCACCCCCCAGGACGCCCAGGCCCTGGGCATCGAGACCATCTACCAGAACCTGGCCCTGGCCGACAACCTCGACGCCGTCGCCAACGTTTTTCTGGGGCGCGAGAAGGTGCGGGGCGTGGTGCTGGACGAAGACTTCATGGAGCTCGAGGCCCGCAAAACCCTGGATCGGCTCAAGGTCAAGATTCCCTCCTTGCGGCTGCCGGTGGCCCAGATGTCCGGCGGCCAGCGCCAGACCGTGGCCATTGGCCGGGCCATCTACTTCAAGGCCCGCTGCCTGATTATGGACGAACCCACCGCCGCGCTGGGGCCGGAGGAAACCGCCAAGGTGGGCGAGCTGATCAAAGCCCTCAAGGCCGAGGGGGTGGGCATCTTCCTGATTAGCCACGATCTGCACGACGTCTTCGACCTGGCCGACCGCCTCACGGTGATGAAAAACGGACGGGTGGTGGGCACCGTCTACACCCAGGACGTGAGCCACGACGATGTGCTGGGCATGATTATCGGCGGGGTGATGCCCAAGAACGCCCGGCCCGCCGACCGGCCCGCCTCATCCACCTGAGGAACCCGCCATGCCCGGGGTATCGTTCGCAGCGCATGAGCTGAGCGCCATCGAGGTTCCCGAGGGGGTTCCGGAAATACCGCCTCGAGTCTTTGCCGAGCGCTACCAGAACCTCGAGGCCCGGCGGCAACAATCGGGCTACGACGCCCTGGTGATCTTCGCCGACCGGGAGCACGCCGCCAACCTTGGCTGGCTCACCGGCTTCACCCCGCGCTTCGAGGAGGCCCTCTGGGTGCAGGTGGGCGGGCAGACCCCCACCCTGCTGGTGGGCAACGAGTGCCTCGGCCTGGCCCGCAGCGCCTGCAAGCTCGAGGCCCGCTTCGAGCTCTACCAGGAGTTCAGCCTGCCCGGCCAGGATCGGAGCCTCAGCACCGACCTGGTGGGCCTGCTGCGCAAGGCCGGGCTGGGCCGGGGCCTGCGGGTGGGCCTGATCGGTTGGAAGCCCATGCAGGCGCTGGACGTGCCGCACTGGATCGTCGAGGCCATCCAGGAGGTGACCGCCCAGACGCCCCAGAACGCCGCCGACCTCTTGATGCACCCGGCAAGCGGCCTGCGGGTGCGCCTCGAGCCCGAGCAAATCCGGCTGGCCGAGTATGCCGCGGCCCTCACCAGCGAGGGTATCAAGCACTGGGTGCGGGGCCTCTATGCAGGCCAGCCGGAGTGGGAGGCCGCCCGGCATCTGGTGTCCTATGGCCTCGAGCTTTCCTGCCACCCCATGGTGAACTTCGGCCCGGAAATCCCCAGCGGGCTCAAAAGCCCCCGCAACCAAAGGGCTCAACCGGGCTTTTACGCACAGGCGGCCTTTGGCCTGATCGGGGGGCTCACCTGCCGGGCGGGGCGGCTGGTGCGCGCAGATTATCAGGACGATGCGGATGAGTACCTGGAGCTGGTGGTCAACTACCTGCAGGTGGTGCACGCCTGGTATGCCGCCCTGGGGGTGGGGGTGCTGGCAGGGGAGGTGTTCGCCCAGGCCCACCGGGCCAAAAGCGACACCTGGGACTTCGCCCTGAACCCCGGGCACCTGATCCACCTGGACGAGTGGCTCGCCAGCCCCTTTGCGCCGGGTTCCACGGTGGCTTTGCAGAGCGGTATGGCCATCCAGCAGGACATCATCCCCCTCCCCCGGCAGGGCCGCGCCGTGGTCAACATGGAGGACGGCCTGGTGCTGGCCGATGCCGAACTGCGCGAGGCCCTGGAACGCCTCGACCCCGCCATGATGCAGCGCATCCGCCGGCGGCGCCAGGTCATGGAGCAGCTTGGCTACCAGCTCAGTGAGGATGTGCTGCCCCTGTCCAACATCCAGGGGGTTTTCTTCCCCTTCCTGCTTCAACCCGAGTACGTCGCTCGCTTCGATTGAAAGGAGACCCTTATGCGAATCGGAATCGTAGGTGCAGGCTGGTGGGCCGGATTTGCCCACCTGCCCGCTTTCAAAGAGGCCGGGGCCCAGATCGCCGGCATCTACAGCCGCACCCCGGCCCATGCGCAAAAACTGGCCAGCGCCCACGGAACCCAGGCCTTCGAGCGGTACGAAGACCTGCTGCAACACTGCGACGCCGTGGCCATCTCCACCACCGACGACACCCACGCCCCCCTGGGCCTGATGGCCCTGCAGGCCGGCAAGCACCTCTTCATGGACAAGCCCCTGGCCCGCACCCTGGCCGAAGCCCAGGCCCTGGTCGAGGCCGCCCGGCGGCAGGGGCGCATCGGCCTGACCGCCTTCACCAGCCGGGGCGACCTGGCCGCCGAGACCGCCCAGGCCCTGGTGCGCGCGGGCGAGATTGGGGAGGTGCTCTACCTGCGGGGCTCCTTCCACGGGGGCTACATGGGCGACCCGGCCGGCCCCACCACCTGGCGGGCCAGAGCCGAGACCGGCGGGGCCGGGGGGGTGGTGGCCGACCTGGGGGCCCACCTCTTCGACCTGGTGCGCATGGTCACGGGCCTCGAGTTCACCCAGGTGATGGCCCAGGCCCAGATTCACCTGCAGCGGCCCGACCCGGTCACCAACTACGACGAAGGCGCGGTACTGGCCCGGCTGGGCGGCGCGACCGGGGCTTTCTCGCTCTCGAGGGTGCACATCGGCGCTGACCAGCGGCTCGAGCTGGAAATCCAGGGCACTAAAGGCGCCCTCAAGCTCTCCCCGGCCCTGTGGGGCCAGGGCAAAAGCGCCCAGCTCTGGCTGGCCCCGCGCCCCGGCTTTTACCGGGAAGTCCCCCCCGACCCGAGCTTCCTGCGGGGGCGCAACCCCGAGACCTCCTGGGGGCATTTCCAGTTCACCGAGCTGGCCCGGCGCTTCCTCGAGGGCATAACCCAGAACCGCCCGCCCACCCCGAGCCTCGAGGACGGCCTCGCCGCCCAGCGGGTTATCGAGGCCGCGGTCGAGAGCAGCCGGCAAAACGCCTGGGTATCGGTCTAGAACCCGGCCCCCACCCTTGGGCCTTATACCGGATGCGGTGTATTCTTTGCATATTGGCATGAGCACCTCAACGCCCAAACCCCGTCTGGTAAGTCCCAACTTCATCACCGAGATCATTGATGAAGACCTGAAGGCCGGTCGTTACAAAAAGATCGTGACCCGCTTCCCCCCCGAGCCCAACGGCTACGCCCACCTGGGGCACGCCATCGCCAGCTACATAGACTTTGGCATCGCCCACGACTACGGCGGGGAGTGCCGGCTGCGCATGGACGACACCAACCCCGAGGCCGAGAAAGCCGAGTACGCCGAAGCCCTGATTGCCGATATGCGCTGGCTGGGCTGGGACTGGGGGCCCAGGGTTCGCTACGCCTCCGACTACTTCGAGCTTTTGTACCAGATGGCCGAGCGCCTCATCCAGAAGGGCCTGGCCTACGTGGACAGCGTCTCCCCCGAGGAGATGGCCCGGCTGCGCGGCACGGTGGATCAGCCCGGCATCCCCAGCCCCTACCGCGAGCGCAGCGTGGAAGAAAACCTGGATCTGTTCCGGCGCATGCGGGCCGGGGAGTTTCCCAATGGCGCCCACGTGCTGCGGGCCAAAATTGACCTGGCAAGCCCCAACATGAAGCTGCGCGACCCGGTGCTCTACCGCATCGTGCACGCCGAGCACTACCGCACCGGCCAAAAGTGGTGCATCTACCCCTCCTACGACTTCGCCCAGGCCACCACCGACGCCCTGGACGGGGTCACGCACAGCCTGTGCAGCCTCGAGTTCGTGGACAACCGGGCCATCTACGACTGGCTGATGGATCATCTATGGGGCGAACCCCCCCTCGACCAGACCCCCCGCCCGCGCCAGTACGAGTTTGGCCGCCGCAGCCTGGAGTACACCGTGGTCTCCAAGCGCAAGCTGCGCAAGCTGGTGGAGGGGGGCTATGTGCGGGGCTGGGACGACCCCCGCATGCCCACCCTGGCCGGCCAGCGGCGCCGGGGGGTGCGGCCCGAGGCCATCCGCCGGTTTGCGGGCCAGGTCGGCATCTCGCGCACCAACCGCACCGTGGACATCGCCCTGCTAGAAGGGGCCATCCGCGACGACCTGAACACCACCGCCCCCCGGGTAATGGCGGTGCTGCGGCCCCTCAAGGTGGTGCTCACCAACCTCAGCGAGCCCCGAACCGTAACCCTCCCCTACTGGCCCCACGACGTGATCCGGGAGTCCCCCGACGGCCTGGTGCCCCTGCCCGATGGGCGGCGGGTAAAGCCCGAGCAGGCGGTGCGCCCGGTGACCCTCACCCGCGAACTCTACATCGAGCAGGACGACTTCGCCCTGAACCCGCCCAAAGGCTTCAAGCGGCTGACCCCGGGCGGCACCGTGCGCCTGAAAATGGCCGGGGTGATCCGCTGCGATGGCTACCAAACCGATGCCCAGGGCCGGGTGACCGAGCTCCACTGCACCCTACTGCCCGAGGAGGCCCGGGCCGCCGGGGTGATTCACTGGGTGAGCGCCAGCGAGGCCGTGCCCGCCGAGTTTCGCCTTTATGACCGGCTTTTTACCGTACCTCACCCCGAGGCCGAGGCCAGGGAGCTGGAAGATGAGGAGGCCCCCGACGACCACGACTTCCTCCGCTTTGTGAATCCCAAGAGCCTCGAGGTCGTGCAGGGCTACATCGAGCCCAGCGTGCTGGCCGACCCCAAGGAAACCCGCTACCAGCTCGAGCGCAACGGCTACTTCTGGCAAGACCCCCTCGACTCCCAGCCCGGGGCGCTGGTCTTCAACCGTATCGTGACGCTCAAGGACACCTGGGCGCGCACCGCCCAGGAAAGCGAGCCGGAGGCCCGCCGCGCCGCTCCCAAAGCTAAAACCACCGAAGGCCCGCGCAAAACCCAGGGAGCCCCGTCCGAACCCCCGCTCACCCCCGAGCAGCAGGCCCGGCTCGAGCACTTTTTAGCCCAGGGCGTCCACGAAGCCGAGGCCCGGGTGCTGGCCCGCGAGCCCCGGCTGGCCGAGTTTCTGATGCAGGCCGCACAAAAAGCCCCCATGGCCCTGCTCGCCAACTGGGTCGTCAACGACCTGGGCGCTGCCCTCCGCTCCGGCCAAGCCAAAATTACGCCCGCCGGGCTGGCCGGGCTGGTGCGGCTTCTGGAGGCTGGGGAGATCAACACCCGCATCGCCAAAGACGCGCTGGCCGAGGCCCTGCAAACCGGCCGGGATCCCGCAGAAATCGTGCGCGAGAAGGGCTTGAAGCAGGTTAGCGACGCAGGGGCCCTCGAGCCCATCGTAGAGCGCATCCTGGCCCAGCACCCCGACAAGGTAGCGGCCTACCGCGCCGGCAAAACCGGTCTGCTGGGCTTCTTTGTGGGCCAGGTCATGCGCGAAACCCAGGGGCAGGCCAACCCGCAACGGGTGCAGGAGCTGGTAAGGCAGAAGCTGGGCTAGATCGCAGCGACAGACTGCTCTGGTGTTCAGCGTCTACCGGCCCCGGTACCAGATGCGGTAAACGCGCCCCCCCTGGGCATCCGAGACATACATCGCGCCGTCGGCCCCTATCACCAGCCCCACCGGGCGGCCCCAGGCCTCGCGGCACATCTGCCCGGGCGCTCGCCAGCCCGTGGCAAACGTTTCCGAGCGCACCGGCAGGCCGTTTTGCATTACGAAGCGCTCAATCTTGCAGTCGCGGTACTTGGCCGGGTCTTGCACGCCCAGCGAGCCGTGGTAGGCGATATAGAGGCTATCGCGGTAGGCCGGTGGGAAATGGCTGTTGCGGGCCCAGGTCATGCCCAGGGGAGCCGAGTGGGCCGGGGCCGTGAAGAGGGCCGGAACGGCTTTTCGGCAGTCGAAGCCCTGGGTGCGGGGGTCGGGCACCTCGCTGCGTTCGGCCTTCAGGTTCAGACCCAAGCCCGGCGTGTAGCAGTAGGGCCAGCCGTGAAAACCCCCGGGTTGCACCGCCACAATCACCTCTTCGGGGGGCAGGTCGTCGCCGAGGTGATCGGTACCGTTGTGGGTAGCCCATAGTTCGCCCCTGGGTGTCCAGGTAAAGTCCACGCTGTTCTTGAGGCCCTCCGCCCAGATCACCCGGCGGCGGGGGTCGGGGTCGCCGGCAAAGGGGTTATCTTCGGGCACACTACCGTCGGGGTTAAAACGCAGGATGGCCGCACGGCGGGGGTCGCGCTCGGGGCCGAAGTTGGTCTCGGAGCCCACCGAAACATAGAGCCTGCCGTCCGGCCCGAAATGCAGCGTGCGGGTGAAATGCCCCGAGGGGCCGGGGATGTCCGTGAGGACGGTTTCCCGTTCCCAACCGCTCCGCCCCGGCCGCAAGCGAATCACCGCCGTGCTTACAGCCACATACAGCCAGCCCCGGTGCCACTCGAGGCCATGCGGCAGCTCCAGGCCCTCCGCCACCACCTCCAGCCGGTCGGCCCGGCCATCGCGGTTATGGTCGGGCAACCGCACCACCTGACCCCCATAGATCAGGCTCACGTAGAGCTGCCCATCGGGCCCCACGCCCATCATGCGGGGGGCGCCCTCGAGGTGCTCGGCAAAAATCCGAATAGCAAAACCCGACGGCAGGCGAATGCGGCGGCTGGCCTCATCCAGCTCAGAGGACGGCTCCAGGCGCGCGACAGTCCAGTAGGCCCCGGCCACGACCAGCATAGCCCCAAGTACCACCCAGCCCAGACGGATCATCTGAGGTCTAGGGTAGCAAAGCACCTGCAGCTTTAGAGAAAAGAGGGGGTGTGGGGGAGCTATAATCCCCCGGTTTTCAAACCGGGGATACATGGACTCCCCCATGTGCTCCTTCGGAACACATGGCATAGTGGGTAGCGGATGTGGGGTATAACCCTCTTGTTGGGGACAGGGTTCCCCATGCACCTTGAAACTTGGAGTAGGGGGTTCCACCGGGCAGTCCGGTGGGTAAAACTCCAAACGAACACCCGTGGCAGAGCTGGAAGCATTGCGCTCGCCTGCCGATACGGAGTCAAGGTTTTCTGGGCTCGGACGGAGCCTTCGGGGATGGGTACGGCGTGGGCCGTCCCGTGAGAACCGAGAAGCCCCGTTCTTCAGAACAGGGAGTCGTCACTGTGAGCCCAGGCTTCGCGCACACATCTCATCATCTGGGTGCTACACTGCTTTTCAGGAACTGCCCCAAGACTATGAAAAATACCCATCCCATAACCCGCCTGGCTGTTCGTGAGCCTTTCAATACCTATTCCCACGCGGTGGGGGTGGCGCTCGGTCTGATTGGCACGGTCATGTTGCTGTTTTTCACCCAGGGCAACCCGGCCAAAATCGCAGGCGCGCTGGTATTCGGCCTGACTATGATCCTGATGTACACCTCCTCGGCCCTGTATCACGCTTTACGGGTCTCGGAGCGGGCCTTGCTGTGGTTGCGCAAGCTCGACCACGCGGCCATTTTTCTTTTTATCGCCGGAACCTACACCCCTGTGCTGCTGCAGGCAATGGAGGCCCGTTGGCGCCCCTGGGCGCTGGGCCTGGTCTGGGGGCTGGCCGTCCTGGGCGTGGCCCTCAAGCTCATCACCCTCCAGGCTCCACGCTGGCTTTACACCGCCACCTACCTGGGCATGGGCTGGCTTTCTGTCTTCTTGCTGCCCAAGCTGGCACTTAGCCCCTGGGCCCTGGGCTTCCTGGTGGCGGGTGGGGTGGCCTACAGCCTGGGAGCGGTGATCTACGCCGCCAAGTGGCCCAACCCGCTGCCCCGGCTGGTGGGGTTTCATGGCATCTGGCACGTGTTTGTGTTGCTGGGCAGCCTGGGCATGTATGGTGCGGTGTTCACCCTGTACCTGAGCTAAAACACGCACCGGCAGGCAAAGCACCGCACCTCGGTTCACCCGCCGCTAAAAATTACGCGCGGTCTCTGCCCGAACACCCAGGCAAACAGACCGCACCCAGGGTACAGCCCGCTAGAAGCTAATATTAACGCTACCCAGCTTGCCCAGTATCAGCATCGAAGCCACCGTGGCCGCTGTAAGGATG
>BPIL01000007.1 GCA_026004095.1 Meiothermus sp.
GGGCTATTGCATTTCAAACCCAAATGTGCTAAAAATATGGGCACAATAATTGCAAACGATTGCAATAAAATGCGCCCGTGTCCAAATTCATAAAGGATTTACCTAATCCCCGGGCGTATTTTTTGCAAATCTTTGCTGCAAACGATTGCATATGGTCAGCCTTGATGATGTTGCGAAACTTGCCCAGGTCTCCCCCGCGACCGTTTCACGGGCGCTATCCCGTCCGGAGATGGTGGCCGAGACCACCCGCAAGCGCATTCTGCAGGCAGCTCAGGAGCTAGGCTACCAGCCCAATCAGCTGGCCCGTAGCCTGCGCCAGCGCAGCAGCCAGACCCTGGGGCTGATCATCACCGATATCCTCAACCCCTTTCACGCCACACTGGCCAAAGGTGTGCAGGACGCGGCCGAGAAACATAACTACACTGTATTTCTCTTCAATACTGACGAAGACCCAGAGAAAGAGTTACGAGCCCTCAACGTGCTGCGCGGTCATCAGCCTCGAGGTCTTCTAATCGTGCCCAGTCCCAGGGCCAGAGAAAATCTGAAGCTAGTATCCAAGTTACCTACGGTAGAGCTAGACCGCACCAGTGGAACCCCCGGCGTGCGAACGGTCATGGTGGACAACGTTGGCGGCGCTCGCAAAGCCGTTCAACACCTGATTGATTTGGGCCACCGGCGCATCGGCATGATTGTAGGGCGCCTGGACATCTCCACCGCTGTTGAACGCCTACAAGGCTACCGCGAAGCTTTGCAGGCCGCAGGTATTCCCTATGTCAAGGAGCTGGTACTGCCGGGCAACCATCGCGAGGCCGATGGCCGCGCAGCAGCCAAAGCCTTGCTGTCCATGCCCCCCGAAAAGCGGCCCACGGCTTTATTTGTAGGCAACAACGAGATGACTGTGGGAGCCGTACTGGCCGTACGGGAGATGGGCCTCCGTATTCCCCAGGAACTGTCCATCGTAGGGTTTGACGATTCCCGCTGGGCCGCGACCATCGAGCCCGCTCTCACCGTGGTAGCCCAGCCCACCTATGAACTGGGTTTTTTGGCTTGCGAAACCCTGCTGAGCTCGCTCAGTCGCGGCCAGGATACCTTGCCAACCAGTATCCGGCTGGACACCAGCTTCATTCTTCGGGAGTCCACTGCCCCCCCGGGCGGTCGCAAAAAAGGGCTCAAAAAAAGGAGGCAAAGCTAGAAAAAAACAGGTTGGGTTTGAGGTCGCTTTTAGGTCAAGGAGGAGAAGCTATGCATAAAGGATTCGCTATTACAGGCTTGTTGGCAGCAGGCATCGCAGTGCTCGGGCTGGTTACCGCGCAGGATAAGACCCCGTACATTGGGCTCATTACCAAAACCGAGTCCAACCCTTTCTTCGTCAAGATGAAAGAAGGGGCTCAGAAAGAGGCCCAGGCGCTGGGTGCTAAGTTCATCAGCGCGGCAGGGAAAACCGATGGTGACAACGCTGGACAGGTGGCCGCCATCGAAAACATGGTAGCCGCCGGGGTCAATACCATCCTGATTACCCCTAGCGACGCCAGGGCTATTGTTCCTGCAATTCAGAAGGCTCGAGCCGCCGGGGTGCAGGTCATCGCCCTGGATAGCCCCACCGATCCCGAAGATGCTGTGGACGCTCTCTTCGCCACCAACAACTACCAGGCTGGGGTGTTGATCGGTGAGTACGCCGCCGCAGTCATGAAGGGCAAAAAGCCAGTCATCGCCACCCTCGATCTCTTTCCCGGACACCCCGTAGGTGCCCAGCGCCACAACGGCTTTCTAGCTGGCTTCGGCCTGAAGAGCCTGCCCGCAGAAAGCAACGAGCTGGCCAAGCCCGCCGAGGTAGTCTGCATGGCCGACACCTATGGCGACCGGGCCAAAGGCCAGACCGCCATGGAAAACTGCCTGCAGAAGAACCCCAACATCAACCTGGTCTACACCATCAACGAACCTGCCGCTGCCGGGGCCTATCAAGCACTCAAGGCCGCTGGTAAAGAGAAAAACGTCATCATCGTCTCGGTGGACGGTGGGTGCGAGGGTGTACGCAACGTCGAACGGGGCATTATTGCGGCCACCTCGCAGCAGTACCCCTTGAAGATGGCTGCGCTGGGCGTGGCTGCCGGCGTTAAGTACGCCAAAACAGGCCAGAAAGCCCGTGGCTATGTGGACACTGGCGTAACCCTGATCGCCAAGAACCCCGTGCCGGGCGTTGGTAGCAAGGATGTGAAGTTCGGTCTGGCCAACTGCTGGGGCCAGTAAGCTGGACTGGGGAGGGGGTGCTGACCCCCTCCCCAACCCCCCATAAGAATGAGCAAGTTGTATAAATACCCATGAAACAACATAAGAATAAAACCGCGCATACGGCAGGACTTTAGGCCAGGTTCTTATTACAATCAAAAAATCAAACACGAAGCGAGGGGAGCATGTCGGAGCAGTCGGATACCACCCAAAAGCCTCGCAGCCTTTTAGAGAGGCTGCCCAGCCTGACCATCATGGGGCCGCTGGTAGCGCTTTTGCTGGCGGTGGTGTTTTTCAGCTTTCAGTCCGAGCGTTTCTTAACGGGTCAGAACTTTTCGCTAATTTTGCAGCAAATTTCAGTGGTTGCTGTGCTGGCCATCGGCCAGACCCTGATTATCCTCACCGCGGGCATTGACCTGTCGGTCGGGTTTGTAATGGCCCTGGGAACCATGGTCATGGCCAAGTTTGCGGTTGAGCTGGGCATGCCCCCCCTTCTAGCCATTCTGTGTGGTATGGCCGTAACCACTGCTTTTGGCTTTTTGAACGGCTTTTTGATCACCCGTTTTAGGCTACCTCCCTTTATCGTCACCCTGGGCACCATGAATATCGCCTTCGCCCTGACCCAGATCTACTCCAGGGCCCAGACCGTGAGCGGGCTCCCGGAGGCCCACCTCTTCTGGGGCAATACCTTCAGAATCGGCGAGACAGTCTTTACCTATGGCGTTATGCTGATGGTTGCGTTGTATTTACTGGTCTGGTTTTTCCTGAGCGAGACCGCCCCTGGCCGCCATCTGTACGCGGTAGGCAACAACCCTGAGGCGGCTCGCCTGATGGGGATTCCCACCCAGCGGGTACTGCTCCTTACCTATACCGTTGCAGGCTTCTTCTATGGCATCGCTGGATGGCTGCTAATCTCCCGCACCAGCGTGGCCGACCCCAACGCTGGGCAGACCGAGAACCTCGAGACCATCACCGCAGTGGTGCTGGGCGGCACCAGCCTTTTTGGCGGGCGGGGGGTGATTCTGGGCACGCTCCTGGGAGCCATCATCGTGGGGGTCTTCCGCAACGGCCTGACCCTGACCGGGGTCTCCTCGGTTTACCAGGTATTAATCACGGGCATCCTGGTCATTCTGGCTGTGACCGCCGATCAGCTTTCCAAGCGCAGGAGCTAAGGTATGGAACACTCATCAATTCAATCCCCAATCGTTCATGGGGCGCAACCCGACCAAGTCGCTCCAGTAACGCAACCCCGCATCGTTCTAGAAGCCCGTAACCTCGTCAAGCGCTACGGCCATGTAACCGCCCTGGATGGAACCGACTTCGAGTTGCGCGCAGGTGAGATTCTGGCTGTAATCGGCGACAACGGCGCAGGCAAATCTACCCTGATCAAAGCCCTTTCCGGCGCAATTATCCCCGACTCAGGCGAAATTTATCTGGACGGCCAGCGCGTGCATTTCCGCAGTCCCATTGACGCCCGCAGGAACGGTATCGAGACCGTATACCAAGACCTGGCCGTAGCTCCGGCCATGACCATCGCCGAGAACCTTTTCCTGGGGCGGGAGATTCTGCGGCCCGGCTGGTTTGCCCGGCTGATTCGCTGGATAGATAAGAAAAAGATGCTCGAGGAGGCCATCGCCGACATGAAAGACCTCAAAATCGGCATCCGCTCCATGACCCAGGCCGTAGAGACGCTCTCCGGCGGACAGCGCCAGGGGGTTGCCGTGGCCCGCAGCGCAGCTTTTGCCCGGCACGTGGTAATCATGGACGAACCCACCGCCGCTCTGGGAGTAAAGGAAGGCAACATGGTGCTCGAGCTCATCCGTAGGGTGCGCGACAGTGGCCTGCCAGTAATCATCATCAGTCACAACATGCCCCACGTTTTTGAAATCGCCGACCGCATCCACATTCAGCGGCTGGGTAAGCGCGCTGCCGTAGTTAACCCCAAAACCATCAGCATGTCTGATGCCGTGGCCGTGATGACCGGGGCCAAAAGCGCAGCCGAACTGAGCCCCGAGGCTCTGGCTCTGTAGGGGTTGGTATCTTTTGGGAAAGGTCGGTATGCTGCTGGGCCTCGACCTAGGTACCGGATCGCTTAAAGCACTGTTACTGGATTCTGACGGACAGGTACGCGGAGAGGCTAGCCAGCCCTATCCAGTAAAAGCCCCTTACCCTGGCTGGGCTGAGTCCGACCCCGAGGATTGGTGGCGGGCTGCCGCCGAGGCCACCCGGGCCGCTGTCGGGTCGTTGGCCACGCAGGTGGTAGCTGTAGGCCTTTCCGGCCAGATGCACGGGGTGGTGCTGTCGGACTCAGCAGGCCGACCCCTGCGCCCGGCCATCCTCTGGGCTGATGGCCGCTCGGTGCAGGAACTTGACACCCTCAAAACACTCCCAGAATCACTCCAGCATAGGCTGGCCAACCCGCTGGTGGTGGGCATGGCGGCTCCCAGCCTGCTCTGGCTCAAACACCACCAACCCCAGCTCTACGCCGAGGCCCGCTGGGCTTTGCAGCCCAAGGACTGGCTACGTCTTCGTCTTACCGGCCAGGTTGCAAGCGAGCCCTCGGATGCTTCTGGCACTCTTCTGTACGACCTACTGGCCGATACCTGGGCCTGGGAGGTACTCGAACATCTGGGCCTGCGTACAGAGCTCCTTCCCCCGCTCCTGCCCTCGCATGCCGTTGCCGGACACCTCACTGCTGCTGCTGCCCGCTGGTTGGGCCTGCCGGAAGGCCTGCCGGTGGCTACCGGAGCCGCCGACACCGCCGCAGCGCTCCTCGGCAGTGGTCTTGAAGTCGGTGAGGTTCAGCTCACGGTGGGTTCCGGCGCACAAATTGCAGTTTTATTGAAAGAGCCTCGAGTAGATTCCACGTTCCGCACCCACCTTTACCGGGCTGTCCAGCCCCAACAGTGGTACGCCTTGGCGGCCCTGCAGAACGCTGGGCTGGCGCTGGAATGGGTACGCAGAACTTTGGGTCTGGACTGGGAAGCGGCTTACCAGGAGGCTCAAAAGGCACCCGCAGGGTGTGAAGGACTCCATTTTCTACCCTATCTGACCGGTGAGCGCACCCCCCACCTTGACCCTCGAGCCCGGGGGGTCTGGGCCGGACTTGGTCTAAACCACCAGCGGGGCCACCTGATGCGAGCGGCCTTGGAAGGCGTAGCCTACAGCATTCGCGAGGGGCTCGAGGCCCTGGGCACGGCTGTCCCTCCTCAAGTCCCGCTACGTCTGTCAGGTGGTGGCAGCCAAGCACCCTTCTGGCAACAAATGCTCTCCGATGTGCTGGGGCGTTCCCTGGTCAGCACCTCCACTCCCTCGGCCTCGGCCAGAGGAGCGGCCCTGTTGGCCGGTATGGCAGTGGGCATGCCCATCGAAGTCACAAAAAAAGAAACCCTCGTCATTGAGCCGCAAAACCCCGTCTATGAGGAGGGTTATCGGCGGTTTAGGGATCTTTACCACGGGCTCTCGAGCTGGTTCTAACCTGGGATACAATCTTCACCGATGGAGCTACTAAGCGAGGCCGAGGTTCGGATATTGGGCACCCTGATCGAGAAGCAGTACGCCACCCCCGACCACTACCCCCTGACCGAGAACGCCGTCCGGCTGGGAGCCAACCAGAAAAGCAACCGCCAGCCCGTTACCAACCTGAGCGAAGCCGAAGTGCGCGAGGCTCTAGACGCACTCCAACGCAAACGGCTGTGCGGGATGTTCCGCGAGCACAACGCCAGGGCTCCCAAGTACCGGCAGTTTCTGGATAGGGAGTTCAAGTTAGACGCTCCCGCCACCATCCTGATGGCCTTGCTGATGCTGCGTGGCCCCCAAACCCTGGGCGAGCTCCGGGCTCGGGCCGAGAGCATGAACTATAGGTTCGCCTCGCTACAGGAGGTCGAAACGGTTATTCAAACGCTCATCAACCTAGCTCCCCAAGCCCTGGTGACCCCGCTCGAGCGCCAGCCTGGGGAACGTGAGGTGCGCTATGCCCATCTGCTGGCCGGAAAGCCAGCTCCCTTTGTTCGCACAGAGGCCAAAAGTGAGCTCGAGCAACGTCTAGAGGCTCTGGAAGCCGAAGTGCGCGACCTGCGAACCCAGCTGGAAGAGCTCAAAAAGGTGCGGGTATAATTGCCCTATCAGGGCAGGTCTTGGGGGCGGTTGGCGTTTAGAAATAGGTAAGGGCCAAAGCGGGCCTCGAGCATTTCTTTATCCAGGGCCACCAGGGGAATGCTGTGCAGGAGCGACTGTACCCTGAGCTCACCTGTTAAAAGCCTGCGTAAGACTTCGGGCTCGAGGGCCTTATGGTACAGCGCCCCCAGAGGTTCCAGGAAATTATCCGAAGAAGCCACCACCGCCCGGGTATCTGACCGGGCGTGCTCGAGCATAAACGACCAAAAATCCCGGTTCAGGAAAGGCTGGTCGCAGGCCGCCACCGCGACCCAGTCTTCCCGTGCGTGCGCGAGCGCCGAATGCAGCCCCGACAGGGTATCCCCCCCGCGCCAGAGGTCGGGATAGACCTCGAGCCCTGGGTAGGGGCGGTTGGCAATAACCAAACGCTCGGAGGCCCCGGCCATCGAGTCCAGCACCCAGGCGATGAGGGGTTTGCCTTTGTATACGTAGAGCGCCTTGTCCCGACCAAACCGGCTCGACCTGCCTCCTGCTAAAACGGCTCCACTCCAGCGCATCAAAAATAGCTTAGTACGCAGGGGTATAAATTTCGAAATTCATGGGTTTTTTGCCCTCCTCCTGACAATCTCCTGACATCTGAACGACAAGCTATGGGTGGCTGGTAGTGAGCATACCTGCCGCTACAAAAGCAACCGGAGGTTAAAGATGAAAAGGTTATTTATCACAGCCGCTGCACTTTTGGGACTTGCTGGCCTAGCCCTGGCCCAGCCCATCCGCGGCGACGGCTCCTCAACGGTATATCCCATTACCCAGGCAGTGGCCGAGGAGTTCAACATCGCTCGGCCCGACGTTAGGGTCACTGTGGCCTTCTCCGGCACCGGTGGGGGCTTTAAGAAGTTCTGCGTCGGTGAGACCGACCTGCAGAACGCCAGCCGCCCCATCACCAAAGCCGAGATGGACGAGTGCCGTAAAAACGGGGTGGAGTTCATCGAGATTCCGGTGGCCTTCGACGGCCTCACGGTGGTGGTCAATCCCCAGAACACCTGGGCCCAGTGCCTGACCGTGGCCGAACTCAAGCGGATCTGGGAGCCCGACTCCAAGGTCACCAACTGGAACCAGGTACGCCCCAGCTTCCCCAACCGTCCGCTGGTGCTGTACGGCGCAGGTACCGACTCGGGCACCTTCGACTACTTCACCGAGGCCATCAACGGCAAGGCCAAAGCCATCCGCAAGGACTACTTCCCCTCGGAAGACGACAACGTGCTGGTGCGCGGGGTCGAGGGCAATGTTAACGCCATGGGCTTCTTCGGCTATGCCTACTACGTCGAGGAAAGGGGCAAGCTCAAGGCTGTTTCGGTGGACAACGGCAAAGGCTGCGTAGCCCCCACCGAGGCCACCATCAACAACGGCACCTACGCGCCCCTTTCGCGGCCCCTGTTCATTTACGTTAGCGTCAAGAGCCTCAACGAGAAGCGCTCGTTGCAGGACTTCGTCAACTTCCTCCTGACCAACAGCCGTGCCCGCACCGCCATCCGCAAAACCGGCTACGTGCTGCTCCCCGACGAGGCCTACCGCATCGGTAAGGTGCTGGTGGACAAGCGGGTCAAGGGCTCGGTTTTCAGCGGTATTGAGCCCGGCACCCCCCTGGTCGAGATCATGAAGAAGCTCGAGGCCGAGGCCAAGTAACCCCCTACCCCCTGCCCTCTTCCTTAGAGGGCAGGGTATTATTTTCTCGTAGCGATGAGCACTTCCTCCCAAAACGCCAATTCCTGGGCCAACAAACATCCCGGAAAGAGCCTGTCTGAACGCCTCATCGGGACAGGTTTGTTTATCCTGGCCACTATCTCCGTGCTAACCACCGCCGCGGTGATTGTGGTACTTTTCAGCGAGACTTTTCAGTTTTTCCGCCAGGTTCCCCTCACCGAGTTTCTCTTCGCCCCCGAGTGGACACCCCTTTTTGCCGACCCCCGCTATGGGATTGGGGCGCTGCTGGCCGGAACCTTTTTGTTTACCGGTATCGGCCTCGTTGTGGCCATTCCCCTGGGCCTGATGACCGCGGCCTACCTCTCGGAGTATGCCCCTTTCGAGCAAAGCGTGCGGGTTAAGGGCATTATGGAGCTGCTCGAGGGGGTGCCTACGGTGGTGTTTGGCTACTTTGCTTTGCTTTTCGTGACCCCCATCCTACAAAGCCTGATTCCAGGTCTTAACCTTTTTAACCCCATATCGGCTGGCCTGGTACTGGGGTTTGCCATCCTGCCCTACATCTCCAACGTGGCCTCAGACGCCATGATGGCGGTTCCCCGCAGCCTGCGCGAGGCTGCCTATGCGCTGGGGGCCACCAAGTTTGAGGTTGTTACGCGGGTGGTTTTTCCAGCAGCCATCTCGGGTATTGTGGCGGCCATCCTGCTGGCTACTAGCCGGGCCGTGGGCGAGACTATGATTGCCGCCATCGCCGCGGGACAGCGTCCGCTCCTGACCCTTGACCCGCGCGAGACCATCGCCACCATGACCTCCTACATCGTGCAGGCGGCCACCGGCGACCAGCCTGCCGGTTCGCTGGCCTCGAGGGCCCTCTTCTCGGTGGGGGCTACGCTGTTTATGTTTACCCTGACGTTCAACATCCTGGCCCAACGGGTGGTCGAGCGCTACCGCGAGAGGTACGAATAATGCAACGGGGTTTATCGCTGGAGTCCTCTAAAAGTCCAGAGAACCTGCGGCGCGAACGGATCAACCGGGTGTTCGCCCGTGCGGTGATTGTACCCACCGCGCTGGCGCTGGCCCTGATCGCCGTGCTGATTCTGGACACCCTATACGACACCATCTCGGTGCAGGTGGTCGAGGTCACCGAGACCAGCGGGAAGAGTTTTCCCCTGGGGCAGGCCTGGAACGCCGAACAGGTGATCCGCCTCGAGCTTCTGGCCCAGGGTCTGCCTGAGGAAGAGGTGAACCGGCTGATGGCCGATCCGGAGGAGATGCGCATCTTTGGACTCCGCAACCGGGTCGAGCTGATGTGGGCAACCCAGGAGGGGCCGCTGCGCTGGGTGGTCAGCAGCATTGACGACGAACGCGTGAGCAACTACTCGCTCCTCGAGGGCCTGCGGCGCTGGAACGAACTCAAAGCGGGCTTGCAGGAAAACCAGCAACTTCGCCTCAATCCCTGGCTCGACTATTCCTTTCTTAACCGCGACCCCTCGCGCAACCCCATCTCGGCAGGGCTGCGGGTGGCCCTGTTCGGCACCCTGTGGCTCCTGACCATGACCCTGCTGCTAAGCGTTCCCATTGGGGTAGGTACGGCTATTTACCTCGAGGAGTACGCCCCCAAAAACGCCCTAACCCGCTTCATCGAGATCAACCTGCGCAACCTGGCCGGGGTGCCCAGCATCGTCTTTGGGCTGCTGGGGCTGGCGGTCTTCGTGCGCGGGATGAACCTGGGCCCCACCCTGGCCGCCGCCGCCCTGACCATGGCCCTTTTGATCATGCCCACCATTACCATCGCGGCCCGCGAGGCTTTGCGGGCCGTGCCCGACTCGGTACGCCTGGCGGCCTATGCGCTGGGAGCCACCAAGTGGCAGACCATCTCCAGGGTGGTCATTCCGGCTACCATTCCCGGCATCGCTACGGGGGTTATTCTGGCTGCGGCCCGGGCCATTGGCGAGGCAGCGCCACTCCTGCTGGTAGGGGCAGCGGCCTATGTAGCCTTTGTACCGCAGGGGCCTATGTCGGAGTACACCGTGCTACCGGTGCAGATTTACCTGTGGATCTCGGCCAATCTGAGTGAGTTTGCCAACACCGCAGCGGCAGGTATCATCGTGCTGCTCCTGACGCTGGCCGGTTTGTATGCGCTGGCCTTCTGGGTACGGCGGCGCTTTAGGGTGGAGTGGTAACTATGGTTCAAGAGATTGCAATTGGACACCAGACCGTTCGGCGCGAGCCGGTGCCAGCCGAGGAAGCCGTTGTACAGGTACAGAACCTCAGCCTCTTTTACGGCAAGCATCAGGCCCTCTACAACGTAAGCATCAACTTCCCGCGCAACAAGATTACCGCCATCATTGGGCCTTCGGGGTGCGGCAAGTCTACCCTGCTACGCTCCCTCAACCGCATGAACGACCTGGTGCCGGGGGTACGCCTCGAGGGCAAGGTCATCTACGAGGGAATTGATATCTACGACCCCCAGGTTGACCCGGTGGAGGTGCGCCGCCACATCGGCATGGTCTTTCAGAAGCCCAACCCCTTCCCCAAAAGCATCTTCGAGAACGTGGCCTTTGGGCTACGCTTGCAAGGGCAGAAAGCGGGCCTCGAACAAGCAGTGCAGCGGGCCCTCGAGCGCGCCGCACTCTACGAGGAGGTCAAAGACAAGCTTGGCGAGGTTGCGCTCAGGCTCTCGGGCGGTCAGCAGCAACGCTTGTGCATTGCCCGGGCCATCGCCACCGAGCCTCCACTGCTGCTCCTGGACGAGCCCACCAGCGCTCTCGACCCCATCGCAACCGAACGCATCGAGGAGCTTTTGCTGGAACTCAAGAAGCGCTTCTCACTGGTGATTGTGACCCACAACATGCAGCAGGCTGCACGCATCGCCGACCGCACCGCCTTCATGCACCTGGGTGTGCTCATCGAGGAAGGCCCCACCAACGAAATCTTTACGGTGCCGCGCGACCCCCGCACCGAGGCTTATGTAACGGGCCGGTTCGGTTAGGCCACATCGAGCTTGAGGCCGTTGTATTTTTTCTGGGCGGCCTCGAGGCCCTCGGTCGCCCAGAGTTTGGCTGCTTCGGCTGCGGCAGCAATCACCCTGTCCATTACTGGCACCAAATCGGGATGAAAACCCGAGAGCACCCAGCCCGCCCCTGCCTCGGGTGAGGGGGGCTTGCCGATACCAATGCGCAAGCGGTGGAAATCCCGTGTACCCAGGTGAGCAGTAATGGATTCCAGGCCGTAGTTGCCCGCGTTGCTCCCACCGGCTTTGAAGCGCAGTCGGCCAGGGGGCAGATCCAGCTCGTCGTGAATCACCAGGATGCGCTCGGGAGGCACCTTGTAGTAGCGGGCCAGCGGGGCTACGGCCTCGCCAGTGGCGTTGTAAAAGGTGGTGGGCTTGACCAGCAGGCCTGAAACCCACTCACCTGATGGCCTCTGAAGCTTTATTTCAGCTATCAGTGCATTGCCCTTGGGACGAAATTCCGAGCTAAGCCGATCCAGCACCCAGAACCCCACGTTGTGTTTGGTATGGGCATATTGCAGGCCGGGATTTCCCTGTCCTACGATCAGGAACATAATTCAGCGTTTGGTTTTTATTTGGGCCTAAGGCGCCAAAAGGAAGGGTCGAGAGACCACTCTGGCTCTCGACCCCTGGGCCGCCCGAGGGATGGCTACTTCTCTTCCTCGGTCTTGCCCTTCTTGATGACTTCCACTTCGGCAGGAGCCGCCGCAGCCTGGGCTTCCAGCTTCTCAGCATCCTCAGGTGGCACGATGGCGACAATGGTGTCGCGGGGGTTCATGGCCAGCTTTACACCCGGCGGCAGGCTCAGCTCGTCGGCATGGATGCTATCGCCAATCCGCAGGTGGCTTACGTTGACCTCGATATGGGGCGGAATGGCCTTGGGCGAAACCTTGACCTGCACATCGTTGTTGACGAGTTGCAGCACCCCGCCTTCACGTACACCCTGCGCCGTACCCACAATCTTGACCGGAATCCACATCTGCACCGGCTCATCCGAGAGGGCGTAGAAGTCGACATGCTCGGGGCGACGGCGGCGCTTATCCAGGTTGACCTGGCGCACCAGGGTATCCACGGTTTTCCCGTTCTCGAGCTCGAGGGTGATCACGTGGTGGATCCCAGCGGCCATAAAGACCTTGTTGAACTCCTTGAGGTCTACCGTAACCTTATAGTTTTCGCTGCGGTTGTAGACCACCCCCGGCAGCTTGCCGGCGTCGCGCAGGGCCATGGGTTTTTCGTTCCCACGGATTTGGGCTTTGATGCGGTATTCCATTCCCTTCCTCCAAAACTTTTCCGTTGCCAGCATTGGCCAGCTCTGGATTTTTTATCTGCTCACACCACCCCAGCCAAGCAGGGTTCAAAACACAAGCCTTCAAAGTCTACCATAACCCCCGGCCACTCGAAAAGCCTATCTATGGGGCTGCTTGCTCGGCACCTACATTAGAACCCTCCTATACGTTTTTGACGTAATCCAGGCGTCATTACAGCAGTAAACCGGTGTCGGACAGGGCTTGGTTTTGTAAAAATTCCGTTTCGATTGGGTTTTGTTTTATTGTTCATAGACCCTAGACAAAACCGGCATTATGTTATACTCTAAGTTCATCCGATTTGGTACAACCAAACGGGGGAAGGAACGAAACGTAGAAGAGCTGAAGAACTGACCGCAACGCACCCAAGACGAGCCGACCGAAACCCCAAACCTCATACTCAGTGTGCCCCTTGTGGCGCAGACCGCAACGGACGTGAACGATGAAAACGCTCGAGAATCCCCCATCCCCCTGCCAGGCCTAGCCGCTTGCACCGGCCATAGCGTAGGTTCTTATGGCCCAACAAACAATCCACCCGCCAAACCCACAGCATCTGACCGTAACGTACAAGGAGAGCCAAACATGTCCACCAACCTAGTCTTCATCAGCGGTGTTCTGAGCAAACACGACCTTCGCTATACCCCTAAAGGTACCCCGGTGCTCGAGGTCACCCTGATCGGCAAACGGGCCGTTGGCAACGAGCATATTTTCTCCCGCGCCGACCTGACCTTCTATGGCAGGATGGCCGAGCACTGGGCCAACCATCTGGTAGCTGGAGAAGCCTATCAGGCGATGGGCCACCTGGTCTATGAGTCCTGGGAGGCCGATGGACAAAAAGGTTCGCGCCTGCGCATCGTGGGCGAGGATCTCTTCAGGCTGGAAAACGCCGATGTGCGGCAGGAAGAACAGGGCCCGGTGCTCTACGGGGCCGAGAACCGGGTGATCCTGTCCGGTGGCCTGACCGCCGACCCCGAGATCCGCCAGACCCCGCGCAAGACCCCGGTAGCCAGGGCCAGCCTGGGCTTCTCGAGCTGGGACGCTTCAGCCAAGCAAGCCAGGAGCCATTACATTGAGCTGGAAGCCTGGCGCGAGCTGGCCGCACCGTTCGCAAGCCTCAAGAAGGGCTCGCCGGTGCTGCTGGAAGGTGCGCTCAAGACCGAGGTCTGGGAAGACCAAGAAACCAAAACCAGGCGCTACAAGCGGGTTTTGGAAGTCCAGCGCGTGACCCCGCTGGCCCGCATCCGCCCTACCGAACGAGTCCAGGATGCACCTGCACAGGTCAAGCCTCGCACCAAGTCAAAGCAGAAGACTAAAGCCGCCTAGAGCAGCAACAATTACCGGGTTTTGGGTGGACATTCGGGCCGTCCACCCAAAGTCCCGTGGAGATACCCACCAGCACCCCCATGGGAAGCTTCGCCCTTTTGCTTGCGCTTCCCAGATGAAGGAGAACCAGCGGTAGGGCACTTTTCAACCCAGCCGCTCGTAGGCCGGCAGGGTCAGGAATTCTTTGAACTCTGGCTGCAGCACCAGTTCATCCAGGAGTTGGGCGGCCTCTTCCAGGTTCTTCAGACCCGCCAGTTTAGCCATCTCTTCCTGCTTGAGCTTTGCGTATAGCTCCTGGGTAAAGGTGCGCCCATCGTCCAACCTAGCCCCCTTGCGGAGCCACTGCCACAGTTGTGAGCGGGAAATTTCGGCGGTAGCAGCGTCTTCCATTAGGTTGAAGATGGCTACCGCGCCGCTTCCGCCCAGCCAGGCCGCCATGTACTGCAACTCCACGCTGATGTTGTTGCGAATCCCCGCCTCGGTAATCTTGCCACCCGGCACCTCGAAGTTAATCAGATCTTCGGCCTTAATCTTGCCGTCCACATCCTCGCGCAGGCGGTCTTTCTGGTTGGGTTTATCACCCAGCACCTTATCGAATACCGCCATGGCTACCGGCACCAGGTCGGGGTGGGCCACCCAGGTGCCGTCGAAGCCGTCCCCCGACTCCCGCTCCTTATCTTTGGTGACCTGCTCGATGGCCTTGGCGTTCACCTCGGGGTCTTTGCGGCTGGGGATGAAGGCCGACATCCCCCCAATGGCGTGGGCCCCGCGCTTGTGGCAGGTGCGCACCAGCAGCTCGGTGTAGGCCCGCATGAAGGGTACGGTCATGGTGACCTGGGCCCGGTCGGGGAAGAGCACCTCGTGGGTGGCGAACTTTTTGATGCAGCTAAAGATGTAGTCCCAGCGCCCGGCGTTGAGGCCGGCGGCGTGTTCGCGCAATTCGTAGAGGATTTCCTCCATCTCGAAAGCGGCCAGGATGGTCTCGATGAGCACCGTGGCCCGGATGGTGCCCTGGGGAATGCCCATATAGCTCTGGGCAAACTTGAAGACGTCGTTCCAGAGGCGGGCCTCGAGGTGGTTCTCCAGCTTGGGCAGGTAGAAGTAGGGGCCGCTACCGCGCTTTAGTAGCTCGTGGGCGTTGTGGAAAAAATAAAGCCCGAAGTCGAAGAGGCTTCCGGACATGGGTTCGCCATCCACCAGCACGTGCCGCTCATTCAGGTGCCAGCCCCTGGGGCGCACCACCAGACGTGGCAATTTTCTCGTTCAGCCGGTACTCCTTCTCGGGGGTGCTCAGGTGAATGGTACGGCGTACCGCATCCATCAGGTTTTGCTGACCCTGCACCACGTTTTCCCAGGTGGGTGAGAGCGCGTCCTCGCAGTCAGCCATGAAAACCTTGGCCCCGGAGTTGAGGGCATTGATCATCATTTTGCGTTCGGTGGGGCCGGTAATCTCGACCCGGCGGTCGTTGAGGTCGGGGGGGGCGGGGGCCACCTTCCAGTCCCCTTCCCGGATAAACCGGGTGTGCTCGAGGAAGCCGGGCTTCTCACCAGCCTGAATGCGCTGGGCCACCTCGGCGCGACGCTGCAACAAACCCTTACGCACCGCGTTGAACTCACGCTGGAGCCCAGCCAGAAAAGCCAGGGCCTCGGGGGTTAGCACCGTATCGGAGGCGGGGAGTCTGGGGCCTATAATCTGCACGCCTTTGGGCATCTCGCTCATAGCTGTCTCCTGTAAAACCACCGGGTGCACGGCTTGCTCAAAGCCTAGCCGCAGCCGAATCATTTTGTCAATCTACGGGATTATTTTCTATCTGTTGAAAAAATAACCCAACTCCCCTATGCTAAAACCATGAACACCAAACGCCGCCCAGGACGCAGCCGCTCCACCGAGGTGGGCGAGGTGCGGACGCTCGAGCGCGGTCTGCACCTGCTGGAAGTCCTCTCTGAGGCCGAGACCCTCTCCCTTTCAGAACTAGCCCGCAGAACCGACCTCTCACCCAGCACCGCCTACCGACTCCTGGAGACCCTGCGCCGCCGGGGTTTTGCCGACTGGGATGAGTCCAAGGGCCTCTGGAAGGTGGGGCTGCGGGCTTATCAGGTGGGTTCGGCTTTCCTAACACGGGGTGGGTTGATTGATGCCGCCATGCCCGAGATGGAAAAGCTGGTGGACGAGCTGAATGAAACCGTCAATCTAGCTGTACTGGATGGCAACGAGGTGATCTATATTGCGCAGGTCGAGGGACGGCAGCTCATCCGCATGTTCACCCGCATCGGCGCCAGGGCCCCCATCTACTGCACCGGGGTGGGCAAAGCCCTACTCATGGAACACAGTGAGCCCGAGATCCGCCGGATTGTAGGCGCAGGGCCCTTCAAACCCTACACCGCCAAGACCATCACCACCCTGGAAGGCTTCTTGCAAACCCTACAGGAAGCCCGCCAACAACGCTATGTGCTGGATGACGAAGAGCGCGAGGATGGGGTGCGCTGCATTGCAGCCCCCATCCACGACAACCGAGGTAAGGTGGTCGCCTCCATGTCGCTATCGGCCCCCACCACCCGCGTTCCCAACGAACGCCTGCCTGAACTTGGCGCGCGGGTGCGCCAGGCCGCCGATGCCGTCTCAGCCCGGCTGGGCTGGTCGGGCTAATTCCGCACAGCTAGCCGATGCGGGCCTCTATATACTCCCGCTCCCCGGCCGCAATCTGCCGGGCCAGCTCGAGGTCCTTGGGATACTCCTTGCCCCGGTTAATCAGGTAGGTCTCGTAGCGTCCAATCTCGAAGTGCTCCACCACCCGCCTGAGAGCTTTGCCCAGATCGAATTCCTTACAGGAAAAAATGTCCACGCTAATAAAACGCTCACTGGGGAAGGTGTGGATGGCAATGTGGCTCTCGGCGATGATCACCACCCCCGTAATCCCCTCCGCATGACCGGGAAGCGCCGGGTAGCGCTGTACCACCGGCGGCAACACCTTGGTCATCTCCATCTCTTCAGGAAGCTGATCCAGAACCTGCCGAACAAGTTCAAAATCAGCCAGTTTTTCAGGGTTTGCATGGTAGCCGTCAATCATCAGGTGCGGGCCAAAACCAAACAGTTCCAACCTCGTATCCTCCATAAGCTTGCGGCTTTCAAGCACACCGCAGCGCTTTGTCAGACGGCCACCCAAGGGGCGTCTTAACAGCCCACAATTATGGGCTCGAGCATCCTGAATGTCAATCAGCGCCCAACAACCCAGCCTGGTACAGCCCAGCCCCCATAACTTGGAATGAATGTTATTAATTACACCAGTGCTGTTCCACAACCAATGTAGCCTACCGAGGTTTCCATACCTGCTCGTGAACCGTTATAGTTTAGTAGAAATGAGTACGAAACCTGTTACAGGTACAGAATCTCGGAAAACAGATCGACAGGACGCCTGGTGGATCGAGCCCCTCTTCACCGTATTGAGCCTGGGCTTGTTCGGGCTCTACGCCTTTTGGGTCGCTCTGAACCGACAACACTATGAGTATGGGCCCTACCTATCACCCTTCTACTCCATACCCCTTCCTGGCGTTCACGCTAAAGACCTCGACTGGCTGGCCATCTCACCGGCCTTCTTAGTCCTCTGGATTCCGCTGGGCTTCCGCGCAACCTGCTACTACTACCGCAAAGCCTACTACCGGGCCTTCTTCTGGGATCCCCCTGCTTGCGCCGTACCGGAGCTGCGCAAAGCCTATACCGGTGAGCGGGCCTTCCCCTTTGTGCTCAACAACCTGCACCGCTACTTCTGGTATCTCTCGGTGCCGGTGGTGGCCTTCCTTTGGTACGACGCCATCAAGGCCTTTTTCTTCGAGGACGGCTTTGGGATTGGCGTCGGGAGCCTGATCATGCTGGGCAACGTGATCCTGCTCTCATACTACACTTTCTCCTGCCACGCCTGGCGGCACCTGGCGGGCGGCTGCCTCAACTGCATGTCCAAGCACAAGACCCGCTACACCCTCTGGCAGCGCATCAGCCGCATCAACGAGAGCCACGGTTTCTGGGGCGTGGTCAGCATGCTCTCGGTGTGGTTCACCGATGTCTACATCCGCCTGTGCTCTATGGGCACCATCACCGATATTCGCCTGTTCTAAAGGGAGCCGAGTATGGAATCCTATACCATCCACGACTATGACGTACTGGTAATCGGCGCTGGCGGGGCCGGTTTGCGGGCCGCCATCGCGGCCATCGAGCAAGGGGCCAAGGTGGGGGTGGTTACCAAGAGCCTGCTGGGCAAGGCCCACACCGTGATGGCCGAGGGGGGCATGGCGGCTGCCATGGGCAACGTGCGCCCAGAAGACAACTGGAAGGTGCATTTCCGCGACACCCTCAAGGGCGGGGGCATGCTCAACAACTGGAAGATGGTGATGAACTACACCAAAGAAGCCCCCGACCGGGTGCGGGAGCTAGAGCGGTGGGGCGCTGTCTTCGACCGCACCCCCGATGGTCGGATCAACCAGCGCAACTTCGGGGGGCACTCCTACCCCCGGCTGGCCCACGTGGGCGACCGCACCGGCCTCGAGCTCATCCGCACCCTGCAAGACCACGCGGTAAAGATGGGCATCCACGCCCACATGGAAACCACCATCTACCGCCTCCTGACCGATGCCGGCCGGGTGGTGGGGGCCCTGGGCTTTAACCGCCAGACCGGGGATTTCCTGGTCTTCCGGGCCAAGGCGGTGGTGCTGGCTACAGGCGGGCTGGGCCGCATCTACCAGATCACCTCCAACTCCTGGGAGTGCACCGGCGATGGCTTCTCGCTGGCTAGCATGGTGGGCGCCGATCTGATCGATATGGAGTTCATTCAGTTCCACCCCACCGGAATGGTCTGGCCGCCCAGCGTGATGGGCATCCTGGTCACCGAAGGCGTGCGGGGTGAGGGGGGTGTCCTTAAGAACAGCGAGGGCCGGCGCTTCATGTTCGACAACGTGCCCGAGCGCTACAAAGGCGAGTTTGCCGAAACCGAGGAGGAGGCCGAGCGCTGGCTCCAGGGTGATCGCAACGCCCGCCGTCCGCCGGAGCTGCTGACCCGCGACGTGGTGGCCAGGGCCATCCGCAAGGAGGTCAACGAAGGCCGGGGTAGCCCCCACGGCGGCGTTTTCCTGGATATCGCCAGCCGGCGCCCCGCCGACTACATCAAAAAGAAACTCCCCAGCATGTACCACCAGTTCATGAAGCTGGGCAACCTGGATATCACCAAAGAACCCATGGAGGTGGGCCCCACCTGCCACTACGTGATGGGTGGGGTGCGGGTCGACCCGGACACCCAGGCCACCAACGTACCAGGGCTGTACGCTGCGGGCGAGGTGGCGGGGGGACTCCATGGGGCCAACCGCCTGGGCGGCAACTCCCTGTCCGACCTGGTGGTGTTTGGGCGGCGGGCCGGTATGGCTGCCGCTGAGTATGCGGCCAAGCAGACCGGCTCCTACCAGGTGGACGAGGCCCAGGTACGGGCCTACATCGCCGAGGCCCTGCAACCCTTCAACAACCCCCAGGGCGAGAACCCCTTTGCACTCATGAAAGAGCTTCGCGCCACCATGCAGAAAAACGCTGGCATTATGCGCGAAGAAAGCGAACTCAAAGCCCAGCTCGAGATTCTGGCTAACCTCAAAAAGCGGGCCTGGAACACCTCGGTCTCGGGCAGTCGGGCCTACAACCCCGGCTGGCACACGGCTTTAGACATGCGTCTGATGGTGGAGATCTCCGAGGCCGTGGTGCTGGCCGCCCTGGCCCGCAAGGAAAGCCGGGGGGGCCATGCGCGCCTCGACTACCCCGACCCCGACCCCACCTTTGCCAAAATCAACCACATCATCCGGCGCAGCAGCGATGGAACCCTCACGGTGGTGGCTGAGCCACTGCCCGAAATGCCCGAGGAGCTGCGCAAGATAGCCGAGGCCAAAGACCTCAAAGAACTCAGTGACAAGGTAGGTGCCTGAGATGTCGACCGTTACCTTTAGAGTTTTCCGTGGGGATCGCAACGGTGGTGAGCTGAAGGACTACACCATCGAGGTGCAAGAAGGCATGGTGGTGCTGGATGCCATCCACCAGATCCAGGCTGAGCAGGCCCCCGACCTGGCCTGCCGCTGGAACTGCAAGGCCGGCAAGTGCGGCTCCTGCGGGGCCGAGGTCAACGGCAAGCCCACCCTGATGTGCATGACCCGGCTGGACACCATCGACACCAGCAAGCCGGTCACGGTGCGGCCCATGAAAACCTTCCCGGTGATCCGCGACCTGGCCACCGATGTGAAGTGGAACTACGAGGCCAACAAAAAAATCAAGCCCTTCACCCCGGCCCCCAACACCGACTGGATCATGTTCCAGGAGGACGTGGATCGGGTGCAGGAATTCAGGAAGTGCATCGAGTGCTTCCTGTGCCAGAACGTTTGCCACGTGCTGCGCGAGCACGACGAAAAAACCGGCTTTATTGGGCCGCGCTTGCTGGTACGCACCGCCAGCCTCGAGATGCACCCCCTGGACGTGGAAAACCGCCTGGATATGCTCAAAAACGAAGGGGGCATCGGCTACTGCAACATCACCAAGTGCTGCACCGAGGTCTGCCCCGAGCACATCCACATCACTGACAACGCCATCATCCCGCTCAAAGAGCGGGTGGTGGACGAGTACTACGATCCAATCCTGGGCTTCTTCCGACGGTTGTTCGGTAGCAAAAAGCAGGCACAGGCCCCTTCCTCCGGCCAGGCAGCCGACGACTAAATTCATACCAGGCCACACCAGAAACACCAGCCGCCGGCGGCTGGTGTTTCTGGTGGTCAGCCGATGAACCTCTCCAGGCAGGCCGCCCGCTCCCCTCACAAATCCTGTCCTGGTAGACTTACGCCGTGCAAATGCTTCGTGGGTTCACGCTCAAAAACTCACTCGGCCATCGCCCCACCCTGGTGCTCGGCCTGGCGGTGCTGCTGGCCCTGGTTCGGCTGGCGGTGGCGCTCGAGCTGCTCCCCCCCGGGGCCTATGGGGTGGGAGCCATCCTGCTCCTTGGGGTGACCCTCGAGGCCATGCTTAGAAGCTTCCGACCGGCCCTACTGCCAGGTCTGGGCCTCCTGCTGGTTGGTATCGGGTGGGGATACAGCCACACCCCCGCTGTGCTAGTGGCCCTGCTTGGGGTGGGCGCTCTTTACTGGGCCTGGGCGCCCCGGATGTCCGAGCGCGAACAGGCCAGCTTCTGGGGCTGGGTGCTGGTCTGGCCTGCGGTGGGGCTGCTCCTGGTCTGGCAGATCTTCCCCAGCCTGTATGCCCTGTGGCTTTCTTTCTTAGATCGCTTCAACTTCATCGGCCAGAGCAGGTTCGCGGGGCTCCTTAACTACGAGATCCTGCTCACGCGCGATCCTCTGTTCTGGAAAGCCATGGGCAACACCTTCTGGTTCGTGATTTTTACAGTTCCCCTGGGGATTCTGCTGGCGACGCTGGTAGCCATTCTGCTCAACGAAAGGGTGCGCCTGCTGGGCTTCTTCCGCACGCTTTACTTTCTGCCCTACATTACGGCGCTCACCGCGGCGGCCGCGGTGTGGGACTGGATCTATCACCCCGAGTTTGGCTTCCTCAACTGGGTGCTAGGCACGCCGGGGCTGGACTGGCTTTCTACCCCGCAGGGCATCTTTGCCCTGGCCCTGGCACCCCTGGGCCTCGAGCTCAAGGGCTTCTGGGCCGGGCCCAGCGTGGCCTTTGTGGCGATTATGGTGATGAGCCTGTGGCACCTGCTGGGCTACCAGGTGGTGGTCATTCTGGCCGGGCTGCAAAACATCCCCAAGGAGTATTACGAGGCCGCCCAGCTCGACGGCGCAAGCTGGTGGCAGCAGCAGCGCCACATCACCTGGCCCCTGCTCTCCCCCACCACCTTTTTTCTCTCCACGCTGGGCCTGATCGGGGCTTTTCAGGTGTTTACCCAGGTGCTGATCATGACCCCCACCGGCGGGGTCTTGCAGGACACCCTGACCATCACCCTGTACCTGTACAACAAAGGCTTCCGCGACTCCGACTTCTCCTACGCCAGCGCCATCGCGGTGGTGGTGTTTGCGGTTATTTTGGTGCTCACGCTGGTGCAGCAGCGGGTGCTCGAGCGCAGGGTAACCTATGAGACCTGATTTCGACAGTGCAAAGGAAGGAACCTCATGACCCTCCCGTATGCCCTGAGCCGCCTGCTGATCTACCTGGTTTTGAGCCTAGGGGCCATTGCGATGGCCTTTCCCTTTTACTGGATGCTGGCTACCAGCCTGAAAAGCCCCCAGGAGGCCCAGCAGGCCCGGCCCATCTGGGTTCCCGAGCGGCTCAAGCCCGCCAACTGGAGGGTTGCAGCCCAGCTCGGTGCCGCAGGTGGCAGCCCCCTCTGGGGCGGCTACCAGGACGGCCGAAGCGTCACCTTGCGCATCTACACCGACCGGATGGGGCCCGAGCCCCAGGTCTTTATTCCCACGGCTGTGGGCGCTTTCAGCGACCCCCGGGCCGAGGGCACCCAGATTCGCACCCGCTACCAGGGGGATCACTGGGAGATCACTTTCACCAACGCCTCGGGCGAGTCTTTCCGGCTGCTCCCGGCGGTGGTGCTGCTCTCCAAAAGCTACTCGAGCTACCGGCCCGAGCTACCCCCCGATGCGGTGCGCTCGAGCGGCGACGACTGGCGGCTGGAATGGGTCAATCTGGCCCCCGGCGCGCTGGGCTATGTGTTCCACAACTACCGCGAAGCCTGGCTGGCCGCTCCTTTCGGGCGGTACTTCTTCAACAGCTTCATAACCGCGGGAACCCAGGTGCTGGTGGGGCTGCTGCTGGCCGCCATGGCCGCTTTCGCCCTGGCCCGCATCGAGTTCCCCGGTAAGAACCTGGTCTGGCTCGTGATCCTGGCGACTCTGATGATTCCCGGCGAGGTGCTGCTGATTCCCAGCTACATCCTGCTCTCGAGGCTCGAGTGGATCAACACCTACTACGCCCTAGTGGTGCCCTGGCTGGCCTCGGTATTCGGGATTTTCCTGCTGCGGCAGTTTTACCTCTCGCTGCCCAGGGATCTGTTCGATGCGGCCCGGATTGACGGGGCCGGCTACTGGACGCAGCTCGTGCGCATCGCCCTGCCGCTTTCGATACCGGGGCTGGTCACCTATGGCATCTTTACTTTTCTGGGTGCCTACAACGCCCTGCTGTGGCCCTTGATTGTGACCGACCGGCCCGAGATGTACACCATCCAGCGGGGCCTGCAGGTTTTCATCGGCGAGGCCGGCAGCGACTACGGGGCCCTGATGGCCGCCTCAACGCTGGCTATTTTGCCCATTGTGCTGGGGTATTTTCTGGCACAGCGGCAGTTTATCCAGGGGGTGGCCCGCAGTGGGATCAAGTAGGCCCGCCATAGGGTAATGTAGTAGACGACCTGACCCTTAGCTGACCTTGTTGTGGGTATAAACAAACGAGAAGGAGACGTGAGATGAGATATCTAACCATCGCTTTTTTCGCTTTCCTGAGTCTGTCCCTAGCACAGCAGCGGCCCGAGGACATCATCAAGGGCCAGTGTGAGAAGGCCAGCGTGGTGGCCGAGCTGTGGCACGGCTTTACCGGTGGTGCCCCCAAGACCGCCCTGGAGAACCTGGTGGTGGAGTTCAACCGAACCCAAAACGGCCAGGTGTGCGTGCGCCCCATCGCGCAGGGTAATTACCGCGACCTCTCCACCAAGATTAAGGCCGCCTTTGCCAGTGGAAAAGTGCCGGTGATGGCCCAGGCCTTCGAGAACAACATGGCGCTGTACCTCGAGTCCGACGCCCTGACGCCCCTGTCGGCGCTGGGTGTGGATCTGAAAGGGGTCAACCCTCTTTTTGTCAACGCGGTGACCTTCAATAAGCAAGCTTACGGGGTTCCCTTCAACAAGAGCATCCAGATTCTGTATTTCAACCGCGACCTGCTCAAAAAGTACAACGCCAAGGTGCCCACCACCATCAACGCATTCATAACCACCGCCAAGCAAATTTCCCAGGGCGAAAAGGCCCCGGTCTACTTCTTCCAGCCCGACACCTCGACCTTCTCGTACTGGTTCTTCACCCTGGGCGGGAGCTACCTGCAAAACGGCAAGCTGGTGCTCAACTCGCCCAAGGCCGTCGAGACGCTCGAGCTTCTGGTGCAGGGGGTTAAGGAGGGCTGGGCCCGGCCCATTACCAGCGGGTTCATTAACGCCAACTTTGGTGTGGGGCCCTACGCCTTCTCCACCGATACCTCGGCGGGCTATAGCTTTTATCTCCAGGCTGCCAAGTTCGACCTGGGCGTGGCCACCCTGCCGGGCCGCACCGACAAGCAGCCTGGTTTCGGACTGGTGCAGGGCACCAACCTGGTGGTCTTTAAACGGGCCGACGAAAGAGAGAAAAAAGTCGCCGCCGACTTCCTGAAGTTTGTGATCTCGCCCAGGGTGCAGGCGGTTTTCGGGGTCGCCACCAACTACGTGCCCGTCAACCTGGGCTCGGGCGCCGATCCTGTGGTAACCCGCTACATCAAGCAGAACCCAGGCTTCGGCGTGGCTATCACCCAGGCCCGCTACGCCAAGTTTGAGCCGGCCCTTTCCGACTGGGAGCAGATCCGCTTCGATATCCTGGGGCAGGCCATCAAGGAGGCTGTGCTGGGTCAGGCCACCCCCAAAGCTGCGCTGGACAAGGCCCAGAAAGCCGCTGAGGACTTGCTGTCGGGCCGTACCCGCTAAGCCTCCCACGCTTGTGCTGCGCCTCACTACCGTGAGGCGCACGTTTTGTTGCATTTCGCAAGAAGTGTCCATCCAGCCTCACAGCCATATACCTCTATGAAATCGGATCGCGCTAAAAACTAAGCTTAGCCAAAACACCCGGTGCTACAACCTCGAGGATCGCGTTTAGTCTGGTTGAGGTATAACCAGGCTGAAGCTGCGAAAAGACCACCAGCGCGGTGTGAGCGTAATGCTGGGCCATGCATGCAATGGTTCGCTCTACATCGCGGCCTACAGCAGCATCCAGCATCGCTCGGTGTTCAGCTTGGCGCAGATAGCCTCGCTCAGGACGTGCGCGGAAAAAAGCAACCCGGTAGCGTTCAGCATGATCGAAGAGCTGCCCGATCTCCTCGAGCCAGCGGGGCCCTGCGGCGCGAACCAGACCCAGGTGGAAGGCCCGGTGCGGCACATCCATGCGCTCAAAGTCCTGGGTGCGCATGTAATGCTCCATCTGGGCGTAGAGGCCCTCGAGTTCGGCCAGGTCTTCTGGGGTCAGGGTAGGTACGGTCATGCGGATGGCGGCAGCCTCGAGGGCAATACGCATGGTATAGATCTGCTCGGCATCCGATATTGATAGTTCGGCAATCCGCACCCGCCGGTTGGGTTCCTGTACCACCAAGCCCTCCCGCTGCAGCAGCCGCAGCGCCTCGCGCAAGGGGGTGCGGCCCACCCCAAGGTCGCGGGCCAGCTCGAGCTGGCTGGTGACCTGCCCCGGAGCCAGGCTCCCCCGCAGAATCGAGTGCCGCAGCAGGTCGTGAATCAGCAGCACGTTCTGTCCATCACGACTGGCTTCTCCCTTCATCATATCGCCTCAAACTGTGGACAATATACCTCTATTGACATAAAAAGACAAAAGTGTATATAGTTTGCTCATCTGTAGACATAAGTGCGGCTGGGCTCGAGGCTCAAGAGTCGAGTTGGGTCGCCCGCAAGGAGGAGGTATGAGGAGAATCGGCTTGTTCGGCACTTTTGTTCTGGGGATTGTGGTGCTGGGATCAGCCCTGGCCCAGAGTCCCATCAAGGTGGGGTTCATCGGGGGGATGAGTGGGGGGTTCATCCAGCCCGAGCCAGCCAAAATACTCAAGGCCTACTTTGATAGGCTGAATGCCCAAGGAGGCATCGGGGGCCGGAAAGTCGAGTTCTATGCCGAGGACGATAGAACCAACCCGGCTGCTGCCAGCCAGGCCGCCCGTCGGCTGGTAGACGACATTGGTGTGGTGGCCCTTGTGGGCAGTGCCAGCGCTCTGGAGTGCAGCGTTAATGCCGCTTATTACGCGCAAAAGGGCGTGGTCTCGATCCAGGGAACCGGGGTGGATCCGGTCTGCTTTAACAGCCCCAACATCTCACCAGTAAACACCGGACCGTTTACCGCCAGCACCCTGATGTTGCAGTACGCAGCTGTAAATCTTAAAAAGGAGAAAATCTGTGCCTTTTTCACTCAGCTGCCCGGCCTCGAGCCCGCCTACCGTCAAGCCGTGGCCGACTTTGAGCAGATCACCGGGAAAAAAATACTGATACAAGACTACAGCTACAAGCCCGGCGACGACCCCACACCGTTGGTTTTGCGGGCCCGTCAGGCTGGTTGCGAAGCCACGTTGTTTGCTGGCAGCGATGCTTTTGCCATTACCTGGATGAACGCGGTCAAGACCCAGGGGCTTCTGAAGGCTAGCCAGTGGCTGTTCCTTCCTTCAACCTACACTGAAGCCTTTGCCAAAGCCATGGGCTCGAGCGCCAATGGGGTGCTGGTATCCTCTGAACTAGAACCTTACCTGGGCAACAACCCCATCCTCAACGATTGGCGCGAACTTTCTCGCCAGAACAACATCCCCCTCACCGCCTTCAGCCTGGCCAGCTACCTGGCTGCTCAGATCTTTGTGGATACCGTCAAAACCATCAGGGGTGAGATCACCCGTGAAAGCGTGACCGCAGCGTTCAAAAGCATGCGTCCCTACCGCACCCCGCTGATGGGCAATGCCTATACCTTTGGCAACGCCCAGGCCCACCGCTCCAACCAGAGCATCAAGGTGCTCGAGCTGCGGGACGGGCAGTACTTCCTGGCCTATCCGGGCTGGATCCGACTGCAAGCACCCCAGCGCTAACCCGCCCAGGAGCCCGCGATGATCCAAGCCGCGATCGCCGGTCTGGTCTCTGGTGGTGTGTACGCGCTGCTAGGGGTCTGCGTGGTGCTGCTATACCGCATGGTGGGGGTGCTCAACCTGGCCCAGGCGGCCATTGGGGTGTTCGGAATGTTTGTGGTGCTGGTCTGCTACGAAAACCACTGGCCGCTGGGGCTTGCGGTGGCTATCGGACTGCTAACCTCAGCAGTCTTGGGAGGTTTGTTGGGCGGGGTGATGGCCCACTGGTTCTCCGAGGCCTCTTTACAGGTGCGTTCGTCGGTGACCATTGCTTTCCTGATCAGCATCCTTACGGTGGGCATGTGGATTTTTGGCAGTGATCCTAGGCCGGTGCCAAATCTGGTGGGCACCGGCAGCCTGTGGGTGGGCGGTCTGGTAATTCCTCACCTGGCGCTGGTCATCCTTGGCACAGCACTGCTGCTGGCTGGGAGTATCTCACTGCTCTTGCAGCACACCTTGCTGGGGGTCTGGCTGCGGGCCCTGGCCGAGCGGCCCACTGCTGCCGAGCTGCTGGGGGTTCCTGCTCAAGCCCTTACCGTGGGGGTCTGGGCGGTAGCCGGGGCGATCTCCTGCCTGGCAATTCTGCTCATCGCCCCCAGCCGTTCACCGGAGTTTCCAGTGCTATCGCTGCTGGTGCTTCCGGGAATGGCCGCGGCTTTGCTAGGGCTTTTCAAAAGCTTCTCCCTTACCATTCTGGGCGGCTTGGGCATCGGGCTCATCGAGGGACTGGCCTCGAGCCTCCCCGCCGTGGCCCCTTACCGACAGGCCCTTTGGTTCCTGGTAATGCTGGCCGCTTTACTGTGGATACAGCGCAAGGAGGTCTGGGATGCTGCGCGCTAGCCCCTGGTTCCTTCTGGCGTTGATCGCGTTGGCCCTTCTACCTCTGCTGCTACCCAGCTATTGGCTTTTTTTGCTGACCAGCATGCTGATCTCAAGCATGGTGACCCTGAGTGTGGGGCTGGTAAGCGGTATGGCCGGGATGATCTCGCTGGGGCAGCTTTCTTTTGCCGGGGTGGGGGGGTGGATGGTGGCCTACTTTAACGCCAACAATCTACCCATTCCCTTTGTCCTACAGGTTTTGATTGGTGCGCTGGTAGCCGTGCCGCTGGGCATCGTCATCGGCTTACCGGCTCTGCGGGTGCGGGGGATGCATCTGGCAGTTGTCACTTTTGGCTTTGCAGCGGTGGCCGATCTGTTCTTTACCATCCTGAACTTTCCCGGTGGGGTGATGGGCAAGCCGGTGCTGCGGCCTGATTTTTTGTCCCACGACCGCAGTTATTACTGGTTTTGCCTGTTCCTCTTTGCGCTTCTGGTGCTGGGGGTAAACGCCCTGTACCGCAGCCGCCTCGGCAGCGCCTGGCTGGCGGTCAAGCACAGTGAGCGCGCCGCAGCAGCTATGGGTCTGAACGTGGCCGCTACCAAGCTGTGGGCCTTCGCCATGAGTGCTTTTATAGCCGGTCTGAGCGGAGGACTTCTGGCCGGGCAGGTGGGCTTGTTGAGCGCCACCAACTTTTCACCCACCGCTTCACTGATTCTGTTCGCCAGCGCGATTATGGTGGGGGCGCGCTACCCCGCCGGGGCCGTTCTGGCCGGGATGATGGCCTGGTTGGTTCCCGAGGTGCTGGGCCGCTTGCACCTTTCGCAGAACCTGGGCAACCTCATTTTCGCCCTGGGCACGATCGCTGCTCTAAAAGCCGGAGGGGGCGTTTTCGAGGTGGCAGCCCGGCAAAAAAAGCCTACTGCCACACCACTGTTTTCATCACCAGCAACCCTGGCACCCACCACCCACACCCCCACCGACCGGGTGGTGCTCGAGGTTCAAAACCTTTGCGTGGCCTACGGGCAGGTACAAGCCCTCAACAAGGTGAGCTTCAGCCTTAAGGAAGGCCAGGTGCTGGGGCTAGTAGGGCCCAATGGCGCGGGCAAGTCGAGTCTGGTAGATGCCCTTAGCGGCTTCACGCCCTACCAGGGACGCGTGCAGCTCGAGGGGCGAAGCCTGGAAGGGTTGAACGCTGCACAGCGGGCCCGCGCCGGGCTACGCCGTAGCTTCCAGCAGGATCGCACCATCACCGAGCTGAGCGTGCAGGCCTACCTGGAGTTCTCTGCTGGGCGTGCTCTGCCGAAGGAAGAGCTGGCCTGGGCCCTGGAATTTGCCGGGCTGACCGCGTTGGGCCTGGGGCTGCACAGTCTGAACATGGGCACCCGGCGCAGGCTCGAGGTAGCCGGCATCCTACTGTCCCGACCCAAGGTGGTACTGCTGGATGAACCAGCCGCAGGGCTCTCGAGCGAAGAAAGTCTGCAACTGGCCCGGCAGATTGCCAGTATACCGGCCCGCTATGGCTGTGCAGTGATTCTCATCGAACACGATATGGAGGTGGTACGGGCCGCTTGCAGCGAGGTGGTGGTGCTGGATTTCGGTTCCTTGATTGAAGCAGGCCCCACCACCAGGGTGCTATCGAGCCCACGGGTAGCCGCGGCCTATCTGGGCGAGGAGGTACTGGCATGAGCTTGCGGGTTGAGGGGCTCTGTGTGGCCCGTGGGGAGGCGGTGGTGGTGCGAGAGGTGAGTTTCAGCGTGCCGCTGGGTGAAGTAACCGTGCTGCTGGGCCCCAACGGAGCCGGCAAGACCAGCCTGCTCGAAGCCCTTTCTGGCATTCTTCCCATCCAAGCGGGCCTCATAAAGCTCTGTGGCCGGGAGATGAGCCGGGCCTCCAGGGTGGTTCGCGCACGGGCCGGGCTATCCCATGTGCAGCAAGGTCGGGTGGTCTTCCCCACCTTAAGCGTGGAGGAGAACCTGCGGGTGGGCGCGCGGGATGGCCTCGAGGAGGCCTTTCACCTCTTCCCTGAGCTAGAAAAACGCCGCCATACCCCCGCCGGTCAGCTTTCTGGAGGTGAACAACAGATGGTGGTGCTGGCCCGGGCCATTCTGAGAAGGCCGCAAGTGCTCTTGGTAGACGAGATGTCGCTGGGACTGGCACCGCTGGTGGTAAAGCGGCTGCTACCGGTGCTCAAGGGTCTGGCCGAAGGAGGGGTGGGGGTCTTGCTGGTGGAACAGTTTGCCAGGCTGGCCCTCTCCCTGGGCCACCAGGCCCTGGTGATGAACCAGGGGCGGTTGGTGTACAGCGGCCCGGCCTCAGCCTTGTTGCACCAGCCGGAGCTGCTGCAGTGGGCCTATCTAGGAAGGAGTGCTTGATGACCCGCGATTGCTACAACGAGTACATCCGCCGTTTCAACATGCAAGACCCGACGGTTTTCGAGGAATTTCTAACCCCAAACGTCTACGTGCTCAACGGCACCCTCGAGCTCCGCGGCATCGAGGACATGCAGAAACACTACACCCGCATCTGGCACACCTTTCGCGAGACGCTGCACATCGAGCGCTTTGTGGCCGACCCGACCGGGCTGGCTGTGCAGATGTGGGCCCAGTTCACGGCCCTGCAGGAGGATCCTGTCTCACCCTTCGGTGCGGTGCGCGCTGGCGAGCGCTTCGATTTCCACGGCCTGGTTTTATACACCCTGGAACAAGGTCGCTTTCGCGAGATTCGCGTGGCCTACAACCGCTTCGTGCACACTGACCTGGAAGGCCGGCAGACCGAGCTGGGCATCCCCCACTAAAAGGAGGTTAGAGATTGGACGAAGCCCTGCACAAAAGTCGTTCTCAACGCCTGGCCGGTAAAGTGGCTCTGGTCAGCGGGATTGGCAGCGGCATTGGCCAGGCTTGCGCCTTGATGTTTGCCCGGCATGGGGCCTGGGTGGTGGGCTGCGATCTAGACGCCTCCGCAGCCCAGGCCACCCTCGAAGCAGCCCGCTCCGAAGGCCTCGAGCTGGCCAGCCTCCACCCCTGCGACCTAACCCGCCCGGCTGAGGTACAGCGCTGGGTGACGTATGCCCTGGGTCTGCACCAGCGCCTCGATGTGCTGGTAAACGCCGCCGCTGCTGCTGTTTTCAAGCCCATCGAGACGCTGAGCTTTGCCGAGTGGAAGCGCACCCTGGAGGCCGAGCTGGACACGGTCTTCCTGGTCTGCCAGGCAGCCTGGCCCTATCTCAAGCAAAACGGTGGCTCCATCATCAATTTTGCTTCAGCCAACGCTTACGGCGTACTCGAGCGGAGTCCGGCCCTGGCCCACTGCGCGGGCAAAGGAGGGGTGCTGGCCATGACCCGGCAGCTAGCCCTCGAGGGGGCACCCTATGGCATCCGGGCCAACACCATCTCGCCGGGTCTGGTGGTAACAGGGGCTACCGCCCCAGTCATCGCTGACCCAGAGATCCGTGCACTGTGGCTCAAGAAGCACATGCTGGGCCGCTTCGGCCAGCCGGAGGATGTGGCCTGGATAGCGGTGTTTTTGGCGTCGGACGAGTCGAGCTGGATCACCGCCTCCGATTTTGCGGTGGATGGAGGTACCCGAGCCTTATGAAATTCAAAGGCGATATCTTCTGGCAAGGAGATGCAGGCTACGAAGAAGCCCGCGTGGGGCGCATCTTCAACGGGCGCAGACCCGCGCGCTACCCAAAAGCAGTCCTCTTTGCCGAGGACGAACAGGATGTGGTGGCCGCGGTGCGGCTGGCCAAGGAACAAGGGCTTAAGGTGGCGGTGCGCTCCGGAGGACATAGCTGGGCAGCCTGGGGCCTGCGTGATCAGGCGATCTTGCTTGATTTATCGCGGATGCAGACGATGGCCTACGACGAGGCCACTGGTATCGTGCAAGTGAGTCCAGCAGTTAAGGGGGGCCAGACCCTAGCCCCTTACCTCGAGGCCCGGGGCCGCATGTTCCACGGGGGGCACTGTCCAACAGTAGGCCTGGGCGGCTTTCTCTTACAGGGCGGGATGGGTTGGAACTGCCGGGGCTGGGGCTGGGCCGCTGAAGCCATTGTGGCGATGGACGTCGTGACCGCTCAGGGCGAGCTGGTGCGGGCCGATACCCAGCATAACCCCGACCTCTTCTGGGCCGCTCGCGGGGCAGGGCCGGGGTTTTTTGGGGTGGTAACCCGGTTTTACCTGCAAACCCGGCCCCTACCCAAAGCCCCCACCCAGAGCACCCATATCTACCCGCTGGACTGCTGGCAGGAGGTGCTCACCTGGCTTCAGGAGACCCACGCAACAGTGGACACCCGGGTGGAGCTGGTGGCGCTCAGCCTGGTACCCCCTGGTATGGATCGCCATGCCCTGGTGGTGCACGGCCTGGCCATGGTGGACACTCCGGAGGAAGGGCGCGAAGCCCTGGCCCTGCTCGAAACCTGTCCGGTGCTGGAGCGGGCCCTGGTGCACCAGGTGGCCCAACCCACCAGCTTTGCCCAGGAGCGCCAGGAGCAGCTACGACAAAACCCCGAGGGTTGCCGTTATGCGGTGGACAACGCCTGGCTGCAAGGAAGCCCAGCGGAGGTGGTGCCCCGCTTACACGAGGCTTTCACCCAACCACCGACCACCAAAACCTTCACCCTCTGGTATAGCATGGCCCCCTTGCGACCCCTGCCCGATATGGCCCTTTCGCTCCAGAGCGAGATTTATCTGGCTATCTACACCATCTGGGATGATGAGGCCGATGACGCGCGCTGCCGTAGCTGGCTGGCTCGGCAGATGACCACCCTCGAGCCCGTCACGTTGGGGCAGTACCTGGGCGACTCCGACTTCACCACCCGCTCGCTCAAATTTATGAGCAATGCGAACTGGGCCCGTTTACAGGCCATCCGAGCTCAGCGCGACCCCGAAGGGCTGTTCGTCTCCTACCTGACAAGCAACCCCCTCACCCTCAACCAAAACCCCTGGGAGATGCGTCATGTTTGATCTGCACCCACACCATGTGGGCCTAAGCGTGCCCGACCTCGAGGCCAGTCGCCGCTGGTACAGCGAGATGCTGGGCTTCGAGTCAGAAAAAGAGCTGTTCATTGAACAGATTCCAGCCCGGGTGGCCTTTTTGCGGCGGGGGGCCTTCCGCCTCGAGCTTTTCGAGGTCGTAGGGGCCCAGGCCCTGCCTGAGGAGCGGCGGCAACCCCATACCGACTTGCGCACCCACGGTACCAAGCACCTGGCCTTTGTCGTGCCCGATGTGGATCAGGCCGTGGAGGCCCTGCGCGCACGGGGGGTGCGGGTGCTGCTGCACCAGCGCATCGGAGGTGAGCCCATGGCCTTTATCTGCGACAACGCAGGCATCCTGCTCGAGCTCGTACAGGCTGCATCCTTTGGGGAATAGGAGGTTGTATGGCAAAGATCATCAAATCGGGTTTATCCCAGCAGGCTCGCTTCCAGGCCGATCTGGAGATACAGCGCACCGTCGAGCAGATACTGCGTGAGGTGGAAGCCCAAGGCGATGCCGCGGTGCGGGCCTACTCCGAGCAGTTCGACCACTGGTCACCCCCTTCCTTCCGGCTCTCTGCTGAGGAAATTGAAAGGGTCATGGCCAGCCTGCCCCCGCAGGTGCTGGAGGATATCGCCTTTGCCCAGGAGCAGATTCGCAATTTCGCCCATCACCAGCGCCAAACCTTGCAAGACCTCGAGGTTGAGACCCTGCCGGGGGTGGTGCTGGGGCATAAGCACATACCGGTAGATAGCGTGGGCTGCTATGTGCCCGGCGGGCGCTACGCCATGGTGGCCTCGGCCCATATGAGCATCGTGACCGCCCGAGAGGCTGGAGTGCGGCGCATCGTGGCCTGCACACCCCCTCTCAAAGGTCAGCTTCCCGCGGCCACCATCGCGGCCATGGCCATGGCCGGGGCCGACGAGATTTACTTGCTGGGCGGGGTGCAGGCCGTAGCTGCCATGGCCCTGGGCACGCAGAGCATGGCCCCGGTGGACATGCTCTGTGGCCCTGGCAACGCTTATATCGCCGAGGCCAAACGCCAGCTTTTTGGCCGGGTGGGCATTGACCTCCTGGCCGGCCCCACCGAGGTACTGGTCATAGCCGACGACAGCACCGATGCCGAGATGGTGGCCACCGACCTGCTGGGCCAGGCCGAGCACGGCCCCACCTCCCCGGCGGTGCTCATCACCACCAGCAAAGCCTTGGCCCAGGAAACCCTCCAGGAGATCGAGCGTCAGCTACAAACCCTCCCCACCGCTGACGTTGCCGGAGCAGCCTGGCGCGACTACGGCGAAATTATCCTGGTCGAAAATGAAGAAGAGGCGGTGCTCGAAGCCGACCGCATCGCCAGCGAGCACGTGGAGGTGCTGACGCGTAACCCCGAATACTTTTTGCAGCACTTGCGCAACTACGGGGCTTTGTTCTTGGGGCCGCAGACCAACGTGGCCTATGGCGATAAGGTAATCGGCACCAATCATACTCTACCCACACGCAAAGCTGCGCGCTACAGTGGTGGCCTCTGGGTGGGTAAGTTCCTCAAAACCGTAACCTACCAGAAAGTAAGCCCCGAGGCCAGCGCCCTTATTGGAGCCTATGGCTCCCGCCTGTGCGCACTGGAGGGCTTCTGGGGGCACAAGGCCCAGTGCGACCTGCGGGTACGCCGCTATGGAAAGGAGGTGACCATCCACTAATGCAGGGGCAGGTGGTGGTGATTACCGGGGGCGCTGGCGGCATTGGCAGCGCCATCTGTCACCGTCTGGCCCAAGCCGGGGCCCAGGTGGTGGTGCTCTATCGCAGCGACCCCCAAAAAGCAGCCCGCTTGCTCGAAAGCCTGCCCGGCGGGAAACACCTCAGCCTGCAGGCCGATGTGACCCAGAGCTCGACCCTTGAGCAGGCGGCCCGGCGCGTGGCCGAGCAGTACGGCCGCCTCGACCTGCTGGTCAACAACGCCGGTATCACCCGGCCTGTCCCCCACGACGACCTCGAAGCCCTGGACGACGAGCTGATCGACCAAATTTTTCGCACCAACTGGCGGGGGGCCTTTGCCACAGTACGGGCCTTCCGAGGCCTACTCGAGCAAAGCCCCGCACCACTGATCGTCAACATCTCCTCGGTAGCGGCCCAGACCGGTCTGGGCAGCAACATCGCCTACTGCGCCAGCAAGGCTGCCCTCGACTCCCTAACCCGCTCGCTGGCCCGTGCCCTGGCCCCCCACATCCGGGTGGTATCGGTTTCACCGGGCTGGGTGCTGGGGGAGTACGCCAGCCGGATGGATCTGGCCTTGCTCGAGGCCCAGCGTACCCGCACCCCCCTGGGCCGTCTGGCCACCGCCGAGGACGTAGCCCAGGCGGTGTACGCCGCTGCGGTCTACCTGCCCCACACCACCGGGGCTGTTCTACCGGTGGACGGAGGCCGACCCTTAGGATAGCGCACCTGCGCGGAAAGGAAGCACCATGCCCAAGTGTTTGTTAGCCCAACTCATCCACGTGGAACTTATCACCCCCAGACTCGAGGAGTCCCTGCGCTTTTTCACCGGCATCGGTGGACTGTACCTGGTGCATCGAGAAGAGAAGCGTGCGTACCTGCGCTGCTGGGGTGACCACTACACCTACAGCGTCATTCTGAGCGAGGGCCCCCACGCCGCCCTGGGCCATGCGGCCTGGCGTACCTGGAGCGCTGAAGACCTCGAGCAGGCTGTACAAAACATCGAGCGAAGCGGTATCCAGGGCGAGTGGATCCCGCACAGCTTCGGCCATGGGCCGGCCTACCGCTTCCGCTCGCCCGGCGGGCACCTCATCGAGCTGGTCTGGGAGGTTGAGCGCTACAAAGCCCCGCCCCACCTGGCCTCCACCTTTCCCGAACGGCCCCAGCGCTTTACTGGAGGGGGGTTGGAGCCGCGCCAACTTGACCATGTGACCGTAGCCACCGCCGACGTGATGCGCGATGCCCAGTGGTTCCGTGAGGTGTTGGGCTTCCGCTTTATGTGCTACAACGGCCTGGAGGAAAACCCCGACTTCGTAGTCTTCGCCATGGTCACCACCAACGAGAAAAACCATGACCTGGCCTTCGCCAAGGATATGTCCCCCATCCCGGGCCGGCTCCACCACCTGGCCTTCTGGGTAGACACCCGCGAGGCACACCAGCGGGCCGCTGACCTGCTTCTAGAGGCCGGGATTCCCCTCGAGTATGGCCCAGGTATTCACGGCATGGGCGAGCAAACCTACCTCTACTTCCGCGAACCTGGCAGCGGTCTGCGCCTCGAGGTCAATACCGGCGGGGTGCGCAACTACGTGCCCGACTGGGAACCGGTGCGCTGGCGGCCTTCCCAGGGCTCCAACACCTTCTTCCGCAACACTGCCATGCCCGACTCGATGCTGGAGTCCTTCCCCCTCATCGGGCCGGAGCTGGCCGCGGCCGCCGACATCGACCTGGTGCCCGACATCCAGCAGCATAACCCCTGGGGCAAGCGGGGGCAGGGTTAGGAGGCACGGGTGGCACGCTTCATTGACCTATCAGCCCCGATCCAAAACAGCCACCCCGAGGTTCCGGAGTTTCAGCGCATCCGTATCGAGTTCTCCGATCATACCCAGGGGTTAGAGGAGGTGAAGCGGCTTTTTGGAATTGGCCCCGAGCTGCTTCGCAACGGCGAAGCCTGGGCGGTGGAAACCATCACCCAGCTCGGCACCCACAGTTCCACCCACCTCGACGCCCCCTACCACTACAACTCCCAGATTGGCGGGCGGCCCGCCCAGCGGATCGACGAGCTTCCCCTGGAGTGGTGCTTCGCGCCAGGGGTGGTGCTGGAGTTCCGCCACAAGGCCGACGGCGACGCGGTGCGGCTTGAAGAGGTACAGTCCGAACTGGCGCGCATCGGCCACTCTCTGAAACCGCTGGACATCGTACTTATCCGCACCGGACGGGATGCCTTCTACGGCCAGCCCGACTACTGGAAACGGGGGCCGGGGGTGACGGTGGAGACCACCCGCTGGCTCTTTGAGCAGGGGGTGCGGGTGATGGGAATTGACGCCTGGGGCTGGGATCGCCCGCTGTACCTGCAGGCCCAGGAAGCCCTGGAGCAGCAGCGTCCCGGCATTTTCTGGGCCGCTCATCAGGCCGATCTGCCCTACGCGCAGATCGAACGGCTGTGCAACCTGGGAGCCCTGCCCCAGACCGGCTTCAAACTTTGCTGCTTTCCCTTGCGCATCGTGGGGGCCAGCGCCGCCCCGGCCCGGGTGGTGGCCATTTTGGAGTGAGCATGCCTCGACTGGATCTTCACGGACACCTCGAGCCGCCTACCTACAGCACCCAGGTAGCCCAGGCCCTTGGCCCGGCCCCCGTGCCCCCCTGGACGGTGGAGGCGCAGCTCGAGATGATGGCGCAGTACCAAATTGCAGCCACGGTGATCTCGCTGCCCCCGCCGGGGGTGTTTCTGGGTGATCAGGCCCAGGCCAACGAGCTAGCCCGCCAGGTCAACGAGTTCTACGCTGCCTTGGTGCAGAAGCACCCAAAGCGGTATGCCGCGCTGGCTGCCCTACCACTGCCCGATGTGGAGGCTGCCCTTGCCGAGCTGGCCTATGCCCTGGATGTGCTCCGGCTGGACGGGGTGGCGCTTTTCACCCAGACCGCTGGCCTTTACCTGGGCGACCCCCAATGGGAACCCCTGATGGCTGAACTCGACCAGCGGGGAGCTTACGTTTTTGTGCACCCCACCCTTCCCCCTTATACCAACCCATTAGCGAAAGCCCCCGTCTGGGTACTGGAGTTTCCCTTCGAGACCACCCGGGCCATCACCCACATGCTCTACTCGGGTATCTTCCATCGCTACCCTCGGATCCGCTTCCAGTTTGCCCATCTGGGGGGGGCTGTTCCCTTTTTAGCCCACCGGCTGGCCTCCTTGGTCGAGCGGGAGCCCAGGTTCAAGCTCACGGAGCAGGTGCCCGAAGGGCCGCTGGCCTATCTGCGCCGGCTATACTACGACACCGGCCTTTCTAACCACACCCCGGCCCTGGCTGCCACCCTCGAGGTAACCGACCCCGGACAGGTGGTTTTTGGCACCGACTGGCCCTACGCCCTGCTGCCCCCCGGCCACGACCCGGCCCCTGGTCTGGCCTATCTGGGCGACCGGCGCCACCAGGTGGAGTTTGAGAACGCTCGAGCCCTTGTCCCACGTTTGTTTGAAAAGGAGATCGCATGAAAATTGCCCGACTTCGCTACCCCAGTCCAGATGGCCCTGAGATTCGCATTGTGGTTGAGGCCCTGGGCCATCCGGGCCGTTGGGTGGACGTACGCAACACAGCCCGTCGGGCCTTCGAACGACGGGGGGCTACTGTCGGCGCTGCCCTGCAGCTGGCACGCACCCTGGTTCCCAGCAGCCTGAGCCAGGCCCTCGAGAACGGCGAGGCCTTCCTGGATGCCCTGGCCCAGGCTGCTGCCGATACCAGCGGGGAAACCCTGGCAGCGGAAGGGGGCCAGTTCGTCGCTCCCATTGACCCCAGCCTCTACCGCGACTTTCTTTCCTTTGAGGTGCACTTCACCAACGCCGCCCGCTTGAACAACCACGGGGTGAGCCCGGTGCTCTACGAGATTCCCATCGGCTATATGGGCAACGCACTGTCGTTTATCGGCCCCGACGAGGAGGTGCCCTGGCCCTTTTATGCCCAGGAGCGCATGGACTACGAGCTCGAGCTGGGTATCGTCATTGCCCGTGGAGGACGAGACATCCAGCCCGAACGAGCCCGGAAGCACATCCTGGGCCTGACCATCCTCAATGACTTCAGTGCCCGTGACATCCAGCTCCGCGAGATGCAGGGTCGGCTGGGCCCCTCCAAAGGCAAGCACTTCTGCAATGCGGTAGGGCCGGTGATCGTAACCCTGGACGAACTGCCCGCCGGAGGATTACAGATGAGCGCACGGGTCAACGGCGAGGTCTGGTCGAGCGGCAACAGCGGCAGCATGCTGTGGTCACTGGAAGAGTTGGTAGCCTGGGCCTCGGCCGGTGAACCCCTGCCGGCGGGCGCCCTTCTGGGCTCGGGCACGGTGGGTTTCGGCTGCGGGATGGAGTTGCAAAAATACCCTCAGCCCGGTGACTTGATCGAACTCGAGGTCGAGGGCATCGGGGTGCTGCGCAACCGCCTGGGTCAGCGACCCGCCCAGGGTTGGCTACCCAGCCCCAAGACCCCCACCATTCAGGTTTGAAGGAGGCAGTGCATGAAGCCTTTTCATCTAGGAACCTTTAGTGCCGGGGGCGGCCCTGCCTTTGCAGGGGTGGTGATCGAAGGGCAGGTGATCGCTGCTGCGGCCCTGGCCCCGCTGTGCGCCCGGCTGGGTTATGAGCTGCGTCAGCCCGAGCAGGTGCTGGGCTTGCTGGAAGACTGGCCGCGCAACTTTACCGCCTTGGCTGCAGCGGTGGAGGCCATCCGCAACGGACAGGCAACTGGCCTGCCCTTCATCGCAGAGTCGCAGCTCCAGGTGTTACCCCCGGTGCTACCCCGACAGATCTTCTGCTCCGGCGCTAACTATAAAAAGCATGTGGTGGACTTAATTGTGGCCCAGGGGGGGCCCCACCTCGATGGTAAAACCTCAGAGGAGCGGCGGATTTGGGGCATACAGCGCATGGACGAGCGAGCCCAGCGGGGCAAACCCTTCGTCTTCACCAAACTGCCCTCCAGCATCATTGGCCCCTTCGACCCCATCACGTTGCCCCCGGAGATCCAGCAGGCCGACTGGGAGCTGGAACTGGGGGTCGTAATCGGCCGGCCAGCCCGCCGCGTACCGCGCGCCGCCGCCCTTGAGTACGTAGCCGGCTATGTGGTGGTCAACGACATTACCGCCCGCGAACTAGTCTACCGGCCCGATATCCCCGAGATGGGCATGGACTGGCTCATCTCAAAAAGCGCCCCCGGGTTTTTGCCAGTGGGTCCCTACCTGACCCCAGCCGCTTTCATCCCCGATCCGCAAAACCTCACCGTCACCCTCAAGCTTAATGGCCAGGTAATGCAGCATGAGTCCACCGCCGACATGATCTTTGGGGTGGCTCACCTGATCGAGTACATCTCGGCGTATGTGCAGCTTTGGCCCGGCGACCTGATCTGCACCGGCTCTCCTGCTGGCAATGGAATGCACTACAACCGCTTCCTGCGGGAGGGGGATGTGCTCGAGGGCAGCATCGACGGGCTGGGCACCCAACGCAACCGCTGCCAGTTAGAGGCCCTGAGCCCTGCGGCTTTCGGAAGGGGGGTCAGGGTCTAGATTGGGAGGAACCATGCCAAGCGTAGAAAAAATACTGATTGTAGGTGGCGGTATCGCAGGCTTATGCACCGCTGTGGGTCTCAAGAATAGCGGCATCGAGACTGAGATCGTCGAGCTCAACCCCAAGTGGGATGTCTACGGGGTGGGCATCATTCAGTTGGCCAATGCGCTGCGGGCCCTGGCTGCTTTGGGCTTAGCCAAAGAAGCCATCGCGGAGGGGTTCCCCATGTCCTCGCTGGTGATGTGGCGGCCGGATGGCGAGCCAATCGCCACCCTTCCCCAGCCGCAGATTGCGGGGCCGGATTTCCCTCCTCAGAATGGCATTGCTCGGCCCAAGCTGCACAGCATCCTACAAAAAGCGGCGCAGGCCGCCGGGGCCAGGGTACGCCTGGGGCTTACGGTAGCGCACCTCGAGCCCACCCCTCATTCGGTCAAGGTTAGCTTCACCGACGGCAGCCATGGCGAGTACGACCTGGTGGTAGGGGCCGACGGCCTGCGCTCCAAAGTGCGCCGATTGGCCTTCCCCGGCACGCCCGAGCCCCAGTACGAGGGTCAGGTGGTCTGGCGCTACAACCTGCCCCGCCCGGCGGAGGTGGACAACATCTGGATGTGGATGGGGGATCCCAAAGTGGGCATCGTGCCGCTGGGCCCCAACCTGATGTACATGTTCATCACCGACGCCGCGCCCGGCTCCCCTCCGCGCTTCCCGGAAGCAGCCCTGGCCCAGGAAATGCAAAAGCGCCTGGACGGCTACCGCCATATCCCTTTGCTAGCCCAGCTACGCGCACAAATTACCGACCCCAGCAAGGTGGTTCTGCGCCCCTTCGAGACGATTTTGGTTCCTACTCCCTGGAACCGGGGCCGGGTGGTGCTGATAGGCGATGCCGCCCACGCCATGACCGCCCACATCGCCCAGGGCGCCGCCATGGCCATCGAAGATGCAGTGGTGCTCACCGAAGAGCTGCGCCGCCAGACCAGCCTGGAAGCGGCCTTGCAGGCGTACAACCACCGGCGTTTTGACCGGGTGCGCCAGATGGTCGAGATGTCACGTCAACTTTGCATCTGGGAACGCACCCACGACCCCAAAGCCGACCCCGTGGGGTTGACCATGGCCTCCGTGCAGCTAGCTGCCCAACCAATATGAGCAGGAATCCCCTTCATGGCTTTCGGGTCGAACGCACCCAGATTGGTTTTATCGGCCACGACCTGCAGCGCCCCGAGTGCATCCTGGCCGAACCCGACGGCACCCTGTGGGTGGCCGATGCCCGGGGGGGTGTGGTGCGGATTGCCTCCGACGGAAGCCAGCAGGTCATCACCCCGCTGATCCAGGGAAAGGCCCTGAACGCCTCCTTCGAAGCGCGCTATGTGGAGGCCCAAGGTTCGCTGCCCAACGGGCTGTGCTTTGACGAGAACGGCAACTTTATCATCGCCAACTGGGGTACCAACGCCCTGGAGCACATGACCCGTGTAGGCCACCTGCGTACCCTTTATACCGAAATCGAGGGCCAGCCGCTGGGCAAAGTCAACTTCCCTTTGCGCGACTCTAAGGGGCGTATATGGTTTAGCGTGACAACCCGTGAGGAGCCCTGGACCAAACAGGTCAACAGCAAGGTTAGCGACGGCTACATTGGGTTAATAGACCAGAAAGGAATTCGCATCGTAGCTGAGGGTTTTTGTGGCACCAACGAGATTCGCTTCGATGCGCGTGAGGAGTGGCTTTATGTGGTGGAGAGCACTGCCCGCCGCATCACTCGCCTGCGCCATCGCAACGGCGAGCTGTACGAGCGCGAGGTCTACGGGCCCAGCGAACTCGAGGGCCACCCCGACGGCTTCGCCTTCGATGCGTTTGGCAACCTCTGGATCACGCTGATCTTCCTGGATAAGCTGATCGCCATCACCCCCGAGGGAGAGGTGCTCGAGCTGCTCGACGACAGCAACCCTGTTGCCAATGCCGTCTACGAGCAACACTTCCGGGCCGGAACCCTCACCCCAGAGATCATGGCCGCTAACCACGGCACCCTCTGCCCCTGGATGGCCAGCCTGACCTTCGGGGGGCCGGATTTGTGCACGGTCTATCTGGGCAGTCTGCGCGGCAACCGTATTCCCTACTTCCGCAGCCCGGTGCCGGGCCAGCCCATGATCCACTGGAGGTGTTGATGCACCCACTGTTCGACCTGAGCGGCACGGTGGCGCTGGTGACCGGCGGCAGCCGGGGCATCGGGCTGGCCAGTGCCCGACTGTTGGCCGAATTGGGGGCTCAGGTGGTACTCTCGAGCGAAGACCCCAGAGCCTGCGCCACTGCCGAGGCCGAGTTGCGCACGCACGGGCTGGCAGCCTGGGGTCTTCCTTGTGACGTAGGGGAAAAACCACAGATTGAGCGACTGGTAGAGCAAACCCTGGAACGCTTCGGACGGATTGATGCCCTGGTGGCCGCCGCCGGGGTGGCTCCGCATTTCGGCCCCATGCTGAGCGCTTCCGAGGCCGACTGGGCAACCACCATGCGGATTAACTTGCAAAGCAACCTCTGGTTAGCTGGTCTGGTGATCCCCCAGATGCTGGGCCGCGGGGGTAGCCTGGTGTTTATCGCCAGCTTATCGGCCTTGCGGGGCAACCAGGCGATAGGCTTGTACGCTGTTTCCAAGGCTGGACTGGCCCAACTGGCCCGCGACCTGGCTGTGCAGTATGGCCCTCAGGGGGTGCGGGTCAACGCAGTGGCGCCGGGGCTAATTCGCACCGTATTTGCCCAACGCTTGCTGGAAAACCCGGCCTTCATGGAACGCCGGATCTCCCATACCCCTCTACGCCGGGTGGGCGAGCCCGAGGATGTTGCCGGGGCTGTGGCTTTTCTGGTGAGCCGAGCCGGGGCCTTTGTAACCGGCCAGACCCTGGTGGTGGACGGGGGCACCCTGATCTCCGATGGGAGCTGAGCATGAGAGTTCTAGTTACCGGAGCCAACGGCTTTGTGGGGCGCTGGCTGGTACGCCTGCTGCTGACCAACAATTCCCTCGAGCCCACCCAGCTCCTCCTGCTCGACCGAAAGTTCGACGTCGCCCACACAGATCCTCGGATCCAAACCCTAGAGGGCAACTTTTTCCAGCCGCACGTGCTCGAGGAAGCCTTAGCCAAACCAGTGGGGGTGGTGTTTCACCTAGCCAGCATCCCTGGCGGCCTGGCCGAGCAGGCCCTTGAGCTGGGCCTGGAGGTTAACCTAAAGGGCACCCTGGCCCTCTTCGAAGCCCTGCGCAAGCAACCCAGAGCACCGGTAGTGGTCTTTGCCAGCAGCATCGCAGTGTATGGCTCGCCCCTGCCGGGCCGGGTGGATACCCATACCCCTCCCAACCCCAGCAGCAGCTACGGCACCCAGAAGCTCCTCGGAGAGTATCTCCTGCTGGACTATTCGCGGCGGGGCGAGCTCGATGGCCGGGCCCTGCGCCTGCCGGGCATCGTGGCCCGCCCACCCGAGCCTTCAGGGCTGGTCTCAGCCTTTATGGGCGAGGTCATGCACCGCCTCAAAGCAGGCCAGCCCTACACCGCACCGGTTTCCCCTCAGGCCACCATGTGGTGGATGTCGGCCCACTGCTGCGCAATAAACCTGATTCACGCCGCCACTTTGCCCAGCCAAGCAGTCTATCCGCGGGTCATCCTGCTACCTGCATTGCGGGCTAGCATGCAAGAGGTGGTAGATGGGCTGGCAGCCCGCTATGGCCCCAACCGGCGCCACCTAATCCGCTATCAGCCCGATGAGGCCATTGAGAGTCGGTTTGGCTGCTTTCCCAGCCTTGATGCCAGCGTGGCCGAAGCAATGGGGTTCCGCCACGATAGCGATATAAACTCACTCATATTCAATGCCTTGGAGAGAGCATAAAGGCTCCTACTGCTCACGCCTCAAACCAGGCCGCTGACCTCGAGCACAAACAACCCATACATCACCAGGAACAGCATCCCCTCCCAGCTCGAGATGCGCCGATCCTGCACCAGCAGGTAGAACAAAAGCGAAGCCCCCACCACAAAGGGCAGGGCGAAGCCGGTCAGCTCGGGGGGTGCCTGGACGGTGCCATACACCGCACCAGCCCCCACTACCACCAGCGCATTGAAAATGCAGGAACCCAGGATGTTGCCCACCGCCATGGAAGCCTTCCCCTGGCGCGCGGCAGCAAGGCTCACCACCAGCTCGGGCAGGGTTGTACCCAAAGCCAGCAATGTAACCGCCACAACAGCGTTTGGAACACCCAGGCCGGCCGCCAGTCCTTTCAGGCTGCGCACCGTCCAGTCGGCCCCGAAGTAGACGCCCACCGCACTCAACGCCACAATCAGGAGGTCGCGCAGGGCCAGGGGGACTCGAGCCTGCCCGGTCGCTTTGCGGCTGCCCTCCCTAAGAAGATAGGCCACATACACCCCATACACCGCCAGCAGGCACAGGCCCTCCACCCGGCCTACCTGCCCGTCGAACATCACCACCCCCAGTACAAACGCCGAGCCCACCAGAAAGTGCAGGTCAATGGCGATATAGGCCTCGTCCAAATACACCGGGCGCAGCACCGAAAACACCGCGCTCACACCCAAAGTGAGCAGCAGGTTGGATACGTTGGCCCCCAGCACATTGCCGCTCACAATCTCCGAAACCCCCTGGTGCACCGAAAAAAGCCCGGTCACCAGCTCGGGCAGTGAGGTTCCCACCCCCACGATGACCACGCCCACCATAAAGCTGGATAGCCCCACAGCAAGGCCAATGCGTTCCGATGACTGGGTGAGTAAGCGGGCTGCCCCCAGCAGCACGGCCAAACTAGCAAGCAGGGTCAGAAACAGGATCGTCATTCTAGACGGATACCCGGCGCAGCAGTTGGGTGGGCTGAAATATTGTGGGAAGCACGACCCCACAATTCCCGGACTTTACCCATTCACGCTCGCTGCCACAAGCATACCAGACTCAAGGTAGAGGGGTTTTGGGGGGGGCGGTCGATCCCCGCACCACCAGCCGGCTGGGAAATTCCAGCAGTTGGTCTCGCACCGGGTTGCCCTCGATGGCCTCGAGCAGCAAACGCACCGAGGCCTCGGCAATATCTGCAATGGGATGAGCCACTGTCGTAAGCCCCGGTGGGATCAGGCCGGCCAGCGGGCTATCGTCGAAACCGGCAATGGAAAGATCCGCCGGTACCTGCAACCCGCGCTCCTGTGCAGCTTCCATCACCCCAAAGGCCATCAGGTCGCTACCGGCAAAAATGGCCGTGGGCGGTGAGGGCAGCCCAAGCAGCGCTCGAGCCCCCTCCAGGCCCTTTCTTCGGGTAAAGTCGCCCGGCTGTACCAGGGTCTCATCCCAAAGCCCCGCCGCCCGCATCACCTCCCGGTAGGCTCGGTAGCGCTCCTTCGCCTGCCCTGAGTGCTCCGCCCCGCCAATAAAGCCAATCCGCCGGTGGCCCAGCGCAAGCAGGTGGTGCAGGAGCGCCACGGTGCCCTCGTAGTTCTCACCCCGCACCACCGGAAGGTGGGTGGCTCCGCCAAAGTAATTGATGAGCACGATGGGAACCTGGCTTTGCTCGAGCGTACTTAGAAATTCACCAGCGCCAACCGGCACCACCAACAGCAGCCCGTCGGCCATACCACCCAGCAAGCTCTGGATGCGCTCGCGTTCGCGCTGAGGGTCTCGAGAAGTGGTGAACAGGCCCAGATCGTAGCCGCACCGACCCGCTGCATCGGCGGCGGCACGAGCCAGCTCTGCAAAGTAGGGGCTGACCAGCTCCGGCACCACCATTCCCAAAATGCGGGTGGCCCCCCCGCGGAGGCGGCGCGCCGCGGTGTTGGCCACATACCCCAGCAAGGCCGCCGCCCGCTGCACCTTCTCCTGGGTCTCCTGGGAAATGTGCCCCTTGCCGTTCAAGACCTTCGAGACTGTAACGGCAGAAACCCCTGCCAGTCGGGCAACATCCACAAGGGTGGTTCGGGCACGACGCCTCATAAACGCTAACTCAATATATTTTCATTTTTCTGTATTGACAAGGTTTTTGTGTTTAGGTTATCGTTTACCCAACTAAATCAAACAGGAGGCAGGCATGGCTTGACCACACAGTCACCATACGGCTCGAGCTGGTTCTTGCAAGCAAAGGAGGCACCATGAACAAGCTGGTTTGGTTTTTCCTCGTGTTACTAATCACAGGCGGTCTGGCCCAGGGAAGCAACCCCACCTACACCCTTCGCTACAACCACGTGCTGGCCCCCACCCACCCGTTCCATGCCGCGTTTCAAAAGTGGGCCCAGCGGGTGGCGGCCCGCACCAAGGGCGACCTGCAGATTCTGGTTTTCCACAGCGCCCAGCTAGGGGTTGAAGAAGACATCATCGAGCAGCTCCGGCGGGGCATTCCGGTTGGGCAGAACACCGACGCAGCACGGATGGGCAACTACATCCGCGAAATGGCGGTGATCAACGCCCCCTACTTTTTACAGGATCCCGCCCAGGTAGAGCGCCTTAGCAAAACCCCATCGGTTCAGCGCTGGATCGATCAGCTCGCCTCGCAGTACGGCATCCGGGTGCTCTGCATGAACTGGGTGCAGGGGGCCCGGCATTTCATGACCAACCGGCCCATCCGAACCCCACAGGATCTAAGGGGCCTGCGCATCCGCACCCCTCCCGCCCCCATCTGGCAGGAATCGGTGCGGGCCCTGGGGGCCACCCCGGTTGCCCTGGCCTTTGGTGAGATTTACAGTGGGCTGCAACAGCGGGCCATCGACGGTGTGGAGCTGGTCTACCAGAACATCTTGGACATGAGCCTGAACGAGGTGCTGCGTTATGTGAACGAGACGCAACACATCCTGCTGGTCAACTTCCAGGTGGTGGGGGAGGCCTGGTTCCAGCGCCTACCCAGAAACTACCAGCAAATTCTGGTAGAAGAATGCGAAAGCGCCGGCCGGGGCGTCACCCTGGACATCCAGGTGCAGACCGCTAAAGCCCAGCGGGAGGTGCAGCGCAGGGGTATGACCATCGTGACCAACACCAACCTCGAGGCCTTCCGGCAGGCCGGCCAGGCCGCCTACGAGCGCCTGGGCTTGCTGGATGCCCGTCGCAGACTCTACGAGGAGATGGGCTTGCGGTAAAGCCAATCGCCCGGGCCGGTAGCGGCCCGGGTAAGCTTTGGGGGCTGTTGTGAGCACAGTGCATCGACTCGAAGAATCGCTGGCCCTGGTCTTCCTGGCCATCGCCACCTCGATGGTCTTCCTCAGCGGTATCAGCCGTTTTCTGGGCCAGCCCCTTGGATGGAGCATCGACCTGGCGACCTTTTGTTTCGCCTGGGCGGTTTTTCTCGGGGCCGATGTGGCCTTCCGCCAGGATCGGCATGTGAGCGTAGAAATTTTTGTGCAGCGGCTCTCCAAACCCTGGCAGCGGGCCATCAAACTACTCAACCTATGCCTGATCGCTTTGTTCTTGCTGGCGCTGTTGGTCTATGGCAGCGAGATGACCTATGCCACCCGCTTTCGCACCTTCCAGGGCATCCCAGAACTCAGCTACGCCTGGGTCACCCTGAGCGTACCGGTTGGCAGCCTGCTTTTACTGACGACAACCGTGGGCAAAATTAGGCAGCTTCTCAAGGAGAACCCAGCGTGATCATATCGCTTCTTATTTTCCTTGGGTTGTTGCTGCTCGGCATGCCGGTGGTGTTTGCTATTGGCATTGCGGGCTTCGTTTTTTTCCTGCTCACGCCCGGCCTCCAGCCGGTCATGCCGGTTCAACTCGCGCTCTCGGAAACCCAGAATTTCGCCCTCCTGGCCATTCCCACCTTCATCCTGGCCGGCAACCTGATGAACGAAGCCGGGGTTACCCGACGGCTGGTGCAGTTCGCCACCCTGCTCACCGGCCACCTGGCCGGCGGCCTGGGGCAGGTCAGCGTGCTGGCCAGCACCTTGATGGGGGGGGTCTCGGGGTCGGCCATCGCCGACGCCAGCATGCAGGCCCGGGTGCTGGGGCCCGAGATGCAAAAAAGAGGCTACACACCTGGCTTTATTGCTGCTCTGCAGGGGTTTACCGGCCTTTTAGCCGTAATGATTCCCCCCAGCATAGCCCTTATCTTGTACGGCAGCATCGGACAGGTTTCCATTGGCCGCCTGTTTGCCGGCGGGATCGGCGTAGGGCTGTTGCTGGCCCTAGTGTTTATGCTGGTGGTGGCTTTCCTGGCGAAAAAACGCCAGTACCCCCGCGAGCGGGCCAGCCGAGCCCCCACGCGCGAGATCGCTTCTGCTTTCCTGGCCAGCTTTTGGGCCCTAATCTTCCCCCTGATTCTGCTCGTCACACTGCGCGGCGGGGTTTTCGTACCGTCGGAGGTGGGCGCGGCTGCCTGCGTTTATGCGCTCATACTGGGCAGCGTGGTCTACAGGGAACTGGGGAAAGCCAGCCTGGTGCGTGCCCTGAAGCAATCGGTGGCCGACATCGGTATGGTCTCCTTCCTGATCGCCTGCTCGGCCCTGATCGGCTACGCCATGAAGTGGGAGATGTGGCCCCAGAAGCTGGGGCAGTTCCTGGTGGGGCTGCAGCTCGAGACCACCCTGGTCGTTCTGGCGGTATTACTGGCCCTGCTGGTGCTGGGAACCGTGCTGGACTCCACCGTGATGATTATTTTGACAACCCCCATACTGGTGCCGGCCATGAAGGCCCTGGGGGTCGATCTGGTGCACTTTGGGGTGCTGATGGCCCTTACCTGCGCCATTGGCTTGCTAACCCCGCCCGTGGGTCTTTCGATGTACGCCGTCTGCTCGATTATGCGCTGTTCGGTTGCAGAGTATCTGCGCGAAGGCTGGCCGTTGCTGGTTGCAGTACTGGCAACCATTCTTGCGGCCCTCCTGTTTCCACCTTTAGTTACCACGTTGCCCGATCTACTTTTTCACAGGTGAGGTATGTCGCGTAGAATCGCCCTTGTCACCGGAGCCGCTAGAGGCATCGGGAAGGCCATCGCTGAAAGGCTCGCAGCCATGGGCCACCACGTAATTGTGGCCGACCTGAACCTCGAGGCCGCCCAGCAAACCGCCCAGGCCATTGGCGGCAGCGCGGGCTGCCTGGATGTTTCCAGCTACCTCGAGACAGAAGCCTTCATGGCCCAGGCCTATGCCCAGCACGGGCGGCTGGATATCCTGGTCAACAACGCCGGCATCATCCGCCGCGGCAATCTGCTCAGCGTTAGTGAGGACGACTGGGATCGGGTTATTGCCGTCAATCTCAAGGGCGCTTTCAACTGCGCCAAACACGCCGCGCCGTACATGATAAAAGGGGGCTGGGGCCGCATCGTCAACATCGTTTCGATCGCGGCCAAAACGGGGGACATCACCTCCGCACCGGGCTATGGTTCCTCCAAGGCGGGGGTGGTCAACCTTACCAAAACCCTGGCCCGGGAGCTGGCCCCCTACGGCATTACCGCCAATGCCGTGGCCCCCCACGCCATCGAGACCGAGATGAGCGCCCAGTGGAGCGAAGAAACCCGCCAGCGGGTGCTATCCGGGATTCCGCTGGGAAGGCTGGGCAAGCCCCAGGAGGTCGCGGCGGCCGTGGCCTTTTTGGTCTCTGAAGAAGCAGGTTTTATCACCGGAGCCACACTGGACATCAACGGTGGGGCGCTTATGGACTGAGGAAGCAGCATGAAAGAACTGTTTGAACTCAACGAACGGGTGGCTCTGGTGACCGGCGGTACCGGGGGGTTGGGCCTGGAGATGGCTCGAGCCCTAAGGGAAGCCGGCGCCCAGGTCGCCCTTTTAGGCCGCAACCAAGAGAGCCTGCGCTGCTGCGCCCGCGAGCTCGGGGCGCTGCCCGTGGTGGCCGATGTCGCCTCTGCCCAGGAGGCTCAGGGTGCGGTGAAGCAGGTTTTACACGAGCTCGGGCGGGTGGACATCCTGGTTAATGCCGCGGGCACCCATGTGATTAAGCCCTCCCTCGAGCTAAGCCCTGCCGAATGGCAGCGGGTGCTCGAGGTCAACCTGAGCGGCAGTTTTTTCATGGCCCAGGCAGTGGCCGGGCCCATGCGCGCCCAGGGGTATGGCCGGATTATCAACATCGGCTCGGTAATGAGCGGACGTGGGCTACCCCGCAGGGCCGCCTATGCTGCCAGCAAGGGCGGGCTGGTCACCCTCACCTACACCCTGGCCCAGGAATGGGGGGCCTGGGGCATCCGGGTCAACGCAATTGCCCCCGGCTTTTTCCATACCCATATGACCGACGCACTTTTTCAAGATGCCCTCTGGGTCGAGCGCCTGGAGCAGCGCGTGGCCGTAAGGCGGGCCGGACGGCCTCGAGACCTGGCCGGTGCGGTTGTGTTCCTGGCCTCTCCGGCCTCCGAATACGTCAACGGGCACGTGCTGTACGTGGACGGTGGCTTCACCACAGGAGAACCCTGGTGATGCAAGGCATCCCTGTGCAACAACTACGCGAGCGGGTGGAGCAGATTCTAATAAGCCGGGGCTTTACACCGGAGAACGCTCTACCCATCGCAGAATCCCTGGTACTGGCCGAGATGCGGGGGGTTGCCTCGCACGGCCTGATCCGACTGCCCATCTACCTCGAGCGCGCCCGGCTGGGTTCGGTAAAACCCCAGGCCCGGCCCGTGCTGCTGGCGGATTATCCAGCCCTGGCCCTGCTGGATGCCCAGGATGGTCACGGCATCCCTTCCGGCTTGCAGGCGATGGAGCTGGCTATTGCAAAAGCCCAGAAGGTGGGCCTGGCCGCCGTGGGGGTGCGGCGCTCGAGCCACTTTGGCCTGGCCTGGTACTTCGTGCGCAGCGCAGTGGAAAAGGGGCTGATCGGTGTGGCGCTCTCCAACGCCGATGCCCTGGTGGCCCCCTGGGGCGCCCGCAGCCGCTTTCTGGGCACCAACCCCCTGGCCGTGGGCATCCCGGCCAAGGAAGAGCCTCCCATCGCCCTGGATATGGCTACCAGCGAAGCTGCCCATGGGAAAATTTTGCTGGCCAAGTCCAGTGGAAAAACCATTCCCCTCAACTGGGCCCTCGATGCGGAGGGGCGGCCCACCGACGACCCCGACCGGGCCCTGGCCGGCGCCCTGCTTCCCTTTGGGGGGCCCAAGGGATCGGCCATCAGCCTGCTCATTGACCTGCTGTGCGGCCCACTCGTGGGCGCCCTGATCGGCCCCGAGATTGCCCCGCTCTACACCGAGCCCGAGCGGCCCCAGGGCCTGGGGCATTTTTTTGTGGCCCTGAACCCGGCTGTTTTTGGCGACGCGGAGCAGTTTAGAAAGCAGGTCGATGCATACATTCGCAGGGTTCGTGCGCTGCCCCCTGCCGAAAACGTAGATCGGGTCATGCTGCCAGGCGAACGCGAGTGGCACCTCGAGCAAAAGGCCCTGCAGGAGGGGGTATCGCTGAGTCCAGAGGCCGCCCAAGCGGTGGGCCTCTAAGGCAGGCTTCGGAAATCCAGGTGAGCTCGAAGCCGCCCTGGGTGTGTCAGGGGCTGGCTGCAAGGGCTCGAGGCTGGAACTGGTTGTAGAGGGCCCTGGCGATAAAGCCCCCGCCCAAAAGCCGTTCACCTTGGTACAGCACCGCCGACTGGCCTGGGGTCACGGCAAACTGGGGCTCCTCCAGCCGGATGACCAGCCGCCCGGCGCCCATGGCCTCCACCCGGGCCGGCACCGGCCTGGTGCGGTAGCGCACCTGCACCTCGAGGCGCTCGGGGAGGTTCTCTGGTTCGATCAGCAGGTTGACCTCGCGGGCCTCGAGGCCCCCCCACATACAGGCCTCCTTGGGCCCCACAATCACCTCATTGGTGGCGGTGTTCACCTGCACCACGTAGCGCTCGAGGTGGCTCTTCCACAAACCCAGGCCTTTTTTCTGGCCCACCGTGTAGAACTGCGCCCCGCTGTGTTCACCAATCTGCTGGCCGGTCTCGAGGTCAATCAGCGGCCCTGGACGGACCGAGAGGTGCTGGGCCAGAAAGTCCTTCAGGTCGCCCTGCACAAAGCAGATGTTCTGGCTCTCGGGCTTTTTGGCCGTGGGCAGGCCGAACTGCTCGGCCAGGGCCCGCACCTGGGGCTTTTCCAGGTGCCCCACCGGGAAGAGCATGTGGGGAATGGCCTCTTTAGGCGTACCCCACAAAAAGTAGGTCTGGTCTTTCTTGGGGTCGCCCCGGTACAGCCCCCCGTCGCGGTTGATGACGTAGTGCCCGGTCGCCACGTAGTCGCAGCCCAGCATCCGGGCTTTCTTCAAAAGCGAGTCGAACTTGACGCGGGTGTTGCAGCTCACGCAGGGGTTGGGGGTCTCGCCAGCCCGGTAGCCCGCGATAAAAGGGTCAATGATTTTTTCCTGAAACTCTTCGCGGTAGTCGAGCAGGTAAAAGGGAATACCGATAATATCGGCCACCCGCCGGGCCTCGTAGGCCGCGTCGGGCGAGCAGCAGGTCTCGAAGCAGTCGTCTTTTTTGTTGTCGGGCCAGAAGCGCATCATGGCCCCGATGACCTCGTAGCCCTGCTCCTTAAGCAAAGCTGCACTCACCGAGGAGTCCACCCCCCCGCTCATGGCCGCCAGTACACGCTTACCCATACCAAGAGAGCCTCGAGGCTCCTACACCAGTGTACCCGACGACTTTAGGAGTTAAAGCACACTTCCCCTCCGCCCTTGTTGACAGCTTGCACCGCCTGTGTTAACCTACAGGACGCATTTGGTGGTACTCACCGGTGCATAAGGGCGCGTAGCTCAGTTGGATAGAGCGACTGACTACGGATCAGTAGGTCGTGGGTTCGAATCCTGCCGCGCCCGCCATACAAAAAGCACGGAGTTTATCTGCTCCGTGCTCTTTTATTTTCGCCACTCTTCCAGGCGCTCGCGCAGCTCGCGGGCATGGCGGGGGTTGCGCCCGCCCCCCAGGGCCGCCAGCCCACCGATCAGCAAAAAAGCCAGGCTCACCGGGATGGGCTTGATCAGGAAGGCTGCCAGCACAGCACCCACCAGCAACCCCAGGCCCACGCGGATGCGCCCGGTCAGCAAGCCACGAACCGAGAGAAAGGCCAGCACACCAGGGAAAAGCCACAACAGCAGCCGCAGCAGCAACACCGCGCCTTCGGTCATGGACTTATGGTAGCAGAGCCTTACGAGCCAATCCCCCAGACCAGCAAAGCCCCCAGATCCTCGGCAGGAACCGGCCAGCCCAGAATGTGTCCCTGACCGTGGTCGGCCCCCAGCTCTTTCATGCGGGTAAGCTGAGACTGCTCTTCCAAGCCTTTGGCTACCGCTTTAGCACCCACAGCGTGCACCATATCGATGGCCGCCTTCGCCAGCATGGCGTTTTCCGAAACCGATAGGGCCGGGTTAAGCTTGATCCAGTCGAGGGGCAGCCGCTTGAGCTGGGTGAGCGGAATGGGGTTGGAGCCAAAGTTGTCGAGGGCCACCAGAACGCCCAGGTGTTTGAGGATCTCCAGGCTGCGGCTGGTGGTCTCGAGGTCGCTCAGGATGGCCTCCTCGCGCAGCTCCACAATAAGCGTATCGGCGGGGAGGCGCTTAGCCGAGAGCATCTCTTGTAGCACACTGGGGAAGTTTGGGTCGATGAGGGTTTCGGTGGAGACGTTAATACTGAAGCGGGCGTTAACCCCAGAAGGCCTCCAGAGTGCGGCTTGCTCGAGCACTTTTTCCAGGGCCCAGCGGTCTTGGGCACTCATCAAGCCCACCTGCTCGGCCAGGGGCAAGAACTCCCCGGCCTGGTGCAGGCCTTTGGGCCGGGGCCAGCGGGCCAGGGCCTCCACCGCCACCAGCTCGAGGTCGCTCAGGTTAAACACCGGCTGGAAGTGCAAGGTCAGGCCGTCCTGCGAAATGGCCTCCTGCAACTCAGCAGCCCCAGGGGTCAGCAAGCGGATACCTCCACCCGCCTCGAGGGAGGCCTGGCAAGCCTGCTCGGCCTGATTCCAGAGGCCCTCCACAGTCGTGGCGTCCTGGGGATACATCGCGATCCCAATGCCCACCTTTAGGCCCGCTAGGGCAGCCCGTAGACGGCCCAGCAGGCGGTGCGCCACCCGGCTGGCCCCGGCCGTCCAGCGCACCTCGGATAGCAGCAGGGCAAAGCCCTGTTCACCCAGGTAAGCCAGCGAGTCGCTCTGGCGCAGGGTGTAGGCAATCTCCCGGGCGGCCCGTTCGGTCTGGGCCTTGTTCATCCCATCAATCTGAATGCGCATCAGGGCCAGCGAGCGCTCATACCGCTGGGCCATCGAGAGGGCCTGGGCCAGATTGAGTTCAAACTCGCTGCGCCGAACCGCCAGCGACTTGCGCTCGGGGGTCTGGATTTTAATCTCGTCTTTGAGCGGGCGCAGAATACGCTCAATCACCTGGGCCACAGCCAGGGCCAGGGTCTCGTCGGCGTTGCTCCACTTACGGGGCTGCAGGCTTTCAATCCATACCACACCCCGCAACCCCCCTTCCCCGTGCAAGACCGCCTGCAATACCGCCCCCAGGCCACGGCCGATCAGGATGTCGCGCAACTCGTTCATACGGGCGTCCTGCCGAGCATCATCGGCGGCAATCAGCAGGTTGCGCTCGAGCACCTGAAAATAAACCGGGTGGCGCTCGGGTTGTAGCTCGTCGGGTAGGGCGGCTTCGGGGTACTGCCCAATTGGTTTGAGGTTGCGCCCACTGCCATCCCGCAACCACAAACAGAGACCTTTGAGGCCCAGGGAGATCAGCATCTCCCCCAGCCTGGGCAGGGCCTCCTCAACGCTGGCGAAGCGCTGCTGGGTGATCTCGAGCAGCGAGCGCTGCCAGGTTTCCCTGGGCATGGGGTTGACGGCCACGCCCTGAGACTCCACCAACAAGGACTGCAGGGCTTCAATCAGAGCCAGCTTGGCGCGTTCGTTCAGGTTGTAGCCTTTCTGTCCAATATGCAGGCGGGGCGCAGCCCAGACCAGACGACTGCTCACCCAGGACTCACCGGTGAGTAGGTTGAGCAAAAGCTCCTGGGCCTCCTGGGGTTTGAGCACCACGCCCCCCGCCCCTCCAAGGCGAATCGCCATACCAGAGGGTAAATCCTGGTGCTCAATCAGGAGTGTGGCCCCTTCGATGGAGAGCGGTGCGAATAGTTTCCAGCTAACTTCGTTCACCAATTCCAATCCTTTCTTTGGGGGCTCTGAGAAGCCGCAATTCTAATGTACCAAGAGGTGCGCAGGGGCAGATGGTTATTCATCACCAAACCAGCCGCTATCAAGCCCATGCAGATTACGCCCCAGACTGAACCACCCGGAGTCCGCCCGGAATCATCCGCACCCGGTACTCGTGGCTGGGCTCGAGCAGTTCCCCATCGGAGTGGGCCGGAACCGGACGATCGAAGCGCACAACAAACTCGGCGCCGCGAAAGAAGTGCAGCCGGGGGTGGTGCACGTGCTTGCCCATGATTAACTGGGGCAGAATCCCCACCACCCCCAGGCGGCTGAAGGGGCCGGCCACTGCCACCGAGATCAGCCCATCGGTGGGCACCGCATCCGGTACGATGGGAATACCCCCGCCGTAGGTCGCGCCGTTCATAAGGGCCACCAGCAGGCTGGGGCCCTGATAGAGAACCTGGTTATCCTGGATGAGCTCGAGGTTGGGTAGCTCCAGCTCTTTGAGCACGGCAAAAATCGAGTACAGGTAGCGGGGCATTCCCCGTAAAAAGGTGGGGGCGGAAAGCGCTTTGCGGGCCACCGCGGCGTCGAAGCCGATGCCCAGGCTGGCCCCGAAAGGCCGGTGGTTGACCACGCCCAGATCCACACTGCGCACGGTTCCATGCAGGGCGGTGTGCAAGGCGGCCTCGAGGGGCAGTTTGTGCAGGCCCACCATGCGGGCAAAGTCATTGCCACTGCCGATGGGCACCACCCCAATGGCCTTGTCCGATCCGGCGATGCCGCGCAGCACCTCGTGCACAGTACCATCCCCTCCCACCGCAACCACCCGGCTACCGGGCGCGGCCCTCTGGGCGATCTGGGTTGCATGGCCCGGGGCCTGGGTAACCACGATTTCCGCATCGGAGGGCTGGGCCTGCCGGACAATAGCGGCCTCGAGCTGCCGCAACATCTGCCCCACCCGCCCCCGCCCCGCCGCTGGATTAATGACAAAGGTCGTATGGCTCTTCATTGTGTTTCCCCTGATTCTAGCAAAGGCCGACGGTGTACAATACGAGTATTCGAAGGAGGTTTCCACTCGCTGCTTGCAAAGGAAGGTTCTATGAACCGGCCCGTGGCACAATCCCACCTATCACAGCTCGCCGAGTTGCTCTGCTGGATGGACGAGGCGCCCGAGCGTCGCGCGCTGGCCCCCGAGGCCCGCACCCCCGAAGGCTTGTGGTGGGAGGTACTGGCTGGCGAAAGCGACAAAGCCTGGGTCTGGCTTGAGGCCGGCCGGGTGCAGGGGTACGGTGCCCTGGTACCCTTCTGGGAAGGGGCGGCCCTGGAAGGCCCCATCATCCGCGGGGGCGACGGCAGGGCGCTGCTGGAGCATCTGGTCAAAAAAGCCCGGCAGGAAGGTTTCTCGACCCTCTACGCCTTTCCCGAAGCCTGCAACCGCCAGGCTCGAGGCCTGCTGGAGCAGATAGGCTTCTCCGCCGAGCACACCACCTACTTCTACTGCATCCAGCGCACCGATCTGACCTATCCCGTTCCAGTCGGCTACAAGATCGAGCGGGCCGAGCCCTGCGATCCCCAGGTCTACCGCAGCCTGTACAGCCGCGCCGAGGATGGTTGGAGCCTGCGGTTGCACTGGACCGACGAAGAGCTGCGCCAGCACTTTATCGGTTCAGAGGTCGAGCTCTTCATGGCCTATACCGATGCCACCGGGGAACCTGTGGGTATGGCCGAGCTCGAGCTCGACGATACCCAGGCCGAGATCGCCTACATCGGGGTGGTGCCGGAAGCCCGGGGCAAGGGCCTGGGGCGAGCGCTGTTGGGGGCTGCTGCCGAATGGGCCTTTGCCAATCCGCAGATCGAGACCCTGCAGGTGCGCGCCCACGACCACGAAAAAGCTGCCCAGGCCCTTTACGAGCGCCTGGGCTTCAAACAGACCAGCGCCGTTGTAACCTACGCGCTCGAGCTTTACTGACTCAACCCCCACCCAGGGCTTCCAGACGGGCTTTGATCAGGGCTGCCCGGCCCGGGCGCTGGAGCTGGGTGTACAGCGCAAACAGAAACTCCAGCGAAACCACCGGGATGCTGAGGCCCAGGTAATCGATTACAGTGCGCCTGTGCCGGAAATCGGGGGCGGGGTTCCAGCGACCATCCGGGCTCTGGAATTCCAGGTTGCCCATGACCTCGACCTCGAGGTCTCGAATCTTGAGCTGAACCGTGTATGCACGTATCAAGCGCACCCCCAGGTGCAGGCCTGGCGGATGGGCGAGGTACTCGGAGAGCAGCAGGGCTATCTGTTCAGCCCCCAAGCGGTCGGTCTGCAGGTCTACATCCTTGGGCACCACCGGCAGGCTGTGCAGGGCCAGGGCCAGACTGCCACTCACCGCCCATTCCACCCGGGCATCGTTCAGGATGGGGCAGATAACCCGTAGCACCTGGACGATTCGTTCGGGCAGCAAAATGGTCGTCATCGCCATCACGTGTGCAGGGCGTAGCGCTCAAAGGCCTGGGGGTCGAAGCGGCACTGGGCCAGATCTTCCCAGTATAACCAGCCCTCCCTGAGCGGGGGGAAGCTGCAAAAACCCCCTTCGGCCTTGAGGTGGAAGGCCAGCTCACAAGGCTCGCTCACCCCTTCCTGAAAAGCCATCAGCGCGGTCTGGTAGGCCCCAAAGCTGGAAAGGGCCTGTGAGCCCACCATGGCTTTTTTACCCTCGGCGCGGTTCAGGGCCAGCATCTCTAGGGTCTGGGTGTAGCCGGTGCGGGCGGGTTTGAGGTTCAGGATATCGAAGGTATCAAGCTGAAGCTCGCGCCACAGATCGCGCGGCGTGAAGGCCGAGTCGTCGGCGATCAGGGGCAGGATGGCAGCCCGGCGCAGGCGCTGGCGGGCCAGCACCTCACCCACCGGCAGGGGTTCTTCCACGTACACCAGCCCAACTTCAGACCACCTTTGCAAATAGACTGCGGCCTCCTCGGGGGAAAGGGTTTCGTTGGCATCAGCGTACAGAGCCACATCGGGGAAGCGTTCCTTGAGGGCCGCTATACGCGATAAGTCGCCTTGCAAATCGCGCCCCACCTTGACCTTAAGCACCCGAACCCCGGCCGCGTAGGCGGCGTGGGCATCGGCCAGCATCTCAGCTTCGTCGGCAATGCCCAGGATGTAGCTGACCCGCACCCTGGGGTGGTGCGGCTCAAAGACCTGCCACAGGGTCTGCCCTTCGCTATGAACCCAGGCCTCCCACAGCGCGATGTCCAGCCCCGCTTTGACGGTGGGGTTGTTGGGGAAATTGCCCAACACCTTCTGGATGGCCTCGGTGTCCTCGACCTCGAGGCCCACTAGCTGCGGCGACAGGTAGTCCAGCGCCGCCAGTACGGTGCCCAAGGTTTCGCCGTAAATGGTGGGCCGGGGTGGAATCTCCGCACGGCCTATCGAGCCGTCGGAAAGCTCGACCTCGAGCAAAACGTGCTCCAAGGCCGACAGCTCCGAGGCCCGGCCCCAGCGCAAAGCCCCCCTCAAAGGCAGGCGAAACGGGCGGGGAAGTATTCGCCGGATGCTAGGCATGGATCTGCTCCACAAAAGCCCGGATGGCCGCTGCTTCTTCGGCCAGGCTAAGGGTTTCGGTGTTCAGGAACAGGGCCCTTGGCGAGCCCTGGAGCGCCCGGCGGACGCCGTCTGGGTTGTAGTTTTTGCGCTCCTCGGCCACAATCTTGAGCTTGGCGGTCAATTCTGGCACAGACACGTTCCAGCTCAAAGCCTCTTCCAGCTCATCCTCGTTCAGCACCCCCCGGGCCAGCTCACGCAGGTTGGTCAGGTCATCCTGCTCAACCCGCACCCGGTCGAAGGCATCCCCCCGGGTCAGGAGGCGGGAAAGGCGGGTCAGGTCGCGGGCCTCCAGCACCACAAAGCGGCTTTGGGGCAGATGGCTCAACGCAAAGCCGACCTCCGCTTCACCACGCAAGCCATCGAACACCAGGGGCCAGGCTGGCAGGGCCCGGCTGTTCAGCAGAATCTCTGCCACCCCACCAGGGTGCTCCTGGCGAAAGCGCCGGGTCAGGGCGAAGCGTTCGCTGCGGTCAAGCTGCTTTTCCGCATAGCCATAGAGGGGAAACACGTAGCGGTCGACCAGCTCCCTTCGGTCGGGCAGGGTGGGGTAACCCAGGTGCTCGAGCAGGCTGGTTTTACCCACACCGGTCAGGCCCACCAGAATCAGCAGGGGCATTTCAGCCAGTCGGCGGCTGTGTTCGGGCGCGTCCTGGCCCGGCAGGTATAGATTGGCTCTGGGGATACGCTCGCTCATGCTGTTCTAGTCTACGCCGGGTCGGGTAGCATGGAGCGGTGGATGTTCTTAACCTTTACAAAGAAACCGGGGCTTTATTGGAGGGCCACTTTTTGCTGCGTTCAGGCCGGCACTCTCCCAAATTTCTGCAATCCACCACCCTGCTCCAGCACCCCCTATACGCCGAGGCGGTGGGGCAGGCCATGGGCGAGCTTTTCGACTCGCTCGAGCTCGATTTTGTGATAGGCCCTGCCATGGGGGGCGTCGTCCTGGCCTTTGTAACTGCCAAAGCCCTGGGCGTGCGGGCCCTTTTCGCCGAGAAGGACGGCCAAGGGGGTATGCGGGTGCGCGAAGGGCTGACCATCCACCCCGGTGAGCGCTTCCTGGCTGTAGAAGACGTGGTCACCACCGGGGGCTCGGTGCAGCAGGCCATCCGGGCCGCTGAGGCCAAAGGCGCGCGCTGTGTGGCAGTAGGGGCAATCGTGGATCGCAGCGCGGGCCGGGCCGAGTTTAGCGTGCCCTACCGCTCTTTAGTACAACTCGACTTTCCCACCTATGCCCCCGAAACCTGCCCGCTGTGCCAGCGGGGTGAGCCCTTACAGGAAGTCTAGACAGACTTGGTAGGCTAAGGCATATGCTGCGACGCGTTGCTTTTCGTGTAGCACCCCCAATTGGCAGATGGCTGCTGGCAGTCGGGCTGTTGTTGGGGCTGGCGATGGCCCAGTCCAACCTGGAGCTGGCCCGTCAGGCCGTGCAGGACTGGCAGGCCGGCAAATACCAGATAGACCCCTCGCAAGCCCTGGGCAAGCCCACCGAGGAGGCCATCCGGCTGCTCGAGCAGAGCCTGGCCTTCCCCCCCGCACCCCGCGAGCTATCGGTGAATCTGGATGAGCCGTTAGAAGAGCCCATACCCAGCGGCAGCATCGTTAAGTTCCCCGCCACCGTGGCTGGGCGCGGCGGCGAGGTGCGGGTCACCATCCGCGAAGGGGTGGTAACCCGAATTGGGTTTGCCCCCGAGGGCGGGCTGCTGCCGGGCTGGCTCAAAAGCCCTGTAGCCTGGGTGCTGTTTGTGGCCCTCTCGCTGGGTTGGCTGGTGGCCCTGCGCGGCAACAGCGCCCTGGCCCGCTGGTGGGCCGAGGGCTGGGCCCTGGTGCGCCAGTACCGGGGGCTGTACCTGGGCACCAACATCGGCCTGTATGGCTTGTTCGCCTTGGGCGGGCTGGTGGCCTATACCAACCCCCAGATGGTGCGGCTGATGCAGGAACTGGTGGGCGGGGCGCTCGAGCAGATCGGCCTTGGCAGCGCCCTGGCTGGGGGTGTTTTGGGTCTTGCCATTGTGATCTTTTACTGGAACTTTACCAACGGCCTGCTGCTGACCACGGCTGTACCGGGCTTGTTCCTGGGTATTCCGGCACTGTTATTCAACGCGTTGCGCTATTTTGTACTGGGCTTTGCCCTGAGCCCAGTGGCCCTGCCCACGGTCAACTACCTGCTGCACCTACCTACCATTGTGGTGGAGCTACAGGCCTATATTCTGGTCACTTTTGGTGGGCTGGTGCTGATGCTCAAAACCCTGCGGGGCGAGGGCTACCGGGCCGGGTTGCAGGCCCTGGGCTTCACGGTTTACCTGGGGGCCTTCTTCCTGCTGGTAGGGGCCTGGTACGAGGCCTTCTCGATCCTGGTTCTAATGCGTCCATAGAGCAATCACGGGCCCCACCCCCCTACCTGACCTAAAAGCAATTGGACAGGTACAGAATTGGCGCAGTGTTATGTCCATCTCGTCTGGTGTATCACACCCGCAAAACCACCACACCCACCCAATCGCCGTACTGGGTGCCGGGTCTTGGGGCACGGCCCTGGCTTTGCTGGCCTCGTCGAAAGGGGTTCCGGTTTATCTCTGGGCCCGCCGACCCGAGCACGCCCAGGCGATGCAGCTCGAGCGGCAAAACCGCGAGTACCTACCCGGTGTGGTCTTCCCTGAACGGCTTTACCCAACCTCCGACCCCGAGGAAGCCCTGCACAAAGCCCAATTCGCAGTCGTGGCCCTTCCTTCCAGGGCCCTGCGAGCAACCCTGGCCCAGTTGCCCAAGGCCAGGGCTTACGTCTCGGTTATCAAAGGGTTGCAGTTTACCGACCAGCACCTCCTGCGCATGAGCCAGGTTATCGAAGAGGTAACCGGGGTTTCGCAGGTGGCTGTGCTGTCGGGGCCCAACCTGGCTGAGGAGATAGCTCGTTTTTTGCCTGCCGCGGCGGTGGTGGCCGCCCAGGAACCGGGGCTGGCCCAGCAGGTACAGCGGGTATTCTCAGGAAAAAGCTTCCGGGTCTACACCTCAACCGACCGGGTGGGGGTGGAGCTGGGTGGGGCGCTCAAAAACGTGATTGCACTGGCAGCGGGCATGGTGGACGGTTTGAAGCTAGGCGACAATGCCAAGGCTGCCCTGATTACCAGGGGGCTGCGCGAAATCATCCGGTTTGGGGTAGCCCAGGGGGCTCGAGAAGCCACTTTCATGGGCCTCTCGGGCCTGGGTGACCTGATTGCCACCGCCAGCAGCCCCCATTCGCGCAACCGCACCGCCGGTGAGCAGATCGTCAAAGGCCTGACCCTGGCCCAGCTCGAGGCCCAGAAAACCGTGGTAGAGGGCATCTACACGGTCAAAGCCCTGCATGCCTGGGATCAGGCCACCGGGGCCGACCTACCGATTACCGAAGCCGTGTACCGGGTCGTCTACCAGGGAGCCGATCCCATGCAGGAGCTTATCCGACTGATGAGCCGCGAGGCCAAACCGGAGTAGACCCCCACCACTGCGCCATTATTTGACACCCGCCAGCGTGCCCTGCTCGGCCAGATACAACCAGGTTTCCAGCACGCTGTCGGGGTTAAGCGAGATGCTCTCAATGCCCTGCTGCACAAGCCACAGGGCAAACTCGGGGTGGTCGGAGGGGCCCTGGCCGCAGATGCCGATGTATTTGCCCATGCGCCTGGCGGCGCCAATGGCCCGCTCGAGCAGGAACTTCACCGCCTCGTCCTGTTCGCTGAACAGATCGGCCACCAGCCCCGAGTCGCGATCCAGCGCGAGGGTGAGCTGGGTCAGGTCGTTGGAGCCAATCGAAAAGCCGTCGAACAACTCCAAGAACTGCTCGGCCAGAATCGCGTTGGAAGGCACCTCGCACATCATGATCAGTTTGAGGCCGTCCCGACCGCGCTCGAGGCCGTGGGTCTTCAAGATTTCGATTACCGCCCTGGCCTCCCCCACCGTGCGCACGAAAGGTATCATCACCCAGACGTTGGTGAGGCCTTTCTCTTCGCGCACCTCCCGGATAGCCTGGCACTCCAGCGCAAAGGCCTCGGCAAACTCCGGGCTGCGGTAGCGCGCGGCCCCCCGGAAGCCAATCATGGGGTTTTCTTCCTTGGGCTCGTAGCGGCTGCCCCCCAGCAGATGGGCATACTCGTTGGATTTGAAGTCCGACATCCGCACGATGACCGGATTGGGCGCAAAAGCTGCTGCAATCATGCTGATGCCCTCAGCCAGCTTTTCGCGGTAGAAGTCCACCGGGCTTGGGTAGCCCGCGGTACGCCGGACAATTTCGGCTTTGAGCTCTTCAGGCTGCTGATCGAATTGCAAAAGCGCTTTGGGGTGGATGCCAATGGTGTTGTTGATAATGAACTCGAGCCGCGCCAGGCCCACCCCGGCATTGGGCAAGCTGGCAAAGCTGAAGGCCCGCTCGGGCGAGGCCACGTTCATCATGATCTTGGTGGGGATGGGCGGCATGTTGTCCAGCTCAATCCGCTTCACCTCGAAACGCGGGGTGCCGGCGTACACCCGGCCGGTATCGCCCTCGGCGCAGGAAACCGTAACCATATCCCCATCGCGCAATACCTCGGTGGCGTTGCCAGTCCCCACCACCGCCGGGATGTTCAGTTCCCGCGCTACGATGGCCGCGTGGCAGGTGCGTCCACCCCGGTTGGTCACGATGGCCGCGGCTTTTTTCATTACCGGCTCCCAGTCGGGGTCGGTCATGTCGGCCACCAGCACGTCACCGGGCTGTACGCGGTTCATCTCACGGGGGTGGTTGATGATGCGCACCGGGCCCACCCCAATGCGCTGTCCCACCGCCCGGCCCGTCACCAGCACCGGTGCACGCTCGAGCATCTCGAAGCGTTCCAGCACCCGGCCCGAACGGCTCTGCACGGTCTCGGGGCGGGCCTGCAGGATGTAGATCTGTCCGTCCAACCCGTCCTTGGCCCACTCGATGTCCATGGGCCGGCCATAGTGCTGCTCGATCAGGAGGGCTTGTTTGGCCAGTTCTAGCACCTCGGCATCAGACAGCGAGAAGCTGCGGCGCTCCTCTGCGGAAGTCTCCACAGCCTGCACCCCCCGGCCCTCCGGGGCGTACACCATCTTCTGTAGCTTGGTGCCCAGGGTGCGCTGCAGGATGGTGTTACGCCCCTCGGCCAGGCCTTTCTTATACACATAGAACTCGTCGGGATTGACCGCACCCTGCACCAGCAGCTCCCCCAGGCCATAGGTCGAGGTGATGAAGATAGCGTCGCGAAAACCCGACTCGGTATCGAGGGTGAAGGCCACCCCCGAGGCCCCCAGGTCGCTGCGCACCATGCGTTGCACGCCCGCCGAGAGGGCCACCTCCTCGTGGGCGAACCCGTGGTGGACGCGGTAGGCGATGGCCCGGTCGTTGTACAGCGAGGCAAAGACTTTCTTGATGTGCTGCAGCACGCTATCTATCCCACGCACATTCAAAAAGGTCTCCTGTTGACCGGCGAAGCTGGCCTCGGGCAGATCTTCGGCGGTGGCGCTCGAGCGCACCGCAACAGAAAGCCCGCCCTTGGAGGCGGACTCGAGGCGGATATAGGCATCTACAATGGCAACCTCCAGGGCCTTGGGTAGCTCGGCGCTCTCTACCCAGCCGCGAATCTCGGCCCCTACCCGCGCCAGCTCATCCACATTGTCAACGTCCAGGCCTTGCAGGGCCCCGGCAATGCGTTGATCTAGGTGATTATGATGCAAAAACTCACGGAAAGCCGCTGCAGTGGTGGCAAACCCACCCGGCACCCGCACCCCGGCCTGCGAGAGGTTGGACATCATCTCACCAATGGAGGCATTTTTTCCCCCTACCACCTCGAGGTCTTTCATCCCCAGCGTCTCAAACCAGCGAATGTATGTCATACGCACACCCCGTTGCAGTCGATGGTAGTTTGTGCGGGGATTGAAATGGAGTAGGCTGTTTTGGTGTAGCTATAGCCCGAATTTCGGTGTAGTGAGCGCTACACACATAAACTACACTGTTATCTGGGGGGCATGCCATGCAGCGAACGGTGTTTATCGTTTCAGACCATACCGGCCTCACGGCTGAGTCGGTCGCCAGGAGTCTGCTGGCCCAGTTCGAATCGGTCTCGTTCCGTTATGTAACGCGACCCTTCACCGACACCGAAGAAGCGGTGTACAGCCTGGTGTACGAGATCAATTCGACTTTCGAACGCGAGCGGGTGCGGCCCATTGTGTTCTCCACCCTAGCCAATCAGGCGCTGTACAACCAGCTCAAAGCTGCGCCCGCCCTGCATTTTGACCTTTTTAGCACCTACCTTGGGGCGCTCGAGCGCGAACTCGGCCAGCCCCCCACCGGCCGGGTGGGCCGGCTGCACAGCGTCAACGACAACGGCTACTTTACCCGCATCGATGCGGTCGATTTCGCACTGGCTACCGATGACGGCATGGGCGACCGCCACTACCAGATGGCCGACGTGATCCTGCTTGGGGTCAGCCGGGCCGGCAAAACCCCCACCTGCTTGTTTCTGGGCCTGCAATACGGCTTGCGGGCCTCCAACTACCCCCTGGCCGAGGACGACTTCGAACGCGAGACGCTGCCCGAGCCGGTCAGGGCCTACAGGGATAAGGTGTTTGGCCTGACCATTGCCCCAGGCCGGCTGCATCAGATTCGCACCCAGCGCAGGCCCAACAGCCGGTATGCCTCGCTCGAGCAGTGCGAGTACGAGGTGCGCCGGGCTGAGCAGTTATTCAGACGGGTGGGGGTGCCGTACTTCGACACCACCAGCGCCTCCATCGAAGAAATTGCCACCAACATCGTGCAGAGCGCCGGTCTACAACGCCGCATCGGCTGATAGGAGCCGCCTCCTCTACGCTTTGACCAGCTCAATGGCCCGCTCGAGCCTTTTAAGCACCCGCTCCTTGCCCAAAAGGGTCAGGATATCAAACATACCGGGGGTCTCGAGACGCCCCGTAAGGGCCGCCCGCAGCGGCTGCATCACCGCGGCGGCCTTGACGCCCCTGGCCTCGGCAAAGGACTTGAGCAGGGGTTCGGTGCTGTCTTGCAGCATATCCGGCAGCCTGGATAGCTGCTCGTATAGCTCGGGCAGAAAAGCCGCACCCTCCTGCAGCTTGGCCAGGGCTTTCTCCTGCATGGGGTAGGCCTCGCTGAAAAAGTAGAGGGACTTATCCACGAACTCCTGCAGGGTCTCGAAGCGGGCCCGCATGGCCTCGAGCACCTGCTTGAGGTAGGTTTCGGAGGGGTAGGCAAGCCCGGCCCGCTCGAGGAAGGGCTTGACCCGCTCGGCCAGGTCGTCCAGGGTCAGAACCTCGCGGATGTACTTGCCGTTCATCCATTTGAGCTTGTTCAGGTCGAAGACCGGCCCGCCCAGGCTGATGCGCTCGAGGCTAAAGTGCTCGATCATGTCTTGCAGGCTGAAAATTTCCCGCCCGTCGGGCATGCTCCAGGCCATGGTGCCCAGGTAGTTGAGCAGGGCCTCGGGTAAAAAGCCCTGGGCCCGGTAGCTGTCTACGCTGGTGTCCATTTTGCGCTTGGAAAGCTTGGACTTATCGGGGTTGCGCAACAGGGGGGTATGGCACCAGACCGGCTCGGCCCAGCCAAAAGCCCGCAAAATCAGGACGTGAAAGGGGGTGCTGGTGATCCACTCCTCGGCCCGGATCACGTGGGTCACACCCATCAGGTGGTCGTCTACCATGGCCGCCAGGTGGTAGGTAGGGTAGCCATCGGCTTTCAGGATTACCTTGTCGTCCAGGGCGGCATTGTCGAACTCGATAGGGCCGCGCAGTAAGTCGTGGACGATGGTCTTGCCCTCGAGGGGCACCTTGAGCCGCACCACATGGGGCTCCCCCGCTGCGGCCCGGCGCTCGGCCTCCTCGACCGGGTAGTCGCGGTAGCGCCGGTTGTAGCCCTGCTCTTTGTGGCCGGCTCTTTGCGCGGCCTCGCGGGCGGCGGCCAGCTCTTCTGGGGTGTCAAAAGCACGATAAGCAGCCCCTTTTTCCAGCAGTATCTGCACGTGCTGCCGGTAGATGTGCAGGCGCTGCGACTGCACATAGGGGCCGTTGGGGCCGCCTTTGATGGGTGACTCGTCGGGGGAAAGCCCCAGCCAGTCCAGCATCTCCAGGATGCGCTGCTCGGAGGTGGGGTTGTAGCGGGTGCGGTCGGTATCCTCGATGCGAACAATAAACTTGCCGCCGTGCTGTTTGGCGAAAACGTAGTTGAACAGGGCCTGGTAGGCCGTCCCCACATGGGGGTCGCCAGTTGGACTGGGTGCAATACGGGTCACAACCATAACCGATAGCTTATACCAACTCTGCGCGTGGGTGGCGCGCCAGGTTACCTCTCACAGCCGCCTAAGTGGGGGGTGTTACCCTAAGAAGGTAAATGGAAGCTGCACTGCAAAAAAGTTCTGGCCCGGTCTCCAGCCCCACCACCCGCCTCGAGGCTGTGGGGCTGGTCAAGCGCTACGGTAGGCGGGAGGTGGTGCGGGGGGTGAGCCTCGAGCTCTCCCGCGGCGAGATTGTGGCCCTATTTGGCCCCAACGGGGCCGGTAAAACCACCACTTTTTACATGCTGGTCGGATTCATCGAACCCAACGCGGGGCAGATCCGCCTGGGTGGGCGGGACGTCTCCCGGCTGCCCATGTACAAGCGGGCCCGGCTGGGGCTGGGCTACCTGCCCCAGGAGCCCTCGGCCTTTCGCCGCATGACCGCCCTGGAGAACCTGCTGGCGGTGCTGGAGTTTCAGCCCCTTTCCAAAACCGAGCGGGCCCAGCGGGCGGCCGAGCTGCTCGAGGAGCTGGGCATTGCCCACCTCAAAGATAAGTACGCCTACACCCTTTCGGGCGGCGAGCGGCGGCGGCTGGAAATTGCCCGCGCCCTCTGCACCAACCCCGATTTCATCCTGCTGGACGAACCCTTCACCGGCGTAGACCCTAAAAACGTCCACGACATCCAGAAGCTCATCTCCGAACTGCGCGAACGGCGCGGGGTGGGCATCTTCATCACCGACCACTCGGTGCGGGAGACCCTGGCTATTGCCGACCGCATCTACCTGATGTACGACGGCCAGGTGGCCTTCCAGGGTTCACCTGAGGAATTCGCTCGAGACGCGGGGGTGCGAACCCACTACCTGGGCGACGAGTACGAACTTTGACCTTTTCACCACCCCCATCCATTCCCTATGACGTTCTGGGCCATTCTCATCCTCCTGGTGCTGGTGGCTGGTCTGGTCGCCTACGTGGGCGATCTGGTCGCCAAACGGGTGGGTAAGCGCCACTGGCGTTTTCTGGGCCTGCGCCCCAGAGCCACCGCCACCCTGGTGGCGATTGGAACCGGGGTGCTGATTGCGTTGGGGGCCTTTGGAACCTTCTTCCTGTTGGTGCGCGACGCCCGCGAAACCATACTGCAGGCCGAAGTGGTACGGCAGGAACGCGACCGACTGCGCACCGAAGTGGAACGACTGGAAAACCGCGCAGCCAGCATTTTTAGCCAGTACGAGCAGCTCAAGCTCGAGCGCGACGAGTTTGAGAAAAACAACACCCTGCTGGCCCGGCAGCTTGCACAAAACGCCGAACTCCAGCGCCAAACCCGCCAGGATCTCGAGGATGCCCTGGTCGAACGGGAAAAGCTGCGCCAGGAGGTTGAAAAGCTCCAGGCAGCCAGCAGCGCCCAGCGCGAAGCCCTCGAGCAGCTCAAGCAGATCCGCCTTCGCCTGTTGCAGGAAAAGGAACAGCTCCAGAAAGAAAAAACGCAGTTGCTGGCCGATCGCACCACCCTGCTGGCCCAGGCCCGCAGGGCCGAGCAGCAACTACAAGCCTTTGAAAGTGCGAGCCGCGAGGCCAGAACCCGCCTGAAAGCTCTACAGGCCCGCACTGCGGAGCTCGAGGCCCGCCTGCGCCAGCTCGAGGCTGAAAAGCGCAACCTCGAGGGGGATATCGCCGTGCTGGTGAGCCCTCAAGCCCCAGCCAGTGATGGCAACCGTCAGCTTGAAGCCCTCCAGCGCGAAAACAGCGAACTCAAGGGCAGCCTCACTGAAGCACAACGCGAGCTGCAACAACTACGCGAACGCAATAAGCTGCTTGCAGCCAGCCTGGACAAAAGCCTGTATATGAGCCTCCTGGCCGAGGAGGAGGTAGAACCCGGCAGCGAACAGCCTGCCCTGAGCGAGATCAGCCGGCGGGTGGATAACCGCATCCGCCTGCTTGGACTGCGGGGGGTGGATATACTGATCAAACCCATCCCCACCAGCCTCAAACCAGGGCTTTTGCTGGCCCGCATCCAGGGCATCGGCACCGATGGGCGGGCGCGGGTGGTGGTCGAGTACCGGGCCCGTGAACAGGCCTTCTCCCAGGGGGATGTGCTGGCCTCCACCTACCTGATCCTGCCGACCAGCCAGGCCGAGCTGCGCCGGCGCCTCGATATCCTGAGCCAGAACGCCGAAAACCGGCTCAGCGAGGCAGGCTGGGTGCCCGAAAAACTGGCCAAGGGGGGGATCGCCCTCGAGGAATTTGTAGTCCTGGCCTCCCAGCTCTCGGGTAGGCGGGGCGGGGCGCGGATTGTGGTGGTGGCGCTGGACAACCTCTACCCCACCGAGCCGCCCCGGCTGGGCCTCAGGCTGCTGCCGTGAGGCATATTAAGGTTTCTTGAATGGCCCCCCAACGCCCTATCTTGAAGGCTTTGCTCCGCCTGATCGGGGAAAAGTGTCTTTTACGCCGGTAAGAACCAGCTATTGATAACTCCACACCGGCATATGAGAATGTAGAAGGTTTGTTGACGATGCGCACGGTCATTTTATTGGTTCTGCTAACCCTATCCCAGGCCCTGGCCCAGGCCCCCCGCCTCACCACCCCCGAGGAGGTGGCCCGGGTAGAAGTCATCCGCCGGGCTTTGCCCGCGGTGGTCAAAATTTCCGGCATTCTGCGCGACCCCCAGACTGGCAACGAAGGCCCCACCAACGGCTCTGGCTTTTTTTATGCTCCCAGTCGCATCATCACCAACTACCACGTGGTGCAGGATCTGCGCGACATCAGCGTAGAGTTGTTCGATGGACGCTCGTTCCCGGCCCAGGTGTTTGCAGTGGACAAGGGCATTGACATCGCCATCCTGACCGTGCAGGGCGTGACCGCCCCGGCCCAGCTTTCCTTCGGCAGCTCACAAAACCTGCCCGTTGGGATGGGGTTGGTGGTGATTGGAAGCCCCTTCGGGCAGCGCAACCTGGCCTCGTACGGCATTCTGGCCGGTGTTGGCCCCACCTCGGCTGAAAAAAACGACCTCGACCCCGAGATCGGAGCGGAAATTGGCGACCTGCTCTTTACCGATGCCCGCATCGTGCAGGGCAACTCCGGGGGCCCGGTGCTCGATTTGCAGGGCCGGGTGGTGGGGGTGGCCAACGCCACCCTGGGCGATCTGAGCGGGGTGGGCGGGGTGGGGGTGGCGATCCCGGGCGACCTGGTGCGGCAGAGCGTGAGCGACCTCGAGCGCTTCGGCGTTCCCCAGCGCGGCAACCTGGGGGCTACCCTGCTCGACTTAGGGGAGCTTGACCCCATCCTGCTGGGGCGGGTGGGCCTGCTCTCCACCCGTGGCGCCATGATCGAAAAGGTGCAGCCCGGCAGCCCAGCCGCCCGGGCCGGCCTGCGCCCGGCCCAGCGCGACCCGCGCGGCAAGCTGGTTAGTCTGGGCGATATCATCCTGGCTGTGGGTGGCCGCACCATGCGCAACGCCAGCGAGGTCACCCAGACCATCGCCCGCTACCGCCCCGGCGACCGGGTGAACCTGACCATCTGGCGCAACGGGCGGCGGCTGGATGTGGCCGTGACCATGATCGCCCGGCGCTAGTCCACCGTGCCAGCCGCCTGGGCGGGGAAAAAGGCTTCTGCCCCCGCTTGTCAAGACTTCCGCTTTGGGCTTTTAGCTTTTAGCCTTAAGCGGATGTATATCGCGATTGAAGGGGTCATCGGCGTAGGCAAAACCACCCTGGCCCGGCTGCTGGCCGAGCGGCTGGGGGCCGAGTGCCTGCTCGAGGTGGTGGAAGAGAACCCTTTTCTGCCGCTTTTCTATCAAGACCCCGTCCGCTACGGCTTCAAGGTGCAGGTCTTCTTTTTGCTCTCGAGATACAAGCAACTGCTGCCCCTGGCCCAGCCCAGCCTGTTTACCGGTGGGGTGGTGGCCGACTACCTCTTCGACAAGGACGCCATTTTCGCGGCCATGAACCTCTCCGGGGCCGAGTGGGAGCTATACCACGACCTCTACCGGAGCCTGGCCCCCAAAATCCCCACCCCCGACCTGACCATCTACCTGCGGGCACCCCTGCCGGTGATTCTGGAGCGCATCCGCCGACGGGGGCGGGTCTTCGAGAAGCAGATGGAGCCGGAGTACCTGGCCCGCCTCCACGAGTTCTACGAGCGCCATTTTGCCACCTATCCCCACGCGCTGTGGGTGCTCGAGACCCAGGACTTCAACTTTGCCGAGCTCGAGGCCGACCAGGACTGGGTGGTGCGGCAGGTGCAGGAACGGCTCGGCCAGAAACCCGCTACACCATACGCACCCTAGACGCACAAAACCTATGTACATCGCAATTGCAGGCAACATCGGTTCCGGTAAATCCACCCTGACCGGGCTGCTGGCCCGGCGCTACGGGCTTTTGCCGGTCTACGAGAGCGTGGACGAAAACCCCTACCTGGCCGACTTCTACACCGAAATGGGGCGCTGGGCCTTCCACTCCCAGGTATTTTTTCTGGCTCAGCGGCTCCGGCAGCACCTCGAGCAGATCAACCCCGCCCAGCACGTGGTGCAGGATCGCACCATCTACGAGGACGCCTTTATTTTCGCCCAGAACCTGCGGGTCTCGGGCCATCTCAGCGAGCGCGACTGGCAGACCTACCTGGCCCTTTACGAGAGCATCGCACCGGCCCTACGCAAGCCTGATCTGCTCATCTACGTGCGGGCCTCGGTCGAGACCCTGCAGGCCCACATCGCCCGCCGGGGGCGGGCCTACGAGCAGGGCATCCCCTCTGCCTACCTGGCCTCGCTCAACCGCCTCTACGAGGCCTGGATTGGGGCCTATAACCTCTCGCCGGTGCTGGTGATTTCCAGTGACAGCCTCAATTACGCCGACGACGAAGAGGCCCGCGAGCTGATGTACCGGATGCTCGAGGCCTACGGTCTGAGCCGGCCGCTGGTCTAGTCGGCTGCCACCCCCACCTTCTGCGCGATCTCGGGGATGCGGGCCAGGAAGGCGCCGGTGGGGCTCTGGGTCTGGGCCACCTCCTCCGGGGTGCCCTCGGCCACAATCTGGCCGCCCCGCGCGCCGCCCTCGGGCCCCAGGTCGATCACCCAGTCGGCGGTTTTGACCACGTCCATGTTGTGCTCGATCACCACCACGGTATTGCCGCCGTCTACCAGGCGGTGTAACACCGCGAGCAGCTTGGCGGTGTCCTCGAAGTGCAGGCCGGTGGTGGGCTCGTCCAGGATGTAGAGGGTGCGCCCGGTGGAGCGGCGGCCCAGCTCGGTGGAGAGCTTGATGCGCTGGGCCTCGCCGCCCGAGAGGGTGGGCGAGGGCTGGCCCAGCTTCATGTAGCCCAGGCCCACATCCACCATCAGCTGCAGTTTGCGGGCAATGGTGGGGATGTTCTCGAAAAAGCCCAGGGCTTCCTCCACCGTCATGTCCAGCACATCGGCGATGTTTTTGCCCCGGAGTTTGACCTCGAGGGTCTCCTTGTTGTAGCGCTTGCCCTTGCAAACCTCGCACTGCACGTACAGGTCGGGCAGAAAGAGCATCTCGATCTTCTTGGTGCCATCGCCGCTGCAGGCCTCGCAGCGCCCACCTTTAACGTTGAAGCTGAAGCGCCCGGCCTCGTAGCCGCGCTTGCGGGCCTCGGGGGTTTTGGCGAACAGGTCGCGGATCTCGTCGAAGATGCCGGTGTAGGTGGCCGGGTTGGAGCGGGGGGTGCGCCCGATGGGCGACTGGTCAATCTCGATCACCTTGTCGAGGTGCTCGAGGCCCTCGAGGCCCTCGAAGCGCCCCGGGATGGTTTTGGCCCGCATCAGGTCGCGGGCCAGCGCCGCGTAGAGGATGTCGTGAACAAGGGTGGACTTACCCGAGCCCGAGGGGCCGGTAATGGCCACGAACTTGCCCAGGGGGATGCGCAGGTTCACCCCTTTCAGGTTGTGCTCGCGGGCCCCCTTGACCACCAGCCACTTCCCGTTGCCCTTGCGCCGGGTCTTGGGAACCGCAATGTGCTTGCTGCCCCGCAGATAGGCCCCGGTCAGGCTCTCGGGGTGGGCCAGGATGTCCTCGAGCCGGCCCTGGGCCACCACCTCACCCCCATGCACCCCGGCCCCCGGCCCCATGTCCACAATCCAGTCGGCCTCGCGCATGGTCTCTTCGTCGTGCTCCACCACCAACAAGGTGTTGCCCAGGTCGCGCAGCTTCTTGAGGGTGGACAGCAAGCGCTGGTTGTCGCGGGGGTGTAGGCCAATGGAAGGCTCGTCCAGCACGTACAGCACCCCGGTCAGGCCGGAGCCCACCTGGGTCGCCAGGCGGATGCGCTGGGCCTCGCCCCCGGAGAGGGTGTTGGCCGAGCGATCCAGGGTCAGGTAGTCCAGGCCCACATCCTCCAAAAAGCCCAGGCGGCTATGAATCTCGCGCCAGATGGGGGCGGCCACCTGCATCTGGAAATCGTTCAGGTTGCGGTACTCGGTCGGCTCGGCCAGGCCCTCGAGACGGATGCGGTAGGCCTCGAGCGCTTCCCCCACCTCCACCACCCGGTTCTGGGCCAGCGCCTCAAAGAACAGCCTGGCCTCGCGCACCGGCAGGTTGGAGACCTCGGCGATGTTAAACCGCCCCACCCGCACCGAGAGCACCTCGCGCTTGTAGCGGGTACCCCCGCAGGCCGGGCAGGCCTTGAGGGTCATGTAGGCTTCCAGGGCCTCGCGCAAGCCTTCCGACTCCGTCTCGTTGTAGCGGTTCTCCAGCCAGGGAATCACCCCCTCGTAGCTCACCATAAAGCGCATGGTCTCGCGCCCATTGCGCCGGAAGACCACCTCGAAGGGCTCGGGCAGGCCATACAGCACCGCCCGCTGGGCCTCCGGCGAGAGCTGCTTGAAAGGGGTTTTCATGTCGAAGCCCAGGTGCTCCGAGAGCGCCCGCAGCCGATCCCACAGGTAGCCCTTGCCGTTGTCGCGGCCCTTGCTCCAGGGGATGATGGCCCCTTCGGCCAGCGAAAGCTCGGGGTTCACAATCAGCTCGGGGTCGAAGACCTGGTTGTAGCCCAGGCCCGAGCAGTCCGGGCAGGCCCCGTAGGGGGCGTTGAAGGAGAAGAGGCGGGGCTCGAGCTCCTCGAGCACACTCCCGTGCTCCGGGCAGGCGAACTTCTCCGAGAAAAGCTCCTCGGCGCCGCTGTCGGGGTAGAGCACCCGCATCAGCCCCTCTCCCCGCAACAGCGCCAGCTCCACCGACTCGGCGATGCGCGCGCGCTCCTCCGGCTTCAAGACCACCCGGTCTACCACCAGGTCAATGTCGTGCTTCTCGTACTTTTCCAGCTTCAGGCCCAGGGCCTCCTCGAGGGTGTAGATCACCCCGTCTACCCGAACGCGGGCATAGCCCTCTTTCTGGAGTTGCAAGAACTCCTTGCGGTACTCGCCTTTACGCCCCCGCACCAGAGGGGCCATCAGGATGGCCCGGGTGCCCTCGGGCTGCCGGAAGAGCCGGTCGGTAATCTCCGTGGCCGACTGCCGCTCGATGGGCCGTCCGCAGTGCGGGCAGTAGGCCGTGCCCACACGGGCGAACAGCAGGCGCAGGTAGTCGTGCACCTCGGTCACGGTGCCCACCGTGGAGCGCGGGTTGTGCGAGGTGGTTTTCTGGTCAATGGAGATGGCCGGTGAAAGCCCCTCGATGCTCTCCACATCGGGCTTTTCCATCACCCCCAAAAACTGCCGCGCATACGACGACAAGGACTCCACATACCGCCGCTGCCCCTCGGCGTAAATGGTATCGAAGGCCAGGGTGCTCTTGCCCGAGCCCGAGACCCCCGTAATGACGATGAACTGCCCCCTAGGCAGTTCAACGGTAATGTTCTTCAGGTTGTGCTCTTTGGCCCCGCGGACGATAATCCTGTCCATCCGTGGAGTATAACACCGCCCCTTGGCTTATGTAAATAACATAGCCACACGACGTAAATGGTGTATGATTGAGGTTTTATCGCACCCTCAGATCCGCCACCCAGACGATCTCGCAGGCCCCGTTGCCAGTATCGGTGCGAACGGTGGAGGTGCGCCAGGAAAAGCCCCTGGGGCCGGTGACGTGAACCAGATACCCCCTGATCCAGACCAGGTGACCGGGTTTGAGCCGCTTCAAGCGCAGCTCGATGTTGGGATTACCGGGAATCAGGTGCATGTTGGCGCTGCTTGCGACAATTTCACCCAGCGGGATGGGGGGTTCGCGGAACCAGGCGTAAAAGTAGAAGCGATCCGCCTGCCAGATTTTGAGTTTGCGAAGCACATCGGTATCGGACATGCGGCCCCAGCCCAGGGCCAGATCCACCGGGGAGATGGCCGAGGCCGCATCGTAGCGGTACAGCCGCCTGGAAAGCACGCGGGCCTCGAGCTCAAAGGAAGCCACCGGCTGAAAGCGATAACCGGGCTTTTCCAGTTGCGGCACATCGGCCGGTGCCAGCGGCTGCTGGAGGGGGGCGCGGGCCACCAGCACCCCGGGCGGGCGCTCGATGGGCCGGGTTTGCACATAGCGGATCAGCCCAAAAGCGCCCCCAAACAGCAACAAAATCAGCCAGAACAGCCGCACATTTGCAGTTTAAGCGGCGGCGGCCTCGAGGCCGGTTCAAATTTCGTCCTTAGCCAGGTCGTTGAAGCGCACGTGCTGGGCGTGGAACTGCAGCTCCACGGTGCCGGTGGGGCCGTTGCGCTGCTTGCCCACGATAATCTCGGCGATACCGGCCTTTTCGGAGTGGGGGTTGTAGTACTCGTCGCGGTAGATGAACATCACCAGGTCGGCGTCCTGCTCGATGGAGTTGTGCACGATGATGTTGTTGGCTATGAAGTTATGTGGGCCGGGAACCGTAAGGTCGAAAACCTCCTCCTGGCCCGCGGCCTCGATGGAGCGCACCGTATCCCAGTAAATATCGCTATCGGCCAGGCGCTCGAGCGCCTCCGAGCCCAAAGCGCCCGCCATGCGCCGGGTGCGTTCACGGCTCAGGTTCTGCCCGAAAAGGGTCGCGCCGGAATAAGCCATCCCCAAAGCCCGGTGCAGCTCGCGATGGCTCATGCCCGAAACGGCCAGGCTGGCTCTGGCCGGCTGCAGCCACAGCTCGAGCGGTATTACATCGCGGTTGGTATTCTCCTGGCGGCCCGTCAGATAGGCTTCCACTGCGGCCAGCGCGCTTTGCTTTGAGCGTCCCACAGCCCCTACCTCCCGCACAAAGCGCAGTAGGTCGGACTGGCCGCTCAGCACCACGTGGAACTGATCCCGCCCCTTGCCTTTTTGCGGTACACGCTTAAGCCTGGCGTTGATACCCAGATACAGCAGCAGGGTTTGCACATCCTGCGCCAGGCCCTCGCTGCTACTGGCGTAGTACACAGCAGGGTAATGGTGCAGGGCAACACAGCCATCGGTAGACCACAGATGCCGCAGAAACCGGGCAAGCGCTGGGGCTGGCTGGGCAAACACCTGCCTGGGGATGCGTTTTTCATGCGAACGCAAACCCCAGACCCCCAGACCCTCGAGCCACACAGCCACCGGGTTGCGCTTGCCCCAGCCCAGCCGGTGCGCCGCACTGAGGTAAACCTGCAACCATCCGCGCTCGGACTTAATTTTGGGAGCGATGGATTCGCCAAACACCGCCCTGGCCAGATCAACCACAGTTTGCGCCAGATCGGGGTCGCGTGTGGTGTACTGCAAGCTGTGCCGGGGCAGGGTACAGCCATCGCCGATGAGGTGGCCCAGCAGGGCCAGCTCCTCATCGCTGAGGCTCTGTTGCTGGGGCGAAGCCAGCCGCCTTGGCAGGGCCAGGTAATCCCCCACGGTCAGTTCGTCCAGCCGCTTCCAGCCTCGAGCGGTGAGGAACTTGTGGTTGGCCGTGGCACGAATGCTGCGCCCCAGCCGGGTGGTGAGGGTAAACACCGGCTTCACCCCCGTCGAGAAGGCACGGCTAACCCTGGCAGGCACCAGCTTTTGTGTGGCCTCGTCTAAAGCCAGGACTGCAAAACCGCTTTTTCCAACCAACCCGCGGATGGGCTGCCTCGAGCCATCCGCCATCTGTACCAGGCTATCGCCGGTCAGGCAGCCCGACTCCCTCAGGTCGGAGAGCATGGGCCGCTTGTTGGGGCGCGACTCCACCGCCCGCGAAAGCTGCGAAAGCGCGATCACCGGCACGTCCAGCTCGCGGGCCAGGCCCTTGAGGCCGCGGGAGATCTGGGCGATCTCCTGCTGGCGGTTCTCGCCCCCGTTCTTACCCCCCCCAGGGCCAGACATGAGCTGCAAATAGTCAATCACAATCAGACCCAGCCGGTGCTGGGCATGCAGGCGGCGGGCTCGAGCCCGGAGCTCCATCAGGGTGAGGTCGGAGGTATCGTCGATCAGGATGGCCGCCTCAGCAATACGCCCGGCCACGTCCACCAGGCGCGAGAAGTCGCGGTCGGTGAGCTGGCCCTGCCGCAGGCGGTTCATGTCAATGCGGGCCTCGGAGCAGAGCATCCGGGTGACTAGCTGCACTGCGGGCATCTCCAGCGAGAAGATAGCCACCGCCGCGCCCTCGCCCCGCAGCGCCACGTTTTGTGCAATGGTCAGGGCAAAGCTGGTTTTGCCCATGCTGGGACGGGCCGCAATGATGTTCAGCGAACCGCTGGTCAGGCCCCCAATCATGTTGTCAAGTTCGCGGAAGCCGCTCTTGACCCCGTCAACCTGGCCCTTGTTCTCGTAGAGCATCTGGATGTGCTCGAAGGTTTCGTGCACGAGTTCCTTCATGCTCTGGAACTCAGAGCGGGCCCCCTGGGTGGAGACCTCGAGCACCTTGCGCCCGGCCGCATCGAGGATGTCCTCGAGGCTTCCCTCCTCGTTGTAGGCCATCTTCATGGCCTCGCCCGCCGCCGCAATCAGCTTGCGCAGCGTCCATTTCTCGGCCACGATGCGTCCGTAGTAGTCGGCATAGGCGGCGGTAGGGGTCTGTTCCGAGAGGCCCACCAGGTACGAAAGGCCCCCCACATTCTCGAGCTCCCCGTTCTGGCGCAGCTCCTCCGAGAGCGTTACCAGGTCAACCGGATCACGCCGGGCCCGCAAGGCCACCATGGCCTCCCAGATTTTGCGGTGGGCTTCCTTGTAAAAAGCATCGGCGGCCAGCAGACCCTCGAGCCGGTCTAACACCTCGCTGTCCAGCAGCACCGAGCCCAGCACGCTGGCCTCGGCATCCAGGTTATGGGGGGGAACACGGCCCTCGAGCGGTGTGGTTGCCATGGCTACTCTCCTAGTCCAAAAACCCTATTCAGCAAGTCCTTACTCTATTCAATCCCCAAAAGTTTGGCAAAGCGCTTGCCAAGTCGGCCATGCTCTGCTATATTCTTACCTGCTAAGAGCGCTTCGTTCCGCGATAGCTCAGTTGGTAGAGCGCTCGACTGTTAATCGAGTGGTCGCAGGTTCGAGCCCTGCTCGCGGAGCCAGAAAAACCCAGGATAACCTGGGTTTTTTCTTTCGTTAAAGCCGCCCCGCCTCGATGATGCTGGACAGAAACTGCTGGGTGCGCTCGTGCTGGGGGTTGGAAAAAATCTGCTCCGGGGGGCCTTCCTCGTGCACCACCCCACCGTACATAAAGCAGACCTTGCTGGCTACCTCCCTGGCAAAGCCCATCTCATGGGTAGCCAGGATCATGGTCATGCCCTCGCGGGCCAGCTCGCGCAGCAGGTTGAGCACCTCGGAGACCAGCTCGGGGTCGAGGGCCGAGGTAATCTCGTCCAGAAGCAAAAGCATGGGCTCCATGGCCAGCGCCCGCACAATGGCCACACGCTGCTGCTGGCCGCCCGAGAGCTGGTCGGGGTAGGCCTGGGCTTTGTGCTCGAGGCCAATCCGCTTCAGGAGGGCCAGGGCTTTGGCCTGGGCTTCAGCCTCGGGCATGCGCAGCACCTGGGTGGGGGCCAGGGTGATGTTTTGCAGCACGGTCATATGGGGGAACAGGTTGAAGCTCTGGAAGACGATCCCTACATCGCGGCGCAGGGCGTTGAGGTCTACCCCCGGCCCGGTGATGCGGTCGCCGTGCAGCCGGATCTCCCCTGCCTGGATCTCCTCGAGCCCATTGATACAGCGCAGCAGCGTAGACTTGCCACAGCCCGAAGGCCCAATCAAGCAGACCACCTGGTGCTCCTCCACTGTCAGGTTAATGCCGCGCAGCACCTCGTTGGCACCAAAGCGCTTGTGCACGTTGCGGATTTCCAAAAAGCTCATAGGTCTTCTCCCTGGGCCCATGCTACGACCCCTGCCGGAAGCGGGCCCGGTCGCGCTCGACCAGCCGATCCACCAGGCGGGTCTGGGGGATGGTAATCAGGATAAACAGAATCGCCACGGTGGTCACCGCCGACAGGTTGAAGTCGTTGGAGGCGATGATGCGGGCCTGGTTGAAGGCGTCAATCACCCCCACCACGTTCACCAGGGCGGTGTCTTTCTGCATCCCGATAAGGTTGTTGAGCAGGGGCGGGATAATGCGCCGCACCGCCTGGGGCACCACCACAAAACGCAGGGTCTGCCCGTAGGACAGGCCCAGGCTGCGGGCCGCAGCCCACTGGCTGGGGTGGATGCTCTCGAGGCCGGCCCGGTAGACCTCGGCCATATAGGCCCCGTAGGTCAAGGTGAGGGCCAGCACCGCCAGGGCCTCCAGGGGCAGGTTGCGGAAAAAACCAATGCCGGTGAGGGGCAGACCAAAGCCAATCAGGTAAATCACGATGATGGAGGGCAGGCTCAAAAAAGCGTCGGTGTAGAAGGTCGCGATAAAACGGATGGGCTGGGCCGGTTTGCCGGGCAGCAGCTTGGCAATGGCCACCACCAGGCCCCAGATGAGGGAAAAAAACCCGGCAAACAGAAAAATGACCACATTTACCCAGAAGGCCTGCAAAATAAGGCCAAAGGAGTCGCGGATGAGCTCGAGCTGAAAAAAGGTACGTCCAACCGCCACATTGTTGGCGATAAAGAACAGCACAAACAGCAAAAACAGTATCAGCGCCCCGGCATAGCCCAGGGTAAACCAGGCCCAGGTGTGGGCTTCCGCGCTGTGCACCCTGGCTGCAATCAGGTTTTCGCTCTGCAAAGCCTGCCGGGCCAGACGCGCCTGACCCAGGCCTCGCACCGCCGGCCATAGAAGCCCAGCGGGTAGCAACGTAAACAGCACCAGTAAAGCATCGGCCCAGAAGGCCTGGAAGCCGTTGGTCGTCATGGTCTGCTTTACCAGCCACATCACCCAGCCCGTTGCCAGCCACAGGGCCACCGCCAGGATCAGGGCCAGCAAGGCAAACCCCAGGCCATCCTTGGGAGGGATGGGCTGACGACGTCGCAGCGCTTTTGAGTTTGGTTCGGTCATGGGTAAGTGATTTTACACAAAGCCAACACCGGGAGCTTGCACCCCCGGTGTGAGCACGGCACAGGACAGCGCCGGGTTATGCCACAACAATTGGGCTATTTCACCAGCTCAACCACGGCCAGTTGGGTTCCATCCCCCCGGCGGCGCTCCGCCAATTTGAGCACGCGGGTATAGCCCCCCGGCCGATCCGCATAGCGCGGGGCAATCTCCTCGAAAAGCTTCTTGACCAGCTTGGGATCGTGCAGGTCACGCAGCACCAGGCGACGCAGGTGGTTGCGCTGGGCATAGGCGGCCAGCTCCTCCGGGGTGGCCATGCGCTCGCCTTCTTTGAGGGGGCGCACCTGACCTTTTTTGTCCTTGGGTTTGGTAAAACGCACACCCTCGGGTACGGTCAGGGTAGGTGCTTTCTTCGCCGTGGTGATGAGGCTGTCCATGTAGCCCGCCAGCTCCTTGGCCTTGGGAATGGTGGTCACAATCCGGCCATTCTCCGAGAGCAGCAGGCTTTTAGCCAGGTTACGGAACAAGGCCACGCGGTGCGAGGAGTTCCGGTTGAGTTTTCTTCCAGCTTTTTGGTGACGCATGAATCTCTCCTTGGCAGAGGTCTCAGGTCTTGGGTCTGCTCAAACCTGCGACTTGCGACCTGCAACCTCAGTCTTTCATTACCAGCCCGTGCTGGGCCAGGCAGTCCTTGATCTCCTGTAGGCTGCGATCGCCAATACCAGGCACGCGCCTGAGCTCTTTTTCTGACAGGGCTAGCAGGCTCTCCACGCTTTCAATGCCCTCTTCCTTGAGGTTATGCAAAACACGGGTGGTCAGACCCAGATCATCCAGGGTTAAGCCCACCCCCCGGGATGCCGGCGCAGCAGGCGCAGTGGTTGCCGGTGCAGCAGGTGCGGGTGCAGGGGTACTTTTGGGTTCAACCCGCATAACCGGCGACTGGTCAAAGTAACCGAGCTGTTCCCGCAGGATGGCTACAGCTTGCTGCAGCGCATCCATGGGCGAGACCGCCCCGTTGGTCCAGATACGCAGGGTCAGCTTATCCAGGTCGGTGCGCTGACCCAGGCGGGTATCCTCAACCTGGTAGGCCACCCGCCGCACAGGCGAGTACAGAGCATCCACCGGAATCGAGGAGATACGGTCTTTGATGCCATGCTTTTCAGCCGGCACGTAGCCCACTCCTTCGTCCACACGAATTTCCATCACCAGCTTGCCCTTTTCCTCCAGGGTAGCGATGTACTGATCGGGGTTAACCACCTCGGCATCGGGGGGGCACTCCAGGTCGCGAGCGTAGATTACCTTGGGGCCGCTGGCGCGTAGGGTGAGGGTTTTGGGGCCGGTGCCGGGGTTGGCAAAACGCACAACCAGCTCCTTGAGGTTGAGGATGAGCTGAATGGCGTCCTCCTTAACGCCCGGAATGGTGGAGAACTCGTGTAGAACGTCTTCGATGTAAACGCTGGTAACGGCGGTACCGGGAATCGAGGAGAGCAAAATGCGGCGCAAGGGGTTACCCAGGGTTACACCGAAACCCCGCTCGAGCGGCTCGAGCACGAACTCGCCATAATTGCCGTCAATGCGGGCGTTAAAAACAGGGGCTTTGGTCTTGGTGGTTTCCAAACTAGAACCTCCTCAGAGGTGCTGACAGCGCGGCGCGCTATAAACTATCGGGAATAGAACTCGATCACGAGCTGCTCATTTACAGGCAACGAGAGCATTTCCCGTTCCGGCAGACGCAGGAAGCGCCCGGTCATAGTATCGGCGTTGAATTCCAGCCAAGGGAAGCTCTTGCGGTTCTTGAACCGCTCAACATTTTGCACGATAAAGTCAATCTTCTTGGCCTTTCTCCGATACCTTGATCTCGTCGCCCGGACGCACGCGGTAGCCAGGAATATTCACCCGCTTGCCATTGACCAGAATGTGCCCATGCCGTACAAACTGCCGGGCCTGGCGGCGGGTAGAGGCAATACCCATGCGGAAGACCACATTGTCCAGACGGCTCTCGAGCAGCTGCAAAAACACCGTACCAGTCACGCCCTTCTTGCGGCTGGCCTCCTCGAAGAGGTTGCGGAATTGGGTTTCTGAGACGTCGTAGATGAAGCGCAGTTTTTGCTTCTCGCGCAAACGCACCGCATAGTCGGAGGGGCGACCCTTGCGCTTCTGGCCGTGCTGGCCCGGCGCATAGGGGCGGCGATCCAGGTACTTTTGAACTTTTTCGGTCTCGGCGATGTTCACCCCAAGGTGACGCGCCACTTTTACGATTGGCCCTCTATAACGACCCATTCTCTTCTCCTCCATCGGTCAGAAACGCGCTTTGTAGCCATATTCCCAACCGGGTTCCCAGGATCTGGGGGGTGAAGCAGGGAACCAAAGTTTCACCCCAGCAAAACAACTAAACAGCCTTACGAAACTTCTTACGGGGACGGCAACCGTTGTGCGGTGTGGGGGTGTCGTCCACAATCGAGCGCACCTGAAGTCCGCTGGCCTGCAGAGCCCGGATGGCTTGTTCACGGCCCGCCCCGGTTCCCCGTACCACCACTTCAACGCTGCTCATCCCATAGCCCTGGGCCTTCTTTGCAGCATCCATGGCTGCCAGTTGAGCGGCATAGGGCGTGCCTTTACGGCTGCCTTTGTAGCCAATAACCCCTCCGGACGACCAGGTCACGGGGTGCCCGTCGGTATCGGTGATGGTTACGATGGTGTTGTTGTAAGAGGCGTGAATAAATGCCTTACCCGTCGTAACCTGGCGCTTGATTTTTTTCTTGCGACTTGTAGCAGACTTTTTCTCGGCCATACTCTCCTCGTGCTCGCTCCACCATAAATTAGGGGTGGAGGTCTATCAGGAGTCTCAACTGGCGTGTACACGATGCAGGTAATGCATCTGCGTTCCAGCTTTGTTCGACAGCGTCAACATCAAAACGTTGCCACCCAAGGGCAACAAACCCTTACTTGCGGGGTGCCTTTTTCTTTCCGGCCACGGTTTTGCGCGGGCCTTTGCGGGTGCGGGCGTTGGTACGGGTGCGCTGTCCACGCACGGGTAGCCCACGGCGGTGGCGGAGCCCCCGGTAACAACCAATGTCCATCAGGCGCTTAATATTGGCCGCCACCTCAGCACGCAATTCGCCCTCGAGCTTGTAGGTGTTTTCCACAAACTCGCGCAAGCGGGCCACTTCCGCCTCGGTCAGGTCCTTGACCCGGGTCGCCGGATCAACGTTGGTGGCTGCCAGGGCTTCTTTCGCGCGAGCAGGGCCCACCCCATAGATGTAGGTCAGAGCAACATCCACGCGCTTATTACGGGGGATTTCTACACCAGAAATACGAGCCATTCATTCACCTCCTTTCCAGTCTTCCATCAGCCTTGACGCTGCTTGTGGGTGGGGTCTTCACAAATCACATAGACGCGACCGTGGCGCTTGATCACCTTGCACTTGTCGCACATTTTCTTGACTGAGGTACGCACTTTCATGGTTTCTCCTTAAGAAAAATGGGGATGGGCCTTGCGCGCTGGCCGGATGGATCACTTCCTGTACACAATCCGGCCCCGGCTGGGATCGTAAGGGGTAATCTCGACCACCACCCGGTCACCGGGCAGTATACGGATGTAATTCATCCGCATCTTGCCGGAGATGTAGCAGAGGATCTCGGGGCCGTTATCGAGCTGCACCCGGAAAGTGGTATTGGGTAAAGCCTCGCTGATGACGCCTTCGGCACGAATTGTATCTTTTTCCTTGGCCAAGCCTCTCCTCCTAGCGCGAATCCTGGCTACCGTTCTACCGGCACGGCTTTCTGGCTCCCCGTCAGAAGGCGAGGGCCAGAATCGGTAATCAGCACCGTGTTTTCGTAGTGGGCCGCCAGGTTGCCTTTTCCAACCGTGGCCGTCCAACCATCCGCCAATATTACCATCTTGGCAGGGTATAAAGCAACCATTGGCTCAAAAGCCAGGGTCATGCCGGGCCGGAGCTTGGGGCCTTTGCCGGGCTCACCGTAGTTGGGCACCTGGGGGTCTTCGTGCAATTCACGGCCCACGCCGTGCCCCACCATCTCCCGGATGCACCAAAGCCCGTGCTGTCGCTCGACAAAATCCTGCACGGCCGCCGCCACATCGCCAATGCGCCGGCCAGGCTGCAACAACTTAAAGCCCACCCAGAAGGCCTCCTCGGTCACGCGCATCAGGCGTTCAGCCTCGGGCGAGACCTTACCAATGGCGTATGTGCGGGCCATATCGGTGGTGTAACCCTCGTAGGTGAACAGGAAGTCGATCTTCAAGAGTTCGCCTTCCCGTAAAGGGCGCTTGGAAGGAAAACCGTGCACCACCACATCGTCAATGGACATGCAGGTGGCGCTGGGAAAAGGCACGGTACCGCCCGCACGGTAACCGATTTGCGGGGCCTGGCCTCCTGCTTTTTGAATCGCCCGCAGGATGATCTGGTCAAGCTCGAGGGTGCTTACCCCGGGGCGAATGTGGGGCTCCACCTCGGCAAAGATGGCGGTGTGAAGTTGACCCGTTTTGGTCATCTTCTCGATTTCCCAGGGCGACTTGATGTGAATGGCCATGGCTCAGCTCACTACAAACTACCCATCCGCGGCTCAGGAGACCCCCAAACCCAGGGCCTTTTGAATGGCTTGGTACACCTCGTCCACCTTGCCCAAGCCGTTGATTTCTTTGAGGTGGCCGGTCTTTTTGTAGTAGTCCACCAGGGGCTGGGTTTTCTGGCGGTATTCCACCATCCGGGCCCGGATGGTGTGTTCATTGTCGTCCGAGCGGCCCTCTTCCAGGGCCCGTCCCAGCAGCCGGCGAACCAGTTCTTCTTCGGGGGCAGTCACCAGCAGCACACCCAGCAGGCGGATCTGGCGCTCGGAAAGCAAGCGGTCGAGTGCCTCTGCCTGGGCCAGCGTGCGCGGGAAGCCATCGAAAATAACCTTGGGATCGGGCATCTCAGCCAGTTCCTGGCCGATTAGTCCCAGAATAATTTCGTCGGGCACCAGCTTACCCGCTTCCATTAGAGGTTTGGCTTGCTGGCCCAGTTCGGTGCCTCGTGCCACGTGGCTGCGGAGGATGTCACCGGTGGAAAGTTGCCGAAAACCCAGCTCGAGGGCCAGGCGCTTGGCCTGGGTGCCTTTGCCTGCCCCCGGGGGGCCCAAGAAGATTACCGCCTCTGCCACCTCCGACCTCCTTAACGGGTGCGGCCCCGCAAACGCCCTTTGGACAAAAAGCCCTCGTAGTTGCGCATCTGTAACTGGGCCTCAATCTGGCGCAGGGTATCCAGCGCGACCCCCACCACAATCAACAGGCTGATGCCTGAGAAATGGAAGGCCAGGGTGGTCACACCGGTTACGTTCTGCATAATGGTGGGTAAAGCCGCTACGATCCCCAAAAAGATAGCCCCCCAAAGGGTCAAACGGGAGACGATGTGCTCGAGGAACTTCACAGTGGGCTCGCCGGGGCGGATACCAGGGATAAACCCACCGTACTCACGCAGGTTTTCGGAGATGCGGCGCGGGTCGAACTGTACCGCAGTGTAAACGTAGGTAAACCCGATGATCAGCAGCACCTCAATCAGCAAGCCAGGGAAACGGTTGGGCGTGAAAAAGTTGGCGATACCCTGCGCTAGCGTGGATTCGGGAAACACCCCGGTAATAAAGAGGGGAAGCTGCAGCAAGGCCGCGGCAAAGATAATGGGGATGACCCCGGCAGCGTTGAGCTTGATGGGGATGTAGGTGGCTTGCCCACCAAACATCTTGCGGCCAACCTGCTTCCGTGCATACTGCACAGGGATGCGACGCTCGGCCTGCTGAACCGCAGCCATAACCCCAAAAGCCAGCACAATAAAGGCCAGGAAGATCAAAAGGGCGATCAGGTTGACCTCACCGGTGCGCACCAGGCCAAAGGTACGGCCCAGTTGCGGCAGCCAGGCCGCCACAATGCCGGCGAAGATCACCATGCTGGTGCCGTTGCCAATCCCATACTCGGTGATGCGCTCAGCCATCCAGAGCAGCAGAGCAATGCCGGCCACCTGGGTCACCACCACCACAAAATAGAAGAAGAAACCCGGTTCCCAGCCAGGGAGCAGGAAGGCCCCGTTGTTTGAGCCCAAAAAGGCGGTAGCCAGGAACAACCCCTGCACCGCCCCCAGTGCGATGCCCGCAATACGGGTGTACTGCGTGATGATGCGGCGGCCTTCTTCGCCCTCCTTTTGCAGCTTTTCCAGGGCGGGAATAACCGTAACCAAAAGCTGCATGATGATGGCGGCTGTGATATAGGGCATGATACCCAGGGCGAAAATAGAGAACTGTTCGAAGTTACCCCCGGAAAACAGGTTGACCAGCCCCAACGCACTGCCCGCCTGGGTACCTAAAAACTCGCGGATTTTACCAATATCCACCCCAGGGGTCGGGATGAACGTGCCCAGCCGATACAACGCCAGCACCAACAGCGTAAACAAAATGCGCTTACGCAGTTCAGGGATGATGATGGCGGAGCGGAAGGCCGCAAGCATCTTAGGCCCCCTCGATCACAATGGCTTCCCCACCCGCCGCTTTGAGTTTTTCCACAGCAGCCTGGGAAAATTTGTGAGCCCGCACCTTCACTCCATTGGCATCACCTAGAGCCAGCACCTTCACCGGGTAGCCAGGGCGCACCAGGCCGGCCTGAACCAGGGCCTCCGGGCCCACCTCGCCTGAAGCAAAGTGCTTGGCGATAGCACCCACATTGACCACCTGGTACTCCACTCGCTTGAGTTCCCCGTGGGAAGCGCCTTTCATGCCCCGTTTAGGCAAACGCATAATCAGGGTGGAGCGCCCACCTTCAAAACGCGCCGGGTTCTTCACGCCGCCGGAACGGGATTTCTGACCTTTGTGGCCCCGCCCAGCCGTCTTGCCGTGGCCGGAGCCGGGGCCCCGACCCACACGTTTGCGCTGCTTGTTGGCCCCTTGGTTGGGACGAATATCGGTAAGTTTCATTCCAGCACCTCCACCAGGTGGGCCACCTTGCGAATTTGACCGCGCGTTGCAGGGTTATCCTGTATCTCGCGCACGCGGTTCATCTTGGTCAAGCCCAGTACCTTGAGGGCCACCTTTTGATCCTTGGGATAGCCGATGGGGCTCTTGACCAAACGCACCTTCAGGGTTGCCATCAGACCACCTCCTCGGATTTGGCCGGGCTTTTGCGCAACCGCTTCACATCATCCCAGGTCTGGAGCTGACGCAGCGCCTCCATGGTGGCATAAGCGATGTTTACCGGGTTGCGGGAGCCCAGCTCCTTGGTAAGGATATCGGTAATGCCAGCCAGCTCGAGGATGGCGCGCGGCACCTGGCCCGCGATAACCCCCGTACCTGGCGCTGCGGGGCGCAGCAGGATGGTGGAAGAACCCCAGGTCACACTGATTTCGTGGGGAATGGTGCCGTTTTGCAAGGGCACCTCGATCATATCGCGCTTGGCGTAGTTGTTGGCCTTCTGGACAGCCATGGGCACTTCTTTGGCTTTACCCAGGCCCAGGCCCACCCGGCCCTGCCGGTCGCCCACAGCCACCAGCGCTCCGAAGCGGAAGCGGCGTCCTCCTTGGTAGGTTTTGGAGGTACGGCGCACCAGGATCATCTTTTCTTCAAAATCGGTTTCAGGCATATGCAACCTCGCTCGAGGCAGAAGATGGGCAACCTGCGGCTCTGGCTCTGTTTGACAGGTTAGGCTTCAGGCTGCCGATCTTCGGCTTAGAACTCCAACCCACCCTCACGGGCTCCTTCGGCTAGGGCTTTCACACGCCCATGGTATTTGAACGCACCCCGGTCGAATACTACCTGGGATATGCCCTTGGCTTTAGCGGCCTCCGCAATGGCCAGGCCCACCTTTCTGGCCACCTCGGTCTTGTTGCCCGAAAGCTTGAGGGATTTGCTCGAGGTAGCCACCAGGGTGTGTCCTTTGCTATCGTCAATGATTTGAGCGTAAATGTGCTGCAAGCTGCGGTGTACGCTCAAGCGCAGGCGCCCGGAGGCTTTTACAGCGTTGCGAACCCGAAACTTGCGGCGATCTTTAGTGGTCAAACGGGCCACAGTATCTCCTTCCTCTACTTGCCAGCGGTCTTACCAGGCTTGGTCTTGACTACCTCATCGGCATAGCGGATGCCCTTGGCATGGTAAGCATCGGGCGGCCGCACAGCCCGCACATTGGCCGCCACCTGGCCCACAAGCTGCTTATCGATGCCAATTACCCGGATCCTGGTCGGCTCAGGCACCTCAAAGGTAATGCCGTTGGGCGGGGTAACGATGTCTTTATGACTGTGGCCCACGGTGAGCTCGAGGTTCTTACCCTGCATGGCTGCACGGTAACCAGTACCACTAATCAGCATCTCTTTAACGAAGCCCACCGAAACACCCTGAACCGCATTGGCAATCAGGGTGCGGGTCAGGCCGTGCAGGCTTTTGTGGGTACGGCTGTCCGAAGGACGGCTAACCGTAACCGTGCCCCCCTCGCTCTTGATGATCAAGTCGGGGTGTACGGGTACGGTCAACTCGCCTTTGGCTCCCTTGACTTTGACCAAACCCGGGGCTACTTCCACGGTCACACCCTTGGGCAGGGTGATGGGTTGTTTTCCGATGCGGCTCATTACCACACCTCACAAATTACTTCCCCGCCAACGCCCAGCTTGCGGGCTTCACGGTCGGGCAGCAGGCCTTTGGAGGTTGAGACGATCGCCAGTCCCAGGCCACGGCGCACGTTGGGCACGTTCTCGGCGGTCACGTACACCCGGCGCCCCGGACGGCTCACCCGGCGGATGTGCTTGATGACCTGTTCCCGGCGGGGGCCATACTTGAGGGTAAGACGGAGAAAAGGCTTACCCCCTACCTCAATGCGCTCCATCCCCTTGAGAAAACCTTCCTTCACAAGGATGCTGGCGATCTGCTCCTTGAACTTGGAGGCAGGCACATCCACGCTCTCCTTGTAAACCCGGACTCCGTTACGAATCCGGGTCAGCATATCAGCGATCGGATCACTAAGCATTACTGCATCTCCTTCTTCTGGGGTGGCTCCGCCTAATCTGGAGGTTTGCAGAGCCCGGTCTTGGCTAAAACAAGCCAACCTGCCAGCTCAGAACATCCACAGAGAACACCCTCGGTTTGGCCTTGCGGTATCGGCGAAAGCTCGCCGACCTACAAAGCAACCTTTACCAGCTAGCTTTCTTGACACCGGGTAGCTGACCCTTATGGGCCATCTCACGGAACTGAAGGCGCGAAAGACCAAAGTAGCGCATATAGGCCTTGGAGCGACCCGTTACCGCACAGCGGTTCTTGTGGCGGGTGGGGCTGGCATCGCGCGGCAGTTCAGCCAGCGCGGCATAGTCACCTGCTGCTTTGAGGGCGGCCCGCTTGGCGGCGTACTTGGCAATGGTCTTGAGTTTGCGCTTCATCTTCTCGACTTGTGATTTTTTAGCCATGGTTTCACCTCCTTTCTGGTTCAGCCAAGCAACTCTACGATAATAGCAAACAAGGCATTACTTACGGAACGGGAACCCAAGCAGCTCGAGCAGGGCTTTGGCTTCCTCATCGGTCTTGGCCGTGGTAACCACCGCGATATCCATACCGCGCACGGCATCCACCATATCGTAGGTGATCTCGGGGAAGATGGACTGCTCCCGGAGACCCAGGTTGTAATTCCCACGGCCATCAAAAGCACCAGGGTTGACGCCGCGGAAGTCGCGGATGCGGGGCAGGGCAATGTGAATTAGCTTCTCAGCAAAGATCCACATGCGATCACCGCGCAGCGTAACCCGCAAACCAATGGGCATGCCCTGACGCAATTTGAAGTTCGAGATCGACTTTTTGGCACGGGTGATGGCCGGTTGCTGTCCCGTAATAGCGGCCAGCTCTTTACCAGCTTTTTCTAGAATTCGACTATCTTCCTTGGCCTCGCCCAGACCTTGGTTGACCACGATTTTCACCAGGCGGGGCACCGCCATGATGTTGTCGTAGCCAAAGCGCTTCATCAGCTCAGGGCGAATTTCTTCCAGATAACGTTTCTTGAGGGCAACTTCCAGTGGCATCTACAACCCCCTTATTTGGTATCCAGCACGCCATCGCACTTGGCGCAGGCGCGCACCTTGGTACCGTCCGGTAGCACCTTCTTGCGAATGCGGGTCGGCTTCTCGCAGCTCGGACAAATCGGCATGACCTTAGAGGCATGGATGGGCGCCTCGGTCTCGATAAAGCCCCCCTGGGGGTTGCGGGGGTTGGGCCGCACTGCACGTTTGATGAGGTTTAGTCCCTCAACCACTACCAGCCCCTCTTTGGGCATCACAGCCTTGACTTTTCCGGTTTCACCGCGAAGCCCTTCCTTACCGGAAAGGACAATCACCGTGTCCCCTTTCTTAACATGTACTTTCATTTAATTCCTCCGATTTTGCTTTAGGGCCGGAACCGCTAATTTCTCGACACCAAATGCCAAGTTTAGCAGAAACCGCCCCAAAAAGCATCCTGTTCAAGCGCCTGCCAAAGGCAGGCTGGGTGCGGGACGAGGAACCCAGGAAGCCCCCCGTGTATCGGAACAACTTGCCTACGGCAAGAACCCGCAAACCCATTCAAGGCTTAGAGTACCTCGGGGGCTAGTGAAACAATCTTCATGAAGCCGCGCTCGCGCAGCTCGCGAGCCACCGGCCCAAAAACACGGGTGCCTCGAGGCTCATTCTGCTGGTTAATGATCACCGCGGCGTTGGTGTCGAAGCGAATAGAAGAACCGTCCTGCCGGCGGATCTCCTTGGCCGTACGCACCACCACCGCCTTGACCACATCACCTTCCTTGACCATGCCCCGGGGGATGGCTTCCTTGACCGAGGCCACAATTATATCGCCCACACTGGCGTACTTGCGGTAGTGACCGCCCATCACCCGGATACAGGCAATCTTACGAGCACCGGTATTATCGGCGACTTCCAGTACGGTTTCTTGCTGTATCACGCTTTACCACGCTCCTTGCGCAAGAGGTAGCGCTCGACAAGATCCATGCGACCTTCCTCAATGCGCCCAACCACCACGAACTTCTTTTTTTTGGAGATGGGGGTGGCTTCCCGGATCTCCACAACATCCCCTAGTTTGTACTGATCATTTTCATCGTGGGCAAGGTATTTCTTGGACTGCTTGATCACCTTGCCATACAGCGGGTGCTGCATCTGGCGCTCGACCAGAACCGTAACGGTCTTCTGCGCCTTATCGCTCACCACCACGCCGGTAAGAACTTTTTTAGGCATTGCGCACTCCTCTCTCAGGCTTTCTTGGCGCGGGGCGCTTGTTCTTTGACCTTTTCGCCCAGCACAGTCATCATGCGGGCAATTTCCCGCCTGGCTTCCGAAACCCGATGGTTTTTATCTAGCTGGCCGATGCTAGCCTGAAAGCGCAACTCCATTAGCTCCTTTTTGGTGTCCTGGATGCGCTTTTGCAGCTCGGCCACCGAAAGTTTACGCAGCTCACTGGGCTTCGTCGTAGGCATCGCGTCTCACCACCTTGGTCTTGATAGGCAGCTTATGGCCGGCCAGGCGCAGGGCCTCGCGGGCCTGTTCTTCTGTCACGCCGGACACCTCGAACATGACGCGCCCTGGCTTTACCACAGCCACATACCCTTCCACGTTCCCTTTACCTTTACCCATCCGCACTTCCAGCGGCTTTTTGGTGTAGGGCTTGTCCGGGAAGATGCGGATGAAAATTTTGCCGCCACGGCGGAAGTGGCGCACCATGGCCACACGGGCCGCCTCGATCTGCTGGCTGGTAACCCAGGAGGGCTCCATCGCCACCAAACCCCAGTCGCCAAAGGCCACGTAGTCACCGCCCTTGGTCGTACCCCGCATACGACCCCGATGGGCCTTGCGGTATTTCATACGCTTGGGCATCAGCATGCTTATTCGCCCCCTTCTTTACCCGTCGCCCCCGCCTTGCGAACCGCCGAGCGGCGACGAGGCTTACCATCCTGGTCGCGTTTTGGCGCTGCTGGACGAGCTGCTGGCGCAGCGCCCGGCACCACCTTCTTACCACCGATCACTTCACCCATGAAAACATAGGCCTTGACCCCAAGCGAGCCGTAGGTAGTCTCGGCCCTGGCCGTGCCATAGTCGATATTGGCCCGCAGGGTGTGCAGGGGAACCCGCCCCTCGGCAGCCCATTCGACCCGGGCCTGCTCGGCCCCTCCAATACGGCCCGAGACCACGATTTTGGCTCCCAGTGCCCCTGACTCGCGCACCCGCTGCACCGCTTGCTTAATGCTGCGGCGTACCGCGAAGCGGCGTTCGATCTGTTCAGCCACACGCTGGGCCACCAGAGGTGCAGAGAGGTTCGGGTTTCCCACCTCCTGTACGTTGAGGGCCACGGTCTTACCAGGGAACTTGCTTTGCAAGGTTTCGCGCAGGCGCTTGATGGTCTCGCCCCCGCGGCCAATCACCACACCGGGCTTGGCCGCATAAACCATTACGGTAACGTTATCGGCGGCGCGTTCGATGTCGATGCGGGCCAGGCCAGCCTGGTACAGCTCTTTCTCGATAAGGGCACGGATTAGACGATCTTCTTCCAGGGTTTTAGCGTAGGCCTTTTTGCCAGCGTACCAGCGCGATTCAAAATCGCGGGTGATACCCAGGCGCAGCCCCACGGGATTGATCTTGTTACCCATTTTTCTCCCCCACGATGATGGTAATGTGGCTGGTACGCTTCTTGATCATGTTGGCACTACCGCGGGCTCGAGGCAGCACCCGCTTAATGGCCGGGCCCTCGTCCACATAGGCCGCCTTGACATAGATCTGGTCTTCGATCATGTTTTTGCGGTCGTCGTTCATACCGTTGGCCGCAGCCGACTCGAGCACCTTGGCTACCACTTCCGAAGCCCGGTGTGGGGTGTATTTGAGGATGGCCCGGGCCTCCTCGAGCTTCTTACCCCGGATCAGGTCTACCACCAGGCGCACTTTTCGCGGCGACATGCGGACGTAGCGGGCCGTGGCCATAGCATAGGTGTGGGGCTTCTCTTCCTTGAGGGCCTCCGCACGTTTGCGCAACGAGAGCTTGGCGTAGCGCTGCAAGCCCGCCGAACCGGGGTAGTGCACATCGCGCAGGTCTTTGCGGATATCGCTGCGCTCGCCTTTCTTAAGACGTTTTCTAGCTTCCATTCTCCACCCCTTACTTCTTGGCGGTCTTGGCCTCTTTGCTGTGGCCGCGGTAGGTACGGGTAGGCGAGAACTCGCCCAGCTTGTGCCCGACCATCTGCTCGGTTATATAAACCGGCACGTGCTGCTTGCCGTTGTAAACCGCCAGGGTATGGCCGATCATCTCGGGCACAATGGTGCTCCGACGGCTCCAGGTCTTGATCACCCGCTTTTCGCCTTTGGCGTTCATCGCCTCGACTTTTTCCAGCAGGTGGCTTTCCACAAAAACTCCTTTTTTCAAGCTACGTGGCATAGTTCACCTCTACTTGCGACGAGACACGATGAGTGCGCTCGAGGGCTTCTTCTTCTTGCGGGTCTTGAGACCTTTGGCCTGCTGGCCCCAGGGCGAGACTGGCGGACGGCCCCGCGGCGCGCGGCCTTCACCACCACCGTGCGGGTGGTCTACCGGGTTCATGGCGGTACCGCGCACATGGCCCTTGCGGCCCAGGTGGCGCTTGCGGCCGGCTTTACCCAGCACGATGTTCTTGTGATCGGCGTTGGATACCACCCCAATGGTGGCATAGCACTCACCGTGCACTTTGCGCAGCTCACCGGAGGGCAGGCGCAAAATCACGTAATCACCTTCACGGCCCTGCACCTGCACGCTGGTGCCGGCGCTGCGGGCCATCTTGGCGCCCTTACCGGGCTCGAGCTCCACCGCGTGAATCACCGTACCCACCGGAATAAAGCGCAGCGGCAGGGCATTGCCCACCGAGATGGGCGCTTCGGGGCCGCTGGTGACGATGGTATCGACCTTCAGGGCATCGGGGGCCAGGATATAGCGCTTTTCACCGTCGCGGTAGAACAGCAGAGCAATCCGGGCGGTGCGGTTGGGGTCGTACTCGATGGCCGCTACCCGGGCAGGAATACCGGCTTTATCCCGCCGACGGAAGTCGATGATGCGGTAGAGCTGCTTGTGCCCACCGGAGATGAACCGGCTGGTGATGCGGCCTTGGTTGTTGCGCCCCCCGGTTTTTTTCATCGGGGCGGTGAGGCTCTTCTCAGGGCGCTTTTTGGTCAGCTCAGAGAAGTCGGCCACCGTCATAAAGCGGCGCGATGGGGTATAGGGTCTGAATTTCTTTACTGCCATTTTGCTCTTCCTCTCACTTGATACGGGCTAACCGAGTCGCCCTGATGCCAAGTGGATTTTTGCCCCGTCATCGTCCAGCGCCGTGAGATGCGCATGTACGCTCGGTCTCGAGGCGGTTGGAGGGCATCACCTACTCCAAAGCTTTGCCCCCCTCGATCAAAACCCTTGCAGTCGGAACAAACCAGATCAGATCAGTCCTTCCAGGGCTTCAATCTTCTGTCCAGGTGCCACCGTCACGATGGCCTTCTTGCGGTCGGGGCGCTTACCCATAAAGCGACCCAGGCGCTTGTGCTTACCCAGCACGTTCTGGGTATTAACCCGCACCACCTTGACCTTGAAGGCGGCCTCCACAGCATTGGCAATCTCGGTCTTGTTGGCCTTGGGGTGCACCCAGAAGGTGTAGACCCCATCAGCGAACCGGCCGTACGCCTTCTCCGACAAAACAGGTTGAATGATCACATCATGGGGCGTTTTCATCAGGCCTCACCCCCTTCGCTCTGACCCAGTCTGGATTGCACACCAGGCCAGGCCGAAGCCTCCATTACCAAGGCCTCCTGGCGCATGATGTCGTAAACGTTGAGTCCTTCAGGGGCCAGCACCCGCACCTTGGGTAGGTTGCGGGCCGCACGGGCTACTTTTTCATCGCTGGTGACCAGCAGGATGGAAGGGCCCTCGAGGTTGTGGGCTTTGAGCCAGGCCACAAACTCTCTGGTTTTGCCGTTCACACCCTTGAAGTCTTCCACCAGAAAGAACTTACCCTCCTTGGCGCGGTCGGCCAGGGCCATCGCAAGACCCAGCTTGCGCACCTTCTTGGGCAGGGTGTAGCTGTAGTCGCGGGGCTGCGGCCCAAAAACCGTACCACCCCCCACGAAGATGGGGGCGCCGTAGTCACCGTGGCGGGCCCGGCCGGTGTGTTTTTGCGCGTACATTTTTTTGGTGGTGAAGTTCACCATGCCGCGGGTTTTGGTGGCCGCGGTACCCCGGCGGCGCGAGGCCAGTTGCCAGCGCAACACCTCGTAAAGCACGTGGCTCTTCACTTTTTCGGGAAGCGCCGCTTCCACAGTCTTGTTGCTTCCGAGCACCGGAAGGTTGTACATCACTTACCTCCCTTTCCGGCCTTAACGGCGGGCACCTTACTGGTCTGGCGCACCACCACCAGGCTGCCGTTGGCCCCCGGCACCGAACCCTTGACCAGAATCAGGTTTTCGTTCTCGAGCACATCCACGACCTCGAGGCCCTGGATCGTCACCCGCTCGTTGCCCCAGCGCCCGGCCATCTTCTTACCCTTAAAAACCCGGCCTGGGGTCTTGCGGTTACCGATCGAACCCCCGTGGCGGTGAATCTTGTGAGCACCGTGCGAGTCGTTACCACCGGCAAAGTTCCACTTCTTCATCACGCCGGTAAAGCCGTGGCCCTTAGAGGTGCCGGTTACATCCACCACTTCCCCTACGTTGAAAATACTCACCGTCACGGTGTCGCCCTCGGGGTTGAAGCCGCGCAGCTCGCGCAGGTACTTCACGGGCTCCACGCCCGCCTTGGCAAAATGGCCCTTGGCCGGCTTGTTGACCCGCTGCGGCTTCTGGCTCTGGAAGCCGAGCTGCACCGCTTCATACCCATCTTTCTCGATGGTTTTACGCTGTACCACCGGGCAGGGGCCGGCCAGGATTACCGTTACAGGCACAGCCTTATCGCCCTTCCAGATCTGGGTCATGCCCACTTTAGTCCCAAGAATGCCCTTCATTAGCGGCCTCCTAGCATCTTGAGCTCAATCTCGACACCGGTGGGCAGGTCGAGGTTGCGCAACCCCTCGATGGTCTTGGGGGTGGGATCGGAAATATCCACCAGTCGGTTATGGGTGCGCAGTTCAAAATGTTCTCGGCTGTCTTTGTGCTTAAAGGGGCTCCGCAGCACGGTAAAACGACGGATACGGGTTGGCAGCGGCACCGGGCCGGAAACCTGCGCCCCGCTGCGGCGGGCCGTCTCCACGATCTTGGCCGCCGAAGCATCCAGGCTCTTGTGGTCGAAGCCCCGAAGTTTGATGCGAATCTTTGGCATTCAGGGCCTCCCTTACTCGATAATTTTTGCCACCACGCCGGCGCCCACGGTGCGACCGCCTTCACGGATGGCGAAGCGCAGGCCTTCTTCCATGGCGATGGGCTTGATGAGTTCGACGGTGAAGGTGACGTTGTCGCCGGGCATCACCATCTCCACCCCTTTGGGCAGTTCCACCACCCCGGTCACATCGGTGGTGCGGAAGTAGAACTGCGGGCGGTAGTTGGTGAAGAAGCCGGTGTGCCGTCCCCCTTCTTCCTTCTTCAGGATGTAGACCGAGGCCTCGAACTTGGTGTGGGGGGTGACGCTCCCCGGCTTGGCCAGCACCTGGCCCCGCTCCACATCTTCGCGGCTCACACCCCGCAAGAGCAGCCCCACGTTGTCCCCAGCAATCCCTTCGCTCAGGGTCTTGCGGTGCATCTCCACCCCGGTCACCACGGTCTTCTGGGTCTCCCGCAGCCCCACAATCTCCACTTCCTCACCGGTCTTGATCTTCCCGCGCTCAATCCGCCCGGTGGCCACGGTACCACGCCCGGTGATGGTGAACACGTCCTCCACCGGCATCAGGAAGGGCTTGTCCACGTCCCGCTGGGGGGTGGGAATGTAGGAGTCGATGGCATCCAGCAGCTCCCAGATCTTATCCACCCACTCGTTCTCGCCCCGCTGGGTCTTGGGGTGGGCCATCATGTGCTCCAGCGCCTTCAGGCCCGAGCCCCGGATGATGGGGGTGTCGTCGCCGGGGAACTCGTACTGGTTCAGCAGGTCGCGAATCTCCATCTCCACCAGATCCAGCAGCTCGGGGTCGTCCACCATGTCGATCTTGTTCAGGAAGACGATGATGTACGGCACCCCCACCTGGCGCGAGAGCAGGATGTGCTCGCGGGTCTGGGGCATCGGGCCGTCGGTGCCCGAGACCACCAGGATGGCCCCGTCCATCTGGGCCGCCCCGGTGATCATGTTCTTGACGTAGTCGGCGTGGCCGGGGCAGTCCACGTGGGAGTAGTGGCGTTTCTCGGTCTCGTACTCCACGTGGGCCGTGTTGATGGTAATCCCGCGGGCCTTCTCCTCGGGGGCCTTATCGATCTGGTCGTAGGCCTGTACCTCCACGTTGGGGTTCACCGCCGCCGCCACAAAGGTAATCGCCGCCGTCAGGGTGGTCTTCCCGTGGTCTACGTGTCCGATCGTCCCCACGTTCACGTGGGGTTTGGTGCGCTCAAATACGCCTTTCGCCATAGCAGTTTCACTCCTTCTGCAGTAATCAGGGGCTGGGGCTCAACCTGTGCCCCAACCCCGGTTGTTCATTGCCCCTTAATCAGCTTCTGCGCGATGTTTTGGGGCACTTGCTCGTAGTGGTCGAAGAACATCGAGAACTGGGCCCGCCCTTGGCTCATCGAGCGCATATCGTTGGCGTAACCGAACATCTCGGCCAGAGGGACGAAGGCCCGCACCAGCCGGGCGTTGCCCCGCTCCTCCATACCTTGAATCTGCCCACGGCGGGAGTTAAGGTCGCCAATGATGGAGCCCAGGAACTCCTCAGGGGTGATGACCTCAACGCGCATGATGGGCTCGAGGATGGCCGCACCACCCTTCTCCATGGCTTCTTTGATAGCCATCGAGCCGGCGATCTTGAAGGCCATTTCCGAGGAGTCCACCTCGTGGTAGCTACCGTCGTAGAGGGTGACCTTGATATCCACGATGGGGAAGCCGGTGAGGGGCCCGGACTGCATGGCCTCCTCGATGCCTTTTTGCACCGCCGGGATGTACTCGCGCGGAATCACCCCGCCCACGATAGCGTTGACGAACTCGAAGCCCGAGCCACGGCCCAGGGGTTCGGCCTTGATCTTGACGTGACCATACTGCCCACGCCCACCCGACTGGCGCACGAACTTGCCCTCGACATCCACCGGGCGGGTAATGGTCTCGCGGTAGGCCACCTGGGGCTTACCCACGTTGGCGTCGACCTTAAACTCGCGCTTGAGGCGATCCACGATGATCTCGAGGTGCAGCTCTCCCATCCCCGAGATGATGGTCTGACCGGTTTCGGGGTCGGTGGAGACGCGGAAGGTGGGGTCTTCCTCACCCAGCCGCGCCAGGGCCACGCCGAGCTTGTCCTGGTCGGCTTTGGTCTTGGGCTCGATGGCCAGGTCGATCACGGGCTCGGGTACTTCGATGGACTCGAGGATAATCGCCTCGTCCCCATCTCCCACCAGCGAGTCGCCGGTGATGGTTTCCTTGAGGCCCACCACCGCACCCAGCTCGCCCGCGCGCAGCTCTTCCACCTCTTCGCGGTGGTTGGCGTGCATCTGGAGCAGGCGGGCCACACGCTCCTTCTTGCCCTTGGTGGTGTTCTGCACGTAAGAACCCGACCTTAGGGTACCGGAGTAAACCCGGACAAAGGTCAGCCGGCCCACGTAGGGGTCGGCCATAATTTTGAAGGCCAGGGCCGCCAGGGGTCCGTTGGGATCGGCCGGACGCTCGATCTCCTCGCCGTTCTCGGTTTTGCCCCGGATGGGGGGAATATCCAGCGGTGAAGGCAGGTAATCCACCACCGCATCCAGGAGTAGCTGCACGCCCTTGTTCTTGAGGGCCGAGCCCAGGAAAACCGGGAAGATCTCCATGGCGATGGTGCCCTTACGGATGGCCCGGACGAGTTCCTCTTCGGTGGGTTTCTCGCCCTCGAGGAACTTCATCATGATGTTCTCGTCGTAATCGGCGGCGGCTTCCACGAGTTTCTCGTAGTACTCCGCAGCCTGGGCCTTCAGCTCCTCGGGGATCTCAACCACCTTGATGTCGGTGCCCAGGTCGTTGCCGTAAATGTAGGCCTTCTGGCGCAGCACATCCACGATGCCCTTGAAGGTATCCTCACGGCCAATGGGCAGTTGCATCACCACCGGCCGGGCCCCCAGGCGCTCTTTCATGGTGTTGACCACCAACCAGATATCGGCCCCGGTCTTGTCCATCTTGTTGGCGAAGGCAATACGGGGCACCCGGTACTTATCGGCCTGGCGCCAGACCGTTTCGGACTGGGGCTCCACCCCCTGCGAAGCGTCGAACACCGCCACCGCACCGTCCAGCACCCGCATGGAGCGCTCTACTTCGATAGTGAAGTCCACGTGACCAGGGGTGTCGATGATGTTGATGCGGTGCTCGATGCCGGTACCGCTGTGCTTCCAGTTGGCGGTGGTCACCGCCGCGGTAATGGTGATACCGCGCTCGCGCTCCTGCTCCATCCAGTCCATGGTGGCAGCACCTTCGTGCACCTCACCGATTTTGTGGATGCGCCCGGTGTAGTACAGGATGCGCTCGGTGGTGGTGGTCTTACCGGCGTCGATGTGGGCCGCAATCCCGATATTGCGGAAGAGTTTCAGGTCAAAACCAGTCTTGACGGACATACTTACCACCGGTAGTGGGCGTAGGCTCGGTTGGCTTCGGCCATACGCTCAACATCTTCTTTCTTTTTGACCGCTCCACCCTTACCTTCGGCGGCTTCCAGCAGCTCGGCTGCCAGGCGCTGGTGGGCTTCGCGTTCGCCCCGGCTGTTAAAGGCGTTCACAATCCAGCGAATGGCCAGGGTCTGCTGACGACGGGGCGATACCTCGACGGGCACCTGGTAGTTGGCCCCACCCACCCGGCGGCTGCGCACTTCCACACGGGGGCGCACATTGTCCAGGGCCGCCTTAAACACCTTGAGGGGCTCCTGCCCGCTTTTCTCCTGGATAATCTCACAGGCCTGTCTAAAGATGCGAGCAGCCAGGTTCTTCTTGCCATCGCGCATCATCCGGTTGATGAAGGCGGTGACCACCACGTCGCCGTACAGGTGGTCGGGCTCGAGTTGGCGAATTTCTGCTTGTCTTCTCCGCGACATACTTCAAACCTCACTCATGCCGCCCTAGAGGGCTGCACGTGGAAGAGTTACTTCTTGCCCTTGGCCGCCGCGCCTTTAGCATCGGCTTTGGGCCGCTTGGTGCCGTACTTGGAGCGGCTCTTCTTGCGATCCTTCACGCCCTGGGTGTCGTAGATGCCGCGCACAATGTGGTAGCGCACACCCGGCAGGTCTTTCACACGGCCCCCGCGGATCAGCACCACCGAGTGCTCTTGCAGGTTGTGGCCTTCGCCAGGAATGTAGGCGGTGACTTCGTACTGGCTCGAGAGCCGCACCTTGGCCACCTTGCGCAAGGCCGAGTTGGGCTTCTTGGGGGTTACGGTGCGCACCACGGTGCAGACCCCCTTGCGGAAGGGGCTTCCTTTGAGGGCAGGCACCTTGCTCTTCTTGACCACCGGCGTACGGCCCTTACGGAGGAGTTGGTTGATGGTTGGCAGTGTAATCACATCCTTTCGTTTAACTCGATTTCTTCAAAAACCGAAAACCCCACACGGAGTTCTGCGTACTTGCGCTGCGCTCGGTGCGGGGTTCCCGTCGAGAAGCGAACCAGGCCAGCAGCCCGTGTTTCGCCCCTAGATTCTCAAGAATCGCCGTGCGCGACGGTCTTCCCGTGAGCGCAACCGATGTTGCCTCAGGGCCGGGGCTGGCCTGAGGCGACGCAACCCTAGAAGTATATACGGGCGCAAAAAGTTAATCAAGGGGCAGAATACGGCTTGGGGAGCGGCTACAAGGAGGGTGCTGCCGCGCTCGATCGTGAGCGTAGCAAAAGCTGGGGGAGCGTGCGGTCTGCCCTGGAAGAGTGGGGCTCAACGCAGCAGCCAGCGCACGTCCTCTACCACCCGTTCGGTTTCGGCGGCTTTGCCGTTGCCATATATCAGCCGCAGTTGTCCTTTGGGATCAAGCGCGAAAACCGTGGCGGTATGGTCTACGTTGTACTCGGTAGCCGACTTGATCTGGGATTTTTGATAAAACACCCCGTAGCGTTTGGCCACCTCGGCGATCTGCTCGGGGGTTCCAGTCAGCCCGATAAAGCTGGGGCTGAAGAAGGTAACATAATCCCTTAGCTTTTCCAGGGTGTCCCGCTCGGGATCTACCGAGATGAGCAGAACCTGCACCCGCGCCTGCTCGGCGGGGGTCAGGGCTTTGTAGACCTTGCTGAGCTCGAGCAAGGTGGTGGGGCAGACATCCGGGCAGTTCACAAAGCCAAAGAAGATCAGAACCACCTTACCCTGAAAATCGGAAAGGCTTTTACGCGAGCCGTCGTGGGCGGTGAGGGTAAACTGGTTGGCTTCTGGTGGGCGGGCGTTCAACAGGCGGGTTCCATAGGGCTGGTAGGTATCGCGCGACAAAAAGAAGGCAACCACGGCCAAAATCAAAGGCAAACTTACCAACAGTGTGATCCAAGCGGCTCGACGCGGCTTCATCTGTACCCCTAGAAAAACCGTTGGGCCATAGGCCCCTCATCACCGTAAACAACGCAGCATGGGCAAATGTCCCTGAGGAGATAGCATAGCCCAGGGCAAGCTACTTTACAATAGCCTTTGGGCTTTATGGCATGATGTAAGTTACCATGAGGGCAGAACCTCCTGCATTTTCCAATGCCCTACTGCGATGGGCTGCTGCTTTGTTGATGGCTCCCTTCTTTTTGCAATTGCTCGGTTTTGGCAACACCTTTCTGGGAGGGGGGTTGTGCGGCGAGCTATTTGGCAACGAGACACCCCTGGGGCTTCAGGGGGCAGGGTTCTGGTACGCCCTGTTGTTCATGATGTTGCTGGGGCTTCAGCTAATGTATGGGGGGTTTTTGCTGCTGGCCCGTTTACTCGAGATGCCCGCCGGCATGGAGCGCGGAGCTTACCAAGGGGGGATCTGGCTGGCAGGCCTGATAATCCTGCTGTTCATACTGACCCGTAGTACCGGTCTCCCCTACCCCAGCCCCCAGGGTCTGGCACTGGGCGATACCGCGCCGGTGGATCTGCTGAGCCTGCTTCTGGTCGGATGTTCGGGGGTGGGTGGTTTGCTGCTGTGGCGATTGCTCAAAAAGGCATAGTCGGCTAGGCAAAACCCGCTAGGCTATAGAGCATGGAGCGTTTACTAGAGGTCATGCGTCGTCTGCGCGGCCCGGAGGGCTGTCCCTGGGACAAAGAGCAAACCCACCTGAGCCTACGACCCTACCTGCTCGAGGAGGCCGCCGAAGCCGTGGATGCCATAGGTCGGGGCAACCCCCAGGAGATGGCCGAGGAGCTCGGGGATGTGCTCTTGCAGGTGGCCTTTCATTCGGTGATTGCCGAGCAAGAGGGCAGTTTTGCTTATCCCGAAGTGGAGCAGCACATCGTGGATAAGCTCATCCGCCGTCACCCTCACGTGTTTGGTGATGTGAAGGCCGATACCCCCGAGGCCGTTACTGCCAACTGGAAGGCCATTAAGGCCCAGGAGGGCAAAACCGCCCAGTCCATTTGCGATCAGGTGCCGAAAAGCCTGGGGGCTTTGGCCCGGGCCGCCGAAATTCAGAAAAAGATGGGGTACACCTTCCCCGGGAAAGACCAGCTAATAGGGGCCATCGAAGAGGGCCGCCTGGCCGAGGCGCTGTGGCTGATGGTGGCCTGGTGCCGAGAGGAAAAAATCAATCCGGAGATTCTGCTGCGCGAGCGATGCGAGGAAAGCTGTTCCTAAAAGGTCAGATGCCACAAACCACAGCGCCAACCTGGTTCACCCATGAAATCGGACTTGCTCAAGGCCATCGTTGCCCGCCCTCCTGAAGCGCTCTCGAGGCCGGAGGGCTTCGTGGACGCCGCCGTGCTGCTGCCGGTCTGGGAAGGGCAACTGCTGTTTACCGTGCGCAGCGCCCACCTCCCCCACCACGCCGCACAGATTAGCTTTCCCGGGGGCCGCTTTGACGATGGCGAGAGTGCAGAGCAGGCTGCCTTGCGCGAGGCCTGGGAAGAGGTGGGGCTGAACCCGGAGCACGTGGAAATCCTGGGACGCCTCAACCCCACCCTCTCCCCTTTTGGGTATCGGGTTTTTCCCTTGCTGGGCCGGATCACCCAGGAACCTCAGCTTACCCCCAATCCCACAGAAGTAGACGCACTGCTCTGGGTACCCATCGAGGAGCTGCTGGCCGCCCCCGCTTACGCTGAAGAACGCACACCCCCACCAGGCAACCGCTTTCCCAACGGCCTGGGCGGGGAGTTCTCCGAGATGGAAGGCCCGCTGCGGCGCAAGGTCTGGCATTATCCTTGGCGGGGCTACGACATCTGGGGTGTGACCGGGAACATTGTGCACGACTTCCTCGAGCGCATCCGGGCAGTGCGCCTGTAGGGCCCATCTTTAGTCTGCGGCCACCAAACCCTGCTCAAACACCGGGCGGGCCTGCCGGGAAAGCTGGTTGTACAGTTCCAGGAATTGCGCCTTGGCCTGCTGCCCCAAAAAGCCCGGCGGGGTGAGCTCGGGCGGTAGGCCGGGGTCCAAGAAAAGGTTCTTGCGGGCCTGGTGAATCATGTGGGTCAGGCGCACAAAGGCCTCCTCGGCGCTTTGGGCCCTTGGTGGCTTCTGGGCCAGAAAAGCCCGGTAGCGGGTCTGGGCTGCCTTCAGGTTGAAGGATTTTTCGATGAGCTCGAGGGGGGGTGTGCTGGAAAAACGCTCGGCCTGGAACAGCTCGACATAGTTTTGCAGGCCGTAAAAGCCCACCAGGTCGCGGGCGGCCTCGAGCGAGCCGTTGGGGCTGATCCACACACCCGGCGCCGGCGTACCGAAGCCCAGCAGAATCAACTCGTTACGAAAGCGATCCCGCACGGTGCGCTTGGTTTCCGGCACGGCATAGACCAAAATGCGCCACTTGCCATCCCACGGCGCACCATAGCTATACAGGCGCTCCCGCACCTTCTCGACCTGCCAGGACACCCTGGGCGAAAGCCGATAGTAAGCCCGCCGCCCCTCTTTTTCGGGGATAATCCAGCCCCGTTTGACGCTGCGCGAAACCGCAGCCCGCACCGCGGGCTCGCTGAAATTCAACAGTTCCATCCAGCGGATCAAATCCCCCACCCAGGCCCGGTTTTCGGGGTACAGATACTCCATATAAAGCGTAAACAAGTAAGAGCGCGCCCGCATTGAGGTTCAGTATAATACGGGTTTTCGCATCTTCAGCAAAAAAGCGTTGGTATAGGACGATTAATCAGAGGCCGCTGGCCGGGCCTCGAGGCGAAACCACCGCCCACTTCGATAACGCCACAAAAACATGCTCACCCGCACCGTCTCCTCGCCCAGCAGCCGCCCCAGAAATATGCCCCACAGTCCCAAACCCAACGGAAACGCCAGCAGCCAGGCCAGGGGCAAACCCACCACAAACACTGTCACAAAATCGGAGAACAGTAAAAAACGGGTGTCCCCCCCGCTGGCCAGGGTGCCAAAAAAGATGAAGTTGGACACCTTAACCGGCTGGAACAGCGCGTTGAGCAGCACGGCCCAGAAAGCCCATTCCCGCACCTGCGGGGTGGTGTTGGGGTAGAGCACCGGCAGGAGAAAAGCGAACAGGGCAAAAATAAAGCCAAAGATGGCGGCCGAAGCCAGCCCAATCTGCCAGATTTGGCGCGAGACTGCCCAGACGCCGGGGGGGTCGGCCCGCCCAATGGACTGGGCCACCAGCACGGTAGCTGCGTAATGCAGGCCCGCCGAGGCGGTGATGAAGACCATCTCGAGGTTGCTCACAATCTGAAACACCGCCAGCTCCTGGGTGCCCAGGCGCTCGAACAGCAGCGCAAACAAAAACACCCCGCCGCTGAATACCACCTCGGTGATGAACAGCGGCAACACCAGCGGCACCGCCTCGCCGAACAAGTCCCGTCCCTGTCCAAGGCTGGGCCAGGCCCAGCGCAACCCCCAGCGGCTTCCAATGAGCAGCCAGAGCAGCAGCAGGGCCCGGACACCCTGGGCCACCAAGGCCGCCAGGGCCGCGCCCACCACCCCCATTCCCAGGGGATACACCAGCAGCCAGGACAGCAGGGGTATCAGGGCAATGGCCGGAATCGTTACAATCATCGGTATGCGCGCCCTGCCGATACTGCGAAAGGCCGCACTGCTCACCACGCTCAGGGTAATGAGGGGTAGGGAAAGCGCCACCAGTGAAAGGTACGGGCCGCCAATCGCAGTAATTTCCGGATCAGCTCCGACCAGTCTCAAAAAAGGCACCGCTCCCAGCCCCAGCGGTAGAGCCAGCGCAAGGGCTATCAGCGCAGAAAATCCAATGAAAAAACTCACGATGCGCCGCACCGCGGCCTCGTCGCCCCGCCCCCGGGCCCGGCTGGCCAGAATGGCGCACCCCGCACCCAGGGTATTGAGGCACAGAATACCGATGAAAAGAACGTTATTAGCCAGCCCTACCGCGGCAATGGTGGCGGTGCCCAGGGTTCCCACAATCACCTGATTGACGAAGCCAAGGGCTAGCTGAACGGTGGACTCGAGGCTCACCGGCAGGGCAATTCTGAATATTTCGCGCTGGGTATCCGCAGTCACAAAGGCCAGCATACTACGCAGCAGGAAGGTGGCCGCGCTTGACCCACAACCGCCCAGCAAAAGGTAGAATCGGGGGCATTATGAACCCCCTTGTGTTGAACACCAAGCAGCTCATCGAGCAGGATATCGCCCATCACCTGCACCCCGTCACCAACCTGCACCGCCACAAGCAACAAGGCCCGCTGGTGCTGGTCGAGGGGAAGGGTTCTAAGGTGCGTGACAGCGAGGGCAGGTGGTACATTGACGGCTTCGCCGGTCTCTGGAACGTGAACGTGGGCTACGGGCGCCAGGAACTGGTGGAGGCCGCCCGGCGGCAGATGACCCAACTGGCCTTTCAGCCTACTTTTTTTGGGCTGGCCACCCCCCCGGTCATCGAGCTGGCCGCCAAGATGCACCAGCTTCTGCCGCACCACTCCCATTTCCAGTTCACCTCGGGCGGGGCCGAGTCCAACGAGACCGCCATCAAGATTGCCCGCTACTACTGGGCCCTGTCGGGCCAGCCCCAAAAAACCAAGATCATCTCGCGGCGCATGGCCTACCACGGGATCGCCATGGGGGCGCTGGCCGCCACCGGCGTACCGGCCTACCACGCCGATTTCGGGCCGCTGCCGCCGGGGTTCTTGTACCTGAGCGCGCCGCTGGCCTACCGCAACAATCCGGGGCTTTCGGAGGCCGGGTTTGTAGCCATGCTGGCCCAGGAGCTCGAGGACTTAATCCTTCGGGAAGGCCCCGAGACCATCGCAGCTTTTATCGGGGAACCGGTGCAGGGGGCGGGGGGCGTGGTGCCACCCCCCGAGGGCTACTGGCAGGCCATCGTCCCCATTCTGAAGAAGTACGAGATTCTGCTGATTGCCGACGAGGTGATTACCGGCTTTGGCCGCACCGGCGAGATGTTCGCCCAGACCACCTACGGCTTCCAAGCCGACATCACCAGCTTTGCCAAGGGCATCACCTCGGGGTATGTGCCGCTGGGCGGGGTGGGCATCAGCCCGCAAATTTTCGAGCGCATCTCGGCCCCCGACCGCATGTTCATGCATGGTTTCACCTACTCAGGCCATCCGGTGGCCTGTGCGGTGGCCCTGGCCAACATCGAGATTATCGAGCGCGAACAGCTTTGGATTAATGCCCAAAAGCGGGGTGAGCAGCTTTTGCGGCAGCTCCAGGCGCTCGAGGCCCACCCCCATGTGGGCAACGTGCGCGGTAAGGGTCTGATGGCCCTGGTCGAGGTGGTGGAGGACAAAGCCAGCAAAAAGACCTTTGACCCAGCCAAAGGCATTGGGGGGCGGCTAATGCAGGTCAGCCGGGCAAAGGGCGTGATCGTGCGCTGCAACGATACCGGCTTTGCCATTGCCCCACCCCTGGTCATTACCGAGCAAGAGATCGACGAGCTGGTAAACGCCCTGGCCGAGACCCTGGACGAAGTCCTGGGTGCCTGAAAGACATCTCGTAGGAGGAGCACTCTGAAACCAGCATCAAACCGGTTCGGTAGCAGGCAGGTCGGTTAAAACACACCCCTGCAGCAGCCGGAGCATCTCCCCTACAAGGTACAAAGAGCCTGTCACCAGAACCGGCCAGCCATCCTGCCGAGCTATTTGGACAGCGTCCTGGAGGGCCTCGAGCGGATCTTCGAAGTAGGGCGCTGGATAGGCCTGCGAGAGTTCCTCCGCCCGCAAAGCGCCTTTGGCCGCATAGGTATAGCGCACGCTTTTGGCTTTGGGCAGCAGGGTGTGCAGGATGCTGCGGTAGTCCTTGCGGGGAAAGGCCCCAAACACCAGATGGAAGCCCTCGAACTCCTCCACCAGGGCCCTGGCCGCAGGGGGGTTGTGGGCCCCATCCAGCACCACCGGGAGGCCCTGGTAGGTAAGCGGCTGCATACGGCCTGGATGCTGGGCGGTGGACAGACCGGTGGCGATCACGCCGTCGCTGTAGCCCAGCAAACGCAACGCCGCCGCAGCCAGACGGGCGTTGTGCTCCTGAAAACGGCCCCGCAAAGAGGGAGGGGCTGGCAGCTCGAAGAGCGAACTGCCCTCGCTCAGCACATACAGCGGCGCGGCCCGCTCGGCGGCGATGGCGCGGATGACCTCCAGCCCAACCCCCTCGGCCCCGGTCACCACCGGAACCCCTGTGCGAATGGCCCCTGCTTTGTCCCTGGCCACCCCCTCGAGCGTACCCCCCAGGGTCTCCAGGTGGTCTTCACCGATGTTGGTCAGCACCGTGACCCGCACCCCAGGAAGCACGTTGGTGGCATCCAGCGCCCCGCCCACCCCCGCCTCCACCGCGGCCAGCTCCACACCCTGCTGGGCAAAATGCTGAAAAGCCAGGGCCGTGGTGAGGTCGAAAAAGGCCACCGGTTCACGGAACGACTGGCCCCGGGCCCACTCCACAAAACGCAGCACCTCCGCCTCGGGGATCGGGCCCAGATGGGTGCGGATGCGCTCGCGAAAGTCCAGCAGGTGGGGGCTGGTGGTGGCCCCATAGCGCCGGCCGGCCGCTTTGAAGGCCGCCTCGAGGTAGGCCACCACGCTGCCTTTGCCGTTGGTTCCAATCACATGCACCGCAGAGAACCCGGCCTCGGGATGACCCAGGCGTTCCAGCAGTTCTTGAATCCGCGACAGGCCCCGCGGCGCCCCGGCGCGGCTTTGGGCAAACAACCATTCCACCGCTTCTAGGTAGGTCACGAGCATCAGTCTAGCGGGGTGCTCCCTTCAAGGGTAGGGTGCTTGCTCAGTCCGTACCGGATAATGGGGTCATGGAAATGCTGCGCGCCCGGATGGAACTCGAGCTCAGCCAAGCCCTGCTGCACACCTGGATCAGCCGCCAGCTTGAGCGGGTGGATCTGCCGGTTCGGCTGCTGCGCTTTCCGCTGGGCCGCCTCCAGCACGGCCAGCTTCGGCATTTTGAGCTGTGCGAAAACCACTGCCAGGCCGAGCTTGGGTTTGCCAGCGGCCCAGCCTTGCGCCTCAGGGTGCGGGCGCTGGACTTCCAGCCCGGATCGCAAACCTGGCGGCTACAGATCGAACAACTGCATTTTTCAGGGTTTCGGGGAGGGCCGGTGCTCAACCTGTTACCGGGCAAGGTGCTGGAGATGGTCGCCCAGCAGGCCAACCAGCGGCTACCCGGTCTGCTGGCGGTGCACAACAACCTGGGGCTCGAGCTTCGCCTGGAGCCGTTGCTGCAAAAAATCCTCCAGGAAGCACCACTCCAGACCATGGGCCTGGCCAAGAACCCCAGCGCACGAATCGAGCACCTCGAGCTGGCGCAAAACCTCTTGCGGCTCACCCTGCGGGCCAGCGGCTGAGTCGGGCCGTCTGGTTAGACAACCTGGCGCCGCAGGTTGGAAAGTAGCAGGCTCGAGGCCAGCAGCACCCCGGCCAGCAGCCCGAACACGCCGCTAATTTCGGTGCGCTGGGGCTTCCAGCCCACCATCCGGCCCAGGTTGCGGTAGGCCTGCCGCAGGGCCTCCGTCGAGCCTGCGGCGTAGTACTGCCCCCCGGTGGCCTCGGCGATGGCCCGCAGGGTTTCTTCGTCGAACTGCATCCAGTAACCGCCCCAGTACTGGTCGGGGTCATCGGGATTGCTGCGGCGGCCCAGCCCGATGGTGTGCACCACCACCCCCATATCCTTGGCAAAGGGGGCGACCTCCATCGGGTCTACACCGCTGTTGGTTCGACCGTCCGAGAGCAGCACCACCGTGGAGGGGCCCAGGGGCTTGCCGTTTTCGTCTTTGGGGATGGCCCTGAGGCTCTCCAGCAAACCATCGCCAATGGCCGTTCGGCGGGCCATCTGTAACAGTTCGATCTGGTCTATCACCCGCTGGTGGTCGGTGGTGGGCTCCACCTCCAGGGTGGCGTAGCCCGCGAAGCTCACCAGCCCCACCTTGATCCCATCGGGCAGCGACCGCACAAAGTTTTTGGCTTCCTGTTTGGCCGCCTCGAAGCGGGTGGGCTGGATGTCCTGGGCCCGCATCGAGAGGCTGATATCAATGGTCACGATGACGGTGGCCGTGGGGTCGGGCACTGGCAGCATAGCTTGCGGACGGGCCAGCGCGGCAATGGCCAGGGCCAGGGCCAGGCCGTATAGCACAGCACTCAGGTGGCGCTTCCAGCGAGGCTCGGACAAGCGGGCCAACTGGGCCAGGCTGGGGTAGAGCACGTGGCCGCTCGAGCGCCCTTCCTGCACCCTGCGCTGGTAGGCCCAGGCCAGCAGCGGCAGCAACAGGAGCAACAACAGCAGCAGCGGAAACTCAAACCCCACGGTTCACCCCTCGAGCAGCGCTTCGGGAAATAAACTACTCCTCGAGTTTGCCGGCTAATGCCCTGCCAGATGGTAGGCCCATTTACGGTTGATCTTCAAAAAATTTACACAAACCAACAGACGCGGAGGCTCCCATTACCCATGGGCCAGCGCCGGCTGGACTTCTGCTTGAGGCTGAGCCGGGGCGTCCAACAAGTAGGCCACCACATCCCGCGCGCTGTACTCGGTGCCAAACCGACGCACAAAGCGACCGATGCGCTCGAGGTCGTCGCCGCTTGTTACCAGGGGCAGCTCGCGGTCGCCGTTTTTCTGTAGCTGCCCCATCCCCACCGCCGCCAAAAGGGCGTTGCACAGGCACTTGCGCCCCTCGGTGTGGGCGGCTTCACCCCCTTTAGCCAGGTACTGCTCGATGGGCTCGGAAGCGCAGCGGAAACCGATTCTGCCCTCGGGCGTCTGGTAGGCTTCCCGCAGGTAGCCCAGGTCGCAAACCCGCACCCGGCGCTGGTAGACCTCCGGCTGGGAGAGGGTGCCTTCCACCTCGGCCACCTTGAAGGGAAAGCCGGTGGGCGAGGCCTTGGGGTCGGTAAAGACCCTGACCTCCCCCCGGGCGGCCTGCTCGAGGATGCCCCGTTTGAGGTTGGCCTCGAAGCCCGACTCCTGGCTGTAGGCGAACAGCGTCCCTACCTGAATACCGGCGGCCCCTCGTGCAAGGGCTTCTTGCAAGGCCTCGGGCGAGCCGGTGCCCCCTGCCAGCCAGAAGGGCAGGCCCAGGGCTTTGATCTGCTCGAGATCCACCACATCCCGCTCGCCGTACACCGGCTGCCCGCGCTCGTCAAACACCGGGGCACCCCTGGGCGGGGCGTTGTGCCCGCCGGCGGTGGGGCCCTCGATCACGAAACCTTGAATGGTGCCCGTTACCTTGCGGGCCAGCAGGGTCGCCAGCGAGTTGGAGGCGATGATCGGCAAAAAATGGGGGCGCTTGAGGGTTTGCGCGCCGCCCAGCACCTCGCGTGGGTCGAAGTGGAGCCGGGGGGCCTCGGCACCCGTCCAGCCGGTTACGTCAATTTTGAGCGAGGCGGTCTCGCCGGCGGCCAGTTTATCGAGGGCTTCGGGAATCTCGCGGGGAATGCCGGCCCCCATCAACACGTAGTCCACCCCGGCCAGCATGGCCCCATACAGCGTGCCCAGGGTGGGCAGTTGCAGCTTGGTCAGCAGGTTGATGCCCACCAGGCCCGAATGCCCTTCCTTGGCCAGAAACACCTCCACATAGCCCCCCAGCACATGCATGATCTGCGAGGCTGTATCACCCAGCCGGCTGGGCATGGGCAGGCGCAGGTAGGGCTGGCCTTTGTGGCCTTCGGGCCGGAAGTATTTTTCCAGCACCGGCTTAACCCAGTGCTGCACAGGAAAGGAAGCCAGCGCGCGGCGCATCAGCCCGCCGGGGTCGCCATCCTGCAACCGCCGCACCAGCACGGTGTCCATGGCAGTTCCAGAAACCACCCCCAGTTGCCCCAGCATCGAAACTGTTTTAGCCAGGCGCCAGTTGGAAACGGAAACGCCCATCCCGCCCTGGATGATGCGCGGTAGAGCTACAGCAGCAACACTTTGCACGTCAACAAACCTCCATTAGAGCACCTCGAGACAACGACAAGATGGCCGATTGTACGGTATACGCAGGTGAGAACTACAGGCCCAGGTTCAAAAGCCGCCCGATCTGTACTGGGTACAAAACCATAGCCACGGGCCTGCGCACGATGGTGTAATGGAGTCTGTATGAGCCTCGAGGCCCTCTACACCCAGCTCACGGCCTGCCGGGCCTGCCCCCGGCTGGTGGCCTGGCGGGAGCAGGTCGGGCGGGAAAAACGCGCGGCATTCCGCAACACCCCGTACTGGGCCAAACCCGTGCCGGGCTTTGGCGACCCCAGGGCCCGGATTTTGATCTTTGGGCTGGCCCCCGGCGCCCACGGCTCCAACCGCACCGGGCGGCCTTTTACCGGCGATGCCTCGGGTGATTTTCTGTACCCCGCCCTCTACCAGGCTGGGCTGGCCAGCCAGCCCACCTCGAGCCATCCGGGCGATGGGCTCAGGCTCGAGGGGGTCTACATCACCGCGGCGGTGCGCTGCGCCCCACCCCAAAACAAGCCCACCCCGCTCGAACTCCGCACCTGCGCAGACTGGACAGCCCAGGAACTGGCCCTCTTACCCCACCTCCGGGTCTACCTGGCCCTGGGCCAGATCGCCCACCAGGCCCTGCTGGCATACCACGGCCTGCCCAGGGCCCCCCACCCCTTCCGGCACGGCAGCGAGTATCAAGTGGGGGAGCGGGTTCTGCTCAGCTCCTACCACGTGAGCCGCCAGAACACCCAGACCGGTAAGCTAACCAGGCCGATGTTCAAGGCCATCCTCGAGCGGGCCAAGGCGCTGGCCGAGATCGGGTAAAAAGTGGTGCCCCTGCGAAAGACCGGCTAGCTTTCTACCTGCTTGCTGTACAAGAAATCGTAGAGCAAAGCCGCCAACCCAGCCCCCACCAGCGGGCCCACCCAGTAGACCCAGTGGGCTGCCCACTCCCCACCGATGATGGCCGGGCCCAGTACCCGCGCCGGATTCATGGCCGCCCCAGAGATGGCCCCACCGGCCAGGATGCCCATGGTGACGGCCAGGCCGATCGCCAGTCCGGCAAAGCTAAAGTTATTGAAGACCGCCGAACCAAAGATAACCGAGACCAGGAAAAAAGTCAGGAATATCTCCATCATGAGGGCCTGGATGGCGGTGTGGTTCGCCCCCGGGGTCGGGGTTCCGTCGGCCACCGCGCCTCCACCGTACAAAGCCCCTATGAAGAAGGCCGCGAGCAGCCCTCCCAGCAACTGGGCCACCCAGTAGCCCAGCGCGCCCAGTGGGGCCATGCGCCCGGTAAGGAGCATGGCAAAGGTTACGGCGGGGTTAAAGTGCGCCCCCGAAACAGCCCGCAGCGCCACCACCGAAAGGCCTACAGCCAGGCCCGGGGCCAGGGCCACCACCATCCAGTCATCCCCCTGGGTGGCCGCAATAGCCCCAACCGCCACAAAACACATGGCAAACACCCCTAAAAACTCTGCCACAAGGGCGCGCAAGTTCATGTTTTCCTCCCGCTCATACGTTACCCCAGCCCGCCAACTTCTCACAATTGGCCGAATTTGACAATCAAGCTGGGCTTGTGTGCGTAGGATAAATCCGTGTGGTTGCGGCTTAAGCGTTTGTATAAAGCCTTCGTCCCAGCCCAGGCCCAGCCGGACGACGCCTGGGCGCTGGCCGAGCTGAGCCTCGAGGAGGCCCCCCTGTACAAAGCCATGGACGCGCGCGACCGCGAGCACGCCGTGCGGGTAGCCAAAAGGCTGCTGGAGCGCTACCCGGACGCCCCCAGCTATGCCGTGCGGGCCGCCCTGCTGCACGACTGCGGCAAAGCCCTGCGGCCCTACCGTCCTCTGGAACGCATCCTGACCGGGCTCATAAGCCTGGATGTGCCGATTGAGCCGCTGCACCAGGGGTGGCGGGGGGCCTGGCAGATTCGCCAGCACCACCCCGAGTACGGGGCTATGCGCATCCTCGAGCCCCAGGTGGCCCAGATTGTGCGGGAGCACCACCAGCCGGTGAGCCTGTGGGCTAAGCGGTTACACGAAGTAGACGAAGAGTTCTAGAACCGCTCGGTGACGCTTTTCATCTGCAAAAAGTTGAGCAGGTAGTCGGGCCCCCCGGCCTTGGTGTCGGTGCCCGAGAGGTTGAAGCCGCCAAAGGGCTGCACCCCCACCAAGGCCCCGGTAATTTTGCGGTTGAAGTAGAGGTTGCCCACGTGGAACTCGCGCCGGGCCCGCTCGAGGCGCTCGCGCTTGCGCGAGAAGACCCCACCGGTCAGGCCGAAGCGCGTGCCGTTGGCTACCTCCAATGCGGTGTCAAAGTCGGGGACGCGAATCACCGAGAGCACCGGGCCAAAAATCTCCTCCTGGGCGATGCGGGCGTCGGGGGATACGTCTTCAAAAACGGTGGGTGAGATAAAGTAGCCGCCGCCCTCGAGCCGCCGCCCTCCCAACACCAGCCGGGCCTCCTGCTGGCCGATCTCGATGTAAGAGAGCACGGTTTTCTCCTGCTGGGCGCTGGCCACCGGCCCCATATCGGGGTTCTCCTCGGCCGGGCCTACAATCAGGCTTTCGGTGCGGTCGAGCACCTGCTCCATGAGCTGGTCGTAGATTCCATCCACCACAATCAGGCGCGAGGCCGCCGAGCACTTCTGGCCCTGGAAGCCAAAGGCGCTCTGCACGGTGGCCTGCGCAGCAGCAGCAATATCCGCGGTTTCGTCCACGATCAGGCCGTCTTTACCGCCCAATTCCAGGAAGACCCGCTTGAGCCAGATCTGCCCCGGCGAAAGCCGGGCCGCGCTCTCGTTGATCTTGAGGCCCACCTCGAGCGAACCCGTAAAGTTGATGAAGCGGGTGCGGGGGTGCTGCACCAGGTAGGCCCCCACCTCGCTCCCCTCCCCAGGCAGGTAGTTGGCCACCCCGGCGGGCAGGCCGGCTTCTTCCAGAATCTCGAAGAGTTTGGCCGCGATCACCACGGTGTCCTCGGCGGGCTTGGCCACCACGCAGTTGCCCACCGCAATGGGGGCCACGGTCATGCCGGTCAGGATGGCCAGGGGGAAGTTCCAGGGGGCAATTACCACCCCCACCCCCAGCGGGATGTAGAAGGCCTCGTTGTCCTCGCCCGGATAGGGCACCACCGGGGCGCCGTCCTTGTATTTGAGGGCCGAGAGGGCGTAGTAGCGGGTAAAGTCGATGGCCTCGGCCACGTCGGCGGCGGCCTCCATCCAGTTCTTACCGATCTCGTAAACCAGCCAGGCCTCGAGCTCCCGCTGGCGGCGCTTCATGATCTGGGCCGCCTTCAGCAAAACCCGGCTGCGGTGCTCCTGGGGCCAGTCGCGCCAGGTTTTGAAGGCCCGCCAGGCCGCATCCAGGGCCGCGTCGGCCTCGGCGATGCCGGCCTTGGCGCTCACCCCCACCACCTCGCTGGGGTTGGAGGGGTTGGTGGAGGTGATGGTGGCCGGGGTGTGCACCCGCTCCCCCCCGATGATGAGGGGATAGTGGCGGCCAAACTGGGCCCGCACCTCGGCCAGGGCCTTGCGCATGGCCTCGAAGGCCTCGGGGCTCTGAAAGGTTTCAATGGGTTCGGGACGGTAGGGTTCGGTGGTCATACTTGCTCCTTTCAGTTAGGTTACAATAGGGCGTTCGCGATACCCGGGATTGAACATACCTACCCCTGGATCAGGCTGCGCGCCACGAACAAAAGGTTCTCGGGGCGCTCGGCGATGCGGCGCGAGAAATAGGGATACCAGTCGGTGCCGTAGGGCACGTAGGCCCGCACGGTATAGCCCTCGGCGGCCAGCTTTTTCTGCTCGTCGCGGCGCACCCCATAAAGCAGTTGAAACTCGAAGCGATCCGGCCCGATGCCCATCTGTGCCGTCCAGCGTTTCATCTCCTGGATGATCCGGGGGTCGTGGCTGGCGATGGCCGTGTAGAGGCCGTTTTCCAGGGCTTTCTTGCACAGCAGCACAAACTGGGCGTCCACCAGGCGCTTATCCTGGAAGGCCACCTCGGGGGGTTCTTTGTAGGCGCCCTTCACGATGCGCACCGGCGCTTTAAGGGGTATCAGGGCCTGCAGGTCTTGCTCGGTGCGCTTCAGGTAGCTTTGCAGCACCACCCCCACGTTTTCGAAGCCGGCCTCGCGCAACCGCCGGTACATCCGCAGTGTGGCGTCTACACGGGGGCTGTCCTCCATGTCCATGCGCACAAAGCAGCCGTGCTGCCGGGCCTCGCTCAGAATCTCCACCATTAACGAAAAAGCCAGGTCTTCGGAGATATCCAGACCTAGCTGGGTGAGCTTGAGGGCCACATAGCGGGGGTAAGGTCGTTCGCCCAACGCCTGCACCAGCCGGATAATCTCACGCTGGAACTGCCGGGCCTGGGCCTCGGAGGTGACCATCTCGCCCAGCAGATCCAGGATGGCGTGAATCCGGTCGCGCTCGAGGGCCTCTACTACCTGGAGGGCCTCCTCGAGGGTATCCCCGGCGATGAAGCGGCGGGCAAAGTTGCGGCCACGGGTGAGCACCAGTTGCTTGATGCTGGGATTCTGGGCAACGGCCAGCACAAACGAGCGGTAGCTTTGGTTGAAATCCATAGGGGCTCCTCTACTGCCAGGCCTGGGCCTGGAGGCTCTGCATCACCAGGTCGCGAAAGTGGCGCACATGGGCCCGGGCGGCCTCGGCGGCCTCGGCTGGGTTGCGGGCCTTGAGCGCCGACAAAATGGCCTGGTGCTGCTGGCGGGTTTTGGGGTGCTGGGAAAGGGTTTGCTGAAACGAACGGACGAGGGTGAGGCTTGAGCGCAGGTCGGCGTAGATGCGGGCCAGGGTTTTGTTGTGGGCCGCTTCGATCAGGGCGGTGTGAAAGTCGAAGTCCACCTGCATCTGCTGGGCATAGGCTTCCTTGGGCAGGGCCTCCAGCACCTGAAGCAGCCGCTCCAGCCGATCCAGTTCGGCCTCGGTGGCGTTTTGCGCCGCCAGGGCCGCCGCCTCGCCCTCGAGCAGGGCCCGCACATCGTAGACCTCGCGCACCTCCTCGGCCGAGAGCACCCGCACCCGCGCCCCTTTGCCCGGCAGCAGCTCCACCAGCCCCTCCTGGGCCAGGCGCTGCAAGGCCTCGCGCACCGGGGTGCGGCTGATGCCCAGTTCCTGCGCCAGCCCCGGCTCGGAGATGCGCGCCCCGGGCAGCAGGGAACCCGTCAGGATGGCCCCCCGCAGGTGGCTGTAGGCGGCTTCCCGCACCGAGTGGGGTCGCTGAAACTGGGCCATAAACTGTATACAGTATACATTACAGAACCCCCTGGGTCAAACAAAAAAGGGCGGCCCGCAGGCCGCCCAGAGCAGTTAAAGAGCGCTACGGCAGGAGCTTGCGCAGCTCCTCGACCTTGTCGGTGTTCTCCCAGGGGAAGCCCTCGCGGCCAAAGTGCCCGTAGGCCGAGGTGGGGGTGTAGATGGGGCGCTGTAGCTTCAGGTTCTCGATGATGGCCTTGGGGCGGGCATCGAAAACCTTCTGGGCCACCTCGGTGATTTTCTCGTCGGGTACAATCCCGGTGCCAAAGGTCTCGACCCGCATCCCCACCGGGCGGGCCTTGCCGATGGCGTAGGCCAGCTCAATCAGGGCGCGCTTGGCCAGCCCCGCCGCCACGATGTTCTTGGCGATGTAGCGGGCGTAGTAGGCCGCCGAGCGGTCTACTTTGGTGGGGTCTTTACCGCTGAAAGCCCCACCGCCGTGGGGCACCGCGCCGCCATAGGTATCCACGATAATTTTGCGCCCGGTCAGGCCGGTGTCGCCGTGGGGCCCCCCAATCACAAACTTGCCCGAAGGGTTGACCAGGTAGAGGGTCTCTTTGCTCAGGTACTCTTCGGGAATGGCCTTTTCGATCACCTTGGTGCGGATGTCGTGGTGGATCTGGTCGGCCTCCACTTCTTCGGAGTGCTGGGTGGAGACCAGGGCCGTACCCACGTAAAGGGGCTTCTGACCCTCGTAGACCACCGTGACCTGGGCCTTGCCATCGGGGCGCAGATAGGGAATTTCCCCGGTTTTGCGGGCCTCGGCCAGGCGGCGGGTCAGGCGGTGGGCCAGCGAGATGGGCAGCGGCATCAGCTCGGGGGTCTCATCGGTGGCGTAGCCGAACATCAGCCCCTGGTCGCCCGCGCCCACCCGGTCAAACTCATCGCGGGATCCCAGCACCCGCCACTCCCAGGACTCGTTGACCCCGCCTGCAATGTCCGGCGACTGCTCGTCTATAGCGGTGAGCACGGCGCAGGTATCGCCGTCGAAGCCGTATTTGGCCCGGGTATAGCCCACCTCGAGCACGGTCTGGCGCACCAGGCGGGGAATGTCCACGTAGCTATCGGTGGTGATCTCGCCCGCCACCATCACCAGGCCCGTGGTCACCAGGGTTTCGCAGGCCACCCGGGCTTTGGGATCCTGGGCCAGAATCGCGTCCAGCACCGCATCCGAGATGCGGTCGGCCAGTTTGTCGGGGTGCCCCTCCGTCACCGATTCCGAAGTTACCAGTCGTCGCAACTTAGTCCTCCTTATAGCAGCGGCCAGGCCGCGTCAACCGAAAGAGTATAGCACCCCACTCTTCCGTTCGACGAAAAAGGTCAGGCCGAACCCACCCGGCTGGCGATCAGCTCGATAAAAGCCTCCACAACGGCCGCATCGAGGGTCTGCCCCGCCTGCCGCCGCAGCTCGCACAGTGCGTCCTCACAGCACCAGGCGGCTTTATAGGGCCGGGGGTGAATCAGGGCATCGTAGACATCCACCACAGCAAACAAGCGGGCCTCGAGGGGAATTTCCTCGCGGGTCAGACCAAAGGGATAACCGGAGCCGTCCACGCGTTCGTGGTGGTAACGCACGATATTCCGGGCCGTCTGCGACAAGAAGCCCAGGTGCTCCAGCATGCCAAAGCCAATATCGCAGTGGCTTTGCATGATGCGCCACTCGGCATCGCTGAGGGTTCCAGGCTTGAGCAGAATTGAGTCGGGGATGGCCAGCTTGCCCAGGTCGTGCAGGTAAGCCCCCATGCGCAACCCCTCGAGGTCGGGGAAGCCCAGGCGCTGCCCCAGGGCCACGGTCAGGGCCACCACCCGGTCGGTGTGGCCTTTGGTCTCGAGGTCGCGCAGCTCCAGGCCCAGGCCCAGGGCCCGCAAGGCATCCTCGCGGGTGCGGGTAATCTCCTCGAGGTGGGCTGCCCGTTCCAGGGCTCGCTCGAGCCGCCGGGCCACCGCCTCCAAAAGCGCCAGGTGCTCCTCAAAGATGTGGGCCTTGTGGTCGAAGCTGGCCAGGGTGAGGGCCCCATACGGCTCATCTCGTAAAAACAAAGGGGCGGTCAACAGGGTTCTTAACTTGTAAACCTTCAGCTCCGGCCAGGCCCCTTCCCAGTCCTGGTAGTCCTCGATGCGCTGCACCTTACCGCTGGCCAGGGCCTTACCCATAAACCCCTGGCCCAGGGTAACGGGCAGTTTGGAGAAGTGCTGTAAGCGCCCCTCCCCGGCCCGCTCATGCCCCAAAACCAGCCGCATCCAACCCCGGCCCTGGCTTGCATCCTGCAGTTCCAGGCGAAAAAAGCCACCGGCAGAAAGCCCCGTAAGATCGATCAGCGTCTCCAGGGCCCGCTGGGCCATACGGGTGGGTTCGTCCAGGGTCTCGAGGTCGGAGGACATCTGCACCAGCCTGCGGTAGCGCTCGGCCTCTCGGTTGGCCCGCTCGAGGGCCTGCAAGCGTGAAAGCAACACCCCAGCCACCTTAGCCAGCGCCTCCAGCGCATAGCGATCCTGGGGGTGTATCTGCCCACCCGCCCCGGCCGTATCCACCGAGAGCACACCCACCAACCGGCCTTCAGGATCGCCCAGGGGCACCCCCAGGTAGGCCGCCGGAACCCGCTGGCCCGAAGCATACACAGCCTTGGGATCACCGGAGGCATCCGGTAAATACAGGGGGCTGCGCTGCTCCATCACCCGCCAGGCCAGCCCTTCATTCCGCTTGATTCGGATACCTGCCGCCTTTTCGGCCGCATAGCCCGCCGCTGCCACCACCTCGAGCACATCTGCTTTGGGCCGGTACAGCGTGACCAGGCTGGTGGAAGCCCCGGTCTGCTCCAGGGCCTCCCGCACGATAAGCTGTAGCAGTTCTTCGGTGGTTTGCGCGGCTGTCAGGCGCTGGCTGGCCCGGGTCAGACGCTGCAGCCGAGCCAGCTCGCGCTGCTGGGCCGCCTGCGCCTGCAAGCGGGCCAGCACCTGGCCGGCCCCACGGCCGAAGGCCTCGAGCACCGGCATATCCTCCGCTTCGAAGGGGGTCTCCGCGTAGGCCACCACCACCCCGAAGCCCTCCCCCTGGGCATCCTGGAGGGGGATAAAAGCGGCGTACTCCTGAGACCTGGCCGGCACCGCGAATTTGGGGCCGGCATCCTCGAGGCGCAACATCTGCACCCGGCGCTCCTCGAGGGCCGCCCAGGAGATCCCCTGGCCTTTGGGAAGCGAGAAGCCTAGCGCTTCCTTCCAGTTGATGGCGGCCTGCACCCTTAACTCGTTGCCCTCCCGACGCAGCGCCACTGCGCGCTCCGCTCCCAGGATTTCCATTACCAGGCGGGGCAGGGCCTGCCAGAGCAGGTTCACCTCGTGAAAAGCAGACAGCACCTCCAGCACCCGGGCCAGGCGTTCTTCGCGCTCGAGGCGGGCCTGGGTATTCTGACGCTCTTTGAGGATTTGCAAAACGACGCCCAGACTAAGCGCCAGCTCCCGGGCCAGCGATACCGCCTCCGGCGGAAAGGGGGTGGCCTCGCGGCGATCCAGGTTGATCCAGGCCTCTACCCTGTTCTGCAGGGGAACGGGAATCTTGAGCAACCAGCACATGCCCTGCAAGGTCTGGCGATCCCGTGGCAACAAGCCGCTCCGCTCGGCCTGAATCCGAACAGCTCGAGGCCAGCCCGATAAGGCCTCCTCCAGGCTGCCCCCATACCAGCGAAGCTCATCTTGCAGGTTCAGGGTATACCCGGGCAGGGGCATATCGTGGCCTCGCATAGCCACAAAGCGGTAGGCGTTTTCCTGGCGCAGCAAAACCGAACCGGCCTGGGCCCCCGGGATCAGGCGCATGGCCCCCTCGAGAGCGGCCTTGAGCAAATCCTCCAGGGTGGGGCATCCAACCAGCTCACGCAGTAGGGCCAGCATGCCCTGATACGAACCGCCCATCCTCACACCAGCCTAGGGCCATATTCAACTTACACCAGTTTACACATCACAAGCCCGCTCCCTCTGGCTTTGGTACGGCAGGCGGGTGTGTCTTTTCTCAGCGCTGCAGATTCGGCGCCTCGTCCAGGCGGTACTGCCACTCAGCCTCAAAGCTGCGCCCCCAGGGGAATCTCAAACCCTCCGGCCGAAGCAGCCCCAGCCCCAGGCGCGGCATGGGTTCGGCTTGCAGGCGCTCAAAAACGTAGCGAGCGGCTTCCTCGGTGAGGGGTTCGGGAAACCGGGCGCGCACCCACGGGCGCCCGATCTCCCCCCAGAGGTACTCGAGGTAGGCCTGGGCCAGCGCCTGGGCGCGCCGCTCCTGGCACCAATCCACAGGGTTTCCGGCCCGCTGGCACAAAGGCGCGGCGAACAGCCCCCCCTGAGCCAGCGCCGCACCCAGGTTGTTGCCAGGGGTTCCCCAGGAAGCATACGAGGCCAGTTCTGGGTAGAGACCCAGGGCCATCAGGTAGCGAACCAGCGAGGCATCGCCCCGGTTAACCCGGGCGATATCAGCCAGCGCGACCGGCGCTTCACGCAAGCCCTGCAACACCGTCAAAACACCCCGCCGGGGGTCACCGCCGCTGTACACCACCAGCACCAGATCGGGCCGGCTTTCCACAGCAACCGCCCCTGCCGAAGCCAGCAGGCGCGAAACGGTTTCTTGCAAGGGAATCCCCTCGTAGCGGGTGATCTGCTGAGCCGCCTGGGGCTGGTCGTAGAGCACCCGCACCCGCACCCCTGGATTCAAGGCTCGTAACAACAACACCTGCCCCGCCTCGTCAGCCCCAGGCCGGGTGGGTATGGGTAGGGTGGCGGCTTCGGCCACCGCCGGTGAGCCCGGCAAGGCATCGTCCCAGGGCGCTTCGACGTATGCAAAACCACCCCCCAGACTGCGCAGCAGATCCAGGTTGCGCGTCCGGTGGGCGGCGTCGGGGTGGCGCGGAATCACCCCAAAAGCCAGCACCCGCCCACCCGTGCGGGCCTGCCAGCGGTGCAGGGCCTCGAGGCGGCGCTGAGCCTCCTCCAGCGGGAGGGCCGAACTGCGACTCTGCACCAGGCCGCCATACACCAGGGCATCCAGGCTGGCCACCAGGGTATGGCCGGTCTGTTCCTGCAACCAGCCCCAGAGCGCCTCCGAGCTCACCCCCTGGCGCCCCTGGTAGAGCGCTCGAGGTGGGCAGCGCACCACCTGCCAGGTGCAGGGCGACCAGTTGGGGGGTCGGTCGTCAAGGGGTAGATAGAGGGTTCCACCCGGAAAAGCCCAGCCAAGCGATACAAGAACAAAAGCAAGCAGCGAGGCCCATCGCATCAGGCTATGGTAAGGCAGGTTGGTGAGGAAAATAGCAGGGGCCAGATAACTGCCCCCGTCAATGACCCAAACACGCCGGTGAAGGGCGGGCTGGGGTGGATGGCCTCCCCTCACCCCAGCACCCTAACCCTGGATTTTAGGTACTAGACCCCCACCCGCAGAAAGCGATCGCTGTAGAAGGGGCCCTCCCAGCGCTGGCTGCGCGGCTCGTTGAGGATGGTGATGCGGTTTTCCAGGCGCGGCTCCCAGGAAGGCTGGGTACGCAGGTACTCGATGAGCACCTCGGCATCGCCAAAACCCGTGTCCACCCGGAGCCCCCTAGCGTCCCGCAAGACAGCGAAACCGTCTCCCCCATTGGCAATAAAGTTGTTGGTGACAACCCGGTAGGTGGCGTTGGGATCGAGCGGCTGGAAGCCTGTGGGGGTCTGCACCTGAACCTGGGTCACCCGGCTGCCCGCCGGACGCGATAGATCGAAGGTGTAGCGAATGCCAGCCACCCCCGACAGGAAGCGGCCTGCAATCTGCTCCCACTGGGAAACGCCGTTTTCTAGCGCGGCCAGAACCTCGCTGCCCTTGAGCTCGAGCACCACCAAGGTGTTGCCAAAGGGCAGTACCTCGTTGACCTGCCCGACGGTGATGTTGCCCGCCGGGATGGTGGTGCGGATGCCCCCCCCGTTCTGCAGGGCGATGGTGGTACCGGCCTGGCGGGTTTTCCAGAGCATGGCATCGGCAATCAGGTTAGCCAGGTTGGTTTCGCGGCGGCGTACATCGTTGCGCTCACCATTGAGCGTAACAGCAGCCCTGGAGATCACCTGGGCCCGCAAGGCTGCGATGGGCATACCGTAAGCCGTAATAGCGTCCAGGGCAAAGCGATCCTCAGGAAGGTTGGCGGTCAGGGGAATCACCTGGCCTTGGTGAGCCACCAGTTCGCCCCGCTCATCGAAGGTGACCTGCAGGCGGCCCACCACCTTGGCCCACTCCCAGGCCTGCACGATCAGCACATCTTTGTTTTCAGGGTTTTTCACAATGGTGGGGTAGGGCCCCCCAGGGCGCAGCTCGGGGAAGGGGGTCTGCCCCAACAGGGTGTGGCTGTGGCCGCCCACAATCACCTGTACCCCCGTCACCCTGCGGGCCAGCTCCTGGTCTTGCAGGTAGCCCAGGTGCGAAAGCACCACAATGTATTTCACGCCCCTAGCCAACAGTTCCACCACGGCCTGTTGGGTGGCCGCTACCGGATCGGTAAAGCGAACGTTGGGCCCTGGGCTGGACATGATGGGGGTATCGGGGGTGGTCAGTCCGATGATACCCACCGGCTGCCCTCCCACGCTCACCACCGCGTAGGGCTTGATGCGCCCGGCCAGCTTGGGCTCCCTCGAGACGTCGGTGTTGGCCGAGACCACCGGGAAGCGCACCCCGTTCAAAAAGTTCGCCAGCCCATCTGGCCCCAGGTTGTACTCGTGGTTACCAGGCGCCATGGCCCGGATACCCATGCGGTGCAAAAAGAAGCGGTCGGCCAGCCCCTGGTACTGGTTGAAGTAGAGGGTTCCCTGGAACACATCGCCCGCATGCAAAAACAGGGGGTTGGTTGCGGTTGCGCGCAGGCGGTCAAACAGCGAGATCACCCGCGCAAACCCCCCCAGGCGCTGGTCTCGCTGTCCACCTAGGGTAAGGCCACCCGTGGGCTCGAGGTGGGCGTGGGTATCGTTGATGTGAACGATGGTCATGGTGAAGCTGCCACCCTGGGCCCGGGTTAGCCCAGCCAGTGCTGCTCCACCCACCAAACCCGCTTTGAGTACTTCTCTACGACGCATGGTTCCTCCTCGCAATGTTGCAAGGCTATTTTATACCGATGCCAGGTCAGTACTACGTCATTACTTCGTAGCGTGAAAGCGAGACAAAAACGGCTTGCTCAGTTTACAGCAGCGGGGCTCGAGGTTTTTTACATGCTGCCGGATGTGCGGGTTGACTGGAACCATCCCCAATCCATCCGACCCATCCCCTCTCGTGCCGGCAGCGGCTCGTTGAAAAACGAGGCTCCACGCAGCCGAGCCTTCCCAGACATCACTGCAAAAACCCCCACTCCGGCAGGGTGAGCTGTATGTCATGAATCCAAAGGGCAGGTCAACCTGTAGCCTGCACACACCGACCTCAGAAAAAGCTTGGCTACACTGCGTTTATGCGACAGATTGTTTGCTTTACCCTGTTGTGGTTCGGCCTGGCTTCTGCGCAATCTATTAACCTGGTTCCAATCGCCAACAACCTGAACCGCCCGCTGTTCCTCACCTATTCCCCGGATGGCACCGGACGGCTTTTTATCCTCGAGCAGGGCGGCACCATCCGCATCTGGCAGAACGGGCGGCTGCGCGCAGAACCGTTCCTGGATATAAGCGACCTGGTTTCCTGTTGCGGTGAACGGGGTCTCCTAGGACTGGCCTTCCATCCCAATTTCCGCCAGAACAATTGGTTCTTTATCAACTACACCAACCGCAACGGCGATACCGTCGTTGCCCGCTACCGCGCCAACGGCAACCGCGCCGAGACAGGCTCCGCTCAGATCTTGCTTACCATTGAGCAGCCCTATGCCAACCACAACGGTGGCATGATTGCCTTTGGCCCGGACGGCATGCTGTACATCGGTATGGGCGATGGGGGCGCGGCCGGCGACCCCCTCAATGCCGGCCAGCGGCTCGACACTTTGCTGGGCAAGATCCTGCGCATTGATGTGAATCGTAGCGAGGGCAACCGGGCCTATGCCATCCCCGCCGACAACCCCGTCCTGGCCGGCCGCCGCAGCGAAATCTGGTCGTATGGCTGGCGCAACCCCTGGCGGTTCAGCTTCGATCGTCAGACCGGCGATCTGTGGGTCGCAGACGTCGGGCAGAACGCCGTGGAGGAGGTGCACTTTCAACCTGCCAACAGCAAAGGCGGCGAGAACTACGGCTGGCGCATTATGGAGGGGAATCGGTGCTTCAACCCCCCGCAAAACTGCAACCGCAACGGCTTGGTAATGCCCGTGCTGACCTACACCCACGACCAGGGCCGCTCCATCACCGGGGGCTATCGCTACCGCGGCAACGCCATGCCGGCCTTTCGTGGGGCCTACTTTTACGCCGACTACGTAAGCGGTCGCATCTGGGCTGCCACCCCTCAGGGCAGCGGCTGGCAGAGCCGGGAGGTGCTTAAAACCGATCTAAACATCAGTTCTTTTGGCGAGGATGCTGAGGGTGAGCTGTATGTGGTAGATCACCGCGGTACGATCTATCGAATGACCCAGCGCTAAAAAAAGCCTCCCGCAAGGGAGGCCAACTGGCTTCATAACAGGCTCAGGGCAGGTAGTTGCCGGGCGTACCCAGGGTCTCGGGTTTTTCCGTCCACTCGCCCGCAATGCCCAGCTTCCAGGCCCCCGCCGCACCACTGGGGTTGGTGTAGCCCCCGTAGACCCCCAGCCGCAGCCCACGCAAAATGCTGTAGTACAGCGAAGCGGTCACGTCGTAGCCCAGGCTCAGGCCAAAGGGATAGCGAAGGCCCCCCTCCAGGTAGGCGTTGAGGTCGCGCGTGAGTTCCAGCTTCAAACCGGCATAGGCATTGGCCGCAGCATTCAGCGAAAGCGAAGGCACAACCACCAAAGTGGCCTCCAGGCCTGCGCCCCCATACAGCGCCGCCGCGTTAGCAATGCGCTGGGTAATGAAAATTTCTGCGCCCGCATCAAAGTCGAAGCTAAACGGGCCGGGCAGAATAACCTGGTTGGAACCCAGCCGAACAGCCCCTTCCACATAGCCGCTGCTGGACTCGTTCAGCTTGGCAACCCCCACCAGCCCGGCCCGGCTGGCTAGCACAAACTGTCCGGCGAAAAACCCCGGACGCAAGCTGGCTCCAGCCACGACGTTATCCGACAGGTTGAAGGTGTAGTTGAGTGCGGTACCCCGGTAGCTACGGTAAGGGGTTGTGAACTGCCCGCCCACCAGGCCAACCTCGGGCAGAAATTGCAGGTTGCCTGTGACGGAAAAACCATCAGCCAAGACCACCCCACCGACACCCAACGAAGTCATCACTGCCATCAAGATTTTTTTCATACCGATTCCTCCGGTCAAAGCGCTACAAACGGCCCAATCATAGGGGCTGAGCACGTCCCATAACTGAGAGGGGTTGCAAATTTCCTTAATGCACAGCCAGGTAGGGTTCTTCTGTGCGGACGAGCTGCGCAGAAGCGGTCGCCACAAGCCTTGAAGCTACCGGTATGCTGTATACATGGCACGAACCAAGCAAGACCTATTGCAGGAGCTCAAAGAACACCAGGTGCGCTTCCTGCGTTTACAGTTCACCGATATCCTGGGCATCAACAAGGTAGTCGAGCTGCCGGTTAATCAGTTCGAGAAAGCACTGGACGGCGAAATTATGTTCGATGGCTCTTCCATTGAGGGCTTTGGCCGTACCGAGGTGGAAGAGTCGGACATGCTGCTCAAACCCGATTACAACACCTTTGTGGTCTATCCCAGCGACCTCGAGCCCACCACCAAAGGGGCGGTGGCCCGTCTCATCTGCGATATCGCCTACCCCGATGGCAAGCCTTTTGAAGGCGACCCCCGGCAAGCGCTCAAGCGGCAGATTGAGCGGGCCCAGAAAAAGGGCTTCGACAACCTTTATGTGGGTAGCGAGGTGGAGTTCTTTTTATTCAACCGCAGCCCGGAGGGTGGCCCCACCATTCATACCTACGACCGGGCCGGTTACTTCGACCTGGCCCCCACCGACAAAGGCGAAGAGGCCCGCCGGGATATGGTGGACACGCTGGTGCGGATGGGTTTGCAGCTCGAGGCCGCCCACCACGAAGGCGCCCCCGGCCAGCACGAGATTGACCTCAAATACACCGATGCCCTGCAGGCGGCCGACAACCTAACCACCCTCAAGTTTGTGGTCAAGCGAGTCGCCATCAATCACGGGCTGCATGCCACCTTTATGCCCAAGCCCATCGCCGGCATCAACGGCTCGGGGTTGCACTTCCATCTGTCGCTCTTCAAAAATGGCGAGAATGCCTTTTATGAGCCCAAGGGGAAGCTCGAGGTCTGGCCCCACCAGCTTTCCAAAACTGCGCTGCAATTTATCGCCGGCCTCTTCGAGCATGCCGAGGGCATGGCCGCCATCACCAACCCGCTGGTCAACTCCTACAAGCGCCTGACCCCCGGTTACGAAGCCCCCACCAGTGTGGCCTGGTCGGTCTCGCACCGCAGCGCCATGATTCGGGTGCCCAAGCGACGCGGCGTAGGCACCCGGGCCGAGTTTCGCTTCCCCGACCCCTCCTGCAACCCCTACCTGGCCCTGGCGGTAATCCTGGGGGCGGGCCTCGAGGGTATCGAGAACAACCTGACCCCCCCGCCGCCCATCGAGCGCGACGTATACGAGCTATCGGTGCGCGACCGGCGCAAATACCGCGTGAGCGAGATGCCCGGAACCCTGCGCGAGGCCCTCGAGGCCCTGCAAAAGAACCGGGTTATACGGGCTGCACTGGGTGAGCAAATTTATAAAGACTTCCTACATGCCAAACAGGTGGAATGGAACTCTTACCGAATCGCCGTACACCAGTGGGAGCTTGACCAGTACTTGGCCGAGTACTAGCACCTAGCAGGGTTTTTTGCCGAACCGCTTGTAGCGGTGGTCTTACTAAAACCAGTCAATGCCACTCCACCTAAAGGAGGATGCGCGGGCCCTGACCTGGGTCAGGAATCACACAAAGCACATAATCTTGCATTTTTATCAGGGTTGTGTAGGCTCATATTGGCTGGTCAGCAAAACATCCAGACTTGACCGATATACAGCCCTTGGGGTAGAGAAAGATCATGACTCTGCGCCAGGCGCTATCCCAGGTCCCGGACCCTCGGGCCCACAACCGGCAGTACCCCCTTTGGGGCCTTCTGGCCCTCATCCTGGTGGCCTTCCTGAGCCGCGTGGACTCCCTGCGCGGCGTGGAACGCTTTGCCCGCGCCAACCCCCACCTCTTGCCCCACCTGGGCCTGCGCAAGGCCCCAGGCCACACCGCCATCACCCTTCTCCTTCACCGCCTGGATCCTGAGAAGCTCCAGGCGGCCCTTGGCCAGGTCTTCCCCGAAGCCGACCTTGGGGAGGTCCTGGTGGTGGACGGGAAGCACCTGCGGGGAAGCGGCAAGGGGAAAAGCCCCCAGGTCAAGCTGGTGGAGGTCCTGGCCCTGCACCTCCATACCACCCTGGCCCAGGCCCGGGCGGAAGGGAGGGAGGAGAAGGCCTTCCTGGAGCTTCTGGACCGTTTGGAGGCGAGGGAGCTGGAGGGCAAGGTGGTGGTGGGGGACGCGGGGTACCTGTACCCTGAGGTGGCGGCCCGGGTGCGGAAAAAAGGGGGGACTATCTCTTGGTCCTGAAGGGGAACCAGGGGGAACTTTTGGAGTGGGCCCTGGAGGTGTTCAAGGGGATGGCGGGAAGGCGTCTTCCCGGGGAGACGGAGGCGACCTGGAGTGGGGTGCGGGACGGGGAGGTGTGGACCTACCGGGTTTGGGCTTCCCCCTACCTGCCGGAAGAGGTGCGGGCCTTCCCTGGGGCCAGGCAGGTGGTGCGGCTTTGGCGGGAGGTGAGGCACAAGGGGACGGGGGAGGTGCGGCGGACGGTGAGCTACGCCCTCACCAGCCTGGGGCCGGAGGTAGCGGACGCAAAGCGGCTGGGGAGCCTGTTGCTTTCCCGCTGGGAGGTGGAGAACCGGTCTTTCTGGGTGCGGGACGTGTGCTTTGGGGAGGATGCCTGTCAGGTGCGGGGGGTGGGGGCGTGGGCGCTAGCGGTGCTGCGGGCCTTCCTGGTCTCCATGCTTCACCGAGAGGGGGTGAGGGAGAAGAAGGCAGCCCTAGAAATCTTCTCCTTCAACCCCCTCTCCGCCCTGCGCTTCCTGGGGCTCTATGCGGCATAGCGGTCAAGTCTGCAAAACATCCCCCCAGATTGACACAGCGCTGCATGGGTTGGGTAAAATAGGCCAGCCAGCTAAGGCTAACTTGTTGTTCTTCAGGAGGAATCGGCATGAAAAAGCTCGCAATTCTAGCACTGGGCGCATTGGCTCTGGGTGCAGCCTCGGCCCAGTCCAACGTGATCAAGATCGCTTCGGTCTCGCCCCTGTCCGGGCCCCAGTCGGGTCTGGGCACTGCCATTGCGCAGGGTGCGCAGATGGCCATCGAGGACGCCCAGGCCCGCTTCCAGCAGCTTGGCTTCCAGCTCCAGTTCGCCCCCCAGGACGACCAGGCCAACCCCGACGTGGGCGTGGCTGTGGCCCGTCGTATCGTCAACGACCCCGACCTTTTGGGAATCGTAGGTCACTTGAACTCAGGTGTAGCCATTCCAGCCTCGGAGATTTATAAAGACACCAACCTGGTGATGGTCTCCCCGGCCAACACCAACCCCCGCGTGACCGACCGCGGCTACCTGAGCGTCAACCGCATTTGCGGCCGCGACGACGTGCAGGGCCCGGTGGGCGCCGAGTACGCTGTTAGGATACTCAAGCGCAACCGCCTGTTCGTGATCCACGACAAGACCCCCTACGGCCAGGGCCTCGCCGAAGCCTTCGCTGCCCGCGCCAGGGAGCTGGGTGCCACCGTTGTGGCCCTGGTGGGCACCGAGGAAGCCTCCAACTTCCAGCCCCTGATCCTCCAGATGCGCGCCCAGCGCCCCGACCTGGTCTACTACGGCGGCATCTACGACAAGGGCGGCGTGCTGGTCAAGCAGATGCGCGAGCGCGGCATTACCGCCACCTTCATGGGCGGCGACGGTCTGGACGCCTCCGACCTGGTCAAGATCGCTGGATCGGCCTCTAAGGGTGTGCTCTTCACCACCACCGCCGGCCCCATCAGCACCCTGCCCAAGGCCGCGGCCTTTGCCCAGCGCTACAAAGCCAAGTTTGGTAAAGACCCCGAGGCCTACGCAGTCTACGCCTACGATTCGGCCAACGTGATCCTGGCTGGCCTCGAGGCTGCCATCAAAGCCAACAACGGCCGCAAGCCCACCCGTGAGCAGGTTGCCCGCGCGGTGCGCGAGGTCAAGATGGACGGCCTCACCGGTCGCATTGAATTTGACAACAAAGGTGACCGCAAGCTTTCCGATTACTACGTCGTAGGCTTGAAAGAGGCCAAGTACCCCGGTGAGGTGCTGCGGGTGATTCAGTTCGCACCCCCGGCTGCCCGCCAGTAAGGTTGTTTATCCGCTCAAGAGGCCCCCGCTTACGCGGGGGCTTTTTGTTGACTTGCCCTATAGCCGACCCTTATAGCTTTCCAGGGAAACCCTCCGGCGCGATGCACAGAAACCTCCAGCTCCAGCCGGGCGGCTCTGGGTTTTTGATGGAAATATCAAGGAAACTGACCCAATGGTCAGTTTTGTCCAAATTTTCAGCATTGCCAACCCGTTGCCAGGTTGGTTTGCAACCTATATACTCTGGCAGGCTAAAGCTGGAAAAGAACGCGCGCTTATATGAGTTTTTATGCGTGCGTTCGTATAATCATAAAGACTAGGAGGTTTACTTGACGGTTGCAGATCTGTTTGCCATCCTGCCACAAACCCTGCTCGAGGGTCTGCTCTTGGGGTTCGTGTACGCCATGGTGGCCCTGGGATACACCATGGTGTATGGGGTGCTGGGGCTGATTAATTTTGCCCACTCCGAGGTGTTCATGATCGGGGCGGTGATTGGCCTCGAGGTCTTCCGCTTCTGGGGCAATCCCGAATCACCGGTGATCGCCAATCCGTTTGTGCTGCTCTTGGTGGCCCTGATTTTTGCCGCGGTGGGTTCGGGCATCATGGCTGTTCTGGTTGAGCGCTTCGCTTACCGGCCCCTGCGCAAGCGGGGCAGCAAAAACATCCTGGTGCCCATGATCACGGCCATTGGGGTCTCGTTTTTGCTGCAAGACCTAACCCGTATCTACGCCGCGCTGCGCCACAATGAGTTCAACATGCAGTACCGTACCTACGACGCTCTGAACCAGACCTTTGAGCTGCCCTTTCAGACCATCATTCAGGTCAAGGGCATCATCATCATCGTGGTCTCCATCCTGATGCTCATCGGGCTCACCTACCTGGTCAACCGCACCAAGCTGGGCAAGGCCATCCGGGCTGTCTCACAGGATATACAGACGGCCTCCCTGATGGGCATCAACCCCGACGTGATTATCTCGCGCACCTTTTTGATCGGGGGTTCGCTGGGCGGGGTGGCGGGGGTTTTGTTTGGCCTGCTCTACACCAACGTAACCCCCTACTCCGGGGTGCTGCCAGGGCTCAAAGCCTTTACCTCGGCGGTGCTGGGGGGCATCGGTAACATCCCCGGTGCAATGGTCGGGGGGCTTATTCTGGGCCAGCTCGAGACCCTCTCGGGTACCTACCTGCCCTTTCTAACCAACGGCAACTTTGGCACCGAATACAAAGATGTGTTTGCTTTCCTGACCCTAGTGCTGCTGTTGCTGTTCAGACCACAAGGCATCTTTGGTCAGAATGTGAGTGAGAAGGTATGAGCCCATTCATGCTTCCTTTTACCGTGGCCTTCACGGCCCTCTCCGTGCTTGGGGCCTTTCTAGCACCTGAAAATGGGCTAGCCAACCTGGCCGTGCTGGTATCGGTGGGCTTGGTCAGTTTGGGCAAGCTACCTACTGCCTGGCGCTCAGGTCTCCTGGCCGTGCTGGCCCTGGCGCTCACCATCCTGCTGCGGCTTAACCCCAACGACAAACTGGCCTTTTATGGCCTGCTGGGGGTACTGGTGGCAGCCTTCTTGCTGCCCAATCTGAGCAAGCTGATACGCATTGCTTTGGCCCTGGCCATCCTGTTTATTGCCGTGCCCATTGCGGGTCTTACCAACTCCTTCCTGTTCGAGCTGGGCATCCAGATCGGGATTTTTGCGGCGCTGGCTTTGGGTCTCAATGTGGTGGTGGGGCAGGCCGGGCTGTTAGATCTGGGTTTCGCAGCTTTCTTCGCCATTGGGGCCTACACCTGGGGCATTTTCGGCTCACCGCAGGCCGCCCAGTTCATCCCCGGCTACCCCGCAGAGGGCCTGCCGGGCAACTACCTCTACCTATTCATGGCCCTGGCAGTTATAACAGCAGCCATTACCGGGGTGCTCATCGGGCTGCCGGCCCTGCGCTTGCGGGGCGACTACCTGGCGATCGTGACCCTGGGCCTGGGTGAGGTGGTGCGGGTTTTTGCCAACAACCTCGATAAGCCCCTCAACATCACCAACGGCCCCCAGGGCATCACCCCGATCAACCAACCGGAGGTGGGGCCGCTTGCCGAGTTCCTGCGGGCCATTGGGGCCGAACGCCTGTATGGTCGACCCATTGACGAACCCATTGCCTATGCGTTCTTCTTCTACCTGCTGGTGCTGGTGGTCATCGGCATTGTGGTGCTGGTTAACATCCGGCTGGCCAACTCCCGCTTCGGACGGGCCTGGGTAGCCATCCGCGAGGATGAAATTGCCGCCAAGGCCATGGGCATTCCACTCCTACCCACCAAGCTGCTGGCTTTCGCCACCGGCGCGGCCTTCTCCGGTGCGATGGGGGCCATTTTCGCCGCCAAGCAGACCTTCGTAAGCCCCGAGTCCTTTACCCTGCAAGCCTCCATTAATATTCTGGCCTTTGTCATTCTGGGCGGCATGGGCTCCATCGGTGGCGCGGTGGTGGGTGCGGCAGCGGTCACGGTGCTCAACATCGGCATCCTCAAGGACTTCTCCGACCTCCTGAACACCTGGCGGCAGACCGGGGTGACCATCCTGGGCTACAACATGGCCAACCTGCCACCCCAGCTCAACCCCGCCAAGTACGAGCGCCTGGTCTTCGGTTTGATTCTGATTCTGATGATGATCTTCAGGCCCGAGGGGCTTATACCCGAGCAAAGACACCGGGCCGAGCTACAAGAAGCCCGTCAGGAAGCCAAGGAAGGCGGTGGCAAATGAGCGAACTCGCCCTGGATGTACAAAACGCCACCAAAAAGTTTGGCGGCTTGGTGGCGGTCAACAACGTGAGCCTACAGGTACGCCCCAGAGAAATCTTCTCGGTGATCGGCCCCAACGGGGCCGGCAAGACCACCTTTTTCAACCTGCTGACCGGAATTTACAAGCCCGACACCGGCAAGGTGGTGTTCTTTGGCAAGGACATTACCGGCTACTCCCCGGATAGGGTGGCCCGCACCGGCATTGGCCGCACCTTCCAGAACATCCGGCTGTTCAAGGCCATGACCGTGCTGGAGAACGTGTTGGTGGGGCACCACAGCCTCACCCATCAGAGCTATCTGGACGTGCTGTTGCATACGCCGCGATTCCATGCCTCGGAGCGGAAGGCGAAAGCGCGGGCCATGGAGCTGCTGGCCTACATGAACCTGGACAAGCGGGCCGAAGAGCTGGCCTCGGGGCTTTCGTATGGGGAGCAGCGCCGCCTCGAGATCGCCCGGGCCCTGGCCCTGGAGCCCAGGCTGTTGTTTCTGGACGAACCGGCAGCCGGCATGAACGAGCAGGAGACCGAAGACCTCAAGGTGCGGGTGCGCAAGCTGCGCGACGACCTGGGTCTGACCATCGTGCTGATCGAGCACGACATGGCTATGGTAATGAGCATCTCGGATCGGATTGCGGTGCTCGAGTACGGCTCCAAGATTGCTGAGGGGCTACCCGCTGAGATCCGGAGCAACCCTCGGGTTATCGAGGCCTATTTGGGCAAAGGTGCCGCCGGGCAGGCTGGAGGGGGTACCCATGCCTCTGCTTGAAGTCAAGGACATCCACACCTACTACGGCCATATCCACGCGCTTAAGGGCGTCTCGCTCACGGTTGAGGAGGGTGAGATCGTGACCCTGATTGGCGCCAACGGCGCGGGCAAGAGCACCACCCTGCGCACCATCAGCGGGATGAACAAGCCCCGCAAGGGCGAGGTGGTGTACCGGGGCAACCCCATCCACAAGCTGCCCGCCGATAAGATTGTGGGGCTGGGCATTGGGCACGTGCCCGAAGGGCGGCGCATCTTCCCGCGCATGACGGTGGAGGAGAACCTGGATATGGGCGGCTTTCTCATCCGCGACCCCAAAGTGGTGCAGGAGCGCAAGGAGCAGGCCTTCACCCTCTTCCCCCGCCTGGCTGAGCGCCGCAACCAGAAGGGGGGCACGCTTTCGGGTGGCGAGCAGCAGATGCTGGCCATTGGCCGCGCCCTGATGCAAGACCCCAAGCTGCTGCTGATGGACGAGCCCTCGATGGGCCTGGCCCCGGTGCTGGTGGATTTTATCTTCGAGATCATCCAGAAGCTCAACCAGCAGGGCAAAACCATTCTGCTGGTAGAGCAGAACGCCCGGCTGGCCTTGCAGATTGCCCACCGGGGCTATGTGTTGCAGACCGGTCAGCTCACCATGAGCGGCCCGGCTAAGGAGCTGGCAGCCCGGCCCGAGATTCAGGAAGCCTACCTGGGTGGCCACTAGCCTTAGAGGAGCGACCTATGAAAACCAAGTATGCCCAGTCCGCCAGTCTGAGGGGCCTCGAGGTGCCCGGCGCGGTGCTGCGCCCTTTTGCCGGTGAGCATCTGATGCTGCTGCGGGCCGAGGGGAAAGCAGGCTCGCCCCTGGCCGCCCACGCCCACCCCCACGAGCAGATCACCCTGGTGGTCTCGGGGCGGCTGCGCATGCGGGTTGGGGAGGAGTGGCTCGAGCTCGGCGCAGGTGACCTGGTGCACGTTCCCTCCAACGTGGAGCACGAGGTGCTTTTCCTTGAGGACAGCGTGGTGTTTGACGCCTTTCACCCGGTGCGGCAGGATTTGCTCGAGCGGCTCGAGGCCCAAAAATAGTTCCATGCAGCAGGAGGTCACCACCTACTACCTGGAGATGCGCGCCCCCCATGAACTACGCCCCAAGCGCGTTGAGATGGAGGGGTTGCAGCTTATCAAAGCCGAAATTCCCAGCGCCGAGTTGCAGCACTTCCTCTACCGCAGCGTGGGCGGCAACTGGTACTGGTACGAAAAGGCCGACTGGACATACCAGCAGTGGCTCGAGTACGCCCAGAACCCCCACCTGCACACCTGGGTGCTGCTGCTAAAAGGTACGCCAGCGGGTTACTTTCAGCTCGAGGTACAACCGGACAGCCAGGTGCAGATCGTGTATTTCGGTCTACTGCCGCAGTTTAGCGGGATGGGGCTGGGGGGCCACTTGCTAACCTGTGCGCTCGAGGAAGCCTGGCGGTTGGGGGCGAAAAGGGTCTGGGTGCATACCTGCTCCCTGGATAGCCCAGCCGCCCTGGCTAACTACCAGGCCAGGGGTATGCGGCTCTACAGAACCGAGACCCAGCTAATGGAGATCCCCGACCAAACCCCTGGCCCCTGGCCCGGGGCTTATGGCTAGCTGGGCGACGGCTCGCCAAACCACTCATCCGCCTTGCGCCGGGCCTCTTCCTTGATCGCAGGGGTAATGTGGGCGGCTACCGTAGCGATGGCCGCCAGCAGAACGCTCAAATCGTCGGTAAAGCCCACCAGCGGGGCCAGATCGGCCACCAGATCGAAGGGCAGAAGGAAGTAAGCCAGCGCCCCCACAATGGTGCGCTTGGCCCAGGCCGGGGTCTCCGGGCGCTTTAGGGTGTAGTACAGCCAGAGCGCTTTTTCCACCACCTCGCGGCCTGCTTTGCGGGCGAACCAGCGCAGTTTGCGCCAGAAAGCGGCCTCGCTGTAGCGCTCAGTGGGTTGGATGGGCACGGCCTCGATCTGCTGTAATTCCCCCATAAAACCCCTCCTCTAAATGGTAGCAACACCTCGACCAGATGGATGAGCCGGGCTTAAGAATGTAAGCCAAGCTGCAAGATCGGGCCCCCTCTTTTCCTTATGCTAACCTCGTCTTACAAGCAGCGTTTACCTGCAACTCGGATGCCAGAGCAGTTCCCTTTCTTTGGAACCTTGCCAAGTCCTGTGGGCCGACGTTGCAGGCAGCGACTGCAAAGGAGGAATAAACATGCGAATCCGGTTCTGGCTCACCTTAGGGTTGGCCCTCTTGTTATCCTGGGCTCTGGCCCAGACCCGCACCCTGATAATTGCCCAGGGCACCGACCCCACCTCGCTGGATGCCCCCCTGGCCACCGACTCGCCTTCGGGAACGGTGGTGAGCCATGTGGTGGAGACCCTGTTTGAGTACACCCCTGACGGCAAAATTGTGCCCCTGCTGGTCGAGCGCTATAGCTTTAGCAGCGACCGCAAAACGCTAACCCTGTTCCTTCGCAAAGGCATCAAATTCCACGACGGCACCGATTTCAACGCCGAAGCCGTAAAGTTCAACCTCGAGCGCCTGATCTCCCCCGAGCTGGCCTCCTCGTTTGCCTTCCTGCTGCGGGGTCGGGTTAGCGCTTTTGAAGTGGTGGATAGTCACACCCTGCGCCTGCGCATGCCCGAGCCCTTCGCCCCGGTACTGGCACACCTCTCCCACGGCTCCACCGGCATCCAAAGCCCGACCGCCATTCGGCGTTTGGGCGCAGGCTACCGCGACAACCCGGTGGGCACCGGCCCCTACAAGTTTGACCGCTGGCAGAAAGGGCAGTTTGTGGAGCTGGTACGCAACGAGGATTACTGGGGCAAAAAACCGGCTATCGAGCGCCTGCGCTTCCTGGCTGTACCGGAGGCCACCACCCGGATGGCCCTGGTCGAGACCGGGCAGGCCCACGTGGCCGTGCGGGTGCCACCCCAGGACGTGCAGCGCCTGAGCGCCCGCCCCGAGATCGAGGTGGTCAACACCCCGAGCGTGCGCACCATCTTCTTCTACTTCAACCAGGCCAAAAAGCCCTTCGATGATGTGCGGGTGCGCAAAGCCATCAACCATGCCATCAACAAGGAAGAGATTGTGAAGTTTGTGCTGGGCGGCTTTGGCCGGGCCTCCGATGCCCCCATCAGCCCCGGTATCTTTGGATACACCAAGATTGGCAGCTACGAGTACAACCCCAACCTGGCACGGCAACTGCTGGCCCAGGCCGGCTACAATGCCCAAAACCCCCTGCGCTTTACCATACACAGCCCCAACGGACGTTACCTGCAAGACATACGCGTAGCTGAAGCGGTGCAGAGCCAGCTCCGGGCCGTGGGGGTACAGGCCCAGATCCAGACCCTCGAGTGGGGCGCCTACCTGGCTGCCAGCAACCAGCCGCGCGACCGCAACGAGTTCCAGATGGCTATGCTGGGCTGGGGCACGGTAACGGGCGACGCTGACTACGGCCTGTTTGGCCTCTTCCACTCCTCTCAACAGGCCCCCAACGGCTTTAACCGGGGTTTCTACTCCAACCCCCGCCTGGATCGCATCCTCGAGCAGGCCCGGGTTGCCACCAACCCTCAGGCCCGGCAACAGCTCTACAGAACAGCCATGCAGATCATCTACAACGATGCCCCCTGGGCCTTCCTGCACTCTGAACAGCAGGTCACGGCCATCCGTCGCGAGGTGCAGGGCTTTATCGTACACCCCATCGAGCGCCTTATTGCTACCCAGGCCAGCTTCCGGACTTCAAGCCAGCGCTGAAAGATATGTAAGCCGATCCCGCCACAAAGGGCTGTGGCGGGATTCTTCTTGCAGGGCGAACAGCCCTTGGGTAGGATATCCAACAGCAAACAGCGCGCGCCAAACTAAGCGAGAATCGATTACATGACCACGTACGTTCTTCGCCGCCTACTCACGGTCATTCCCACTTTGTTGGGGGTTTTGTTGGCTGTGTTTTTGATGGTGAGACTGGCCCCCGGCGACCCCGCCCAGCTCCTGGCCGGCGAGTTCGCCACCCCTGAGACCCTGGCCGACATCCGCCAGCGCTTTGGCCTGGATCAGCCCTGGTACACCCAGCTTGGGCTTTACACCCTGAATGTGCTGCGCGGCGACCTGGGCGAGTCGGTGCGTACCCGCAAACCCGTGACCTACGAACTCAGCCAGTATTTCCCCAACACCCTCCGGCTCACCCTGGGGGCCATGCTGGTTGCGCTCTTGATTGGCATACCGGCGGGCATCATCGCCGCCATCCGCCCCGGCACCATCTTCGATCTGCTCGCCATGCTGGGGGCCTTGATTGGGGTCTCAATGCCGGTCTTTTGGTTTGGCCTGATGGCTATTCTGATTTTCTCGGTGCAGCTCGGCTGGTTTCCGGTGGCCGGTACAGGCACTTTGCACCACCTAATCCTCCCCGCCATCACCCTGGGCATCGGCACCGCCGCCATTCTGGCCCGCATGACCCGCAGCGCCATGCTGGAGGTGCTCTCGCAGGACTACATCCGCACAGCGCGGGCCAAAGGGGTGGCGGGTCGGGTGGTAATTTTCAAGCATGCCCTGCGCAACGCTCTGATTCCGGTGGTTACCATTGCTGGGTTGCAATTTGGTGGGCTTTTAGAAGGTGCGGTGATTACCGAAACGGTGTTTGCCTGGCCGGGCATTGGACAGTTGCTGGTGGGTTCGATTCTGGCTCGAGACTACCCGGTTGTCCAGGGGGCTGTGCTCCTGATCGCGGTGGCCTTTATCCTGATTAACCTGATAGTAGACCTGCTGTACGGCGCCATTGACCCGAGGATCCGCTATGACTAAACCAGTGGCGAATACCTCCACCCCAACCAGACGCGAACCACCCCGCTGGCGGCGGCGCCTGCTTCGGAACCCTCTAGCCATCACGGGGTTTGTTTTTATCGGTGTTTTTGTGCTGGTAGCAGCTTTCGCACCTTTCATCTCACCATACAGCCCGGTTGAGCAAAACCTACGCGGCACCTATGTTCCCCCCATGCGTGTGGAGCTGCGCGGCCCGGATGGTCAACCCGGCCTCTGGGTGCGCGAGGTCAGCCGTACCCCACTAGGCCAGCTCGAGGTGGGACAGGAACTGTATCCCATCCGATTCTTCGTGCGCGGTGAGCCCTGGGTCTGGTGGGGCGGCCTGCTGCGCAGTGACCTGCACCTGTTCGGGGTGGACGGCCCGGTTAAGTTTTATCTGCTGGGGGCCGATGAACAGGGCCGCGATATCCTGAGCCGGCTGGCCCATGGGGCCTGGATCTCGCTCTCCATCGGGCTTATCGCAGTGACCATTGGTCTTTTGGTAGGGGTTCCGGTGGGGCTTTTTTCCGGCTACTTTGGCGGCACCTTCGACCTGATCACCCAGCGCATTGTAGAGGTGATGCTCTCCTTTCCCGGCATCCTGCTGGCCATCGTGCTGGTGGCCACCCTGGGCACCGGCCTGACCAATGTGATGATTGCAGTGGGTATCGCGGCCATTCCGGTATACGCCCGGCTGGTGCGGGGCTCGGTGCTGGCCTTGCGCGATCGGGAGTTTGTGGAGGCCAGCCGCGCCCTGGGTAGTCGTGACCTGCGCATCATGCTCCGGCACATTCTGCCCAACGCCCTCTCCCCCATCATCGTGCAGTCGAGCCTACAGATGGCGGTGGCCATTTTGTTTGCCGCTGGACTGGGCTTTCTGGGCCTGGGGGCGCGTCCCCCCGAACCGGAATGGGGGCTGATGCTGGCCCGGGGGCGTGAATACCTGGCCACAGCCCCGCACGTAGCAACCTTTCCAGGGCTGGCTATTATGTTCGTGGCCCTGGGCTTCAACCTGCTGGGCGATGCGTTGCGCGACGCCCTCGACCCCAGGGCCCTGCGGTAGTGGAGTCTCATCATCGGTCGGCCCAGCTTTTGAGGAAAGTTTTACTCAAGCCCAGCCCCTCACCCGAAGCCGCTAATATGGGGGTATGAAACCATGGCTGGGTCTTGTCCTGTTGGCCCTGGCCGGCTGCATCCCCGAGCCGGGTCAGCCTACCTACCGGGCCACCGAAATTCAGATACTGTTCCCCGAGAACACCGAGCGCTGGACGTACTTTTACGGCGAACCCCAGGCGGTGCAGCTCGGCGGGCGCACGCTGGCCCTTGCCAGAGGCGCCTCCAGCAGCCCCCTGGCCGTGCCGGAGGCCTTGCTGGTGGATGGCGAGGCCCTCTACCGCGAAATTGGGCCGGCGCAGCCCCGTATAGCCCAGACCAGCCGCACCTTTCCGGGTTTGCAGTTTGTGGTGCGGGCCAGCCGCAATGTGCAAAGCGCCTGGCTGTTTGATGGGGACTGGTCGAGGCTGGGAAATAGTTTCACCAGCAGTAGCGCACAGGTTGTAGAGAACCGGCCCGGCACGCCCCGCTTCGGAGAACTGTCCGAGGCCGAGAACGCGGTGGTGCTGCGGGAAATCCTGGCCCGCCGCGGGGGCCGCCCGGTGGTGCTGTACGAGATCCAACCGGCCCTCGAGCCCAACCGCTACACCCCCGCCCCCAGCCAGAGCCGGGTGGCGGCCCTGGCCGTGCAGTACGGCCTCGAGACGGAGCTCACCCTTATGCCCCCCACCCCCAGCCCCAGCCCCCGCGTCCTGCGGCAGGGCAGCCAGTCGGCCTACACCGCCGCAGACCCCACCGCTTTCCTGGTTAGCAGCACCGAGCAGCTCCTTAGCGTCTGGCGGCTGGCCACCGGCAACCAGATTCCCCAGCCCGCCACCCCATCGGTCGATTTCAGCCAGAAGCGGGTGGTGGCCTTCTTCTGGGGCCAGAAACCCACCGGCGGCTATGGCCTGCAGTACGTGAGCAGCCAGCTTTCGGGCAGCACCCTGCGGGTCACCCTGCGCCTGGTGAGCCCCGCACCAGGGGCCATCCTGACCCAGGCCCTGACCAGCCCCTTCGTGATGCTCGAGGTGCCCGGGCGCTTCACCAGGGTAGAGTTCGTGGATACCAGCGGACGGCTCTTGGCCAGCGCGGGGAACTGAGCCCCAAGCGCCTACCCCCTCTCCCCTGCCCCCTTGCCCGGCTGCTCCCGGCGCCCGCGGAAGACCATCCGGAAGGGAATCTCGCGCAAACCCAGGTCTTCGCCGATGCGGTTGCGCAAAAAACCCTCGAAAGCCCGCGTGACAAACTCGGGGTGGTTGCAAAAGAAGACAAAGGTGGGGGGGGCTACCTCGGGCTGGGTGAGGAAAAAGAGCTTGAGGGGTTTGCCCTTAAAGTTGGGGAGCAGGGTCTGGGTGCTCCAGACCGAGAGCCAGCGGTTGAGCTCGGCGGTCTCGAAGCGCACCCGGGCCAGCTCATAGAGCCGGGCGGCCTCGGAAAGAAGCTTGTGCAGGTTCTGCTTGGTCACCGAGGAGACATACAGAAGGGGCAGGTGCTGGACGTGCGAGAGTTTGAGGGCCAGGTCGGCCCGCACCCGCCTGGCCTCTTCCTTGGTCTCGATCAGATCCCATTTGGTGATGGTCAGGATAACCGGCTTGCCGGCCTCGAGGGCCTCGTTGGCTAGCTTAAGCTCGTGGTCGCCCAGCTCCTTGGGGTCTATCACCAGCAGCACCACATCGGCGTCGCGGATGGCCTGGTGGGCCCGCATGATGGCCTGTTCCTCCACCCCGGTCTCGGGCCGCTTGCGGATGCCGGCGGTGTCGACCAGCAAGAACCGGCTACCCCCGTAGTCGAACTCGACATCAATGGAGTCGCGGGTGGTGCCGGGTATCTCCGAGACGATCACCCGTTCCTCGCCCAGGATGGCGTTGAGTAGGCTGGACTTGCCCGCATTGGGCCGACCCACGATGGCCAGCCGGATGGGTACGACCTCGGGCTCGCTCTCCCCCTGGCGGATGGGTAGCAGGGCCCAGATGCGCTCCAGCAGCTCATCGAAGCCCCGGCTGTGGGCCGCGCTGGTGGGGACGGGCTCGCCAAAACCCAGGGCATAGAAACTCCCCAGGTAGGCCTCGTGCTTGGGGTCGTCTATCTTGGTGGCTACCAGCAACACCGGCTTGCCCTGGCGGCGCAAAAAGTCTGCGACCTCGAGGTCGGCGGTAACGATATCGCTACGCCCATCCACCGCAAACAACACCAGGTCGGCGTCCTGGATGGCGCGCTCCACTTTTTGCTTGATTTTCTTCTCCCACACATCCCCCGACCACAAGCCGCCGGTATCCACCAGCTTGAAGCGGCCCTGCTCGCTTTCCACCACACCCTCTTTGAGGTCGCGGGTCACCCCCGGCACATCGGCCACCACCGCAAACTGGCTCCCAGCCTTGGTGGCTTTCTCCGGGGCGGGGCGCAGTCCCAAAAGCTTGTTGAACAGGCTCGACTTACCCACATTGGGGCGGCCCACAATCACCACTCTATACATAACTCAACCCGCTTTCGGTTCTAGCTGGCCCACGTTACATAAGGCCATAAACAGCATTCTTGATGTTACCATGCGCGGTATGAAGCCTAAAGCCTGCCTGGTGATCGGGATGGGGCGGGGGCTTGGGCTCTCGGTGGCCCGGCGCTTCGGCCAGGAAGGGTACCGGCTGGGCCTGATTGCCCGCAGCGCGGCCAGCCTGGAAAACTACGCAGGGGCGCTGGAACTCGATGGCTGCACGGTTCAAGCCTTTCCCGCCGATGTAGCCCGCACCCCCCAGCTCATCTCCGCCATCCGCGAGGCCGAAAAAGCGCTCGGCCCCATCGAGGTATTGATCTACAACGCCTATGCCGCCCAGGGCTGCCGGGCCTCGGAGCTGAGCCGGGAGGCCCTCGAGCAAACCCTCCAGGTCAACCTTTACGGGGCTTTGCTAGCAGCCCAACTGGTCATCCCCGGCATGCTCTCGCGCCGCCAGGGCACCCTGCTCTTTACCGGGGATGGCCTGGCCCTAAACCCCCAGCCCGACCAGGCCGCGCTCTCCATTGGCAAAGCCGCCCTGCGGGCCCTGGTGGGCGCCCTGAGCAAAGAGCTCTACCGGGAAGGCATCCATGCCGCTACCGTGACCATCGACGGCCCGATCCGGCGCAACACCCCCTTCGACCCCGACCTAATCGCCGAAAAGTTCTGGGAGCTGCACGCCCAGCCTGCGGGCCGGTGGAAGACCGAGGTAATCTACCAGGGTTAGTACACCCCAAAAGCCCAACAGCTCCCGCTAACCTTCAAATTTTCGCGCTCTCGGCACTCAATCGATGGTCTGATCGCGGAGCAACCCAATTTGCACCTGAGCTAGCCTTTAGCGCCCTGGCCTAAAAAAGATTCGTTTCCCTCTCGAAACCTGGCCCATGCCCCCACCCGTTCGAAAAGGCAGAGACCCTCCTCGAGGGCGGGGCGAATGGGGCCAAGCCCATCACGGCCCAGGGCCAGGGCCTCGTCCCAGGTGTAGGGAAAGACCTCGAGCCCCCTGACCCCCGGAAGCCGGTAGTCCACCAAGCGTGCTCCAAAAGACAGGGGTGTGTCCGAAAGCAAAATCAGGATATCCGCATCGCTCATGGCCGTGGCCCCTCGCGGGCCCTGCCGGGCCAAGGAACCAAAGAGCACCACCGCCAGAACCTCCGGACGCTCCCCCAGCATCCGGGCTGCCCTGAGAATCTCCTGCAAGCGGGCCTCGCGGTCAAAGCGAAACACCTGGGTCATACATGGCTCCTGGCAAATTCCAGCACCTGCGCCGCCGGCCCTGCGGGGTGGGCATCGGGGTAGCGGGTGGGAATGTAGTACTTGTCCAGAATTTTGCCTGCATCTACCAGATCATCGGGGACGTTGAGGTTGGCCGGAAGTGTGGTCAGAAGATCCAGAATGGAGTGACCCCAGGCCACCTGCCCGTGTGCCAGATGCAGCCCTTTAAGGGCCGCCGAGGCAGCCTGCTGGGCCGCAAAGCAGGCCCAGGCATAATCACCAAGCCCCAAGGAGGCCTGGGCATGGCGCAGGTTGTACTCTGCCTGTTCCAACCAATCCTGGGCCCGGTTCACCATTCCAGTGTATCAGCCTGCACGCCCGGTCAGGGGCTTGGCAGGGCCTATACTTGGGCCTGTGAGTGCCTCTACACCCAATCCCCTGGGTCGTCTGGTGGCATCGGCCGCCTTCAACCGATTTATTACCGCTGTTATCGTGTTGGCCGCCATACTGGTGGGCCTCGAGACCTACCCATCCCTCATGGCGCGCTACGGCCCCGCCCTCCACCTGCTCAACAACCTGGTGCTGGCTATCTTTGCCCTCGAGGTGCTGCTGCGCATGGGGGCGCTGTGGCCCCGGCCGCTGCGCTATTTCCTCGACGGCTGGAACGTCTTCGATTTTTTGATCGTGGTGGGGAGCCTGCTGCCGGGGCTGGGGGCCTACGCGGTGGCAGCCCGCCTGCTGCGGCTCCTGCGGGTGCTGCGCCTCATCCGCACCCTCCCCGACCTGCAAATTATTTTGGGCGCGCTATTGCGCAGCATCCCCTCCATCGGCTACGTGCTGCTGCTGATGCTGCTTTTGCTCTACGTCTACGCGGTGGCCGGGGTGTTTTTGTTCGGGGCCAACGACCCCTTCCACTTCGGCAACCTGCACACCGCGCTACTCACCCTCTTCAGCATCCTGACCCTGGAAGGCTGGGTGGATGTGCTGCGCGTCCAGTACTTTGGCTGCGAGCGCTTCGAGCTGCCCGACCCGGCCCTGTGTGTCCAGCCCCAGGCCCAGCCGCTGGTCGCGGTGATGTACATGGTCTCGTTTGTCCTGCTGGGCACCCTGGTGTTTTTGAACCTGCTGGTGGGCATCATCGTGAATAGCATGGACGAGATGCGCAAGAGCTTCCAGGAGCGCGAAAACCCTCCCCTCGAGCGCCAGGGTCGGCTGGAGGAAATCCAGGCCAAGCTGCAAGAAGCCCAGGAATTGCTCAAGTCGCTGGGAAAGGCGAAGGATTGACCAGATCGGTGTCGTAGCTGCTCGGAACTGGGTGACCCAGCACCCGTCCCAGTGCGACCAGCTGCCCCTTGTGGTGAAACTCATGGGTGATGGGGTGCATGAGCAACCAGCGCTGGCTCACGTGGGCCTTCCAGCCTCTGCGAGGATGCGTCCAGAGATAGACCTCATCCAGCCGGTCAAAGGAACCCAAGGCTTCCTCTACCAGTCGATCCACCTCTGCAAACGCTTTGCGCACCGCGGCGACGTCTGGAAAGTCGGCCCCTTCAAGGCCTCTCGCAGGACGACCCATCCCAACCGCCCCTACCCACCATAGGTAGCAGTCGGCCACATGGACGTGCAGGTTGCGGATGCTACCGAAGCCGAATTCGGAGCGCTCTTGAACGTAAATTTCCGGCGGCAGTGATTCACAGTAGCTAAAAAGGACTTCGCGGGAACGCTGCACCCAGCCGTAGAAAATCCGCAGATCATCGTTCATTCCCTGAGGATATCCCGGCCGGGTGTGGTATACAAGTGAAAATGGTGCATCCCAATGCGATTAGGCCCCGGACGCCCTGGCAGCGTCTGGGGGTATGGGCCTTGCAACGGCTGGGCTGGACGGCCGTGATGGCCCCGCCCCCCGGCCAGAAGTTCGTGCTGGTGGGCTACCCCCACACCTCCAACTGGGACTTTCTATATGCCTTGCTGTGGGGCATGGCCTCGGGCACCCGCTTTCGCTGGGTGGGCAAGAAAGAGCTGTTTCCACCGGTGCTGGGCGTGGTGATGAAGTGGCTGGGGGGCATCCCGGTAGATCGGGCCAAGGCAGGCGGCGATTTTGTGGGCCAGGTGGCGCGCATCTTCGAGCAGCACGAGAACCTGTGGGTGGTGGTGGCCGCCGAGGGCACCCGCAGCCGCGCCCCCTACTGGAAAAGCGGGTTCTATTACATGGCCCTCAAAGCCCGCGTGCCCATCGCCCTGGCCTACATTGACTACCGCAAGAAAGAGGTGGGGGTGGGCGGCTACCTCACCCCCACGGGCGACCTCGAGGCCGACTTCGAGCAGATCCGGGCCTTTTACCAGGACAAGGTGGGCAAAGACCCCCGCAAACAAAGCCCCATCCGCCTCAAACCCAAAGACGGCGAAGCGTCCGCCTAACCCACAAAGCAAGCGCGCGCCTACCCGCGCCCACGCTTCCGCTGCTATTCTGGTAGATAGTGACCGTGTATGCTGGAGAAACTTGAGTCCTTAGAAGCCGAGTACCAGGCGCTCGAGCGCCAACTGGCCGACCCAGCGGTGCTCGCCAATCAAAGCGAGTATCAGCGCATCAGCAAGCGCTACGCCGAGATGGGCCACCTGGTTGAGACCATCCGTAGCTACAAAGAGGCTCTGACCCACCTGGCGGAGGCCCGCGAACTGCAGTCCGACCCCGAGCTGGGCGAGATGGCCCGGGCCGACATCGCGGCCCTCGAGCCCCGCATCCGCGAGCTGGAAGCCGAGCTCGAGCTGCTGCTGCTGCCCAAAGACCCCCTCGACGAGAAGAACGCCATCGTGGAGATCCGGGCCGGCACCGGGGGCGAGGAGGCCGCGCTGTTCGCTGCCGAGCTGCGCGACATGATCATGGAGTACGCCCGGCAGGGCGGCTACCGGGTCGAAGTCCTGGACACCTCGCTCACCGACCTGGGGGGGGTTTCTAAGGTGGTCTTCGAGGTGAGCGGGCCGGGGGCCTATGGCTACCTGAAGTACGAGGCCGGGGTGCACCGGGTGCAGCGGGTGCCCGCCACCGAGACCCAGGGCCGCATCCACACCTCCACCGCCACCGTGGCGGTGATGCCGGAGGCCGAGGAGGTGGATGTCCAGATCGACCCCGCCGACCTCGAGATCACCGTCTCGCGGGCCTCGGGGCCGGGGGGGCAGGGGGTCAACACCACCGACTCGGCGGTACAGGTTCTGCACAAGCCCACCGGCATGATCGTCTCCTGCATGGAGTCGCGCAGCCAGATCAAAAACAAAGAAAAAGCCCTCTCCATCCTGCGTTCGCGCCTCCTGGAGATGAAGCGGGCTGAGGAAGCCGCCCGCCGCCGGGAAGACCGCCTGGCCCAGATTGGGGCGGGCGAGCGCTCGGAGAAGATCCGCACCTACAACTTCCCCCAGTCGCGCGTGACCGACCACCGCATCGGCTTCACCACCCACGACCTGGAAGGGGTGCTGGCCGGCAACCTCTCCAAGCTGCATGAGGCCCTGCGCAAAGCCGATCAGGAACGGCAGCTCGAGGCTTTGTCCACCGCATCCAAGACCGCCTAGGCGCAGGTGGTCGGTATGCACGGGTTACGGCGTGACCTATTGGTGGCGGCCGCCATCCTGATGGACAAACAGGGGCGGGTTTTGCTGGTCGCCAACGACTGGAGCCGCCGCGGACGGGTGCGCTACACCCTGCCGGGGGGAATGGTCGAGGCGGGGGAAACCGTGCTGGCCGCCATCGTGCGCGAGGTACAGGAAGAAACCGGCCTGCGCATCAAGGCCATCCAGCACCTGGCCTACGTGGTGCAGGTGGAGGATGCCCGCAAGAGCGAGCGCACCATCGCCATGGCCTTCCGCGCCGACTACCAGGGCCTGCTCAACCCCAAAGACCCCGATGGGCACATTGTGGAGGCCCGCTTTTTTACGGCCGAGGAGGTCGCGGTCAAGCTCGACGAACACCGGCCCCTGCTGGAGCCCCTCATGGACTATATCCGGGGGGAGCGGGGCCGGTTTTATGCCTACTCGAGCTGGGGCGGCGAGGGCACCCGGGTATGAGCCTCAACGGCGAATAGCAAAACCTTTTTGCTCGAGCGCGGCGATGATATTTTGCATAAACCCATCGGTCTCCGGGTCGGTCAGGGTGCGCTCGGGGTGGCGGAAGGTAAGGTGGAAGGCCAGGCTTTTCTGCCCTTGCTCGAGGGGCTTGCCCCGGTACACATCGAAGAGCTCGAGCTTTTCCAGGTGCTCCCCAGCGCCCGCACGAATCAGCCGCTCGACCTCGGCATAGGGGGTGGCGTCCGGTACCACCACGGCCAGGTCGCGCATAGAAGCCGGGTACCTGGCAATATCCACAAAACCTCCCGAACCCTTGCTGAGGGGGAGGGTCAGTTCGAACAGGAACACCTGCGGCAGCTCTAGAAGAGCAGCAATGGCCGGGTGCAGCGCGCCGATCTGCCCCACCTTTTGCTCGTTCCACCAGACCGCACCGCTGATGCCGGGGTGCAGGTAGGGCACAGTCTCTTTTTCGACCCGCACGCGGCTCCCCAGGTTACGTGCAGCCGCCTCGAGGAGCCCCTTGAGGGCAAAAAAGCCGCCTCCCAGGCCCTTTTGCCACAGCCCCGGAACCGGGTCGCCACACAGCAAAGCCGCCAGGTGCAGGGATTCGACCTGCCTGAAGACCTTACCCACCTCGAAGAGCAGAAAAGGCCCCTCCTCTCCCTGGGCCAGGGCGGTTTGCAGGTTCCTGAGCAGGCCGGGGTAGAGGGCTGTGCGCAGGGCGGTGCGCTCGGGGGTCTGGGGGTTCTGCATGAACACCGTGGGGGCCGGCGCCCGCATCAGGGCGCATTCCTCGGGGGAAGACCAGGAGTAGTTCAGCACCTCCTGGAAGCCCAGCCCGGCCATCACCTGCTTGAGCCGCTCGTTGGCCTCGTAGGGCGCCTCCACGCCCAGGTTGTCGGGGTGGGGGAAGAAGCTGGGCAGGGTGGTGGGAATCTGCTCGTAGCCCACCACACGGGCCACCTCCTCCACCAGGTCTTCCTCGATGTTCAGGTCTACCCGGTGGCTGGGCGGGGTCACAGCCCAGACGCCGGCCTGATCGGTGGGCTCCACAGTGCAGCCCAGGCGGCGGAGCACCTCGGCCTGGGTGGCCTCGGGGTACTCGAGCCCAACCAGCCTCGAGGTGTAGGCGGGCCGGAAGGCGATGGGCGGGTGGGGCCGGGTGTGGTTGAGGTCGAGCCGATCCTGGGCTACCTGCACCCCAGGGCCGCCCCAGGCCTGCAAAAGCTCCATAAAGCGATCGGCGGCCAGAAGCTGCCCGTCTTTGTCCACCCCGCGCTCAAAGCGGTAGGAGGCCTCGGTCTTGAGGCCCAGCCGCCGGGCGGTGCGGCGCACCCGCACCGGGTCGAAGTGGGCCACCTCGAGGGCCACCGCGCTGGTGGTTTCGCGGATCTCGTCCTCGAGACCCCCCATCACCCCGGCCAGCCCGGCGGGGCGGGTCTGTGGGCCGTCCTTGACCGCAATTAGCAGGTCGCGCTCGTCCAGGGTGCGCTCCTGCCCGTCCAGGGTGACCAGTTTTTCGCCCTTCTGAGCCCGGCGCACCACCAGCCCCTCCCGAATGAAGGCGGCGTCGTAGGCGTGCATGGGGTTGCCCAGCTCGAGCATGGCGTAGTTGGTAGCGTCTACCACGTTGGAGATGGGCCGCATCCCCGCGGCATACAGGCGGCGCTGCACCCAGAGCGGGCTGGGCCCCACCCGCACCCCCCGCGCATAGGACAGGGTAAAGCGGTCGCAGCCCTCGGGGTCTTCGATCCAGACCCCAAACGGCAGCGGTAGGGGCGTGGTCTGGGGCTTGGGGCTGGGCCGCACCAGGCTCAGGCCCAGGGCGGCCAGGTCGCGGGCCACCCCGTAGACCGAGAGCCAGTCGGGGCGGTTGGGGGTGATCTCGACCTCGATCACCTCGTCGGGGCCCCAGGCCTCGGCCAGGGGGGTACCGGGCGGCAGGGCCTCGGGTGCAAACTCGAGCAGCCCCCCGGCATAATCGCCCACCCCCAGCTCCTTGGGCGAAAGGGCCATACCGTAGGACTCGAGGCCGGCAATGGTGCGCACCCGCAGCTCGCTCCCATCGGGCAGCAGCGTACCCGGCAGGGCCAGGGCCACCCCCATGCCCGCTTTGGCGTTGGGCGCACCGGAGATCACCTGCACCTCCTGCCCAATGTCCACCACAAGCCGGCGCACCTCCTTGCCCTCGAGGGGCTCGACCTGCAACACCCGGCCAAACACCACCCCGCTGGGCGGCGGGGCCAGCCGGGTGATGGACTCGGTCTCGAGGCCCAGTCCGGCCAGAAGCTCTTCCAGGCGCTCGCTGCTGGGCGCATCGGGCAGAAATTCTTTGAGCCAGCTATAGACAATTTTCATCTGCAAACCCCACTAGCCTCTAAACTGCCGCAAAAAGCTCAGCCGGTTCTGGTAAAAGTAGCGGATATCGGGGATACCGTAGCGCAGCAAGGCCAGCCGCTCGACCCCCATTCCGAAGGCCCAGCCGGTCATGCCCTGGTAGGCCCTGGGCAGGCCCTGCCGCTCGCGGTAGTCGTCCACCGCCTTGAACAGGTAGGGGTGTACCATGCCGGCCCCGCCCAGCTCGAGCCACTTCTGACGCTCAGGCCACCACATGGCAAACTGCACCCCTGGCTCCACAAAAGGGAAAAAGGTGGGCTGAAAGCGGGCCTTGCCCTCCTTGCCAAAAAGCCCCCGGGCCAGCTCGCTGATGGCCCCCTTGAGGTCGGCCATGGTGATGCTGGGCCCCACCACCAGGCCCTCGAGCTGGTGAAACATGGCCTCGTGCGAGGCGTCGGTCTGTTCGTAGCGGAACACCCGCCCCGGCACCACAATTCTGAACGGCGGGGTGTGCTGGATCATGTAGCGGATCTGCATCCCCGAGGTATGGGTGCGCAGCACCGCCCCACCCAGCCCGTTTACCTCCTCGCCGAAGGGGCCCTGGATGGTAAACGCTTCTTCTGCAGCACGGTCGAAATCAACCCAGAAGGTGTCCTGCATGTCCCGCGCAGGGTGCCACTCGGGCATGTTCAGGGCGTCGAAGTTAAAGAACTCGCTCTCCACCTCGGGGCCCTCCACCACGCTGAAACCCATCCTGCGAAAGATGTTGACCAGCTCGAGCAAAATCAGGCTGGTGATGTGCAGCCCCCCCGAAGGAAAAGCGTAGCCCGGCAGCGAGACATCCAGGGCTTCCTGCTCGAGCCGGGCCTGCAGGGCCTGTTCCTTTAGCTGGGCTTCGCGCACCGCCAGGGCCTCCTCGAGGGCCCGCTTCCACTCATTCAGCACCCGGCCCTTTTCCTTGCGTTCCTCGGGGGGGAGCTGGCCCAGGGTTTTCATGGCCTGGGTCACCCGGCCGTTTTTGCCCAGGTACTGCACCTTCAAGCTCTGTAAGCGCTCCAGATTAGGTGCGCTGCCAATCTCTTCCAGCGCGGCTTCGATATCCATGTAACCTCCAAGCAACCTTGCCCAGTCTACCCAAACACGGTGGGCGGCACGCAGGCCGCCCACGAGAGAATCGCATCTCCCGTGGGCCTAGCTAAAAAACCACCCCCCCACCATACTTGCGGGTTAGCCTACCACCCGACCAAAACCCCGGTCAATCGCGGTCATCAACCCGCACCGCATGGGAAGCCCCGCCCGCCTGGCCTCCCGACAGCCAGCGGCGTTTGGGCTAAGGGAAAGGACACCCCAGCTAACCGAGGATAAACAGCAGCAGCCCCAGCACAGCCGCCCCCACCGCGCTGACCATCAGGATGGGGAAGGCTTTGTTGAGGTTTGGGTTGCGCGGGGCCAGCACCCGCCAGAGCGCTACCTCCACCGCACTCAACACCAGCAACAGCAAACCTGCCAGTTTTACAGTTTCCACCATTCCATTGTAACAACAGGCCCTTAAAAAAGCACTGTTGACCGCCTATCCAACCGGGCGTTGCTGCGTTTGCTCGAGCAGACCGGCCAGCCAGGCCTCGGTGGCCTGGGCCATGTGGGGGGTGATTCCCAGCGCTTTGAGCATCTCGGCTGCGGCGGCCATCTCCTCCCGTCGGCGCCTCGCATGGCGCAGGCTGCCCTCGACCAGCCGGTCTACCAGGCGGGCATCGGCGGCGGCCAGGGTCTCGGCGATGTTCTGCCAGGTCTCCTGCTCGCAGCCGAGCCGGCGGGCGGCCTCGAGGGCCTCCCCCACGGCGGCGGCCATCCCCTTGAAAAACACGCTGCGCACCAGCTTGCGGGCGGCTGCGGCGCCTGCCTCCGGCCCCACCGGCTCCACCGGCATTCCCAGGGCCCCAATGGTGGCAACGAAGCGGGCCGCCCCCGGCCCCGAGACCAGGGCCGGGGTGCGCAGGCCCTTACCCGGCACCGGGCTCATCAAGGCCACGTCGGCGAAGAGGGCCCCGGTGGGGGCCAGCACCGCGGCCAGCGACTGTTTGAGGGCCGGGGCGGCGGTGTTGAGGTCGGCGAAGAGCTGCCCTGGGCCGAGGGCCGGGGCCACGGTCTGGGCCACCTCGAGGGCCACCCGGGCCCAGTTGACGCTCAGGATCACCTGAGCATCCTGAACGGCCTCTATTTCGCTTCCCACCCGCTCGAGGCCCGCCACGCTGCGCTCGGGGATAGGGTCGTATCCCCGCACCCGCACCCCCAGGGCGACCAGATCCGCGGCGATGGCCGAACCGGCCTCCCCCAGGCCCAGCACAGCGACAACAAAGGGTTCGCGCACTACCCCTCCTTTGCTCCCATGGCCCTGGACAGCTCTGCTTCCACCTGGGAGCGCAGCCCGTAGAGGTCGATGGACAGCACCCCCGCCGCGAACTGCTCGCGCAGACCGGCCTCGCGCTGGGCCCTGGCCTGGGCTGCTTGCAGGACTTCCTCGGCCCGCTGGGCGGCCACCACCACCACCCCGTCGGCGTCCAGCACCACGATGTCGCCGTTGTGGATGGTCGTGCCGCCCAGGGTGAGGGGCACCCCCAGCCGGCCCAGGGTTTTGCGCTCGGCCCCCCGGGCCCGGATGTAGCGCGCCCAGATGGGCAGGCCCATCCGGCCCAGCTCCTCGGCATCGCGCACCGCGGCGTCGATCAGCATGCCGGCCACGCCGCGCCGGAGGGCCTGGGTGGCCAGCAGCTCCCCTACCAGGGCCACCGGCTGGGCCTCGGGCATGGCGATTACCAGCACCTCCCCCGGCTGGGCCACGGCCATCACCGCGTGCACCATCAGGTTGTCGCCCTGGGCGCACAGCACCGTGCGGGCCGGCCCGGCCACCCGGCTGCCGGGGGTGAGGGGGTGCAGCGGAAGATCCACCAGGCCCTGCCGCCCGGAGGCCTCGTAGACGGTGGCCACCCCCAGCTCGGCGAAACGCTGTAAGTCCTCGAGCCTCATAGCGACCTCACCACCTGCGGCAGCACCCGCTGAAAAGCCTCAGCCTGCTCGATGTCTTTGTAGCCGGCGATGCGCCGGGCGTGGTTGGCGCGGTGGGCGGCCCGCTCGCTGTAGTACTGGCGCAGGTAGCTTTGCGAAGCGAAGACCGCCATGGCCTGCTGCTTCTTCTCCCAGACCGGGGTGATGTCCAGAAAGACGTTGGGCACAAAGCCGCACAGCTCGGGCTGGTGCGGCTCGAAGAGCAGCAGCTCGGGCGGGCGCACGGTGCGGAAGGCGCTGGCCACCCCCGAGCCGCTGGCGAGCTGACGGGCCCGCTCGGTGGCGGCGTAGGCCACCGGGTGGTCGGGGTTGAAGGGATCCTGCTGGGCGTGGGTGAGGATCAGGTCGGGGGCGGTCTCCACGATGATGGCGGTGAGGCGCTCGAGCGCGGCCTTGTCCACCTCGAGGGGGTAGTCCCCCAGATCCAGGCACTCGAAGCGGGCCCCCAGGAGGGCGGCGGCCTGGCTGGCCTCGCGGTGGCGGATCTGCTTGACCCTCTCCTCGGTCTGGCCCGGCTCCTTCCACAGCTCGCCCGACTCGCCCCGCTCGCCGTAGCTGAGGGCCACCACCCGCGCCACCCCGCCGGCTGCGACAAAGGTGGCGATGGCCCCGCCGGCCCGCCACACGAAATCGGCGGCGTGGGCGCTGATCACCAGCAGGCTCCGGCTCATGCGCGCCCCCCCGTGGCCAGCCGGACGGTGTTGGTCACCGCCATAACCCGCACCTCTTCCTCGCTGAAGCCGGCCTCGAGCAGCCGGTCGGCAAACAGGGCCAGCCCGTCCTCCACCGGGGGGTTCTGGGGCTGGCCGAGGTCGGTGGACAAGAACGAGTGCGCCGGCCCGGTGGCCCGGATGGCCTCGAAGGTGTGCTCCCAGGAGACCTTCCCGCTAACGATGGGGGCCAGGCAGCGCTCGAGGTAGGCCCCCTGCCGGGCCAGGGCCTGCTGGTCTTCAAAGGAGAGGTTCTGGGTGGGGTAGTCCGGGTGGGTGATAACGATGTGCTGCACCCCCTCCTCGCGGGCGGCCTGCACCACCGCCATAATCTCGTCGCGCCCGAGGTGGCCTGTGGCCAGTATCAGGCCGTGCCGGGCGATCACCTGCAAGACCTGCCGCACCACAGGGCGCACGGTTCCGTCCGGGTTCAGCACCTCGATGGGCGGCAGCGGCAGGCCGGCTTCGCGCAGCTCGAGCTGTAGCTGGGCCCACAGGGGCAGCTTGCGCCCCGGTTTGGGTTCGGCCTCGTGGGCCTCGTTGGCCGCGTCCACGGTGGGCAGCCAGACGATGCGGGCACCCCCCCGCGCGGCGATCTCCACCGCCACCGGGTTCAGCCCGCCCACCGCGTGGTTCAGCACGATGGCCCCCAGGGCCTCCACCCCCGGCACCGCGGCGCGCACCACGGCGGCGCGCTCGGCGGTGGGGGTGTAGTGCGACTTGAGCACGAAGCCCCGCAGGCCCAGCTCGCTGTAGCGGCGGGCCAGTTCCAGGTCGCTGATGCGGCGGCGGATCACGTCCGGCTCGATGTGCACGTGCAGGTCGTAGGCCCCGCGCACGAGTTCGCGGGCCCTGCGCTGGGCGAAGGGATGGGGGTGGGTTCGCTCATGCTTCCTCCAGGATGGGGCTGGGTGGTTGGGGTGTGGTCAGGGCCGCGCTCTGCCGAAGGGCTTCGGCCACCTGGCTGAGGTGCTCGAGCATGGCCTGTGCGGCTTTTTCTTCGTCGTGGGCGGCCACCGCCTGCACGATGCGGCGGTGTTCCTCGAGCGAACGCCTCGAGCGGCCCGGCACCAGGATGGTGCGGAACTGGTGGCGCACGTTCTGGGCCCGCAGGCTCTCGATGAGCCGGGCGGCGGTGCGGTGCCCGGCGATCTCCAGCAGGCGCTGGTGCAGTTCGCTATTAAGCTCCGACATGCCCAGCAGGTCGCCGGCCTCGTAGCGGGCCTGCATCCGCTGAAGAATATCCTCCAGATGGCGCACCTGCTCGGGCGTGGCCTTGCGGGCCGCGTAGCGGGCGGCCAGGCTCTCTAAGGCCGCTCTGGCCTCGAGGATCTCCACCGCCTCGGCCTCGTCAATGGCCCGCACCGTGGCCCCGCGGAAGGGCTCGCTTTTTACCAGCCCCTCCTGCTCGAGGCGGGCCAGCGCGGTGCGGATGGCGGCCCGCCCCAGCCCGAAGCGCTCGGCCAGCTCCTTCTCCACCAGGCGCTGCCCCGGCAGAAGCTCCTCGGCCAGGATGGCCTGGCGCACCCGGTAATAAGCGGTCTGTGTCTCGGTGGCCTTCTCGCTTACCGGCATATCACTCCTTCTCGACCGGCGGGGTGCCGTAGGTGTGGAAGGTGGGTACGGTCTGCAGACCCCAGGCCTGGCCCCGCTTGCGCTCCTCCTCGTTCCAGACGATGGGCTTCCAGTCCGGGGCCAGCAGCAGCCGGGCCCCCGGACAGGCGACCTCGAAGCGGTTGCCCCCCGGCTCGTAGACGTAGAGGAAAAAGGTCTGCTGGATGGCGTGCTTGTGCGGCCCGGTCTCGATGAACACCCCGTGCTCGAGGCAGATGTCCGCCGCCCGCAAGACCTCCTCCCGGCTGTCTACCGCGTAGGTGCAGTGGTGGAAGCGCCCCCGGGCCCCCCGGTGGTCCTTGGTGATGGCTATGTCGTAGGTTTTGTTGTTGGAGGTGAGCCAGACCCCCTGCTCGTCGCCCCCGCTGAAGATGATCTGTTCGGTCACCTTCATGCCCAGGCCCTCCTCCATAAACACCCGCATGACCCGCACGTCCGAGGCCAGCAGGTTGAGGTGATCCAGCCGGCGCAGGTTGGCGCCCTTGCCCGGAAAGCGGGCGGCCTGGTTTTTCAGGGCGGGCCGGGTGGCCTCGCTGGGGGTGTACCAGCGGGTCTCGTAGTAGAGTTCCATGGGGTGGCCGTCGGGGGTGGTGAAGCGGTAGGCCGGGCCGTGGCCGGCATCGCCCTCCGTCCAGCCCCCGCCCCAGCCGAGGGCCTCCAGTTGCCGCACCCGCCGCTGCAGGGCTTCGGGGCTTCGCGTGCGGAAGGCGAAGTGCCCCAGGCCGCTGGTCTTGGCGGCGGTGAGCTTGAGGGTGTGGTGCTCGTAATCGTCCCAGCCGCGCAGGTAGACCGAGGCTTCCTCCGTGCCGCTCACCGTCAGGCCCATGACCTCGGTGAAGAAGCGCAGGCTCTCCTCCAGCCGCGGGGTGAGGAGTTCCAGGTGGGCCAGGTGGGCCAGGTCGCAGTAGGGCCAGACCCCTTCCTGGGCAGGATTGGCAGGTTGTGGATGTTCGGTAGACACGCGCACCTCCTCATGGGTCAACTACATTGTCAACAATATTGTAGACGATAAACCGGCCTCGAGGGCAAAACCTCAAGGCCCTCTACCCCCGCACCGGGGCGCGCAGCACCCCCGCGTAGCGCCCGCTGGTGTGCAGGCCCACGTAGTTCTCGGCCAGAAAGCGCTGCAGATGGGGGCTCTGGCCCAGGTGGCGCAGGTGGGCCTGGCGCAGCCCGTCGTCGAAGGGGTCGGCGGGGGTGTGCAGCAGGGTGGTCATGAAGTAGGAGAAGAGTTCCGCCTGCCAGACGTGGCGCAGGGCCTCCGGGGTGTAGGCCTCGAGCGGGCCTGGGTTTTTCTGCTGGTAATAAGCCTTGAAGGCCCGGTACAGCAACACCGCGTCGCACAGCGCCAGGTTCATCCCCTTGGCCCCGGTGGGCGGGACGATGTGGGCGGCGTCGCCCATCAGGAAAAACCTCCCGTGCTGCATGGGGGTGACCACCATGGAGCGCAGGGGGGTCAGGCTCTTTTCCAGCAGGGGGCCGGGCTCCACCTGGGCCACCCCCTCCAGCCGCCGGTTGAGCTCCTCCCAGATGCGCGCGTCGGGCCAGTCCTCCAGCCGCTCCTCCACCGGCACCTGCAGGTAGTTGCGGGCGATGCTGGGCGAGCGCATGCTGAAAAGGGCAAA